>CAVVAW010000001.1:0-610085 GCA_963746445.1 uncultured Actinomycetes bacterium
TTGACGTACGGCTCCTTCGAGTTCGACCCCGACACAGGACACCGCACCGTGCCGCTCGTCCGCGACGACGGGACGACCGCCGCGTTCACGATCCCGGAATTCGTCAGCGAGCCGAGTGACCTCGGGGAGATTGCACGCATCGTCATCGCGGCGTGTGAGCGTTGGGAGAACCGACAGGGAGTCGGCGGTTGACCCGAGAGCCGACCATCGAGGAAGAACCAGATCAACCAGGCCCGCCGCCGAGCGCGCGCCGGTCGAGACGGCCAACGCATGCCCACCCGTTGGACGGGGGCGGCGTGGAATCGGTGGACGAGCGCACATCGCCCTTCCCGTACGCGGACAATTTTGACGAGTGGGTCGCCGGCGAGACAGATCACGGAACAGCGGCATCGTCGGCGCGATAGGGCGGCCGCGATCGCGGCAGACGACCTCGACCAGGTCATGACGCTGGAGCGACTCCTCGAGCTCGCGGACGGCGAGGAGGATCGCGCGCGGATCGACGCGCTTTTCGACACTGCGACAGGAAGGTGACCCCGATGACCCTCGTTCGTCTCCACGATCCGTTGGACAGCTCGCGGCGTGTCGCGCTGATCGCCGACAGCGGGCTGCCCGACGCCGACACGGCGCTCGAGCTCTACCAACGCCTGGCCGGCGAGCTCGAGCAAGCCTCGGCCGCCGTAGAGGCAGCGCGCGCGAAGAAGGCCGCCGAGGTCGCGACCGACCGCGGCGACCTCGCCGCCTGGCACCTGGGCGGCGGCAAAGGGAAGAAGCCGACAGGCGCCAGCGTCGCGGCGGCATCCGCGGAGCTCGACGAGGCCGAGCGGCAGTACGAAGGCCTACGGCAGGCCGTCTCGAGCTGCGTGCGGGAAGCGGAACGGATGCTCAAGGAGCGGCACGATGAGTGGCTCGCGGCCGCGCAGGAGATCGAGGACGTCGAACGAAAGAAGTAGGCCGAGGCGCTCGGGCCAGCGCTTGCCTGGCGCGCCGAGTGGTTCCGCGCCGCGAGCGTGATCGTGCTGCTCAACGGCGGCAAGGTCGCAACGGCGGGCGGTCACCTCGAGGGCCAGGCGTTCGCGCAGGTCGAGGCGTCGCTCCTGCGTGAGGCCGGATTGCGGCCTCCGGAGCCGCGCTCTCTCAAGGAGCACGTCGAGGCTCGAGGGCTTGTTCCGGCGCGAGAGGTCTTCGTGCCTGACGCGGCGGCTGGCGAGTCGGAGGCCGCGTGACCAGCATGGACAGTTTCATCAGGCGGGCGGCCGGCCGCGGCAGCGGCGACCATCCGAGGTCGACGATCACAGACGGCGACGACGCGTTCACCCGGCGCGCCAAGGAGCTCGGTGTGGCGCCCGATCTCGTCGACGCGGCCCGGGCCGTGGTCCCGAACGCCGGCGACCTGTCGGGTGCCGCCCTGCACTCCGCGCTCGAGCGGGCGATCTCCGATCGCCCGTCTCTTCGCGTAGCCGAGTCGCGTGCCCCAGGGCGGTCTCGCTGGCGGTGCCAGCGCGGCGGCGTGCCGCGCGAGGTGGATGAGAACGCGGTGATGAACCAGCTCATCCGAGCGGCGGCCGGCAAGGCTCCGTGGCCGAGCATCACCGCGCCGAACGGCACCCGGATCGAGGGATGAGGATCGTCGCCGTTCCTGCTCGGCGACGAGGTGGCGAGCGGGCCGGGGAGCCGTTCTGGCGGGGCGTCCCCGGCCCTGCGCGCCACCGCGAGGAGGGGACGGCTAGGTGGCGGTTGACCTAGTCGGAATGTCTCTCCTCGTAACTCCCGATTCTCGGCGTGCTGCCAAGAACAGCACCACCGAAGTGACGGCGATCCAGAGCAGCCAGACGAACATCGTGAAGAAGATGATCGAGATCAAGGCCGCGATGGCCGCGATGAGTCCGAACCAGCCGATCCAGCGGGGCAGCGCCCGGGTTGCGAGGACCGTGATCGAGAATGCGAAGATCATCGCCGCGAGTGCGGCCGTCCCGGTCGCGTGGGCGATGTACGTGCTGTCGCTGTTGGCGTGGATGATCCCGGGAAAAACCTCGTGCTGGAAGGTGTCGTCGCTCATTGTCCGAACGCCCGCGGCTTCTCCGAGTGCCACCAGAGTCACGGCTCCGTAGGCGGTACCGCCGATCGTCACGAGAAACCCGAGCATGCTGTCGCCGTCAGAGGCAACGGTCGCGTTTCGCACCGTCTCGCGGAGCGAGGCGACGAACCAGAGGAAGAAGAACACGCCGAGGCCGGCGAGAACCCAGCCGATGTTGATCCTGTCGCGGTTGCCGCTGTCACCGTAGAAGTCGATGTACTTCGCAGCCGGCTCGTCTCCGTTGGGCCCGTCGAAGATCAACGCGCTTCCGATCACGAACAACACGACGAACGCGAGGCCTCCAAGAGAACCCCACACGCGCAACGCTCGAGAACTAGTCACCACCGACCTCCCTTTCAGCGTTACCCGTCTGCGCCTCAACGCAGGGTCCGAACCCCCAAAGTTCGGCGAGAGGACTCTCTCACATGAAGGCGATTGCCGCTCATGTCGTAGGGTCGTTCGTACGGGGCCTGCGGCACTCATCCGACACCCTCCAACCGTGGGGCGCAGCCCCGGCCCCCGCTCGGCTCTGCGCCTCCGATCTACCTGTGAGCGTTCGTTAAGCCCTGCAGGGCAATGCATGGCGCGGCATCAACCGGTAGCTCTCGACGCGACAGTGGAAGTGACCAAGACGCCTGCGACGCCCGTCTCCGGGCGATTCAACGGGTCGGGGCTAGGAGGCGGGTCCAACTGGTGAGGCCCGCCTCCCGGCCCTCTCTGCGACGCAGCCTGCCTCGCCGCGACCCGGCCGAGCGACCAGGTCACGAGCAACGACGCGCTCGACCTCGCATACGCGAGCCTCTGCCGCAGCTCGCTCGAGCACGAGCCGGAGTCTGCCGCGGCCGCGTAGCGCCGCCCGCGATATTTCACGTCGGCTCGTTGCGGCGCCAGATCGCGCCCTCGACCTCGAAGGTTCTGTGGCGCGCGAACGTCGTATGCACGTAGATCGTGTCCTTGTTCTGGATCTGAATGTCCCACCATCCGAACGCGGTGACTTCGGGTCGCACGTCCTCGTAGAGACCTCGCCCGCTACGCAACGCCCGCTCGTTCATCTCGATCTCGGTCTGGGCGACCCCACGGCCGTCGTCCCCGAGGCTCGTCATTCGGACGTGCAACACGTTCCTGCGAACCTTGGTGATCGAGACCTTTTCGCGCCTGAGCTGGTCGCTGCCTTTCTCGTAGACGTCGTAGTCACCCACGCTGGGCCGCAGTTGTGTCCAGAAGCGCATCGCCTGCAAGCAGACCGCGAGCGCAGCCCAGATCACAGCGCCTGCGAACCCGGCGACGAGCGCGACCCAGAAGTCGTGGAACGTGTCGTCCCTGGCCTCGAACAGCAGCAGGTAGCCGGCGATCAGCAGGCCGAGAGCCACCGCCATGGCGGCCACTGGTCGGACCAAGCGTACGACGACGGTCACCTCTTGGCGAAGCCTACGATCGCGGTCGGAGCTGTTGCCCGAATCCTTGCCCGACTGAGGTGACCTCACATCGGCGGGTCGGTCTTGCCGCGGCCCGACCCTGACCTCCGCCGGATCTTCTACTCTCCCGGCTGCCGTCTCGCTCTCTCGTGTTCGCGGACGGTGGTTGCTGAGTCAGTTCGGGCGAACGGGGAGGTGTGGCGCCTCCCCTCGCCACCCTGGAAGCGCCGCACGGTTGCGTCCGAGGTGCTCGCTAGCCTCGTTTGCGACGCAGTCAACCGCGACCGGCACGCCACGCCGGCGCACGAGCACGGAGGTAACGAAGCAATGGCAACGACGACGGAGGCCGCCACCGACGGCATCCTCGATCTCATTGTCGAGGTCGTGGGGAACCGACCTGAAATGGGGCACCCGACAGAGCGGGCCGGCATCCATGCGAAGAACGCCGAGGCGGCCTTGAAGCTCGCCGAGGCGTACGCCTGGCTCCGGAGCCCGAAGCACGCCGGAGCCTGAACCTGAGGGCCTCACCGGGGGCCTCACAGGACGAGCAAACCCGGCGCCCGTGACACACATGACCCCAGCATCCATGCGGGTAGTGGCTTGGATGCTGGGGTCTGTATGGGCGCTACTGGGCTCGAACCAGTGACCCCCAGCTTGTCGAGCTGGTGCTCTCCCAACTGAGCTAAGCGCCCGGAGCCAGCATCCTAGCGGTATCTCCGGGATCGCTTCCGGCCCCGGCAGGCCGTGTCAATTGAGGCGACGCGTGGTGTGCACGTGACCGGCGAGCCGGCTCACGGGCGTCGTGGTTCCTCTTGCTCCGTATCGTCCTGGCGCGGATCGGCGTCCGGATCCTCGAGTGGATGCTTGCGCTCGGACTCGTCTTCCTCCTTCTCCTGCTGGGTGCCGCCGTACCCGTGCTCGCCTGGATCCTGCTGCCGCTCGGGTGTGCTCGCCATCGGAGTCAGCTCCGGCGGGTCAGGGCCGGGATTGGGGGGCGGAGCCGGATCGGGCGAAGGGATCGGCTCGGGGGGAGACGGAGGCGTGGGCGGTTCTTCGATTTCAGACATGGTGACGGTCTGTCCGAAGCGATGGCTCCGCAAACCCTCGGCATGCCGCGGCCTCAGCCAGGACGGGCGGCCGCACCACTCGAGAGAGGCATCTCGGCGCGGTGGAGCGCGACCACCTCGCGAATCGTGAGCGGCTCGTTGCCGGTCAACGCGCGGTAGTCGTTCGTGACGACGTCGGCCTCGCCGGAGCGGACGCCGTCGTAGTACGAGATCCCGGCCTCGATCGACCAGTCGGGACGGCCGACGCCCTTGCGGTAGTCGATCCACTCCTCGCGGTCGAGCGGTGCGTAGCGGTAGGCGTCGCCCGTGACCTCCGATGCCACGGCGGCGAGCTGGGCGAGCGAGAAGCTCTCCGGTCCTGTGACGTTCACGACCTGCCGGTCGTCGTACGCCTCGTCGGTCAGGAGGGCGACGATCGCCGCGGCGAGCTCCGGCCGGTACGACAGGCTGATGCGGCCGTCACCACCAGGCCCCGTGATCCGGCCGTCGGGGTCGAACCACGAGGCGATCTCGTCTGCGTACATGCCGTTTCGCACGGCGGTGAACGGCAGGCCCGACTCGGCGAGCATGGTCTCGGTGGCGCCGTGCGAGCGGGCGTGGACGAACGAGGCGTCGGGCCCGGCGCCGACGAACGACAGGTAGACGACCCGCCCGACCCGTCTCCGCACCGCGACGTCCACGAACGCCCGGTGCAGTTCGAGCCGCCGCTCCGGCGGCGCGTGCATCGAGACCATGAACACGCGGTCGCCGGGCTCGAGCGCCTTCATGAGCGTGTCGGGCTCGGCGTAGCCACCGACGGCGACGTCAGCGCCGCCGAGATCCGGAAGACGCTCGGGGTGCGTGGTGACGGCGCGGAACGGGATCCCGCGGTGCGCCAGCTCCGCGGCGACGAGGCCGCCGACGTGCCCGCTCGCTCCGGTGACGACGATCAAAAGATCTCGGGGCACCACGGCGCGGCCGACGCGCGAAACGCCGCATCGGCCCGTTCGATTCCGCCTCGCGCAGCCTCTTCGGCCCGGCCTGCACGGGCGAGCTGCCCGAACGAGATCCCACCGAGAAACGCGGAGCCGAGCCCGTCGACGGCCACCCGCACATCGGGGCGGCGGCGCGTACGACGCACCTCTCCGCCGTCGATCGTCCAGCGGCCGACGTTCTCCGGGAAGTGCGGGTCGGACACGACTTCGACGGTGACCTCCCCGGCCGCTCCATACGTCCGTCCGGCGAGCGACGCCCGGACGTCGACGACGCGCAGCCAGAGCGCATCCCAGACCGAGAGCCGGAGCTTGTTGATGCGGTCGACGAGAAGCGGCAGCGGGTGGTCGACCGGCAGGTGGTACGCCGCGACGCGGTCGGTCCAGTCGATCTGCAGGAGGAAACGCCAGACCTCGCGCGTCGCGGCGTCGTCCACGCCGACTGCCTCGCCGACGCGGATGGTCTTCGTCCAGGTCTCCGGCGTCGAGCCCTCCTTCACGAGCCGGTAGAGCGCGTACCCGACCGGCCGCCCGTCGCGCTCGAGGAGCGCGCGCACGAGCGGCCCTCCTCCCCCGCGGGTCTCGGGCCGGTCGTCGAGCCGGCGGATCGACCACCAGTCGCGCGTGCGGACGATCATCCCCGGACGCGTCCTCCCCACGCGCTCGTACAGCCGGGGGAAGGTCCGGAGCGCCTCGTCGTTGGTCACCAGCCGCACCGAGCCGTCGTGGGGCAGGTCGCGGCGGATTGCGACGCGGTGGCGATCGGCGTCGATGTTGTGCGAGATCGATGCAAGCCCGTAGCCGAACCGCCCGTAGATCGTCTCCTCCGATGCCCAGAGGGCGGCGATCGGCTCGCCGCGGTCGCGGACGTCGCGAAGCTGCGTGTCCATCATCCGGCGCAGCAGTCCGCGACGGCGGTGCGACGGAAGGACGCCGACGACGGTGACGCCGGCGCACGGAAGCGCACCGCCGGGGACGGTCAGGCCAAACGGGAATGCGCCCGCGCCGCCGACGATTTCGTCGCCGTCGAAGACGGCGTGCATTCGGTCGGCTGGCAGCAGCGGACTGAAGCGCTCGGCGTCCTCGCGGGTCGGCGACCACCCGAAGTAGTGCCCGATCGCCGAGAACGCCGCGGCCTGCTCGTCGAGGTCTCGGACGGTGCGGATACGGAGCGCCATGCCGCGATCGTAGTTTGCCGGGACCGGCACCACGCCATTCGCGGCGCTTTCGGCGCGAGGTGTCCGACTGAAGTCGGACACCGGTTGCTAGAGCTTCTCGAGCGGCGCGTAGTCGAGCATCAGCCTCCGCTCGCTGCCGTCGCCCGCGAAGCGCACCGTCACGACGCCGTCCGGCTCGATCCGGGTGACGACGCCCTCTCCGAGCGACCCGTGACGGACGGAATCGCCGGTCTGCAGGGAGGGAACCGCGCGATTCTCGCGCGGCAGCACCTGCCGGGGAGATTGCGCGTAGCCGGACCACGAGGCGGGCCGCAGGCGCTCCCGGGTAACGGTTGCCGGGAGCTCGTCCAGGAAGCGAGAGCCGAGGTTGTACTCGCGCCGGCCGTAGAGCGAGCGGGCGGTGGCATGGGTCAGCGTGAGCCGCTCCATCGCCCGCGTCATGCCGACATACGCGAGGCGGCGCTCCTCCTCGACCTCGTTGTCCTCGATCGACCGCGAGTGCGGGAAGATCCCCTCCTCCATCCCGATCAGGAAGACGACGCGGTACTCGAGCCCCTTCGCGTTGTGGATCGTCATCAGCGTCACCTGTGCGGTGTCGTCGCCGAGCGTGTCCTGGTCGGACTGGAGCTGCACTTCCTCGAGGAAGCCCGAGAGCGATGGCTCCTCGGCGCGCGCCCGGTACTCCTGTGCGGAGCCGACGAGCTCGGAGAGGTTCTCGATACGGCCCCGAGCGTCGATCGTCCGCTCGGCCTCGTAGGCGTCGATCGTCCCCGACCGTTGGAGCACGCGCTCGACGAGCTCGTCGATCTCGAGCTCCTGCGCGGCCGACATGAGTGACTCGATGATCGTGCGAAAGCCGCGGATCGCGCGGGCGCTCGCGGTTGCGACGCCGGCAGCCTCGGGGTCTGCCGTGGCGTCCCACAGCGAGATGCCGAGCGCCGTCGCATGCGCGACGAGCCGCTGGATCGACGTGTCGCCTATCCCGCGGCGAGGCCTATTCGCGATCCGCATGAGCGCGACCGCGTCGTCGGAGTTGTTCAGCAGCGAGAGGTAGGCGACAGCGTCCTTGATCTCGGCGCGCTCGTAGAACCGAGGCCCTCCGATCACCTGGTACGGCACGCCCTGGCGGACGAGCACGTCCTCGAGGACGCGCGACTGGGCGTTCGTCCGGTAGAAGACCGCGATCTCGGCTGCGGAGTAGCCGGACTCGACGAGACGGGCGATCTCCGCCGCGACGAAGCGTGCCTCCGCGTGCTCGTCTTCGACCTCGACGACCTCCACGGGGTCGCCGTCGCCGAGCTCCGACCACAGGCGTTTCGGCTTCCGGTCGCGGTTGTTGTCGATGACCGCGTTCGCCGCTTCGAGGATCGAGTTCGTCGAGCGGTAGTTCTGCTCGAGCGCGATCGTGTCCGCCCCACCGAAGTCCTCCTCGAAGTCGAGGATGTTGCGGATGTCGGCGCCGCGGAAAGCGTAAATCGACTGGTCCGGATCGCCCACCGCGAACACGTTCCGGTGCTTCGCCGCAAGCAGCTGCAGGAGGCGGTACTGGGCCTTGTTCGTGTCCTGGTACTCGTCGACGAGGACGTGGTGGAAGGAGCTCTGCCAGCGCTCGAGCGCCTCGGGGAAGCGCTCGAGCACGTCGACGGTGAGCATCAGCATGTCGTCGAAGTCGACGGCGTTCGAGGCATGGAGCTTGCGCTGGTAGAGCTCGTACACCTCGGCGACCGTCTGGTCCCAGAACGACGCAACCCGTGCCGTGTACTCCTCGGGTGAGACGAGCTGGTTCTTCGCATTCGAGATCTGCGCGTGGATCCCGCGCGGGGTGAAGCGCTTCGGGTCCTTGCCGAGCTCCTCGAGGCACGCCTTGACGACCCGCACCTGGTCTGCCTGGTCGTAGATCGTGAACGACGAGCGGTAGCCGAGCCGCTCCGCCTCGCGGCGGAGGATCCGCCCGCAGGCGGCGTGGAAGGTGAGGATCCAGATCGCGCGGGCCGTGCGACCGAGGATGCGCTCGAGCCGCTCCCGCATCTCGGTCGCGGCCTTGTTGGTGAAGGTGATCGCGAGGATCTCGTTCGGCTTCACGCCGTGCGCGCGGATCAGGTGAGCGACCCGGTGCGTGAGGACGCGGGTCTTGCCCGACCCCGCGCCGGCGACGACGAGCAGCGGCCCGTCGACGTGGAGCACCGCCTCGCGCTGGGCCGGATTGAGGCCGGCGAGGAGCTCCTCGTGCGGGGTGACGGTCACGCGTCGATGCTAGCCGCGGCCTCCGCCGCCGAACCGGCCATAGCCGGAGCGGACATGGCGTCGTGCCTGGCACCGCGCCACGTCCTGTCGGGACACGTGGGATCCGGACATGGCGCCGTGCCCGGCACGATTGCCCGGATCAACCCATGCCGAGGGAGAGCAAGCCGCGGTCGATCAGCCCCTGGGTGAACGCCGGCGCCGGCAGGAGCTTGACGCCGTACGCGTCACGCAGGAACCACTCGAAGTAGACGAACGCGCTCGAGCGCACGGTCCCGAGGCGCTCCAGCAGCTCGAGGTCGCAGACCGCGAGCTTCGCGCGTAGCTCCGGACGGTCGAGAAACACCTCGACCAGAGCCCGGAGGTCCGGCCCGATCTCGCCGAGAAGCATCGTCGAGGCATCGCCCGCCAGCCGGTCGATGCCGAGAAAGCCGTTGCGGAGCTCGAAGCGGCTCGTCTCGGAGCGCCAGCGGACCTCGAGAGACGTCGGGCCGCCCTCGACGACGTCGACGTCCGTGAGCTCGTCGCGGCAGTGGGTGGCGAAGGCCGCGAGGACGTCGCCCTGGGTCGTCGTGTGCGTCCCCCATTCGATCGTGCGCTCCGCCGAGCGCCGCTCCAGCATGCGCCGCACGTCCTCGTGCTCCAACTCCGCCAGGAGCCCGCTCTCCTCGAGCGACTCGACGAACGGCAGGGGCAGAGCCTGTGCCAGCGCAGTAGCGTCCAGACGTGGGTCGAGGAACGCTTCGAGCGCCTCGGCCTGCTCTCGCGTCAGCGCGCGCACTACGCGACCCGCGTGACGACATCGACGAATCCGGCCGGGGTGACGTCGGCGATCGGCAGGTGCACGCCGCCCGCAGCAGCCGCGAGGGCGGGGCCGCAGCTCTCCGATTCCCGATCGGGCGGCACCGCGTCGACGACGACGCAGCCTATGCGGGCGCGGCGCAGAAGCCGAGCCTGGGCGAGCACGTCGGCGAGTGGATCGTGCCCACGATGGAGAGGGACGTTCGGGAGCCCGTCGGTCACGCAGACGACGAGCGGGCGCGCATTCGGGCGCTTGTGTAGCTCCTGCCGCACCACTCGGCTCGCCAGCTCGAGCGCCGCCGCGAGTGGCGTCCGCCCGCTCAGCGGGATGCGCCGCAGACACTCGGCGGCGCGCGCCAGGCTGCGCGTCGGACGCAACGCGAGCGCGGCCTCGGGCACGCCGCTCTTGAACGCGACCAGCGACACGCGGTCTCCGCGGGCGGCGGCGTCCTCGAGCAGCCGGAAGACGAGCCCTTTCACGTGCTCGACGAGACGGTCGGCGTGGAGCGAGTACGAGTTGTCGACGACGAAGCAGACCTCGAGGGGAACCCGGTGCTCACGCACCTTGCGGCGCACGTCCTCTTCGCCGACGGTGAACGCTTGTGCCCGGCGGCCGGCCCGCGCCGCGGCGGCGCGGACGGTGGCGTCGAAGGCTACGTCGCGGTCACGGCGCCCGGCGATCCGGGGCCGCGAGTACTTGCCGCGACGGAGCGCAACGAGCGAGCGGTCGCGGCGGCCGATCGCGCCGCGCTCGAGGCGATCGGGTGGCGACGGCGCGTCGAGGACACGGGCCGTATCGACGTCCAGCTCGACGATGCCGGGCCTCGCCTCGAGCTCCTCTAGCGGGGCGTCGAGCCCGGCGTCGCCGGGACCGGCGTTTTTTTTGCGTCGACTCTGCCTCGAGCGCGTCGTCGAGGACCCGCCGGAGGAGCCGCTCGTCGATCCCCGTGGACGGCTCGAACGGGTCGACCGCCACCCGGTGACCGAGGGCGAGGCCTGCCGCCGCGAGCAGGTCGTCCGGCTCGACGTCGGTACGTCCGGCGAGGGCGGCGAGCGCCTTCGCGCACTGGAGGATCGTGACGTCTGCGCGGTGGCTCGACACGCTCGAGCCCGTCACGAGACGCGCGATCGCACGGTAGAGCCCGGGCGCGACGGAGACGGCACCCATCCGCTCGCGCGCGTCCGCGATCCTCTCGGCCAGCCGTTCCTGCTCGTCCGCCCATCCGGCCGCAAAGCCGGAGGGATCGGCGGTGAACGCCTCGCGACGGCGGATCACCTCGGCGCGCCGGGAGATGTCCCCCAGCGCCTCGACGACGACCCGGAGCCCGATCCGGTCGGCGAGCTGCGGCCGCAGGTCACCCTCCTCCGGGTTCATCGTGCCGACGAGGAGGAACCGGGCCGGGTGCGAGACGGAGACGCCCTCGCGCTCGACGACGTTGACACCGAGCGCGGCCGCGTCGAGGAGCACGTCGCAGAGATGGTCGTCGAGGAGATTGATCTCGTCGACGTAGAGGATGCCCCGGTTCGCCTCCGCGAGGAGCCCGGGCTCGAGCGCCATCACTCCCTCTCGCAGCGCGCGGGCGATGTCGACGGAGCCGGCCACGCGGTCTTCTGTCGCGTTGAGCGGAAGGTCGACCACGCGCACGCGGCGACGGTGCGAGCCGAGCCGCTCTCCTCGCGCGACCCGCTCCCGGCAGGCGGGGCACGGGTCTGCAGGATCGCACGAGAACGGGCAGTCGGCGACGACCTCGATCTCCGGCAGGAGCTCGGCGAGCCCGCGGACGGCCGTCGACTTTCCCGTCCCGCTCGGTCCCTCGACGAGCACCCCGCCCACGGCCGGGTTGACGGCGTTGATCAGGAGCGCCTGCACGAGGCGCTCCTGATCGACGATCGCCGTGAACGGGTACAGGCTCACGAAGAGGACGAGCGGCTTCCCGAACGTGGGCTCGGCCTGCGGGATCGGCGCAAAGTGCCACGTCCCGATCAGCGGCACGGCCGTGTCGCGGTTCACCTTCACGTCGATGACGTACGGCGTCCCGGCCGCGAGCGCGGTCTCGAACGCCGAGCCGAGGTCGGCCGGATCCTCCACAGAGATCCCGCCCGCGCCCATCGCCTCGGCCATCTTCGCGAAGTCGGGGTTCCAGAACTCGCCCGTCGACTGCTTGACGAAGCTCGTCCCGATCTCGCGGCCGTCCATGTAGAAGCGCTGTAGGTCGCGGATCACGCCGATCGTATAGTTGTTCATGATCACCCAGATCGCCGGGATCCCGTACTCGGTTGCGGTCGCGACGGCACCGGGGAACATCATGAAGCTGCCGTCGCTCGTGACGCAGACCGCCGGCTGCTCCGGCCGTGCGAGCTTGAGGCCGAGCACCCCGTAGGTGCCGAAGCCCATGCCCGCGAAGCCGCCGGGCGTGAAGATGCTCTGGGGGCCGTACACGTCCCAGTACTGCTCGACCCACGTCTGGTGGTTGCCGGTGTCGGTGATCATCAGCGTGTTCTCGGGGGCCGCGGCCCGGAGCTCTTTGATCACCCGGCGCGGGTCGATCGGGACGGCGTCCGATGCCTTCTCCTGCTCGATGAAGTTGGACCACTCCTCCTTGTACGACTCGACCTGGTCGTGCCACGGTGACCGGTCGCGCTTCGGGCCCTGCTGCTCGGCGAACTGGAGAAGCTGCTTCAACACCTCGCGGACGTCGCCGACGATGCCGAGCTCCGTCGGATAGTTGCGGCCGATCTCCTGCGGGTCGATGTCGACGTGGATCAGCTTCGTCGGCGGGATGTTGTAGGTGTAGCCGGGCAGCCACGACGAGCTGTGGATGTCGGAGAAGCGGCACCCGAGCGCGAGGATCACGTCGGCATTTCGCGCTGCCTCCTGCGCCGGATACTCGCCCCAGCAACCCGCGATCCCGAGATGGAGCGGGTGCCGGGCCGAAAGGGCGCCCTTGCCCATGAAGGTCGTGTACACGGGGATGTTCACGTGCTCCGCGAACGCGGCGAGCTGCGCGCTCGCCTCCGAGCAGATGACGCCGCCCCCCGCGAGGATCAGCGGGCGCCGTGCCTGAAGCAGGAGCTCGAGCGCCTTCGCGACCGCCTCGGGCGATCCCGGCGTGCGCCAGTTGAGCTGCAGCGAGCGCTCCGCGGGGTCGGGCACCTCCACGTCCGCCTTCGTGACCCACAGGTCGTAGGGCACGTCCAGGTGTACCGGCCCGGGCCGGCCCTCCCGCGCGAGCTTGAACGCCTTCGGGAGGAACTTGCCGAGATCTGCCACGGACTGGGCCTGGAAGCTTCGCTTCGTGATCACCTTCGCGACGCTCGGGAAGTCGGCCTGGAAGTAGCGGTACTCCTCCTGGAGCGCCCCTGAGTCGTTCTGCGTCGTGGCGACCTGCCCCGTGATCGCGATCAGCGCCGACGAGTCGTAGAACGCGTTCGCGACTGCCGCGGTGAGCAGCATCGGCCCCGGGCCGGTGGACGTGTAGACGGGAATCACCTCGTGGCTCACCCGGTAGTACGCGTCGGCCATGTATCCCGCCCCGGTCTCGATCCGGGGGAAGACGACCTTGATCTCGTCCTGGCGGTCGAAGACTCCGTCGAGAAGCCCGACCGCGCCGTGACCCGCGTAGCCGAAGAGGTACGGCACCTTCTCGCGGATCAGGTACTCGACGACGAGGTCTGTCCCGCGCATCTCGCTCATGTTCCACTCCTCCGGGAATCGATGATCGATGAGCGTCCATCCTATGTCGATCGGCGCCCGGCCCATCCGCAGAAACCCACAGCTACGGTGGCGCGATGCTTCGGGAGGGCACGCTCGACGACATCCCGCGCGCGGCACCGATGCGCCAGCGCGCCTGGCCGGAGTCCATCGTCACCGAGGAAGGCATGCGGCACTGGATCGCCGCCGTTCCCGCCCGGGCCGAGCTCGCGCTCATTGCCTGGGAAGAGGGCGGCGAGCTCCTCGGCTGGGCGACGGCCGGACGCAACTGGTGGAGCTCGCAGCCGGACGGCGGGAACCTCGCGATCACCGTCGAGCCGTCGCGCCGCCGTGAGGGGATCGGCACGGCGCTGGCGGACGCCGCCGACGAGCACCTCGACCGGCTCGGCGTGCGCACCACGCGCGCAGGGTCGCTCGACGAGCCGGGGGCCCGGGCGCTCGCTGCGCGCCGGGGCTTCACCGAGCTTGCCGCCGCGGCCGTCTCCGGAGTCGATCCCCGCACCGTCGAGCCGCGCCCCGTCCCCGCCGGGGTGGAGCTCGTCCCGTTGGCGGAGCTGGACGACCCCGCGCCGATCCACGAGCTGGACCTGGAGCTCTCCCGCGACATCCCGAACGAGGACTACGACGCGATCGAGCTCGAGGAGTGGAAGGCCGACTTCTGGAGGAGCCCGCTGATCGACGACGACGCGAGCCTGGTGGCGCTCGTCGGCGGCCAGCTCGCCGGCTTGACGATGATCCGCATCGACCGGCCCGGCGGCCGAGCGCAGAACAATCTCTGCGGGGTGCGTCGGCCGTATCGCGGCAGAGGGCTTGCACTCCTCCTCAAGTCCCACAGCCTCCGTCGCGCCGCGGAGCTCGGGGCGACGATCGCCCTGACCGACAACGACGAGACGAACGCGCCGATGCTCGCGGTGAACCAGAGGCTCGGCTACAAGCCGTTCGCCCGCCGTCTCGAATGGGAGCGGGCTGCCGTCACCAGCGCACGGTGAGCTCGATGTGCGTGCCGAAGCCGGAGGGGCGCACGACGCGGAAGGTGTACGTGCCCGCCGGTAGCGGCTCGAACGAGCCCTTGCAGTAGTACGAGCCCGCCGCTCCGTCGCAGCGGGTCGTGGCCGTGTCCAGCAACGGACCGCCCTTCGGGGCGTGCGTGCCAATCAGAAAAAGCTGCGTCCGGCCGATCGTCCGCGTGCGAAGCAGGACGGAGAACGACGCGGCCTTTCGGACGACGACGCTCACCTGCACCGTGCCTCCCGTCGAGACGAACTGCTCGAGCTGGACCGAGCCCGCGCTCGCGGCTCCGGGCACGGCAAGAGCGAGTGCGGAGACGACGAGCGCGGTGGCGGCAGCGGGACGGCGCATGGCGGAACCTCCTTCGGGGCGCGCCGTCTATCCCCTCGTGGGGAGGACGGCCAGGCGGTCGTCGACCGTCACGACGCGGACGGTTGCGCCGTAGTGCTCCGCCAGCGCGTCCTCGGTGAGCACCTCGCCCGGCGTCCCGTCGGCGACGATGCGGCCCCGGGAGAGGAGGAGCACCCGGTCGGCGTACTGCGCGGCCAGCGTCAGATCGTGCATCGCGGCCACGAGCGTCAGTCCCTGTCGCTCGCGCAGCCCGTCGAGAAGCTCGAGCGCCTGTTGCTGGTGCCCGATGTCGAGCGCGGCCGTCGGCTCGTCGAGCAGGACGATCGACGCCTCCTGGGCGAGGGCGCGCGCGACGACGGCGCGCTGGCGCTCGCCGCCGGAGAGCGTCCCGAGCTGGCGCTCCGCGAGCTCCTCGAGCTCGAGACGCTCGAGCGCGTGCCAGGCGGCGTCGCGATCCGCGGCACCCTCGCGTGCGAGCGGCCCGAGGTGCGGCGTCCGTCCCATCAGCACGTACTCGGCGACGGTGAGCCACGGCGGCGTCTCGGGCGTCTGCGGGACGACCGCGAGGAGCCGCGCGCGCTCGCGCCGATCGAGCGTCGCGGCGTCCCGGCCGAAAAGCGACACGCGCCCGTCGTGCGGCAGCAGGCCGGCGATCGCGCGGAGAAGCGTCGTCTTGCCGGCGCCGTTCGGCCCGATCAGGGCGACCCACTCGCCGCGCTCGACGGAGGCCGAGACGCGGTCGACGACCGCGCGGCCGCCGAGCTCCACCGTCACCCCGTGGAGCCCGATCGCCGTCACGCCCGACCTCCACGCGTGCGGAGGACGAAGGCGAAGAACGGCGCGCCGAAGAGCGCCGTGATCACGCCGATCGGAACCTCCGCGGGCGCGAGCGCGGTGCGCGCGACGACGTCCGCCAGGATGAGGAACCCCGCCCCGACGACGAACGACAGCGGCAGGAGACCACGGTACGAGGTGCCGGCGACCAGTCGGATCGCGTGCGGGACGATGATCCCGACGAACGCGATCAGCCCGCACACCGCGACGGCCGCCGCTGTGCCGACCGTTGCGGCGACCACGAGCGTGAGCCGCGTGCGCCGCACGTCCACTCCGAGACTGGCGGCCTCGAGGTCGCCGAGGCTCAAGACGTCGACGACACGGCGCATCGCGACGATCACCGCCGTCGCGACGAGGACGTACGGCGTGAGGGCGACGACGTCGCTCCAGCCGGTGTTGGGAAGGCTCCCGAGGATCCAGGACGTGACCTCCTGCAGGGTGTCCGCGTTCTGCTGCTGGACGAACGTCTGCAGCGCGGTGAAGAAGCTCGCAACTGTCACACCCGCGAGGACGAGCGTCGCCGCGTCGCGCTCGCGGCCGGCGGCGCGGCCGATCGCGTAGGCGAGCACGACGGCTATGGATGCGCCGGCGAACGCGGCCACCGGGAGCACGTGCCTCCCCGCGAGCGCGTCGGGCAGGTACGCGATCGAGAGCGTCGCTCCGAGCCCTGCTCCGGCGGCGACGCCGAGAAGGTACGGGTCGGCGAGCGGGTTGTGGAACACGCCCTGATACGTCGCGCCCGCGATTGCCAGCATCCCACCGACGAGTCCCGCGAGCAGGACACGAGGGACCCTGAGGTCCCAGACGATCGACTCCTGCGTCGCGTCGAGCGGCGACGTGACGCCGGGAATCCCGAGCTTCTCGCCGAGCGAGCGCAACACGTCGCCGACCCCGATGTGGACGGGGCCGGCGACGACGCCGACGACGAGCGCGACCGCAAGGAACGCGACGGCGGCGACCGCCCAGCCGGGTGTCACCCCGCGGACGCGGATCGCGCGCGCCGTTGCGGCAGCTGCCTCCACGCTATTGCCGGCCGAGCCGTCCGAGCGCCGTGCCGACCGCGCGGACGAGGTTGACGAGCCTCGGTCCCCAGCGCGACGCGATCGAGTCGTCGAGGCGGACGACCGATCCCGTGCGGACCGCCGCGATCCTCGACCAGCCCGGCCGTGCCGCGACCGTCCGCGCGTTCTGCGCACAGCACACCGTGTCCGCGAGCACGATCAGGGCCGGGTTCGCCGAGATCAGGTACTCGGCCGAGAGCTGCGGGTACTCGGTGCCGCCCTTCGCAGCGTCGGCGATGTTCCGCAGGCCGAACAGCGCGTAGACGCGGCCGACGAACGTGTTCGACGTGAGGGTGAAGAGCGTCGGGTCGAGCTCGTGGTAGACGGTCACGCCCGCCGCCTTCGCCCGCGCCTTGGCGACGATCGCGGTGATCTTCCGCTTCATGCCGGTCGCCAGGGCGTTCGCCTCGGCGGTATGACCCGTGATCTTCCCGAGCTGGCGGATCTGCTGATACGCGCCGGGCAGGGTCGCGGCAGCGTCCTGGTGGACGACGGGGATGCCGAGCTTGCCGAGCGCCTCCGAGAGGCCCTTCGGGTCGTACGAGATCACGACGAGGTCCGGCCGGTAGCCCGCGATCGCCTCGACGTTCGGCGTGAAGCCCGAGAGACTCGTCCGCGGCGCGGTCTTCGGGTAGTCCGACTGGTTGTCGACCGCGATCACCTGCTTGCCCGCGCCGATCGCGAACAGGGTCTCGGTCGCCGTCGCCGAGAGCGAGACGATGCGGGACGGGCGCTTCTGGATCGTCACCTGCCCGTTCGAGACGGTGATCGTGGCAGGGAACGGCGTGGCGGCGCTCCGGCTCGGTGAGGCGACCGCGGTCGATACGAGGGCGACCGCGAGCGCGAAGACGGTCAGGAACGCCGCGAGGGCGAAACGACGTGGCATGAGTGCATCTCCTTCTCCCTTCCGCGAGGGCGTCGAGGCGTCTGGAGAGCGGCAGGTCTTCTGACTCGGGGCTCCCTTTCCCGCCGCCTTCCCGGCCTCGCGGCCAGTGGCATGGTGGCGGGAGAGCGTCTCCCCTCACAGCGGCGGGACCGTCCCGGATTCGCACCGGAGTTCCCTCACCGCGCTCCTCTTCTGTGGCGGCGAGCCTACCATGCGCCGGTGTCCGCTCCGGCCCTGACGACCCCGCGCTCGGTGCTCCGCCTTTGGCTTCCGGTGCTCGCCTGGGCGGCGGTGATCTTCGCCTTCTCGGCAGTGCCGAGCCTGTCGAGCGGGCTCGGCGGCTGGGACCTTCTGCTCCGCAAGCTCGCGCACCTCACCGAGTACGCGATTCTCGGGGCCTTGCTCCTCCGCGCGACGCGGAGAACCCGGCTCGCGCTGGCTCTTGCGGCGCTGTACGCGACGTCCGACGAGATCCACCAGCACTTCGTGGAGGGCCGCCACGGCGCCCCGCTCGACGTCGCGATCGACACCGTCGGCGCGCTCGCCGGAATCCTCGCGTGGCGCGCCCTTGCCCGTCGCCGCGCTCCGTAGAATCGTGGTCGTGGAACGCCACGAGGTCCCCGACCGCCAGCTCGACGCGCTGCTCGAGCGCCTCGACCGGATCGCCGAGCAGCTGGAGCGGATCGACGCTCGCCTCGAGGCGAGCGAGGGCCTCGTCCAGGTGAGCCGCGAGCTGCGTGCGCTGAACGACTCGCTGAACGCCGTCGCCTACGCCGCGCTCGGCCAGTCGCCGCAGGTGCGCCGCCGCGCCGGCTGAGCGGCGCCCGGGCCGCGGATCAAAGGGGCAGCTCGCCGCGCAGCGCGGCGGTGTAGCGGGCGACGCTCCGGCGCACCGCGTCTTTCGCGTCGGCCGGGACAACTCGGTCCCACCAGGCGCCGTAGATCCGCTCGAACGGCCAGGGCTCCAGCGAGGCGCCGATCCGCTCCACCTCGCTCGCGGGGAGCGGGACGAGGTTCGGATAGCTCCACATGAACGAGACGTTCCGGTCCGGCAGCGCCATGACCACGTCGCCCGACAGCAGCACTCCGCGACCGTCTGCGCCGCCGGGCCAGTGGAGCACCGTCGCGCCCGGGAAGTGACCGCCGAGCCGGAGAAGCGCCAGCCCGCCGAGAAGCTCGCGGACGTCGCCGTCCCAGTACTCGATCGCCGGGTCGGGTCGCGTCACCCACTCTGCGTCCGCCGCGTGCAGCAGCACCGGCACGCCGCCGAGCGCCTCGCTCCACGCGCTCGCGGCGCTGTAGTAGTGCGGATGCGAGATCGCGATCGCCCGCGCACCGCCGCGTTCCCGCACCGCTGCGACGGCATCGTCTGCGACCGCCGGAATCATGTCCCAGAGGACGTTCCCGGCCTCGGTCTCGACCAGCAGCATCCGCTGCCCGATCGCAAACGACGGCCCGAGCCCTATCCCGGTCAGCCGCGGCTCGTGCTCACGGATGTCCGGTGTACGCCCGTCGAGGACGTCCTCCGGCGTCGTCCAGCGCTGGCCGTCCGCCGGCACCCACTGCCGGTCGTCCTCGCAGATCGGGCATGCGACGGGCGGGTCGTCGGCGTCCGGGAACCAGGCGCCGCAGGTCGCGCAGACCGGCGTCACCGCGCGAAGCGGTAGATCGTGCCGCCGCCGGAGACCGCGTAGAGCGTCGCGCCGTCGAGGCTCTCGCCGAACGAGGTCAGCTGATCGACCTTGACGGGCTCCTTGCGGAGAGCGCCACCGCGCGCCGGGATGCTCCAGATCGTCCCGCTGCAGTAGTCGCCGAAGACGTAGCGGCCCTTGAGGCGGGGCACCGAGTTGCCGCGGAAGACGAAGCCGCCGGTGACCGAGCAGCCGGCGGCGTGGGTGTACTGCGCAATCGGCTGGATCAACGTGCCGGGGCCGAGCGTCGCGTCGGAGAAGCGGCTCCGCCCCTCGTAGACGTTCCAGCCGAAGTTGGCGAGCCCGGTCGTCGCGCGCGGCAGCCGGTCGATCTCCTCGATCTCGCCCTGTCCGACGTCGCCGATCCAGAGATTGCCCGTGGCGCGGTCGAAGCTATACCGCCACGGGTTGCGCAGACCGATGGCGACGAGCTCGGGCGTCGGTTTCGCCTGTCGCACGTCGAGCCGGAACATCTTCCCGAGCAAGGTGTCGGGGTTCTGCGCGCGGTTCTCGGGATCGCCGCCCGAGCCGCCGTCGCCGAGACCGACCCAGAGCTTCCCGTCGGGCCCGAACTCGAGATTGCCGCCGTTGTGGTTGGAGTACGGCTGCTCGACCCGGAGGATCTCCTGCGCGCTCCTCGGCAGCGCACGGCCGTTCGCCGCGCGGTAGCGGACGACCCGCGTCGACCCATCGCCACGCGCCGTGTAGTTCACGTAGAAGATCCGGTCGCGTGCGTAGCGCGGCGAGAAGGCGAGCCCGAGCAGCCCCTGCTCGCCGCCGGCGACGACGAGCGAGCGGACGTCGAGGAACGTCCCGCGGATGCGCCCGCCCTGCACGATCCGGATGCGTCCTGGCTGCTCGACCACGTACAGGCGGTTCGGCTCGCCCGGCGCCTGGACGACGTCGACGGGGCTCTGAAGCCCCCGCACGACGACGGCGAGCCTCGGCGTCGCGGTCCCCGCCGCGCATGCCGCCGTGACAGCCGTCGCAGCCACCAGCGTCACCAGAGCGAGCACGACCCCACGCACGGTCGTCTCAGGGTATCGGTCGGAGCCAATCGTCTACGCTCCGCCGCGGCGTGAAGATCATCGTCGTCGGGGCGGGGCAGGTCGGGTCGACGATCGTCGAGGCGCTGCACAGCGAGCACGACCTGACGGTGATCGACACCGTGCGTGAGCGGCTCGAGCCCCTCGCCTACCGCTACGACATCGTCACGATCGAGGCGAACGGCGCGAGTCGCCGCGCGATCCAGCAGGCCGGAACGAGCGGAGCGGACCTCTTCATCGCCTGCACCTCGAGGGACGAGGTCAACCTCGTCGCCTGCTCGTTCGCCCGGGCCGAGGCGCCGCGGGCCACGATCGTGATCCGAACGTCGAACGTCGAGTACATCGACCTCTGGCGCGAGGGTCGACTCGACGTCGACTTCGCCGTCTCGTCCGAGCTCGAGACCGCCCGCGCAGTCGCGCGCTCGATCGGGATGCCCTCCGCGCGGCACACCGACGTCTTCGCCGACGGTCAGGTGGAGATCGTCGAGTTCGAGGTCCCCGCGGGCGCCGATACGGACGTCGTCGGCCGCCCACTCCGCGAGGCGCGGATCCCGGAGGACTCCCGCGTCCTCGCGCTGATCCGCGGCTCCTCGCTGACGCTCCCGGGCGGCGGCGACACCATCGCCGTGGGCGACCGGATCGTCGTGATCGGCTCTCCGAGCGCGGCCCGCGCGTGGGGCGCGCTGCTCGCGCCGGGACAGGGCAAGGTCCAGGACGTCGTCGTGTTCGGCGGTGGGCAGGTCGGGGCGGCGATCGCGCGGAGGCTGTCCGAGCAGGGCATCGGTGTGCGGCTGATCGAGCCGCGGCTCGAGCGCGCACGGGAGGTCGCCGAGCAACTGCCGGAGTGCCGCGTCTACAACGCCACCGGCATCGACGCCGACTTCCTCGAGCGGGAGCGGATCGGGCGCGCGCAGGCGGCGGTCTTCGCCATCCGCGAGGACGCGATGAATCACTACGCAGCGACCCTGGCGCGCGTGCACGGCGTCCAGTTCACGATCGCCGTCGTCCACGACACGGTCTCGACCGAGGTCTACGAGCTCTCCGGCGTCGACGTCACCGTCAACCCGCGCGGGGTGACCGCGGAGGAGATCGTGCGTTTCGCGCACGACCCGCGGACGCAGCAGGTCGCGATGCTCGAGGGCAACCGCTACGAGGTCCTCGACATCACCACCCAGCCGACGAGCGAGTACGTCGGGCTCCGGTTCCGGGAGATGCCGATCCGCGGCGCGCTGATCGGCGCCATCGTGCGCGACGGCAAGGCGCTGTTCCCCCGGAGCGATGAGGTCCTCGAGGCGGGGGACCGCGTGATCGTCTTCACCGAGCGTTCGCGGGTGCCCGACGTCGAGAAGGTGCTGTGAGCCCCGAGCGGGCCGCCGCCCGGATCGGCGGGCGTGCGAAGGTCGGGATCGATCTCGCCGGAGCGCTCGGCCTGACCGGGACGATGCTCGCCTACCTGAGCCTCTCCGCGCTCATCCCGACGGTCGTCGCGATCGGGTACGGCGAGCCGTTCTGGCCGTTCCTCGCGGCAGGCGCGATCACGGGCGGCATCGGCCTCGGGCTGACGCGGCTCGGTCATCGCTCCGCCGGCCCGATCGGGTTCCGCGAGGGATACCTCGTCGTGTCGCTCACATGGCTGCTGGCCGCGATGTACGCCGGGCTGCCCTACCTCCTCTCGGACGAACGCCAGCTGTCGCACCCGATGGACGCGTTCTTCGAGGGGATGTCGGGGTTCACGACGACGGGCGCCACCGTGGTGACCGACGTCGACGCGCTCGACCGGTCGATCCTGATCTGGCGGCAGCTGAGCCAGTGGCTCGGCGGGATGGGGATCATCGTGCTCGCGCTCGCCGTCCTGCCGCGCCTTCGCATCGGCGGCCGCCAGATGTTCGAGTCCGAGCTCCCCGGGCCGGAGGTCAACCAGCTCGCCGAGCGGATCCGCGATACCGCGCGCAGGCTCTGGATGCTCTACATCGGCCTCACGCTCGTCCTGATCGCCGCGCTGCTGGTCGTCGGCGCGGTCGGCCTCGACGACCGGCTCAGCCCCTTCGACGCGATCGGCAACGCGCTCACGACGATGCCGCTCGGAGGGTTCGCCACCGACAACCGCTCGCTCGAGCCCTTCGCGCCGATCACGCAGTGGATCGTGGCCGGGTTCATGGCGCTCGCCGGCCTGAACTTCGCGCTCCTCTACCGCACGTTCGTGCGCCGCGACACGACCGCGATCCGCCGGGACGAGGAGGCGCGGCTGTACGGCGTGCTGCTGCTGTTCGGCTCGATCCTCGTCTTCGCCGAGCTCGTGCACGCGGATCTCTTCTCGGGCGGCGAGGCGGTCAGGCAGGCGTTCTTCCAGACGACCTCGCTGATGACCGGCACCGGCTTTGCGATCACCGACTACGTCAGCTGGCCGACGCTGAGCGTGATGGCGATGATCGGCCTGATGTTCGTCGGCGCCTCGGCGGGCTCGCCGACGGGCTCGGTGAAGATCGTGCGCCACCTGCTCGTCGCCCGCATCCTGCGGCGCGAGCTGCGCCAGACGATCCATCCGGAGCTCGTGATGCCGATCCGGCTCAACGGCCAGGCGGTCGAGGAGCGCACGCTGCGCGCCGTGCTCGCGTTCGTCGTGCTCTACATCGGGATCTTCATCGTCGGCGCGGCGCTGCTCGCAATCGACGCCCGCTTCTCGAACGTCAACCTGGGGATCACCGACGCGGTCGCCGCCTCGGCCGGGACGCTCGGCAACGTCGGGCCCGGGCTCGGGTTCGCGGGGCCGATGGGGAGCTACGAGCCGTTCAGCGACTTCTCGAAGCTCGTGATGGCGCTGCTGATGTGGATCGGACGCCTGGAGGTGCTGCCGGTGCTCGTGCTGCTGACGCGGGGGTACTGGCGGGTGTAGGGCCGGCGTGCGTGGCTGTTGCGTCGCCCCGCTTGGTCACGACGACGGAAGGAGGGCGAGGCTGAAGCCACGCCCTAACGGCTACTCCTCGTCCCCCGGCCCCTCCGCGAGGAGCGTGCGCACCTTTCCGAACTGACCCGCCTTGCCCACCACGACGAGCGTGTCGCCGTCGAGGATCACGTCGTCGGGCTGGGCGCCCGCGATCGACTCCGACTCGCGCAGGATCGCGATCACGGTGACGCCGGTCCGCTTGCGGAAGCCGCAGTCGGCGAGCGTCCGCCCGTTGACCCAGCTGTCGTTCGGGACCCTGATCCACTCGATCTGGAACTCGCCGAGGGCCATCTCCAGCTCCTCGACGATCTTCGGCCGCTCGTAGGCGCCGCCGAGGAGCGCGCCGAGCTGCCGCGCCTCGTCGTCGTGCAGCTCGAGCACCGCGGCCGGCTCCTCGTCGCTCCCGCGGCGGTGGATGTAGACCTCTCGGTCGCCGTCGTTGTGCTGGATGACCGTGATGCGGCTTCCGGCCGACGGGGTCATCGTCCATTTCACGCCCACGCCCGGCAGGCGCGTCTCTTTCAGTTCGAGTGGCATCGACTCTCCTTCATCCGACAGTCAAGCATCACGAAGCTCATTCCAGTGCCACCGCTGGCCGAAGCATGCGCCCGAGGCGCTTCGACTCCTTCATCAGCACGACGCCCACCGTCGCGCTCGCGAGCACGTAGAGGCCGGCGAAAGCGACGATGTCGTCACGCTGCTCGAGGCTCAGTGCGGCATTTCCGGCTGCCAGTTGGGCGAGGATGATCGTGAACTCGCCGTGGGCGACGAGCGCGGCGCCGGCGTTGATCCCCTGGCGCACCGAGAAGCCGCCCAGCCGCCCGGCGACGACACCGACCCCCAGCTTGCCGATGAGCGTGGCGACGATCGCGATGGCGACGATCCAGCCGAGGTCGCTCCAGCGCGAGAGGTCGATCGTCAGCGCGAACGCAAAGAAGAACAACGCTGCGAAGATGTCGCGCATCGCGAAGAACCGCTGCTCGATCTCCTCGCGAACGCCGCTCTCCGACAGGATCACGCCCGCCATCAGCGCGCCGATCGCCTCGGAGAGCTCGAGCTCCATCGCGATCGCGCTCATCGCGATCACGAAGCCGAAGACGGCGAGGAGGAAGAACTCGAGCTCGAGCCGGCCGAGTTGCCGGCCGATCCAGGCGCCGAGGAAGCGCGAGGCTGCGAGCGACGCCGCGACGAACACGAACGCCTTCGTGGTGACGCCCGCGGTCTCCGCCACGCCGCCGCCGCCCGTCGCGACGAATCCGAGCACCGCGGCGATGGCGATGTCCTCGAAGAGCAGGATCGCGAGCACGAGGTCCGTTTCGTCGTCCGCGAGGCGCCGGAAGTCGATCAGTGCCTTCACCGCGATCGCGCTCGAGGAGACGTAGATGCAGGCGGCGAGGACGAGCGCGGCGAACGACGGGCCGAACGCGATCAACCCGACGAGGAGGCCGAGCCCGACGTTGACGATCAGGTCAGCCGCGCCGCCCAGGCCGACGTGCCGGCCGCTCCGCACGAGCCGCTCGAGGCTGAACTCCAGCCCGAGGAAGAACAGAAGGAAGATCAGCCCGATCTCGGAGACGAAGTGCGTCACCTCCGACGGCTTGACGAGCTGGACGATGTCCGGCTCGTTCGGCCCGAGGATGATCCCGGCGAAGAGATACGCGGGGATCGCGGAGAGCCCGAACCTACTCGCCGTAAGCCCGAGAACGCCAAGCACTCCGATGGTGACGGCGAGCTCGGCGAGCGTCATCCCTCGACGCCTTCGGCGTCGAGGTTAGAAAGGGCGACCGTCACGCTCGCATTCTTCCCGAGAACGTGGCCGCACTCTCGAGGAACGTCTCTTCTAGCGGAGGCCGCCGCCAGGCGGCATCCGCTTACCCGACCACGGCGCGGCGCACGCGGTCCTCGACGCCCGGCTTCAGGATCGCGACGACCTGGTCGCCCGGCCTGATCACGGTGTCGTCCCTGGCGATCTCACCGACCCCGTTCCGCATCACGGACACCAGCTTCGCGCCGTCGGGAAGCGAGATCCCTGCGATCCGCTTGCCGGCGGCCGGGGCGTCGGGCGGGACGTGGAGCTCGACGAGCTCGAGGCCCTCGCCGCGGAGCTCGAGCAGCTTGACGAGGCCGTGCTCGGGCACCTCGTGCTCGACGAGACCGAGGAGGCCGGACGTGGCGCAGACCGTCTGCGTGATCCCGAGGACGTCGAAATAGGGCTGATTCCGCGGGTCGTTGACGCGGGCGATCGCCTTCGGCACGTGGTAGCCCTCCTTGGCGATCTGGGAGATGACGATGTTGTCCTCGTCGTCACCGGTCACCGCGAGCAGGATCTCCGGCGGCCGGGCGATGCCGGCCCGCTCGAGGATGTGGAGCTCGGTGGCGTCGCCCTGGAGGACGATCGGCCCGAGCTCCGCCTCGAGCTGCTCCCACCGGTCGCGACGCTGCTCGATCAGCGTCACCTCGTGCCCCATCTGCACGAGCGAGCGCGTGATGTTCGCGCCGACCTTCCCGCCCCCTGCGACGATCGCGTACACGGCTCAGCTCGCGCTTCCGACCGGGGCCGCGTCGCATGCGCGGACGATGTCGGCGAGCGTCGCGATCGACGTCTTCGTCGGGCACACCGTCCTGAGCCCACGCTCGGCGTAGAAGTCCGCCCGGCGCGGGTCGAAGATGCGGACGACGACGCAGCCGATTCCGTAGCGCAGCTGGAGCATCTGGCCGATCACGATGTTCGAGTTGTCCCCATCCGTCGAGACGACGGCCGCGTCGGCCTTCGCGACGCCGGCGCGATCGAGCACGTCGAGATCCATCCCGTGACCGACGACGAAGCCGCCGCGCCAGTCGCCGAGGCGGGTGAGCGCCAGCTCGTCGTCGTCCACACAAGTGACGTTCCAGCCGTCGCCGGCGAGCTGCTTCGCGACCGAGGCGCCGACTCTGCCACACCCGATGACCACTGCCTTCACACCGTTGAGGTTACTCGTCGAACACCCCCTCGGGGAACGCGACGACGAGTACCTCGCAGGGGGCGTGACGCAGGACGTGGTCGACGGTCGGCGAGAAGAACCGCGACTGCCTCCGCCAGCGCGGCGACGAGCCGAGCACGATCAGGTCGGCGCTCCGGCTGGTCGCCTCGTCGACGATCGCATGGCCGATCGAGCGGGCGTGAACGGCCTCGGCGCGCACGTCGACCCCGTTCTCCTCGCCGAGCGCGCGCGCCTCCGCGACCGACGCGTCGGCCTCCTCGGCGACGTCGCGTGGCAGCGGCGCGCCGAGCTCCCGCTCGCGCGGCACCTGGACGACGGTGATCGCCTCGATCGTCGCACCGCTCTCCTTGGCGAGCGCGACCGCCGTCGCCACCATCTCCTCGCCGATGTCGCCGAGCTTCATCGGCACGAGGATGCGGCGAAAGGACGCGCCGACCGGCAGCGCGGCACGCGGGTCGACGTCCTCGAGCATCCCCTTGCGCTCGCGCACACGGGTTCCTGCGTAGACCACGAGCCCGATCGCCAGCCAGGCCGGGCCGGCGTAGCGGGCCCCTTCGTGCGTCACCATCGCGAGGACGAAGATCGCGCCGGTCAGCGGCGCCCCGATCAGCGCTGCGAGCGGCACGTCGACGCCGCCGATCCGCACGTCCGGCCGGGCGCGGAACGGACGCGGGAGGTCCGGCTCGAGCCGGCGCAGCCGGATCACCGCGAGCTGGGCGAGCGTGAAGGCGAGCAGGACGCCGAACGAGTAGGTGCTGGCGAGCAGCTTCGCCTCGTCCCCGATCGCGGCACCGACGAGGACGATCACGATCGCAACGACGGTGATCGCGGCGATCGTCTGCCGCGGGACGAGTGTCCGGCGCTCGAAGCGGCCGATCGCGCGCGGCAGCATGCCGTGGGTCCCCATCGAGTGGGCGAGGCGCGCGCAGCCCGAGATCGACGTCGTGATCGCCATCACGAGGATGAGGGCCGACGACAGGCCGACCGCGATCCTGAGCACCTCGACGAGGCCCGACGGCAGCTCGCCGTCGAAGGCGGTGACGATGCCGACCAGCGGGGCCTCGAGCCACGTGCTGCCGAGCTCCGACGTGCCGTCGTCCGCAGCCGGGAACGCCGTGACGCCCACGACCGCGACGAGCACGGTGAGGATCACCACCAGCCCGATCGCCGAGAACAGCGAGCGAGGCAGCGTGCGACCCGGCTCTCGTGCCTCCTCGGCGAGGTTCGCCACCGTCTCGAGCCCGGTGTAGGCGAGGAAGCCGAGCGGGATCGCGAACAGGAGGTCGTCGAGCCAGTCCTGGCCGGGCGCCAGCGACAGGCCGTCGACGAGGGTCGTCGGCGAGAACAGGAGCGCGAGGCCGAGCACCACGATGAGCGACTGCACGAGCAGGTCGAGCAGGGCGACCACGAGCGCCGGCCGGTGCAGCCGTGACCGCCGAGCGAGACGGATGAACCCGATCACCGCGATCGCCGTGACGGCGACGACGATGTCCCACGGATGGTCGCGCAGCGCGTCCGTCTCGAGCGCTGCGCCGACGTAGTGCGGGAGGAAGAGCGCCGAGAGCGCGATCACGATGAGGTAGTCGAGGAAGAGCGACCATCCCGTGACGAAGCCGACGAGGTCGTTGTAGGCGCGCCGCGTGAACGTCTCGGCGCCGCCCGTCTCGGGGATCGCCGCCGTGCCCTCGGCATAGGACAGCGCAACGAGGCAGAACACGAGCCCCGTGGCTGCGAGGACGAGAGGCGTGAGCCCGAGCGCCGAGGCCGCGACGATCCCGAGCGCGAGATAGATCGACGACCCGATCTCGCCGTACGCGATCGCGAACAGAGCCGGTGCGTCGAGCACCCGCTCGAAGCCCCTCACCTTCCGCGCCATCAGCGGGCTCCGCGCTTGCGCTCGAGCTGGATCCGCGCGACGCCGAGCGCGACGAACAGTCCGCCGAGCAGGAACCCGATCACGCCGCCACCGTTCACCGCAGTGACAACGAGCAGCGCAGCGCCGATGACGACGAAGACCGCGCCGAAGACGTAGACCGCGTGGCTGTACCACTTCACGCCGCGCTCCGCTCCCGGGACGCCGTGACCATGACGCGGCACGGCGCCTTCCGCATCACCCGGTCGACCGTCGAGCCGAACACTCCGCGCCGGCGGCTCGTGAGGTCCTTCCGCGGCGACCCGAGGACGATGATCTCGGCGCCGCGCCGCTGCGCCTCCCGAACGATCTCGGCCGACGCGCTCCGCCCGCGGACGAGGCGCGCCGTGACGCGGACGCCGTACGTCTCGCCGATCGCGACCGCCTCGTCGAGCTCGTCGTTCGCGAGCCGCTCCTCGTCGGGTAGCTCCGCGTCGAGCGGCAGCTCGAGCGGCACCTCGAGCACGGTCAGCGCCACGACGCGCGCGCCTCGTTCGGCCGCAAGGCGGCACGCGACGTCGAGCGCGTCGTCGGAGGGCCGCCCCGGGACGATCGGGACGACGATCCGGCGGTACTCGAGCGCCAGCGCCGCGCCGAACGCGGGCGGCGCCTTCACCGTCTTCGTCACTGGCGCGCGCACCCACCAGCGGCGGTAGGCGAGGTACCCCGCGAAGCCGAGGACGATCCAGCCGAGCCCGACCCAGCGGGTGAGCGGGTTCTGCACGAGGATCACGAGGAACGAGATCCCGGTGGCGATCCCTCCGACGATCGCGAAGACCGGCCAGTCGACGCCGCGCAGGCGCAGGTTCGGGCGCGCCCGATACGTGACCGCAGGATCGGGCCGCATCCGGAGACGCACCATCGCCGCGTGCGCGACCGTGAACGAGAGCGTCGCGCCGAGGGAGTAGAGCGTCCCGACGAACTTCACGTCCCCCGGCAGCAGGATCACGATCGGCGCGATGCCCGCGAAGAGCACGAGCGCGATGTACGGCGACTTGAGACGCGGGTGCAGGCGCCGGAAGACCTCGGGCATCTGCCGGTAGGTCGCCATCGAGTACGTGATGCGTGACGCCCCGATGATGCCGGCGTTCGTGGCGATGAAGAGGATCGTCGCCGCCAGCACGCCGACGTACAGCTGGAGCGCCCGCAGCACGCCGCCCTCGAGGCCCAGGTTGTCGACGACGCCGAGGATCGGGTCGTTCGCGAAGCCTCCCTGCTCGGGTGGCAGCGCGAGGAGCGTCGTCAGCTCCCCGTCGATCATCTTCACCGGCAGTGCCGAGAGCGCGATGAGCGGAAGCGTGAAGTAGATCGCGAAGACGGCGACCGCGACGAGCTTGTACGCGTTGGGGACGCTCTCCTCGGGCTCGCGTGCCTCCTCTGCGAGGTTGGACACGGTCTCCACCCCCGTGTACGCGAGCATGGCCACGGGGATCGCCACCGCGAGGTTCGCCCACGTCGGCGCGGTGCCCCAGTGGACGTTGTCGACCAGCACCTGGGAGTTGAAGACGAGCGCGAAGCCGAGCACGACGAGGAGCACCTGCGTGCCGAAGTCGATCACCGCGAGGCCGATCGAGAGCCTCGCAGCCTCCGTGACCCCGACCACATTGAGCGAGACGAGCACCACGATCACGACCGCCCCGCCGACGATGTCCCACGGGTTCGACCGGAGCGGCTCCCAGAAGATCGAGAGGTAATGCGGGACGAAGAACGCCGACGTCGCGATCGTGACGATGTAGACGAGCATCTGCGACCAGGCGGCCCCGAACGAGACGAGCTCGTTGAAGCCGTGCCGCGCGAAGCTCGACGAGCCTCCCGCCTCGGGGAAGCGGACGGTCCCCTCCGCGTACGTCGCGGCCGTGGCTGCGAAGACGATCCCCGCGATGACGAAGACGAGCGGCGTCAGCCCGAGGGCGAAGACCGCGGTGAGGCCGAGCGCGTAGTAGATCGACGAGCCGACGTTGCCGTACGCCGTCGCGAAGAGCGCCGGCGTGCCGAGCACACGCTCCATCCGCACTTCGCGGCGTCTCCGGGAGCCGGGCATCAACGAGCCCCCGTCATTGGGCTGCCGCCCTCCGAGGCCGGAGGCCGGCTTCGCCGGCCGGGAGGCCACGTCAGCTCGATCCGGGCGCGTCCCTGAAGGAGGGGGCTCGTGGGGGAACCATGGGTTCCCCCACGGTCGAGCACATGCTCCATCCGCACTTCGCGGCGTCTCCGGCTCCCTGGCACGCGCGCGAGTCTACGCCGGGGTGCGGGCGAACCGCCTGATCCGGCCACATGGCCGGAAAGCGCAATTGAACATCGTGGCGGCGCCGCCTAACGTGGTCTCGTACCGATTCGCACGTGCTTCGCGTGCGGCGACGTCAGGGGAGAGAGCCGCGACCAGGAGGAGTCGACCATGTCCGAGCTGAACCGGCCGGTGTCCGTCGTGCGCGCGCGTCGCTGGACGTTCCTGTCGAGTGCCGTGCTCGCCGCTGCGGTGGCCGTCGCGGCGCTCCTCAGCGCCGGAGCGGACGCACGCTCCACCGCGATGCCCTCCAACACGACGCCGCCGGCCATCACGGGGGTCGCGGTCGTCGGCGAGAAGCTGACCGCCGTTTCGGGCTCGTGGACAGGGACGCCGCCCATCAGCCTCTCGCTCGCGTGGCAGCGTTGCGACGCATCCGGCGGAGGCTGCACGTCCATCGACGGCCAGACCGGGACGACCTACCTCGCCACGATCGACGATGTCAGCCGCACACTGCGGGTGCTCGAGAAGGCGAAGAACGGCGAGGGGTCGGCAAGCGCCCAGTCGGCGCCGACGGCCGTCGTCACGGGGATCACGACCCCGGTGAGCACGGGCGACCCGGTCGTGTCGGGTGCGTCCTTCGAGGGATCGACGCTCTCGACGACGACGGGTACATGGAGTGGGACATCGCTCGCCTTCGGCTACCAGTGGGTGCGCTGCGGGGCCGACGGCGGCCTGCCAGACGGGTCGAACTGCCCTTCCATCCCCGGCGCGACCGAATCGTCCTACACGCTCGTCGCGGCCGACATCGGGCACCGGCTCCGCGTCCAGGTCACCGCCTCGAACCCGGCCGGCACCGCGACGGCCGCCTCCAACCCGTCGGCACTCGTCGAGCAGTCGACGACGACCGGGCCGCCGCGAAGCGTCGTCGAGCCGTCGATCAGCGGGACCCTCGTCCTGGGCCGCATCCTGTTCGCGAGCATCGGCACCTGGGCGGGCGAGACACCGATCTCGTTCGCCTACCAGTGGATGCGCTGTGGCGCCGACGGCGGCGTTTCGGACGCCTCCAACTGCGCGGCGATCTCCGGTGCCGACACGTCGACGTACACACTCGCGACCGACGACGTCGGAGCGCGCCTCCGCATCAGGATCACCGCGTCGAACAGCCTGGGGATGCAGACGGTCGCGTCCAATGCGACGGCGGCGGTCCAGTCATCGCCCACGACACCCTCGCAGGCGCCCACCAACACGCGCTCGCCGCTCATCTTCGGCCTACCCGTGCGCGGCGAGCAGCTCACATCCAGCGTCGGCCTCTGGACGGGGACGACTCCGCTCGTCTTCTCCTACCGGTGGCTGCGCTGCCCGGCGAGCGGTGGGCAGGCATCGGGGTCCGACTGCACGGCGATCACCGGCGCGACCGGCACGCAGTACGAGCTGACGGCGGACGACGTCGGCCGCCGAACCCGCGTGCAGGTGACGGCACGCAACACGCTCGGCTCGGCGACGGCGACCTCCGACGCGACGGCGCTCGTCACCGCCACTGGGTCGCCCCCGCCACCGCCGCCCACGACACTGCCGCCGGGCTCGATCCGCCTCCCCGACGGGAAGTACTCGATCCCGGTGACGAGCGTCTCCGAGCCCCAACGGCTGGTCGCGCAGCAGATCGTCTTCACGCCGAACCCCGTGCGCTCGCGGCAGCGCCCGCTCGAGCTGCGGGTCCGCGTGCTCGACACGCGCGGCTACGTCGTCCGCGATGCGCTCGTCTTCGCGCGCTCGACGCCGCTCCTGACCTCGGCGCCGGGCGAGCAGCGCACGGCACGCGACGGGTGGGTGCGGCTCCGGATGACGCTCCACGCAGACTTCCCGCTCGGGGGCGGCCGCAGCGTCCAGTTCTTCGTGCGGGTGCGGAAGCCGTCCGACGACCTGCTGGCAGGCGTCTCGAGCCGGCGCCTCGTACAGGTGGCCACCGCCCGCTGATGAAGGCGTGACCCATGCACCTCCCGTCGCGGCCGGAGGCCGGCTTCGCCGGCCGGGAGGCCCGCTCAGGCCGATCCGTGAGCAACGCGGAAGAAGGGGGCTGGCGGGGGAAACATGGTTTCCCCCGCCCTCCTAGCCGTGAATCGAGGCGATGATCGGGATGATCAAGATGGCGACGATGTTGGCGATCTTGATCATCGGGTTGATCGCGGGGCCAGCGGTGTCCTTGTAGGGATCGCCCACCGTGTCGCCCGTGACGGCGGCCGCATGGGCCTCCGAACCCTTGCCGCCGAACGCGCCGTCCTCGATCAGCTTCTTCGCGTTGTCCCAGGCGCCGCCGCCCGAGGTCATCGAGATCGCGAGGAAGAGGCCGGTCACGATCGTGCCGATCAGGAGCCCGCCGAGCATCTCCGGCTTGATGATCCCCACCACGATCGGGATCACGATCGGGATCAGCGCCGGGACGAGCATGCTCCGGATCGCCGAGGCGGTGACGATGGTGATGGACGTCGCGTAGTCGGGACGCGACGTGCCCTCCATGATGCCCGGATCCTCCCGGAACTGGCGGCGCACCTCCTCGACGACCTCGCCGCCGACGCGACCGACCGCCGTCATCGCCTGCGAGGCGAAGAGGAACGGCATCATCCCGCCGACGAAGAGGCCGGCGATGACCCAGGGGTCGGAGAGGTCGAACGTGACGTTCAGTCCCTCGTCCACGAGGCCGCGGACGTACTCGTCGAACAGGATCAGCGCCGCGAGACCGGCCGAGCCGATCGCGTAGCCCTTGGTGACGGCCTTGGTCGTGTTGCCGACCGCGTCGAGCGGGTCTGTCACGCCGCGCACCGACTCGGGCATGTCCGCCATCTCGGCGATCCCGCCCGCGTTGTCGGTGACAGGCCCGTAGGCGTCGAGCGCGACGATCAGGCCGGTCATGGAGAGCTGCGCCATGACGGCGATGCCGATCCCGTAGATGTGCGGGTCGCCGTCGCCGATTCCGACGGCGTAGTACGAGCCGACGATCCCGGAGGCGATCACGAGCACCGGCAGCGCCGTCGCCTGCATGCCGAACGCAAGACCGGCGATGATGTTGGTCGCGTGGCCCGTCTTCGAGGCTTCGGCGATCTTCTTCACCGGATACCAGCGCGAGCCCGTGTAGTACTCGGTGATGGCGACGAGCAGGAAGGTGATCGCGAGCCCGATCAGGGCCGGGACGTAGAGCTGCCAGAAGGAGAACCGGTCGCCGTCGAACGCGAGCGTCACCGGGATGAAGCCGAGCGCCGAGAGCACGGTGGCGATGAGCACGGCCCGGTAGAGCGCGTTGATGATCGCATTCTCGCCGCGGCCGACCCAGGCAAAGAACGTCCCGATCACCGACGCGAGGATGGACATGCCGCCGAGGGCGAGCGGGAAGAGCCAGAGCTCGCCGGACGGGAACGCCGTGCCGAGCAGCATCACCGCGACGGCCGTGACGGCGTACGTCTCGAAGAGATCGGCCGCCATGCCGGCGCAGTCGCCGACGTTGTCGCCCACGTTGTCGGCGATCACCGCCGGGTTCCGCGGGTCGTCCTCGGGGATGCCTGCCTCGATCTTGCCGACGAGGTCGGCGCCGACGTCTGCGGCCTTCGTGAAGATGCCACCGCCGAGACGGGCGAACACCGAGATCAACGAGCCGCCGAACGCGAGCCCGATCAGATCGTCGACCGCGGACTCGGGCGAGTTGCCGAGCCAGCCGGTGAGCACCCAGTAGTACCCGGCGACCCCGAGCAGCCCGAGGCCGACGACGAGGAGCCCCGTCACCGAGCCGGCCCTGAACGCGACGCGGAAGGCGGGGCTGACGCCCTCGCGGGCCGCCTCGGCCGTGCGGACGTTCGAACGCACCGCGACGTTCATGCCGATGAACCCGGCGGCGGCCGACAACGCCGCGCCGACGAGGAATCCGACGGCGGTGCCCCACCCGAGCTTGTTGTAGAAGCCGAGCGCCAGGAACGGGACGACCGCGACCATCGCGATCGTCGTGTACTGCTTGCGGAGGTACGCCGCGGCGCCCTCCTGGACCGCGCGCGAGATCTCCTGCATCCGCGCGTTGCCCGCGGGCTGCTTGAGCAGCCACCAGGTCAGGTACAGGCCGTATGCGATCGCGACGCCCGCACAGACGAGCGCGAACAGCACGGCGTGGTCAACAAAGAAGTCCATCCATCCTCCGAGTCGGGGCGCACAAAGAGACACCGAAATGGCGTCAGCGCGGCGGATTATGCAGCACAAGCCGGGGGCTTGCCCCGGGGATCGGCACTCGCGCGCCGCGCTGCGCGTGTCAGCCGGTCGCCGGCACGGTGGCGCGTACCTGCTCGGCGTAGATCTCGGCGAAGTCCGCGCCCTCCGCACGCCGCGCGATCTGGCGCTCAGCGGCGTTCCGCTCGGGCAGCCGCAGCCAGGGCGCGGCGCCGATCTCCTCGGCGACGGGAAGCACCCACTCCACGAGCCGCTCGACCCTCGCCCGCGCAGGCAGGACGTCACCGCGCTCCAGGTCGATCAGCTCACCGGAGAGCCCGTTGCGGATCGCGCGCCACGTGTTCTCCTCGATCAGGCGGTGCGGGTGCTCCGGGAGCGGCTCGCCTTCGTCGAGCGCTCGCGCGCAGCGGGCGGTGAGCGACACCATCAACGCGGTGAGCGATTGTGCTTCGCCGAGGTCCGGCTGCGCGTCGCAGAAGCGGAGCTCGACCGTGGGGAACGACAGGTGCGGACGGACGCTCCACCAGATCTGGGTCGGCCTGTCGATCGAGCCGGTGCGGTAGAGGAACCGCACGTAGTCGGCGTACGCGTTCCACGAATCGAACGCGTCGGGGACGCCGCAACGGGGGAAGAACCGCGTGAACACCTGCGTCCGGGCCGAGTGGAGGCCGGTGTCGACCCCCTCGTGGAACGGCGAGCTCGCGGAGACGGCGAGCAGCTCGGGCAGCCAGTTGCGGAGCGCGGACACGACCCGCACCGCGCGGTCGGCGCCGCGGATCGCGACGTGCGTGTGGATGCCGAACGTGTTGTTGCGCCAGACGACGTAGCGGAGGATTTCGTCGTTCCGCCGGTAGTGCGGCGTGTCGATGATGCGCTGGTCGCGCCAGCTCGCCCAGGGGTGGGTGCCGGTCGCGCCGAGCGTGAGCCCGAGCGGCTCTACGAGGGCGGCGAGCTGGGCGCGCCGTTCCGCGAGCGTCGACGGGACGTCCACGAACGACGCCTGCTTGCCCGTCTTCACCTCCGCCTCCGACGCGATCAGCTCACCGGCGAGGTTCGGCTCGAGCTCCGTCCCACGCACCGCCTCCTGTACGTCCTCGAAGCGGTTGACGAGGTCGAGCGTCTCCGGGTCGAGGAGCGCGAACTCCTCCTCGACCGAGACCGTGAAATCGTCCGCCTCCTCGAAGCGCTCGTAGGCCTCCGCGAGGACCCGCTCGTACGGCTCGCCGCCGGTCGACTCACCCATGGAGCGGGAAGGCTACTCGGAGAGCTCGAGCAGGCGGCGCGCGATACCGGCCCAGCTCCACCGCTCGGCGGCGACCCGCCGAACCGTCGCGCGCACCCTCGCGCGGTCTGCCGCGCCCAGGCCGAGCAGCCCCGTGAGCCGCTCGCGCAGGGCGCCGGCGTCGCCGGACGGGAACGAGACGAGCGGCCCGATCGAAGGCGGCAGCTCCGCCGCGAGCTCCGCCGCGACCTCCGCCAGCCCGGAGTGGTGTGCCACGACGGGCGGGCAGCCCGCGGCCGCCGCCTCCGCGGCCACCATGCCGAACGCCTCGGGGAAGACGGACGGCACGACGCACGTGTCCGCGAACGCCAGCAGGTGACGCAGGTGGCGGTGCTCGAGCGGGCCGGTGAAGAGCGCGCGGACGCCATCCGCCGCGGCCTGCGCCTCGAGCGCCGCCCGCTCCGGGCCGAAGCCGACGACGACAACACGCGCGTTCACACCGCGCAGCGCCTCGAGCAGCACGTGGACGCCCTTCTGCTCGATCAGCTTGCCGAAGTACACGACCGTCGGCAGGTCGCCGCCGAGGAACGACTCGAGCCGCTCGGCGTTCCCGGAATCGGGGAGCCGTTCCTCCGCGTTGCCGGGATTGGGAGCGTCGAGCCGCGCTTCGGCGAGCAACGCCGCGAGCGCCGTCGGACGCTCCTCGGGCCGCCAGAGCTCGACGTCGACCCCGGGTGGAACCTCGTGCACGCGCTCGGTCGGCCCGCAGACCTCGGTGAGCACCTCGCGGATGTGCCCGGAGCCGACGAACGTCGCCCGGGCGGCGGACAGCGTCTCCGCCCCCCACGCCCCGAGGTCGGGCCGCCCCCGCATCGCGTACTCCAGCTCCGAGCCGTGCGCCTTGACGGCGAACTGCGCGCCCGACGCCGCGCCGACCGGCCCGCCGAGCAGCACGTGGTTCGTGAAGACGAGGTCGGCGGGGAGCAGCGCCCGCACCGCCGCCGCGTTCGCCTCGACCCACTGCTCGAGCTCCTCGCGCGTGCAGTCGGGGACGCGGCGAACGTCGTCGAAGCCGTCGTAGCGGTCGACCACGAAGACCGGCAGGAAGCCGCCGACGTCCGGCCGCACGGTCGACGCTCCACCGAGGTCGTAGGCCTCGGGCCGTGTCTCCTGGCTCAGGACGGTGACGTCGTGCCCGGCGCGCGACCACTCCCGTGCGAGCTGCCGGGAGTAGACGTTCGATCCGGTTCCGCCGAGGAGGTATCCGTGCCAGAGCAGGATGCGCATCCGCACATCCTGCCCGGGCACGAGTCGGAAGGGCCGCACGAGCGCCGTGCGAGCCCCGACGTGAGGGTGCCGCCTGGGCGTCCCTCACGTCGGGCCGGTACCGCCTCCACCGACGGCCGGCACGGGCATAGCCGATCGGCTACACCCGCGCCGGCGCCGCACGGCCGGTGGAGGGTGTTGCCGCCGGTGACGGACGGCCGTCTCTCGGCCACCGGCGGCACCCCCGTAGCAATGGGGAAACCGCCCGCGAATCCCGCGACCACGAGCGGCCACCGGTATGAGGTCGTCAGGCGACCTCCGGAGGTGGCTACCTCGTGCATCACGGTCATCGCAGGCGATCGGTCCCTCATCGTCCTACCAGCTGTAGTGCTTCTTCTTGAACGACCAGATCGACACCCAAGTGTCGTTGTCCCAGGCGTTCATGTTCTGCGTCGACGTCTGCGACACGGTCGCCGTGTTGGAGACCGCAGCAGGACCGCTGGTCGCGGTGCCGCCGTTCGCATTTGCCGCGCCACCGGTGCCGGCGCCACCAGCGGCGTTGCCCGCACCCGTCTCGCTCGCGATCACGTCGCCGCCGACCGCGGCCGTCGTGTTCGCCCCGGAGACCGCGTCTCCGGTGGTGTTCAGTGAGCCGTACGTGTCGCCGCCGCGACCGGTCGTACCACCCTGGCTCGTCGTCGACGTCGTCGTCGTCGTCGGATTGGCGGTCTGGGTCGCCGTGAAGCTCCCATTCGTGTTGCTCCCGCCGTTCGCCGTCGAGCTTGCCGACTGGGACGTGGTGTCGCTCACCGGCCCTGCCGCGCCGCCCGTGGCGGTCTGGCCGAGGCCGTTCGATCCACCGTCGCCACCGCGACCGCTGTCGCCGCCGACCGCGTAGGGGTCGCCACCGTCGCCCGAGTTGGGCGAGCTGGTCGACCCACCCGCACCACCGGTTGCACCGGCCGACCCGCTGCCGCCGGCACCGCCGGACGCCTGCGAGGCAGTCGGCGCGCCTGCGCCGCCCGCTCCGCCGGTGCCGGATGCGCCGGAGCCCGAGCCACCGTTGCAGGTGACGCACAGGCTGCCACCGTCGCCGCCCGTACCGGAGCCACCCGTGCCCGCGCCGCCGGCGCCGGCCGTGCCGGTCGCCGCGCCGGACGTAGCAGCCCCGCCGGCCCCGCCGGCTCCGGTCGAGGCTGCCGCCCCGCCGTTGCCGCCGTTGCCCGAGTCGGACGAGGTGTCACCACCGCGACCGGTGTCGGCGTTCCCGCCCCGGCCGCTCGATCCACCGTCGGACGACTGGCAGCCACCGGCCATGACGCCGCACAGGTTCGCAGCGCCGCCACCGGCGGACGTGTTGTCGCCCTCGTGGTTCGAGTTGCCCGCGGCGGAGTAGCCGCCGTCGGCACTCTGGTCGACGTCGCTCTCGGCCTTGTTGCCGTTGTCGACGATCGACTTGGTCTCGTTGTCGTTCGAAATCGAGCCACCGTCGTTGCCGATGGAGCTCGTGTTCGCTCCCGAGATGCCGCCAGAGGTTGCCGCGCCCGTCGAGGACGAGGCGGTCTGGCTCTGGGACGTCCCGTCGTTGCCGGTGTTGACATACCCACCGGAACCGCCCGTGCCGGCGCCACCCGTGGCGGCACCGCCGTTGGCGGTCGCAGGCCCTGACGTCGCAACGCCGGTCTGGACGACCGTTGCGCTCTGGATCGACGCCTGGACGTTCGCCTTCAGAGCATCTTTGTTGAACCCGATGTCCGCCAGCGCGTTGGCCGGAAGGACGAGCCCAACTGCGAGCACTCCGAGTGCGAGCAGTCTGCGTGACACGTATCTCACCTTCTTTCGTCACTGCCGAATGAACGATTGCCCGCCGGACCAGCGTCCGACGAGTCACTGGCGTGACGCGAAGGTCAGACCGGGACGTCTACCCGTGAGAGGACGTCGATCGGTCGCCTGACGACCGATCCTTCTCGCGCGCGCAGCAGAAGCGGCGGCACGAGCGCGAAGTCCGCGAGGATCGCTGCGATCCCCGACGGCCCAGCGCCGGACGCCGCCGCCGGTGCGAACGCGGAGACCCACGACGGTGGGCCTCCCGCCGGCGGGAGCGGCGGCTCCGTACCGGCGTCTCCGACTCCCGCGTGATCCCCCGGGCGCGTGTCGAGGCGCGCTTGCGTGGGACGCGGGGCGGAAATCTGTGTCATCGAGGGCGACTCGGGCGCGAGTCGCTCGGAGGCCTGCTCGGGGCGCACGAGGCGAAGGCGCGGCGTGGTCGCGCGCGTTCCGCGTCCTGCGGGCGAGAGGCGTCGATGATCATGGAACACCATGGCGTCGAGGTCATCCATGAGCACGCCGCTCGCGGACGCCTCGACAGCAGGAGGGGTGGCGAAGAATCGGGAGGCGGCGGATTCCAGCCCCGCCGCCGTCGGCGCGGTATCCGGAACCGCGGCCGGGGGAGCACAGAACGTCGAGATGTCCCGGCTCTCGGGGATGCCGGTCCCTCCCGCGAGCGACTGACCGGCCGACTGCTGGACGGCTGCACAGTTGAAGACGACGGCGACGCCGGCAATGCCGCCCGCCGACGTCGAGACGGCGATCGCGCTCTGGACCACGATCGACTGCTGGGACAGGTCCTGGATGTCGAGCGCCAGGGCGCCCGTGCTCTGCTGAAGCCCGTCCTGCACGACCAGTGCCTGGTTGATCGCCCGTGCTTCGCTCGTTGCAGGCCCCGCCGCGCTTCCCGTCTGCTGGGTCGTGGTGGCGATGCTCGAGCCGTCCTGGCCGACATACACGGCCTGCATTCCGGTCTGGGATCCCGATCCCCCCACCGCGCGCCGCGCTCTGCACGAGCTTCTGGTCGACCACGGCGACCGCGCCGGAGATGCTTTGCGCGCGGGCGATGCCTCCGACGAAGTGCGGAACGGTGGCCGCTGTCTGGTCGACGACCGACACGGCGTCGCCGGCCTGCTCGACGAGCGTCAGCTGACCGGCCCACTGGTCCGTCGTGCCCCGACGACCAGGGCCACCTGGGCGACCCGCTGGTCGACGTCGGCCGCCGTCGTCGCTGCCGCGACGCCCTCGGCACGAGCCGCGCCGCCGCTGCGAAGCGTGATGCCGCTCTGTCCCGAGCGAACGCTCGCCCGCGCGGCCTGGACGACGTCGATCTCCTGCCCGCTCCACTGCGCCGCATCGCCCTCGCCGCCGACGAGCATCGCCTGGTCGACCTGCTGGCTCAGGTCTGCCCGCACGGTGGCCGCCGCATGGCTCACGACAAGGTTGAGCTGCGGGACGAGCTCATTCCCCATGACGAGCGTGCCCACGTCGGACTGCGTTGCCGTGGCGACGGCATCCGCGCTCTGGTCGACGGAGACGAGCTGGCCGGCGTACTGGGCCTCCTCACCGACGCCGTCCTGGTTGATGGTCTGCGCGACATACCCGGTCACGGACGCCTCCGCGCCCGCGATCGCCAGATTCGCCTGATCCGGCGGTGTCTCAGGAGTGTTGGAACTTTCCCCGTCGGTGGCCGTCGAACCGGTTTGAACCGGTTGGCCCGTCCAGTCCCACGTCCAGTTCCAGATCCACACGCAGGATCCGCATGGGAGCTGGCCCGCGAAGTCCCAGTCCCACACCCAGTTGGGCGCGCCGCTTCGGTCCCAATCCCAGTTCCAAGTCCACGAACCAGCCGTGTACGTGGCCGAGCCTGGCGCCGGTGTGAGCTGCGTCGCCTGCGCGCCGGCGGCGTGCGCTGCCCCAGACCCAGTTCCACGAGGAGGGCTGGATGTCGAGAGGGGCGTCGACGCTCTCGTCGCGATCCCATGTCCACGTCCATTCCCAGATCTGGAGGCCGCCGTGCGCCCGGCTTGACGAGGTCGTTGCCGTCGACCACGACCGAGAGATCGGTGTCGAGGCCGCCCTGTGTGGTCGCGGTGGCGTCACCGTCGCCCGAGGCCGTGGCGGTCGAGCCGCTCGTCTGCGTGACCGCGCCCGTCGTGCCGTCGCTCTCGACTCGGATCGAGACGTTCGTGTTCCGGGCGCCTGCCTGGGTCGCCGTCGCGCTCGCTCCGTCGGGGCCGGACGTCTCCGCAGCTGCAGCTGCGTGGTTGCTCTGACCCACCGTGCCGTCGCTTCCGGGCGAGAACACCCGGATCGAGACGTTGGTGTTGCTGGCCCCGTCCTGTGCGGCAGCGGCGACCGCGCTCTCCGCGTTCGTCGCGTGTCCCTTCGCGGGGGGCGTGACCGACGTCGCCGCGTGGGCGCCTGCGGTGTTGGACTGGTGGACGGCGCCGTTGCCGCCGGGGCTTCCGACGCGGACTGTCACGGCCGTGTTCTGCACGTCTGACTGCGTCCCGGTGGCATCGGCGCTCGCCGCCTGGTCGGTCGTCGCCGGCGTCGAGCTCTCGGCGTCCACGCCGGCCTGTGCGTTGCCCTGCGCCTGGTTCGCCTGTGTCAGCGGCGCTTCGTCCCCGGGCTGGTCGAGCTGGACGGTGAACGCGGTGTTGCCGACGCCGTCCTGCGTCGCCGCGGCTGCTGCGGCGGCCGTCTGCGCGACCGACGTCTCCTGCTCGGCGCCCGACGGCTGCGGCACATCGCTCTCGGGCTCTGAGCCTTGCGCGCCGGCGGTGTCCGGCGCCGAGGCACTCTTGTTGCCGTCGCCGTTTGCCTTCTCGGCGGCGCCCTGATTCGTGTCCGCAGCAGGGTGGTCGCCGCCGGCAGAGGCCGGCCCGCCCGACCCGGACGCCTCGCCCGACCCGACCGTCTCGCTGACCGCACCGCCGTCCGCTCGGCCTGGAGCCGCGGCGGCCTGCTGCGTAGCCGGCTGTGTTACCTGCTCCGGCGGGGTCGCCTGGCCCGTGACCGCCTGTGTTTGCGCCAAATCTGCGCCGCTCGTGGGCGGGCCGTCCGCAGCGTGCACGATCGGCGCCACGGCGAGCGCAACGGAAACGACAACCATGCCGAGAAGCCACAATCGGAGCCTTCTCACGCTGCCCGACGCTGCCACCGATCACTTCCCCCGTCACGGCGTCTCGATTCCTCGCCATGACTTCCTAGGCAGCCAGCGTAGAAACGCTATCTCGAGATTACTACCCCCATTTCGGCATATTTTCGCCGAATTCGCCCTGTTGGTCGAAGTTTTTGCACCGGTTTATATTTCCAGAAATTCACCAACAGCCGGTTGAATCCGGGATTACGCAATGTGCGCTCAGGTCAGGTGGAAGTAGAGCGCGTAGAGCAACTCGACAGCGGGATTGGAGGTGTGCACCTGAACGTCCGAGGGGGAATTGATCAAGGCCTGTGTGTAGTTGAAGACGATCTTGACGCCTGAATCGACCAGACGGTCCGCGGCGTCCTGCGCGGACTCCGTCGGGACGGCCAGCACTCCGACGACGATGCTGCGCTCACGAACGATCGTCTCGAGGTCGTCGAGTGCGCTCACCGGCACGCCCCCGAGCGTCGTTCCCACCTTCTCGGCGTCGTTGTCGAACACGGCCGCGATCGTGATGCCGTGCTCGGCGAAGATCGGCGACGACGCGATGGCCGCACCGAGACGCCCTGCGCCGACGAGGGCGATGTTGTGCTGACCCTGCGTTCGGAGGATCTTGCGGATCTCGGAGAGGAGCGAGTCGACCGAATAGCCCACTCCACGCTTGCCGAACTTCCCGAAGCCCGAGAGATCGCGGCGAATCTGCGTCGCGTTGATGTTCGTGTACTCGGCGATCTCCTGCGACGAGATCCTGTCCTTGCCCATCTTGCGAGCCTGAGTCAGCACCTGGAGGTACCGGCTCAGCCGCGCCGCAACCCCGACCCCCAGACGTTCCGCCACGATCACCTCCCCAGAGTTTGTGACAACGGCGCACATTGTGCCGACGGCCCGAACGATCGGTCGCAGAGAACCGCCACGCGCGGGCCGGCGGATCTCCCGTGTTTGGCCGGTGGGCGCCCTGTTTGTCACTCCCGCGACGCTGCGTTACTGTGGATCACGTGGCTGGCGGGGGACTGCTTTCCGCGATCTTGTCCGAGAAGCCCGACGACGTGCTGGCTGACCTCAAGCGCCAGCTCGAGAAGCGCATCGCCGACGCGCGGCGCGTGCTTGCCCAGTCCGAGAGCGAGCTCCTCCTGGTCGACCAGGCTCTCCACGCGCGGCTCAGGGGCGAACTGCCGGACACGGGTGCGTTCTCGGCCGAGTCGTCCACGACCGTCGACAACGAGCGTCACCGACGGCCCGATGGACGTTTCCACGGCATTCCCCGGGCCCGCATCCTCGAGGTCGCGAGAACGGTGCCTTTCCCGATCACACCGCCCCGCGTGCTCGAGGCATTCGCCGAGCGCGGTGAGATCGTGAACCTCGAGCAGATCCGCATCGCCCTCAACCGGATCGCGAAGGACGGAAACCTCATGAAGGTCGGACCGAGCCTGTTCGCGGTTGCAGCTCACGACACACCGGAGGTCGCGCCGCCGCCGGAGCCGCCAGGGGTGGTCCCGACCGCGGATCCAGGGGATCCTTCTCGACAGTCCCTTCTCGGGCCGTCTGTCAGCCGGTCCGCGTTCCGACGGCGCTTCTGAGAGCGTCCTCGTCGACGACGTAGCGGCAACGCTCGACACCGTCGACCTCGACGACCGGGATCCGGGTGCGATACCGCCGTTCGAGCTCGGCGTCGATCGTGATGTCGACCACGTCGAAGTCGTTTCCGCACAGCGAGCGAACGGCGTCGAGCGCCGGGCCGCAGAGATGACACCCGGGCGCCGTGAAGACGACGACGCGACTCATGTCAGCTTCTACGGATAGAGCCCGCGAGTGACGGTCGCCTCAGCGACCCGCTGCACCGCGAGCCCGTAGGCGGCCATGCGCATGCTCGTTCCGAAGCGCTCGCGCGCCGACCAGGTCTCCTCGAACGCGCGCACGACGATGTCGTTGAGCTTCGCGTTCACCTCGTACTCCTTCCAGAAGTACTCCTGGAGGCCCTGGACCCACTCGAAGTACGAGACGACGACGCCGCCGGCGTTCGCGACGACGTCCGGGAGCACGAGAACGCCGCGGTCCTCCAGGATCTCGTCGCCGCCGGGCGTGGTCGCGCCGTTCGCCGCCTCGCAGATCATGTGCGCCTTGACCCTCGGCGCGTTGTCGGCGGTGATCGCCTGCTCGAGCGCGGCGGGGACGAGGACGTCGCACTCGAGCTCGATCAGCTCCTCGTTCGTCGCCTCCTCCGTGCCGGGCAGCCCTTCGAGCGCCCCGTGCTCGGACTTGTGGGCGATTGCCGCCTGCACGTCGATGCCGTACTGGTTCACGACGGCGCCCCTCGTGTCCGAGAGTGCGATCACGCGTGCGCCCTCCTCCGACAGCAGCCGGGCCAGGTTCCGGCCGACGTTCCCGAAGCCCTGGATCGCCAGCCGGGTGTCGGGGAACCGGCGGCCCTCCTTCTGGAGGGCGGTGCGGATGCAGTACAGGACGCCGCGTGCTGTCGCCCCGTCACGGCCGACAGAGCCGCCGATCGCGAGGGGCTTTCCCGTGACGACGCCCAGCACCGAGTGGCCGACGTTCATCGAGTACGTGTCGAAGATCCAGGCCATGACCTGGGCGTTGGTGCCGACGTCGGGCGCCGGGATGTCCTTCTCGGGCCCGATCTCGTTGATGATCTCCGTCGTGTAGCGCCGCGTCAGCCGCTCGAGCTCGTCGGGCGCGAGGACTTTCGGATCGCAGACAACAGCGCCCTTCGCGCCGCCGAACGGGAGCCCCATCAGCGCGCACTTCCAGGTCATCCACATCGCGAGCGCCTTCACCTCGTCGCGCGTGACGCCCGGGTGGTAGCGGATGCCGCCCTTCGCAGGGCCACGGGTGACGTTGTGCACCACGCGGTATCCCTCGAACACCTTCGTCGTCCCGTCGTCCATCGCCACGGGAACCGAGACCTCGACCGTCTTCTTGCACTCCGAGAGGACTGCGACCAGGTTCGGGTCGACGCCGAAAGTGTCGGCGACGCGCTGCAGCTGTGCGCGCGCGAGCGCGTACGGGTTCTCGCGAAGGTGGGTGGCCGCCTCGGTGGTGCTCATCGGCTGCTGCGCGCGCCTCGCACGACGCGCGTGATGCTAGCGGGCATCTAGCGCAAGCGGAAGGGGATCGCGACGACGGTCGGGCTCCCACCGCCGACGGGCACGCCGATGACACTCACCCGGTACCCGCCGGCCGGCAGCCGCGCACCCCGCGGGCCACGTCCCGTGACGCCGAAGGCGTAGCGACCGGGCAGGATGTCCCGGAGGCGGACGAGGGTCCCGACGCGGCGCTTGCCGCGGAACAGCACGATCTCGAGCCGCGCGAGCGGCAGGAGCTGGGGCCGCTCCACCGATCCGTCGACGCGGCCTGCGACGAGCGACAGCACCGCGGGCGTGCGGTCGTTTGCCTTGAACTCCGCGCTCGTCAGCGTCGCGCGCGCGATCACCGGGAGGGCGACAGGCACGGCGGCCGTCCACGGGATGCGGAGACGCGTCCCCGGCCCGACCACGGCCCGAAGCACTCCTTCGAGCGCGCCCGGCGGCGCGGGACGCACACTGGCCTTCATGAACACGGCGATGCGCGCACGCTTCCCCGGGCCGACCACCACCCGCTCCGGGCGTGTGCGCACGGTCACGCCGGCGGCGGCCGCGCCCGGCTGCAGCCGGACCACCAGCACGCGTCGCGAGACGTTCCGCAAGGTGACGCTCCCGGACGCCCCGCGCTTCTTCCCGACGAGCGCCGGCAGGGCGAGCGCCGAGGGCTCGGCGACCAGCTCGACGGCGGACGCCGCCGCCGGGCTCACGAGACCGGGCTCCTCGCCGGCGCTGCCGCGCCGCGCGGACGTGACGAGCGCGCCGCGCAGGCCCGAGGCGTCGAGATCGGGGCGCGCTTCGGCGAGGAGCGCCGCCGCCCCCGCGACCACCGCCGCCGCGGCGCTCGATCCGCTCAACGTGCCGTACCGCGCCGTCCCGCCCTCGTTGCGGCCGGGGACCGACGTGACGAGCCCCACCCCCGGTGCGGCGACCTCGGTCCCCTGGCTTCCGTCGAGAGCGAGGCCCGTGCTCGAGAACGGCGCCACCGTGCCGAGGTCGGGGTTCCGTCCGAACGCGGCGGCACCGACGCCGAGCTCGACGGGGACACCCGCCCCCAGGTCGCGCCGCACCTCCGCCGCAATCGCCGCGGAGACCCCCACGACCGGGACCTGGACCGGCTCGTCCACCCCGAGCGACCCCGCGGGGATCGGCCCGTCGACGAGAATGGCGCGCGCACCTGCGGACGCGAGCTCGCCGACCGCCTCCGGCGTCGTCGGCCCCGAAGGGAGGAGCACGGCGCCGCCCGCCACGCGGCTGTAGCCGTCGGCGTCGAACAGCCGGTCGAGCGCGTTCCCCTTGGTGACGGCCACCGCCTGCCGGCTCGGCAGCGCCACGACCGGGGCCGAGACCACCTCTTCCGGCCCGGCCGCGCCGCCGAGCGCCGTCTCCCCGGACGCGAGCACGCGCAGCCCGGCGCGAAGGAGGACGTGGACCGTCGGCCGCTCGCTCCGCGAGTCCGAAGCCGCGACGGCGAGCGCGCCCCTGGCGCCGCTGGGCCCGGCCAGGCTTCCGTAGCCGGGGCCGGCAGGGCCGTCGTTGCCGCCGGGTACGACGACGAGCGTCCCCAGGGCGAGCGCCCCGCGGCCGGCTCGCGCGAGCGGGCTGTCGGCGAACGACGCGAACGGCTCGACGACCCCGACCAGCGCGACCCGTGCGGCGTCGTGTGCATCTCCATCGGCGTTCGGGTCGACCGCCGCCTCGAGGCCCGCGAGCACCTGATCGGTGCGCCCGTAGACGGAGACGCCTCCGTCGGCATCGGGCTGCCAGCCGGCGACGCGGATCGGGAGCAGCGACGCGCCGGGAGCGACGCCGTGAAGGCCCGCCGGCCCGCGGATGCCGACCACGAGCCCTGCCATCCCCGTCCCGTGCCGCTCCGGCCGTCCCGGCTCCGTCGGGTTCTGCTCCGCCGACGGGTCGCCGTCCGCGTCGAGGATGTCGACCCCGTGGAGGAGCCGGCCCTGGAGGTACGGGTGCCGCAGGTCGACGCCCGTGTCGAGCTGCGCGACGGTCACGCCGGAGCCGTCGAAGCCGGAGATCTCGAGACCGACTCGCCGGCCGCTGGCCGCGCCGAAAGCCTCGCTGTCCAGCGACGTGCGGGGCAGCGCGGCTGGATAGGCGGCGCGCACGGGGTAGACGCCCGCGACCGCGGGGTCACGCTCGATCGTCGGGAGGAAGGTCGGGTCGATCGCGCCGGCGAAGCCGTTGATCACCCGCACGAAGGACTGCTCGGGGTCGACCGGCGCGCCGCGCGACCAGAGGCCGGCGATGGCTTTCCGCTGTGCCGCTTGCGCGGCGGCGGTCCAGCCGCGCATCTGCCGCTCGGTCGCGCCACCTCCGGCGCGACGGACGCGATCGGCGAGCGACGGCGCACGCAGGACGACGATCCACCGACCGCCGAGCTGGGGGTCGGGCCGGCTGCCGAGGAGCCCCTGCCATCCGGCTGCGCCGACCGACGGCCCGTCCGCACCGCCGGCCGCACCGCCGAGCGCGAGGGCGCAGAGCACCGCGAGCACGCCGAGCGCGCTCCTACACCGACGCGTAGGCATCGAGCCCAAGGTAGCCGGGGGACTCGATGGAGCGGGCGAAGCGGGCCGCCGACGCGATCATCGCGGCGTTGTCCGTACAAAGCGAGAGGGGGACGAAGCGCGCGTGGGGAAGCGCGGCGCGAAGCTCCGAGTTGGCGGAGACGCCGCCGACGACCGCGATCGTGCCGTCCCCTGTCTCTTCCGCGGCGGCGTGGAGCCGGCCGACGAGGGCGCGGACGATTGCGCGCTGGTACGACGCGGCAAGATCCGCCCGTCGCGCCGCAAGCTCGGCCTCGGGGAGATCTCGCACCGCGTAGAGCAAGGCGGTCTTCAGCCCCGAGAAGGACAGGTCGAGGCCGGGCACGCGCGCGACCGGGAACGAGAACGCGTCGGGGTCGCCCTTCCGCGCGAGGTGGTCGATCTCCGCCCCGCCCGGGTAGCCGAGCCCGAGCAGCCGGGCGCCCTTGTCGAACGCCTCGCCGGCGGCGTCGTCGAGCGTCGAGCCGAGCACCTCGTAGCCCGTCCGGTCGCGCACCGACAGGACCAGCGTGTGGCCGCCGCTCGCTAGCAGGCACGTGAAGGGCGGCTCCAGCGGTTCGGGCGCGAGATAGAGCGTCGCGACATGGCCCCGGAGATGGTCGACGGGGACGAGTGGGATGCCGCCCGCCCACGCGAGGGCCTTCGCGGCCGAGAGCCCGACGAGCAGCGCGCCGACGAGGCCCGGGCCCTGCGTGACGCCGATGCGTCCGATGTCGCCGAGCTCTGCCGACGCGTCGTCGAGCGCCGCGCGGATCACCGGCGCGACGAGCTCGAGGTGCCGCCGCGATGCGATCTCCGGCACAACGCCGCCGTAGCGCGCGTGGAGGTCGGATTGCGACGCGACGACCGACGACAACACGACGCCGTCGCCGTCCACGACGGCGGCGGCGGTCTCGTCACAGGACGTTTCGATGCCGAGGACGAGATCGCGCATGCGCCGCCCTACGCGGAACCCGTGTCGACCGCATCTGCGTCGCGCCACATGATCAGGGCGTCCTCGCGGTTGTCGGTGTAGTACCCGCGGCGGAGGCCTTTCTGTCGGAAGCCGAACCGCTCGTAGAGCGCGATCGCCCCCGCGTTGGAGACGCGTACCTCGAGTGTGTAGCCGCGCAGCGGGTCGTCCTTCGTCAGCTCGAGCAGGCGCTGGAGCAGCGCCGATGCGATGCCCTGGCGCCGGCGCTCGGGCGCGACGGCGACGTTCATCACGTGCCAGGCGTCGACGTAGCGGGACAGCACGACGTACCCGACGAGATCGCCGCTGTCGTCCACGGCGCCGAACGAGTGTGAGCTCGGTTTCGCGAGCTCGGAGGCGAACATCGAGCGCGACCACGGCGCGCGGTAGGACGCCCGCTCGATGCGCTCGATCGCGTCGAGATCCGCCAGCTCGAGGCGGCGCAGCTCGAGACCGAGCATCATCCGCGCCAGCGCTCCGCGTCGGGTGCCCGGACGTAGACCGGCTCGATCGCCTCGACCGGGCCGAACGTGGTGGCGAGACGCGCGTGGAACGTGGCGCGCGGCAGGTGGCGCGCGTCGTCGTCAGGGGGCACCTCTCCACCGTTCGCCTCGAGCACCGCCCGGTACCGGCGCGCGCCGTCGCCGACGCAGAGCCTTCCCGCCGCGGCGACGTCCTCCGGCGAGACGGCCCCCGCACCGGGGACGAAAACCTCGCCGCGCCGGGCGTCGATCACCGGCAACCCGCCCTCGGAGCCCTCGGCGAGCGCGTCGAGCGTGGAGACGCCCGCACCCTCGATGCCGAGCGCGAGCGCGAGGCCGCGTGCGGTCGCGAGGCCGATCCTCGTGCTCGTGAAGCTGCCGGGACCCGTGCCGACGACCAGCGCTTCGAGGTCCCGCGGCCGCGCGGAGGCGCGGCGCAGGAGCGCGTCGACATCCTCGAGCAGCGTCTTCGCGACCGAGGCGCGCTCGCCGAGGACCTCGCCGTCGTCGAGGAGCGCGCTGGTCGCGACGTCAGTCGCCGTGTCGAAGGCCAGGACGAGCACCCGTCGATTCTTCCAGCAGCGTCGGGTCCGTCGTGTCGATGAGGATGCGCCGGACATCCGGCGCGACGTGCTCGAGCCTGACGTGCGCCCGCGGCTGCGGCAGGACACCGGCCCCGGCCTCCGGCCACTCGACGAACACGACCGCGTCGTCGAAGTACGGCTCGAGATCGCTCCACTCCGCCGCCGAGAGGCCGCGAAAGCGGTAGAGGTCGAGATGGGAGACGTCGACCGTCCCGCTGTAGCGGTGGCCGATCGTGAACGTCGGGCTCGTGACACGGCCCGCGACGCCGAGCGCGCGGCAGGCCCCACGGACGAACGTCGTCTTGCCCGCGCCGAGCTCGCCCGAGACGAGGACGACGTCGCCCGGAGCGAGAGACCGGGCGAGCCGCGCGGCGATCGCCTCGGTCTCCTCGGCCGAGCCGCTCTCGACCTCGAAGGACGCCATTCAGAACAGCCCGAGCTGCACCGGCTGCCGCTCCCGGCCCTCGCCGCGCGGGAAGGCGGGCGGCGCGAGGTCGGCGACGGGCACGCGAGCGTGTGTCGCATCGACACACTCTGCCTCTCCCGCCAACAGCTGCGGCAGCCGTGCGACGTCTCGCTCGAGCACCTCGAGCATGGTCGGCGTGTACAGCGCGGCGGCCGGGTGGTAGAGCGGGTAGAGCGTCACGCGGCGACCACCGAGCGTCACATCCTGCTCCTGCCCGTGGACGCGCGTGATCCCGAGCGCGCGGCCCGAAAGTAGTGCGGTCGCGAAGCTCCCGAGCGTCGCCACGACGCGCGGCCGCACCAGGTCGAGCTGGCGGTAGAGATAGGGCTCGCACGCGGCCGACTCCTCCGGCAGCGGATCTCGGTTCCCGGGCGGCCGGCACTTGAGCACGGTCGCGAGGTAGACCTGGTCGAGCGACAGGCCCACGCCGCCGAGAAGACTTTCGAGGAGCGCGCGGACGCGACCCGCGAACGGTGTGCCCTCGCGATCCTCGTGGAACCCGGGCGCCTCGCCCACGAATGCGAGCTCCGCGTCCGGGTCACCCTCGCCGAAGACGACCTGTGTCCGGCCCGCGTGGAGCGCACAGCGCGTGCAACCGGCGGCTCGGCCCGCTTCCTCGAGAAGGAGCGCTGCACGATCGGAGCTCACCGGGACACTGTACGGCCCGCCCCGGCGGGGTCGCCGGGACGACGCGTCGAGGGAGAATCGCGGCGAGGGCTAGTGGCAGCCGCAGCCGCCGCCGCAGCAGCCACCGCCGCCGCCGCCGGAGGCCGACGTGAAGCTCGGCTTCGCCTGGGCGCCGTGGACAGCGAACGCGGACAGCTGCCTGAGCACCTTCGCGGCGCCGCAGCTCGGGCACGTCACGACCTGGCCCTCCGAGCGGACGAGCTCCTCGAAGTGCTCCTCGCACTTCATGCATGCGTACTCGTAGATCGGCACGGCCGTAGTCTAGACACGTGACTCCGTGGCGCGCGCCGACGCTCGAGGGACGCCACGTCAGGCTCGAGCCGCTGGAGGCGCGGCACGCCGACGGGCTCTGGGAGGCATCCCGCGACCCGCGCACCTGGACGTGGCTGTCGATCGGGCAGCCGTCGACGCGCGCCGAGCTCGACGCCTGGGTCGACGACGCCCTCCGCGCCGCGGCGGGGGGCGTCGAGCTCCCGCTCGTGACGCTGCTGCCCGGCGACCGCGTCGTCGGCTCGACACGGTTCCTCGCGCTGCGGCCCGAGCACGGGTCGGTCGAGATCGGCTGGACGTGGCTCCATCCGGATGCCTGGGGCACCGGAGTGAACGTCGAGGCGAAGCTGCTCATGCTGCGCCATGCCTTCGAGGTCTGGGGCTGTCGCCGGGTCGAGCTGAAGACCGACGCGCGGAACGACCGCTCCCGCGGCGCGATGGAGGCGATGGGCGCGACGTTCGAGGGCATCCACCGCAAGCACATGCTCGTCCGCGGCGGCGAGAACCGCAACAGCGCCTGGTACTCGGTGCTCGACGACGAGTGGCCCGCGGTCGAGCGCGGGCTCCGCGAACGACTGTAGAAGCGCTAGTCGGTCACGCTGAGAAGCGGCTCAGGGGCTTGCGAAGTCGTCATCGATCGCGTCCACTCCGTTCCCGAGCGCGCTGAGTGCGGCGCTTGCGGTGTTCAGCCGCGCCTGGTACGCGGGGTCGGTTTGAGCCGTTCCGACAAAGGCTTCGAACGAACTCTCCGCTTGTTGAACGAGCACGGGAAACGCGCTCGAGTCGCCCCCATTGATTGCCGACTCCCATGCGTTCCAGCTCGGCCTACTAGGCAGCCAAAGGGGGTCAGAGCCCGATGACCGGAACACCCGTGTGACGTGCCACAGCTCGCGCGAGCGCGCCGTCGAGGGTCAGAAGCGGCGCGTCGAGCGCCTCGGCGAGCGCGACATACGCGGCGTCGTAGCTGGTCAGGTTCGAACGCAGCGCCCATGCCCGAGGCACCAGGGCGCGCGGCTCGTGGAGATCGAGGGGGAGCGCGAGAAAGAGCCCGAGCGACTCGGTGACGCGCTCGCGGGACGCGAGTCGTCCGCGCTCAACCCCTCGCAGAAACGAGCTCACCTCGAGGTCGACGTGGCTCGGGGCGTGGAGCAGCATCTCAGGCTCTTCGATCCAGCCGGCGAGGATACGCCCGTTCGTCGTCCCTAGGACGTACTCGCCTAGGGCCGACGCGTCAGCAACGAGTGCAGATGCCGTTCCCGCTCCTCTCGCTCGGCCCGTATCAGCTCCGGCGCCGAGCGACCCAGGGCGATGGGTTCGCGGCTCGCGATCCGGCTGAAGACCTCCTCGCGCGTCGGCCGCTCGATCTCGCGCTCCAGGATCTCCTCGACGTACGCGGTCAGTGTCAAGTTCCGCGCTTTCGCCCGTCGCACGAGCTCGTCGTGGAGTCGATTGGACACGTTCCGAACCTGGATCATCTTCGACATGTGGGTCACATGTTAGCACATGCGTTCGACATGTCTCACCTGTGACATGGCTGTCTTCGCTAGGCTGTCGGTGCCCGGTATCCGCGAGGAACTGGAGCCAGCGACATGATCGAGAGCGTCAACGTCATCGGTGCGCGCGGCCGCGTGGGCAGTGCCGTCGCTGCGCGCCTCGCCGAGAGGGGCGTATCGCTCCGCGAGGGCGACGCCGAGCTCATCCTCCTCTGCGTCCCCGACCGCGTGATCGTCGAGGTCGCGTCGACGATCGCGCCCGGCCCCTGGGTGGCGCACGTGAGCGGCGGCACGCCCTTGGCAGCGCTCGACCCGCATGGACGCCGCTTCTCCCTCCACCCGCTGCAGACGTTCACCCACGACCGTGGCCCGGAGCAGCTCGACGGCGCCTGGGCGGCCGTCACCGGCGAGACGGAGGAGGCCCGTGCGGTCGCGAACGAGCTCGCCGTCCTCCTCGGGGTCCGGCCCTTCCCGCTTGCGGACGATCTCCGCGCGCTCTACCACGCGGGCGCGGTGATCGCCTCGAACTACCTCGTCACTCTCCGTGGGATGGCCGGCGAGCTGCTCGCGGAGGCCGCCGTGCCACCCGAGGCGCTCGACCCGCTCATGCGCCGTGTGATCGACAACGACTTCCAGTTGACGGGCCCGATCGAGCGCGGCGACTGGGAGACCGTCGAGCGGCACCGAGCGACCGTCGCAGAGACCGCACCGCACCTTCTCGCCGCCTACGACGAGCTGGCGCGCCTCACCGCACGTGACACGGCGTCGCTCGGAGGTCGCGCGTGATCGTCGCGCGCACCGTGGCGGACGTCCGGGCCGCCCTCGGCGGCCGGCGCGGCGGAAGGATCGGGCTGGTGCCGACGATGGGCGCCCTCCACGCCGGGCATCGTGCGCTCCTCGCGGCCGCCCGAGAGCGCTGCGACACCGTCGTGATGAGCCTCTTCGTCAACCCGGCGCAGTTCGGCGAGCCGGCCGATTTGAACGGCTACCCCCGAGACGAGGAGCACGACCTCGAAGCCGCACGCGAGGCGGGGGTCGACGTCGTCTTTGCGCCGTCCTCAGCCGAGATGTACCCGCCCGGCTACCAGACCTGGGTGGAGGTGACCGAGCTCGGAGCGACACTGGAAGGCGAGCACCGGCCCGGCCACTTCCGCGGTGTCGCCACGGTCTGCCTCAAGCTCTTCAACGCCGTCCGCCCCGACCTCGCGTTCTACGGCCAGAAGGATGCACAGCAGGTCGCCGTCCTCCGCCGGATGGTGGCCGACCTGAACCTCGAGCTCGAGCTCGTCGTCGTGCCGACGGTGCGCGACGCCGACGGGCTCGCCCTCTCGTCGCGGAACGTTCGCCTCTCGGCGGTGGAGCGCGCCCGGGCGCTCGCCCTGCCGCGCGCACTCGCGACCGGCGATCCGGAGACTGCACGCGCGATCCTCGAAACCGCCGGCCTCGACGTCGAGTACGTCGCCGTCGCGCCGTTCGACCCGCCCACCCTTGCCGCCGCCGTCCGCGTCGGCCCGACCCGCCTGATCGACAACGTCCCTCTGACGAAGGAGCAATCGTGAGCACCCGCCCGCGCACGCCCGCACCCGGCACGCCCGCTCCGGGCAAGCTGCCCATCACCGAGCTGACGCTGATGAAGGAGCGCCACCAGCCGATCGTGATGGTGACCGCCTACGACGCGCCGTCCGGGCGGCTCGCGGACGAGGCGGGCGTCGACCTGATCCTCGTCGGCGACTCCGCCGCGATGACCGTCCTCGGCCACGACTCGACCGTGCCGGCGTCGATGGACGAGATGATCGTCCTCACCCGTGCCGTGACCCGCGGCGCGCGCCGCCCGCTCGTGATCGCCGACATGCCGTTCGGCTCGTTCCAGGTGTCTGACACCGAGGCGGTGGCCAACGCGATCCGGTTCGTCAAGGAGGCCGGCGCGGATGCGGTCAAGCTCGAAGGAGCCGGCCCGTCTCTCTCCCGTGTGCGGGCGATCGTCGGCGCCGGCATCCCCGTCATGGGCCACATCGGCCTCACCCCGCAGTCGGCCACGGCGCTCGGCGGCTTCAAGGCCCAGGGCCGCACGGCCGACCAGGCACGCCGGCTCGTCGACGACGCCCGCGCGCTCGAGGCGGCGGGCTGCTTCTCGATCGTGCTCGAGGCGATGCCGGCCCCGGTTGCCGACGAGATCACGGGGCACCTCACTGTGCCGACGATCGGCATCGGCGCGGGCGGCGGCACCGACGGGCAGGTGCTCGTCTGGCACGACCTGCTCGGGCTCTACGACGGCCAGTCGCCGCGGTTCGTGAAGCAGTATGCGGATCTCGCGACGGTCATCCGCGACGCCGTCTCGGCATACGCCGACGACGTCCGCGAGCACCGCTTCCCCGAGGAGGTGCACACGTACGGGATGTCGGAGGAGGAGCTCCGGGCGTTCAGAGGGACGGCCGCGCGAACCTAGAGCGCGGTCGGCAGCACCGCGAACGCCGCGACCATCACGCCGGCGAGGAGCAGCGCGCCGACGACGCCGCGCCACGGCAGGCGGAACGTCGTGCGCAGGCCGACGGCCACGAGCGCGACGGACCACGCCATGAACGCGAGCCCGATTCCTATGACGACGTCGCGCTCGGTCCGGGTGTCGCTGCCGGTGGTACGGAACCAGTCCCACCCGTAGCGGAGGGCGATTACCGGGACGACGACGACCGCGGAGAGCGCGATCGGCACCGCCGCGAAGGCGACCACCTGCCGCGCGATTCGGAACGGCGCCTCGACCCCGACCCCCTTCGCGCCGAGCCAGAGCGCGAGGCCGAGCAGGAAGTAGCCGGCGGCGCCGTAGAACAGCCCGCCGATGAACGTCAGGACGACGAGCACGAGCCCGTCGACCGTGCCGTCGTCCATCACCGTTCCCCAGGCCGGGGTGAGGACGATCGACGCCATCCCCGCGAGGATCACGATCAGGAGCACCGGCTCCGAGCGTGCGTCGACGTCGAGGTCGTCGGTCTCCGCGAGCGCGGCGAACACCCCCCGCGGCGCCGTGAGCACTTTCGGCACGCGTCTCCACCAGGTGCGCGCCGCCGCCTCGCCGGCCGCAGCCCGCTGTGCGCCGGCCCGGTCGGCCGCCTGCGCGGGCTTGAGGCGCTCGCTCACGCCACGAGCGTACGTGTCGCCGATGTCCCCCGGATCGGCGATAGTGCGGTCGTGGCTTCGGTCGACTGTGCGGCCTGCGGGGAGCCGAACGAGGGGAACCGCAAGTTCTGCGGCGAGTGCGGTGCGCCGCTCCAGCGGTCGTGCCCGTCGTGCCGCACGGCGAATCCACCGGGTGCGAAGTTCTGCGGCGAGTGCGGAACGCCGCTTGCCGCGCCGTCGACGCCCATGCCCACCCGCACCACCGCGCCACCGCAGGCCGAGCGGCGACTCGTCTCCGTCCTCTTTGCAGACCTCGTCGGTTTCACGGCCGCCTCGGAGGGACGCGATGCAGAGGACACCCGCGAGCTCCTGACGCGCTACTTCGACCTCGCGCGCACCACGATCGAGCGCTACGGCGGCACGGTCGAGAAGTTCATCGGCGACGCGGTCATGGCCGTGTGGGGTGCGCCGGTGGCAACCGAGGACGACGCCGAGCGTGCGGTGCGTGCCGCACTCGACCTCGTTGGTGCCGTTCCCGGGCTCGAGGCCACATTGCAGGCACGTGCGGGTGTGCTCACCGGCGAGGCCGCCGTCACGATCGGCGCCGAGGCGCAGGGCATGATCGCAGGCGACCTCGTCAACACCGCCTCGCGTGTCCAGTCGGCCGCCCAGCCCGGCACCGTCCTCGCCGGCGAGACCACGAAGCGCGCCGCGGAGGCGGCGATCGCGTTCGAGGAGGCCGGAAGCCACGAGCTGAAGGGAAAGACCGAGCCCGTCCGGCTGTGGCAGGCGCTCCGCATCGTCGCGGCCGTCGGAGGCGAGGGCCGCTCCGCGGGGCTCGAGGCGCCGTTCGTCGGTCGCGATCGCGAGCTACGCCTCGCGAAGGATGTGTTCCATGCGACCGCGGAAGAAGGGCATTCCCACCTCCTCTCGGTCGTCGGGGTCGCCGGGATCGGCAAGTCGCGGCTCGCCTGGGAGTTCGAGAAGTACGTCGACGGGCTCGCGGAGCAGGCGTGGTGGCACCGCGGCCGCTGCCTCGCGTACGGCGACGGGGTCGCCTACTGGGCGCTTGCGGAGATGATTCGCATGCGGGCACGGATCGCCGAGCACGACCCGTCCGAGGCGGCCCTCGCGAAGCTCCAAGGGGTGCTCGACGAGCTCGTCCCCGACCCGACCGAGCGTGCCTTCGTCGAACCGCGCCTCCAGCACCTGCTCGGGCTGACCGAGCGCACCGCGCCCGACCGGCAGGACCTGTTCTCGGGGTGGCGCCTGTTCCTGGAGCGAATGGCCGAGCAGCACCCGGTGATCCTGGTCGTCGAGGACATCCAGTGGGCCGATGCGGCACTGATCGAGTTTCTCGAGTACCTGCTCGAGTGGTCACGCGCCTTCCCGATCTTCGTATTGACACTCGCCCGCCCCGAGGTGTCGGAGCGGCACGAGACGTGGGGTGCCGGGATCCGCAGCTTCACCTCGCTGCAGCTCGAGCCGCTGCGCGACGAGGCGATCGACGAGCTGCTACGCGGGCTCGTCCCGGGGCTACCGCAGGACGCGGTCGCGCGGATTCGCGACCGCGCGGACGGGATCCCGCTCTACGCGGTCGAGACTGTCCGCGCCCTCCTCGACCGTGGCCTGGTCGAGGTCAGCGACGGCGCGTACCGGGTCGTCGGCGATCTCACCCGGCTCGACGTTCCCGAGACGCTCCATGCGCTGATCGCGAGCAGGCTGGACGGGCTCTCCCGAAGCGGAGCGCCGGCTCCTGCAGGACGCCTCTGTCCTGGGCAAGACGTTCTCGGCTCGCGGGCTCGCGGTCATCTCCCCGCACACCGACGACGTCGAAGGCCTCCTCGTGGCGCTCGTCCGCAAGGAGCTGCTCGTTCTCGACACCGACCCCCGGTCGCCCGAGCGGGGCCAGTACGGCTTCCTCCAGGCACTCGTCCAACGTGTCGCCTACGAGATGCTCGCCCGGCGCGACCGCAAGAGCAAGCACCTCGCAGCCGCGGAGTACCTCACCGAACAGGCAGGGATCGATCCCGAGGAAATCGCCGAGGTCATCGCCGCGCACTACCTCGACGCCTTCCGCTCCGAGCCCGGAGCCGCTGACGCAGCCACGATCAGGGATCGGGCGCGGGACTGGCTGACGCGAGCGGGTGAGCGGGCGACGTCGCTCGCAGCCACAGACGACGCGCAGCGGTCGTTCGAGGCGGCCGCCGAGCTCGCCGACGACCCCGTCGAGCGCGCGCGGCTGCTCGAGCGCGCCGGCGACCGTGCTCGGGCGGCGAACCGCCTCGAGGTCGCAGAGCAGCTGTTGCAAGAGGCTGAGCGGCTCACGCGGGAGGCTGGGGCGATCCACGACCGGGCGCGGGTGTCCGCCGCGCTCGCGCTCACCTTCTGGCGGCTCGGGCGGCTCGAGGAAGCGATCGCGCTGGCCGAGGATGCCTTCGCAGTGCTCTCCACCGACGAGCGCGATGCCGACGTCGGCGATCTCGCCGCCCAGCTCGGCCGCCTGCAGCACTTCGCCGGAAACCCCGAAGAGGCGTCCCGCTGGACCGAGATCGCGCTCGACATCGGCGAGGACCTGCGGCTCCCGGCGGTCATCTCTTCGACGCTCAACACCAAGAGCCTGATCGTGCGCAATCACCGCCACGAGTCCGAGGCGCTCCTGCGTCAAGCGCTCGCACTCGCGGTCGAGAACGACCTCGTCTTCGACGCCCTGCGCGCCTACAACAACCTCTTCGTGCTGCTCATGTCCTGGGATCGCGAGGAGGAGGCGTTCCAGTTGATTCCGGAAGCGCTCGCGCTCGCGCGGCGGCGCGGCGACCGGTTCTGGGAGACTCAGCTCCTGGCCGGTCTCGCCGAGGAGTCGCTCTGCCGCGGGGACTGGGACGAGGCGCTGCGCCACGGCACGGCGTACGAGCAGCCGCGCGACTCGGACATGGGGGTTTCCCTGGCGCGGATCCACCTCGAGCGCGGAGAGGTCGACGACGCGCGCCGCCAGCTGGCCACACTGTCGGACGACGTCGAGACGACCGACATCCAGCTCCGGGTGATCGCGCTCTGGAAACGACGACTGGTCGCAGAGCTCGAGGCTCGATGGGCCGACGGGATCGCGGCCGTCACGGGGTGCCTGATCGACTCGGCCGACCTGATGCCGGCGCAATCCGTCGCCGACGCGCTGCGCGACGCGGCGACCTACGCCTCGCTCGGTAGGGCGGCCACGCTGCCAGCGCGCTCGAGGTCGGGGACAGGCTCGAAGGCTCGAGGACGTGCTCGCTGTCGGTCGAGTCGAGCTGCACCGGGTGCGCGCCAACGCCGCTGCTGCCGCGGGTGACGCCGACGCGGCCGCGGACGGCTTTGCGCTCGCGCTCGCCGACGCGCGCCGATTTCCGCGAGGCGCGATGGCGCGTCTACGAAGCCTACGGCACGCGGCCTGGCTCGTCTCGGCCGGTCGCGCCGAGGAGGCTGCGCGCGCTGCTCGCCGAGGCGCGCGAGTTGTTCGACCGGATGCGCGCCCGACCTGGCTCGAGCGGGTCGGTCGAGCAGCTCGCCGGCGTCGACGAGGCGGCGCTTCCAGGTACCGCAACGCCCGCATGAGAGGCGTGCCTCTCGCCCGGCGCTAGGCGGCTGCGGCTGCCGGCTCGGCGAGCACGCTGCGCAGGAACTGCCCCGTGTGGCTCTCCTCGACCTCGGCGACCTGCTCCGGCGTGCCGGTGGCGATCACCTCGCCGCCGGCCTCGCCGCCCTCGGGGCCGAGGTCGACGATCCAGTCGGCCTGCTTGATCACGTCGAGGTTGTGCTCGATCACGAGCACGGTGTTCCCCGAGTCGACGAGGCGCTGCAGGACCTCGAGCAGCTTCTCGATGTCGGCGAAGTGGAGCCCGGTCGTCGGCTCGTCGAGGATGTAGAGCGTCTTGCCCGTCGCGATCTTCGACAGCTCGGCGGCGAGCTTCACGCGCTGCGCCTCGCCGCCCGAGAGCGTCGTCGCCGGCTGGCCGAGCCGGATGTAGTCGAGGCCGACGTCGTGCAGCGTCTGCAGCCGCCGGCGGATCTTCGGGATCTTCGCGAAGAACTCGAGCGCGTCCTCGACCGACATCTCGAGGACGTCGGCGATCGACTTGCCCTTGAAGCGCACCTCGAGCGTCTCGCGGTTGTAGCGCCGGCCGTGACACGTCTCGCACGGCACGTAGACGTCCGGGAGGAAATGCATCTCGATCTTGATCTGGCCGTCGCCCTTGCACGTCTCGCAGCGGCCGCCGCGGACGTTGAAGGAGAATCGTCCCGGCTTGTAGCCGCGCACCTTCGCCTCCGGCGTCAGCGAGTAGAGCTCGCGCACGTGCGTGAAGAGGTCGGTGTACGTCGCGGGGTTCGAGCGCGGTGTCCGGCCGATCGGCGTCTGGTCGATTTCGATCACCTTGTCGAAGCAGTCGATCCCCTCGACGGCGTCGTGGGCGCCCGGCTTCGTCCGCGTCTTCAGGAGCCGGTTTGCGAGCGCCTTGTAGACGATCTCGTTGACGAGGGTCGACTTGCCCGAGCCCGAGACGCCCGTCACGCAGACGAGCTTGGCGACCGGGAACTCGACGTCGACGTCCTTGAGGTTGTGCTCCCGTGCACCGACGACGCGGAACCAGCCGCTGTCCGCCGTACGGCGCTCGGGCACGACGATCGCGCGCTTCCCCGAGAGGAAGTCGCCCGTGATCGAGCGCGGGTTTCGCATCACGTCGTCGGCCGTGCCCTCCGCGACGACCTCTCCCCCGTGCTCGCCGGCGCCCGGCCCCATGTCGACGAGCCAGTCCGCCTCGCGCATCATCTGCTCGTCGTGCTCGACGACGAGCACGGTGTTGCCGAGGTCGCGGAGCCGCTCCAGCGTGCCGATGAGGCGGCCGTTGTCGCGCTGGTGAAGGCCGATCGACGGCTCGTCGAGGATGTAGAGGACGCCGACGAGCTGGGAGCCGATCTGCGTCGCGAGGCGGAGCCGCTGCGCCTCGCCGCCCGAGAGGGTGCGGGCCGCGCGGTCGAGGTTCAGGTAGCCGACCCCCACGTCGTCGAGGAACGTGAGCCGCTCGCGGATCTCCTTCAGGATCCGGCGCCCGATGAGCGCCTCGGTCGGCGTCAGCTCGAGTGCGTCGACGAAGCGGAGCGCGGCCGTCACCGACAGCCGCGAGAACTCGTAGATCGACCTCTCCCCGACGGTGACGGCGAGCACCTCCGGTTTGAGCCGTGCGCCGTGGCACACGGGGCACGGCCGCATGGACATGTACTCCTCGATCCGCTCGCGCTGCTGGCTCGAGTCGGTCTCGCGGTAGCGGCGCTGGAGGTTCGAGACGAGCCCCTCGAACGCCATCGTGTACTGGCGCTTGCGCCCCATCCGATTCTTGTAGGTGACGAGGATCCGGTCGCCCCCGGTGCCGTGCAGGAAGCGTTCCTGCTCCTCGCGGTCGAGCTCGCGCCACGGTGTCTGCAGGTCGATCTCGTAGCGGTCGGCGACCGCCTTGATGACCGACTCGTAGAAGCCCTGTCCGCCGAGCGACCACGGAACGAGCGCGCCCTCCTCGAGCGAGAGGCTCGGGTCGGGGACGAGCAGGTCGGGGTCGATCTCGAGCTGCGACCCGAGCCCGGTGCAGCGCGGGCAGGCGCCGTGGGGCGCGTTGAACGAGAAGATGCGCGGCTCCAGCTCGGGAAGCGAGACGCCGTGCTCGGGGCACGCGAAGTTCTCGCTGTACAGGTAGGTGTCGCCGTCGACAACGGCGACCTGGACGAGGCCCTCGGCGAGGCTCGTCGCGGTCTCGACCGACTGCGTCAGGCGCTGGCGGAGGTCCGGCTTCATCACGAGGCGGTCGACCACGACCTCGATCGTGTGCTTGAACTTCTTGTCGAGAACGATCTCCTCCTCGAGCAGGCGCTGCTCGCCGTCGACCTTGACCCTCGTGAACCCGTCCCGGCGGAGCTCCTCGAGCACGTCACGGAACTCGCCCTTGCGGCCGCGGACGATCGGCGCATCGACCGTGAACTTCGTCCCCTCCGGCAGCGCCAGCACCTGCTCGACGATCTGGTCGAGGCTCTGGCCCGCGATCGGCCGCCCGCAGATCGGGCAGTGCGGCCGCCCGACGCGCGCGTAGAGGAGGCGCAGGTAGTCGTAGATCTCGGTCACCGTGCCGACCGTCGAGCGCGGGTTGCGCGACGTCGTCTTCTGGTCGATCGAGATCGCGGGCGACAGACCGTCGATCGAGTCGACGTCGGGCTTCTCCATCATCTGCAGGAACTGCCGCGCGTACGCGGAGAGCGACTCCACGTAGCGCCGCTGCCCTTCCGCGTAGATCGTGTCGAAGGCGAGCGACGACTTCCCGGAGCCGGACAGCCCGGTCACGCAGACGAGCGCGTTCCGCGGAAGCGTGACGGTGACGTTCTTGAGGTTGTGCTCACGGGCGCCGTGAACGACGAGCTGTTCGGCCATCGGGACCGAGTTTAGCCCCCGGCGCGGGCATCGAACAAGTGTTCGTCGGATAGGGCTCTAGGCCTTGCGGGCGCGGCGGCCGAAGACGAGGCCGCCGACGGTGAAGCCGAGCCCGAACGTGCCGACGGCGAAGGCGCCGATCGCGACGCCCTTGCGCCACATCGACATCTGCTGCCAGCGCCCGATCGCCTCGCGCTCCTGCTCGGTCAGCTCCTCCCCGCGCCGCTGCTTGCGCAGCGCGCCGCCCGCCTGGAGGCCGAGATAGAGGTCGTCGAAGATCTCGGGACCGTCGGACACGCTGCGAGTGTATAGCCTCCTTCGGCTCGTGCCCTCTGCGTCAGGACCGCCACCGGTCGTCGCCGCCTTCGACGTCGACGGCACGCTCACGACCGGCGACTGCGTGACGCCGTTCCTCCGCCGCGCCGCGGGATGGCGGCTGTGGACGACGCTGCTCCGGCATCCGCTCGCGCTCGCGGCGTCCGCGGCACAGCGCGACCGTGACCGGCTCAAGGAGCTCGCCTGCAGCGCGCTCCGCGGGATCGAAGCGACGGAGATAGAGCAGCTCGGCGACGCCTTCGCCCGCGAGGTCGAGGCAGGGCGGCTACGCGATGACACCGTCGCCCGGCTCCGTCGGCATCGTGAGCTCGGGCACACGGTGATCCTGGCGTCGGCGTCGCTCGATCCCTACCTCGTGCCGCTCGGTCGTTCGCTCGGGGTGGACGCCGTCGTCTGCACGGTGCTCGAGCGAGGAGCGGACGGTCGACTCACCGGGCGGCTCGTCGGCGCGAACTGCCGCGGCGCGGAGAAGGCCCGCCGCACCCAGGCGTGGCTCCGGGAGAACGGTCTTGCCGACGCGGAGCTCTGGGCGTACGGAGACTCGTCCGGCGACGACGAGCTCCTTGCCCTCGCAGGGCGCCCGTTGCGCGTCGATGGGATACGCGTCGATCCCGAGCCGCGGTAGCGGAGCCCCCGGCGAGACCGACTACGATGGTCGGGCGGTGACGGATCCTCTTTCCACGCTTCGCGACGAGCTCGCGCAGATCGTCGACCTGGGCGTCGCAGCACGCGTCCTCGAGTGGGACCAGCTCGTGATGATGCCCCGCGGCGGCGCGACGACCCGCGCCGAGGGGCTCGCGACGGTCCACCGCCTCGCGCACGAGCTGTTCGTGCGCGACGAGATCGGCGAGCTGCTCGATCGTCTCGAGCCCGAGGTGGCGGATCTCGACCCGGATTCCGACGACGCATGCCTCGTCGCGGTGACGCGCAGGGACTGGGACAAGGCGCGGCGCGTGCCGCCGGCGCTGCAGGGCGAGATGACGAAGCTCGGGTCGGAGGCGATGGAGGCGTGGGCCGAGGCCCGGGCGAACGACGACTACGCCAGCTTCCGGCCGTGGCTCGACCGAACCCTGGAGCTGAAGCAGCGCTACATCGACTGCTTCCCCGCGACGGACGACGCGTACGACGTGCTCCTCGACGACTTCGAGCCGGGCATGCAGACGCACGAGGTGCGGCGCGTGTTCGAGCGCCTCGAGCCGGCGCTCCGCGAGCTCACCGCGGCCGCGGCCGACGAGGAGCCCGAGCCGTTCCTCTCCGGGCCGTACCCGCGGGAGGCGCAGCACGAGCTCTCGCTCGAGGTGGCCCGCGCATTCGGCGCTGCCGACGAGTACTTCCGCCTCGACCCGACGGTGCACCCCTTCTGCCTCTCGTTCGCGACGCGTGACATCCGCCTGACGACCCGCTACGCCGAGGACGACCTGCACGGGAACTCGCTCTTCTCGACGATGCACGAGGTCGGACACGGCCTCTACGAGCACGGCGGCGACGCGGCGCTCGACCGGACGCCGCTCGCGACGGGCTGCTCGTCGGCGCTGCACGAGTCGCAGAGCCGCCTTTGGGAGAACGTGATCGGTCGCTCGCTGCCGTTCTGGCGCTGGTTCTACCCCCGCTTCCGCGACGCGTTCGGCAATGCGCTCGCAGACGTGCCGCTCGAGCGGTTCCATCGCGCGGTCAATCGCCCTCGGCCGTCGTTCATCCGTGTCGACGCCGACGAGACGACGTACGGGCTGCACATCATCCTTCGCTTCCAGCTCGAGCAGGAGCTCCTCTTCGGCGGCCTGTCGACCGCCGACGTGCCCGAGGCGTGGAACACGCGGATGGAGGAGCTCGTCGGCGTCCGACCGCCGAACGATCGGGTCGGCTGCCTGCAGGACGTCCATTGGTCGGGCGGCATGTTCGGGTACTTCCCGACGTACCAGCTCGGGAACGTCCTCTCGGCGCAGATCTGGGAGCGGCTGGTGAGCGACCTGCCGGACGCCTACGAGCGCGTCGAGCAGGGATCGTTCGGCGAGATCTACGAGTGGCTCCGCGAGCATCTCTACCGGCACGGGCGCAAGTTCACACCCGCGGCGATGACGGAGCGCCTCGTCGGCGGGCCGATCGATCCCGAGCCGTACCTCCGCTACCTCGCGGACAAGAACGCCTCGCTGGCCGCTGCCTGAGCTCAGCCCGTATTGCGCAGCGCCGCCGCGATGCCGGCGATCGAACGGAGCAACGGCCGGAGAGCGCTCTCGTCGCCTGCCCGCCATCGCTTGAGCAGCTCGACCTGGATCGCGTTCATCGGGTCGACGTAGGGGTTTCGCAGCCGGATCGACTGCTGCAGCACTGGGTGGCGGTCGAGGAGCTCGCGGGCCTCGACGATCTCGAGCACGGCGTCGCGCGCGCGGTCGTGCTCGTCGCGCAGGACGCCGAACACGCGTGCGGCGAGCGCGTCGTCGCCGACGAGCTCGAGGTAGCCCTCCGCGATCCCCATGCTGGACTTCGCGAGCGACATCTCGAGGTTCTCGACGAGGGCGCGGAAGAAGGGCCACTCGCGGAAGAGGGTGCGTAGCTCCGTCGGCCGGACCGCCTCGAGCCCCGTCCCGGCTCCGAGCCAGGCGGGGACGATGCAGCGTGTCTGGGTCCACGCGAACACCCACGGGATCGCGCGCAGTGATTCGAGCTCACCGGCCCCGGAGGTGGCCTCGGGACGCGACGCCGGACGGGAGCCGATCTCGAGGAGCGAGAGCTCGTCGACCGGCGTGAAGCTGCGAAAGAAGCGCGGCAGCTCCGGGTCGTCCCAGACGACCGCGCGGTACAGGGCTCGAGCCGCCTGCGAGACCACCTCGATCGTGTCGCGGGCACCCTCTGGCGCTTCGCCGATCCGGTCGGGCACCGCGGTGAGGAGCGTTGCGGCGACTGCGGCCTCGAGGTTCCGCCGCGCCAATCCGGGCAGGCCGTACTTGAAGGCGATCGTCTCACCCTGCTCCGTGACCTTCAGTCGCCCGTCGACCGCGTGCGGCGGCTGGGCGAGAATCGCGGCGTACGTCGGGCCGCCCCCGCGCCCCGCGCTGCCGCCCCGGCCGTGGAAGACGGTCAGCTCGACGCCGCGCTCGCCCGCGAGCCAGGCGAGCCGCTCCTGCGCACGGAAGATCTCCCACTGGGCGGTGACGACACCGCCGTCCTTGCCGGAGTCGGAGTAGCCGACCATCACCTCGAGCCTCGAGCTCGGCCGCCTTTCGAGGAGCTCGGCGGCGAGCGACTCGGCTCCGCGCAGGTCGTCGATCGTCTCCAGCAGCGGCACGACGGTCACGTCGAGCCCTGCCTGCGCCGCGAGCGATTCGGCGAGCACGACGTCCTCCGCCGAGTGGGTCATCGAGACGATCAGGGTGTCGATCGCGTCCGCCCCGCGGCGCCTCTGGAGCGCCGCGGCCTCGGCGAGCACCTCCAGGGTCGCCACTGGATCCTCACGCAGCTGACGGGAATGCAGCCGCAGGTCGAGCGCCGGCCCCGTGAGCCCGAAAACGTCCAGGTGCCGTCGAAGCGCGGCCAGCCCGCCGTCCGCGATACGTGAGCCTCCGTTGGCGCGAAGGCTCGTCTCGATCAGGTCGAGCTCGCCCCGCAGCTCGTCGGCCGAGCGGTAGTCGTCGGCGCCGAGGCGCTCCCAGATCGCCGTCAGCCGCCGCCGGTACGGCTCCGTCGGGTTTCGGTCGGCGGGCAGGTCGACCGCGGCGACGCGGCTGTCGGCGTCTACGAGCGTGCTCGACATCCCCCACGAGGCTGCGAGCGCACGGACGTCGCGCCGGAGCAGCTCCCGGACAACGGCCGAGCCACGTTCGACGGCCTCGCGCACCGTCTCCGCGCCGGCGTTCGGATTCCCGTCCAGGTCGCCTCCGATCCAGGTCCCGAACCTGAGCGGGTTGCCCGGCAGCTGGCCGCGCCAGACGGCCAGGAGGTGAGCTGCGGCGTCCCAGAGGCTGTCCTCGAGGAACCAGAGCGCCTGGCGAATCTCGTCCACGACGCGCGGGCGGTGCGAGCGAACCTCGTCGGTTTGCCAGAGAATCGTGACCTCCTCCGCCAGTGCCACCTCCCGTTCAGCCCGCTCGGAGGGCGTGAGACGGGGGTCGTCGAGGCCGTCGAGCAGCTGCGCGATCCGGCGGTGCTTTGCGAGGATCGTCCGCGGAAGCGCCTCCGTGGGATGCGCGGTGAGGACGAGCTCGACCGAGACCCCGCCCGCCGCCGCCTCGACCTCGTCGGCCGTGACGCCCTCCTGCGCGAGCAGCGCCAACGCCTCGGCGAGCGACTCACGGGGATCGCCGCCCTCGAGCTCGAGCTCGCGGCGACGCCGAACCCGGTGATGCTGCTCGGCGATGTTCGCGAGGTGGAAGTAGACGGTGAACGCGCGCAGGACGACGGCCTGCGTCTCGACGTCGAGCGCCGCGATCGTCTCCGCGAGCGCCCTGGACGCGCCGGTGTCGCCGCGTCGACCGAGCCGCGCGAGCAGGCGCACGCGCTCTTCGAGGCGATAGAGCTCCTCGCCTTCCTGCTCCGTGAGGACGCGCCCGAGGATCTCGCCGAGCAGGCGGACGTTCGCGCGGAGCGGTGCGTCGGGCGAGTCGGTCGCGGGGCGGCTCACCGCCCCACTCTGCCGGTTCCGTTACGCGGCGGCCCGGCCGAAGCGCTTCTCGGCGCGGGCGCGCGCCTTCGCCGCCTCGGCCTCCCGGTCGCGCGTCGGCGCGGCGGTGACCAGGTCCTCGAGAAGGTGCGCCGTGATGTGGGCGATGTCGTCGACGGCCCGCGCGAAGACGGCCTCGTTCGCCTTCGACGGCTTCGTCGAGCCACTCACCTTGCGCACGTACTGGAGCGCTGCGGCGTGGACCTCCTCGCTCGTCGCGGGGGGATCGAAGTTGTGGAGCGTCTTGATGTTCCTGCACATGGCCCGAGCGTAGCTACCGGCAGCCGGTCGCGATCGCGAGCGCCTCGCAGATCTCCGACATCCGGTCGGGCCCGAGCACGCAGATCCGCTCCCTGAGAAACGCTTTCGGCATGAGAGTCGTGTTGTCGAGCGAAACGACGCACTCGTCTGGCATGCCGTCCGCGACTCCGAGGTGAACTTCGGTCGGGATGCCGCGGCTCGTGCGCGTTGCGGGCGCGACGATCACCGAGTGGATGACAGCGATCGCGGTGTCACGCGTGAGTACGACGTGCGGCCTCGCCCCGGCCGCGGGATCCTCGACCCACCAGACTTCGCCGCGCGTCACCAGGGCTCGTCAGCGATGGAACGGAGCCCCGAGGATTTGGCCCAGGCGAGCTCCTCGTCGGTTTCCGGAACGCGCCGGTACCCCTCGACGATCTCCCGGTCGATCCGCTCGCGCTCGAGGTCGGCGACGAGACGGTCGATGGCCTCGACGATCACCGCCGCGCGGCTCGCCCGGCCGGACGCGACGAGCTCGTCGATCGCCTGGACCCGGTCCTCCGACATACGAACCGTAATCATCTTGGACATACGATCAGTATTACATCTACGCGGGCGCGTCGGCGAGCGCGTTGAGCTCGCGGCGGAGCTCCTTGATCTCGTCGCGCAGCTTCGCGGCGTACTCGAAGCGGAGCTCCTCGGCGGCGACGTACATCTCCTCCTCGAGCGTGACGACGAGCTTCTCGAGCTCCTCGCGACTCATGCCGGAGACCTCCTGCCTGCCGCGCCGGCGGCGGCCCGGAACGGTCGGTGACTCGAGCGCGAGCAGCTCGGCGATGTCGGAGACGCCCTTCACGATCGACTCCGGCGTGATCCCCTGCTCCTCGTTGTAGGCGAGCTGCGCGGCGCGGCGGCGGTTCGTCTCCTCGAGCGCGCCCTGGATCGCCTCGGTCAGCTTGTCCGCGTACATCAGCACGGTGCCGTTCACGTTCCGGGCCGCGCGACCGATCGTCTGCAAGAGCGCCGTCTTGCCGCGCAGGAAGCCCTCCTTGTCGGCGTCGAGGATCGCGACGAGCGATACCTCGGGCAGGTCGAGCCCCTCGCGGAGGAGGTTCACCCCGACGAGCACGTCGTACTCGCCGAGCCGCAGCTCGCGGATGATCTGGATCCGCTCGAGCGTGTCGATCTCCGAGTGGAGGTAGCGCGCCTTGACGCCGGACTCGAGCAGGTAGTCCGTCAGGTCCTCCGACATCTTCTTCGTCAGCGTCGTGACGAGGACGCGCTCGTTGGCCTGCTCGCGGCGGCGGATCTCGCCGAGCAGGTCGTCGATCTGGTTCTTCGTCGCGCGCAGCTCGACCTCGGGGTCGACGACGCCCGTCGGGCGGATCAGCTGCTCGGCGATGACCTGCGAGTGCCGGAGCTCGTACGACCCCGGCGTCGCCGAGACGAACACCATCTGCCCCACCTTCCCGAGGAACTCGTCGAAGCGGAGCGGACGGTTGTCGAGCGCCGACGGCAGGCGGAAGCCGTAGTCGACGAGCGTCTGCTTCCGCGAGCGGTCGCCCTCGTACATCCCGCCGATCTGCGGCACGGACTGGTGCGACTCGTCGATGAACACCACGAAGTCGTCCGGGAAGTAGTCGATCAGCGTGAACGGATGCGAGCCCGGCGGACGGCCCTCCAGCACGCGCGAGTAGTTCTCGATCCCGTTGCAGAACCCGAGCTCCTTGAGCATCTCGAGGTCGTACTCGGTGCGCTGCCGGATGCGGTGCGCCTCGAGCATGCGGCCGTCGGCCTCGAACCTCGCCACCTGCTCCTCCAGCTCGTGCCGTATCTCGTCGACCGCGCGGTCGACAGTCGGCTTGGAGGTGATGTACTCCGTCGCCGGCCAGATCGCGAGGTTGTCGAGCTTCGAGAGCACCTCGCCGGTGAGCGGGTCGAAGTGCGAGATCTGCTCGACCTCGTCGCCGAACATCGAGATCCGGTACGCGGTCTCGACGTTCGCCGGCTGCACCTCGATCACGTCGCCGCGCACCCGGAAGCGGCCGCGCGCGAGCACCGTGTCGTTGCGGACGTACTGCGAGTCGATCAGCGTGCGGAGCATGTCGTCGCGGTCGTGCTCGGAGCCGACCTCGAGGATCAGCACCTTCTCGCGCCACTCCTCGGGCGAGCCGAGGCCGTAGATGCAGCTCACGGACGCGACCACGACGACGTCGCGGCGCGTCAGGAGCGAGCTCGTCGCACCGAGCCGCAGCCGCGCGATGTCGTCGTTCTGGGAGGAGTCCTTCTCGATGTAGAGGTCGGCCTGCGGCACGTACGCCTCGGGCTGGTAGTAGTCGTAGTAGGAGACGAAGTACTCGACGGCGTTCTCCGGGAAGAACTCGCGGAACTCGTTGCAGAGCTGCGCAGCGAGCGTCTTGTTGTGCGCGATCACGAGCGCCGGGCGCTGGAGCTCCTCCATCACCCAGGCCATCGTCGCCGTCTTGCCGGTCCCGGTCGCGCCGAGGAGCGTCTGCCCGCGGTTCCCCGCGCGGAGCGACTCGGCGAGCTCGGCGATCGCCCTCGGCTGGTCGCCGGTCGGGCGATAGGCGGACGTGACGCGCAGATCGGGCATCGCCGTCGAGCGTAGCAACGGGCCGAACGGGTGTTCCGCGTGGCGAGGCATGGGTATGTGGACGAGTTGGCACGACCTCGGCACGGTTTGGGGTTGACCGAGAACGGTGTCTGACACCACCTCCTCCACCCACAGCCGGCGGCCTAGCCACCACGCCGCGCTGTGAATCACTCGTCACAAAGTCGGCACGAAGGTGTCAGACACCGTCCTTGCGGAGAGGACGGCCCGCGGCCGTTAGCCGGCGGTTAGCGGGCGCGGCGATCCTTCCGTCATCGGGGGAGAGAGGGGCGCGAGGCCGTCGAGGCCGCCTCACGCCCCTCTCGCGTTGCCTGGGATGACCGTGCGGTCAGTCGACGTAGCGGGCTTGCTCGTCGGCACTGAGAATCCGTCCCGTCGCGCGCAGCCGCGACTCGCCCAGGCCGACGAGCTCGTCGAGGCCGCCGCAGAGCTCGCAGGCCCAGCGGCGGACGACATCGTCGCGCTCGCGCGTGACGATCGCCCGCGAGCCGGGCTCGAAGGCGACCGCGGTGAGCGGCGACTTCGGGCCGTAGAGGTACCGCCCTCCTTGCCCGTCCGCCGTCCAGAGCCGCGCAGACTTGGGTCCCGCAGTCACGAGCCAGCGTCCGTCCGGGCTGAAGCGCGCGTCGCCGACCGTGGCCGACTGCGCCTCGTCGATCCGGTACGCCTCCGCGCCGGTCGACACGTCCCACACGATCACGTCGTGGTCTCTTCCCGCGCTGACGAGAAGCCGACTGTCGGGGCTGAACGAGACGCTGTTCACCGCGTCCTTGTGGCCCTCGAGCGCACGCTCGCCCGACGCGGTCCGCAGGAGGACGACGTCGCCGTCGATCCGCGCACCCGCGGTACCGTCTGGTGAGACGGCTTCGCGGCGAGCCGGAGTCGGGCCGCCGACCCCCGGTACGCGGACGAGGTCGATGTTCGTGCCGGAGTCCCAGATGCGGATCGTTCCGTCCGCGCCGCCGGTGACGACGGTGCCGTCGGCGGCGAACTCAGCCTTTCGCACCGGCCCTCGGTGGCCGCGCAGCGCCCGCGCGGCCACGCCGTCCGCATGCCAGGTTCTCGCAGTCCCGTCGCCGCTCGCCGTCACGAGCACGCCGCCCGGGCCGAACGCGACGTCGTCGACATAGCTGGTGTGCCCGAAGAGTGTCGTGAACGGCCGGCTCGTTCCGGCACGCCACACGCGGGCCGTCTGGTCGGTGCTGCCCGTCGCGATGCGTAGACCCGACCGGTCGAACGCGACGGCCAGCACCTGTCCGTTGTGGCCGCGGAGCGGCTCCCGGACCTCGAGCCAGGTGCGGGTGCTCCAGACCCGGCCCGTCCAGTCGCGTCCGCTCGACGCGACGAGCCGGCCGTCCGGGGAGAAGGCGGCGTCGGTGACGACGCGAGGATGCTTGACCCGCCCGAGCCGCTCCCCGCTCGCCAATGAGATCACTCGTGCCCGCGGCTTGCCGACCAGCGCGATCGCAGATGCGCCGTCGGGGCTCGGGACGAGGTCTTCCACGACGCCGGGGAGCGCGACCGGGACGGGCTTGCCCCTCGGCTCGCCCGTCGTCGCGTCGAGCGTGACGAGTGCCGAGTCGTCGATCAGCACGACCGACCGGCCGCCGTCGAGGAACGCCGCCGCCGCGCCTTCGACCGGGTGCGACCAGCGGAGGCGGCCCGTCTCGAGCTCGTACAACCGGGCGACGCCGTCGTCGCCGACGACGAGCACGCGCGGCCGGGCGGGATCGACGTCCATCCCGACCACGGGATGCCCGGTCTGAATGACGGCGCGCACGCGCGACGCGTCGAGCGCGAGCCGGAGGGCGCTCTCCGCCCGGGAGGTCGGCTCGATCGCGCGGCCTCGAGCGCGAGCTCGATCCGAGCTCGGGGTCGCTGTCGACCACCGACAGGGCGCCGGAGACGAGCTGACCGCTCCGCGCGGCGCGCGCCTGGTCGCGCGCCTCGCTTCGCTGTGAGAGGGCGAAGGCCGCGAGCGCGGTCATCCCCGCGAGCGCGACGAGCGCACCGAGGGCGAGGAATGCGAGCCGGCGGTGTCGCCGCCGGGCCTCGGTGCGCGTGCGCTCGACGGCCCGCTCGGCGTCGTAGCGGCCCTTCCAACCGAGCACGGCGCCGCGAGCACGTCGTGGAAGATCTCCCAGCGCCCCGACTCGTCCCTCCGCAGGATGCGGTGGTCGGCCAGGACGCCGACGACGCCCCGCACCTCGTCCTCGGAGCAGTGCGCGAACAGCGCGAGATCGGACGCCTCGTGGGCGATCTTCATCCCCGACGGAGTCACAAGATGGTCGAAAAGCTGCGCCGCGATCCCGCGCTGCTCGGGGGTCAGCGCCTCGATCGCACGCTCGAGGTGATCGGCGACGACCTGACCGGCGCCACCGAGCTGGGCAAGCGTCGCAGCACGCAGCGTCAAGGAGTCGCGCGTCCGCTCGACGTCCCACAGCCTCTGCATGACGAGCTGGAGGTACGGCGCCTCGATCCCCGGCGCGCGACCGTTCGTGCCGTGCGCGCCGAGACCGCCGGGGCCGAGCTCGATGCGGCCGTCCCACCCCGTCGAGCACGGCGGCGACGAGCTCGTCCTCGATCGCAACGGCCTCGCCCTCGAGCTCTTCCCAGCGGTCGAGTGGCTTTACGATCGCGGCACGGCCGGAGTAGCGGTCGAGGCGATCGAGGCGGAGGACGTTCCCGAACAGGTTGGGGATGGAGCCCTTCAGACGATCGAGGGTCGCAAGCGTGTCCTCGCGCAGCGACAGCAGGACATTCACGCGCAACGGCCCGTCGACGAGGTCGGCCAGGGCGCGATCGAAGCCGTCCCCGTCCGGGTGGTAGGTGAAGTACTCCTCGGCCTGATCGAGGACGAGGTAGACGTCGCGGTCGGCCTGCGCGCGCGTCGCGACGTCGAGGAGCGAGCCCGGCCCGATCCCCGCCGCCTCCGCGATCGCCTCCGCGAGCGCCCGCTCGGGCGACTCGCTCCAGCTCGAGAAGACGAGCACGAGCGGCCGCTCGGGAAGCCGCCGCAAGGCTCGCGCGACGCTCGCCAGGAGCAGCGACGACTTGCCCACACCGCTAGGGCCGTACAGCACCGTCAGGCGCGACGCGATCAGGTTGGCGACGACGATCTCGGAGTCGCGCTCCCGGCCGAAGAAGTAGAGCGCGTCGAGCTCCGAGTCGTCGAATGCAGCCAGCCCGCGGTACGGCGACTCGAGGTTCACGTCACGCCCTCAAGCCGCCGCTCGAGGAGGCCGACGTACGCGTCCGGCTCCACGTCGAGAACGTCGACGTCGAAGCGGCGCCAGAAGGCCTGCTCCAGCGCGCTCGGCTCGGGGTCGAGCGCCCACGAGCGGTACGCGAGCGGCCGGTCGCCCCAGACGCGGTGCATCACGAGCCGGAGGTTCCAGTCGACCATCTCGTACCCGATGAAGAGGAAGTGGCTTCGCCGGAGATGGGCGGCAAGCGCGACGGGCACCGAGGAGACGAGATCAGCGCGCCCGAGGTAGTCGATGTAGTCGTCCTCGGTGATCACGAAGCTCTCCCATTCGCGATCCGGGAACGGATCGACGGCTCCGTGCAGCTTGAGGAGGACGGGACGGCGCTCGATCGAGAGCTCGGTGGCGTAGGTGTTGGGGACGACGATCGGACGCGGCACCTCGCGAGGATGCCTGGCGCCAGAATGGCCGGGGTGGAGGCCTGTGTCGTCATAGGTGACGTCATCGAGCTCCTCTCCCGCCGTCTCGAACGCCCGCTCGAGCGCAAGGTCGTAGCGGGTCGAGATGACGAGCTGGTGCGGCGCCCCCCGCTCGCGTAGGACCGACGGCAGGGCGGCCAGGAAGCGATGCACGGGCTGCGGCTCCGCCGCCTCCTCGAAGCGACGGTGCAGCTCGTCGTACAGCGGCCCGGAGCCGTTCATCGTCGCGACGTACTGCGAGACCCGCGCCAGGTCGGGCGGCCGGTCGGTGGGGTAGCCGAAGGCGAGCGCGAGCTGGGCGGCGAGATCGGCGCCGCCGTCGAGCCCCAGCACAGGGACGACGCGACCGGAGAGCAGCGCCTTCACGACCTCCGGTCGGCGTCGCGATCCGCGCCGTGGCCGTTCGAGCGACGCGACGCGGTCGCGTAACCGCGAAGGTTCTGCCATGGAGGCGGCGGAGCGCCTCGCCCGGCTCGATGCCGAGCTCGTCCAGGTGGGCGCGCGCGTCCGTGTAGGCCTGGAGCGCCTCGGCCGAGCGCCCGGCCTCGTGCCGTGCCGACATCAGCAGGTACCAGAGACGCTCGCGCAGCGGATGCTCGACGACGAGCGAGTCGAGCTCGGAGACGACATCAGCGGGGTGGCCGAGCTCGATATCGGTGGCGATGCGCTCCTCGAGCGCGACGAGGCGGAGCTCCTCGAGCCGCCTCGCCTCGGTCTGGGCCCAGTCCTCGAACGCGAACTCGGCGAGTGCAGGCCCGCGCCACAGCTCGAGCGCGCGGACGAGGAGCGCGCGCCGCTCCTCGGTCGACGCACGTCGCGCGTCCGCGAGCAGCCGTTCGAAGTGATGCGCGTCGAGCTGCTCGCGCTCGATCTGGAGCGCGTATCCCGGCGGGCGGGTGACGAGCACGCCGGGGCCGAGCGCCTTCCGCAGCGCGACGATCGCGTTCTGAACGACGTCGTCGCCGTCTTCGGCGGGTCTTCCCCATAGAGCTCGTCGACGAGCTGCTCGATCGGCACGACCCGCCCCGCGCGTAGCAGCAGGGCGACGAGTAGCGCGCGTTGCCTCGGCCCCCCGAGGGCGATCGCCGCCTGCTCGTCCCTCACCTCGAGCGGGCCGAGGATCCGAAAGGAAAGCATCCGTGGAGCGGTTGTAACACCGCGGGCGGCCGAAGTCACGAATCGGCGCCCTAACAGCGCTGTTTGCGAGCCGTGAGCGCACCGTGGCCGGTCTGTTTGGGGTCGGTCCGAGCCTCGGTGCATGGCTACCTCATGCGCACCTATCAAGGCCCGGGGATCCTGGGACTGGGCCGTCGCGACCGCTTTCGCCGTCGCGACGCTGTTCGTCTTCGCCGCCGCCCTCGTTCCGGAGACGGCGGCCGCGTCCGCGTCGGCGCGTCCAGCCTACGGCTGGCCGGTCAAGCCGTTCCACCGCCAGCATCCCGTGCGCGGGTTCTTCGGCGACCCACGCATCGGGATGACACCGAAGGGGATGCACAGCAGCTTCCACTTCGGCATCGACATTGCGTGCCCGAATGGCACGCCGTGTACGCGACCCTCGACGGCGTCGTCCGGCTCGAGTTGTTCCGGCTCGAGGTCGTCTCGGTCGTCGGCCGCGACGGCCACACGGAGTTCCAGTACTGGCACATCCGCCCCGCCGTCGCGAGCGGCCAGCATGTCGAGCGCCTACCGCACCGTGATCGGCTGGGTACAGGCGCCGTGGGAGCACGTGCATTTCTCCGAGATGCGCGACGGCGTCTACGTCAACCCACTGCGGCCCGGCGCCCTCGGCCCGTTCACGGATGCCACGCGCCCGTCGGTCAAGCAGCTTCGCGCCTCGGCCGGTGGATCCGTGATCTCTACCCGCGCGACCCGAGGGACGGTCGAGCTCGTCGTCGAGGCGTACGACGAGACCCCGATCGCCGTCCCCGGCCGCTGGGGCGGCAAGCCCGTGACGCCCGCGCTCCTGCGCTGGCGCGTCACGACGAGGGGCGGCCGCGTCGTCCAGGGCTGGCGGACGGCGATCGACCACCGGCTCGTGAAGCCCGAGGACGACCGCTTTACAGCGCAGTACGCCCGCTGGACGCGCCAGAACAAGCGGAACCGCATCGGCCGGTACCGCTTCGTGCTTGCGGCGGCATGGGAAACGCGGTCCCTCGCCGACGGCCGCTACGTCGTCGAGGTCGCCGCCTCGGACGTCAGCGGCAACCGGACGGTCGCGCGGTTCCCGATCCGGATCGCGAACCGCGGCACGCGCGTCTGATCGGACGAGCCGCGCCCGAGCCCGGACCGTATCCGGGCTCGGGTTGCGTCAACCGTCAAAGCGGAGAACTCAGCACTGCGGCGGACACGTACCGCCTGGCACGCGGAAGGGCTCGCCGCCGAACGCATCGCCGGCCAGCAGTACCGTGGCGAGCGCGAGGAGCGCCACGAGGAGCACGACCCACCAGCGGGGAAGTGCGAGCGACATCACGACCTCCTTTCGGGGAAGTGGCGATCGTACACACACACACGAAGCAAGTCTGCCGACGCGTCGCCCGACGTGATTGCCGCTGATTCGTCGCGTTAGTGAGCGGTTGCCCGGCCGTGACCGGGTTGTTTGGGCCCGATCCGACCCTCGCCGCATGCAGCGGAAGGAGGTGACTCACATGCATGCGGCGATCAAGTGGACACCGATGGTGCTCGTGGTTCTCGCGGCAGCAGCGCTGATTCTCGCGGCCCTCGGGCTCGGCGCCGGCGATCAGGCTCTCATGCCGCCGAACTGCCCACCCAACTGTTAGGGGCGCTCGAGGGGAGCCCGCTTTGCGGGCTCCCCTCGACGAAACGCCGCGACCTGCTGGCGAGCACGATCTGCGAGTAGGCTTGCGCCCTTCTCGTCGAACAGCGCAACCGCCTGCTCCGCAATGCTCACGGCCTCGCCGTATCTCCCGCTTTCACCAAGCACGTGTGCGAGAGCGTCGCGTATCAGGCCTCTGCCCAACAGATAGTCGGTCGGGTCGACGAGCTGGAGCCCTTCCCGTGCAAGCCATTCGGCCTCGTCGGCTTGGCCTAGCACGGCCAACGCGTGTGCTCGAGGAATTCTCCAGCCCAGCGCCTGATGGAGATCGGATTCGATCGCTCCCTTGCGGGCATCATCCGTTAGGTCAAGAGCCTCGCGATGCTGGCCGTCGAGCAGCGCGATGTCTGCGAGTTGGGAGAGGAACTGCGTCTGCCACACTCGATCGTCGCTGGCGCGCGCAGCATCGAGTCCGGCCTGGGCGATAGCCCGAGCCGAGTCGGCGTCGACCGCGAGGATTTCCAGGCTCGCCGAGGCGTGCGATACGTCGGTCGCTACCGCGACCTCATCGCCGATGTCGAGGAACTGGGAGCGTGACCGCTGGATCAACTCGCGAGCGTGGTCGAATTCGCCGGTCAGCGCCTTCAACGCACTCAGCCCGAGGGCGATCGCACCCGCACGGCTTGCGGGAAGCTTCGCTTGCTCGAGCTGTGATTCGCAGAAGACAACGGCATCGGCGACGGTCATGGTGCTCTCATACAAGAGGCCCACGGTGAGGCTGTCCGCGATGCCCGGAGTTCCATACCGCTCGTAGAAGGCCTCAGCTTGCAGTCCGGCATGGACTGCCGCGTCGAACTGATGGCGGAGACGGCTCTCGACAACGACGAGCATGTGCCATCCGCGAGCGACGCCGAGCAGGTCGTCTTCGGCGCCGCAGACCTCCACCGCGTCCTTCAGGATTGCGACTGCACTCTCGACGTCGATCTGGCCACCGTTGAGCGATGGCCAGACCTGCTCGACGCGCGCCCGCAACTCCAGCCGACGATCACCCAATCGGCCGCTGCGAGTTACGACGTCGTCGAGCAAGGCGACGGCACGCAGCGATTGCCAGAGGTTCTTGAGCGGGACGCTCGCAAGGCATTCCAGCTCGAGGCGCCGCGCTTCAAGCTCCGGAAGCAGTGCAGCAGCGCGCAAGAGGAGGGAAACGGCGCCGTGGTTGTCACGACGCCACACCGCCCGCTCACCGGCTCGTCCTAGGAGTTCCGCGGCATCGTCCGCGAGTTGGCGGGCATCTTGGCCGACGCCACGAATATCCAAGACTGCCCGTTCCAGGTGCGTGCCGACGAGCTCGTCGCCCTCGCCGCACTCGTCGAGCCAGCGCGCGAACGTCTCGTGCATCGCCGCGCGCTCCGGGCGGCCGATCGCGTCGTAGGCCGCTCCGCGCACGAGCGGATGGACGAACTCATGGTCGTCGCCCCGCGGGCGGACGAGCCGGCGGCGCTCGAGCGACGCGAGGCGGCCGTCGAGCTCGCGTGCCTCGGCGTCCGGCGTCAGCGCCCCGAGCGACTCGCGCGAGAACACGCGCCCGACGACCGCGGCCCGTGAGAGGACGGCGCGCTCGCCGGGCTCGAGCACGTCGATGCGGCTCGCGAGGAGCGCGTCGAGGCTCGTCGGGATCCCCTCGTCCGACGAGGTCGGCCTCCGCCGCGTGCGCGGCGAGCTGCTCGACGAAGAGCGGGACGCCCTCGGCCGCGTCGAGGATCGCGGTCGCGAGCGCGTCGTCGAGCACCTCGCGCTCCGGGAGCGCATCGACGAGGAGCCGGGCGTCGTCGCCGCCGAGCGGGTCGAGCACCGTGGCGCCCTCGCCCCAGGCCGGGCGCCGCTCGAGGAGCTCGGGCCGCGTCACCGAGACGACGAGCATGGGGCCGTCGACCGCTCGGACGACGTACTCGACGAGGTCGAGGAAGGTCGGGACGGCCCAGTGGAGGTCGTCGAGCACCACGACGAGCGGCCCCTGGGCGGCGAAGTGCCCGAGGAGCGTGCGGGCGGCCGCGAAGGCCGCGTCGGCGCTCTCGAGGTCGCCGAGCGCGGGAGCGCTCTCGTCGAGCGCGGCGGCACGGTCGGCCAGCTCGCGGAGCGGCAGGAAGGTGATGCCCTCGCCGTACGGGGTGCACGCGGCATCGAGCACGACGGCGCGAATGTCGTCCGCGAAGACCGTGACGAGGCGGCTCTTGCCGATTCCCGCCTCGCCCACGACGACGACGTGGCCGGGCTTCTCGGTGTCGACCACGCGCTCGAACGCCGCTCGGAGGCGCGCGAGCTCCTCCGCGCGCCCGACCAGCGGCGCGAGATCTTCGCGCGGCCGCGGGCGGACCGCGCTCACGCCGAGGAGACGGCCGTCGGCGTCCAGCTCGAACGCGTCGCCGCCCAGGCGCGCGGCGATCGCGGTGAGCTGAATCTCGTCCGCTGCCGCGTCGCGGAGCGCACGCCTCGTGCGGCCCACCGCGGCGCCGACGAGCACGGGCGTCGAGCCGTCCACGAGCAGCCGCCCGGTTCCGATCGCGAGCCGCGCCTGGACGTCCCGCCCGCGCAGGAGCTCCCGGATCTCGACCCCCGCGCGGGCCGCGCGGACGACGTCGTCCTCGTGCGCGCCGTCGGCGCCGAACGCGGCGATGAGCTCGACACCCGATTCCGGCGGGAGCGCGCCGCCGTGCCGCGAGACGACGTCGGCGACCGTCCGGCGGACGTCCCGGACGACCGCGCCCGCGGCCTCGAGCTCGAGGTCGTCGTCGAGGAGCGGCTCGACGAGGAGCAGCGAGACCGGCCGTCGCACCGTGCCGATCGCCGCCACAACCGGCTGCGCGGGGGCAAGCGCGGGATCCTGCGAGAGGATCATCCGGTGGAGCGCGCGGGTCTCGGGGGAGGGCTCGAGTCCCCACTGCTCGACGAGCGCATGCGCGCGTCGCCTCGTAGGCGTCGAGCGCCTCCTGCTGCCGCCCCGCCCGGAAGTACGCAAGCATCAGGAGACGGCAGAGCCGCTCGCGATCCGGGTGCTGCGCGGCCAGCCGGGCGGCGTCGGGAATCACGTCGTCGTGCCCGCCGAGCTCGATCTCGGCCTCGACGCGATCCTCGAGCGCCGTCAGCCGGAGCTCGTCGAGCCGCGCGATCTCCCCCTGGAGGAAGCTCTCGTACGAGAGGTCGGCGAATGGCGATCCGCGCCAGAGCGCCAACGCGTCGCGGAGGGCGGCCGAGCGCTCGGCGGGCGGCAGCGGCCGCGCATCATGGACGAGCCGCTCGAAGCGGCGGGCGTCGACCACGCCCGGCTCCGCGCGGAGCGAATACCCGCCGGCGCGCGTCTCGATCGCCTCCTTCCCGAGCGCGTGCCGCAGACGCGAAACGGCGTTCTGCACGACCGCTTCTGCCGTCGGCGGCGCCCGACCCGCCCAGAGGTCGTCGATCAGCGTGTCCCTCGAGACCACCGAGCCCGCATGCAGCACCAGATCGGCGAGCACCGCACGCTGCCGTGGACCGCCGAGCGAGATGCTCCTTTCGCCCGCGCGAACCTCCAGCGGGCCGAGCACGAGAAACGCGGCGGCGTCGTTCGCCATGGTCGAGTGCGGCGACGCTACTCCTCGTCCTCACAGAAGTACAGAGAAGGCAGTTAGCGAACAGTTGGCGTGACACGACAGCCTCTGGGAACCACCACCAGGGAGGACGGCACATGACGCAACTCGAGACGACGGAGCTCGGCACGCTCGGTGCGCCCGTCCCGATACCGAGCCTCCCGTTTGCCCAGACGATCGACCTCTCGGAGCGAACGGCGAGGCCCGGCGAGCCCTCTCCGTGCCTTCCCTCCGCAACGTCGGTCTGGTACTCGATCAGCCCCGGGAGCGCGGGCCGGCTCGTCGTCGACCTTGCGGGATCGACGCCGCTCGACCCGGTGGTGCGCGTCTACCGCTCTACCTCGCTCTCGCGGGGCGAGCCGATCTTCCTCGGCTGCGCCAGCCCCGTCTGGAACGCGCAGCTCGCCCTCGAAGTCCCGATCGCCGAGACTGACCTCCTCCTTGTCCAGGTCGGGACGTCGGAGTCGCGCGAGGGGCGGCTCGTCGTCCGCGTCGAGTTGCGCACCTGATGCGTTCGCGCAGCCTCGACGCTGCTGGCCGGACAGCCGCGGCGGTCCGTCTCGTTAGCGCGCGGTTAGCCGGCTCCCTCAGCCTGCGCCCATGAACGAACGTGAGGGGAGAAACCCAAGATGCGCACCCTGATGCTGATAGCTGCGGTCGGACTCGTGCTCGCAGCGCCGGCCCGGGCCGACAAGACGTTCACCGACCCGGCGGGAGACAGCGGGGCGGCCCACGACGTCACGTCGGTCGTCGTCTCGAACGACGCCACACAGGTCGTGCTTCGTTTTCCGGTGCCGAATCCGTGGCCGAATCTCCAACAGCCGCCGGATCAGGCGTGGCTCCTCATGGTCGACACGGACGAAAACCCGTCGACGGGTGACAGCGGCGACGAGGTACGCGTGTTCCAGCAGGGCGGCGCCAACGTGGAGGTCTGGAACGGCAGCGCATGGGTCGATGCGCCTCCGGCCGGGATCAGCGTCCGCTTCGAGCTTTCCTCGAGCAGCGCCGGCTGGCGTGTGCAACTACCCCGAGGGCTGCTCGGCGGCACCACCGGGTTCGACTTCGGGCTCGTCTTCGCCAAGTGGGCAGGAGACGAGATCGTCGGCATCGACCGCGGGCCGGACGGCGGCTCCTGGCGGTACGAGCTCGTGCTGCACCAGTGCGCGAACGGCCGGGACGACGACGGCGACGGAAAGATCGATGCCGCCGATCGAGGCTGTGCCAACACGGTCGACGATGCCGAAGGGGACGAGACGGTCACGCCACGGCTCCTGCGCCCGGTAGTCACGCCCGCCAAGGCTCGTCCAGGACGTCCGGTCACGGTTCGCGCGACTGCTCAGCAACTCGAGACGGGCGATCCGGTCGCGACCGGAAGCGTCGAGTGCACGATCCGCGCCGGCGCAACTCGCAAGCAGGTCCGCGGCCGGATCTCGGCGGGGGTCGCGACGTGCAAGTTTGCCGCGCCGCGCGTCTCGCGTACGACCACGGTGCGCGGCACGATGAGGATCGTCGGGACGACGCGGACGGTGCCGTTCTCCGTTCGCGTCGGCTGACACGTTGCAGCTGCGTCCAGGCTCGCGCTGGATGGCGAGCGACCGCGCGGAAACCACCTTCGAGGGGCCGCCCCGGGGGACCGGCCCCTCGACCGGAGCTAGGGAGCACCGACCCGGTCGCTAGCGTTCGGCCACGGTGCGCGGCGTCGGGCTCACACGGGTGCGCTTACTGGGGCTGGCGGCCGGCGCCGCGTCGGCGATCGCGGCGCTTCCGCGCGCGGCGTTCGCGAAGGAAACGGGCGTCCCGCATGCGAGCGAGATCACCGTCCGCGGCGCGGCGAAGCCCTTCTCGGGCGACCGGTCGATGTTCGTCACGATCTCACCCGAGAGCGCAGGCCGAGACACTGCGCGCGTCCTGTTCCGGCTCGGCCGCCGCGCACGCGTACGGCTCGATGCCGTGCGAACGGGGATCGGGACGAGCAGCGTCCGCTGGACGAAGGAAGCGACGCTCGGGCCCGGGCGACACGAGGTTGCCTGGACGCCGGCGGACGACGTCCCGGTCGGCTCCTACGTGATGCGCATCACGGTCGAGGGAAAGGGCGGGCGCCGCGTCTACGGCGGGCGCCGCCCGGCGAGCCCCGAGCGCGCGAGTGCCCCTGTCGTCCACGTGCTCGGGATCGAGGCCGCGTTCACCCGCCGCTCGTACCTCCCGACCGAGCGGATGGCGATGCAGGTGCTCGCCGACGTGCCGTCCTTCACGCTGACGTTCCTGCGCGTCGGGCACGGGCCCGACCCGAGCCTGCGAAACGACGAGCTGGTCGGGCTCGAGATGGGCGAGCCGGTGCGGATCGACTGGACGGGGAAGCGCTCGACGCGGCAGACGATCACCGTGCAGTCGGGCGACTGGCCGAGCGGGCTCTACGCGGCACGGCTCGAGGCGGACGACGGTCGCATCGGCTTCGCGCCGTTCATCCTGCGTGCCGAGACGCCGAGCGAGCTGCGCGTCGCCGTCGTGCTGCCCACCAACACCTGGCAGGCGTACAACCTCTACGACGCCGACGGTGACGGCTGGGGAGACACGTGGTACGCCGGCGGGAGGCCGCCGGTCGTGCTCACCCGCGCGTACCGGGACCGCGGCGTGCCGCCGCGCTTCCGGCGCTACGACTTCCCCTTTCTCCGATTCCTCGAGAAGACCCGGCGCGAGCCGGACTTCCTCTCGGACGACGACCTCGACGCGATCGCCACGGGCGACGACCTGCGCAAGCTCTACGACCTCGTCGTGTTCCCCGGGCACACGGAGTACGTCACGACCCACGCGTACGACGTCGTCGAGCGGTACTACGCCCTCGGCGGCAGGCTGATCCTGCTCTCGGCGAACAACTTCTTCTGGAAGGTCGAGCGGGAGGGCCAGTCGATCCGCAGGATCGCGCAATGGCGGACGCTCGGACGGCCGGAGGCGCGGATGCTCGGGATCCAGTACCGCGCCAACGACGACGGGCAGCGCCAGGCACCGTTCGTCGTCACGGACCGCGAGGCGGCGCCGTGGCTCTTCGAGGGGACGGAGCTCGAGAACGGCGACTTCCTCGGCCAGGAGGTGGGCGGGTTCGGAATCGAGATCGACATGACCACCCCGCTCTCGCCGCCCGGTACGAAGGTGCTCGCGATCATCCCGAACCTGTTCGGGCTCGGGCTCAACGCGGAGATGGCCTACCACGAGACCGACGCGGGAGCGCGCGTCTTCTCGGCCGGCGTGCTCGACTTTCCCGCCGTCCTCTACACGCCGCAGGGCATGAAGCTGCTCGACAACCTCTGGCGCCACATGGTCGAGCCTCCCGAAGACGCGACGACGACCGACTAGGACACCGCGACCGCGACCGGCTCGCTGCGCCGGAACGCGACGATCGCGAACGGGATCGTCGCGAGCAGCTGGCCGGTTGCCACGAGCAGGAACACGCGGTGCGGCCCCCACGACTGGAGCAGCGGTCCGGCGACGGCCATGCCGGCGGGCCCGGCGAGCATCGCGGTCGTGAGGACGGCTGTCATCACCTTCGCGCGGATCGCCTCCGGCGTGCGCATGGTGATCACGCCGATGAGCGGCGCGTTGACGAGCGGCCCGAAGAACGACGAGGCGGCGAGCGCCGTCATGACCAGCGGTACCGGCAGCTCCAGCGAGAGCGCGAAGATCGGAAGCGTGAGGATGACGAACGCCGAAGCGCCGAGCCGCAGCGGATCGTGGCGGCCGACGATCCGGACGGCGGCGATGCTTCCCAGCACCGCGCCGAGCCCGAAGGCGGCGAAGAACGCGCCGGCGACCTTCGAGCTCGAGTACTCCTCGTAGGCGAGCACGGTGAGGCCGGCGCCGAGCATCTGTCCGAGCCCGTTCGCGACGAGCGCAGTGAGCCCGAGGACGCGCAGCAGCGGGTCGCGCAGCAGGAATCGAATTCCCGCCAGGACCCCCCGGCCGTCGTCGGACTGCGGACGCGGTGGCCGCGTCGGGACGAGGAAGAAGAGCAGCGCGAACGCGATCAGGAACGTCGCAGCGTCGACGTACAGCACGACCGGCGCGTCGAACACCGCGATCAGGAGGCCCGCCGCGGCAGGCCCGAGCAGCGACGTGGCCCGCGTCGCGCCCTCGACGATGGCATTCGCCTGCGCGACCACGTGCTCGTCGTCGCCCACGAGCTCCGGCAGGATCAGCCGCTGCGACGCAAAGTACGGCGCAAGGAACGTGCCGATGCACGCGACGATCGCGAGCAGCAGAGGAAAGCTCAACATGTCGAGCTCGTGGAGGAGCGGGATCGAGGCGAGCAGAGGCGCGCGGATCAGATCGGAGACGAGCATCGTCCGACGGGCGCCGTACCGCGCGATCACCGAGCCGGAGGGGATCCCGAGGATCGCGATCGGCAGGAGCTCGACCGCAAGGACAACACCCATCCTCGTGGCCGAGCCCGTGGTCTGGAGGACGAACCACGGCAGTGCAAGGAAGGTCATCTGCGACCCGAGCGACGAGATGACCTCGGCGGAGACGAGGGCGAAGATCGGGCGCTGGCGGAGCGGGCTCCGTGCGGGCGTCAGAGCAGCCACGCACCGTCCTGCTGGACGGCCTCGCCGTCGAGCTCGATCCGCGTGCCGGGCATCCGCAGGTCCTTGACGATGTCCCAGTGGATGCGAGACTCGTTCGTCCCGCCGATGTCCGGCATGCCGTTGCCGAGCGCGAGGTGCACCGTCCCGTCGATCTTCTCGTCGAACAGCGTGTTCCGCATGTACCGGGTGATGCCCGGGTTGCAGCCGATGCCGAGCTCGCCCAGGCGACGCGCCCCGGCGTCGGAGTCGAGCATCTCGACGAGGTAGGCCTCGTTCGTCTCAGCGGAAGCGTCGACGACGACGCCGCCCTCGAAGCGCAGGCGGATCCCGTTGACCTCGCGACCGGCGTACACGGCCGGGAACTCCGTGAAGGCGATCACGCCCTCGGCGGAGTCCTCGATCGGGCAGCCGAAGAACTCGCCGCCGGGGATGTTCGCGCCTCCGGCATCGACCTTCATCGACCGGCCCGCGATCGAGAGTCGGATGTCCGTCCCGTCGGCGACGATCCGCACCTCGTCGGCGGCATCGAAGCGATCGGCGTAGCGCTGCATCCGCGCGCGCTCCGCGTCCCAGTCCTGGAGACAGGCGGTGTAGAGGAACTCGGCGAACTCCTCGGTCGAGAGGCCCGCCTCCTGTGCGAGCGCCGGTGTCGGATACTGGCAGCCGACCCACGGGAGCTCGTGGCGGAAGATCCGCTCCATCGCGGGGCGGTACGCGCCCTGGAACGCCGCCATGCGCTCGGCGGAGATGTCCGCCGCGTCGCGGGTGTTCTCCGGCGACTCGACGACGATCAGCGCGTCGCAGCTCTCCAGGACGTGGACCTCGATCGGCGCCGGCACGGCGAGGCGCTCGAGCGACACAGTGCGGAGCCACGTGCGGGGTGCAAAGTTCCCGCCCAGGGCGACGCGCACGAGCGCGTACGCATCGCGCTCGGCGATGAGCTTCACGATCTCCTCCAGGAGCGGGCGCCCCGGCATCGCCCCCATGACGAGCACCTGCCAGCCGGGCTGCACGCCGACGCACGTGTCGACGAGGAGCTCCGCGAGTTGACGGTCTCTGGTATCAGGCATGGCGAGAAATATAAAACGTACGTACTGTTTTGTAAAGTACGGCTGTGCCAAAGCTGAGCGACACCGAGAAGGAGGCGCGCCGGCGCCGCGTCCTCGAGGGCGCGCGCCGGTGCTTCGCGCGCTACGGCTACGACGGCGCGACCGTCGTCCGCCTCGAGCGGGAGATCGGCCTCTCGCGCGGGGCGATCTTCAACTGGTTTCCCTCGAAGCAGGAGCTCGTTTCTCGCCCTCGCGGCCGAGGACAACACGCGCCTGCAATGCGCTCTTCGCCGAAGAAGGCTTCGACGCGCTGCTCGAGGCGGTGACGGAGGACGAGCCGGACTGGCTCGCCGTCTACCTCGAGTTCGGCCGGCTCCTGAAGGCGGACGCCGGCCTGCGGGAGCGTTGGCTCGCCATCGCCCCTCCCGAGGCACGCCAGCGGAGCCGCGCGCGGATCGAGACCGGCCAGGCGGCGGGCGACCTGCGCACCGACATGTCGGCCGACGAGCTCGGCCAGTTTCTCGGCGTGGTGATCGACGGGATCGTGTCGCAGCGCGCGCTCGGCTTCGACCCGCCGGCCAGCGACCTCGTGCGGCGCCTCGTCACCGACGCGATCGCGGCAAGAAACCAGGATGGGCGAGGCTGAAGCCACGCTCCGGCTGCGTCACTTCGGGTTACGCGCCGGACAGCTCGTCGCCGTACGCGTCGGCGTAGACCTTCTCCGCGTCGAGTACGCGCTTCACGTACGTCCGGGTCTCCGGGAACTGGATCCCGACACCCCGGCGCCGCCAGGCGTCGACGTTTCCCTGGCCGGCGTGATACGCGGCGAGCGCCGTGGGCACGTCGTCGTCGTAGCGGTCGAGGAGGTGCCGGAGGTACCACGAGCCGTAGCGGACGTTGATCTCGGGATCGAGCAGGTCGCTCGGGACGAACCCGTTCCCCCCGGTTCGCACTGCGATGCCCTGCGCGGTGTCGGGCAGGAGCTGCATGAGGCCGACCGCCCCCGCCTCCGAGCGTGCGGACGCGTCGAACTTGCTCTCGGAGTAGATGACGGCGGCGAGCAGGGCGGGCGGCAGGTCGTAGTTCCGCGCATGCGTCTTGACGATCGCCTCGTAGCGGAGCGGATAGCGGACGCGCTGGTACCACTCGGGCTGCGAGGTCAGGATCCACGCGGCAACTCCGGCCACGGCCGCCGCCACGAGCAGCGCGACCAGCCCGACGCGCTTCACGCCGGTGTCGACGCCTCCGCTGCGAGCTCCGCCATCACACCGCCGACCCAGGCGTGGAGATCCTCGAACGAGCCCGTGTTGACGTAGTGGAAGTCGGCGCGGCGAACCTTCTCGCGGTCGGGAAGCAGACGGGCGTCGCGATCGTCCTGCACGACGCGCCGGCGCTGCTCGCGGAGCTTGGTCGGCGCAGTGACGACCACGACCTTGTCGAACCGCTCCTCCGCCCCGACCTCGTACAGCAGAGGCACCTCGGTGACACAGACGCGAGGCGGGTCGTCGAGGGCGCCCAGCTGCTCCCGCCAGGTGAGGTACTCGCGCGAGACGATCGGGTGGAGCAAGCCTTCGAGCCACTCGAGCTGCTCGCGATCGCCGAAGACCGCCTGCGCGATCCGGCCGCGGTCGGGGCGGCCGTCCTCACCGAGCATCCCCTCTCCCAGGCGCGCGACGATCGCGTCGCGCACCTCGTCGTCGGCCGCGAGCAGGTGGTGGACGATCTCGTCGCTCGAGACGGTCGCGGCACCGTGCGACCGGAATGCCTCGAGGGCAGTGGACTTGCCGGCGCCGATTCCCCCCGTGATCGCGACCGCGATCGGGCGGCGCACTAGCTCTCGGCCGAGTCGGCCTCGGGCTCGGGCTCGGCTTCGCGCGCTGCCTCGGCGACGACCTCGGCGTCCGCCGCGGCGGCGGGCTCGCCGTCGGGAACCTCGGCTTCGACCTCGGCTTCCGCCTCGACCTCGACCTCGGCCTCGTCCTCGACCTCTGCCTCGGCTTCGACCTCGGCCTCTGCCTCGGCTTCGACCTCGGCCTCGTCCTCGACTTCGGCTTCTGCCTCGACTTCGGCGTCTGCCTCGGCTTCCGCCTCGACCTCGACGTCGGGCTCCGCCTCGGCCTCGGGCTCGGCCGGCGCGTCGGCCTCCTCGACCGTGAGCGACCCTTCGGCGATCTCGTCCTCTGCGCCCACCACGACCTCGGCGTCCTCGACTGCCTCGACGGCAGCCCCGCTCGAGGGGAAGGCCTCCTCCGAGAGGCGCAGGTCGGGCATCGAGTGCACCGACTCGCCGCCGTCGGCGCGGGGCACCGGCACGGTTCCTTCCTCGACCCGCTTCAGCGAGAGCGAGAGCCGGCGGCGGTCGCCGTCGATCTCGAGGATCAGCACGTTGACCGGATCTCCCTGCGACACGACCTCGCGCGGGTTCTCGACGTGGTGGTTTGCGAGCTCCGAGATGTGGACGAGGCCCTCGACGCCGGGGAGGATCTCGACGAAGGCGCCGAACGTGACGACCTTCGTGACGCGGCCCTCGACGACATCGCCCTCGCCGTAGTGGTCGAGCACCTGCTGCCAGGGGTCCGACTGCGTCTGCTTGAGGCCGAGCGAGATCCGCTGGCGCTCGCGGTCGATGTCGAGCACCTTGACGTTCACCGTCTGGCCGATCTCGAGCACCTCGGACGGGTGGTTGACGTGCGACCACGAGAGCTCGGAGATGTGGATCAGCCCGTCCATGCCCTCGAGGTCGACGAAGGCGCCGAAGTCGACGATGTTGGAGATGGTGCCCTCGACGACATCGCCCGGGTTGAGCCGGTCGAGGATCGCCTGGCGCATCTCCTTGCGCTCGTCCTCGAGGACGGCGCGGCGCGAGAGGACGACGTTGTTCCGCGAGCGGTTGAGCTCGATCACTTTGCAGCGGAGCTCCTTGCCGAGGAACTCGTCGAGGTCCTGCACGCGGCGGATGTCGACGAGCGACGCCGGGAGGAAGCCGCGGACGCCGAGGTCGAGGATCAGGCCGCCCTTGACGACCTCGATCACGCGGCCGTTGACCGGCTCGCCGCTCTCGGCAGCGCCCTCGATCGCCTTCCAGGCGAGCTCGAAGCGCGCGCGCTTCTTCGAGAGCAGCAGGCGCCCCTCCGCGTCCTCCTTCGTCATCACGAGCGCGTCGATCTCGTCGCCGACCGACACCTCGTCGGCCGGGTTCACGTTCCGGCGGATCGAGAGCTCGGCGACGGGGATGACGCCCTCGGACTTGTAGCCGATGTCGACGAGCACCTCGTCCTTGTCGACGCGCACCACCGTCCCGTGGACCACCTCCCCTTCGTTGATCGTCGGGAAAGTGCCGTCGTAGTCGGGGATCAGCTCCCCGTCAGGGCCGGTCGTCCAGACGCCGGCTTCGGGTTGAGTGGGTGTCTCGAGTGTGTGGTTGCTCATCGGAGCGCGGAGTATAGCGGGGCATTCGCCGCGCGAATGTCCTAGAAATGGGGCATGCGCGTCACCTTGATTCGCAGCGCGACGGTGATCCTGGAGCTCTCCGGGCGACGAATTCTGGTCGATCCGATGCTCGACCCGGCCCGTGCACGGCCGCCGCTCGAGAACACGGCAAACCCGGTGCCGAACCCGACGGTCGAGCTTCCATTTCCCGTCGAGGACGTCTTGCGAGGGGTCGACGCGGTGCTCGTGACGCACCGGCATCGCGACCATCTCGACGGGACGGCGGAGCGGCTGCTGCCGCGGGACGTGCCGACGTTCTGCCAGCCGGACGACGCCTCCGCGCTCTACGACCTCGGGCTCGACGTGCGTCCGATCGACGACGCGCTCGACTGGAACGGCCTCGAGCTCCGTCGCGTGCCGGGCCGTCACGGCTCGGGCGCGATCGCCGAGGCTCTGGCACCGGTGAGCGGCTTCGTCCTCGGCGAGCTGTACCTCGCCGGCGACACCGTCTGGTACGAAGACGTCGAGGACGACGATCGATAGCTACCGCCCGCGCGTCGCGATCGTCAACGCGGGTGGCGCCTCGTTCCTCGAAGGCGGGTTGATCGTCATGGGGATCGACGACGTGCGGGAGGTCGCCTCACGTGTGCCGGTCGTCGTCTGCGTGCACATGGAGGCGCTCAACCACTGCCACCTGTCGCGCGCCGACCTCGCGGCCGCCGTCCCGGGGGTCGTGATCCCCCGGGACGGCGAGACCGTCGAGGTGTAAGGCGGGAACCTGTGTGGGGGACAGACTGAAGTCTGTCCCCCACGCTGTATCTCTGGCTACGGCCCGACGATCCGGCCTTCGACGGCCGGGTTCACGGGCGAGTTCGCCGTGATGTAGTCGATCGTGACGTCGAGCAGCGCGTCGCCCGGCTGCAGGACGTCCGTGCCCTGGGTGAAGACCGTGTAGCCGTCGCCACCCGTGTACATGAAGTCGTTCGTGACGAACCGAACGGGGTCGGACGGCCCGATCGGCGTCGCCGGACCCGCGATGCCCTGCGGGGTCTTCCACATCCCGGTCACGACCGGGGTCGTCCCGGTGCAGCTGAAGGTCACCTTCAGGCCCGAGACCTGCGGGAACCTGCCGGTGCCACCCGCGAACGCCCGGGTCGCAGAACGGCGTGAAGCCGTTCACGAACGCCTGTCGCAGCTGGTCGCCGGTCAGGGTGAGGATCGTCGTGCGGTTGCCGAACGGCAGCACGGCGAACACCTCGCCCCACGTGATCTCGCCCGGCTGCTCGTCCGGCGGTCGGCGGTGCCAGCAGGATGTCCTGGCGAAGGCCACCCGAGTTGGTGTACGCCGCGTCGATGCCCGGGTACTTCGCCCGCATCGAGTCGGTGACGAGGTTCCCCATCGCGGACTCGAAGAGGCGCGTCGGCGCCCGCTTGATGTCGACGGAGGCCGTGCCGATGACCTTGTTGCGCAGCACGGCCGTCTTGGCGTTCGCGTCGTCCACGATCGCCTGCACGTCCGAGCGTGCCGAGACGCCGAGGTTCTTCGCGACGCGGGTTGCGCCGCCGGCCCACTGGACGTCCCCGCCCTGGACCATCAGCTGGAGGACGGAGTAGCTCGTCCCCGCGTTGATGCCCTCGACGATGAGGATGTTCCCGCGCATCAGGTTCGAGATGCGATGGGTATGGCCGACGATCATCGCGTCGACGGTCGTGTCGGCCAGAGCGTCGGCGATCCCCAGGATCGGCCCGACCCAGGGTGTGCCGACGAAGTTACCGACGGTGTTCTCACCGGTGTTGGTTCCCTGGTGGATGACGACGACCTGGACACGTACACCGTCCGCGCGGAGGCGCTCCGATTCGGCCTTGATCCGGGACGCCTCGTCGAGGAACTCGAGGCCGGCCGTCGCACCCGCGGAGACGAGCTCCGGAGTGTTCTTCAGCTCGGCGCCGATGACGCCGACCTTGACGCCGTCGATCGTGAACACCTTGGAGGGCGTCACCCACGAGGGCGCCTTGCCGGTCGCCTTCTCGACGATGTTCGTCGCCAGGAACGGGAACTTCGCCCGCGCCTGCTGCTTCAGCAGCCGCTCGACGCCGTAGTCGAACTCGTGGTTGCCGTACGACGTGGCGTCGAGCCCCCACGCGTTCTCGACATCGATCGCCGGCATGTCCTCGAGCAGGGCCGAGTTCGGCGGCGACGCGCCGACGTTGTCGCCCGCCGCCAGCAGGAGGCCCGGCTTCGGCAGCGCCGCAAAGTCCTCGTCGAACATCGTCGCGAGGAAGGCACTACCACCAACGTTCTGCGCGAGCCCGTCGGAGAGGGTGTTCGCCAGCGTCGTCTGCTCGAGCTGGCCGTGGAAGTCGGTCAGCCCGATGATCGAGAGCGGCTTGTACGCGTTGCCGCCCTTGACCACGTCGAGCAGGACGCGTCCCTGGCTCTGCTGCGGCTCGGCGATCCCGAGCATGAACGCGAGCGTCGGCGCCAGGTCGATCGTCCGTGCCGAGACCTCGCCCTTCGCGATCCCCTCGCCACCGGCGAGGAACGTCGCGCGCATGTTGATGTTCGCCGCGAGGTCCTGGACGGCGGGGACGTAGCCGTGCTGCCCGAAGAACTGGGACGGCGCGACCAGCGTGCCCGGGGTCTCCGCGTCGAACTGGTACGGCGGGAACGAGAACGCGATCACGTCGCCGGTCCTCGTCGGGTGCGCCATGTCCGCCGTCGAGCTCGGCCCGTTCGGGATGTACCGCGCCTCCGCCTTCGTGAACACGCGGTCGATCATCTTCCAGCCCTCGGGCTGCCCGTCGTGCGTCCAGTCCTTCGTGTCGACGAGGCCCTGGTACTTCGCCTTGATCGCAGCCACCGTCCCGGCGGCGTCGGCCGCAGCGACCTGCTGGAAGCCACCGCCCACGGGGTCGCGGCCGGCGAGGTTCAGGTAGATCTGGACGGTGCCGCCGGCCCAGCAGGCCTTGGCCTTGCCGATGGTCTCGCCCGTCGCAGGCCGGCAGTTGGAGGTCTGCGGCTTGGACAGGAGGCCCATCTCGACCAGCGGTTGGCTCCCGTCGATCGCGAGAAACTGCGGCGCAAAGCCGTGGTCCGACGCGACGAACGTCGTCGGATCCTTGCCCATCAGCTCGCGGGCGCGGGTCAGGACCTCGTCCGCCTCCTTGTAGGCCGTGCGGATGAAGCCCTCGCGGGCCGCGACGCGGCCGTCGGGCTTGCCGTTCAGGTCGACGTCGTCGTAGGCCGGGTTCGCCGCGCCGCCGGGCAGCTTCGGCGAGACGAGACCGAGGAACTGATGCTGGAACTCGTCGGTCGTCGGCATGCCCGCCAGCAGCAGGTCCGGCTTGTACGTCTTGACGACGTACTCGAGCATCGGCAGGTGCCCGGTCTTCCAGTACAGCCCCTGCTCGGTGTAGGTCTCCTCCGACGTGACGCCGGCCTCGAGGATCGCGAAGTCGGCGGCGGTCGACGTCGGGAACTTCTGCGCGAGGTACTCGGCGAAGTCGCCGCTGAAGCCCGACTCGCCGGGCCAGCTCGGCCACGACGCGATTGCGCGACTGACAGACGTGTGGAAGAGCCGGACGCGTGAGAGGTCGGGCGTCAGCTCCTCGACCTTGACCAGCATCCCCGCCGTCAATCCGGCGGAGGCGCCGTCGGCGATCTTCACCTTGACGTCCGCCCACTCGCCCTTCTTCAGCGTGCCGACCGCGTCCGCGGCGCTCTTCGTCCTCGAGAAGAGCACCTTGTCGTAGTTCGCCTTGCCGTCGTTCGTCGAGTCGTAGATCCAGGCGTTCAGCCCGTACTTGTCGACGCCGAAGTCGATCACGCGGAGATGCATCTCGCGCGCAGGGCTGTACGTCTGCGGAAGCGACCCCGTCCAGCCGGACGCCGCCGTGGGCGCCGCGGCGGCATACGGGGCCTGGCCCGCGTAGCCCGCCGGATGGTCGAACTGGAGCCCGAACGCCGCGATGTTCGCAGCGTTGTCGAAGAGCGCGTCACCGGCCTTGCCGATGAAGTTCGTCGCGACGCCCCGGCCCGAGAAGAAGGCCTGGAAGTCGATGGTGGGACCGTCGATGGTCGCATTGCGCCCACCGGCCCACTCGACCTGCGCGACCTTCAGCCCACTCCGCTCTGCCGACTGGGCGATCGACTCGACCTGGAGGACGTCCAGCGTCGAACGCGGCCGTGCGGTTTCGCGAACGGCTGGCCGTTCCGGTGGAACGTGTTGTTCGTCGAGCCGTGGACTCCCGGCCATGCACCGGTCGCGAGGCTGTACCAGCCTGCGCCCGTGTTCGGGCGGCGCCTGTGTGAGAAGGCCGTTGCCCTTTGCGGACGTACCCTTCTTGAGGAACTCCGACATCGTGGGCATGAGGCCCTGCTTCGCATACCGCTCGACGATGTCCTGGCGCATACCGTCGGCGGCGAAGAACACCGCCCTCTCGATCGACGCCTTCGGCTTGTCCTTCGTCGCCTTCACGGCCGCGGAGTTGGCGGCGCCTGCCGCAAGCCCCGCGAGCGCCGTCGCGGCAATGACCGCGACGAGTGTGATGCGTCTCATCCTCTGGTACTCCCCTTTGTCTCGATTGGAATCTCCGACGGCGGTCGAGAGACGGGTGCGGGCCGTACCGAGCCGAGCAGCACCTCGAATGCTGGTCGGGCAGCCTCGGGCTGCGGGCACGCGAGCCGCGGCTTCATCGAGATCCTCGAATCTCCGTCTCCCCTTGTCACAGACGGCGCCGGCTTTCGGCGCTCGCGCGAGTCTAGTCCGTCGCTCAGCTGAATGGAAGCCAGCCGACGGGCCGGCCGGCGCCGATTGGGAGACGGCCTAGTCTTTCGCGTCGGCCCAGGTGTCGCCGACGCCTGCCTCGACGGCGAGCGCCGGGTCGAGCGGGTACGCGCCGACCATCTCCTCGCGAACGAGCTCCCGCACGGCGCTGGTCTCGACCTCGGGAACCTCGAGGAGGAGCTCGTCGTGCACCTGGAGGACAAGACGGGACGCACGTCCCTCGCCGCGAAGCCGGTCGTGGATCCGCACCATCGCGACCTTGATCACGTCCGCCGCCGTGCCCTGCATCACGGTGTTGACGGCGAGTCGCTCGCCGAGCGACCTCGTCTGCCAGTTGGAGGCGCGGAGCTCGGGGATCGGGCGGCGGCGCCCGAGCAGCGTCGTGACATAGCCGTCGGCGGCCGCCTGGGCGATCGTCCGCTTGATGAGCTCCTGCACGAGCGGCAGCCGCGCGAGGTAGGTGTCGATCAGCTCCTGCGCCTCCTCGCGCGGGATGGCGAGGTTCTCGGAGAGACCGAAGGACGAGATCCCGTAGATGATCCCGAAGTTGACCATCTTCGCCGTGTCGCGCTGGCCGCGCGAGAGCTCCGCCTGCGGGATGCCGAACACCTGCGAGGCCGTCGCAGCGTGGATGTCCTCGCCGCGCGCGAACGCTTCGCGAAGCACGGGCTCGCCCGACACGTGCGCGAGGATGCGGAGCTCGACCTGGCTGTAGTCGGCGGACAGCAGCCTGGTCCCCTCCGCCGCGACGAACGCCGAGCGGATCCGCCGCCCGAGCTCCGTGCGGATGGGGATCGACTGGAGGTTCGGGCTCGTCGTCGAGAGCCGCCCCGTCGCCGCGACGGCCTGGTTGATCGTCGTGTGGAGACGGCCGTCGCGGTCGTCGATCAGCGCCGGGAGCGGGAGCAGGTACGTGTTGAGGAGCTTCGTCAGCTCCCGCCACTCCTCGACGACCGGCACGATCGGGTGGTCGTCGCGGATCGAGCGCAGCACGCGCGCGTCGGTGGAGTAGCCCGTCTTCCCCTTGCGGCCCGCGGTGAGCCCGAGCTTCTCGAAGAGGATGCGCGCGAGCTGCTGCGTCGAGCCGAGCTGGAACTCCTCGCCGGCCAGGTCGAGCGCACTCGCCTCGAGCTCCTCCACTCTCTCGGCCAGCCGCGCGGTGATCTCTCCCATGCGGTACGTGTCGATCCGGATCCCGGCGTCCTCCATGTCCGCGAGGACCCCAGTGAGCGGCAGCTCGACCTCGTCGTAGAGCCGCTCCATCCCCCACTCCTTCACACGGGCCCGAAGCGTCGGAGCGAGCCGCCGCGCCGACTCGGCGTGTCGCACGAGCGCCGCCGTCTCCTCCTCGGTCGCCGGCTCCGGAACGAGCTCGAGGCCGTACTCGCGGGCGAGGTCGTCGAGCTCGTACCCGGAGCGGCCCGGGTCGACGAGATAGGCGGCGATCAGCGTGTCGTCGTGGACGTGGCCGAGCCGCTGGGCCTTCGCGTCGTGCGTGAAGATCTCCGCGTCGCCTACGGCGCCGCGGAGATCCTCTAGAGAGCCCTCGACGACGAGAACCTCGTCACTCGCGGCGAATGCTGCACGGCCATCGCGGCAGGCGACGCCGAGGACTTTGTGTTGCCTCAACACGAGCTCCTCGCGCGCCGCCTCGCGCCAGGCTACGACGAGCTGATCGGTCTCTAGCGGCTGTGCCGAAGGCAGAGCCGCGTCCAGCGTGTCCACGCGACTCAGCAACCCCCGGAACTCGAAGCGGCGGAAGATCTCCTTCAGCGTCGAGCGGTCGGGCGGCGCCGAGACCAGCTCCGACGGGTCGACGCCGAGCGGCAGGTCGCGGCGCATGGTCGCGAGGAGCTTCGAGTCGCGCGCCTGGTCCGCGTGCTCCTTCACGGCCCTGCCACGCGCGGGCGACAGCTCGTCGGCGTGCGCGATCACGTCCTCGAGCGAGCCGTACTGCGCGATCAGCTGACCTGCCGTCTTGTCGCCGATGCCCGGGATGCCCGGGATGTTGTCCGAGGTGTCGCCCTTGAGCCCGATGAAGTCGGGCACCTGGTCGGGCCGGACGCCGTAGCGGAGCTCGACGCGCTCGGGTGTGTAGACGTTCACCTCGGCGACGCCGCGCGGCGTCATCATCAGCGAGATGTTCTCGCTGCAGAGCTGGAACGCGTCACGGTCGGTCGAGACGACGCACGTCTTGATGCCGGCCTCGTCGGCCCGCGTGGCGATGGTCGCGATCACGTCGTCGGCCTCCCAGCCCTCGAACTCGAGGTTCCGGTAGCCGAATGCCTCGACGATCGGACGGAAGTGCGGGAACTGCTCCCGCAGCAGGTCCGGCATCGGGCGCCGGCCCTCCTTGTAGGTCTCCGCGATCTCGGTGCGGTGCGTCGGGCGTGTGTCCCAGGCCACGGCGACGCCGCGGGGCGCGTAGTCCGAGAGCAGCTTGAAGAGCATGTTCGTGAAGCCGAGCAGCGCGTTCGTGGGCTGACCGTCCGTCGTCTGGAGCTCCTCCGGGAGCGCGAAGTACGCGCGGTAGGCGAGGTTGTTGCCGTCGACGAGGAAGAGCTCCGACCCCTTCGCCGGCCCGTCGTCGAGCTGCAGCTCTTCGCCGGTCAGCGTCTTCGGGCTCACGAGCCCGAGCGTATCCCAGCGCGGTACATTCGTCCGCGAGGACGAGCCGGAAACCGTCCACGAGGAGGACGCCGACCCTGAGGCGGCCCTCTACTCTGCACGCATGCTCGTGACCCAAACCGTCCGGACACCGACAATCGTTCCCTTCGCCGACGAGCACCTCGACGGCGGGGCGCTGCTTCTCGCCGAGCGTCACCGTGCGCATCGGCTCGCGGAGCCCGGTCTCGACCCGCGCTACGAAGCGCCGGGCGCTGCACGTGAGGAGCTCGGCGCGCTCCTCCGCGTGGACGGCGCGTCAGGAGTCGCGGGCCTGATCGACGGGGATGTCGCAGGGTTCGTCGTCGGCACTCCTCGCGACGCGAGCTGGGGCCCGAACATGTGGGTGGAGCCGGCGGGCCACGCAGTCACGGATGCCGAGCTCGTGCGCGACCTCTACGCGACGGCCGCGGAGCGCTGGGTCGCAGACGGCCTCGCGTTGCACTACGCGATGGTGCCGGCGTCCGATCGAGCGCTCGTCGACGCCTGGTTTCGGCTCGGGTTCGGGCATCAGCAGGTCTACGCAATCCGCGAGACGCCGCCCGCGACGGAGCGCACCGAGGCGCCACCGGGGCTTGTCGTCCGCCTTGCTCGCCTCGACGACCTGGACGCGCTCGCGAGGCTCGACGTCGCCTTGCCCGCGCACCAGGCGCTTTCGCCGGTCTTCTCGCGCCGCGCGTTGCCGACGGTCGAGGACGCGCGCGCCGAGTACGAGGCGGACTTCGACGACCCGAGATTCGCGACGTTCGTCGTCGAGCGGGAGGGCGAGGTGATCGGCTCGGCGATCGCGTGCGCGATCGAGCTGTCGTCCGACCACAAGAGCCTTGCGCTCCCGCCGGGCGCGGGCTTCCTCGGCTTCGCCTCGGTGATGCCGGAGGCCCGGGGCCGCGGCGCGGGGCGTGTGCTCGGCGAGGCGGTGCTCGAGTGGGCCCGCGAAACGGAGCGCGAATGGGTCGTCACCGACTGGCGCATGACCAACCTGCTCTCCTCGCGCGCCTGGCCCCGGCTCGGGTTCCGGCCGACGTACTACCGCCTCCACCGCGCCATAGCCTGATCGCTCGGGAAGCGCGCGCCGGCCGCCTAGGATCCTCGTGTGCGCGTGCCACTGCATTCCGGCTCGCGCGTGCCGCTCGTCACCTTGCCGGACGACGCGGTGCTGCTCGGCGCCCCACCGCCGCTCGACGCGCTCGCCGACATCCGCGCCGCCGTCACGGAGGCGTTCCGCTACCCGCTCGCCGGCCGGCCGCTGGAGTCGCTCGCGCCGCGTGGAGGCCGCGCGACGGTCGTCGTCCAGCCGCCGGCGGTGCCGCTCCCGACCGCCCAGGACGATGCGCGGCGGGACGCACTTGCCGCGGTGCTCGGCGAGCTGTCCCGCGTGGGGGTCGCCCGCGAGAGCGTGACCGTCCTCGTCGCGGCCGGGCTCGGGCGACGGCCCGGGCGGCGGGAGCTGGAGTCGCTCCTGCGGGCCGACCAGCGACGGGACTTCCGTGGCGCGATCGTCGTGCACGACTGCGAGGCGGACGATCTGCGGCCCGTCGTCGCCGGCGGGCACCCGACGCGTGTCCACCCGACGCTCGTGGAGACCGATCTGATCGTGACGGTCGGGGCCGGCGAGAGCGTGCTCCACGGCGGCGCGACGGCGCTGGTCGACGCCAGCGTGCCCGGCACGATGCGTGCCGCGCGCACGGTGTCCCTACTCGAGGCGAACGGGGCCGCCGCCCTCCGGATCGGCGCCGCCCTCGAGGAGGAACTCGGCCGCGCGGTGCCGGTCATCGGGCTCTCGCTCGTGCTCGACCGTCCCCGGGCAACCGGCCTCTATCGCGGCTACCCGTGGCGCCCGGAGGCGATCGAGGCCGTAGGCCGCTCCCCGTTCAGGCGACTCCTCAACGCGTCGCCGGCGGTGCTGCGGCGCCGGGTTCTCGCCGGCGCGCCGCGCGAGCTCGATGTCGTCGCGGCGCTGGCCGGACCGCCCTCGGTCGCCCACGCGGAGGCGCTCGTGCGCGGGACCGCCGTGCGGAGCGTCGTCGTCGCGCAGCCGTTCGACACGATCGTCGTCCCGCTGCCGTGGGAGGGCTTGCACCTGCCGCGCGAGCCGCTGAACCCGATCAGCGCCGCCGCGCTCGGGCTCGGCCATGCGCTGCGCCTCTGGCGCAACCGGCCGCCACTCGTCCAGGGAGGAACGGTCGTCCTGCTGCACCCGTTCTCACGCGTCATGGGACATGGGCCGCAGGCGCCCTACCTCGCGCTCTTCGCGGCGCTCCGCGACGGCACAGCCGCCAAGGGGCTCGGCCGCGTGGAGGCCCAGGCCGCACGCGACCGGCGCGCGGTCGCGGCGTATCGCAGCGGCGGTGCGCCGCATCCGCGGCTGCCGTTCGCGGACTGGGAGACGTGCAGCGCGATGCTCGAGCGCGCGGGTCGCGTCATCGTCGCGGGCTGCCGCGACGCGGGCGCGGCGCGAGCGCTCGGCCTCGTCCCGTCGCACAACACGGCCACCGCGCTCGCGATGGCCGATGGGCTCGCCGGCCCGGGGGGCCGCACCGGCGTCATCCTGGGGCCGCCGTACCCCGCGCTCGTCGTCAGCGGCGCCTGAGCACCCAGTAGGTCGTCGGTCGAGGCGGACAACGCCGCAGTTGCGGCGCCGCAGGCGACGCCCTCAGAGATGTGCCCCGCCGCAGGCGGAGATCCGAGCGGCGGGATTCCTTGGCGGAATCCCGCTCGCAAAAGGGACTAGTCCAATCCGAGGTACGCCTTCTGCACGGCCTCGTTGGTCTTTAGGTCGGCGGCGGGGCCTTCGAGCGTGATGCGGCCCGTCTCCATGACGTAGCCGCGGTGTGCGGTGTCGAGCGCCATCAGCGCGTTCTGCTCGACGAGGAGCACCGGCGTCCCCTGCGTGTTGATCTCCACCACGATCTCGAAGATCTTCTCGACGAAGATCGGCGCGAGCCCCATCGAGGGCTCGTCGAGCAGGAGCAGCTTCGGGCGCGCCATGAGCGCGCGGCCGATCGCGCACATCTGCTGCTCGCCGCCGGACATCGTCCCCGCCTTCTGCGTCCGCCGCTCGTAGAGGCGGGGGAAGAGCTCGAAGACGCGGTCCATGTCGCCCTGGAAGTTCTCCTTGTCGGAACGCTGGAACGCCCCCATCTCCAAGTTCTCGATCACGGTCATCCGCGGGAAGAGGCGTCGACCCTCCGGGCTCTGCGCGATGCCGCCGCCGACGATCTCGTGCGGAGGCGCCATCGTGATGTCGCGGCCCTCGAAGCGGATGCTGCCCTGGCGGGGGCGGTTGAGCCCGTTGATTGCGCGGAGCGTCGTCGACTTGCCCGCGCCGTTGGCGCCGATCAGCGTCACGATCTCGCCGGCACCGACGCGGAGCGAGATGCCCTTGAGCGCGTGGATCGCCCCGTAGTAGAGGTGGATGTCGTCCAGCTGCAGGATGTCGCCGACGGTCGCCTTGGTACTCATGCCGCCGCTCCCCTGCCGAGGTAGGCCTCGATGACGCGCTCGTCGGACTGGATCTCCGACGGGCTGCCCTCCGCGATCTTCGCGCCGTACTCGAGCACGGTGATCCGCTCGGAGACCCCCATCACGACCTTCATGTCGTGCTCGATCAGGAGCACCGTCAGCCCCTTGTCGTCGCGGACCCGACGGACGAACGCGGTGAACTCGGCGGTCTCCTGCGGGTTCATCCCGGCGGTGGGCTCGTCGAGCAGGAGCAGCTTGGGCTCCGTCGCGAGCGCCCGTGCAACCTCGAGCCGGCGCTGGTCACCGTAGGGCAGGTTCCCGGCACGGTCGTCGTGGCGGCGCGGTAGCCCGGAGTACGTGAGGAGCTCGCGCGCACGGTCGCGTGCCTCCTCCTCCTCCCGCTTGACCTTTCTCGTCCGCAGGATCGATCCGATGATGCCGCCTTGCAGACGGCAGTGCATACCGACGAGGACGTTCTCGACGGCGCTCATCTGCGCAAACAGGCGGATGTTCTGGAACGTGCGACCAACCCCGAGGGCGGTGATCGCGTGCGGGGGCAGGTGGACGACCTCGGTCCCGTCGAACAGGATCGACCCCGACGTCGGACTGTAGACGCCGGTCAGCTGGTTGAAGAAGGTCGTCTTGCCAGCGCCGTTCGGCCCGATCAACGCGACGATCGAGCCGCGCGGGATGACGAAGTCGACGTCGTCGGTCGCGACGAGACCGCCGAACTCCTTGCGCAGCTTCGTGACCTCGACGAGGTTGTCGACGGCCATCAGTCGTTGCCCCGGTCGCGGTCGGTCAGGGAGCCCTCGGTCTGGACGTCGTAGAACGGCGTGTCGTGCACGCCCTCCTCGAACTCGACCTTGTGGCGCCGCTCGGGTATCAGGCCGGTAGGCCGAAACAGCATCATCAGCACGATGATGATCCCGTAGATCCCGAACTGATACTTCGTCGGGTCGAAATTGAGCCCGGCGTCCTGGATCTTCGAGCCGATCGTCGAGAGGCCGCTGAAGTTGAGGTAGGCGAGGATCATCCCGCCGACGGTCACGCCCCAGATCGAGCCCATTCCGCCGAGGATGACCATGCAGAGCAGGAAGACGGAGATGTTGAAGTAGAAGTCCGCGGGGAACGCGCCGGACTTGAAGCTCGCGTAGTACGCGCCCGCGACCCCGCCGAAGAACGCGCCGAGCGCATACGCCCACGTCTTCGTCTTCATCAACGGCACGCCCATCGCGGCGGCCGCGGTCTCGTCCTCGCGGATCGCGATCCACGCGCGCCCGAGCCGGGAGTCCCGGAGCCGCACAGAGCAGAAGATCGTGAAGAGGAGCAGGAGGAAGGCGATCAGGTAGTACCAGCGCTCTCGGTTGTCCGAGGTCTGGAAGTTCTCGGGGAAGAAGGCGATGCTGCTCAGGACAGGAAAGCCCACCGAGTCGATCGGCGCGATCCCGAACGTCCCGTTCGTCAGGTTGAAGCCGCCGAAGCTGTCGCCGTTCCGCACGACCTGCGGAATGATCTCCCCGAAGCCGAGCGTCACGATCGCGAGGTAGTCGCCTCGCAGCCGGAGCGTCGGCAGGCCGATGACGATCCCAGCGAGCATCGTCAGAAGCCCGGCCGCGATCAGGACGATCCACATCGTCACGTGGATACCGACCTGGTCGTTGTCGACCGACGAGCCGAAGTGGAACGTCACCTGCTCGAAGTGCTGCGAGGCAAGCCAGCCGGCGGTGTACGCGCCGACCGCGTAGAACGCGACGTAGCCGAGGTCGAGCAGGCCGCAGTAGCCGACGACGATGTTGAGCCCGACGGCCATCATCGTGAAGGCGATCATCACCACGACCGTCCCCGTGCTCGGCATGAAGTCGCCGATCAGCGGGAGAGTCGAAAGCGGCTCCTCGAGGAACGGGTAGAGCAGTCCGAGCAGGATGACCGCCGGGGCGACCCACTTGTTCGGGCTCGACCGAAGGTCCTTCGCGCGACTCGCGAGGCTGCTCATGTCATGCACCCTCCGGTGTCTGCTCCCCGAGCAGGCCCTGCGGCCGGAACACAAGGACGGCGATCAGGATCCCGAAGACGATCGACCGCGTCCAGTCTCCGCCCGGCGCGAACCACGTGAGCCCCTCGTTGAAGGACTGGACGAAGCCGATCAGGAGCGCCCCGAGCACCGCCCCCGCGAGGTTGCCGATGCCGCCCAGCACCGCGGCCGTGAACGCGATCAGCCCGAGCTCGAAGCCGGTGTCGTAACGGAGGTTGTACTCGAGGAGGAACACGAGGCCGGCGACGGCGGCGAGCGAGCCGGCGATGAAGAAGGTCACAGAGATCGTCCGGTTGACGTTGATGCCCATCATCGCCGACGCCTCGGTGTCCTGCGAGACGGCGCGCATCGCCTTCCCCTGCCGCGTGTAGCCCACGAACCAGCTCAACGCAACGAGAGCTGGCGTGATGATCGCGAGCGCGAAGACCAGCTTCCACGTGACGTTGATCTCACCGATCGAGAAGGCGGCGCCCTGGGGGATCAGCTCGGACCCGCTCTCGAAGTCGACGCCGTAGAGCGCAAGCGAGATGTTCGAGACGATGAACGACATGCCGACCGCTGTGATCAGCGGCGTCAATCGAGGGGCGTGGCGGAGCGGCCGGTAGGCGACGCGCTCGATTGTCGCGTTGACCACTGCGAACAGCGGGATGGTGATCGCGAGCGTGATGACGATCCCGCCGATCACCGCAAGGTTGCTCGAGCTGCCGGTCAGCCCCAGGACCGAGAGGAGCATCGTGCTCGCGACGAGGCCCGACAGGGAGAACACATCCCCGTGGGCGAAGTTGATCAGCTGCAGGATCCCGTAGACGAGCGTGTAGCCGAGGGCGACGACGCCGTAGATCGAGCCGCGGGTCAGCCCGTCGAGCGCGACGTTGACGAACTCCTGCGGTCCCTTGACGAAGTTGACGACGAGCCACACCCCGACGAGCGCAACGAGACCGAGCCCGATGCCGTTGACGAGCTTCGGGTTCCGCAGCGTCCGAAGCACCCTGGCGCGCGTGTCACTCATCGGCCCGCCGACTCTAGAGCGAACGAGGCGGGAGGGCAACAGCCCTCCCGCCTCGCAGTGACTCGGGTACTAGCTCGTGCCGCCTGCCGCCGCCACCACGTCCGGCTTCGGCGAGATGACCTTGTCCGCCACCAGCTCGTCGGTCGCCTTGTAGAACGTGAAGCCGACGACTGCGCCCGAGGCGTTCTCGGGATCGCCGTTCTCGTCGATCTTGAACGAGCCGAGCAGCCCGTCCGTCACATTCGTCGCGAACAGCTGCTTGATCACGTCCGCCCGGGTCCCGTCCGAGTTCTCGATCGCCTTGAGCAGGACCTGCGCGGCCTGCCCGCCGTAGATCGCGTACGGGTCGATCGCCTCGCCCTGCAGCGGGCCCTTCTGGAGGCCGTCGATGAATTCGAGGGCGGCGCCCTTGAACGTGTCGATCGGCACGCCCGCGATGGACATGAACATGCCCGCCGCGGCCGTTCCCGACTCGTCGATCGTCGACTGCTGCGTGAAACCGTCCGGCGCCAGTAGCTTGACACCGTCGTTCGGCCCGAGCACGGCGACCTTGTCCTTGATCACCTGGGCGCCGTTCTCGTCGATCAGTCCGCCGAGGAAGACGGCGTCCGCCCCGGTCGACTTGATCTTCTGCATCTGCGCCGTGTAGCTCGTCGCCTTCGGGTCCCAGGCCTCGAAGCCCGCGACCTTGATTCCGAGGAACTCCGCCGCCTTGCGCGTCGTTGTCGCGATGCCGAGGCCGTAGGCCTCCTTGTCGTTCAGGATGTAGACGCTCTTGACGCCCTGCGACTGCATGAACTCGGCCGCGGCCGCGCCCTGGTACGCGTCGTGGGCGACGACGCGGATGTAGTTCCGCGTGCCCGACGGGTAGTACTTGTCGGGCTCGGTCGAGTCGCACCCGCCCGGCAGGTTCACGGTCAGGCAGGGGTACGTGTTCGCGGGCGAGACCATGCCGATGCCGCCGTCCGGCGCCTGATTGAGCACCGGGATCTCGATCGCCGCACACCCGGAGTTGAACGTGCCGATCACGCCGATTACCTTGTCGTTCGCGGCGTAGGCATTCGCGTTCGTCGAGCACTTGCCCGAGTCCCACTTCGCGGCCTGCGCGGTCGCGTCGTCGCACACCTGGTAGCCGATCTTGTAGTCGCCGGCCTTCCAGTCGGCCTGATCGAGCGCGTAGCGGATCGCCGCGACCATTTGCTCCGTCTGCGTCCGGGACGACCCCTGCAGCGGCAGGTCGGACGCGATGGTGTAGTCCGGGTCGCCGTCGCCCTTGTACTCGATGCCTGTGCACGACGACGAGGGCAGGGCCTCGGGGGCGCCGCCGCCGCTGTCCCCACCGCAGCCGGCCGCGATGAACGCAGCGGCGACGACGAAGAGACCGGCGAGGAGTACCCCTTTGTTCTTGAGCTTCAAGCTCCTCCTCCTTCGTGGGGGGACCGTGCGCCCGGCTCCCAGCCGGGCAAAGTCCACGTTGCGTGGCGGGAGTCTAGAGAAGTCACGGCCTGCGTGTGTCAGGGCGGGTGCGACGGATCCCGAGGTCCAGCTGCGACGCCTCTACGATTCGTCCGACGGGCCGAAGTGGCGGAACTGGTAGACGCGGCGGACTCAAAATCCGTTGCCCGCGAGGGCGTGTGGGTTCGAGCCCCACCTTCGGCATCGCAGCGACCGTCCGCTTCCGGTATCACCTCGGCACGATGCGGATCGGGATCCTCACCGGCGGCGGCGACGTGCCCGGGCTCAACCCGTGCATCAAGGCGGTCGTCAACCGGGTCGTGCACGACGGCCACGAGGTGGTCGGCCTCCGGCGGGGCTGGTCCGCCCTGCTCCAGCACGACCTCGACGACCCCGGGTCGGCGGAGGAGTGGTTCCAGCCGCTCACACCCGCCACGGTGCGAACGATCGACCGCACCGGGGGAACCTTCCTGCACACCTCGCGGACGAATCCAAGCCGGGTACGCCCCGGCGAGGTTCCCGGGCACCTCGCCTCGCGCGCGGACGGCGACGGCCCGTTCGACTTCACCGACCACGCGCTGCGCGTCGTCGAGGCGCTCGGCATCGACGTGCTGATCCCGATCGGCGGCGACGACACGCTCTCCTACGCGCTGCGGATGCACGACGAGGGCGTCCCCGTGGTCGCCATCCCGAAGACGATGGACAACGACGTCCACGGCACGGACTACTGCATCGGGTTCTCGACGGCCGTCACGCGCGGGGTGCAGTTCATCCACAACCTCCGCACCTCGACGGGCTCGCACGAGCGGATCGCGGTCGTCGAGCTGTTCGGCCGCTACAGCGGCGAGACGTCGCTCGTGACGGCCTACCTGTCGGGCGTCGACCGCGCCGTGATCTCGGAGGTCCCCTTCGACGTCGAGCGGCTGGGAGAGCTGCTCGTGGCCGACAAGCGCGCGAATCCGTCCAACTATTCCATGGTCACCGTCTCCGAGGGCGCGACGGTCGCGGGCGGTGACATGGTGCTCTCCGGCGAGGAGGATGCCTACGGGCACCGCAAGCTCGGCGGGATCGGCGAGCTGACCGCGGAGCTCCTCAAAGAGCACACGGGCGAGGAGATGATCGTCCAGGTCGTCGGGTACCTGATGCGGTCGGGCGCGCCCGACTCGCTCGACCTGATGGTCGCGACGAACTACGCCGTGATGGCGGCCGACCTCGCGCTCGAGGGGTCCTCCGGGCGCATGGTCGCGCTCCGCAGCGGCACCTACACCTCCGTGCCGATCTCCGCCACGCGCGAGGGCGTGAAGCGGGTGGACGTCGACGAGCTCTACGACGTGGACGAGTACCGCCCGAAGGTCCGCCACGTCCGTGGCAAACCGATGTTCTTGTATTAGCTCGCGAGCGGGAACCCACCAAGTGGATTCCCGCCGCTCGATCCCCGCCTGCGGCGGGGCAGATCCCTGAAGGCGCCCGCTGTCGCGGTCGCAACACCGCGTAAGACGCCTCTAGGATCGCGTCGTGCGCATCGGGCTTCTCACGGCGGGCGGGGACTGCCCCGGGCTGAACGCGGTGATCCGCGGCGTCGTCGCGCGCGCGCGACAGCACGGCGCGGACGTCGTCGGCATCCTCGAGGGCTGGGACGGATTGATGGAGGGTCGCTTCCGCCCGCTCGACCGCGACGCGGTGCGGGGCATCCTGCAGCGCGGCGGCACGATCCTCGGGACGTCGCGGCGCGACCCGTACGTGCACGGCGACGGCGCGGCCTCGGTGAGGGGCGCGATCGAGGGCGAGCGGCTCGACGGGCTGATCGTCGTGGGTGGTGACGGCACCCTGCGCAGCTCGCTCGCGCTCTGGGAGGAGGGCATTCCGCTGGTCGGCGTGCCGAAGACGATCGACAACGACATCCCGGGCACCGACGTCACGTTCGGCTTCGACACGGCCGTGCAGATCGCAACCGAGGCGATCGACCGCATCACGACGACCGCGGAGTCGCACGACCGCGTGATGGTCGTCGAGGTGATGGGCCGCACGTGCGGCTGGATCGCGGCGTACGCCGGCATCGCGGCGGGGGCCGACGCGATCCTCGTGCCCGAGAACCCCTACGACCTCTCGGAGCTGGCCGAGTTGCTGAAGACCCGCGCCGCCGGCGGCCGCCGCTACTCCGTGGTCGTCGTCGCCGAAGGCATCGCGCCGCCGCCGGGAGCGCAGATCGTGGCCCCGCTCGACGCGTTCGGGTTCGAGCGGCTCGGAGGCGTGTCCGCGGTCGTCGCGGCCGAGCTCGAGCGGTTGACAGGGTTCGAGGCGAGAGTCACCGTCCTCGGCTACGTCCAGCGGGGCGGCACGCCGAGCGCGGCCGACCGGGTGCTTGGTTCGCGACTCGGCGTCGCAGCCGCCGACCTCGCCGTCGCGGGCGCCTTCGGCCGGATGGTCGCGCTGCGTGGGACGGAGATCCTCGACGTGCCGCTCGACGTCGTCCGGGCCGAGCCGCGCGCTGTTCCGCCGGCGATCCTCGACGTCGCCGGGACGCTTTCGGCGCCGTAGCCGACTCAGCCGATGAGCAGCGCGTCGGTCGGCGCGTAGCCGTCCGTGAGCAACGGCACGTCGCCCGTCACGACGTCGCGCTCCCAGCGCCCCGTCGCAGCAGCCCGAAGATCGGGTGCTGTCGGCGCGCGCGCCGCGCGCGTCTCCTCCCAGGACTCGGCGAGGCGCGCCGGGGTCGGCGCCGCCCGCTCCGTGCCAACGAGAATGATGTTGCGGATGTCGCCCGCGTACCGGTCGCCCGGGCCTTCGTACACGGGATGGAGCTCGACCGTCCGAAAGACGGCCGCATAGGTCTTCCAGAGCGCGCGGGTGATCTCGGAGCTGCCGCCCGTGAGCGCGCCGATGACGTTCGTCGCGACGACGCCCCCGGGGGTCAGCCGGTCGCGCATCAGCTGCGCGAACTCGAGCGTCGTCATGTGGAAGGGGACGCCGTCCGAGTAGAAGGCATCGACCATGATCACGTCGAACCGCTCGTCGGTTCGCTGCAGAAAGCGTCTCCCGTCGTCGACCACGACCGGCAGCCGTGCGTCGTGCGGGAGGTGAAACCAGCGGTACGCGACGTCGACGACGGCGGGGTCGAGCTCGACCGTCGTCACCTGGACGTCGCGGAAGTCGCGCCAGAGCCGCTTCTGCACGGCGGCGCCGCCGAGCCCGATGACGAGGATCTTCTTCGCGCTCGGGTTGTACGCGAGCCCGAGCTGCAGGTAGTCGCTGTACGAGAAACGCGTGGCGAACGGGCGCTTCAGGTACATCCCGCTCTGGAACGAGCTGTCGAACCGGAGGTAGCGCGAGGCGCCGTCCTCGACGACGAGCAGCCGGTGGTAGCGCGTGTCGCGCGCCTCGCGGACGGTGAAGCCCTCTCCGCCGAGGCCGACCTCGGCCGGGTCGAGCTTGCGCGGGGTGCGTACGTCTCGCTCACGGTAGAGCGGCGACCAGTTGCGGGCGGCCGAGCCCGCCAGCACCTTGCCGGTCGTGTCCGGCGCCAGTGCCCCGACGGCGAAGACCGCGACGCCCGCCGCGGCGACGAGGGCTGCACCCGGCACCCAGAGCCGCTCGAGCAGTGCGACAACCGAGGCCGCGACGAGGAGCACGAGGGCGCCGACGGCGAGCACCTGATCGGTGCCGTACTCGGGCACGAGCCAGAACGAGGTGGCGAACGTCCCCGCGATCGACCCGGCAGTCGAGATCGCGAACAGGCGTCCCGCGGTGCGCCCGAGCCGATCGATGTCGCGGGCGGCGAGCTTCACGGCGATCGGCGAGACGGACGCGAGCACGACGCTCATCGGGCCGAAGAGCGCGATCGCGGCGACGAGCGGGTCGAGCCGGGGGCCCGGGTCCCACGCGACCACCTGCTCGAGCACCCACTGGTCGACGAGCGGGATCGCAATCACGAGGCCCGCACCGAGGGCGATGGCGCCGACGAAGAGATACGGCGTCGGCCACCGGTCGGCGAGCGTCCCCCCGAGCCAGTACCCGATTGCGAGCCCCGTGAGCACGACGCCGATCAGCGCACCCCACACGTAGAGGGAGCTGCCGAAGGTCGGCGCGAGCACGCGGCTGGCCGCTATCTCGACACCGAGGAGCACGGCGCCGGAGAGAAACACCGCGGCCGCAAGAGCGAGCCCGTCGACCCGTGTCCCGCCGCGGTCCATCGCTCAAGGGTAGATGCGGTAGACCCGGAGCCACGGACGCGGCCGGCGCCCAGGCTCCGACGGTGTCGCGTAGGCCGGCGACAGGCGCTCGAGCGAACGGTAGAACCGCGCCTCGCGCGGGTAGTGGTCGGCGGCCGCGAGCACACGGTCGGTGACGCCTCCGCCGACGACGAGCCAGCGGACGCCGTCCGCACGGAGCGCTTCGAGATTCCGTCGCGTGTCGAACGCGCGCCCCGGTCCCGGGAGCGCAAGGCGTTCCACCCGGCGCCCCGTGAGCGGAAGCGTCGAGGGATCGGCTGCGATCGGGTCGGTTGTCGGGATCGTGCGGTCGATCCAGGCGGCGGCGTCGAGACGCGGGTCGCGCCCCGTCAGCGAGCGGGCGTCCTCGATCGACCACCAGAGTGGCACGACCGCCGCGACGAGCGCCGCGATCGCCAGAGCCCGTCCGCGTCCGGCGAGCACCGCGAGGACGGGCACGAGGGGCAGAACGTAGCGATCGAAATGCGCGTGCGAGGCGAGGAGGGACAGCGCGTACGCCGTGCCGAACGAGAGCAGGATCAGGTCGGCGCGCTCGCGTCGGCGCAGGGCGATGACGATCCCGACGGCCGCCACGAGCACGACCGGGCCCAACGTCTCCCAGAGCCGCAGGCCGAAGGCGAACGGCGTCGCCGGGTCATTCTCGAAGCCGAGCCACCCGTCCCGCGCGAGATCCTGGACACGGTGGAAGTCGTCCCAGGCCGCACCGGCGTGGATCACGACGAAGGGGCTCGTGAGCACGAACGCCGCGACGGCGAGACCGACCGCAATGCCGACACGCCGCCAGGCTCCGATCCCCGCCACGACGATCGGGACGACGAGGATCACGCCGGGGTACTTCGCGGATGCCGCAAGCCCCGCGGCCACACCGGCCCACTCGAGTTTGCCCGAGACGAGAAGACCGAGCGTCACGGTGACGCCGAGCGTCAGGAAGACGTCGGTCACGGCCATGCGCGAGTACGCAACGCCGGTCGTCGCGACGGCGATGCCGACGGCGCCCGTGAGCGCGGCCGTCGTGCCGTACGCCGCGCGCCCCAGCCACCATGCCGCGGCGACGCCGAGGATCCCGACCAGGACGGCGGCCACCCGAGCTGCGCCGTACGAGGGCTCGTCGAAGCCGATCTGGGTCGGCGCCAGCGCCAGGAAGATCAGGCTCGGATAGTCGTACCAGCCCGGATCGAGGCCGCCGCCGTGCACGACGTCCCAGGCGCGCGGGACGATGTTCGTCTCGTCGGGGTTGAGCAGTGGGAGCGGGAGACCCGATCCCGAGCCGACAATCCTGAGCGCAGCCGCGACCGCGAGGACGACGCCGAGCGCCGCGAGCTCGGCGGCCGAGAACGACCGACGCACGCGCGCCAGAGCGAGATCCTAGACGTCCGGCACGCCGTCGCCGACGAGCGCTTCCACGTCCCCGGCGACGAGGACGGCGTCGATGCCCGCGCGCTCGAGCTCCTCGACGTCCTCGCGGGACGCGTCGACCAGCTCGGCGATCGCGAGCTTCCCGGCCGGCACATCCGGGAGCAGCTCCAAGACCCGGTCGAGGGGCGACTGCGCTTCCTCCGCCGCGTCGGCGGTCAGAAGCACGATCTCGGGATCGACGTGCTCGAGCGCATGGCCGAGCTCGTCGTCGTCCCTCACGCGGACAACGATCTCGAGACCGAGCTCCGCGCAACGCTCCGCCAGCGCATGCAGCGACTCCTCGTCCGCCGCCTGGAGAACGACCGCGTCCGCCGCCGCGGCGGCTTCGGGCTCGGGGCCGTAGGCGAGAAGGGGCAGCAGTGTGTGGGGCCGCACGTCCGCGTCGGCGGCGCTGATGACGATGCCCTCGGCGCCGCTCTCCTCGGCGCGCCGGGCACCGTCGGCATCACGGACGTGCACGAGAACGGAGATGCCGTCGCCCTCTGCGATCGCCTGGCTCAGTCGCCGGTGGGTCACGGACGCGGATGCTATCCGGCGCCCGGGATCGCGTAGGCTCGCCCACCGTGACGGAGGTCGCACGTGTGTGCCTGCTCGGGGCCGAGTCCACCGGCAAGTCGACCCTTGCCCAGGCACTCGCCGAGCGCTTCGAAACGGTGTGGAACCCCGAGTACGGTCGGCCGTACACCCAGATCGGTCGTCCGCACGATGCACCCTGGACGAGCTGGGAGTTCACGCACATCGCGCGAATGCACTGCTGGTACGAGGACTTCCTCGCGACGCTCGCGCACCGCGTTCTGTTCTCCGACACGGACGCGTTCACGACGGCGGTCTTCCACGAGCTCTACCTCGGCGTCCCGGCCACGGGGTTCGACGACCTCCTGCGGCGACGCTACGACCTGCTCGTCATCTGCGGGCTCGACGTGCCGTGGCGCCACGACGGCGTCCGCGAGTTCGAGGAGCAGCGGCGCTGGATGCACGAGCGGTACCTCGACCATGCACGCGCGAGCGCTCGGGCGTGGCTCCTCGTCGATGGCCCGCTGGAGCGGCGGATCGCGGCCGCGGCCGATGCTGTGGACGAGCTGCTCTCCGTTCGTGCGGCCGCGAAGTGACCGTCGGGCGGACGGGCGGACGGGCGGACGGGTAAGAGCGCGGCGCTGACGGGTCGATCGTCACGAAGTTGGCACAGAGTTGGCACAGTTTCGTCGCCAAATCGGGCGACGGGAACGATAGAATCTGCAGCGGGTGGTGGGTTGGGGTGCCCCAGAGAGGGCGTTCGCGCGAAACGCGTCGAAACGCCGACCGCCCGCGAGTCCCTCAGCGCCCGATCGGGTGCCAGACCGTCTTCAGCTCCATGAAGGCACCGACCTCCCAGGGGCTGCGGTCCTCGCGCGCGCGGACCACGCGCTTGACGTTCTCCGCGGCGAGGATCTCGAGCGCCGCCACATCCCCGTCGGCCCCGGTGACGTCGATCGCGTTCACGTCCATGTGCGCTGCGAGCACCGGCGCGAGCTCGGCGCGGAGGCCGGTGAGCACGTTGACGACGCCGCCCGGCACGTCGGACGTGGCCACGGCCTCGGCGAGCTCGATCGCAGCCAGCGGGTGAGCCTCGGATGCGACCACCACGACTGCGTTTCCGCCGGCCAGCGCCGGCAACACCCGGGCGACGAGCCCGTCGAGCGCGGGCTCGTCGGGTGCGATGACGGCCACGACGCCTGTCGGCTCGGGCAGCGTGAAGTTGAAGTACGGGCCGGCGACCGGGTTGGCGCCACCGAGCACCTGCGCCAGCTTGTCCGCCCATCCCGCGTACCAGACGACACGGTCGATCGCGCGCGCGACCTCGCGCCGCCCGCTGCACACCGCTGCGAGCGCGGCCTGCCTGGTCTCCATCGTCTCGGCCAGCCGGTACAGGACCTGCCCGCGGTTGTAGGCGGTCGCGGAGCTCCACGCTGCGAAGCCCTTCCGTGCCGCAACGACCGCGTCGCGCGCGTCCTTGCGCGATGCTCGCGCGACGTTGTGGCCCTCGAGGTCGAGCGTCCGCCCTGACTCCGAGCGCGGGAACGCGCCGCCGATGAAGAGCTTGTACGTCTTGCGGACCGGCAACCTGGCGCTCATTCGAACCTCAGGTACGCCTCGAGCCCGTGGCGGCCGCCCTCGCGCCCGAACCCGGACTCCTTGTACCCGCCGAACGGGGACGCCGGGTCGAACCGGTTGAAGGTATTGCCCCAGACGACGCCCGCGCGCATGCGGTCGGCCATCCAGAGGATCCGCGAACCCTTCTCCGTCCAGACCCCCGCCGACAGCCCGTACATCGTGTTGTTCGCCTTCTCGACCGCCTCGTCGGGCGTGCGGAACGTGAGCACGCTGAGCACCGGGCCGAAGATCTCCTCGCGCGCGATCCGGTGGCTCTGGGCGACGCCGGTGAACACCGTCGGCGCGAACCACCACCCCTTCTCCGGCAGCCGGCACGGGAGGCTGGTAGATCTCCGCGCCCTCCTCCGTGCCCGCCTCGACGAGCTCCGTGATCCGGTCGAGTTGCGCCTTGGAGTTGATCGCGCCGATGTCCGTGTTCTTGTCGAGCGGATCGCCGACGCGCAGCGTCGCCATCCGCCGCTTGAGCTTGCGCACCAGCTGGTCGTGGATCGACTCCTGCACGAGGAGCCGCGACCCTGCGCAGCACACGTGACCCTGGTTGAAGTAGATGCCGTTCACGATCCCCTCGACGGCCTGGTCGAGCGCGCAGTCGTCGAAGACGATGTTCGCCGCCTTGCCGCCGAGCTCGAGGGTGAGGGCGATGTCCCGCCCGGCGAGCTCCCGCTGAATCGCCTTCCCGACCTCGGTCGAGCCGGTGAACGCGACCTTGTCGATCCCGTCGGAGCGGACGAGATGGGCTCCGGTCGAGCCGTCGCCGGTGACGATGTTGACGACCCCGGGGGGCACCTGCGCCTGGCGGCACACGTCGGCGAACAACAGCGCCGTCAACGGGGTGGTCTCGGCCGGCTTCAGCACGACGGTGTTACCGCACGCGAGCGCGGGCGCGATCTTCCACGCGAGCATGAGGAGCGGGAAGTTCCAGGGGACGATCTGCGCCGCGACACCGAGGGGCCGCGGGCGCCGTCCGGGGAACGCGTACTCGAGCTTGTCCGCCCATCCCGCGTAGTAGAAGAAGTGCGCCGCGGCGAGCGGGATGTCGACGTCGCGCGACTCCTTGATCGGCTTCCCGCCGTCGAGCGACTCGGCAACCGCGAGCTCGCGGGCGCGCTCCTGGAGGATCCGTGCGATCCGGAACAGCACCTTCGCGCGCTCGGACGGCTTCCAGGCGCTCCACGCCTCGAATCCCTCACGCGCAGCGTCGACCGCAAGCGCGACGTCCTTCGGCCCCGCCTGCGCGACCTCGGCGAGCGGCTCCTCCGTCGCAGGCGAGACCGTCGGGAACCACGCGCGCGACCGCGGGGAGACCTCCTCACCGCCGATGAAGAGGCCGTACCGCTCCTCGAAGGAGACGATGTCGCGCGACTCGGGCGCGGGCGCATAGTCCCAGCCGCCGGCCGGGACCGGCGTGTCCCCCTTCTTCGCGACGGCGGCCATCAGTCGAGCGTCATCTCGTCGGGCGAGCGATAGATGCCCGTCCGCTGCTTCCGCAGCTGGAGCAGGACGTCGTTGAGGAGCGACGAGGCGCCGAAGCGGAAGAGGTCGGGCGTCAGCCAATCGGGACCGAGCGTCTCGTGGAGCAGGCAGAGGTATTGCACCGACTGCTTCGCCGTGCGGATTCCACCGGCGGGCTTCATCCCGATCACGAGCCCCGTCTCGTCGTGCACGTCGCGGATCACCTCGAGCATGCAGAGCGTCACCGGCAGCGTCGCCGCCGGTGTGACCTTGCCGGTCGACGTCTTGATGAAGTCCGCGCCTCCCGCGATGGCGACGAGCGATGCCTTCCGCACGGCGTCGTAGGAGCCCAGCTCCCCCGTCTCGAGGATCACCTTCAGGTGCGCGTCGCCGCATGCGTCCTTGACCGCGACGACCTCCTCGTACACCCGGCCGATCCGCCCCGAGAGGAAGGCGCCGCGGTCGATCACCATGTCGATCTCGTCCGCACCGGCTTCGACCGCCGCGCGAACGTCGGCGAGCTTGACATCGAGCGGCGCCTGGCCGGACGGGAAGGCGGTCGCGACCGATGCGACCTTGACGGCGCTTCCGCGCAGCGCGCGGCGCGCGGTGGCGACGAGGCTCGGATAGACGCAGACCGCGGCGACGTGCGGCACCGACGGCTCCGTCGGATCGGGGACCATCGCCTTGGCGCACATCGCCCGCACCTTGCCGGGCGTGTCCGCTCCTTCCAGCGTCGTCAAGTCCATCATCCGGATCGCGAGCTCGAGCGCGAAGATCTTCGACTCGCGCTTGATCGAGCGCTTGGCGAGCTCGGCCGCCCGTGCCTCGAGGGCGACCGCGTCGACGGACCCCACGCGGGGAAGGCTCCCGCCTCCGGGGAGCTCGACCGAACGCGGCAGCGCGAGCGCCTGACCCATGCCCGCAGTCTAGAGTTCCGCTCCGTGTTGCTTCGCGCCGATACCAGGGTCGAGCTGCTTCGCGGCCTGCCGCTGTTCGAGCTCTGCTCCAAGCGCGACCTGCGGCGCATCGCCGCGATCGCCGTCGAGCGCGAGCTCGACGCGGGCGCGGAGCTGATCCGCGAGGGCGAGCCCGCGGGCGAGTTCTACGTCGTGGTCGAGGGCGAGGTCGACGTCCGGCGCCGTGGTCGCCGCGTCGCGCATCTCGGCGAGGGCAGTTTCGTCGGCGAGATCGCGCTCCTCTCGCGGTCACCCCGAACGGCGACGGTGATCGCGTCGACCCCGCTGCGCGTGCTCGCGATCTCGGGCCGCGACTTCGTCGCCCTCCTCGACACGCTGCCTGAGCTCTGGCTGAAGGTCGCGCGCACGCTCGCCGACCGCGTCGACGCCGACGAGGCGTCGGACGGCGGCTGAGTGGCCGCTGCCCTCGACCCCAGGGTGCGCGACCTCGCCCAGGCGCCGAACTTCGCAACCCTCAGCGTGCTCCTCCGTTCGGGTCGGGCGATGACCCATGTCATGTGGGTCGACGCCGACGCCGACCACGTCCTGATCAACACGGAGGCACACCGCGCGAAGTTCCGGGCGGTCGAGCGCGACCCGCGCGTGACCGTCACGATCTGGCAACGGAGCGACCCGTACACGTATGCCGAGGTGCGCGGGCAGGTCGTCGAGACGGTACGCGGGCCTGAGGCTCGTGCCCACATCGATTCCCTCTCGCGCAAGTACCGGGGCAAGGACTACGACGACGCGGCGATCACGTCCGAGCGCGTGATCCTCCGGATCGCACCCGAGACGATCCGCTTTCACTGACTCACGCCTCGCCGCGCCACGCGTCGATCCCGGCCGCGACCGTGTCCGGGTCGTCCACTCCCACGGCGACGACGTCGTACGCGGCGCGTGGCACCAACCGGTCGAGCTCGAGCGTCACCACCCGGTCACGGTCGTCGAACGACAGGAAGGTCCACGACCCGGCGACCGGTCGAGACCGACCGGATCGCCCGCGTCGGGACACGCGCTTCGCGCTCGATCGCCGCGGGCGTCGTCCAGCCCCGTGAGCCCGACGACCACGGCGTCGGGCTCGACGCGGACGATCCCTCACCATGCCGCCGCGTCTCAGAGCCCGAGGCGCTCGAGCGACTTCCGATCACGCCGCCACCGCGGCCGCACCTTTACGACCAGCTCGAGGAACACCTGGTGGCCGACGAGTGCCTGCACCTCGGGGCGCGCCCGCGTGCCGATCTCGCGGATCATCGCGCCGCGCTTCCCGATCAGGATCCCCTTCTGCGACTCGGTCTCGACCAGGATCAGCGCACGCACGGAGTCGCCGATCTCCTCGACCTCCACCGTGAGCGCATGAGGCACCTCGTCGCGCGTGAGGTGGAGCGCCTTCTCGCGCACCACCTCGGCGACGCGCTCCTCGACCGTGAGGTCGGTCCGCTGCCCGCGCGGGAAGAGGGCCGGGCCCTCGGGTAGGAGATGGACGAGGTCGTCGCGCAGCTCGTCGATCCCGTCGCGCACCTTGGCGCTGACCGGATGGAGCGCGTGGAAGTCGCCGAGCGTGGCCGCGACCTTCATCTGGGACGCGACGTGGCCGTGCTTCAGCCGGTCGATCTTGTTCAAGGCGATGACGACCGGGACGCCCAGCGTGAACACGCGCCGCGCGACGAAGCGGTCGCCGGCGCCGATGCGGTCGCGCGCGGAGAGCACGAGGAGCACGACGTCGACGTCCTCGAACGACCCGTCGACCGTTTCCTGCATGCGCTCCGTGAGCGCGTCCATGGGGCGCTGGAACCCGGGAAGGTCGACGAGCACGAGCTGCCAGTCCTCGCCCTCCGCTACGCCGAAGATCCGGCGGCGCGTCGTGTTGGGAACGGTCGACGTGATCGCGACCTTCTCGCCCGTCAACGCGTTGACGAGCGTCGACTTCCCGACGTTCGGCCTGCCGGCGACGGCGACGAGACCGGACTTCATGCGCGGTGAGAGCTCTCGCCGGTGCGAATCAGCTCCGCGCGCCGGACGCCGGGCACGTCCAATTCGGACATGTCAGGTCGGGACGTGGCGGTGAGAGACACGTCGGGCCGGGCGTTGTCGGGCCGCCGACCTCCACCCCACGGCTTCAGCCTATCGCCGAAACCGTGACGGGTCCGTGCCGTCTCTGCAGTAAAAACGTGCCGATCGCTCCACAGCGCCCTTTCCGTCGGCCTTCCCATCCGTGTGCGGGCGTGTCTCCCGGCAACGAAGCGCATCCGCGTCACGCCCCGAGCTCCCCGGCGTCGAACTGCTCCGGGAGCAGCTCGTCGGGGGTCATCTCGACGATCCGTCCCCCGTTGCGGAACAGCACGCGCTCCACGCCCATCTCCGCGAGCCACTGGCGGCAACCGCCGCACGGAGAGGCCGTGATCGCCGCGACGACGAAGTCGCCGGGCCTGTAGCCCTCGGAGATCGCCCGGGAGAAGGTCGTCCGCTCCGCGCAGACCCCGAGCGGATACGCGGCGTTCTCGACGTTCGCGCCCTCGACAACGCGGCCGTCCCGGCAGAGGACGGCGCAGCCGACGTGGAACTCCGAGTACGGCGCATAAGCGCGCGAGGCGATCGCGTCCGCGGCAGCGAGGAGCTCGGCGTCGGTCACGCGTAGAACCCCTGGAAGATGACGAGCGTCACGAGCGCCCCGACGAGGCCCCCTGAGGCCACCTCGAGCGTCGAGTGGACCCCCGCCTCGATCCGTGTCTGCGCGACCAGCAGCGCCATGATCAGCGTGAGTGAGGATACGAGGAAGCGGTGCTCGGTGTCGCCGAGCACGAGGGTGACTGCCATCCACGCGGCGAACGCAACGGCCGCGTGACCGGAGGGCCAGCCGCCGCGAAGCGGAGACCCGCGGCCCGAGAAGGCCTTCAGCGCGATCACGAGCGCGATCGTCAGCACGAGGGCGATCAGCGTCAGCTCCGCCGGCGCCTCCGAGAGCTTGTCGAGCAGGCGCGAGCTCTCCTCGGCGACCTGTCCCGAGAAGACGAGGTAGCCGACCGCGATCGCGTTGATCGCCGCGATCAGCACCGCGCCCGCGCCGATGTCCTTCGCGAGCTTCGCCATCGGGTCGAACGACGTCGACGCGACGTCGACAGCAGCCTCGATCGCCGTGTTGATCATCTCGGCGATCAGCACGAACGCGATCGCCAGCAGCAGCGCGATCAGCTCGAGGCGCGAGACGTCGAACGCGAGCGCGGCGACGAGTACCGCCACCGCTACTCCGAAGTGGATCCGCATGTTCCGCTGCGTCCGGAGCACGTGGATGATCCCTTCGATCGCGAAGTTGAAGCTCTCGAAGATCGAGGGCGGGCGACGGGGCGTGATCACGGGAGATGCACTCGCTCGCGGGCCTCCATGGCAGGCCCATGCTCGTGACCGAGCAGATGGAGCAGCCCGTGCACGAGCGGCCAGTGCCACTCGTCGCCGATCACCTCCGGGCAGAGGACGACGTCCCCGAGCGCACGCGGCTCGCCCTCCGGCAAGGGCGACGCGCCGTCGATCGGGAACGAGAGGACGTCGGTCGGCTCGTCGATCCCGAGGTGCTCCCGCTTGAGGGCGCGCATCTCTTTCGCGTCGACGAACGCGATCCCCAGCTCGCCGTCCGCCATGCCCTCCGCCGCGAGCACGTCGCGGGCAAGCTCGATCGCACCTTCGTCGTCGACGGCGACGCCGCTTCGGTTCGAGACCTCGATCTCGAGCATCAGCGGTGCCGTGCGGAGCCCGTCTCCTCGACGTGCCGCTTGTACGCCTCGACGATCCGCTGCACGAGCTTGTGCCGAACGACGTCCTCGTGCCCGAACTCGACGAAGCCGATCCCGTCGAGCGACCGCAGGATGTCGCGCACCTGGATCAATCCCGAGGCCTGCTCGCGCGGCAGGTCGACCTGCGTCACGTCGCCGGTGACCACCATCTTCGAGCCGAACCCGAGCCGCGTGAGGAACATCTGCATCTGCTCGGGCGTCGTGTTCTGCGCCTCGTCGAGGATCACGAAGGAGTCGTTCAAGGTCCGTCCGCGCATGAAGGCCAGCGGCGCCACCTCGATCGTGCCGCGGTCGATGTATGCATTCAGCCGGTCGGCGTCCATCGTGTCGTAGAGCGCGTCGAACAGCGGACGCATGTACGGGTCGACCTTCGCGAGCACGTCGCCCGGAAGGAAGCCGAGTCGCTCACCGGCCTCGACCGCCGGTCGGGTGAGGATGATCCGCCCCACCTCGCGCTCGGCCAGCGCCTTCACGGCGAGCGCGATCGCGAGGTAGGTCTTGCCCGTCCCGGCCGGTCCGATCCCGAACGTCACGGTGGAGACGCGGATCGCGTCGACGTACCGCTTCTGTGTGACCGTCTTGGGCGCGATCTTCTTGCCCCGATGCCGCCAGACGACGTCCTCGAACACGTCGCGGATGTCCTCCGACTGGTCGAGCGCAGCGACGACAGCGCCGACCGTGTCGGGGCCGATCGCGTGGCCTCCCTCGACCAGCTCGACGAGCTCGTCGAGCACGGCCCGGGCCTCCGCGACGCGGGCCTCGTCGCCGGCCAGCGTCAGGCGGTTGCCGCGCAGCGAGACCGTGCAGCCGAGCCGTTCGCGCAACGCGTCGAGCACGCCGTCGCCGACCCCGGCCAGCTCGGCCGCGACCTCGTTCGGAACTGTGAGAACGTCCTGCATGGATCTCAGTGTAGGGCGAAGCGTCGGCGGTTCCACGCTACGGTGGCGAGGGTGGACGGTCGGGCGGCCCTCGTGCTCTACGACGCGGATTGCGGGATCTGCAGCCGCCTTGCCGAGGGCCTGGAGCGACGCGGCCTCGGTGTCGCTCCCATCCGCTCCGCGAGGGGCGACATCGAGCTTCGCGATCTTCCGCGGGCGGCCCGGGACGCGACCGTGCACGCCGTCGACGCGCGAGGCCGGCGCGTGTCGGGCGCAGCGGCGCTGCCGCTCATCCTGCGGACGCTCCCACGGCTTGCATGGGCGGCGACGCTCGTCGAGTTGCTTCCCGTCCCGTCGCGCCTGGGCTACGCCGCAGTCGCGCGAAACCGGCGCGGCCTTTCTCGCATGCTCGGCCTGCGTGCATGCGCGCCGGTTCGCACGGATTAGTCGCCTAGTCGAAAGCTGCCGCCACGGCCGGGTCGGCCGCCACGGCGAGCGCGCGCGAAAGCTGCTCGGGAGGCGTCTTGGCCGAGAGCGACGGGAGTGTGTCGAGCGGGAAGTATCCGGCTGCCTCCGTTTCCACCCCGTCGGGTGTCGGGGTGCCGCCGAGCGGTTCGCACTGGAGATAGAGCTTGTAGACGTGGGCCGGCCACCGCAGGCGGCCGCGGAAGTCCCGGTCGAAGATCCCGAGCAGACGCACGGCCCGGGCGGAGATCCCGGCCTCCTCCCCGACCTCTTTCTCGACCGCCCGTGACGGCGTCTCGCCGACGTCGGCCCAGCCACCCGGCAGGCACCAGCCGTCGCTGTCGGGCTCGCGGACGAGCAGCAGGCCCTCGGCGCCGAGCACCACACCGCGCACGTCGACCTTGGGCGTGCGGTAGCCGCTCTCCTCGGCGAAGCTGGCGAGCAGCTCGGCCGGCTCCTCGCCGCCGGCCCAGGCCGCCATTTCCACCGCGATCCGCTGCACCGCCTCGTAGCGCTCCCGGTCGTACGGCCCGGCGGCGTACTCGAGGCCGGTCTGGGAGAGCGCCTGCAGCGCCCGCGCCCATCTGACAACGTCGTTCAGGCGAGCTTCTCGCGCACGAGCTGGCTGACGACCGAGCCGTCCGCCCGCCCGGAGACGCGCGGCATTGCGTCTGCCATCACGCGGCCGAGATCGCGGATCGACGTCGCGCCCACCTCGGCGATCACATCGTCCACGATCTCCTCGAGCTCGTCCTCGGAGAGCTGGTCGGGCATGAACTCCTCGATCACGTCGAGCTCGTACTCCTCACGGTCGGCCTGCTCCTCCCGGCCGGCGGCGTCGAACGCCTCCATCGCCTCGACGCGCTTCTTCCGCTCGCGCTGCAGCACCTGGAGCGACTCCTCGTCGGAGAGCACGCGCTGGAGCTCCTTCTCGGCGGAGCGGAGCGCGTTCAGGACCAGCGCGAGCGCATCGCGACGCTGGTCGTCGCGGGCGCGACGCGCGTCCTTGAGCTCAACCTCGATATCGGCGATCAGCGTCATTCGAATCCGGGGAGGCTAGCGCCCCCGAGCAGATGCCAGTGGAGATGGAAGACGGTCTGCCCGCCGCCCGGGCCGACGTTGACGATCAACCGGTAGTCCTCGAGCCCTGCCTTCGCGGCGCTCTCGGCAACGAACTCGAGCATGCGCTTCGCCTCGTCCGCCTCGAGCTCGCCCACGTCGCGGAAGGTGTCGATGTGGTGCTCGGGGAGGATCAGCAGGTGCGTCGGCGCCTTCGGCGCGATGTCGCGGATCGCCACGAAGCCTTCCGCGGCGTGGACGTGGTCGCCGTCCCGGGCGAGCCGGCAGAAGAGGCAGCCCTCACGCTGCAACGGCGAGCACCCCCTCCGCGGCCACGCCGACGCCCCGCGCAGCGACGAAGGCGCCGACCTCGCCCTCGACCAGCCAGGGCGTGTAGTCGTCCGCGTACCCGCGTCCCGGCCGGTCGACGAGGACGCGATCCGTCGTTCCGACCCGGGCCTGCCAGCGGCGCCGGCAGAGCTCGTCCGACAGCGCGCGGAGCCTGGTGCCCCGGTCGCGCTTCGCCTCGCGCGCGACGGTGTCCTCGGTCGCCGTCCGGGTGCCCGGCCGCGGGGAGTAAGGAAAGACGTGGACCTTCGTCATCCCGAGCCGCTCGACCAGCGACAGCGTCCGCTCGAACGCGGCGTCGTCCTCGGCGGGGAAGCCGACGATCACGTCCGTGGTCACATTGAGGTCCGAGAGAGGGGCAAGGCGCCGCTCGAACTGCGAGGCGCTGTACCGGCGGCCCATCGCGCGCAGGACCCCGTCGTCGCCGGACTGCAGCGGAACGTGGAGGTGCGGCGAGACGGTCGGCGTCTCGAGCAGCGCGCTCACCAGCGCGTCGTCGACGTGGTTGACCTCGATCGACGAGAGTCGAAGGCGCTCGACGCCGGGGAGCGAGCCGGCCTCGCGGACGAGGCGCGCAAGCGTGTAGCCGGCGGCGCGGTCGCGAAAGCAGCCGAGGTTCACGCCTGTCAGGACGATCTCGCGATGCCCCTGCGCGACGCGGCGCCGGATCTCCCCGAGCACGGCCTCGGCGGTGCGGCTCCGGGTGGCCCCGCGGACCAGGGGGATCACACAGAAGGCGCATGAGAACGAGCAGCCGTCCTGGATCTTGACGAACGCCCGCACCCGGTCGAGCCGGTGCTCGGCGTTGACGCAGCCGATCGCGCCCACGTCGCCGGCGACGAAGGCCGCAGCCTCCTCGCCCGTTCTCCCGGTGACGAGGACGTTCGGTGCGGCGTGCCCGAAGGCGCCCTCGAGGTTCGAGGCGCAGCCGGTGACGTACACCGCCCGCGCGGAACGCGCGGCCCGCGACGCAGCCTGGCGCGACTTCGACACCGCCTCGTGCGTCACGCAGCACGTGTTGACGACCTGGATCTCGCCGCTTTCGGCGACCTCCTCGTGCCCGTCCGCGAGCAGCCGTTCACGGATCGCCTGCGCGTCGGCGAACGAGACCTTGCATCCCAGGAAGCGCGTCGAGAACGTCGCCATGCGGAGCCCATGAGATTAGACGCTCAACAACCGGATTCGGATTGCGTGCCTCGTGCTCCGTCCCGGACATCGCTTGCGCCCTGGCGGCTACGAAGCCGCGCATCGCGGCGTCCTCGGTCGCGCCAATACGTCCCCAGTATCGGCGCTCCCTGCGTCCTTGCGCTGCTTGCTTGTCGCGCGCCAGGATCATCAAGGGACCTCCGGGACGGAGCACTAGCATGGCCCGATGAGCTGGGACGAGGCGTTCTCCCTCCGCTACGACGAGTGGGCCGCGGACATGACGGCCGACATCGACTTCTACGTCCGGCTGGCGCGCGAAGCAGACGGCCCGCTCGTGGAGCTCGCGGTGGGCAACGGCCGCGTGGCGATCCCCGTCGGCCGGGCGACCGGCCGTCGTGTGATCGGGCTCGACTCCTCGCCGGCGATGCTCGAGCAGGCGCGTGAGCGCGCGACCGAAGCGGGCGTCGACCTCGAGCTCCACCTCGCCGACATGCGCGACCTGCGCCTCGACGAGCCGGCGGCGCTGATCTACTGCCCGTTCCGGGCGCTCCTGCACCTTCCGACCTGGGCCGACCGGCGCTTGGTCTTCGAGCGGGTCGCCGCCGCGCTCCTACCCGGCGGTCGGTTCGCCTGGAACGCGTTCGCCTTCGACCACCGCGTCGCAACCCGCCTCGACGGCATCCACCAGGAGAGCCCCGTCCCCCACACCGTGCGCTACACGGTCGGATCGAACCGCGTCGACATCGACCTGGACGGCGGCTCTCGCAGCTCGCTCTGGTGGGCGACGAGGAACGAGTGGCTCGGCCTCATCGACGTCGCCGGCCTCGAGCTGGAGGCGCTCGACGGCGGGTTCGCAGGCGAGCCCTTCGACGACGCCAGCTCCGAGTACGTGTTCGTCTGTCGTCGATGAGCGGCGTGACCGACCTCAGCGAGCTGATCGACCCGGACGCGCACGAGCCGGTCACGGACGCCGCCTGGGACGCGGATCGCGCCCGTGCCGCCGTGGCGGGGATCGTCTCCGAGACGGAGGCGTCGTTCGACCCGGACGGCCTCTGGCCCCCGCATCCGCTCGATGAGGAGGATGACAAGCCGCCTCTCGAACGGGTCGCGTCGCTCTACCTCGGCGCGGCCGGGGTGATCTGGGCGTTGCACGCCCTCGAACGGGGCGGTCTCGTAGAGACGCGACGGGACTGGGGCGAGGTGGCACTGACGCTGCCCGAGCGGTACCGCGCCGAGCCCGACTTCCCCGATGTCGGCGTCGTGCCGTCGCTCTGGATGGGCGAGGCGGGGATCCTCCTCGTCGCGCATACGCTCGCGCCGGCCGCCTGGCAGGAGGAGCAGCTGCTCGACGTCGTGCGCGGGAACGCCGGCAACCCGACGCTCGACTTCAACTGGGGGTCGCCGGGGACGATGCTCGCGGCCGCCGTCATGTTCGAGCGAACGGGCGACGAGCGCTGGAGGGCAGCCTGGACCGAGTCCGCCGACCACCTCTGGAGCGAATGGCGCGGCGACCTCTGGGAGCAGGACCTCTACGGGCACCGCACGCATATCATCGGGCCGGCGCACGGGTTTTCGGGCAACGTCTTCGTCCTCGCACGCGGCGACCTTCTGGACGATGAGCGGCGTGGCGCGCTCGAGACCCGGGCCGCGGCGGCGCTCGACCGGCACGCGTTGCGCGCAGAAGGAGTCGCCCAGTGGCGTCCCTCGGTCGAGCCGAGCCGCGTCCCCCGCCGCACGCAGTGGTGTCACGGTGCACCGGGGGTCGTCGCGTCGCTCGGCTCGCTCGCACCCGGGAACGACGCCCTCACCGAGCTGCTCCTCGCCGGCGGAGAGCTCACCTGGCGCGCCGGCCCCCTCCGCAAGGGCGCCAACCTGTGCCACGGCACGGCCGGCAACGGCTACGCGTTCCTGAAGCTCTTCGCGCGCACCGGCGACGAGCTGTGGCTGCATCGCGCGCGTGCATTCGGGATGCACGCGATCGAGCAGTTCGAGCGGGTGACCGCAGCGCACGGCCGTGGACGACACACGCTCTGGACCGGCGATCCCGGCACCGCGTTCTACCTCGCGAGCTGCCTCGCCGCGGACGCGGCCTTCCCCACGCTGGACGTCTGGTGACCGCCGGCCCCGAGCGGCCGCTGCGAGACTTCCGCACGGTGCCCCCGACCGCGCAGATCGTCGTCCGCCGCCTCGAGGCGCCCGCGCTCCCCGCCCACCTCGACGGCCTGGCAGCGGTCCTCGCCGACTGCGTGGCGGGCGGTGCGTCGGTGAGCTACATGGAGCCCTTCTCGCAGGCCGACGCGCGCGCGCAGTTCGAGTCCTGGGCCGCCGAGGTCGAGGCCGGGACCAGGCTGCTGCTCGCCGCATTCCGCGGCGACGACGTCGTGGGCACGGTCCAGGTCGTCTTCGCGGCGCCGCCGAACCAGCCGCATCGCGCCGACATCGCGAAGCTGCTCGTCCACCGCGATGCCCGCCGTCTCGGTGTCGCGCAGCGCCTGATGGAGCACGCGGAGGCGGAGGCGCGCGCGGAGGGCAGGACGCTGCTCGTCCTCGACACCGTGACGGGCGACGACGCCGAGCGCCTCTACGAACGGCTCGGCTGGACGCGGGTCGGCGTGATCCCGAACTACGCGCTCTACCCCGACGGGCGAACGTGCGACACGACAGTGTTCTGGAAGGCCGTATAAGGACAACCCAGCGGGCGGGCCGCACAACGGAAAGATCGTCGCAAAGGCGCCCGGCGCACGCGCTCGAGCGTGGGCGGGCCTGTGCCGGCAGCCGTGGTCAACCGCGGACGAAGCGATCCGCCGCCCAGCCGGCCGCCTCTCGCGTCTCGACGTGCCGCCAGCCGGCGTGCGCAGGCCGTTCGCCGACGAGGTAGCCCGAGGTGATCACCTCCTGCGCATCGAGCAGGGCGAGGATCCGCTCCACAGGACGCAAGAGGACGTTGGCGACGGCGACGTCGACGGAGGGCAACGCGTCTGTCAGCGCGTCTGCGACCGCCGTCTCGACCGCGACGTCGTTCACGCGCGCGCTCGCACGCGTGACCTCGATCGCGACCGGGTCGAGGTCGACGGCGTACACCGGAGCGAAGCCGAGCCTCGCCGCGGCGATCGCGACGACCCCCGAGCCGCAGCCCACGTCGAGGAGAGAGCCTCTCGTGGCCGCGTTGGCGAGAAGGTCGACGGAGAGATGGGTCGTCGGATGCGCACCCGTCCCGAATGCGCGGCCCGGGTCGATCACCACTGCCCTGGACGGGTCGGGCGGCGTCTCCCACGGCGGGCCGATCCAGAGGCCGCCGGCCACCACGGGCCGGTGGAAGTCGCGCCACGCGTCCTCCCAGCCCTCGGCAACCTGCTTCACCGTCGCCCCGGGCAGCCCCGCGAGCAGCTCCGCGGCGTGATCCGAATCCGCGTACACGGCGAGCTCGACGGTGACCCCGTCGACCTCGACCTCCTCGAAGCCGACCGGCGACAGCTCGAGGAAGCGTGCGCGGACCGGTTCCGCCTCGCCCTCGGGCACGCGCACGGCGATGCGACGCAAGCCGCTCATGCGCCTTCGAACGAGATCGCCTCTTGCTGAGCCCACCTTCCGTCCGTCCCCTCGACGAGGAGCACGAGCTCGGTCGCGTGGCAGCGGATCGGCAGCTGCGGGCCGAGATCCTCTCGGAGCTCTCGCACCATCGACTCGACGGCTTCCGGATCGTCGTCCGTGCCGATCGTGCAGTGCGGGACGACGACGTGCTCCGGGTCGCCGTAGGGCGGCAGCGCCGGGAACGCCTGCCGCGCGACGCCGACGAGCGAGTGGAACGGCTCGACGGGGACGGGCGCAAGCCACGCCGCATCGGGGAACGATGCGACCGACGCAAGCTCGTAGGCGAACGGACGCATCGGCGTGTACAGACGGCGCAGCTTCGTCAGTAGCCCGTCGTCGATCTCGGTGGCGGCGGCGAACGGGAACAGGATCGTGAGATGCGCCGGAAGCCCGCGCTCGACGGCCTCCCGCTGGTAGCGCAGCCGGCATTCGCCGACGACCGGCTCTGCCTCGGCCGCGACGACGACGAGGGCCGAGCGGCGGTCGCCGTCGGTCACCGGAAGGCGCTCTTGAGCCGCCCGAGAAAGCCGTCGTCGTCGTCGCGGTACGCGTCGTCCCCGAGCTCGCCCGCGAGCCGCTGCACCTCGGCGCGCTGCTCGGCGGTGAGCCGGGTCGGGACGCGGACTTCGACCTGTACGAGGAGATCGCCGCGACGCCCGGTCTCGAGCGAGGGCATGCCGCGGCCGCGCACCGCCTGGACGGCGCCGGGCTGCGTCCCAGGCGAGAGCTCGATCTCGAACGGCCCCTCCGGCGTCGGCACGGTGACCGTGTTGCCAAGTGCCGCCTCGGTCATCGTCACCGACGCGCGCACGTGGAGGTCGTCCCCGTCCCGCTCGACACCCTCGAGCGGAAGGACCCGCACGGTGACGTAGACGTCTCCCGTCGGGCCGCCGAGCGTGCCCGCGTGCCCGGCGCCGCGCACCCGGATCCGTTGCCCATCGTGGATCCCCGCCGGCACGTCGAGCTCCAGCGGTACGTCCTCGAGCGTCCTGCCGTCGCCCTCGCAGCGGTCGCACGGCGTCTCGACGAGGCGGCCTGACCCGTCACAGCGCGGGCAGGTGCCCGACCGCACGATCTGGCCCAGGATCGTGCGGGAGACCTGTTGGACGACCCCCGCGCCGCCGCAGCCAGGGCACGTGACGGGCGACGTGCCGGGCGCCGCGCCGGAGCCGGCGCAGTTCTCGCAGGTGCGCGCCGCGCGCACGCTCACGCCGAGCGAGATTCCGCGCATCGCGTCCGCGAGGTCGATCTCGACCTGTGCACCGACGTCCGGGCCGCGCGCAGGACGTGGCCCGGCGCTCCTCCCCTGCCCGAAGAGCGTCTCGCCGAAGAACGCTGCGAAGACGTCCGAGAGGCTGCCGAAGTCCGCATCCATCGGCGAAAACCCACCGCCGCGCAAGCCGGCGTGGCCGAACCGGTCGTAGGTCTGCCGGCGCTCGGGATCCGACAGCACCTCGTACGCCTCGGCAACGGCACGGAATCGGAGCTCGGCGTCGGGCTCCTCGCTGACATCGGGATGGAGCTCGCGCGCTAGCCGCCGGAAAGCCGCCTTGATCTCCGCGTGGCTCGCGTCGCGGCCCACGCCGAGCAGCTCGTAGTAGTCCTGCGCCGCAGTCGCCATCAGCTCGGCCCGTAGACGTCCTCTGCGAGCCGGGAGAGCTCGAAGGCCGCGGCGCGCACCGAGCGGATCGCCTTCTCGTAGTCCATCCGCAGCGGACCGAGCAGGCCGACAGCGCCGAGCGAGCGGTTCGGTAGTCCGTAGGTCGCGCCGACGTACGACGTGCCGTGGAGCTCCTCGCCCTCGAGCTCGGGCCCGACGCGCACGACGGGCCGCCCAGGATCGAGCGCGTCGTGCAGGAGCCCGAGGACGGCCGCACGCCGTTCGAGCACCTCGAGCAGCCGCTGGCACGCCTCGAGCTCGGCGCCGGTCGCATCGCCGACGAGACCGGCCGCGCCGCCGATGTAGAGCTCGGTCGCCGTCGCGACCACGTCGGCGAAGACCGGGCGGAGCGTTTCGAGGAAGCGCCGCTCGCGTAGCGAAAGGCCAGGGTCGTCGAAGGCTCGGCGGACGACCGCCACGCTCGCCCGCTTCCCGATGATCGTCTCCGCGAGGTACGCGCGCGCCCAGTCGACGAGGCCCGAGTCGACGCCGTCCTCGAGCTCGAAGACACGCTTGGACACCGCGCCGGACGCCGTGATCACGACCACGATGACGACGTGTGACTGGAGCTGGAGCACCTCGACGTGCCGCACCGCCGTGGCCTCGAACGCCGGCGCCGAGACGAGCGCGAGAAGGTGGGTCGTCTCCGAGAGCGCGTCGGTCGTCTGGCGCAGCGCCTCTTCGAGCTCGTTGCGCATCGCGGTCAGATCGAGCGGGAACGGGCCGGGACGCCCGTCGATGCCGCCGACGAGCTTCTCCGTGTACACGCGGTAGCCGCTCTCGGTGGGGACCCGTCCGGCCGACGTGTGCGGATGCGTGAGGAGGCCGATCGCCTCGAGCTCGAAGAGCTCGCTCCTGACCGTGGACGACGAGACCTCGAGACCGCCCGGACGTTCGACGAGCACCTTCGAGCCGACCGGCTGACCGGTCGCGACGTACTCCTCGACCACGCGTCGCAGGATCTCGAGCTTGCGCTGGCTCAGCTCCACGCCCTCATCGTACGGCCCGCTCCCGCGGACGGACCGGCCGGGTTTCGGCTACCGGTCGGAGAGCCGCTCGAGCTGTGCGCGGAAGGTCGAGTAGAACGCGGCGTAGCCGGCGCACCAGAGGATCGCGAAGGCGGTCGAGAGCGCGATGGGGCGCGCGTGCGCAAGCGGGTCGACCAACGCCTGGAGCAGGTTCCCGGCGATCTTCGTCGGCTCGGTGAGGACCTCCCACGAGTTCCAGCGCTGGAAGCGGCCGAGGTAGACGCCGACACCGCTCAGGACGAGCGCCGCCCACGCGAGCGCCCAGCCCGCGGGTCTGCCGTACCGCGCTGCGACGACGGTCTGAACGAGGTAGATCGAGACGAACCCGAGCGCGAGGCCGAGCACCGCCGCGACCGCGATCAGGATCGCGTCGTACGCGGGCGAGCCGCCGTTGTACGCGCCGAGCCACTTCACGTCCGTCACGATGTACGGCGCATTCGGCAGGAAAAGAAGCCACCCGACGGCGAGCGCGACCAGGGCGCCCCGCGAAGCACCGCGCCGCGCCCCGTCGTAGAACGCGAGCGCAAACAGGAAGGGCACCCAGGCGAGGAACAGGTTCCAGACGAGGTTGGTCGCCTCGAGGTTGCGCACGACGAGGACGCGCGCCGCGACCCCGACCGCCAGGAGCGCCGACGCGCCCAGGAGCATCTCGACGAGCACGACGCGTCGCCGACTCGCCGGACGCCCTCCCCCGAACGCATCCACCACGACCTGAGGGTAGCGCGAGCTCCCAGGCGCGCGCCAGTGGCGGCCCGACCCGGTGCCGGCTCAGTACCGGCTCGGGGCCGCCTCAGGCGAGCAGCTCGGCCGTCACCGCGCCGCCGAGCAGCCGCCCGCGCGACGTCAGGCGCACGCCCTCGCCGACCCGGTCGACGAGCCCGGCCACCGTCAACCGCTCCAGCGCGTCGGCGTCGACCACGTCTTCGACGCCCGCGGTCTCCACCGCGAAGGGCTCGTCGAGCCGGAGCCCCAGCATCAGCCGCTCCACCGCCCGGGTAGGGGCGTCGAGCCGCTCGACCTCGCGCGGCGGCGCATCGCCCCCTTCGAGCGCCGCCACGTAACGTGCGACCGACGGGAGGTTCCGTCGCCGTTCTGCCCCGAGCGTCGATACCGCCCCGACGCCGATGCCGAGGTAGTCCGCGCCGCGCCAGATCGCCAAGTTGTGCTGCGCGCGGAGGTCGCGGCCGCGTTTCGAACGGCAGAAGTTCGCCGTCTCGTACCAGCGGTAGCCGGCGCCGGTCAGCGTCTCGACGACGCGCTCGGCGTAGCCCTCCATCGCCTCCGCCTGGCGGGCGAGCTCGTCTCCGTGCGCGTGCGTGAACCGCGTCCCCTGCTTCGCCTCGAGCTCGTAGCAGGAGAGGTGCTCCGGCTCGAGTGCGAGGGCGTCCGCGAGGTCCGCCTCGAGATCGGCGGCGCTCTGGCCCGGTATGCCGTAGATGAGGTCGAGCGAAATGTTGTCGAACCCGGCATCACGAAGATTGTGCACCGCGCGGCGGACGTCGTCGGGCCCGGCAACGCGCTCCAGCACCTCGAGCAATCGAGGGCGGAACGACTGCGCTCCGAGCGAGACCCGGTTCACACCGCCTTCGCGGAGGAGCGACGCGAGCTCCGGCGTGACCGTCTCCGGGTTCGCCTCCACCGTCAGCTCGCCCGCGTCCGGCAACGCGGCCAGGACGCTGTCCAACGCCTCAGGCTCCGTGAACGTGGGCGTGCCGCCGCCGAGGAAGACGGTCTCCAACTCCGGAGCGAGCCGCCACCGCCCCCGCTCGAGCTCCGCGAGAAGCGCGTCGGCGTAGGCGGCGTGGCCCTCGAGCCGACCGACCGCGGTCACGAAGTCGCAGTACCCGCAGCGGTGCGCGCAGAACGGCAGGTGGACGTAGAGATGACCGACTCCGCCCGATGCGACGTCGGAGCCGTTCATGCCTCTCGCCGCTCCGTGACCAATTCCGCGACCGAACGGACGCGCGGAAGTCTCGACCGCGGCGTGAACGTCCAGAAGGGAATGCGGCCAACCGACGGGCCACACCACTCGAAGTCTCGGAAGAACTCTGCGCTTGCGCCGTATCGTCCGGGAGGCTCGACTAGCTCCAAGTGCAGCTCATCCTGAAGACTGCCGGAGTCCAGATATTCGGCCGTCAGCCACCAGATGAACTGCACGTCCTCACGCCGGTCGACGGTTTCCCGACACATTTCGCGGACATTCGGCTCGCACTGCGAGCGCGGAGGATGGAAGCGGAGGCGTGTCACCGCTTCTTCTCGCCGTCGAGATTCAGGACGGCGAGGAACGCCTCCTGCGGCACCTCGACGCCGCCGACCTGCTTCATGCGCTTCTTGCCCTTCTTCTGCTTCTCGAGCAGCTTCCGCTTGCGCGAGATGTCGCCGCCGTAGCACTTGGCGAGCACGTCCTTGCGCTTCGCCTTCACCGTCTCGCGCGCGATCACGCGTGATCCGATCGCCGCCTGGATCGGCACGTCGAACATCTGCCGCGGGATCTCCTCCCGCAGTCGCTCGACGAGCAGCTTGCCGCGCTCGTACGCCGCATCGCGGTGCGCGATCAGGGACAGCGCGTCGACCTGCTCACCGCCGACCAGGACGTCCACCCGCGCGAGCTCGCCGTCGCGGAACCCGGCGATGTCGTAGTCGAAGCTGGCGTAGCCGCGGGTGCGCGACTTCAGCTGGTCGTAGAAGTCGTACACGATCTCGCCGAGAGGCAGCTCGTAGGTCAGGAGGACGCGCGTCTCGGAGAGGTACTCCATGTGATCGAAGCGCCCGCGCCGCTCCGTGCAGAGCTCCATCACCGCGCCGACGTGGTCCTTGGGGACGATCACCTGCGCACGGACGTACGGCTCCTGCACCTCCTCCGGGTCGCGGGGCATGTCAGCGGGGTTGTGCACCTCGACCCAGTCGCCGTTCTTCTCCTTCACCTGGTAGGCGACGTTCGGCGCGGTCACCAGCAGGTCGAGGTCGAACTCCCGCTCGAGCCGCTCGCGGACGATCTCCATGTGCAGGAGCCCGAGGAAGCCGCAGCGGAAGCCGAACCCGAGCGCCTGCGACGTCTCCGGCTCGTAGAAGAGCGCCGCATCGTTGAGCTTCAGCTTCTCGAGCGCGTCGCGCAGCTCGGGGTAGTCGTCCGAGTCGGTCGGGAAGAGGCCCGCGAAGACCATCGGCTTGACCTCTTTGTAGCCGGGAAGCGGGGACATAGCGCCCCCACGCCGGGTCGTCAGCGTGTCGCCGACCCGCAGGCGCGAGACGTCCTTGAGGCCCGTGACGACGTAGCCGACCTCGCCTGCCTCGAGCGCCGGCACGGGAACACGCTGCGGTGCCATGAACCCGAGCTCCTCCGCGTCGAAGTCGGTGCCCATCGCCATCGCGCGAATGCCGTCCCCCGTCGCGAGGCGACCGTCGACGATGCGGACGAACGCGATCACGCCGCGGTACTGGTCGTAGCTCGAGTCGAAGACGAGCGCGCGCGCCGGCGCGTCCGCGACGCCGACGGGCGCCGGGACCCGCTCGACGATGGCGTCCAGCACCTGCTCGACGTTGACCCCCGTCTTGGCGGAGATGCGAACGACATCCTCCGCGGAGCCGCCGAGCAGCTCGGAGACCTCGGCCGCCGCCTCGTCCGGGTCGGCGGAGGGTAGATCGATCTTGTTGACGACCGGAACGATCTCGAGGTCGTTCTCGATCGCGAGATACGCGTTGGCGAGGGTCTGCGCCTCGATGCCTTGCGCCGCGTCGACGACGAGCACCGCGCCCTCGCACGCCTGGAGCGAACGCGAGACCTCGTAGGTGAAGTCGACGTGGCCCGGTGTGTCGATCAGGTTGAGCTGGTGGCCCTTCCACTGGACGCGCACGGCCTGCGCCTTGATCGTGATCCCCCGCTCGCGCTCGAGCTCCATCGAGTCGAGCAACTGGTCCCGCATCTCGCGCTCGGAGACGGTCTCCGTGAGCTGGAGAATCCGGTCGGCGAGGGTCGACTTGCCATGGTCGATGTGCGCGATGATCGAGAAGTTGCGGATGCGGCTCTGCTCCATGGCTGATCGGCGTCGATCGTAGCCGTGGGCCTCGTTGGTCCTGATGGCGCTTCTCGGCCGTTCGGCGGCGACGCGGCGGTATAGCCTTCCTGTGTGCCCGAGCTGAACGCGATCGGCATCGCCGTGTCGGATCTGCGACGCTCGATGCTCTTCTACCGCCTGCTCGGGCTCGACCTCCCGGAAGAGGCGCAGGACGGCCACGTCGAGGCGACGATGGCGAACGGTACGCGGCTGATGTTCGACGCGGAGGACGTCATCGCGAGCTTTCTGCCGAACTGGAGGCGGACGGACGGGAACCAGGTCTCGCTCGCGTTCGAGTGCGCGAGCCCCGCCGAGGTCGACGAGGTATACGCCCGCATCGTCGCGGCGGGCTTCGAGGGCGAGAAGGAGCCCTGGGACGCGTTCTGGGGCCAGCGCTATGCCCTGCTCGGCGACCCCGACGGCGTCCGGGTCAACCTTTACGCACCACTCGCATAGCGCCAGTCGACCCGTTTGCCGGTGCGGCGGTGAACTTACTCGCGTAGCCCGTCGCGACGCCCTCGACGTATGGTTCGGAGATGGACGACGCGCAGATTCACTCCAGGATCGAGGAGCTCGTTGCGGAGGAACACGGGCTCTGGGATACGCAGGCGGCCGGCAGCGCCACGGATGCCGACCGGCAGCGGCTCGCGGACGTGAAGGTCTCCCTCGACCGCTGCTGGGACCTGCTCCGTCAGCGGCGGGCGCTCGAGGAGTTCGCGATGGACCCCGATGTGGCCCGAGCGCGCTCCGAGGAGACCGTCGAGGGCTACGAGCAGTAGCGGCGATCAGGCCTCGCCGCGCAGCACCGGCTTGACGTCGACGACCGGCGTACCGTCGATCGCCTCGAGTGGCCGCACGCGTATCCGGAGGTTGTCGACCTCCACGATCTCCACGCGGTGCAGGCCGACCGGGTTCGGCCGGTCGGGCGAGCGCGTGCTGAAGACGCCGCGCTCCGGAACGCTCGGGTCATCTCGCGGGTGGACGGCCTGGACGTCGCGGTCTGCCTCGTGCAGCCAGGTCAGGACGAGAAGGTCGTCGCCGACGGCGAGGTCGCGGGCGGCCTCGCTAACCGTCTCGTCGAAGACGATCCAGGCATCGGGCGCTCCTTCGCTGCCTTGCATCGGCGCATCCTCGCGCCGCGTGAGCGAGGACTGGACGCGCCCGACGACGCGGAGCGGATAGGGGTCGGCCTCGGCGATCGGGTCATCGTAGGCGGGTCTCAGGCACCGCGGCGGAGCGCGAACAGCGAGCCGAGCTCCCGGACGCCGAGCAGCCGGGAGATCCCGAGGTAGCCGACCGTCCCCACACCGAGCCCGAGGCCGACGGACAGGATCTGCCCGATCGTGGAGCGGCCGACTGCCGCATCGATCGCCCACCAGATACCGACGGCGAGCGCGGACGCGACGACGGACGCGACGATGATCCGCGTCAGCGCGGTCAGTGTCGACGCGGCCTCGACGCCTCCGATGCGGCGCCACATCAGGATCGCCAGCGCGACCGCGCCCGCGAGATTCGAGAGCGAGACGGCGAGCGGCAGGCCCCAGACGCCGACGCGGTAGAGCGCGGCGAAGAGGATGACGTTCAGCGCGAGGTTTCCGAGCGCCACGAGCGTCGGGATCCAGTTCGACTGGAGGCCGTAGAACGCCCGGTTGAGGAGGAGCATCCAGCCGTTGAACACGAGCCCGACGGAGAAGGCCGCGAGCGCGCCGGCGACGACCGGCGTCTGGTCGGCCGTGAACTCGCCGCGCTCGTAGACGAGGCGGGTAATCGGCTCGGCGAGCACGGCCGAGACGAGCCCGGCCGGGATGAGGAGGAAGCCGATCTGGCGGATGCCGGTGTCGACGGTCCGGCCGAACGCCGCCATGTCGCCGCGCGCGGCGAGCCGCGACAGCGTCGGGAAAGAGCACGGTTGCAACCGCGACGGAGAAGATCCCCTGCGGGCAGCATGTAGAGGCGGAAGGCGAGGTCGATCGCGCGCGGCGCGAGGTCGGGGTCGATGAGGCGCGAGGCGAAGAGCGTGCCGATCAGCGTGGAGACGTTGATGAGCCCGAGCGTCAGCGTCACCGGGAGCATGAGGACGAAGAACCGCCGCACCGCGGGATCGCGCCAGTCGAGCGCCATCCGAAGCCGGCCGTCGAGCCCGCGAAGCCAGGGCACGGGCATCAGGAGCTGGACGAGCGTCGCGAGCACGATGGAGCCCGCGTAGACGTAGAGCTGGCCGTCCTGGCTTCCGGCCGCGGAACGCCGAGCACGAGGCCGAGGATGATCACGAGGTTCCAAGCAACCGGCGTCAGGGCCGGGACCGTGAACTGGTCGTAGGCGTTGAGGATCCCGACGATGATCCCCGAGAGCCCGAGCAGGATCACGATCGGGAAGAGGAGTCGCGACAGCCCGACGGCGAGGTCGAAGTCGCCGCCCGGCGTTCCGAAGAGCTCGACGATCAAGGGGGCGATGAGCACGAAGATCGCGGTCAGGGCAGGTCGTGATCAGCAGGATCGAGCCAGAAGATCGTCGATGCGACGCGCCACGCTCGCGCGCGCTCACCCTTTTCGAGCAGCTCGCTGAAGACCGGGACGAACGCACCCGAGAGCGCCTGTCGGCGACGAGCGATCGGACGAGGTTCGGGATCTGGAAGGCGACCGTGAAGGCGTTGATCTTCCCGGCCGCGCCGAACGTCGTACGCAGCGATGATCTCGCGAACGAGCCCGAGCACGCGCGAGAGGCCGGTCGCGGCGCCGAAGACCGCGGTCGACCGCGCCAGGCGGCGGCGGTGCGCACGCTCCTCCGCGAGGGCGGGGTCGACGTTCGGGTCGAACGACGGGTCGAGCTCGGACATCCGGGGGGAGTTTCGCGGAATCGTCGGAGGCCCCTCTGCTACCATCCGGCGGCCCGCGGCCTGATCGGTCGGGGCGCTCTCACGTATGGCGAACATCAAGCAGCAGAAGAAGCGCGTCGACATCGCGGCCCGCCAACGGCTCGAAAACCTCCGCTACCGCTCGACGATCAAGACGCTCGCGAAGCGCCTCGCGGGCGCCGTCGCCGACGGCGACGAGGCGGCGGTCGCCGCGGAGCATCGTGAGCTCGTGCGGACGATCGACAAGGCGGCTGCCCGCGGCGCGCTCCACAAGAACACCGCCGCGCGCAAGAAGGCTCAGGCCCAGCGCCTGGTCAGCGGCAGCGCCGTCGCCGTTTAACGCGTCGCGGCGTCAGCGGCTCTCGCGCGCGACGTCGGCGACCGCGAGCTGCACCTCGAGGTCCGGCGCGAGTTTGCTCCCGCCCTTGAGCGCGTGATCCAGCTCCGCGAACCGCACGACGCCTCCGCCTAGCTCCTCCGCCGAGAACGCCTGTGTCTGCTTGGCGAGCTGCTTGGCGGGATACGGCTTGAGGCCGAGTTTGGCGCCCGCCTCGTCGGCCGAAAGGCCTGCCTCCAGCATGGCCTTCATCCGCGAGAGCCGGATCAGGTGCTGCCCCACGCGAGCACCGAATGCGGCCGCTTCGCTCGTCCTCGGCCGGTGACTCCGGGCGTACGTCGACTCGACGACCTCGAGCGCGGCGCCGGCGTCACGCCTCCCGAGTGCGTCGGTGAGGTCCCAGGGATGCGCCTCCGCGGACGCCGTCGCCAGCCGCTGCACCTCCTCGACGCCTAGCGGCTCTCCCGCCGCCCACGTCGCGAGCTTGTCGATCTCCCGGGCGAGGACCAGCTTGTCGTCGCCGACCAGGTCGAGCAACGTCCTGCACGCGTCGGCGCCCGCCTTGACGCCGCGCTCCTGGAAGCTCTTCGCGATCCAGGCGATTGCATCCTTCTTCCCGATCTCCCAGGCGAGGACGTCGCCCACCTTCGCACACGCCTTGGCGAGCGGAGCGTCCTTCTTGACCTCCGCGCCGACGAGGCAGAGCACAGTGCCGGGAGCCGGGTCGCGGAGGTACGCCACCACCGCCTCGACGTCCTCGGCCTTCCAGCCGCCGCTCAGCCGGTCGTACTCGCCGCGCTGCCCGTCGATGTGCGTCACGAGCACGAGGCGCTCGCCGCCGAGCAGCGTGCCCGCATTGCACGCGGCGACGACGTCGGCACCGGATGCGCCGCCCTTCCCCGCGATCAGGCGCTCGACCGAGCCGACGTCGAATCGCCTCCGAAGCCGTTCGAGCGTGCGCTCGACCTTCGGCACGTCGTTGCCGGTCACGAGGTACACCGGCTTCAACTCCTGGTCGGCCACGCTGCCAGCGTAGTGGCGCCGGCTATCGCTCGGAGCGAACGGTCAGCGTGCGGCCGTCCGACTCGACGACGATCCGTCCATTCACGTCGGTGCGCAGCGTGCGGAGGCCCGGTTCGGCCTCGAGCGCGGCGAGCGTCTCGGGGCGCGGGTGGTCGTAGTCGTTGTGTGCGCCGACCGAGATCACGGCGACCCTGGGATGCAGCACACGAAGCAGATCGGGCAAACCCGGGTCCTCGGAGCCGTGATGCGCCACTTTCATGACCTCGACCGGGCGCAGGTGCAGCCGAGACGTGACGTCACTCTCGGCGTCCGCCGTGAGGAGAACGTCGGTCGCTCCGTAACTGGCCAGCGCCACGACCGCGTGCTGGTTCGGATCCTCGCTCGGGAGCCCCGGATCGTCCGGCCAGAGGATCCGTAGCTCGAGCTTTCCGAGCTCGAACACCTCGCCCGAGTGGACGACGACGACGGGGATGCCGAGGCGACGCGCCGCGGCGAGCACCGCTTCTCGGTCGGGGGACGGCGCCTCGATCCCCGGCTCGGCAACCGCACCGACGTCGAGCCGGTCGACGACCCGCGCCGCGCCGCCGATGTGGTCTCGCTGCGGGTGCGTGAGGACGATCGCGTTCAGCGACCTCACGCCGAGACGCTGAAGCTGGCCCGCTACGTCCGCCTCCGGCGGACCCTCGTCCACGAGCACTGCGGCACCCGGCGCCTCGACGAGGGCGGAGTCGCCCTGGCCGACGTCGAGAAACGTGACGCGGAGACCGGACGGCGCTGTCCACGACGGCGACGGGCGGAGCGCGCAGGCGACCGTCGAGACGGTCAGCGCGAGCGACACGAGCGCCGCGACGCCCTCGCGGCGCCGGTACCGCGGCAGCCGGCGGACGAGGACGACCGCGCCGACGAGCGCAGCCGCGATCACGACGGCCACCGGCGACGAGACCTGAGCCGACGGCCAGCTCGAGACGATCCTTGCGACGAACGCGAGCCACCAGGCGCACCAACCGGCCAGCCACGCCAGTGCGGTCGCCGCGCCCGGCAACACGGGCTCGATGGCGGCCGCCGCGAGCGACAACGAGATCAGCGGCGGCATCGCCGGCTCGGCCGCGATGTTCGCGGGCACTGTCCACAGTGCGACCCGCCCGAAGTGGAGCCACACGATCGGCGCCGTGACGAGCCCACACGCGACCGCGACGACGAGCACGTCCCAGAACCCGCGAGGGACGGGGTAGGCGTCGGGGACACCGGACATGCGCGGCAGCACGAGGAAGATCGCGGCAACCGCGGCGAAGGAGAGCTGAAAACCTGGCTCGAGCGCCGATCGCGGCATCCAGGCGAGGAGCACGAGCGCACCCACCGCGAGCGCGTGCCAGCGATCGCGCGGGCGCGCGACGATCCACGCGAGCGACGCGAGCGTCCCCGCGACGGCCGCCCGGACGACGGACGGCTGCCACCCGACCGCCAGTGCGTACGACAGGACGACGAGGATCGCGAGTGCCTCGCCGACGAGCCGGCCCAGCCCGATGATGCGCGCAGCCATGACGACGCCGAACGCCACGATGGCGACGTTCTGGCCGGACACCGCCAACAGGTGCTGGAGGCCGCTCGCCTGGAAGGCGTCGCGCAGCTCCCTGTCGATGCCCGAGTCCTCGCCGAGGACGATGCCCGCGAGCAGGCGGCGGCGCTCCCCCGTGGTTCCACGGGCGAGCGTCGCCTCCACATGCGCGCGCAGCCGGTCGCCGACGCCACCGATCCCGCCCCGCCGGTCGACGATCCGCCAGTCGCCCTCGCCGCGCAGCACCACGTGCACGCCGCGACGCGCGAGCCAGCCGCGCTCGTCGAAACCGGTCTCGGGCCCACGCGGCGCAACCGGCCGCGCGCGCAGCTCGAGCACGGCGCCCTGGGGCGGCGCCCGCTCGGGCGGAAGCTCGAGCAACACCCGCTCGCGGATGCTGATCGCGCCGAACCGCACCGCCTCGGCCGGCGTGCGGACGGCGAATGCCGTCCGGCTGACGGGACCGGTGACGACGACGCGCGCAGACGCCGGTGCGTCGAGCCGCTCGGCGAGGACGCTTCGCTCCAGCGCCTCGTTCCGCAGCGTCCCCCACCAGAGCCCCAGAAGCGCGACGGCGACCGCGGCGAGCGCGAGCCTGCGGAGGTCGCGTGACACGAGGGCGCCGACAACCGCGATCGCGCCGACACCCGCGTCGAGCGCGGGCGGCGGCCGCACCCAGGTCGAGACCGCGATGCCCGCGCATGCCGACCATACGAGGAGCGCGGGCCAGCCGGTCTCGAGCAGCCGTCGGCCCCGTGTCCCGCGTTCGATCCAGAAGGCGGTCACGGGGACCACCTCACGGCGTCACCAGGTCTCGGAGCTGCTCGATGCGCGCCGGCCCGATCCCGGGCACGTCGTCGAGGTCGTCGACCGACCTGAAAGGCCCATGAGTCGTCCGCCAGTCGACGATCTTCTCCGCGGTGACCGGGCCGATCCCGGGTAGCTCGTCGAGCTGGTCGACGGTCGCGCTCGCAAGGCTGACCTTGGCGCCCGGCACGGAGGCACCCGCCAGCGCCGCCGGCGTGCCGCCCGGGCCGCGGCGCGGCACGATCACCTGCTGACCGTCGACGAGCGGCGCGGCGAGGTTCACCGCCGAGAGGTCGGCGCGGCGCGTCGGCCCTCCGGCGCGCGACACCGCGTCCGCGACGCGCGTACCGTCCTTCAGGCGGAACAGGCCCGGTCGGCGGACGGCGCCGACGACGTGGACGAACAGCTTCGGGGCCTCGTCCTCCGCCGCGACCGAGCCGCCCACACCGGCACTGGCCAGCGGGACCGCCCGAGCAGGCCCTTCACTCGCGCCGACGCCGGCGAGACGCGACCCCGCGACGGCGAGCAGCGCCAGGAGCGGCACGGCGACCATCGCGAGCTGCGAGCGCGTGAGTGTGATCACCCGTCAAGCGTCGCGCTCGACCTGTGACGAGACTGTGCCGTCTCTGTGCCAACACCGTGCCGGGCAGCCGCGCCGGCGCGAGCCCGCGGACGCCTGGACTACGCCACGACGTTCACGAGCCGGTCCGGCACGACGATCGTCCGTCGCGGCGAGCCTTCGCCGAGGTAGGCCTGAACGCGCTCCGAGCCGAGCGCGAGCGCGATGAGCTCGTCCTCGGCCGTCCCGGCGGGAACCTGCAGCCGGTCGCGCAGCTTGCCGTTCACCTGCACGGCGATCTCGACGACGTCCGTGGCGACGAGCGTCGGGTCGGCCACCGGCCACGCGGTCTCCCACAGCCGGTTACCACCGAGGCGCTCCCACAGCTCCTCGGCGACGTGGGGCGCGTACGGCTGGATCAGCGACAGGACGGTCTCGGTCGCGAACCGCACCTCGCCGGCCCGCGACGGGTCGTCCTTCACGCGATAGGTCTCGTTCACGAGCTCGAACAGCGCCGCGATCGGCGTGTGGAACTGGAAGCGCCGCAGGATGTCGTCGGAGACGCGGTCGATCGTCCGGTGCGCAGCACGAACGAGCTCACCGTCTGCGGGCGCGCCGACCTCACCGCGTGCGGCGACCTCGAGCGCAAGCCGCCAGACCCGGTCGACGAGGCGCGCGGTGCCCTCGATCCCGGCATCGCTCCACTCCTTGTCCTGCTCGGCAGGCCCCATGTAGAGGATGTAGAGCCTCAGCGCGTCGGCGCCGTAGCGCTCGACGGCGTCGTCGGGCGAGACGACGTTGCCCTTCGACTTCGACATCTTCGCGCCGTGCCGGTAGATCATCCCCTGTGTGAAGAGGCGCGAGAACGGCTCGCGGAAGCCGAGCAGATCCATGTCGTTGAGGGCCTTCGTGAAGAACCGCGCGTACATCAGGTGCAGGACCGCATGCTCGATTCCGCCGATGTACTGCTTGACGGGCAGCCAGAAGTCGACGATCTGCTGATCCCACGCGGCGGCGTCGTTCCGCGCGTCGGCGTAGCGCAGGAAGTACCACGACGAGTCGACGAACGTGTCCATCGTGTCGGTCTCGCGCCGTCCCTCGCCGCCGCAGCTCGGGCACGCGACCGCCACCCACTCCTCGGCCGACGCGAGCGGCGAGCGTCCCTTCGGCAGATAGTCGTCGATCTCCGGCAGCAGCACCGGCAGCTGGTCGTCGGGGACGGGCACGACGCCGCACGCGTCGCAGTGGATCACCGGGATCGGGCAGCCCCAGTAGCGCTGCCGCGAGAGCAGCCAGTCGCGCAGGCGATAGCCGATCGTCGCCTCGCCGAGACCGCGCTCGGCGAGCCAGGCGGTGATCGCCCGCTTCCCGTCCGGAGCGGTGAGCCCGGTGAACTCGCCCGAGTTGACGAGCACCTCGTCGTCGGTGTGCGCGACGTAGGCGCCCGCGTCGGCTGACGCCGATCCGCCGGCCGGCGCCACGACCTGGCGGATCTCGAGGCCGTAGCGTTCCGCGAACTGGTGATCGCGCTCGTCGTGCCCTGGCACCGCCATGATCGCGCCGGTGCCGTACTCCATCAGCACGTAGTCGGCGACCCAGATCGGGATCGCCTCGCCGTTCACCGGGTTGACCGCGTAGCGGCCGGTGAAGACGCCGTCCTTCTCCTTCGTCTCGCGCTCGACGGTCGAGCGGGCGGCCGTGTGCCGGACGTAGTCGGCGACGGCCCGCTCGTGCTCGGTGCCCGCGGTCAGCTCCGAGATGAGCGGATGCTCGGGGGCCAGGGCGAAGAATGTCGCCCCGAACAGCGTGTCGGGCCGCGTCGTGAAGACGGGCAGCTCCTCCCCGCTCCCGTCGACGGTGAAGATCACGCGGGCTCCCTCGGAGCGCCCGATCCAGTTGCGCTGCATCGTCAGGACGCGCTCGGGCCACGACTCGAGCGCCTCCATCTCGTCGAGCAGCTGGTCGGCGTACTCGGTGATCTTGAAGAACCACTGGGTGAGGCTCTTGGACTCGACCTCCGTGCCGCAGCGCTCGCAACGTCCGTCGATCACCTGCTCGTTCGCGAGCACGGTCTGGTCCTTCGGGCACCACTTGACCGGCGCCTCACGGCGGTACGAGAGCCCGCGCTCGTAGAAGCGGAGGAAGAGCCACTGCGTCCAGCGGTAGTACTCGGGCTCCGCGGTCGAGACCTCGCGCGACCAGTCGATTGCCCACCCCATGCGCTTCATCTGGCGGCGGATCGCCTCGATGTTGCGATTCGTGATGTCGCGCGGGTGGCCGCCCTCCTTGATCGCCGCGTTCTCGGAGTTCAGGCCGAACGCGTCGTAGCCCATCGGCCGCAGGACCGTGTAGCCCTGGCGCCGACGCACGTGGGTGAAGACGTCGCCGAGCGTGTAGTTGAAGACGTGCCCCATGTGGAGCTCGCCAGAGGGATACGGCAGCATCTCGAGGACGTAGGTGGAGCGACCCTCGCTCTCGGCGCCCGGCTCGGGATTCGGGACCGTGAACGATCCCTCGGCCGCCCACACGGCCTGCCACTTGGCCTCGATCGCGTCGGGGTCGTACCGGTCGGTGTCGGTCGGCTCCATCTCCGTCTCTTCCGAAAACACTCCCTGGAACGAAAAAGCCTCTCGATCGAGAGGCTCAGGGGAGCTCGCGCGGCGGTTGCCGCGTTCTCTCCCTGGACTACGTGAGAAGCTGCTGCACGACTCTCATGCTAACAGGCACGATCGCCCGATGCTAGCGCTGTTCCCGGATTCCGTGGCTCTCGAAGGTGCCTCGCTCGCGATCGGTGGGCTCACCGCGGAAGCCCTCGCCGAGGAGCACGGGACGCCACTCGTGGTGCTGTGCGAGGAAACGGTGCGCGCGAACGCGCGCGCGCTCCGCGGCGCGCTCGGACACGACGGCCGCGTGTTCTTCGGCACGAAGGCATTCCCGAACGTCGCGCTGCTCCGGCTGCTGGACGAGGAGGGCATCGGCGCAGACGTCGCGTCCGAAGGCGAGCTCGCCTTCGCGCGCAGGGCCGGCCTCGGCGGCGACCGGCTGGTGGTCCACGGCAACAACAAGGAGGAGGCGTTCCTGCGTGCGGCGGCAGCGAGCGGGGCGCCGGTCGTCCTCGACGCGGCGGACGAGGCCGGGCTCGCGGCGGCCGCGGGTGTCGTCCAGGTGCTCGTGCGCGTCACGCTCGGCGTCGACGCGGACACCCACGAGGCGATCCGCACCGGGCACCACGGCTCGAAGTTCGGCTTGCCCCCCACCCAGGCGCGGAAGGTCGTCGCGGAGGCGCTCGACCTGGGGCTCGACGTGCTCGGCGTACACGTCCACGTCGGCTCGCAGCTCGCCGACTTCGACGCGCAGGCGGAGACGATCGTGCGTCTCGCCGGGTTCGTCGCGAGCTGCCGCGACGAGCTCGGATGGACCGCGCAGGTCGCCGACCTCGGCGGCGGCTTCGGGATCCGCCACCACCCGGCCGACGAGGTTCCGGAGGCGGCCGAGCTCGCGGCAAGCGCCGCCTCGACCGCACGGCTCGCATTCGTCGAGGCGGGCCTGCCGAAGCCGGAGCTCTGGCTCGAGCCCGGCCGCTGCGTCGTCGGGAGAGCCGGCGTCACGCTCTATCGCGTCGGGAGCGTCAAGCGGCTGCCCGAGCGCACCTGGGTCGCGATCGACGGCGGGATGTCGGACAATCCGCGGCCGCAGCTCTACGACGCGCGCTACACGGCGCTCTCCGCCGCGCGTGCGGACGAGCCCGTCGACGAGGTGGTCAGCATCGCCGGGATGCACTGCGAGTCCGGCGACGTGCTGATCGACGACGTCGCGCTTCCCTCGCCACGCCGCGGCGACCTCCTTGCGGTGCCGGCGACGGGCGCGTACACGCTCGCGATGGCATCGAACTACAACGGCGTGCCGAGACCGGCTGCGGTCCTCGTCCGGGATGGGTCCGCCCGGGTGATCCGCACGCGGGAGACGGTCGCCGACCTCCTCGAGCACGAGGTGCCGTGAGCGTCGGATTGCGGACGGCGGCGGTGCTCCTCCCGGTCTTCCGGGATGCCGAGGGCGAGCTCCGGATCGTCCTCGTCGTCCGCGCGGACGACGGCGGGCAGCACGGCGGGCAGCTCGGGTTGCCGGGCGGCAAGCCCGAGCCGGGCGACGCGAACCTACTCGCCACGGCGTTGCGCGAGGCCGAGGAGGAGGTCGGCCTGTCGCGCGGCGCGGTCGAGGTCGTGGCCGAGCTCGAGCCGCTCGCGACACAGGCGACGGGCTGGCTCGTCCATCCGTTCCTCGGTCGGGTCGCGCCGGACACCCGCTGGCGCCTCCAGGAGACGGAGATCGTCGGGATCCTCACGCCTGCCGCACGCACACTCGCCGACCCGTCCTCCCGGGCGACGCTGCCCTTCTCGTCGCTGTGGTTCCGCGAGCCGCTCCTGGTCGACGGAATCGACGTCGAGGGGCACGTGCTCTGGGGCATGACGCTGAGACTGCTCGACGATGTCCTCCCACGCCTGCTCGCCGGCGCGTGGGAGGTTTGACCTTCACGGGATAGGCTCGCGCGCATGGAGATGAACCTGCTCGACGACGACGGCTGGCTCGAGCGGACGTGGCCGCCCGAGCGACCGGGATACCTCTGGCGGCGCAAGCGCGTAGCCGGAGAGCATCTGGGTGCCGGGCTGATCGAGCTCCCGCCCGGTCAGAGCACCTTCCCCTACCACTACGAGCTCGGGAACGACGAGCTGCTGGTCGTGGTGTCCGGGAAGCCGACGCTGCGCGCCCCGGACGGGGAGCGCGAGCTCGAGCCCGGCGACTGCATCCTGTTCCCGAGCGGGCCGGGCGGCGCACACAAGCTCACGAACCGATCCGACAGCCTCGTCCGCGTCCTGCTCGTCTCGAACTTCGCCCTGCCGCGTGCGGCGGTGCAGGTGGACAGCGGGAAGATGATGGTGCGCTGGGGATCGGGCCGGGACGAGCGGCGCTGGTTCTTCCTCGGCGAGGACGCCGACTACTGGGACGGCGAAGCGACCGAGTGACGCGAACGCCGCCTGAGCGGCACACTTTCGGCGCATAGGCGGCACAGAGCTGCGACGGTTTCCTCGATAGCGTTACACCAGGGACACCGGGGTGCCCCTGGGGGCAGTTGGGGGAACGGTCGGTCGACGACGACCGGTGGGTCGGCCGACGACGAGCGGTCGGGGAACGTGGGGTCGGTCGGAGAAGAGGCCCACATCCCGCCGGACGACGCCGAATCACCGCATCAGGATCTCGACGACGTCGCCGTCACGGAGGACGTGCCCGCGGCCGACGAGCTGGCCGTCGAACCGGGCTGACGACCCACGGATGCGCGCTCCGGTCGCGCGGGCGCCGAGGTCGTGGTGCACCCGGTCGGCGAGGTCCGCAACCGTCGCTCCGAAAGGCAACGCGAAGGGCTCGTCGTCGCGCGCGCCGGCGCGCTCCGGGAACACCCGAATCAGGCCGGTAAGTCTCCAGATCGCCTCGCGGAGACGGTCGAGGCTCGCGTCGTCGAGCACCGATACGAAGAGACACTCGTCACCGGCCGGAGCGTCGACCCGCTCCTCGAGCTCGTCGGCCTTCGTGCGGATCAGGATCGAGGGCTTGTCAATCGCGGCGGCAGCGACCTCCCGCCTGACGACCTCGAGGGCGGCCGGAGGCTCGTTCGCCGCGTGGCAGAAGACGATCGCGTCCGCGTTCCGAAGCACGCCGAGCAGCGCCCGCCCGCCGCCGCGGTCCTCGTGCGCGCCCTCGATCAGCCCGGGGATCTCGACGAGCTGCACGAGGACGCCGCCGATCCGCGTCAGCGCGGGTACGGGGCGAAGCGTCGTGAAGGCATAGTCGCCCGTCCTGATCTGGATATCGGAGAGCGCCTGCAGGAGCGACGACTTGCCGGCATTCGGCGGGCCGACGAGCGCGATCTGCGCGGCACCCTCGCGGCGCACCTGCAGCGAGTCGCGGCGCACGACCTTGGCGCGGACGCGCGTCCGGTCGAGCTCGCCCTCGAGCCACTTCCGCAGGTCGGCGTACGGCCCGTTGCGGTACCCCGGCAGCTCCGAGAGCAGCGCCTGGATCGCTGCGACCCGTGCACTCCCTTCCTTCCCGACGAGGCGGCGCTTGGCGACCTCGGCAAACGTGCGATGCGGCATGGGCATCGCGCACCTCCTTCCGACTCGGGCGGGAGGAGCACGCGCACAACGCCCGATGGGCGAAACGCGCGTCACCGACCCGCTTCCCCAGACGCACGATCGGGAAGCGGGCGATCAGCCGTTTTGTCGCAGCACGTGAGCGCGCCAGGCGTCCATCGCCGCGACAGCGTACCCGGTCGCCGTCAGAGCGGCAGCGTGAGCGACTCGAGGTCGCTCGGGTAGTCCGTGAGGATCTCGATCCCGTCGGCCCGGACGACGACCGTGTCCGAGTGGCGGAACCCGCCGAAGCCGTCCACGTAGACGCCCGGCTCGATCGTGAACACCATCCCCGGCTCGACGACCGTCTCGTCGCCGACGTCGAGGAACGGTGCCTCGTGGTTGCGCAGCCCGATCGCGTGACCGGTGTGCTGGCTCCAGGTGTCGAGGATGCCGTGTTCCTCGAAGTATCCGAGCACGGCGCGGTCGACATCGGCGCACGTGACGCCCGGGCGCAGAGCGGCGAAGGCAACCTGCTGTGCTGCACACATGTGGTCGAAATGGCGTCGCATCTCGTCGGTGGGCGGCCCCACGACCATCGCGCGCTCGAGCTCCGCGTTGTAGCCCCAGACGGGCGCCGCGGTCTCGCTCACCAGCACGTCGCCGGGGCTGAACTCGATGTTGTGGGCGATCGCGTGGGCCCACGCGCTCCGTGCTCCGATCTGGCCGCGGTACCCGGCGGACGCGCCGTCGGTCGAGGACAGGCCGCCGTCGTACGACGGCCCGAGCGCGTCGAGCATCGCGAGGCTGGCCTCGTACCCCGCACGGAGGCCCGCCTGCGCCTCGGTGACACCCGGGCGTGTGTACTCCTGCAGCAACCGGTGCGCGTGCTCGCACCAGCGGGCGCTCTCGCGGACGAGCTCGATCTCCGCCTCGCTCTTTCGCGCCATCAGGCGCTCGAGCGCCGGCGCGGCGGGCACGACCTCGGCGCCGCTGACCTCCGAGAGTGACGGCCCCCGGTAGCCGAGGATGCCGGGGTAGCCGTCCTGGTCGGCGGCGATCGTGCCCGTGATCCCCATGTCGTCGAGGAGCCGCGCGAGGATGCGCATCGGGTGCTCGGTGCCCGGGTACTCGGGATACGGCTCGACGCGGTCGAAGCCGGTCTCGGCGCGGACGCGCGCGACCTCGAACTCGGGCACGAAAGCCGCGGTCTCGCCACCGAAGCGCTCCACGTAGGCGACGGGGCGCTCGGTCGCGAGAAACGAGAAGCGCGTCAAGTACTGGACGTAGCTCTGGTCGAAGACGACGAGCCCGCGCGGCCGATGCGCAGCGACGAGCGCATGCAGCCGCTCCCGCCGTTCGCGGAGCTCGTCGGGGCCGATGCCGGTGGCGACGGGGATGGCGCGACGATAGTCCGACGAACGCCGTCAGGCGCCGGTGTGTCGTCGCCGGAGCTCGTCCTCGACCGCCGACGGCTGCAATCCGCGCGCCGCGAGAAGGACGTAGCTGTGGAACCAGAGGTCGGCCACCTCCTCCACCAGCCGCTCGTCCGACTCGGTGACCCCGGCCAGAGCCGCCTCGACACCCTCCTCACCGACCTTGCGCGCGGCGCCTGCCGGCCCCCCCTCGAGCAGCCCTGCCACGTACGAGCCCGGCGGACGCGTGAGCGCCCGCTCGGCCACGACCCGCCAGAGCCACGGCGCGAAGCAGGACTCGGCGCCGGTGTGGCACGCCGGTCCGTTCGGTCGCACGCGGTAGAGGAGCGCGTCTCCGTCGCAGTCGTCGCGAATCTCCTCGACGGCCATCGTGTTCCCCGAGGTGGCGCCCTTGTGCCACAGCTCCCGGCGGGAGCGGCTCCAGAACCACGCCTCGCCGCTCTCCCGCGTCCGGCGCAGCGCCTCGTCGTTTGCGTACGCGAGCATCAGGACGCGGTTCGTCTCCGCGTCCTGGACGATCACGGGCGTCAGCGTCTCATCGGCCATCCCGCCTCCTCCAGCTCGGCCTTCAGCTCCGGCAGCCGCTCGGGGCGCTCGTGGACGATCGAGGCGATCAGCGCAGCCTCCGCTCCGACCTCGAACGCCTCCGCCATGTGCCGGGCCTCGCCGGCCCCACCCGACGCGATAACTGGAACTTCGACCGCCGCGGCGACGCTCCGCGTGAGCTCGAGGTCGTACCCGGCGCGCGTCCCGTCGGCATCGATCGAGGTGAGGAGGATCTCACCCGCGCCTCGCTCGACCGCCTCCCGGGCCCACTCGACGGCAGCCCTACCCCTGGGTGTCCGGCCTGCGTGGGTCACCACCTCGCCCGCACGCGCGTCGATTGCGCAGACGACCGCCTGCGACCCGAACTCGGCGGCCAACGCGGTGAGGATTCCCGGGTCGTCGAAGGCGGCGCGGTTGATGGCCACCTTGTCGGCACCGGCGAGCAGCAGATCGCGCGCGTCGTCGACGCCGGTGACCCCGCCGCCCGCGGTGAACGGGATCGTGAGCTCGTCCGCCGCGCGGCCGATCACGTCGAGGATCGGCCCGCGTCCCTCGAGGGTGGCGGTGATGTCGAGGAAGACGAGCTCGTCCGCGCCGAGCTCGGAGTAGCGTCGGGCGAGCTCGACAGGCTGCCCCATCTCACGGAGCGCGCTCGAAGTTGACGCCCTTGACCACGCGGCCGCCGGCGACGTCGAGGCAGGGGATCACGCGCTTCTTGACCATCGCAGCAGGTTCTCGAGGACGCAGGCACCAGCGGCGGCGCTCCGCTCGGGGTGAAACTGGACGCCGGCGAGCGGCCCGTGCTCGACCGCGGCGACGATCTGGCCCTCGTGATCCGTCGTCGCGGTCACGACCTCCGGGTCGTCGGGCTCGGCGGCGAAGCTGTGCGCGAAGTAGACGTCGACGCCGGCTACCCCGTCCAGGAGCGCAGAGGCTCGGGTGGCGGCGATGGTGTTCCATCCGATGTGTGGCACCCGCCTCGCTCGAAGGCGCCGTACCGGCCCCGCGAGGAGCGCGAGACCCGTGCCGCCCTCCTCGCTCGGGCCGAAGAGGAGCTGGAGCCCGACGCAGATTCCGCCGACCGGACGCTCGGCCGCGACTCGGTCGCGGAGCGCGTCGTCCAGGCCGTGCCGCGCCAGCCCGAGAGCGGCGCTCTCGACGTGCCCCACCCCGGCGATCAGCGCAAGCGGGGCGTCGCGAACGACGGCGGGGTCGACGGTCACGACGGGGTCCGCACCGGCCCGGACGAGCGCGGATGACAGGGAGCGGAGATTCCCCGCCCCGTAGTCCGCGATCGCGACCCTCACGCCGGCCCCGTGGGAGAGGCGACAGACGGTGTCAGACACCGATCTCTGTCAAGGGCAAACCATGCCGACTTCGTGCCGGTTTCTCCACAGGCCCGAACGCGAGCTGTCATGCGGCGTTGCCGGCCGGCCGCCACGCAGTACGCGTCACCCCGGCGGCTCTCCATGCGCGCTAGCACCTCACCCGCCATGTCGGGTCGAGCCCCACGACGAATCTCGCCGCCCGGCGAGAGTCTCGTGACGAAGCCGATTCGAGGAGCGGGCAGATCCCCGTCCCGCACCCGGTGGGCCCTGTGGACGGATCGGTGCAGTCTTGGCGCTGTACGGGGTTGACAGAAATCGGTGTCTGACACCGATCTGCCCGTCGACGCTCACGCCGCTCCCTTCGTCGACCTGATGCCGGCGCCGCCGGGGGCGACGGCCTGCCGGAACGACTGGCCGAGCGCCTTGTACGCTGCCTCCGCGATGTGGTGGTCGTCGGCGCCAGCGGCCTCGACGTGCACGGTGCAGCCTGCCTCGATCGCGAGCCGCTCGAGGGCGTGGCGGAGCAACGACGTCGCCAAAGCGCCGACCCTGTCGCCCGTGAATGCGAGGGATACCTCCGCGTGCGGCCGGCGCACGAGGTCGACTGCAGCCGTCGCCCGCGCCTCGTCCATCGGCAGCACTGTCGAGCCGTAGCGCGCCACACCCTCCCGCGTGCCGAGCGCCTGCGCGATCGCCGAGCCGACCGCGGCATGGACGTCCTCGACCGTGTGGTGCGCGTCCACGTCGAGATCCCCCGCAGCCAGAAGCTCCATATCGAACCCTGCGTGGAACCCGAACAGCGTCAGGAGGTGGTCGAGGAAGCCGATGCCGGTCTCGACACGCACGCGGCCTGTCCCGTCGAGCGAGAGCGTGAGCCGGAGCGCGGTCTCGGTGGTCGTCCGCAGGACGGTCGCCTCACGACCGGGTGCCGGGCCAGGCTCGGCACCGAGCGCGCGGAGCACTACGTCGTTCTCGGACGGTCGTCGCACCGTCATCCGGATCGCGCCCGGAAAGGCCCTCACGACGATCCCCTGTGCCTCCAGCCGGTCGGCGAGCGGTTCGTCCGTCACCACGAGGAGGAAGTTCGTCGCGGTCGGCGGGCAGTCGTAGCCGGCGGTGACGAGGGCCGTCCGAAACCGCTCACGCTCCGCAGCCGTCGCCTCGACGTCCCCGAGCCGTGGCTCACGCAGAGCCGCCGCCGCGATCGCGGCGGACGGGCCTGAGATCGGCGCCGGGGCACGCCGCTCGGTGAGAACCGCGGCGGTCTCGGGGTGCGCGAGCGCATAGCCGACCCGCAACGACGCCAGCCCGAACGCCTTCGACATCGTCCGCACGACGACGAGGTTCTCGAGCTCGTCGACCCACGGCGCGCACGAGCGTGCTCCGAACTCCACGTAAGCCTCGTCGACGACGAGGATCGTGTCGGGACGCTCCCGCGCGAGTGATACGAGCTCCTCGGGCTCGACCCACGATCCGGTCGGATTGTTCGGGTTGCAGGCCCACACGAGATCCGCCTCGTCCGCGGCGTCCACGACGGCCGCGCCGTGAAGCGTCGTCGCGATCCGGTACAGCGCATACGTCGGCTCGGAGACGGCTGCGCGCGCCCCCGGCCCAAGGAAGGTCTGGGCAAGGAGAAGGATGAGATCGTCCGCGCCCGCACCGACGACGACGTTCCCGGGCGCGAGCCCCGTGTAGGCGGCCGCGCCCTCGCACAGCTCGCGATACGCCCCGTCCGGATAGTCGGCGAGCCGTGCCATGCTGGCGGTGAGCGGCACCTGCGGAACGCCGGGCAACGGCGGTGTGTTCTGATCGAACTTGAGGACGGCCTCGCGCGGGATTTCGTGACGCGCCGCCACCTCGTCGGCCCCGGCCGCCCAGCGGTACGGGGCGAACCCCTCGCCGACCGGCTGCGCCTTCCGGCGCGCGATGTTCACGCCGGAACCGCCGCGGCGTGAAGGGGAAGGCCCTCGACCCTCGCCAGAGGTCCGACGATATCGGCGGCACGACGCGCGCCGTCCGCGCTCGCCCGCACGACCTGGAGCGGCTTGAGGAAGGTCTCGAGCCCCAGTCCACCCATCGAGCGCGCCAGGCCGCCCGTTGGCAGGACGTGGGTCGCGCCCGCCGCGTAGTCCCCGACGACCGAGGAGCAGCCGACGAACACCGAGCCCGCGTTGCGGACGCGATCGAGCAGCGCGTTGGGATCCGTGACGTGGAGCTCGAGATGCTCGGGCGCGTAGGCCTCCGAACGAGCGAGCGCCTCGTCGAGCGAATCGACCCGCTCCACTGCGACGTTCGGTGCGGCCGACACGAGCCCCTCGACGAACCTCGCAAGCTTGGCGTCGTCCGTGAGGAGCAGCGCGTCGCTGTCCTCTCCGTGCTCGGCCTGCGCGAGCAGGTCCGCCGCGACCGCGACCGCCGAGGCCGAGGCGTCCGCGATCACGACGACCTCGCTCGGCCCGGCCGGCAGGTCGATGCGCACCCGACTCGCGACCAGAAGCTTGGCCGCGGTCACGTAGGCGTTCCCCGGCCCCACGACGGCGTCGACCGCCGGTACGGTCTGCGTGCCGTAGGCGAGCGCCGCCACGGCCTGCGCCCCACCGACCGCATACACCTCGTCGATCCCGAGCTCACGAGCCACGACGAGTGTGGCGTCCGCCGGGTTCGGGGTCACGACCGCGACCCTGCCGACGCCGGCCACGAGGGCCGGCACCGCGGTCATCACGAGCGAGGACGGGAGCGGTAGGCGTCCGCTGGGAACGCAGATGCCGACTGCGCCGAGAGGCAGCCAGCGGCGCTCGGAGACGATGCCCGGCGCCGCCTCGACCGACGTGTCGACCGGTCGCTGCGCCTCGCTGAACCGGCGGACCGCGCCGATCATCCGCCGGAGCGCGTCGAGAACGTCGTCGTCGACCCGCGCAGCCTCCACACGCTCTGCGGGAACCCGGATCCCGTCCGGTCTCGGCCCGTCGAGGCGCGAGGTCCACTCGAGCAGCGCCTCGTCTCCGCGCTCGCGCACGTCGGCGACGATCGGCGCGACGATCGTGAGCGCCTCGTCGAACGACCGCCTCATGCCACCAGCCGCTCGATCGGCAGGACCAGGATCGACGTCGCGCCCGCCCGACGCAGCACCGGGAGCAGGTTCCAGATCTCGTCGACCTCGACCGCGGCGTGCACCGCGATCTCGCCGTCGTCCGCGAGCTGCAGCACGGACGGCGCGCCCATCCCCGGTAAGACCGCACGGATCGCAGGGAGGTCGTCGACGTGGGCGTTCATCATCACGTAGCGGCGCCGCCGACCCGCCACGACGCCGGAGAGCATCAGCTCGAGCTGCTCGACGGCCTCGCGACGCGCCTCGACCGCGGCCCGCCCGCCGACGAGCACCGCCTGCGAGGTAAGAAGCGTGCCGATCGGCCGAAGCCCGTTGGCGGTCATCGTCGACCCTGTCGAGACCAGGTCGACGATCGCGTCTGCGAGACCGAGCCGGGGTGTCGCCTCGACCGATCCCGAGACCGGGATGAGCTCGCACTCGACACCCCGCTCCACGAGCAGGCGCCGCGTGGACACGGGGTACGCGGTCGCGACGCGGAGCCCGCCGAGGTCGGCGATCGCCGAATGCCCGGCGTCGACCGGGACGGCAGCATCGAGCGAGCAGCGCGCGAAGCCGAGCTCGGCCAGGGTCACGACCTCCGCGTCCGCCTCCGCCACCAGGTTGGCCCCGGTGATGCCGACGTCGACCACCCCGTCCTGCGCGTACTCGGGGATGTCACTCGGCCGGACGAGCAGAAGATCGACAGGCGCGTTGGCGCACGGGACGACCAGCGAGCGCTCCGTCACCTCGAACGAGAGCCCGGCATCGGCGCACAGGCGGAGCGCCGGCTCGGCCATGCGGCCCTTGGCGGGCACGGCGAGCGTGAGCCGGCCGTTCTCGCCCGCCTTCGTGAATCGGGTCGTCACCGTCGTCTCCGCTCTCGCCGGCGCGTCCGCTCGAGCGCCGTCCGGTATCCCCCGGTTCCGTGCCGAAGCCACTGGGCGACGCGCGTCACCGTGGCAGTCGAGGTCGGGACGCGCGCGGCGATCTCGACGTACGGCACGCCCTCGTCCAGGAGGAGGACGGTCTGCCAGCGGTGCGCCAGAGCCTCGAGCTCGGGCAGGGTGCACAGGTCGCGGAGGAACAGCATCACGTCATCCCGGGCTCGGAGCGTCGTGAGGGCGTCGGCCAGCGCACCGAGCCCCGGGACGGCCTGTTCATGGTCGGAGGTGCTTCCGCTCGGAGTGCTCGCCATGTCGACATGTTATCATGCTAGCGTGTTATCACGCAATCAAATGGAGGTCATACCCGCGATCGACGTGCTGGACGGGCGTGCGGTTCGGCTCGCCGAAGGCAGGCGCGACGCCGTGACGCTCGAGGGCGGTGACCCGGTCGAGCTCGCCCGGCGGTTCGCGGCCGAAGGAGCCGGACGCCTCCACCTCGTCGATCTCGACGGCGCGTTCTCCGGCGTGCCCTCGCTCGACCTCGTCGGCGCCCTCGCGGCCGCGGGCGGCCTACCGCTCCAGGTCGGGGGCGGCTACCGGAGCGTTGCGGCGCTCGAGGCGGCGCTGGAGGCCGGCGCGGAGCGGGTGATGGTCGGCACCGCGGCGCTGTCGCCGGGGTTCCTCCCGGACGCGGTCGCCGCCGTGGGCGACGCGCTCGTCGTCGCGATCGACGTGCAGGAGGGCAGGGTCGCGGTCGAGGGCTGGACACGCTCCTCGACGCTCACGGCGCCTGAGCTCGCGCGCCGCTGCGCCGAGGCGGGCGTCGCACGGCTCCTCGTGACCGCGACGGCTCGCGACGGTTCGCTCACGGGGCCCGACCTCGACCTCCTCGCACAGGTGCTGCCCATCGGCCTCCCCGTCGTCGCGGCGGGTGGGATCGCATCGGTCGCTGATCTCCAGGCCTTGCAGGAGCTCGGGTGCGAGGCCGCGGTGGCGGGGAGCGCGCTCCTCGCCGGCCGCTTCACGGTCGCCGAGGCGCGCACCGCGCTCGCATCTCCGCCGCCCGGGAGCTCTTGAGCGCGAGGGTCGGCGCGGACTCCTAGCCGCCGGCCGGCGGCGGATCGGCGGCGAGGGTTCTCTGGAGCCCGCGCACGAGCTCCGACCGCTGGGCGTCGGAGAGCCGCGCACCCGCATGGAGAGGCTTGTACTGGAACGGGGGCATCGACCCCTCCTGCACCGCTTCGACGATGTCGCCCGCCTCGCCCTGCGGCCGGTCCCACTCGGAGAAGTTGACGTGCTCCCGACCGCCCTTCACGTCGTTGTAGACGAGCCACGAGACCGGGGCGACGTTCGAGTACCACTTCCAGACGGTCAGGTTCGAGTGGCAGTCCATGCAGGCGCCCTCTGCGAGCTCCCGTGTGCGCGCGCTGTCCCACCGGATCTCGCGCGTCACGGGCGGGTTCGTGTGGTCGCGGCCGTAGGGCACGAGCTGGATCAGGACGAACAGCGCCAGGAGCCCGAGTCCGCCCCGCAGCAGCCACTTCCGCATGCGGCGATCGTCGCACGGCGCAGCCCGGGCCGCATCCGTGGACCCCGCAGCCCGCGGCGCGGGAAAGTACGCACGATCGTGGAGCCCGGCACCGGCGCGGCCTTTCGCGGGAACGTCCGGCAGAAGACCGCGGTTCGGGCGGCTCGCCCCCCTGCGCCGGGCGTACGCTCGCGTAATGGAGATCCGCTTCTGCGACGAGCGAGGGGCGCACGGGTTCTCGTGGACCGTCGACGAGCCCGCCACGCGCACGGCGCACGCCCTTGCGGCCGACGGCCGGGTCTGGCTCGTCGACCCCGTCCACCACGAGCCGTCGCTCGCGCGTGCACGCACGCTCGGCGAGCCGGCAGCCGTCCTGCAGCTGCTCGACCGCCACAACCGCGACTGCGCCCGGAGCGCCGAGGAGCTCGGCGTGCCCCACCTCGTCGTTCCCGCGGTGCTCCCGGACACTCCGTTCGAGGTGGTCTCCGTGCGGCACACGAAGCGCTGGCTGGAGATCGCCCTCTGGTGGGAGGCAGAGCGGACACTCGTCGTGGCGGAGGCGATCGGCACCAACGGCTTCTTCGCGCCGCCGGGTCACGCCGCGGGCGTGCACCTCCTGCTCCGGATCTCGCCGCCGCGCGACGCGCTCGGTGGATTCGCGCCCGAGCACCTCCTCGTCGGACACGGCGAGGGGCTCCACGGCGCTGCGGCGGCCACCGGCGTCCGCGACGCGCTCGACCATGCCCGCACGGGCCTTCCGCGGGTCGCGGCTCGCATCCCGGCGCTCGCGGTCGACGCGTTCCGGCGACGGCGGACCGACGCGGAGCGCTGAGCGGGGACGTCGGCCGTCCGTGCGGGGGCATTCCGGCCGCGGTGAGCGGTCAGCCCGCGAGCGCGGCCGGCCGCAGCAGCCTCGCCGGCCGGCGGAGCCCCGCGTCGCGTGCCGGCGGGTTGACCGGCTCCGCGAGCGGCGCCGCGCCGAACGAGCGGCGCACCTGCTCCGGGAGCGGCGACCCGTACGTCGTCGTGCGCTGCCGCGGAACGCGGCCTGCCGAGCGGATCAGCGCCTCCATCGCCTCCGGCGGTAGCTCCTGGCCCCACTCCGAGCCCGCCGCGCGGGAGATCGACTCGTTCATCAGCGTCCCACCGAGGTCATTGACGCCCGCGGCGAGCGCCTGCCTCACGCCGTCGGGCCCGAGCTTCACCCAGCTCGCCTGCACGTTCTGGATCAGGGGATGCAGGGCGAGCCGTGCGACAGCGTGCAGGAGCAGCGCCTCGCCGAACGTGGGGCCGCGCCGCGCGCGCCCCTTGAGGTAGATCGGCGCCTCCATCGGGACGAAGGGGAGCGGCACGAGCTCCGTGAAGCCGCCCGAGAGCGCCTGCTGCTCGCGGGCGCGGATGAGATGTCGCGCCCAGTGCACCGGCCGCTCGACGTGCCCGAACATGATCGTGACGTTCGAGGAGAGGCCGACCCGGTGCGCGGCGCCGTGCACCTCGAGCCACTGGTCGGTCGTCACCTTGTCCGGGCAGATCACCGCCCGCACCTCGTCGTCGAGGATCTCGGCCGCGGTGCCGGGCAGCGACCCGAGGCCGAGGTCGCGCAGTCGGGCGAGGTAGGTCTCGAGATCGAGCCCGAGCGTCGCCGCGCCCTGCCAGACCTCGAGCGCCGAGAACGCGTGCACGTGCATGTCGGGGACGGCCCGCTTGATCGCCGTCACGACGCCCGCGTAGTAGTCGCCCGTGAACGACGGGTGGATGCCACCCTGCAGGCATACCTCGGTCGCCCCGCGCTCCCACGCCTCACGCACGCGCCGGACGATCTCCTCCTCGGGAACGAGATACGCCGGCCCGCGGAGGTTCGCCGCGAGCTTGCCCTTCGAGAACGCGCAGAACCCGCAGCGGAAGTAGCAGACGTTCGTGTACTGGATGTTGCGCGTGACGACGTAGGTGACCTCGTCGCCGCACACCTCGCGCCGCAAAGCGTCCGCCGCCGCGAAGACCCGCTCGCGCTCACGGCCGCGCGTGGCGAAGAGCCGAACGAGCTCGTCCTCCCCGAGCTCGTCGCCGGCGAGATCCACCGGCGCCGGATCGCGTCCGACCACGAAGGGCACCGACACGGGTTCCCCCGGCGCCCACCGGTCCTCCCTGGCGAGGCCGTGGGCGTCCGCCGCCCGGAGGATCGCGGGAGCGACCGCCGAGTCGGCCCAGCGGTCAAGGTCGGCGACGTGCTCCGGGTAGAGCGGCAGGCGCGGCGCCAGCTCGAGCCCGCGGGAGCGGCATGCCTCGCGCAGCAGCTCGACCTCGGGCCACGGGGCCTCGGGGTTGACGTGGTCGACGGTCACGGGCGACACGCCACCCCAGTCGTCGATTCCGGCGTCGAGGAGGAGCGGGAAGTCGTCGTAGGCGAGGTTCGGCGGCGCCTGGAGGTGGATGCCTCCTCCGAGAACGATCCGGGCGACCGCGATCGACCAGAGGTGCTCGTCCATCGTCGCGTCGGGATGGTCGGACATCCGCGTGTCGGCCTTCGCGCGGAAGTTCTGGACGATCACCTCGCGGAGATGCCCGTGCTCCTCCGCGATCGAGCGCAGCGCGAGGAGCGCGTCGACGCGCTCACCACGGGTCTCCCCGATCCCGACCAGGATCCCGCTCGTGAACGGGATCGAGAGCTCGCCCGCGAGGCGGATCGTCTCGAGCCGGCGGGCCGGCTCCTTGTCGGGCGAGGCCCAGTGGGGGCCGCCGCGCGCCGCGAGCCGCTCGGCCGTCGTCTCGAGCATGATCCCCATCGACGCGGCCACGGCCCGCAGCGCGGCGAGCTCGTCGCGGGCCATCACGCCGGGGTTCAGATGCGGCAAGAGGCCGGTCTCTTCGAGCACCCGCCGTGCGCAGCGCGCGAGATACTCGAGCGTCGAGCCACAGCCGAGCGCGGCAAGCTCTTCGCGTGCTACTCGGTAGCGCGCCTCGGGGCGGTCGCCGAGGGTGAAGAGCGCCTCGGTGCAGCCGGCCTCCGCCCCCGCTCGCGCGACCGCAAGCACCTCGTCCTCGGTGAGGTAGGCGCGCGCGCCGCGCCGCGGCGGCCGCGCGAAGGTGCAGTAGCCGCAGACGTCGCGGCAGAGCGTCGTCAGCGGCACGAAGACCTTCGGCGAGTACGTGACGAGCGTCCCCGTGCCCGCGGCGCGCAGGCGCCGCGCCTCGGCCATGAGGTCGTCGAGGGACGTCGAGAGAAGCTCGGAGGAGAGGTCTGCCATCGGCGGTCGATTGTCGCCGGGCGGTCTCCTCGCGCCGGAGCGGTGAGCATACGCAATCGACGGCACGGCAGAATCAAGAGGTGACCGCGCTGGGCGAGATCCTCGAGCTGCTCCATGACGCGGGCGAGCGTTCGCGGCCCGCGCGGCTCACCGTCGTCGAGTGGGCGCACGGGCCTCGCAGCGCGGCCGCGTTCGACCGGTTCATGGCGGAGCGTCACGGCCGGCGATCCGGGGTCGGCGCGGCTCAGATCGTTCGGTCGGGGACGGAGACTCCGCCGCCCGACGGCACGAGCCGCACGACGACCCTCGCGTTCGAGAGCCCGGCGCGATACCGAGAGGAGTCGGCGGGCGTGCAGGCCGGCACGCGGTATCAAGTGCGGGACGGCGAGCGGTGGGTCAGCTGGGACGGCGACTGGGGGGCCGTGACGAACGAGACCGAGCAGGAAGGCGGGCCTCCCTCGTCCTCATACGCATTCCTCCTCGACCCGATTGCGATCGTAGGCGGCTACCGGCTCGAAGCCGCGGACGAGGTCGAGATCGCGGGACGCCCCGCACGGCGTCTGCGCGCGGTTCCACGCCCGAGCGTGGAGGGCGCGACCGCCGTCGTCTTCAGCCTCGGGCCGGGAGCCGACGCGATCGAGCTAGCGGTCGACGCGGAGCGTGGCGCACTGCTACGCGCAGAGGCACGGCTCGGGGGCGAGGCCTTCCACCGGGTCGAGGTGACGGACATCGCGTTCGGGCCGATCCCCGCACAGACGTTCCAGCCGTCGCTCCCGGCCGGTGTCGTCCCCTCGGGGTGGCCGCGGCCCGAGCGGCTGCCGCTCCACGAGCTCCAGGGCGCCGCACCGTTCGCGGTGCTCACACCGGCCCGGGTCCCGGAGGGCTGGCGCCTGGCCGAGAGCCTCGTGACGGCTGCACGCACGCGGCCGGCTGTCGAGGCGGAGGTGTCCCTCATGTACGTGAGCGCAGACGGCGCGTACGCCGTCGGCATCAGCGAGCGAGCCTCGGGCGGCGTCCCTCGCGACTGGCTCGACTGGACTCGAGACGGCGACGTCGAGACCGCCGACGCGGGTGAGCACGTTGCGCCGCGCCACCACGTTCGGCTCGAGCGTGACGGCACGCTCGTCGAGCTCTCCGGTGCGGACCTCGTGCTCCTCCGCGACCTCGCGCGCGAACTCGGTCGCGCTCCGATCGAGGCGCCGCGCCTCGGGCCGTGACCCTACGCGGTGCCGTCCGCCGCTACGCGGTTCGGTAGCCCCAGATCCCGCCGAAGCTCTTCCAGGTGCCCTTGTGCCAGCGCTGGAGCAGCATCTGCTCGATCGGGAAGTGGTCGCCGGGGCCGGTCTTGAGGCCGATGCCCGGAAGGAGGAACGGGTTGCCGGAGAGATTCATGGCGGCGACGACCTTGACGAGTCCGTCGCGTGTCAGGTTCTTGCCGGCCTTGCGGATCGCCTCGACGGCCGTCCACGCGGCCGCCATGCCGTACACGTGGTAGACGTCGTTCGCGTTGGCCGACGGCGCGTAGCGCTTCATGATCGACCGGTACAGCTTCATCGCCGCGTCCTTCTTCCACTTCGGGTCGGTTGGGTCCTTGAGGAAGACGATCGAGACCGACCCCTCGACGACCTTGTTCGTGCCGCCTTCGGAGGCGAGCTGCATGATGTTCGACGCGGACGAGACGGCGTTCGTGAGCGACAGCTTCGGCTTCCAGCCGAGCTTGTTCGCGTAGACGTACGCCTGGATCGCAGCCTTGGGCGTCGCGAACACGGCGAACACGTTCGCGCCCGAGGAGCGGAGCTTCGCGACCTGCGATTGGACGTCGGGCGCGGTCGCCTCGTACGGCTGCGCCGCGGCGACGCGGACGCGTGAGCGCTCGATGCCCTTCTTGAAGCCGTTCAGGAGGTCCTTGCCATAGTCGTCGTTCTGGAACAGCACGGCGACCTTTGCCGCGCCCTGCGTGCGCGCGAGGTACTTGCCGAGCACCCATCCCTCGGCCTGGTAGCTCGGCTGAAGCCCGATCGTGTAGGGGTACTTCGCCGTCTCGCTGCCGAACGCCGTGGCACCCGACGCCGCGAAGAGCTGCGGCACCTTGTTGGCGTTCAGGTAGTCGCGCACCGCGAGGTTCTGCTCCGTGCCGAGCCCGTTGAAGACCGCGAAGACCTTGTCCTGCTCGACGAGCTGGCGGGTCGCCTGCACCGTCAACTGCGGGTTGTACTGGTCGTCCACGATCGTGTCGACGATCTTTCGGCCGTTCACGCCGCCGCGCGCGTTGACGTACTTGAAGTAGGCGTCCGCGCCGCGCGCGACCGAGGCGTACGCGGACGCAGCGCCCGACAGCGGCGAGGTCGTGCCGAGGAGGATCGAGGTCGGAGTCACGCCCGGGTCGGCCGACGAGCGGCCCGTCCCGGCCAGGGCAGCGGTCACGCCGGTGGCGAGTGTCAGAACGAGCGCCGTCAGCGCGAACGCGATTCTCCTGGTCATCGAGGCCTGCTCCTTGCGGTCGGGATCGCGGCCGATCGTAGCCGCGCCTTGTCAGCGCTTTGTGAGGGTTCGGAGCCGCGCAGCGAGGCCTGCCACACCCATCGGGAGCACGAACATGAGTGCGATCAGGACGACGCCGGAGACGACGGCCGGAGCGCCCGGCGACTTGGAGACCTGCTGCGACCAGATGGGCAGGAACTGGATGAAGACCGCACCGGCGATCAGCCCGACGAGCGACCCGAGCCCGCCCACGACGACGCCGACGAGCAGCAGGATCGAGAGCGCGATCGGGAACGTGTCCGGGTTGACGAACGTCGTCGCGATCGCGAAGAGCGACCCCGCGACGCCGGCGTACGCGGCGCTCACACCGAACGCGAGCGTCTTGTAGGCCGGGAGGCTGACGCCGGACGACTGCGCTGCGGTCTCGCTGTCCCTCACGGCGCGCAGGGCGCGCCCGGTGCGCCCGCGGAGCATCAGCCACGCGATCACGTACCCGACGAGGGCGACCGTCCAGCACAGGTAATAGAGCCAGTCGTTGAACGTGAGCTCGCGGCCGAGCACCGTCACGGGCTCGAGCGACGCCGTCAGCTCGGGCAGCCCGAACAGGTTGAGCCCGCCTCCGCCGCCGGTGAAGCCCTCGAACCGCTTGATCACGGCGGGCATCGACACGGCGACCGCGAAGGTCGCGAGGGCGAGGTAGAGCCCCGAGAGTCTCAGGGCGGGAATCCCGAAGAGGAACCCCACCACCCCCGTCACCACGGCCGCGACCGGGATCGTCCAGATGTCCTTCACCCCGTGGTCGACCATCAGGATTGCCGTCGTGTACCCGCCGATCGCCATGAAGGCCCCGTGACCGAGGGAGATCTGGCCCGTGTAGCCGGTGAGGATGTTGAGCCCGATCAGCGCGGTCAGGTAGATCGCCACGTACGCGAACTGCTGCGCGCGGAAGCCGGAGACGAACGACGGCAGCACGGCGACGACCACGGCCAGGCCGAGGAAGGCGGCGATCGGTGCGAGCGCGCGCGAGCGCCTCATACCCGCCTCACCTCGCTCTTGCCGAAGATGCCGGAAGGCTTGACGAGCAGGACGACGAGGATCACCGCGAGCGCCGCCGGGAGCCGCAGATCTGCGCCGACGAAGTCGACGTACGCCCCGATCAGGTTCAGGCCGACGCCGAGCGTGAGCCCGCCGACGACGGCGCCGATCGGCGAGTCGATTCCCCCGAGCACGGCCGCCGCGAATGCGTAGATCAGGAGCGCCGCCATCAGGTTCGGGTCGAGAAAGAGGCTCGGCGCCGCGAGCATCCCGGAGATCGCCCCGAGCACCGCTGCGAGGCCCCAGCCGAGCGAGAGCATCCACGTGACGCGCACGCCGACGAGCCGCGCCTCCGCCGGGTTGACCGCCGCCGCGCGCATCGCGAGCCCGACCTTCGTGTACTGGAACAGCGCCCACAGCACGGCCACGGTGGCGAGCACGACCCCGATCGTCCCGATGTCCTGGATCGAGATCGCGACGCCCGCGATGTCCATCGTGCGGGTCGGGAACGGGCTCTGCATGGCGCGCACCTCCCCCGACCAGATCCACGTCACGAGGCCGTTCAGCGCAAGGAGCAGGCCGATTGTGACGATCACGACGCGCAGCACGGAGCCCTTCTCGTTCGGCCGGATGATCCCCTGGTGGATCGCGACCCCACCGGCGAACGACGCGAGCAGCGTGACGGCGAACGCGGGCCAGTAGCTCCAGCCGTGGTTCGTCGTCAGCGCCCAGGCGATGTACGTCGAGAAGGTCGCCATCTCGCCCTGGGCGAAGTTGATGACCCCGGTCGCGCGATGGATCAGGACGAGCGCGAGGGCCAGCGACGCATAGATCGAGCCGGAGGCGAGCCCTGCGACGACCTGTTGCCAGAAGTCAGCCATCAGTAGCCGAGGTAGCTCCGTCGCACGGACTCGTTCTCGCGGAGCTCGTCGCTCGAGCCCGCGACCGCCACCTTCCCGACCTCGAGGACGTAGGCGCTCGACGCGCTCTGGAGCGCAATCCGCGCGTCCTGCTCGACGACGAGCACCGTCAGCCCCTCCTTCTCGTTGAGCTCGCGCACGATCCGGAAGATCTCCCGCACGATCATCGGCGCAAGGCCGAGCGACGGCTCGTCGAGCATGAGGAGCCGCGGCCGGGCCATCAGCGCGCGCGCGACGGCGAGCATCTGCTGCTCTCCGCCGGAGAGCGTCCCGGCCGGCTGGTTGGCGCGGTCGGGAAGCCAGGGGAACCACTGCGACACGCGGTCGATGTCCGCGCGCAGGTTCCGCTCCCGCCGCGTGTAGGCGCCGAGCTTGAGGTTCTCGGTCACGGTCAACTCGGTGAACGTGCCGCGGCCCTCGGGCACGTGGACGATCCCCGCCCGCGCCACCGCCTCGGGGCCGCCGCGCAGCGACTTCCCGCCGAACTCGATCTTCCCCGTCCGGCGGACCGTCCCCGAGACGGCCCGCAACGTCGTCGTCTTTCCGGCGCCGTTCGCGCCCAGGACGGCGACGACCGCGCCTTCGGGAACCTCGAGCGAGATGCCGCGCAGGGCCTGCACCGGGCCGTAGCGCGCCTCGACGTTCTCGAGCGCGAGCAGCGCGCTCACCTGGCCCTTCCTTCCATGTCCGCGGCGGACGTGTCACCGTGCCTGGCACGAAAACCTGTCACTTTCGGACGCCTTGACACGTATGCGTCCCGTCCGGCCGGGACATGTCCGAAACGGACGTGGCGTCGTGCCTGGCACGGTTTCGCCCGGATTGCCGACGCGGGGCCGGCCGAGCTCGACGGCGCGGAGCTCACTCCTCGACCCCGAGGTATGCCTCGATCACCGCCGGATCCGCCTGCACCTGGGCCGGCGGTCCGGAGGCGATCTTGCGTCCGAAGCTCAACACGTTGACGTGGTCGGAGATCCGCATCACGAGGCTCATGTGGTGCTCGACGAGGAGGATCGTGAGCGCCCGTTCGTCGCGGAGCCGCACGATGAAGTCGCCGAGCTCCTCGACCTCCTCGTGGTTGAGGCCGCCGGCCGGCTCGTCGAGCAGCAGAAACGTGGGCTGCGCCATCAACGCGCGCGCGAGCTCGATGCGTTTCTGGGTCCCGTACGGCAGCGCCGCCGCCGGCACGCCGGCCCGGCTCGCCAGCCCGACGACGTCGAGCGCCTCGAGCGCCTCCCGCTCCCCCACCCGCCGGCCGAGCGCGTGCCCGCCGACGAGGACGTTCTCGAGGACGGTCATCGAACGGAACAGGTTGATGTTCTGGAACGTCCGGGCGATGCCCCGCCGCACGATCTCGTGCGGCGCGGTGCGCAGCAGTGTCGTCCCGTCGAGCTCGACATCCCCGGAATCGGGCGTGTAGAGCCGCGTGATGACGTTGAACACCGTCGTCTTTCCCGCGCCGTTCGGGCCGATCAGGCCCGACACGACGCCCCGGTCGACGTCGAAGGAGACGCCGTCCAGAGCCACGATGCCGCCGAACCGCAACGTGACGTCCCGCACCGAGAGCAGCATCCAGCGCGGATCCTAGAGGGTCGTTGCGGGTTGGTGCGGGCGGGAGCGGCTACGGGAGCCGTGGCGCGCTCAGGAGCGAGAGACCCGCTGCACCCGCGAGCAGCAGGGCACCGGCGGCGACGAAGGCCGCCGTCACCTCGCGCGGACGGTCCTGGCGCCCGACGCGGGACCCGAGACCGGAGTAGACCTTCTCGAGCGTGCTGGCGCTCTCGGCGTCGAAGGACTCGGCCCCCGTGTACTCGGCGATTGCGCCGAGCGTCTCCCGGTCGGGCGGCACCGGGATCACCTGCTCCTGGCCGGGCGGCCCGGCGAGGATCGTGCCCCCGTCGGTACCGAGGGCGATGGTGTAGACCGGGATCCCGGCCTGCTGCGCGCGCGCCGCTCCCTGGCCCGGGCTCAGGAGGCCGCGGGTCTGGGCACCGTCGGAGAGAAGGAGGATCGAGGCGAGCGACCGGCCCTTCGCGTCCTTCAGCGGAGCCCCCGCCGCGGCGGCGCCGTCGCCCGTCTTGCCGGCCACCGCGCGGGCGAGCTCGACGGCGCGCGCGATCCCGTCCCCGAGCGCCGTCCCGAAGCCCGGGCCGAGCACGTCGATGCCCTGTTCGAGCTGCTTGCGGTCGACGGTCGGCGGGACGATGACCTGCGCCTCGTCCGAGAACGAGACGATGCCGACCCGCAGCGAGCTCGGGGCGCGCTCGAGGAACGACTGCATCGCGCTCTTGGCCGCGGCGAGTCGCGTCGGCTTCACGTCGGTCGCGCGCATCGACCCCGACGTGTCGACCACGAGCACGACGCTTGCCCGCTCGTTCGGCGCCTTGACGTTCACCGTCGGCCGGGCGAACGCAACGCAGAGCGACGCGAGCGCCGCGAGCAGCAACGCGGCCGGGACGTGCCTGCGCCACGTCCGGCGACGCCCCGCGACCCCGGCGAGCACCGCGAGGTTCGTGTAGCGCACCGCGTACTTCGGCGGGCGCCGCTGCAGGAACCAGTAGCCGGCTGCGGCGAGCGGCACCAGCAGGAGCGTCGCGAGGAGCGCGGGAGCCTCGAAGCTCATCTCGTGCCCCGTGAGCAGAGGCTGTGGAGCTGGAGCTCGACGGCAAGGCTCTGCGGCACCGCCGGGGCGAGCGTCGCAGTCGCGACCACCCGCCTCCCCGTGACGACACGGCGAACGGTCACGGCGCGAAGGAGCGTGAAGCCCGGCTCGGCCTCGGTGCGGAAGGCGTAGGCATGGCTCGTGCCGAGGAGCCTCGTCCCGGCGGGGCAGCCGCCGATGACCTTCACCGTCGCCCCGGAGACGAGGCGCTTGCGGACAACGCGCCGGTCGAGCGCCTTCACCGGCGTGAACGCCGCCGGCCGGCGCACCGCGGTCTCACCGCGACCGCCGCCGCCCGAGGTCGGGATGCAGCCGATGAACGGCTGGAAGGAGGTCGGGCGCGGCGCTCCGCCCGCGTAGAGCGCCGTGAAGACGACCGCGCGGCCGGTGGTGACGCCGGGCGAGACGGGGGCGCCGTTCTCGCCGCGGATCGAGACGTCGATCGCCCGGTCCGAGACACGTGCGTCGATGCCGGCGACGATGTAGCCGCGCAGCGGGCAACGCATCTCCCACACGGCGGTCGAAGCGGCGCCGCGCGCCGGCGCGGGGATCACGACCCAGGGGCCGGTGATCGGCAGGCACGTCTGCAGCCCCTTGCACTCGTTGGCGGCAGCGGCCCCACCGGCGCCCGTCAGGACGGCGAGAGCCGTCGCGACCGTGACGACGACGGTGCGCACCCTCACAGGACCCTCCGGAACCAGAGCGAGGAGAGCGCGCTGCCGACGAGCATCAGCACGGCGCCGCCGGCGGCGAACGCCGAGGTGACCTCCACCTGCTTGCGGTCGCGCGCGAGCCGCGTGCCGAGCTCGCGGTAGACGGACTCGAGCCGAGCCGCGTCGGGTGCCTCGGAGAACGAGCCGCCGGTCGCCTGTGCGATGCGGCGGAGCGTCGGCACGTCGGGCGCGACGACCACACGCTCCTTGAGGCCGCCGGGCCGCGGCACCTCGACCACCGCGTTGCCCGTCCCGAGCGCCACCGTCGAGACGGGGACGCCGAGCCGGCGGGCACGCTGCGCCGCGGGAAGCGGCTGGATGTCCCCAGCCGTCTGGGCGCCGTCGGAGAGGAGCAGCACCGCGGCGGGCGACCGCCCGGCTGTCCGGGGCTGGGGCCGCTCGCCGGGCTGCTGGTCGAGCGCGAGATCGACGGAGCGCGTGATGGCGTTCCCGATCGCGGTCCCCGTGCCGAGCCGGAGCTCGGCGAGCGCCGTCCTCGCCGCATCGCGGTCGATCGTCGGCGGTAGGACCGGGTCGGCCGACGTGGAGAAGGAGACGATGCCCACGCTGTAGTTGTCGGGCAGCTCGTCGAGGAACGCGAGAGCGGCGCTCTTCGCGGCCTGGAACCGCGTCGGCTGGACGTCGTTCGCCGCCATCGAGCGGGATGTGTCGATCGCGAGCACGATCGTCGCGTCGTCGCGTGTGACGTCGCGCACCACGTGGGGTCTCGCGACGCCGACGACGAGGAGCGCCAGCGCGGCGAGCGCGAGCACGGGCGCCACGTGGCGACGCCAGCCCGGCGAGGAGGGGACGAGGTTCGGGACGAGCGCCGGGTTGGCGAAGCGGTTGGCGTCGCGACGGCGCCTGCGCACCGAGAGGAGGTAGAGGACGGCCAGGACCGGGATCGCGGCGAGGCCGACGAGCGCGAGCGGCCATGCGAACGTCACCGGCGGTGCCTCCGCAGGAAGATTGCGAGCTCGCGGAGCCAGTCGCCCTCGGTCGAGAGGACCGCGTGGGCGACCCCGGCGCTCGCGAGGTCGCGCGCGACGGCGGTCCGCTCGGTGGCGGCCGCCTCGGCGAACCGGGTGCGGAGCGTGACGTCGTTGGTGTCGACCTGCAGCTCGTCGCCGCTCTCCGGGTCGACGAGCCAGAGCGTGCCGACCGGCTCGAGCGACTGCTCGCGCGGGTCCCGGATCTCCATCGCGACGACCTGGTGACGGCCGGCGATGCGGAGCAGCGCCTTGCGCCAGTCGCGAGGCCCCCGGAAGTCGGAGACGACGACGACGAGCGCGCGCTGGCGCGCAGCCCCCGCCACGCGGGTCAGCGCCTGCGCGAGCTCCATCCCCGCGGTGCCGTCCGGCTCGTGGCCGTCGCGCAGCGCGAGGAGCAGGCCGACCAGGCCCGCCCGGCCCTGCGTCGGCGGCAGCACGCGCTCCGTCGCTCCGCCGAAGCCGACGAGCCCGACGCGGTTGCCCCGGATCGTCGCTGCGTGCCCCACCGCGAGAGTCACGCCGAGCGCGACGTCGGCCTTGCGTCGGGTCGCCGTGCCGAACGTCATCGACGGCGACAGGTCGAGCACGATCCAGGTGACGAGGACGCGCTCCGCCAGGTGGACGCGGACGTGCGGCTCCGTGGTGCGAGCCGTGACGTTCCAGTCGATCAGCCGGACGTCGTCGCCCGGGACGTACGGCCGCACCTGCGCCAACTCGGTCCCGCGACCGAGCAGCGCCGAGCGATGGTCGCCGGCGAGCAGCCCGTCGACGCGGCGCGCGACGGTCAGCTCGAGCGCCTTCAGCAGGCCCTCGGAGACCGGCCCCGGGCCGGGACGGTCGGGAGTCGGCTCGGCGCCGAGTGCCTTGAGGACCCGGATCACGCGGCGGCGGGTCTCCCGAGCTCGAGCCGCGGCTGCGGGACCGCCGCGATCACGGCGTCGAGGACGTCGTCCGCGCTGCGTTCCTCCGCGAGCGCCTGGTAGGTCAGGACGAGGCGGTGCCGGAAGGCGTCCTTCACGAGCGAGCGGAGATCGGACGGGATCACGTAGTCGCGGCCGTGGACGAGCGCGAGCGCGCGGGCGCTCTGGACGAGCGCGATGGGGCCACGGGGGCTCGCGCCGTACGCGACGAACTCCGAGATCCCCTCGAGCCCGAACGACGCCGGCTCGCGGGTCGCCGCCGCGAGGCTGACCGCGTAGCTCACGAGGCCGGGGTCGACGTACACGTCCTTCACCTTCCGCTGCAGCTCCGAGAGCTCCGCGAGCGGCAGGATCTGCTTCACCTCGACCGGGTCCTCGAGCGAGCGATGGACGACGGTGAGCTCCTCGTCGCGCTCCGGGTAGCCGACGAGCACCTTGAGCATGAACCGGTCGACCTGCGCCTCGGGAAGCGGGTACGTGCCCTCCGACTCGATCGGGTTCTGCGTCGCCATCACGAGGAACGGCGCCGGCACGACGTGGGTGTCGTGACCGATCGTGACCTGGTGCTCCTGCATCACCTCGAGGAGGGCGGACTGCACCTTCGCGGGTGCGCGGTTGATCTCGTCGGCGAGGAGGAAGTTGCAGAAGACCGGGCCGAGATCGGTCTCGAACGTGCCCTGGTCGGGGCGGTAGATGCGCGTCCCGACCAGGTCGGACGGGACGAGGTCGGGCGTGAACTGGATCCGCCGGAACGAGCCTCCGAGGACCGCCGCCGTCGTCTTGATGGTCAGCGTCTTCGCGAGGCCGGGGACGCCCTCGATCAGGAGGTGGCCGCCCGCGACGAGGCAGACGAGCACGCGCTCGAGCATCTCGTCCTGCCCTGCGATGACGCGCTTCACCTCGACGAGCGCCTCCTCGAGGAGCGCGCGAGGCGCGTCGAGATCGCGATCGGGCGGGCTCTCTGGCGCCGGGGTGGCAGCCGGGACGATGGGCTCGCTTTCCGGTGCGGACATTGGGACTCCTCGTGTCGACGTCGGATGCGAGCGGCCGGCGGGCGGCGCGCCCGTCGCTCGATGGTAGACCGCGACCCTGGGGGTCATGTTGCGGGGTGGTTACGCGTCTCCGCGTGAAAGCGCGGTACGGAGGCTTTAGCATCGCACTCGTGGACTTTCGCGACACGCCCGAGGAGGCGCGCTTCCGCGAGGAGGTGCGCTCGTGGCTCGACGCCAACCTGCCGGACGAGCTCCGCGGCCACCGGGGCGGCGAAGCCCGCTTCGACGGCCCGGAGGTGCGCGCGTGGAGCCGGGCCTTGTACGACGGCGGCTGGATCGGCATCTCGTGGCCGGAGGAGTACGGCGGGCGTGGCCTCTCGCCCCGCTTCCAGGCGATCTACCTCGAGGAGGAGGCGCGCGCCGAAGGCCCGCCGCACATCGGCGTGATCGGCCTCGGCATGGCCGGGCCGACGATCATCACCCGCGGCACCGAGGCGCAGAAGGCCCGCTACCTGCAGCCGCTCCTCGCGGCGGACGAGATCTGGTGCCAGGGCTTCTCGGAGCCGGGTGCCGGCTCGGATCTCGCCGGCGTTCGCACCTCGGCCCGGCTCGACGGCGATCGCTTCGTCCTCGACGGACAGAAGGTCTGGTCGTCGTACGCGCACATCGCGGACTTCTGCATCCTCCTCGCCCGCTCCGATCCCGACTCGCAGCGCCACGCCGGGCTGACGTACGTGATCGTCGACATGCACGCGCCCGGGGTCGAGGTGCGGCCGCTGCGCCAGATCACGGGTGAGGCGGAGTTCAACGAGATCTTCCTGAGCGGCGTCGAGGTGCCGCTCGACAACGTGATCGGCGACGTCGGCGGCGGCTGGGACGTGGCGATGACCACCCTTCTCCACGAGCGTGGCACGCTCGGCTTCGCGCTCGTCGCGCGCCTCGAGGTGCAGGTGCGGAAGCTCCTCGCGCTCGCCACGGACCGCGGGGCGACGCCGCTCCAGCGCGACGCGATCGCGCGCGAGTGGATCCATTTCCAGGCGCTGCGCGTGACCGCGTACCGCTCGCTCTCCGCGCTGGAGCGCACGGGGATTCCCGGCCCGGAGGGCTCGATTCTCAAGCTGCAGTGGTCGGAGGCGAACCAGCGCGTGACGAAGCTCGCCCTCGAGCTCCTCGGCCCCGACGCGCAGCTCCTCGCGCCGAACGCGCCCTACGGCGGCTACTGGACGACGCAGCAGCTCCGAAGCCGCGGGAACACGATCGAGGCGGGCACGTCGGAGATCCTTCGCAACATCCTCGCCGAGCGCGTTCTCGGCCTGCCGAGGTCTCGCTGATGGACCTGTCCTTCACACCGCTGCAGGAAGAGCTTCGCGCGCAGGCGCGCGGGTTCCTCGAGACGAACGCCGAGCCGACATGGGCACAGCTCGCCGAGCTCGGCTGGACGGGTGCGGCGGTACCGGAGGAGCGCGGCGGCGCCGGGCTGACGTTCCTCGAGGAGGCCGTGCTCCACGAGGAGTCGGGCCGCGCCCTTCTCCACGCGCCGTTCTGGTCGACGTCGACGCTCTTGCCGTTCCTGCCCGCCGACGACCAGGCAGCGGTCGCCGCCGGCGATGCGAGCTGGACGCTCGCTCTCGGCCCGCTCGTCCCCGACCTCGACACCGCGACGTACGTCGCGGTCGTCGGAGGCGACACGATCTGGGAGCTCGACGGCGCCGAGCGCGAGATCCTCGCCACGAGCGACGAGAGCCGGCCGCTCGGCGTTCTCTCCGGCGGCGCGGCGGGCCGCACGCTCTGCAGCTCCGACGTGCTGCCGTCGCTGCGGACGCGCTCTCTCGCGATCCTCGCCCTCGAGGCGGTCGGCGTCGCCGCCCGCGCGCTCGAGCTGAGCGTCGCCTACGTCTCCGACCGTGAGCAGTTCGGCCGGCGGATCGGGTCGTACCAGGCGGTGTCGCATCCACTCGCGAGCTCGCTCGCCGAGATCGAGCTCGCTCGCTCGCTCGCATGGTGGGCGGCCTGGAACGTCGCCCACGACGAGCCCGAGGCGCCGGTCGCGGCGGCCGCGGCGAAGGCGGAGGCGTCGGATGCCGCAGTCGGCGCGTGCGAGCGCGCGATCCAGGCGCACGGCGGCATCGGCTTCACGTGGGAGCACGTGCTGCACCGGCTGTACAAGCGCGCGCTCGCGATCCAGGGCTGGGAGGCGTCGTCCGCGCAGCTCCGCGGCGAGATCGCGAGCCATCTGTTGGGAGCATGATGCGGATCGCGACCGCGAAGCGGCCGCCTTCAGGGATGTGCCCCGCCGAAGGCGGGGATCAAGCGGCGAGAATCCGCTTCTGCGGATTCTCGCTTCGCGAGAGGAGGTTTCGGTGCAGGGGTTGATGATGGACTACCAGCTCAACGTGCCTGCGATTCTCAGGCGGGCCGACGAGCTGTACGGCGACCGCGAGATCGTCTCGCGGCTCCCCGACAAGAGCTGGCACCGCTACACGTACGCGGACTTCGTCTCACGCACCAAGCGCCTCGCCGTCGCGCTCCGCGGGCTCGGCCTGAGCGACGGCGACCGGGTGGCCACCCTGATGTGGAACCACCACGAGCATCTCGAGACGTACGTCGGCGCTCCGGTCGGCGGCTTCGTCACGCACACCCTGAACCTTCGCCTGCACCCCGACGACAACACGTACATCGCCTCGCACGCGGGCGACCGCGTCCTCGTCGTGGACAAGGTGCTGTGGCCCCTCGCCACGCAGTTCGTCGACCGGGTCGGCTTCGAGCACGTGATCGCCGTCGGCGCGGGCGACACGCCCGACGGCGCGATCGACTACGAGGAGCTCGTTGCCTCGGGCGACGAGAGCGCGTTCGCCTACCGCGACCTCGACGAGCGCTCGGCGGCTGCGATGTGCTTCACGAGCGGCACCACGGGCCTACCGAAGGGCGTCCTCTACTCGCATCGCGCGCTCGCGCTCCACGCCCTTACGGCCGCGTACCTCATGGGTGTGAACGAGGGGGACACGATCCTGCCCGTCGTGCCGATGTTCCACGCGAACGCGTGGTGCTTCCCGTTCACCTGCTGCCTGGTCGGCGCAAAGCAGGTGTTCCCCGGCCCGCACCTCGACCCCGAGAGCCTGCTCGAGGCATTCGAACAGGAGAAGGTCACGCTGAGCGCGGGCGTGCCGACGATCTGGATGGGCATCCTCCAGGCGCTCGACGCGACCCCGGACCGGTGGGACCTCTCGGCGATGCGGTCGATGACGGTCGGCGGCTCCGCCCCGCCGCGCGCGATGCTCGAGGCGTTCGGTGAGCGCCACGGCCTCAAGATCGTCCACGGCTGGGGCATGACCGAGATGTGCCCGATCGGGACGATGTCCGGCGGTCCCGGGCAGGAGCTTGGCCTGTCGACGGAGGCGATGTACGACAAGCGCGCGCAGCAGGGTACGGCGATCCCGTTCGTCGAGATCCGTGCGCGCGGGGCCGACGGGCTGGTGCCGTGGGACGGCACCAGCATGGGCGAGCTCGAGGTGCGCGGCCCGTCGGTCTCCTCGTCCTACTTCGAGGCTCCGGAGGCGGCCGACCGCTGGACGGACGACGGCTGGTTCCGCACCGGCGACATCGTCACGATCGGCGCCGACGGGTACGTCGAGATCCAGGACCGCTCCAAGGACCTGGTCAAGTCGGGTGGCGAGTGGATCTCCACGGTCGCACTCGAGAACGCGCTGATGGGGCATCCGGCGGTCGCAGAGGCGGCGGTGATCGCGGTGCCCGACGACAAGTGGTCGGAGCGTCCGCTTGCCGTGGTGGTGCTGCGGGAGGGCGCGGCCGCGACCGACGGAGAGCTCCGGGACTTCCTCGCGCCGTCGTTCGCGAAGTTCTGGCTGCCCGACCGGTTCGAGTACGTGGACGAGATCCCGAAGACGGCCGTCGGCAAGTTCCGCAAGACCGCGCTCCGGGAGCAGTTCGCGTCGGCGACGCCGGTCGAGAACGTATGAGCACCTTCGTCTCGACCGAACGCCGCGCGGCGGTGGCGCTCGTCACGATCGACAACCCTCCCATGAACGCGCTGTCGGCCGCTCTGCTCGACGAGCTCGAGGCGGAGATCGACGCGCTCGATGCCGATGCGGGCGTCCGCGCGATCGTCCTGCGCGGCGGCGGCGACCGGGCATTCGTCGCCGGTGCGGACATCAAGGAGTTTCCGGCACTCCGCGAGACCGCCTCCGAGGGCGGCTCGGCGCGTGGGATCCAGCGCCTCGGGCACCGGATGGACGCGGCAGATACTCCGTTCGTCGCCGCGATCCACGGCTACTGCCTCGGCGGAGGGCTCGAGCTCGCGATGTGCTGCGACGTCCGCGTCTGCGCCGACAACGCGACGCTCGGCCAGCCGGAGATCCAGCTCGGCCTGATCCCCGGCGGCGGCGGCACGCAACGCCTGCCACGTCTCGTCGGGCAAGGGCGCGCGATGTTTCTCAACCTGACCGGCGACTTCATCGACGCGGAGACCGCGTACGCGTGGGGGCTCGTCGAGCGAGTCGTGTCGGCCGCGGAGCTGGAGGATGCCGCGGTCGCGATCGCCGATCGCATCGCGTCACGCTCCCCGCACGCCGTCGCCGTGCTGCGCGAGCTCGCCCGCACGACGCGCGACCTCCCGCTCGAGGAGGGCCTGCGGCGCGAGGCCGACGGCTTCGTCCGCTGCCTGCGCTCCGCGGACGGCGCCGAGGGCGTTGCGGCGTTCATCGAGAAGCGCCCGCCGGCGTTCTCGGGACGATAGACGCTTTCGTGAAGGCGCTCGTCCTCGACGAAGACCGACAGCTCGAGCTACGAGATGTCCCCGAGCCGGTCGCCGAGGCCGGGCAGACGGTCGTCGACGTGCGCGCGGCCGGCGTCAACTACGCCGACGTCCTGATCCGCGAAGGCCGCTACCCCCAGCCGCCGCCGCTGCCCTACGTGCCGGGCTCCGAGGTCGCCGGCACGACCGCCGACGGCCGCCGCGTCGTCGGCTTCGTCCGCGTGGAGGGCGGCGGGTACGCCGAGAAGGTCGCCGTCGAGGACGACTGGCTGTTCGACCTCCCCGCCACGGCGTCGTTCGAGCAGGGTGCAGCATTCGTCCTGGCGTACCTCACGGCGTGGATCCCCCTCACCCGGCAGGTCGTCCTCCGGCCCGGCGCCCGGGTGCTGGTCACCGCGGCAGCAGGCGGTGTGGGGAGCGCGGGTGTTCAGCTCGCCGCGTCGCTCGGCGCACATGTCGTCGGCGCCGTCGGCTCGCCCGAGAAGCGGGACCACGTGCTCGGCCTCGGCGCGGCAGAGGCGGTTCTCTACGACGAGGTTGGTGGGCTCGAGCCGTTCGACGTCATCCTCGACCAGGTCGGCGGCGAGGTGTTCGCGGCGGGGCTCGAGCAGCTGCGCCCGCTCGGCACGATCGTCGCGGTCGGGTTCGCGGGCGGTGCCTGGCCGACGATCGACCCCGCGCGGCTCGTCGGCCGGAACAGCTCGGTCGCGGGCTTCTACCTCGGGCGGCTGATGCGGTTCGAGCCCGAGCTCGTCCGCGCCGCGGTCGGCCAGCTGCTCGAGCAGTGGACGGCAGGCTCGATAACGCCCTCCGTCGGAGCGTCCTTCCCGCTCGCCGAAGGAGGGGAGGCGCTGCGGATGGTCGCCGAGCGGCGCTCGACGGGAAAGGTCGTGCTCCTACCGTGAGCCGCTCGACGGCAGGCAGCGCGCTCGTCACGGGCGGGGCGTCGGGCATCGGCGCGGCGCTCGTCGCGCGCCTTCGGGCGGAGGGCTTCGACGTCGAGTCCCTGGATCTCGTCACCGGCTTCGACGTCACCGATCCCGAGGCGTGGGGGGAGGTCGGTCCGGTCGACATCGCCTGCCTGAACGCGGGCGTGCTCGGCGGGCCGTCGGACCCGGCCGAGCTCACGCTCGACGGCTACCGGCGCGCGATCGGCGTCAACGTGGATGGCGTCGTCCTCGGCGTCCGCAGGCTCGCGCGCGTCATGCCGGCGGGCGGACGGATCGTCTGCACGGCGTCGCTCGCGGGATTGACGGCGGTCCCCGACGACCCCATTTACGCGCTGACGAAGCATGCGATCGTCGGGTTCGTCCGCAGTGTCGCGTCGCCGCTCTCGGAACGGGGCATCTCGATCAACGCCGTCTGCCCCGGCTTCGCCGATACGGCGATGGTCGCCGGCACGGCGCGCGAGGCGCTCGAGTCGGTCGGCTTCCCGCTGCTGACGCCGGCCGAGGTCGCCGAGGCCGCGTGGGTCGCGCTGTCATCAGGAGAGACGGGGCATGCGTGGGTGGTTCAGCCCGGCCGCCCTCCGCTCGACTTCCGCTTTCCGACGCTCCCCGGCCCGCGAGCCGACGGCGAGCGCTCGGTCGGAATGCCGCCGGCACTTTCGTGAGGCCGGAGTCGTCTCTCCCGAGCCACGAGCCCTCCGACTACGAGTGCCCGTTCTGCACGATCGTGGCAGGCGCGGCGAGCCACCGTTCACCGTCCACGACGACGTGGTCATGCAGTCTGCCGCGACCACCGCCTGGATCAGCTCCCGCTCGTGGGAGCGGAACGCCGGTCATGTCATCGTCGTGCCGAACGAGCACATCGAGAACATGTACACCGTCGAGCCTGGGTTGGCCGACGCGATCCACGAGTCCGCGCGCCGCGTCGCACTCGCCAGGCCACACGACGCCGCCCGAGGAGCGCCTTCCGTATGGGGGGCTCGTGTGCGACGCGCTCACGACAGCTCCCACGTGACCGGCATCGTGAGAACGCCCGCGGCGAGTGGCAGACCGAGTGCTGCCAGGGCACCGTCGAGCAGCGGCTGCTGGCCGGCGGTGTGTGCCGCGGCCGCGTGCTCGCTCGACTCCGGCCCTCGGAGCCGGCGCACGAGGCCCGCCTGCGGCAGCACGCGGACGTCGACGTCGTCGCGTCCGACCCCGGCCCGCTCGCACGCGATGGCGACGGCTTCCTCGAGGCCGCCGAGCTGGTCGACCAGGTCGTGGGAACGTGCGTCGGCGCCCGTCCACACGCGCCCGCGCGCAACGTCGCGGAGGCGTTCCACCGGCATGCCGCGATCGGCTGCGGCCTTGCTCGTGAAGTCGTCGTAGACCTCGTCGAGCCAGCCCTCGAGCCGCGCCCACTCTTCCTCGGTGAAGGGCTGTTGGGAGGAGAACATCTCGGCGTGCGCGCCAACCGCCTCGCTGTCGATCCTGACTCCAACGCGGCCGAGCGCCTCTTTGACGACCTGCTTGCCCGCCAGGACTCCGATCGATCCGGTGAGCGTCGTCGGGCTTGCCACGACGACGTCGCACGGCATGGCGATGTAGTAGCCGCCCGAGGCGGCGACCGTCGCCATCGATGCGATCACCGGACGGCCGGAGCCCCGCAACGCGAGAATCTCGCGACGAATCGCATCGCTCGCGACGTACGACCCGCCAGGGCTGTCGACCCGGAGGACAACGGCCTTGACGGCCGGATCGCGTCCCGCGGCCCGCAGCGTTGCACCAAGCGTGTCGGAGCCGACGTTTGGCCCGCCCCAGGGGACCGACGAGCTGTGCCCGAGGTGGATCGGGCCGGAGGCGCGGACGAGCGCCACCACCGGGCTGCTCCGTCCGGCGACGGCCCGTCGCACAGCCCGCCCACGCTCGCGGCGTCGGCCGTAGCGCTCGACGTACAGCAGCCGTACGTCCCCGAGACGCGAGCGCAGCGAGGCATAGACCTCGTCGCGGTAGCCAAGCCGATCGACCAGCCCTGCCTCGAGCGCCTCCGTCGCTGTGAGCGGCGCGTGGTCGACGATCTCGCGGACGGTGGCCGGGTCGAGACCGCGAGCTGCCGCGACGTCCGCCACGATCGTCTCGGTGGCCGACTCGGCGAGCCGGCGCGCCATCTCCCGCCCGGCGTCGGACATCTCGCTGCGGAGAAACGTGTCGGCCGCGGTCTTGTACTCGTGACGCTGCGCGAGCTGCGGCTCGACGCCCAGCCGGTCGAGCGCGTCCCGAACGAACACGGCCCGCGCGACCACCCCGGTGAGGCCGACATCGCCGCTCGGCTGCAGCCAGATCTCCTCGAACGCCGTGGCCAGGTGGTAGCCGACGTTGCCGACGCCGAGCTCGCCGAAGCTCTCCGTCCAGGCAACCGCGGCCTTCCCGGATCTGCGAAACCGCCCAACGGCGTCGCGCAGCTCGCTCGAGAGGGCGAGGCTGATCGGCCGCTGCGCGACATGCGCGACGAGACCCGCGACGTGCCTGTCGCGCTCCGCCTGGCGGAGCGCGGTCAGTAGCGCGTGGAGAGTGGGAGCCGGGCGCGCACCCACGATCCGGAGCGGCGCGGCGGACGGCGTCTCGACGACGCCCCGTGACAAGTCGAGCTCGAGAAGCACTGGTCCGAAAGGACGCCGGCGATCCGGCAGCGCGAATCTCATATGCCTTGCTCCAGAGTACGAGAACACCCGACGCCGCCGCGCGCCGCCACTGCGGTGTCAGACACCGATGCTGGTCAAGAGCAAACCGTGTCGACTCTGTGCCAATCGCTCCACATCCCTTCAATTGACGTCTTGTTGCCTGTACGTTGAACGCATGGGAAGGGCGAGGCGCGAATGGATCGAGGGCTCGATCTACCATGTGTTCGCCCGCGGCAGCAATCGCCAGGCGATCTTCCTGAACCACGGCGACTACGTGGAATTCGACATGCTTCTTGCCGCTGCGATTCGGAGGCACCGGTTGGACACGTTCGGCTGGTCGCTGATGCCGAACCACTGGCATGGCGTCTTCCGATGCCCCAACGGAGGTCTTTCGGCGTTCATGAAGCACTTGAACCACCGCTATGCGCTGCGTTTCGACCAACGGTGGCGTCGAACGGCACACGTCTTCGACAATCGCTTCGGCGCGGTGCTTCAGAAGACGGAGGAGCAGTTCCTGACGACGCTGCGCTACGTCGCACGGAATCCGGTCGAGGCCGGCCTCTGCTCGTCGCCGTTGGACGCTCGCTGGACGAGCTTCCCCGCCACCGTCGGTCTCGTTCGGGCGCCCGAATACCTGCGCGTGGGCGAGATCCTCGAGCACTTCGCCCACGATCCGGTGCACGCCCGCACGCGCTTCACCGAGTTCGTGGTCGACGAGACTTTCGACGGCAGCTCGACGAGCTCGGCGTCGCCGATCGACGCGCCACGCACGGCCGTGGCCGCCTGAAGCCCCTGTGGAGCGATTGTGTCGAACTGGGCGCGCTTTGCTCTTGACAAGAAACGGTGTCTGACACCGAACACCGCCGGACGCCACCTCGCGCACGTGCGCACGCAGCGCGCTACGAGAACGTCCAGCCGTCGCCGTCGGCGAAGGAGCGCAGGATGCGCCTGGCGACGACCATCCGGTGCACCTCGTCCGGGCCGTCGTAGATCCGTGCCCCACGGGCCATCATCGACATGGCCGCAAGCGGCGTCTCGTCGGTGAGGCCGCGCGCGCCGTGCACCTGGATTGCGCGATCGATCACGTCGCAGAGCACCCGGGCTGCATAGAACTTGAGCAGCGAGACCTCCACGCGCGCCTCCGAGCCGCCGTCGATCTTCCCTGCCGCGTCCATCGTCAGCAGGCGACATGCCTGGATCTCCGCCGCCGAGTCCGCGACCCAGTTCTGCACCGTCTGCTTGCCCGCGAGCGGCCCGCCGAACGCCTCCCGCTCGTTCGCGTACCGGCACATCAGCTCGAACGCGCGCTGCATCTGCCCGAGCCAGCGCATCACGTGGTGGATCCGCCCCGGACCGAGCCGCTTCTGGGCGAGGCGGAAGGCATCGCCCTCGCCACCGAGCGTGTTCGCGACGGGCACCCGCACGCCCGTGTACCGCACCTCGCAGTGGGTGCTCCATCCGCGCCCCGTATGCCCCATCACAGGCACGGGCCGAACGACCTCGACACCGGCCGTGTCGGCCGGCACGAGGATCATCGTCCCGCGCCGGTGCGGCTCGGCATCGGGATCGGAGATCGCGAAGACGATGGCAAACGCCGCTCCGTCCGCGCCGCTCGAGAACCACTTGTGCCCGTCGACGACCCACTCGTCGCCGTCGCGTACGGCCCTCGTCCGCAGCAGCGTCGGATCCGACCCTGCAACCTCCGGCTCGGTCATCGAGAAGAAGCTGCGCACGTCACCCGCGACGAGCGGTCGCAGGAAGCGCTCCTTCTGATCCTCCGTGCCGAACAGATGGAGTATCTCCGCGTTGCCGGCGTCGGGTGCCTGGCAGCCGAACACGAGCTGCGCGTACGCCGACCGTCCGATCTCCTCGTTGAGGCAGGCGTAGTAGAGGAAGCCCAAGCCGGTCCCGCCCGCCTCGGGCGGAACGTGCGGCGCCCAGAGCCCGGCCTCGCGCGCATGGCCGCGAAGCTCCTCGAGCAGCGTCTGCGAGTCGTCGTCCTCGCGGCCGATCGCCGCCTCGTTCGGATAGACGTGCTCCACCATGAACGCGCGATAACGCGCGCGTGCGTCGAGGTACTCGGGCGGGAAGAGGGACATGGCCCGAGTAGGATCGTCGCGTGCGCCTCGGCTTGCAACTGGGATACGACGATCCGGCCTTCTGGGTCGGCCTCGCCGAGGAGGCCGAACGCTGCGGGTTCGACTCCGTGTGGACATCGGAGGCGTACGGATCCGACGCGGTGTCCCCCCTCGCCTGGATCGGCGGGCGCACGGAGCGGATCAAGCTGGGCACGGCGATCATGCAGATGCCGGCCCGGTCACCTGCCACGACCGCGGCCACGGCCGCGACGCTCGACCTCCTTTCCGGTGGCCGCACGCTGCTCGGCCTCGGAACCAGCGGCCCGCAGGTCGCCGAGGGCTGGCACGGCCAGGCGTGGGGCAAGCCGCTGACGCGCACGCGTGAGTACGTCGAGATCGTGCGCACGATCCTCCGTCGCGAAGAGCCCCTCGAGCATCACGGCGAGCACTACGACATCCCCTACACGGGCGACGGCGCAACCGGCCTCGGCAAGCCGCTCAAGATCATCGTCCATCCGCCTCGCGCGGACGTGCCGATCTACCTCGCGGCGATAGGCCCGAAGAACGTCGCGCTCGCAGCCGAGATCGCGGACGGCTGGCTGCCGATCTTCTTTTCACCGGAACGGTTCGCCGAGACGCACCTGCCGATGCTCGAAGAGGGCTTCGCGCGCCGGGGCGGACGCCCCGGCGGCTGGGACCTGGCAGCGCACGTGCCCGTCGTCCTCACGGACGACGCCGACGTCCAGGTCGCGCGTGACTTCCTGAAGCCGCTCCTTGCCCTCTACGTCGGCGGGATGGGCGCCAAGGGGCAGAACTTCTACACGCGCCTTGCCGAGCGGTACGGCTACGCGGACGCGGCGGCGACCGTCCAGGACCTCTACCTCGCCGGGAAGAAGAACGACGCCATCGCCGCGGTGCCCGACGCACTCGTCGACGAGGTCGCGCTCGTCGGCGGTCGGGACCGGATCGCGGAACGCGTTGCCGCGTTCCGCGACTGCGGCGTGACGACGCTCGTCCTCCAGGCGCGCCAGCCCGAAGCACTGCGGCTCCTCGCCGAGCTCGTCGCCTAGCGTCAATGGAGCGGCGCCGGATCTACCTGATGCGCCACGGTGCCGTGGCGTACTTCGACGCCGACGGGCGGCCCGTCGCCCCCGACGACGTTCCTCTGACAGCCGAAGGACGACGACAGGCGCAGGCGGCCGGCGCCCTCCTCGAACGAACGACGCTCGACCGGGTCATCTCCAGCGACCTCCCCCGGGCCGTCGAGACGGCGACGATCGTTGCGCCCCGGCATGACGTGGAGGCCTGGCCCGAGCTGCGAGAGATCGCGGGCGACCGGTTCTCGGCCATCCCGCCGGACGAGCTGGAAAGGGAGTTCGTTGGCGCGCTCCACGGCATCGTCCCGAACGACAAGCGCTTTCTCGGCGGCGAGACGATCGGCGAGCTGTTCGACCGTGTCCTGCCCGCCGTCGACCGGCTGCTTCGAAATCCGGAGTGGGACACGGCGCTCGTCGTCGCCCACGGCGCCGTAAACCGGGCCATCCTCTCGCACGCACTCCTCGGCGAAAGGATTTTCCTCGGGCGCTTCGAGCAGGCGCCGGGCTGCCTCAACGTGCTGGACGCCGGACGCGAAGTCCCGCCCGAGTGGATCGTCCGCGCGGTGAATGTTGCGCCGGACGACCTCGCCCACGGCACGACGAGGCTCACTCAGATGGAGCAGTACTGGCAGGAGTACGTGCCCCGGGACGGCACCGGGCGCGACGTGGCCGCGAATGCCGAGAGGGCGGGGTCACCCCCGCCCTCTCGTGTCGTTCTCGATGCGAGCTCGGAGAGCGGCGGCGCCTAGGTCGCCTTCCTCGAGTCGCACTTGAGCTTCGAGACGGGCTGGAACGTCCCGTCGGTGAACTTGATGATCCGCTCGCACTGCAGCGGCAGCTGATCCGCGCCGCCGGTCTTCTGCCGGTTCCCCGGGAGCAGGAACTGGTTCGGCTGGTTCCAGCTCCGATACGCCTTCATCAGCGACGCACGCGTCGGGTTCTTCCCGGCCGAGTAGAGGAGCTGGACGAACGCTTCTGCGGTGGCGAAGCCGTAGAGGTTGAGGCCGTCCGTAACGCGCGCGCTCGGCAGGTACTTGGCCATCACCTGCTTGTAGCTCTTCATCGCGGCGTCGTTGTCCCACGACGGGTTCGCCGGGTCCTTGGCGTACTGCACCGTGTACGTCTTGTTCGGCAGGTCACCGCCGCCCGAGCTCTTCGCGAGCGTGAGGAACGTGTCGGTGGCCGAAACCGACGTCGTGTAGATCACGGCTGGCGACCACCGGAGCGCGTTCGCGATCGCATAGGACTGGATCGCGAACTTCGGCGTCGTGAAGATCACGAAGATCGACGCGCCCGACGCACGAAGCTTCGCAACCTGAGCGCGGACGTCGGGGGCCGTCACCTCGTGCGACTCCGCGTCGACGATGTTGGACGCCTTGGCCCCGAGACCGGCCTTCAGCCCGTTCAGGAGCTCGGCCCCGAAGTCGTCGTTCTGGTAGAGCACCGCGATCTTCGCGTTCGGGCTGTTGTGGGCGATCGCCTGGCCGAAGATCCGCGCCTCGTAGTCGTACGCGGGCTGCCAGCCGCCGGTCCACGGGTACTTCTTCGCGTCCCCGAACACCGAGGCGCCTGTCGAGACCAGCATCTGCGGCACCTTGCGGGCGTTGACGTACGGCCGGATCGACTCGTTGACCGCCGTCCCGAGCGTGCCGACCAGGGCGAAGACCTTGTCCTCCTCGACGAGCTTCCTCGTCAGCTGCACGGAGTTCGCCGGGTTGTAGCCGTCGTCGTAGTACTTGAACACGATCTGGCGGCCGTAGACGCCGCGCTTGCCGTCGGGGCCTTTGCGCGAGTTGATGTACGCGAAGTACGCCTTCATCGCGGCCGGGATCGGAGCGTAGAGCGACGCCGGGCCGGTCAGCGGGAAGGTCCCCCCGATCGTGACCGTCCGGGCGGTGACCCCCGTCTCCGTCGCGGCCGACGTGGCACTCGATGCGGAAATGCCGAGCGCAACGACGAGCGCCGCGGCCAAGAGCACGACCTTCCTCATTGAAGCTCCTTTGGAGAGATGCGTTGGCGGCGAGCGTATCCCGCCGCGAAACGGATTGCCACACAGTTAGACGACGACCGCGCGGTAGCGGTTAGCCCGCGTCAGCCGAGCCCGAGCTCGCCGGCGAGGCGCTCGGCTTCGTCGAGCTCCTCGGAGAGGGCGTCGATCCCGCTCGCCCAGATCACCGGGTCGGTCAGGTCGAGGCCGACGAGCTGCGCGAGCTCCTCCGGCGAGCGGGAGCCGCCTGCGCGTAGCAGGTCGAGGTACGGCTCCACCATCGTCGCCCCCTCGCTGAGGTAGCGGCGATAGATGGCCAGCGAGAACAGGTAGCCGTAGGCATAGGCGTAGACGTAGCCCGGTGTTCCCGTGAAATGCGGGATGTAGCTCCACCAGGGCATGTACCCCTCGGTCGACACGGAGTCCGCGAACAACGCGTTCTGCGCCTCGAGCCAGAGCTCGCCGATCCGCTCCGGGGCGAGCTCGCCCTGGCCGCGGCGCTCGGTGTGGACGGCGTGCTCGAACCGGTTCATCGCGATCTGCCTGAACGTCGTGGCGATCGCGTCCTCGATGCGGCCCGTGAGCAGGTCGAGGCGGCGCCGCGGGTCGTCCTCGTTCGCGAGCAAGAGCTCGAAGGTCAGCGCCTCGCCGAACACCGATGCGGTCTCCGCCGTGGTCAGCGGCGTCGACGAGTTGAAGAGCCCGAGCGGTTGCGCGAGGACGCCGTGCAGGCCGTGCCCGAGCTCGTGCGCGAGCGTCAGGATCGATCGGCGGTCGCCCGTGTAGTTCATCAGCACGTACGGGTGCACGCCCGGAACCGTCGTGGCGCAAAACGCACCGGTTCGCTTGTCCGGGCGGACGGGCCCGTCGATCCAGTTGTCGTCGAAGAAGCGCGCCACGATCGCGCCTGCCTCGTCCGAGAACTCGCTGTACGCATCGACGACGATCCGCCGCGCGTCGTCCCACGGGACCTTCCGCGTGTCCGACGAGACCGGCGCCGAACGGTCGTAGTGCTCGAGCCGGTCGACCCCGAGCAGCCGGGCCTTGAGCCGGTAGTAGCGCTGCGGGACGTCGTACCGCGACGTCGTCGCCTCGACGAGCGCGTCGACCGCCTCGTCCGTCGTCTCGTTCGCGAGGTTGCGGGCCGAGATCCAGGTCGGATAGCCGCGCATGCGGTCGTCGATCGACTTGTCCAAGAGGATGGTGTTGAAGACGAACGCACGCGTCCTGAGCCCGGGGCCGAGCGCCTCGGTGATCGCTTCGGCGGCGACGCGCCGGATGTCGCGATCGGGGTCGAAGAGGCGGGCGAGCGCCGTCTCGAACGAAACGTCGTCGCCGTCGAGCCCGACGCGGAGCGCACCCAGCTGCTCCTCGTAGAGCCGCGACCACGCGGAGACGCCGGAGACGGTCTTCTCGGTAACGACGCGCTCTTCGGGCTCCGAGAGCAGGAACGGCCTGAACTTTCGGAGCGAGCGCAGATGATGGCGCCAGTGGTCGAGCGCCGGGTCTGCCAGGAGGCGCTCGGCGACGTCGTCCGGCGCGGCGGCCCACTCGAGCCCGAAGAACAGGAGCTGCGTCTCGAGCGCCGCCGCCTTCTCGCCGAGACGTGCGACGAGCGCGCCGCGTGCGGAGTCGGCCATGTTGGTCGCGAAGACGAGGTGCGCGTAGGTCAGCGGCCGGACGACTGCGGCCTCGATCCGCTCGTGCTCGGCAACCGCCTCGGCGAGGCTCGCAGGATCGATCCCGGCGACCTTCCCGTGGTAGCGCTCACGGAACGCGACGGCATCGACCTCGGCCTGCGCGACGACCTCGTCGATGTGCGGGTCGTCGATCGCCTCGAAGAGATCCGAGAGGTCCCATGCGACCTCTTCCGCCCCGGTGACCTCGGCCGTCGCCATCGGCGGGAATCTAGCTGTCCGGGCGGGGCCGGCGCGCCTGACGGCACCCGGTCTTTCTGACGCGCATCTCACGACGGTCGCGGTTCCGCGCGCACACGGTTGCTGGTCCCATCCCAAACCCCCACCCACCCACGGGGCACCGAAGGTAGCGCGCACATCGTGACCTCTCTGTGCCGAGTTCGGGCCAACTGTGTGACGGCGCGGACGACGGCCGCGGCACGCAGCCGGCGCCAACGCCCGCCCCGACATGCAGCCCGGAGCGGATCCAGGCCGCGACATGCAGCGCGGCGTGGACGGACGGGCCCGGCGCGTCCGGCCGACGCCCGTGGTTCGACCCAACGTCGACGGCAGTGCAATTCGGATCGAGGGCCCACGGGTCCCGACCCGGACGAGCCCCGCCCGCCGATCAGCCGCGCAGCTCTCCCGCGCTCGTCGCGGGCACACGGCAGGTGAAGCGCTCGCAGACGTACACCGCGTCGCGGCCGTCGACCAGCGTCTTCCCCCTGAGCAGCGGGACCTCGTCGGACGGGCCAACGGCGACCACGCTCCTCGGGGCGAACGGCGCCAGAGCCGCGCGTGCGACCTCCGAGCGCACGTCACCCACGATCGCAAGCTCACGCGGCGGCGCGAGATGGAGGTCGAGGGCGCAGAGCGCCCAGGAGAATGCTCGCGGGACGCGCTCCATCGCCGGCGCAAGGAGGCGCAGGACGCCCTCGCCGCGCTCGATCATCGCATCGTCGCCCCAGATCCGGCCGAGGCGCACGAGCACCGACGCCATCATCGAGTTCCCGGACGGGATCGGATCGTCGTCGAGGTCCTTCGAGCGGGCGGCGAGAGGCTCCCCGTCGTGCGGCGCGAGGAAGAACCCGCCGCGCTCGTCGTCCGCGAAGAGCTCGATCGCGCGTTCGGCGATCCGGCGCGCCTCGAGCAGCCAGCGCACGTCGCCGGTCGCGATGTGGAGCTCGACGAGACCGTGCGCGACGTTCGCGTGGTCGTCGAGAAAGCCGCCGCCGCTGACCCGGCCGTCGCGGACGCTGCGCAGGACCCGGCCGTCCTCGCCGTGAAGCGGCCCCACAAGGAAGTCGCCGAGCCGCACGGCGGCCTCGAGCCACTCGTCCCGCTCGATGCGCCTGGCGGACTCGGCAAGCGCCGCGAGCGCGAGGCCGTTCCAGGAGGCGATCGCCTTGTCGTCGCGGAACGGCTGCGGCCGGTCGGCGCGCAGATCGAGGAGGCGCGCCTTCGTCGGGGCGTCGAGGTCGCCGCGGACGATCGAGCGGCCGTGCTCGAACGGCTCGAGCAAGTCGGCCGCGAGCCCGAGCTCCGCCCACTCCGCCGACGTCCAGGTGTACGTCAATCCCTCGATGCCGTCCGTGTCGGCGTCCTGCGCCGAGGCGAAGCCGCCGCTCGAGAGCAGCATCTCGCGCAGCAGGTACCCGACCGTCTCCTCGACGACCGTGCGGTAGCGGTCCTCGCCTGTCACGACCCACGCATGGAGGTGGGCGGAGGTCAGCAGCGCGTTGTCGTAGAGCATCTTCTCGAAGTGCGGCACGACCCAGCGCGCGTCGACGGAGTAGCGGTGGAAGCCGCCGCCGACGACGTCGTACAGCCCGCCGGCGGACATCCCGTCGAGCGTCCGTCGCACCATCCCGAGAGCCTCGTCCCCGCCGCGGCGCAGGAGGAGCTCGATCGCGGACGAGGGCGGGAACTTCGGCGCGGTCCCGAAGCCGCCGAAGGCGGGCTCGTAGTCGCGGGCGAGCCCGCGCTCCGCGGCGTCGAGGAGCGAGGGCGACAGCGGCCCCTCGCCCGGCTCGAGGCGGGTTGCGCCGCCGAGCGCGGACACGAGCCGCTCCGCCTGCGCCTCGAGGTCGTCGCGCCGGTCGTGCCACGCACCGGCGATCGCCTCCAAGACCTGCCGAAAGCTCGGCAACCCGTGACGCGGGTCCGGGGGAAAGTAGGTGCCGGCGTAGAACGGTCTCCCGTCCGGCGTCAGGAACACCGTGGTCGGCCAGCCACCCTGTCCGGTCATCGTCACACACGCCTCCATCGTCAGCGCGTCGACGTCGGGCCGTTCCTCGCGGTCGACCTTGACGTTGACGAACAGCTCGTTCATCAACGCCGCGGTTGCCTGATCAGAGAACGACTCGTGCTCCATGACGTGGCACCAGTGGCACGAGCTGTAGCCGACCGAGACCAGGAGCGGGCGACCCGTCTCCTTCGCCTGCGCGAACGCCTCGTCGCCCCACGGAAACCAGTCGACCGGGTTGTCCGCGTGCTGGAGGAGGTACGGGCTCGAGGAAGCTGCGAGCCGGTTCATCGAGCCCCCTACGTGGCGTCGCCGTCGGGGGTGGCGCCACGCGTCGAGCGCCGCTTGCCGATGTACCAGCGGATCGCCTCCACGCCGACCGCGACGCCGATCGCGATGAGGAAGCCGAGGAACAGGCCCTTCCAGGGCTGGTCCTCGAAGGTCTTGCCGCCGATGTAGCCGAGCATGGCCGCGTACGTCCCCCAGATCAGGCCCGCGCAGACGTCGGCGACGATGAATCGGCGCCACGGCATTGCGTGCGTGTACCCGGACGAGAAGGTGACCGCCGTCCGCCCGCCCGGGATGAACCGCGCGATGACGATGATGTAGAAGCCGCGCCGCTCGAGCTGCTCCTCGGCCCACTCGAAGCCGCGGCGCGCCTTGTCGGAGCGGAACAGGCGCTTGACGGTGTGCTCGCCGGCGTACTTGCCGATTGCGTACGAGATGTTGTCGCCGACGATCGCCCCTCCGGCCGCCGCGGCGATCACGCCGAGGAGCCAGAGATCGCCGCTCGAAGCGAGGTTGCCGGCCGTGATGACGACGCTCTCGCTCGGGACGACCGGGAAGAACGCGTCGATCATCGACACGGCGAAGATCAACGGGTAGCTCCACCACGCCCCGGAGACCCACTCGGTGAACTGGCTGAACACGGCAGTGCATCCTCGCAGAGCGGGATCCGGCGATGATGGCGCCATGCATGCGCCGCTCCGGGGAATGCGCGTCCTCGATGTGACGACGTCGATCGCGGGGCCGTACTGCGCGCAGATCCTCGCCGCGCTCGGCGCCGACGTCGTCAAGGTCGAGCGTCCCGACACCGGCGACGACGGTCGCGCCTGGGGACCGCCGTTCTGGAACGGCGAGGGGACCATGTTCCTCTCGGCGAACGCCGGCAAGCGGTCGCTCGCGGTCTCGCTTCGCGACGAGCGCGGGGCCGACGCGCTCCGCCGACTGGCCGACGGCGCCGACGTGTTCCTCCAGAGCCTCCGTCCCGGGCTCGCCGAGGAGCTCGGGATCGGCCCGGAGACGCTCCGCACGCGCAACCCGCGCCTGGTCTATTGCTCGATCGGCGCCTACGGCCGCGTCGGTCCTCTCTCCAGAGAACCGGGTTACGACGCGTTGATGCAGGCGGCCGGCGGGCTGATCTCGATCACGGGCGAGTCCGGCCGGCCGGGTGTTCGCGTCGGCTCGTCGCTGATCGATCAGGGGACGGGGACCTGGGCCGCGCTCGGCGTCCTCGCGGCACTGCTCGAGCGCGAGCGCACCGGCGAGGGCGGCCTCGTCGACGTGTCGCTCTACGAGACTGCCGTCGGGTACATCGGCTACCACCTCGCCGGGTACCTCGCGGACGGCACCGTCCCGCGAGGCGAGGGCACGCGCTTCCCGATGGTCGCGCCGTACGAGGTCTTCCCGACGGCGGACGGCGAGCTGATGATCGCGGGCGGCAACGACCGCCTGTTCCGCTCGATCTGCGAGGTCGTCGGGCTGCCCGAGCTCGTGGACGACCCGCGCTTCCGAACGAATCCCGACCGCGTGCGCAACCGCGACGCGTTAGCCAGCCTGCTCGTCGCCAGGCTCGCGACCGCGACGACGGCGGCGTGGCACCGAAAGCTCACCGACGCCGGCGTCCCGGCCGCACCGGTGGCCGACGTGGCGGACGTCGCGGACGCGGAGCAGACACACGCGCTCGGCATCCTCCAGCATCTCCCCCATCCCCGGATTCCCGATCTGACGCTGGCCGGCGTGCCGCTGTCCATCGACGGCGAGCGACCGCTCCATCCGTCGGCGCCGCCCGACGTCGGAGCGCACACCGCCGACGTCCTGCGTGAGGCAGGCTACGAAGACGACGAGATCGCTGCGCTCGCGGCAGAGGGAGTCGTACGCACATGACAGGTCACCTCTCCGCCTCCTTCAGCGCCACCCTCCGGGTCCATGTGCCGGACAGCCCCGGGTCGTTCGCGCGGCTCGCCCAGGCGATCGGAGACGCCGGCGGCCTGCTCGGGGCGATCGACATCGTCCGCGTCGAGCCAGGTCGGAAGATCCGCGACGTCACCGTGGAGGCGACGGACGCCGATCACCTCGGGCGGATCGCCGACGCCGTTCGCGCGCTCGACGGCGTCGAGGTCGAGCACGTCTCCGATCGCACCTTCCTGCTCCACCTCGGCGGAAAGATCGAGATGCGCTCGAAGTCGCCGATCAGGACTCGGGACGACCTTTCGATGGCCTACACCCCGGGCGTCGCCCGGATCTCGGCCGCGATCGCAGCCGACCCGGGCGCGGCGTGGACGCTCACGTCGAAGCAGAACACGGTCGCGGTCGTCACCGACGGAACCGCGGTGCTCGGGCTCGGGAACATCGGACCGGAGGCGGCGCTCCCCGTCATGGAAGGCAAGGCGGCACTCTTCAAGGAGTTCGCCGGCGTCGACGCGTGGCCGATCTGCCTCGCGACCACGGATCCCGACGAGATCGTCGCGGCCGTCAAGGCGATCGCCCCGGGGTTCGGCGGAATCAACCTCGAGGACATCTCCTCCCCGCGCTGCTTCGAGATCGAGCGCCGGCTCCGCGAGGAGCTCTCGATCCCGGTCTTCCACGACGACCAGCACGGGACGGCGATCGTCGTCCTCGCGGCGCTGCTGAACGCGCTCCGCGTCGTCGACAAGAACCTCGCGGACACGCGCATCGTGACAACGGGCGTCGGCGCCGCTGGTATCGCCGTGACCGACATCCTTCTTGCCGCCGGCGCGCGCACGGTGATCGGCTGCGACGAAGGCGGTGCCGTCCACCGCGAGCGCACGGGGCTCTCGACCGCGAAAGCGGCTTACGCGGAGCGCACCAACCACGCCTGCGAGCGTGGCACTGCCGACGAGCTGCTGGCCGACGCGGATATCTTCCTCGGCTTCTCCGTCCCGGGCGCGATCAGCGCAGAGGGCGTTTCGCGGATGCGCGACGACGCGATCGTCTTCGCGCTCGCGAACCCGACGCCGGAGATCGCGCCCGAGGACCTGCCGCCGGGCAAGGTCGCTGTCGTCGCGACGGGCCGCTCCGACTACCCGAACCAGATCAACAACGTCCTCGCGTTCCCGGGCGTCTTCCGCGGTGCGCTCGACGTCAGGGCGTGGGCGATCACCGAGGGGATGAAGCTCGCCGCGTCACGAGCGCTCGCGGCGGTCATCGCGCCGGACGAGCTAAGCGCGGAGTACATCGTCCCGAGCGTCTTCAACCGAGACGTCGCGCCGCTCGTCGCGACAGCTGTCGCCGAGGCAGCCGAGCAGGACGGCGTCGCCCGCAAGACGCGCGCCTGAGCCAGTCGGAAGCTACGCCGGCTTGCGCTTTGCGGCGCGCTCGAGCCGGATCCGCTCTGCGCGCCGGCGAAGGTCCTGGATCCCCTCTTCGCGGGCCTCCCACCGTGGATCAACCAGCTCCGCGGCCGGAGGCCGGCTTCGCCGGCCGGGAGGCCAAGATCGGCCGGCCATGCCGCAAACCCAAAGGAGGGGGCTCGTGGGGGAACCATGGGTTCCCCCACGAACGCCTTACTCGTAGTGCAGCGCCTCGAGCGGGTTCAGCTTCGCCGCTCTCCGCGCCGGGAAGATCGCCGCGAGAATCCCCACGATGATCGCGGCGATGGTGAAGACGATGACCTGGGCCGTCGGGAAGGCGAACTCGAGGAAGTCGACCTTCGCGATGAGGATGCCCGCCAGGATCAGGCCCAGCGCGATCCCGATGAACGCGCCGATCAGCGCGGTGATCACGCTCTCGTGCCGGATCATCCGGCGCGTCTGCCGTCGCGTCAGCCCGATCGCGCGCAGCATTCCGATCTCCCGTGTCCGCTCGAACACGGTGAGCACGAGCGTGTTCACGATCCCGAACAGGCTCACGATCACCGAGAGGGCGAGCAGCACGTAGAGGATGTTCAGAATGGAGTTCAGGCCCGAGATCTGGTTGTCGATGAACTGCTGCCGCGTCTGGACCTTCGCGTTCGGATAGCCCGAGAGCGTCTTCTCCAGGGCGGCCACGTTCGCGTCCGACTCCCCACCGGCGATCCTGACGAACGTGTACAGGTCCTGGGGCTGCGGGTTCTCGGCATCCCACGTGGCGGCGGAGACGGTGACCGGCCCGAACGGCGAGCCACCCGTCGGCGGGTCGAAGATGCCCTTCACCTCGAACGTGCGCGTGTTCCCGGTGATGAAGGTCACGGGAACGGACGAGCCGACCGTCAGGTTGTGATCCTTCGCGAAGCCGTCGTCGACGAACGCTCCGTCGGCGCCGAGGTTCGCCATGGTCTCCTGCGAGCCGTCCTTCCACTTCAGCGAGATGACGTCCGGCGCTCCCGGCGTGACCGCGGTCGTGAACTGCCGCTCGCCGAACACGAGCGAGTCGCCGGTGCGAACGCTCCCGACGGCCGTTACCCCGGGAGTAGTCGCGGCCTTCTGACCGACGGAGGTCGGGATCGGCGAGTAGTTGTTCTGCGCCGTGATCGCGTAGTCGGCGACGAAGATGTCGTTCACGGCGCCCCGGAACGTCTGCGTGATCCCGGCCGCCAGGGTCGCGACGAGCGTCACGAGCGCAAGCCCGATCATCAGCGCCGCGGCGGTCGACGCAGTGCGCTGCGGGTTGCGCCGGGCGTTGTCGCGGGCGAGCGTCCCTGCGGCGCCTCCGATCCGCGTCGCCGGCCAGCCGAGGATGCCGGAGAGGACCGGGATGAACGGGGCGGAGAGCATCGCGACGCCGACGAAGACGAGGAGCGTGCCGACGATGAGCAGGATCAGCACGGTCGAGGTGCCGTGCGAGAACAGTCCCAGCACAAGCAGCGCGAAGCCGAGCGCAGTGATGAGAGCCGCGACCGGCGTCCGGAAGCGATGGAACCGGCCGGGCGGCAGCTCGGCGCCCTCGCGCACTGCCGCGATCGGGGGCACCCGCGTCGCGCGGAGCGCCGGGAAGAAGCTGGCGATCAGCGTGACGATGATCCCGAGCGCGAGCGAGATCACGACCGTGCGCCCCTCGAGGAGGATGCCGTTGTTGGGCAGCGTGAACCCGACCGCGTCGAACAGCCAGAACAGGCCCTTCGCCAGGCCGAGCCCGAGGAAGAGCCCGACGATCGAGGCGAGGATGCCCATCACGAGCGCCTCGAGCACGACCGACAGCCGCACCTGGCGTCGCGACGCCCCGAGCGTCCGCAGCGTGGCGAGCTCGCGCGTGCGCTGCGCGATCGTGATCGACAGAGAGTTGACGATGACGAACGCGCCGACGAAGAGCGCGATCAGCCCGAAGGCGAGCAGGAAGTACCGGAGGAATGAGATGAACTGGTCGGTGTCCTTCGCGTCCTCCTGCGCCTGGGCGTCGCCGCTGCGTACCTCGGTGTTGGGCGGCAGGATCTCGCGGATCTGATCGATGAGCTTCGCGGGCGAGACACCCGGCTTGGCGGCGACGCGGATCTGGTCGAGCTTGCCGACCTTGCCGAAGAGCCGCTGCGCCGTCGCGAGATCGAAGCCGGAAAGCGTCGCTCCGCCGATCGAGCTCACGGACCCGAACTTGACGAGACCGGAGATCCGAAGCTGCTCGAGCGGGCCTTCGACCTGCACGCCGATCGTCTGGCCGGGAGCGAGGTCCTTCTTGTCCGCCGTCGACTTGTCGACGACGACCTCGTTCGGTCCGGGCCACTTGCCCTGTACGAGCGTCAGGCTGTTGAACTGCGGCCTCGTCGGGTCGACCGAGAAGCCGAGGTTCGGCGCGCCGCCGAAGGCGATCGTCTTACCGTCCTTGACGAGCTGCGCGCTGTCGCTCGAGACGCCGCCGATCGCGTCGGAGACGTCCGGCAGCGCCCGCACCTGGGCGAGCAGCGACTGGTCGAACGGCGCCTCCGTCGACCCGTTGTCGCCGGTGTCGAACGCCGACTTCGGCGTGATCGTCGCGTCCGTGTTCCGGTAGACGTCCGAGAAGATCGAGTCGAACGCCTTGTCGATCGAGTCGGTGAGCACGAAGGTGCCGCTCACCGTCGCCACGCCGAGGACGATCGCGATCGCGGTGAGCGCGGTGCGGAGCTTCCGCGTCAGCAGACCCTTGAGCGTGAACGCGGTCATATGGCGGCGATCTCCTCCATGGCCTCGCCGATCTCGTGCTGCGAGGCGCCGGAGAGCTCGCGGACGATGCGCCCGTCGGCCAGGTAGAGGACGCGGTCGGCGATCGCGGCCGCGCGCGCCTCGTGGGTGACCATCACGATCGTCTGTCCGAGGTCCTCGACCGAATGACGCAGTAGCTCGAGGATCTCTTGACCCGTGTGGGAGTCGAGGTTCCCCGTCGGCTCGTCCGCGAACACGACGTCGGGCTGCGAGACGAGCGCGCGGGCGATCGCGACGCGCTGCTGCTGGCCGCCGGAGAGCTCTGCGGGACGATGCGAGAGCCGGTCGCCGAGCCCGACGGACCCGATGAGCTGATCGAAGAAGGCCGGGTCGGGCTTCTCGCCCGCGATCGAGAGCGGGAGCCGGATGTTCTCCTCGGCGTTCAGCATCGGCAGGAGGTTGAAGAACTGGAAGACGAAACCGATGTGCTCGCGCCGGAGCTTCGTCAGGTCGGAGTCCTTGAGCGTCGTGATCTCCTTCCCCGCGATCGTCACGGAGCCCGAGGTCGGCTTGTCGAGGCCGGCGAGGATGTGCATCAGCGTCGACTTGCCCGACCCGGACGGGCCCATCACCGCGGTCAGCTTCCCGCGCGGGACGTCCACCGACACGCCGCGCAGGGCGTCGACGGCCGTCTCGCCCGCGCCGTACCGTCGCATTACCTCGCGTGCGACGACGACCGTGCCGTTCTCGCTCTCCATGGGCCCTCTCCTCGCTGCTCGTTTGCTCGTCCCAGGGTGCCCGAGCCGAATCCGGCCCGTGGTGCGGAAAACCCTACCCCGGGCTCGGGGATGCCCCCGAAACCCGTTAGGGGAGCCTTACGACGTGCTCCGCAGGCGCCGCTGCGCCTCGGCGAGCACGTCGCCCAGGATGCCGACGATCTCGTCCATCTCCGCCTCACCCGCGACGAGCGGCGGCGAGATCTGCACGACGGGGTCGCCGCGGTCGTCCGCGCGGCAGATGAGGCCCGCGTCGAAGAACGCGGGAGAGAGATAGCCGCGAAGCAGCGCCTCGCACTCGGCGTCGTCGAACGTCTGCTTCGTCTCCGAGTCCTTCACGAGCTCCAGGGCGTAGAAGAAGCCCGCGCCGCGCACGTCGCCGACGATGTCGAGGTCGAGGAGCGTCTCCAGCTTGGCCCGGAAGACGCCTTCCTTCTCGCGCACGTGCTCGACGATCCGCTCCCGCTTCATGATCTCGATGTTCTTCAGGGCGACCGCGCACTGCGCCGGGTGGCCGCCGAAGGTGATGCCGTGCGTGTACATCGTCGGGCCTTCGAGGAACGGCTCGGCGACGCGGTCGGTCGCGATCACCGCGCCGATCGCCGCGTACGAGGAGGAGAGGCCCTTCGCGGACGTGATGATGTCGGGCCGGATGTCGTAGCGCTCCGACGCGAACCAGGCGCCTATCCGCCCGAACCCGGTGATCACCTCGTCGGCCGAGAGAAGGATGTCGTAGCGGTCGCAGAGCTCCCGCACGCCTTTCCAGTATCCGACCGGCGCGGTGAAGGCGCCGCCCGAGTTCTGCACCGGCTCCATGTGGACGAGGCACACGGTCTCGGGCCCCATCGACTCGATCGTCCACTCGAGCTCGGCGAGCAGGTCGGCGGTGAACTCCTCCTCGGTCTCGCCGTCGGGCCGCCGGTAGCGGTTCGTGTTGCGGACGTTCCGCACCTCGGGGAGCAGCGGCTCGAACGGCATTCGGATCGCGGGGATCCCGGTCAGCGACAGCGCGCCGAGCGTCGTCCCGTGGTACGCCGTCGAGCGCGTGATCGCCTTGTAGCGGCGGGGAGGTGTCGCGAGGTTCGCGGCGACCGCATCGTGGTCGCGCTCCGGCGACGAGCCGGCGAACGTGCGCAGCCGCTTCTGCCCGCGCGCGAGGTAGTACTGGCGCGCGAGCTTCCACGCCGACTCGACCGCCTCCGAGCCTCCGGAGACGAAGAAGGCGCGATTCAGGTCCCCCGGCGCGAGGGACGCGACCTCGGAGGCGAGCTCGATCGCACGCGGGTGGGCGTACGTCCAGTTGGTGTAGAACGGCAGCTCGCGCATCTGCTCGAGCGCCGCCTGGCCGATCTCCTCGCCGAAGCCGTAGCCGATGTTGACGGAGAAGAGCCCCGCCAGCGCGTCGAGGTAGCGCTTGCCGTTGGCGTCCTCGAGGTAGCACCCGTCGCCGCGCACGATCACGGGGATCTCGCTGTCGCGATACCCGCTCATGCGCGTGAAGTGCATCCAGAGGTGGTCCTTCGCGAGCTGCTGCAGGTCTGCGGCGACGGTCTGGGTCATGCGGCCTCCGGTTGTGGGAGCGCTTCGGGGATCGGAAGTGCCTGCGGCAGCGGCTCGCGGGAACGGCGCGAGGCACGGAGGCCCCACAACACGTTGCCGACCATGAAGAGCACCGACACGAGGAAGATCGCGCTCGCGATGACGTTCACCTGCGGCGGCACGGAGACTCTGGCCGCGCCCCAGACGAAGAGCGGGAACGTCGTCGTCGAGCCGGCGACGAAGTACGTGATCACGAAGTCGTCGATCGAGAGCGCGAACCCGAGCAGCGCCGCGCTCAGGATCGCCGGCGCGAGCAGCGGCAGCGTGATCAGCCTGAAGGTCGTCCACTCACCCGCCCCGAGGTCCATCGCGGCCTCCTCGAGATGGCGGTCGAAGTCGATCAGCCGCGCCTTCACGGTCACCACGACGTAGCTGACGATGAACATCACGTGGGCGATGAAGATCGTCACGAACCCGGTCACGACCTGCGCCTGGAGGAACATCGTGAGCAGCGAGGCCCCGAGGACGATCTCCGGCGTCGACATCGGCAGGAAGACGAGGACGTTGACGAAGCCTCGGCCGCGGAAGCGGTGGCGGACGATCGCGAGCGCGAGGACGGTCCCCAGCGCGGTCGCCGCGATCGTCGAGACGATCCCGACCTCCAGCGACTTGACGACCGCGTCCCGGATCCCCGGGACCGCGTCCCAGTGGATCCAGTTGTCGAGCGTGAAGCCCTCCCAGACGTAGTTGAAGCGACCTGCCGGCGCGTTGAACGAGAAGAGGATCACCACCGCGACCGGCAGCATCAGGTAGCCGAACGCGAGGATCGCGTAGCCCGTGAGCAGGTGCTTGCGGACCCAGCGCACCGCTACCCCGTCAGCCTTTCCGTCCCCACCGCGCGTGCGTAGACGAGCAGGGCGGCGAGGATCAGCGCCATCAGGATGAACGAGAGCGAGGCGGCGGCGGGATAGTCGATCAGCTCGAGGAACTTCGACTGGATCACGTTCCCGACCATCGACTGGCGCGGCGTCCCGAGCAGCTGCGCGTTGATGAAGTCACCGGCCGCGGGGATGAACGTGAGCAGGGTGCCTGCGACGATGCCCGGCGCCGAGAGCGGCAGCGTCACGCGCAGGAACGCCTGGCGCTTGCTCGCGTAGAGATCCTCCGCCGCCTCGAGCAGCCGGCTGTCGATCTGCTCCAGGGACACGTAGAGCGGCAGTGCCATGAAGGGCAGGAAGTTGTAGGTGATCCCCGCGACGACGGCGAACCCGGTCGCGAGGAGCCGCCCGTCCGAGCCGAGGATCCCGAGCGTCTTGAGGGTGTTCACGATCGGCCCCTCGTCGGCGAGGATGTTGAGCCACGCGAGCGTCCGCACGAGGTACGTGACGAAGAGCGGCGCGACGATCAGGATCAGGAACAGGTTCTTCCACCGGCCGCCTCGGAACGCGATCCAGTAGACGAGCGGGTACGCGACGAGCAGCGCGATCACGGTCGCGATCCCGGCGTAGAGGAACGAGCGGATCAGCTGCTCGTTGTACGTCGAGATCGCGTCCCAGTAGTTCGAGAACTCCCAGGTGAAGCTGTACCCGCTCTCGAACGAGCCGGACTGGAGCGACTGGTAGCCGAGGAACCCGAGTGGCACGAGGAAGAACACCGCCAGCCACGCGATGCCCGGCAGCAGGAGCAGGTACGGCGTGAGCCACTTGTGGCGGTGGAGAAAGGTCACGCGCGGCCCCGGACCAGCCCTACGCTCCCAGAACGGTCTGCCACTTCTGGATGTAGTCCTCGTTGTTGAGGGCCTCGCCCGAGAACGAGTGCACCTCGGAGAGCATCTCGTCGGACGGGAAGATCAGCGTGTTCTTCGCGGTCTCCGGATCCGTCTTCGCGAGCTCCTCGCGGGTGCCCTTGACGGGCGGCACGTAGTTCACGTACGCCGCGATCTGGGCCTGGATCTTGGGGTCGTAGACGAAGTTCATGTACGTCGACGCGGTGGGGCTCGAGCCCTCGAGCGGGACGAACATGTTGTCCGTCCAGATCATCGCGCCCTTCTCCGGGATCGCCCACTTGAGCTTCGGGTTCGAGGCGAGCAGCTGCACGACGTCGCCCGACCAGGCCACGGCCGCGGCGAGGTCGCCCTTGGTGAGTGGCTGCGCGTAGTCGTTGCCGGTGAACCGCCGGATCTGGCCGTCGTCGACCGCCTTCTGGACGCGGCCGATCGCCTTGTCGAACGTCTCGTCCGTGACGACCGAGGGGTCGTCGCCGCTGTCGAGCATCACGAGCCCCATCGAGTCGGCCATCTCGGTCAGCATCGTGACCTTGCCCTTGAGCTTCGGGTCTTCGAGGAGCTGCTGGATCGACGTCACAGGCCCCGTGACGTCCTCGTTCCACGCGATGCCGGTCATCCCTGACTGCCACGGAAGGCTGTACGTCCGGTCGGGGTCGAACGTCGGGCTCTTCTGCGCGTCGATGAGGTTCGAGATGTTCGGGATCTTGTCCTTGTCGAGTGGCTCGACCCACTCCTTGCTCACGAGGAGCTGCGGGTACCGCGAGCTGTCCGTGAAGACGAAGATGTCGCGGTCGATCCCACGACCCTGCGACAGCGGGCCCTGGACCTTCGCGAAGTACGACGCGTTGTCGTTGATGTCCTCGAAGTAGTCGACCTTGATGCCGGTCTTCTGGGTGAACTGGTCGAGCGTCGGGTGCTTCTTCGTCTTCTCGTCGTAGTCGATGTAGAGCGGCCAGTTCGAGAACCGAAGGGTGTCGGCGACCTCGCCGCCACCACCGCCGCCGCTCGACGAGCCCCCGCAGGCGGCGAGAAGCCCCGGCAGGCTCAAGATCGTGACGCCGGCCGCACCGCGCTGAACGAGTTCCCGCCTGGTGATCCGCATGGTCATTCGGCCTGCTCCTCTCCTCGATCGACGACGAACGTCGCCTCGGGCGCCCACGACAGGGTCACCTGGCTTCCCGGCGCCGGCGCGACGCCGCCCGCTTCGACGTTCTGGTGGAACACGGACATCTCTCCGACCGACGTCGCGACGACGACCTCGGTCGCGACTCCGATGTACGCAGACTCCTTCACCTTCCCCGAGAGCCGGTTGACGCCCCCGTCGCGCAGGCTGATCTTCTCCGGCCGCACGCCGATCGACACGGGGCCGTGCGAGCCGTTCGTGGACGCCCGGAGCTCGGAGCCGTCGACGAGCCGGATCACGCCGTCGCCTGTGATCGTCCCCTCGAGCAGGTTCGACTTGCCGAGGAAGCCGGCGACGAACGCCGTGCGCGGGCTCTCGTAGAGCTCTGCCGGCGTCCCGAGCTGCTCGATCCGGCCGCCGTTCATCACGGCGATCGCGTCGGCCATCGTCATCGCCTCTTCCTGGTCGTGCGTGACGTGGACGAACGTGATGCCGACCTCGTTCTGGATGCGCTTCAGCTCGAGCTGCATCTGCTTGCGGAGCTTGAGGTCGAGCGCGCCGAGCGGCTCGTCGAGCAGGAGCACGCGTGGGTTGTTCACGATCGCGCGCGCGAGCGCGACGCGCTGCTGCTGGCCTCCGGACAACTGGCGCGGCTTCCGGCTTTCGCGGCCGGCGAGGTCGACGAGCTCGAGGATCTCGGACACGCGCGTCTTGACCTCCGCTTTCGCCAAGCCCTTCCGCTGGAGCCCGAACGCGACGTTCTCAGCGACGGTCATGTGCGGGAAGAGCGCGTAGCTCTGGAACACGGTGTTCACGTCCCGCTTGTACGGCGGCAGCCCGACGACGTCGCGGTCGCCGAGGAAGATCCGTCCCGAGGTCGCCTCCTCGAAGCCGCCGATCATCCGCAGCGTCGTCGTCTTCCCGCACCCCGACGGGCCCAGGAGAGCGAAGAACGAGCCGCGCGGGATCTCGAGCGAGATGCCGTCGACGGCCCGCGTGTCCCCGAACTCCTTGACGACCTCCTCGAGCCGGACGTCCGGCGCCATCGTGCTTCCGCTCACTCTGTCTCCCCCGCGGGGGCTGTCACCGCCGCGTCGCGCTCACCTACGCCCCAGTCGTAGAGCTGCTTCCAGAGCTCGAGGTACAGGAACGTCTCGGTCGACACGACCTCGGGAAGCGACCGGATGCGGTTGGTCATGTCGAGCAATCCCCTGCGATCGGCGCAGACGATCTCGACGAGCAGGTCGAAGCGGCCCGTCGTGACCACGACGTAGTCGGCCTCCTCCCACTGGGAGAGCTCGTCCGCAACGACCTCGGGTGGGCCGGTCGTGCGGATCCCGACCATCGCCCAGGAGTCGAAGCCGAGCCCCAGCGGGTTCGTGACGCCCGTGACCTGGAGGATGTTCTGGTCGCAGAGCCGGCCGTACCGCGCCCGCACGGTCGCCTCGGAGACGCCGAGGTTGGCCGCAATCCGCCGGAACGACTCACGACCGTTGCGCTGCAGCGCGTGGATGATCCCGCGGTCGACGCGGTCGAGCTCGGGTGCGCGCGAGACGGGGCCGCGCTGCGCGTGACCCCTGCGACCGACCCCCGGCGGGCTTGCCTCCCTCGACGCCCTGGCCTCCGATTGGCTGCGCAATGCGAGGTCTTCCTACCAAAGCGACTCGCAATCCGCAACCGGGTGCGGCGGCTGCGCTGCCGCACCCGAGCTTTCCCGAGTCGCAAAGCGCCTCAGGAAAGCTTCACGCAGACGTGCTTGATCCGCGTGTACTCCTCCATCGAGTAGAGCGACATGTCCTTGCCGTAGCCCGACTCCTTGAAGCCGCCGTGCGGCATCTCGGGCGTGAGCGGGAACAGGTGCTCGTTGACCCACACCGTGCCGAAGTCGAGCCGGGCAGCGACCTTCATCGCGCGGCCGACGTTCTCGGAGAAGACCGACGACGCGAGGCCGTAGCGGACGCCGTTCGCCATGGCGACCGCCTCTTCGTCGGAGGCGAACGGCTGCATCGTGACGACGGGGCCGAAGACCTCGTTCTGGACGATCTCGGCGTCCTGCGCGACGTCGGTGACGATCGTCGGCGCGACGAAGAAGCCGCGGTCGCCGACTGCGCCGCCGCCGGTGACGACGGTGGCCTTGGCGTCCTGCGCGCGCTCGAGGAACCCGAGCACCCGCTCCTGCTGCTCGGCCGAGATGACCGGGCCCATGCCGATCTCGTCGTCGGTCGCCGGGTCGCCGACGGACATTCCCTCGACCGCGGTGACGCTTGCCGAGAGCACGTCGTCGTAGATGCGCTCCGAGACCAGGATCCGGGACGAAGCCGTGCAGTCCTGGCCGGAGTTGAAGTAGCCGCCGACCTTGATCGCCTCGGCCACGGTCGCCGGATCGGCGTCGTCGAGCACCACCATCGGCGCCTTGCCGCCCAGCTCGAGGTGCACTCGCTTGACGGTGTCGGCCGCGTTCTTGGCGATCAGCTTCCCGGTCGCCGTGTCGCCCGTGAGGGACACCAGGCGCACCGACGGGTGCCGCACGAGGCGGTCGCCGGCAGGGACGCCGTCGCCGGTCACGACCTGAAGGACGCCCTTCGGGAGGATCTCCTGCGCGAGCTCGACGAAGCGCAGCACGGTGAGCGGCGTCTGCTCGGCGGGCTTGACGATCTGCACGTTGCCCGCGGCGAGCGCCGGTCCCATCTTCCAGATCACCATGAACAGGGGGTAGTTCCACGGGGCGATGCCGGCGACGATGCCGAGCGGCTCACGGCGGATCATCGACGTGTAGCCCTCGACGTACTCCGCAGCGGACTTGCCCTCGAGGTTCCGCGCGGCGCCGGCGAAGAAGCGGAGGTTGTCCGACATCACGCCGGGCTCGTCGACGGCGACCCACCACGGCTTGCCGACGTTCCGCGACTCGAGTCGCGCGAGCTCCTCGGCGTTCTCGTCGATCACGTCGGCGAGACCGAGCAGGAGCTCCATCCGGTCCTTCGGCGTCTTCTCGCGCCAGGTCTCCCACGCTCTCTCGGCCGCTGCGACCGCGCGGTCGACGTCCTCCTCACCGGCCCGCGGCACCTCGGCGATGACCTCGCCCGTGGCCGGATTCAGCACCTCCATCGTCTCGCCCGAGAGGGCGTCGACGAACTCACCGTCGACGAACATCTTCTGCTGCGCCACCGAAACGCTCATGCTCCTCCTTCGCCAGGCGGAATTCGGCAGGAGCCGAACCCCGCGGCTCGATCCCTCGCCTGCGGCGAGGGCAGATCCCTGAAGGCGCCCGCCTTCGCGGTCGCAACACCCTTGCATGGCCGGCCTGCGCCGTTCACGAGCACATCATTGCGTGTGAACGTCCGCACGATGATTCGGTAGAACCCCGCGCATGCGGATCCTCGTCGTCGGCACGGGTGGAGTCGGCTCGGCGTTCGCGTCGATCGCGGCGCGGCGCGCCTTCTTCGACCATTGCGCGCTCGCGGACTACGACGCGTCGCGCCCGGCGTCGCTCGTCGCCTCGCTCGACGACGGCCGCTTCTCCGCGCACCGGATCGACGCCTCGAGCCGCGAGGCCGTGTCGGAGCTGATCCGCGAGACGCGGCCCGACGCCGTGCTGAATGCCGTCGACCCGGTCTTCAACGTCCCCGTGTTCGACGCCTGTTTCGAGGCGGGTGTGACGTACCTCGACATGGCGATGACTCTCTCCGAGCCGCACGCCGAGAAGCCGTTCGAGCTCACCGGCGTCAAGCTCGGCGACTATCAGTTCGACCGCGCCGCGGCCTGGAAGGAGAAGGGCTTGCTCGCGCTGGTGGGGATCGGGATCGAGCCGGGCGCCGCCGACGTCTTCGCGCGGCACGCTGCGGACGAGCTCTTCTCGGAGATCGACGAGGTCGGTGTCCGCGACGGTGCGAACCTCGTGGTCGAGGGCTACGACTTCGCCCCTACGTTTTCCATCTGGACGACGATCGAGGAATGCCTCAACCCGCCGGTGATCTGGGAGCGCGACCGTGGCTGGTTCACGACCGCTCCGTTCTCCGAGCCGGAGACGTTCGACTTCCCGGAGGGCATCGGGCCTGTCGAGTGCGTCAACGTCGAGCACGAGGAGGTGCTCCTCGTGCCGCGCTTCGTCGACTGCCGCCGCGTGACGTTCAAGTACGGCCTCGGCGACGAGTTCATCGAGGTGCTGAGGACGCTGCACAAGCTCGGGCTCGACGGCAAGGAGCCGATCCGCGTGAAGGGCGTCGAGGTCGCTCCGCGTGACGTCGTCGCGGCGGCGCTGCCGGATCCGGCGACGCTCGGCGAGCGGATGAGCGGCAAGACGTGCGCAGGCACGCTCGTCACCGGGACCGGTCGCGACGGAAAGCCGCGACGCACGTACCTCTACCACGTCGTCGACAACGACTGGTCGATGCGCGAGTACGGGCACCAGGCCGTCGTCTGGCAGACCGCCCTCAACCCCGCCGTCGCCCTCGAGCTGCTCGACTCCGGCGCCTGGTCGGGGACGGGCGTGCTCGGGCCGGAAGCGTTCCCGGCGCAGCCGTTCCTCGATCTCCTTGCTGACTACGGTTCGCCTCACGGCGTGCTCGAGCTTGCCCCCTGACCCACGGGGCCTACGCTGGGACCATGGAGACGGCGGGAAAGGTCTTGCTGGTCGCTGCCGCCGTGCTCGGGATCGTCGGGCTGGGCGCGCTGCTCCTCGCACGACTCGGGATCGATCACCTGCCCGGAACGCTTTCGTGGAAGCCCTCGGAGAACGTGCGCGTGTTCGTCCCGATCGGCCTGATGGTGGTCGTGTCGGTCGTCGGAACGATCCTGCTGAACCTGTTTCTCCGCCGCTGAGACGCCCGCTGTCGAAGGTGGGGTGAACCGAACGTCTACAGGGCGTGACGAGGCCTACGATCGCGCCATGGCGCAGGTGACGCTCCGTGCCCCGCTCTCAGAGCTGTGCGGCGGCCGCACCCACGCGATCGCGGGCGCCACCGTCGGCGAGGTGCTCGGGGCGCTCGAGCAGGCGCATCCGCCGATCGCCGGCTGGGTGCTCGACGAGCAGGGCCGGATCCGCGAGCACGTGAACGTCTTCGTCAACGGCACACCCGGGGAAAGGTCGACACCGGTCGGCGAGGCCGATCGCGTGCACGTGCTCCCCGCGATCACGGGAGGATGACTTGACCGAACTGCTGGTGGGCACGAAGAAGGGCCTGTTCCGCCTCGAGGGCAACGGCGGCGGGTTCGAGATCACCGCGCGTGCGTTCGCGGGCCAGAGCGTCGAGTACGCGATGCGCGACCCGCGCACCGGGCGCTACCTCGCGTCTGTCACATCGTGGTTCTACGGCCCCCGCATCTGGGTCACGGACGATCCGACCGGCGAGTGGGAGCAGGCCGAGGGCACGACCCTGCCCGAGGGCGAGGAGCAGGCGCTCGAGCGGCTCTGGGTGATCGTCCCGGGCGAGGCGGACGGCGTCCTCTACGCCGGCGGCGATCCCGGCCCGCTCTTCGAGAGCCGCGACGGGGGTCTCACGTGGTCGCTCAACCGTGGGCTCTGGGACCACCCGACGCGTCCCGACTGGAGCCCCGGGAACGGCGGCCTCTGCCTCCACACGATCGCGCCGTGGCAGGGCGACCCGTCGCGCCTCCTCGTCGCAATCTCGTCGGTCGGGGTCTGGCTCTCGGACGACGGCGGCGAGACGTGGCGGCACTCGAACACCGGGATCGAGCCCGACTACCTCCCCGAAGAGGCACGCGGCAATCCGATCCAGCACTGCGTCCACGACGTCCGCCGCTCCCCCGCGAAGCCGGAGCGCCTCTTCATGCAGTTCCACGGCGGCGTCTACCGCTCGGACGACGCCGGGGAGAACTGGATCGACGTCGGCGACGGGCTTCCCTCGGACTTCGGCTTTCCCATCGTCGTCGATCCGTCCGACCCGGACAGCGCGTACGTCATCCCGCTGATCGGCGCCGAGGACCGGACGCCGCCCGAAGGCGCCGTCCGCGTGTGGGAGACGCGCGACGCGGGCGCGACGTGGACCCCGCGCGGCGACGGCCTTCCCGCTCAGTCCTACCTCACGATCCTGCGGGAGGCGTTCGACAACGCCGGCGAGGGCGAGCGCATGGAGCTCTACTTCGGCGCGACGTCGGGTGAGGTGTTCGGCTCGGCCGACGCCGGCGCGAGCTGGCGGCAGGTGGCCGACCACCTGCCGCCGGTGTACTCGGTGCGGACGGCCTAGGGGGACTGGCACCGCAGGTGCCTGTCCCCCGCGTCGCGCACTGGGGTCAGGCACCCTCGCGGGTGCCAGACCCCGTGCCAGGCTCTAGCTGAGCGTGGTCGGGATGCCGGTGATCTTCCCGTCGGCGATCTCGCGCTCGACCTTCTCGGTCGCCGCGACGTCGTCGGCGTTCGCCTTCGGGCTGAGCGTGCCGAGGCCGACACCGTCCTGGTCGAGGCCGAACACGGTGTTGCCGCCGCCGGCGAACGTGCCGTCCTGCAGCGCCTTGATCGTCAGGAAGACCGCGCTGTCGACGCCCTTGAGGGCGCTCGTCAGCACGTGCGGGCCGAGGAACGACTGGTCGCCGTCGACACCGATCGCCCAGACTCCCTTGTCCTTCGCCCCTGAGATCGCGCCGAGCCCACAGCCGCCCGCGACCTGAAAGACCACCTTCGAGCCGGCCGCGATCTGGTTCAGGGCAAGCTCCTTGCACTTCGCCTGGTCCTCCCAGTCCTGGGAGTAGTCCCACTTCACCTTCGTGCCGGGAACCGCCGCCTTGGCGCCCGCGCGGTAGCCCGCGATGAAACGATCGACCGGAGGCTCCTTGAAGCCGCCGACGGCGCTGATCGACTCGGCTCCGGCACGCTTCGCCTCGAGCGCGCCGAGGTAGCCGACGAGGTAGCCGACCTGCTCCTCGCGGAAGAGCAGCCCCTCGACGTTCGCGGGCTTGCCCTTGAGGGACGCCTGGTCGACGTCGACGATCGCGAAGTTCGTGTCCGGGAAGCGCTTCGCCGTCGCGGCGATCGCCTCGCCCTGCGCGAACCCCACGCCGATGACAAGGTCGTAGCCCTGCCGTGCGAGCGTCGACATGTTGGGGATGTAGTCCGCCGCGCTATTCGCCTGGACGACCCGTCCCTGCACCCCGAGCACGCGTTGCGCACGCTTGAGACCCTTGTAGGCGAGCTCGTTGAACCCGTTGTCGTTGAGCTGCCCCGCGTCCGCGACGAGCGCGATCCGGAGGTCGGAGGTCGGTGCCGTTGTCGTCGTCTCGGTCTCGGTCGTCGTGCCGCTCGCCTCGTCGCTGCCGCCGCAGCCCGCGGCGAGGGCCGTGGCGGCGAGGACGAGCGCCGCGCCGACGATAAGGCGGTTGAACGGTGGTGTCATCGATGTCGCTCCTGGTTTCAGCTAGTTTTCGCCTATGAGTCGTAAACTGTCAGCCGAGTCTACCAGACCACGTCACGCAAGCCTCGCCGTCGTCCTCCAGGTACGCGAGGGGTCGCTGCAGGCCCTGCTCTGGGAACGCGGCCGCGACCCGTTCCGTGGCGCCTGGGCTCTCCCGGGCGGACTGCTCGAGCCGGGCGAGACGCTCGAGGGGTCGATCCGGCGCCATCTCGCGGCGAAGGTCGACGTCCGCGACGTGTCGCACCTCGAGCAGCTCGCGACCTACAGCGACCCTGCGCGCGACCCGACCGCGTGGGAGCTCGCGACCGCGTACCTCGGCCTGGTCGAGCTCGGCGTCGACCCGGACGTGCCCGCGGACACGCGGTGGCATCCGGTCGACGACCTACCGCCCACCGCCTTCGACCACGGCGGCATCGTGCTCGCCGGACGGGACCGACTGCGCGGCAAGCTCTCGTACTCGAACGCGGGGTTCGCGCTCGCACCGCCGACCTTCACGCTCGCCGAGCTGCGCGAGGTGTACGTCGCCGCACTCGGCCACGAGGTCTCCGCCACCAACCTCCGCCGCGTCCTCGAGCGTCGTGCCGTCATCGAGCCGACCGGCGAGCGCCGGCCCTCGGGCCGCGCCGGCGGGCGGCCTGCCGAGGTCTTCCGCTTTCGTGACGACCGGCTCGCGATCACCGACCCGTTCGCCGCGCTGCGGCCGCGGCGCTAGCTGAGACGCGCCACGGCCCTGACGGCGTCGCCGACGCGGAAGCCGAGGGAGACCGCGTCGCCGGACCGCGAGGTCGCGAGTTCCACGCGGTCGGCGAGGTCGATCGGATCGCGGTAGTCGAGCTCCGCGACGAGGGGCGCCGCGAGATCGACGCCCTCGCTGCGCGCGACGTCTTCGACCGCTTGCCAGTAGACGGCGTTGTTCAGGTGACCGTGAAGATCGACGTCGGTCGAGCGGAGCGCCCACGTCGAGCTCGGAGCGTCGTCGGGCGGTGGCGGCAGCTCGAGCCGAGTGGAGACCGGACGGCCGCCGGTCGCCTCGGCGTAGATGCCGAACGACTCGATCCGTGCAGGTCGCTGCTCGGGACCGAGGTGGATCCAGACGCTGTCGACCTCGATGCGGCCGCCACGGTCGCCCTCGAGCGACCAGCGGCGGCCCGCGGCGATCGCCGCGAGCCCGCTGCACCACGTGAGCAAGCCGGCCTCTCGATCCTCGACGAACGGCGCGCGCACCTCGATCCGGATCCGGCGCACGAACCAGAGATGCTCGGGCAGGCCCCACCCTGTCTCCTGGACGTCGTCGATCGCGACGTCCTGCAGGAACCGCGCGACGGCGTCGAGCCGCAGCCGGCCGGTCTCGTCCATGTCCGCGAGCCGTACGCGGCGTCGCGCAGCGAAGGTCCGCCCGACCGGCGGTACGGGCAGGGAGGGATCGAGCATCAGCGCACCAGCCGCTCGAACAGCTCGTCGAGGCACGCTGCCGGGTCCTCGCACAGGCCGGTATGCACCTCCGACGGCTGGACGATCGTGCTCGACGGGGCGACGAGCCAGTGAAAGCGCGCCGTCGTGTCGAGGGCGGCGATCGGGCCTGCGGCGGGATCGCCCGCGGCGACGCACTCGATCGCGGCGAGGTGCCGGCGCGCGGCTTCGAGGTCCAGCTCTGCCCCGAGCGCCCGCGCCCGCTCCTCGTCGAGCCATGTCCGCGCGCCCACGAAGTCGAGCGGCCGGCAGAAGACGACGACCCCGACGTTGAGCCGCTCGCCGCGCTCGATGTCGGGCACGAGACGCAGGATCGCGTACGAGAACGGCTCAGCCACGGGCGGACTCTGCCTCCTCCACGAATCCGCGCGGCGTCTCGAGGCGCCGCGACAGGTAGTCGACGTACACGTCTCCCCCACCCGCGCCGAGCCACTCGGCCGGAACCTCCGCGACGATCCGCTCGACGGCGTGGCGCTCGACGCGCCCGACGAGCCGCTCGTCCGCATCCGCGATCGAGGACGCGTACGGCAACAGGACATGGTCGCGCACGGCCTCGAAACGTCCGCGCGCGTGCTCCGCCGAGACGTCCTCGGCGTGATGGAAGTAGAGCGCCGCGCCGTGGTCGATCAGCCAGAGCCGGTCGTGCCACCAGAGCAGGTTCGGGTTCTGCGCCGTCCGGTCGACGTTCGTCGCGAGGGCGTCGAGCCAGACGATGTCCGCGGCGAGCTCCGGGGACGGCGGCGGCCCAGCGGCGGGGCTGAACGGCAGCGCGCCCGGCAGGAAGTCGACACCGAGGTTGAGGCCACCGCTTGCGAGCAGCAGGTCCTGGATCTCGGGATCGGGCTCGGCGCGACCGATCGCGGGATCGAGCTCGATCAGGACGAGCTCGGGCACGGGAAACCCGAGCGCGCGGGCGATCTCTCCGACGATCACCTCCGCGACGAGCGCCTTCGGCCCCTGCCCCGCGCCGCTGAACTTGAGGACATAGAGCCCGTCGTCGTCCGCCTCGACGAGCGCGGGCAGCGAGCCACCCTCCCGCAGGGGTGTCACGTAGCGCGTCGCCGCGACCCTGCGCACGTGCGCGAGCGTATCGCGACGCGTTACGGCTGCCCCGGACATCCGTGCCGGTAGAGCCCGTGATCTACCTAGACCGAAGAGGGGTACGAAACCCCTCGTTCTAGGGGCAGCGCTCCCCCGGAATGGTCATACCGTGAGACGTGTAGAGAGTGCCAAACGAGTGTCGTCCCGCCTGCCGGGGCGAGTAGAGGGGGAAGAGCAATGCATCGCTGCGGAAATGGGCGTCTGCGACGCCTGGGAGTCTTCGCGGGCCTGACGATGGTCGCGGCGCTTGCCGTCGTGAGCGCCACGTCCGCGAGCGTCGACGTCGGCAACTCGGGCTCGTCCGTGGTTGTCCGTGCGAGCGGCGAGGGGAAGGTCTTCGTCTGCAAGTACGTCGGCAAGCCTGGTGTCGACGAGCGCCTGCAGACCGGCAACAACCCGATCAGCGTCAGCGTCAACGCGATCAAGGTCGATCCGGTAGTCGTCGGCGCGTACTTCGCGGACGCGCAGGGACGATCGTTCGTGCTGGCCTACGACGTCGGGCAGCCGGAGCCGAACGTGTCCGCGTGCCCGCAGCCGGACGTGCCCCCGACCGACGTCTGCCCCAACATCGAGGGCAACCAGGGACAGATCCCCGACGGGATGATCAAGGACCAGCAGGGGAACTGTGTTCTCTCTCCTCCCGTTGACGTGTGCCCGAACCTGAACGGACCGCAGCCGACCGTGCCCGAGGGCTACACGCTCGTGGACGGACAGTGCGTCGTGATCCCGCCGCCGGTGGACAAGTGCCTGAACATCGCGGGGAACCAGGCGACGGTGCCCGAAGGCTACTTCGCGATCGGGAAGCTCTGCTTCCCCGTCCCACCGCCCCCGCCGACCTACACGGTCTGTTACAAGGGCGAGACGCTGACCGGCCTCAACCTGGTTCAGAAGATCTACTACCTCCTGCACGGGGCGAAGTTGGGCGAATGCCCGCCGCCACCACCGGTGGACGTGTGCCCGAACATCGAGGGCAACCAGTCCGAGGTTCCGGACGGGATGGTGAAGGACGAGCAGGGCAACTGCGTCACGCCCACGCCCCCGACCGACGCCTGCCCCAACCTCGAGGGCAACCAGGCGTCCGTGCCGACCGGTCTCGTGAAGGACGAGCACGGCAACTGCGTAACTCCGACGTCTCCGCCGCCTCCGACGGTGAAGTCGGACGAGTTCATGGACGTGCGGGTCATCAAGGAGGCGACGCCGCAGGTCGGGCTCGTCAACGGCCAGGCCGAGATCACCTACACCGTGCTCGTGCGGAACGACGGCCCGAACCAGGCCCACAACGTCGTCGTCACGGACGCCGCGCCGGGCGGGGTCACGTTCCTCACCGTCACGCAGCCCGTGAACGGCTCCTGCACCGTCACGCCTGCCCTGCTGAGCTGCACGCTCGGCACGCTCGGCCCGGGCGTCGAGCGGTCGATCGTGCTGACCGCCCGCGTCACTCAGGCCGGGACCTACGTCAACTCGGCGACCGGAGCCGGTGACGGCAAGGACACGAACGGCGCGAACAACACGGACGACGCGTCGACGCTCGTCACGGCTCCGGCAACGCCGCCGACCGCGGCTCCGACGCCGAAGCCGAAGCCGAAGCCGGTGGCGACGCCGAAGCCAAAGCCCGCACCGCAGGTCCCCATGTGCCGTGTCCTCAAGGTCACGCCGGGGATGGTGAAGGCGAACGGCAACCGCCAGCTCGTGATCGCCAAGGTGACGCAGTCGCGGAACCCGGTCAAGGGTGTCGCCGTCCGCTTCACGGGCAAGGGCCTGAGCAAGGTCGTGAAGACGAACGCCCAGGGCGTCGCCCGCTTCTCGATCGCGCCGCGCAAGGCGGGGATCATGCTCGTGAAGATCACGAGCGCGAAGGCGTGCAACAGCGCCCGGATCGGCGTGATCGGCGCGTTCGAGCCGCCGGTCACCGGCTGACAGAATCCCGGGCCGGCACTCGGTCGGTGTCCCGTGCTGCGGCGCGGGGCACCGACCGGCCCGGGTGGCGCCGCTACATCCCGTATGCCTCGAGCAGCCGGAGCCAGAGCTCCGAGCGGGTCGGGAACGATGGCACCGCGTGCCAGAGATCCTCGAGCGGCACCTTCCCGATGACGGCGATCGTTGCCGCGTGCAGCGCCTCGGAGACCTCCGAGCCGGTGATCGTCGCGCCGATGACGACCCCGCGCTGCTCGTCCACGACGAGGCGCGCGGTGCCGGGCGCCCCGCGCCCGACGAACGAGCCCCCCGCGTTGCCGCTCGTCTCGACGTCGACCGCGCGCACGGTGAGGCCCGCCTCCTCGGCGGCGGCGAGCGTGAGCCCGACCGCGCCGACCTGCGGGTCGGTGAAGATCACCCGCGGCGAGGCGCCCCCATCCGAGCGGAGCTGCACCTCCTTGCCGAGAATCGCGTCGGCGGCGAGTCGCGCCTGGTACTTCCCCATGTGCGTCAGGAGGGCACGGCCGTTGACGTCGCCGACCGCGTAGAGCCACGCCTCGTGGCCCGGCACGCGGAGCGACTCGTCGACCGAGACGTGGTTCCCCGGCTCGAGGCCGACCGTATCGAGCCCGATGTCTGCGCTTCGCGGTGTGCGCCCGATCGAGACGAGGATCTCGTCGGCGTCGACCGACCGACCGTCGTCGAGCTCGACGCGGACGACGCCGTTCCGCGAAACACGGCTCACCTCGATCTCGAGGCGGATGTCGACCCCGGCTTCGCGGAGGGCTGTCTCCACCTGCTCGCTCGCGAACGGCTCCTCGCGCTCGATCAACCGGCCTGTCCGATGGACGAGCGTCACCCGTGAGCCGAGCGACGACCAGGCCTGCGCCATCTCGACCCCGACCACCCCGCCTCCCAGGACGAAGAGCCGGCCCGGGACCTGCTTGGCCGTCGTCGCCTCGATATTCGTCCAGGGACGGGCCTCGGCGAGACCCGGCACCGGCGGGATCGTCGCGGAGCTCCCGGTCGCGACCACGACGGCCTTTCGAGCGACGAGAGCCTCGTCGCCGACGCGCACCCGCCGCTCCCCGTCGAGCCGTCCGTGGCCGCGGACGAGCGTCACCCCCCGCTCGTCGAGCCACGGCAGCTGGGACGAGTCGTCGAGGTCGTGGACGACCTCGTCGCGCCTCGCGAGCACTGCCTCCACGTCGAGCCGGCCGGTCGCCACGCCCGGCACGCGGCCCGCCTCCGCCGCGAGCTCACCGGGCCGCAGCAGGGCCTTCGAGGGCATGCAGGCGTAGAACGAGCACTCCCCTCCGACGAGCCGCTCCTCGACGATTGCCACCTCGAGCCCGGCCTCGCCGAGCCGTCCAGCGATCACCTCACCCGGGGCACCCGCACCGATCACGACCACGTCGAACGCGCGCTCATCCATCTCCGACCTCCCGGTGTCCGACTTCAGTCGGACACCTTAGGCGGCCGTCAGCTCGCGGCGGCGACGATCGAGTCGGCCTCGGCGAGGAGCGCGGTCGCACCGACCTTCCGGTAGAACGCGCGCGCGAGTTCGAGCTGCACGTCGGCCTCGCCCAACCTGCCCGCCGCCGCCAGCGCCCGTGCCGCCCGGAGGCGAAGCTCGGCCGCGAGCCGCTCCGTCCCCATCGACGCGAGCGTGTCTGCCGCCCGCGCATCGTCGCCGTCGATCAGTGCGCGACACGCGTCCCGCCAAGGGCTCTCGGGCATCCGCCCGACGATGCTCTCGGCCGCCTGCGCGCGACCGGCCTCCAGCAACTCGACGACGAGCTCGACATGGAACTCCTGGATGTCGCCGACGGACTCTGCCGCGTCCAACGCGGTGACGACCTCGTCGAGGGCGGCCGATGCGTCGTCGCTCCGGCCGCGGCGACGGAGGAACCCTCCAAGCCCGACCAACGCCGGCAGCACAGCCGCGGCCTCGGCGGATTCTCGCGCGGACTCGAGGGCGAGCTCGAAGTCGACTTCCGCAGCGGCCAGGTCGCCGCGCGACTCGAGGATGGTCGCGCGAACGAAGAGCGCCAGGTACTCCTGGCGGTTGAAAGCTGCCGTCCCGATCATCGAGTTCGCCTCCTGGAGCGCTTCCTCCCAGTCGCCAGCGTCGAAGCGAAGGCCGAGGACGTTGCCCCGGAGGAACGCCGCGCCCTGAAGGTCACCGTCCTGCGCCGCGCGCGCCGCGCCCTCGATCGACACGTCGATCGCCCGCCCCAGGTCGCCGAGGGCAGCCCAGGCGACGCCGAGGTTCGTGTACGCGCGTGCCGCGACACGGCCGTGACCGACGAGCTCGAGCGCCCGATCGAACAGCTCGATGGCGCTGCTGTCGCCGTCCTTCGCCATGCACGCGGCCTTGGTCACGATCGCGTCCGCCTCGAGCTCGACGTCGCCGATCGCCCGTGCGTGGTCGATCGCTCGTTCCGCCTCGCGGCGTCCGGAGTCGAACTGGAAGTTCATCATGAGCATCCGCGCGTGCTCCGCAAGGACGAGCGCCGTCGCGCGGGACGGCGGCCGTCCGTCGAGGATGGCCGTCGCACGGTCGAGCAGTCCGCGTGCGTCGGCCGGGCGCGTGTGCCACGCGTGCCAGCTCGCGGCGACGGCCGCCTCTGCCGCCCGCTCCGGGTCGCCCGCGCGCTCGAACGCGTCGACCGCCCGCTCGAGGTGGTCACCGGACCGACCCGCGTAGGCAAGCGCCCTTCCCGCATGGAACAGAAGCTCGGCAGACGGCTCGGCGTCGTCGGCGAGCAGCTCCAGCGCATTCTCGAGGAAGGACGTGGCTGCGTCGTAGGCGCCGAGCGAGAGCGCCCGCTCGCCCGCGTCCTGCAACGCCGGCACGGCGCGTGCCCCCAGAGCCGTGACATCCTCGCCGGCCGCCCGTCGCAGCTCGATCGCGGTTAGGTAGTGGTGCGCGAGCGTCTCGGCCCGGTCCTCGGCGCGGTCCTCCGGAAGCGACTCGATCCACTCGGCCGCCGCGAGGTGACGCTCCGCTCGGGCCGCGCGAGGAAGCTGGTTGTACGCCGCGTCGCGCACGAGCGCGTGGACGAAGGCGTGCTGTGATGCGCCGGCGACGGCCGAGCGGTGCTCGCGGCGCACGAACTCCTTCCGCTCGAGCGAGTGAAGGAGCTCGGTGAGCCGCCACGACTCGATGCCGGCGGCAGAGGCGAGCGCATCCGACCAGAAGACCTTCCCGTGCACGGCGGCCGTTTGCAGCAGATCCTTCTCCGTTGCGGGAAGAAGGTCGATGCGCGCCGCGATGATCCCCTGCACCGACGCGGGAAGCCGCTCGTCGACACTGGCGCCCGCCTGCAGCATCCGCACGAACTCCTCGGCGTAGAGCGGGTTGCCGGCCGCCCGCTCGACGAGCGCCTGCTGGGTCTCTGCGTCCAGCACCGGCCGCTCGAGCAGCGCCAGGACGAGACGTGCGGTGGCCTCGTCGTCGAGCGCGGCGAGCGAGACGGTCGTCGCGTTTCGCTTGCCGCCACCCCAGCCGGGACGGCGTTCCAGCAACTCGGGCCTGGCGGTGCAAACGACGAGGAGCGGCACCCCGTCGACCCAGTCGACGAGCACGTCGACGAAGTCGAGCAGGCCGTCGTCGGCCCAGTGGAGGTCCTCGAAGACGAGCACCATCGGGCCCCTCTCGGCCACCGTTTCGAGGAAGCGCCGCCAGGCGGCGAACGCCTCGCCGCGCTCGTCGCCGCGCGCGTCCGCGCGTCCGAGACCGACCAGTGGGCGGAGATGGCGGTCGACCCACGCCCGCTCGCCCTCGTCCGCGATCGCCTCGAGGACGCTGCCGAGCTTCGACTCGGTCTCGTCGGCGGGATCCGACTCGAGGATCCCCGCGTGCGCCTTCACGATCTCCCCCAGCGCCCAGTACGAGACGCCGTCGCCGTAGGGCAGGCACCGGCCCTGACGCCAGGTGATCAGCTCCTCGTCCTCGTCCACCACCCGGCCGAGCTCGGACACGAGCCGGCTCTTGCCGATCCCCGGCACGCCGACGAGCGTGACGAGCTGCGTCGAGCGGTCGCGCCGCGAGCGGCGATGTGCGTCGACGAGCAGGTCGAGCTCGTCGTCCCGGCCGACGAGAGCCGCCCCGGCCGTGCCACCCAGATCGACTCCGAGCCGCGCGCGCGGCTCGAGCGCCTCCCACACGGGCACCGGCTGCGCCTTGCCCTTCGCCTGGACGGGCTCGGCCTCCCGGTAGACGATCTCGCGGTCCGTCGCACGATACGTCTGCTCGCCGACCAGGATCCCGTCGACCGGCGCGGCGGACTGCAGCCGCGCGGCGGTGTTCATCACATCTCCCGCCACCATCCCCTCGCCCTCGCCGGGAGACGCGTCGAGCGAGACGAGCGACTCGCCGGTATTCACTGCGATCCGGACGTGGAGATCGCGCCCCGGCTGTTCCTCGTTCAACCGGCCGACGGCGTCGCGCACGGCGAGCGCCGCACGCACCGCCCGCTCGGGATCATCCTCGTGCGCGACGGGCGCGCCGAAGACCGCGACGACCGCGTCCCCGATGAACTTTTCCACCGTGCCGCCGCGGCGCTCGAGCTCGTCACGCGCGCGGTCGTGGTAGACCCGCAGGAGCGCGCGGACGTCCTCCGGGTCGCTCTCCTCCGCCCGCGCGGTCGACCCGACGAGGTCGGTGAAGACGACGCTGACGACCTTCCGCTCCTCACGCCGCGCAACGGCGGGCGCGCCGGTCAGCGCCGCGCCGCACTCCGAGCAGAACTTCGCGGTCGCCGCGTTCTCCGTGCCGCAGGCCGGACATGCCCCCATGCGCGCGGAGTCTAGGCTCTCCTGGTGCCGAGGCAACAGCTGCGACTGGCCGGTCCGAGGCCAACGGAGATCCAGGCGTCGCTCACCGAGCTCCGGCGCCAGATGAAGATCCCGGTCGGGTACCCGGACGAGGTCGTCGCCGACGCCAAGCGCGCGATCGCGGCGGTCGAGCTACCCGATGCCGACGAGACCGCGATCGAGTTCCTCACCATCGACCCACCGGAGTCGAAGGACCTCGACCAGGCACTCCACATCGAACGCCGTGGCTCCGGATACCGGGTGCGCTACGCCATCGCCGACGTCGCCGCGTTCGTCGCGCCCGGAAGCCCGCTCGACGAGGAGGCGCACCGGCGCGGGGTGACGCTCTACGCCCCCGACGGGAACACACGGCTCTACCCGCCCGAGCTGTCCGAAGGCGCGGCGAGCCTGCTCCCCGGCGAGCTGCGCCCCGCGCTCGTCTGGACGATGGACGTCGACGAGACCGGCGAGGGCACCGATGTCCACGTTCGCAAGGCCCGCGTCCGCAGCCGGAAGAAGCTCGATTACGGCGGTGTCCAGCACGCCCTCGACGACGGGTCGGCCGACGAGGTGCTCCGGCTCCTGCGCGAGGTCGGCATCCTCCGCCAGCAGCGCGAGGCACGCCGCGGCGGCGTGAGCCTGCAGCTGCCCGAGCAGGAGGTCATGACCGCCCCGGACGGGTACGAGCTCTCCTACCGCGCGCCGTTCCCCGTCGAGGGCTGGAACGCGCAGATCTCCCTCATGACCGGGATGGCCGCGGCGGAGCTGATGCTCGAGGGAGAGGTGGGGATCCTCCGCACCGTCCCGGCCGCGGACCCGGCACGGCTCGAGCGCTTCCGGCACACAGCGAAGGCGCTCGGCGTCCTCTGGCCGAAGGACACGCCGTATCCGGCCTTCGTGCGCACGCTCGACGCGAACGTGCCCCGGCAGGCGGCGCTCCTCGCTGCGGCGGCAGGGGTCATGCGTGGCTCCGGCTACACCGCCTTCGACCGGCACGCTCCGAGCCACGCCGAGCATGCCGCCCTCGCATCGACCTACGCACACACGACCGCGCCGCTCCGACGACTTGTCGACCGCTACGTCGGCGAGACATGCATCGCGCTCTCCGAGGGACGGAAGGTGCCCGGCTGGGTCGCGACCGAGCTGCCCGAGCTGCCCGACGTCATGGAGCTGGCCGACCGCAGGGCGAGCCAGTACGAGGCGGGCATCGTGTCTGCGGTCGAGGCGGCGCTCCTCGAGGGAAGCGTCGGAAAGACGTTCGAAGCGGTCGTGATCGAGGTCGACCGCGACGGCGCCGCAGGCTCGGTCGAGCTCCGTGACCCGGCGGTCACCGCCCGGTGCGATGGGCCTGGCCTCCCCCTCGGCGAGACGGTGACCGTGCGATGCACGCTCGCCGACGTGCTGAAGCGCCAGGTGCGGTTCGCGCTCGCGTGACCGTTGTTGAACCCGAGGCCCAGACCTTGTAGCCTCGGCGCGCGGTGGACCTGAACGACTGGATCCTCTCTCTGCACGTGCTGTCGGCCTTCGCGCTGGTGGGCGCGATGGTGATCTTCTGGATCATGATCGTCGCCCTCTGGGGCACGGACAGCACGAGCCGCGTCGCCTCTCTGATGCGCGTCTCGCAGATCGGGACGGTGCTCGTCTCGGTGGGATCGCTCGGCACGATCATCTTCGGCGTCTGGCTCGCGATCTCGCTCGACGCCTACCAGGTCTGGGACGGCTGGGTGATCGCGGCCATCGTGTTGTGGGCCGTCGCGGTCGAGCTCGGCAGGCGGGCAGGGAAGCTCTACGGTGGTGCCGGGATGGAGGCGGAGCGCCTGTCGGCCGCCGGAACGGAGACGAGCCCGGTCGTCGCGGAGACGTTCGGCGCGTCACGCGCCGTCCAGTTCCACGCCGCAAGCAGCCTGCTCGTCCTGCTGATCCTCATCGACATGATCTGGAAGCCCGGCGCATGACCGACCTGCTCGCCTTCAGCAGACCGGAGTTCCCGCTGTTCGTGCATGTCCTCGGCGCGATGGTCCTCGTCGGCGCGGTCACGACCGCCGTCGTCGCCCAACTCGTCCCTGGAATCGGCTCGGTGGACGGCGACCGGATGCGCCGCTTCTCGTTCCGGACGCTGCTTCTCGCCGCGCTGCCGGCGTACATCGTGATGCGGATCGGTGCCGAGTGGATGTACTCGAAGGAGTTCGACTCGAACTCCGACGACCCCACCTGGATCGGTATCGGCTACATCACCGCCGACATCGGCGCCCTTCTCCTCCTGATCGCGCTGATCACGGCCGGAATCGCCTCCTGGAAGTCGAAGAACCGGCTCGGGAAGGCCTCCGGCATCGTCGCGGCGATCGCGCTGGCGGGCTGGATCGTCGCCGTCTGGGCGATGAGCGGCAAGCCCTAGAGAACGCGCTCGGCGACCGCGTACGCCTCGCGCCCGAAGAGGACGAGCCGGGCCTCGGCGACCTCCGTCTCGGCGCCGCGGAGCGCGGTGAGCGCCTGCCGGACCGCGTCGTCGAACGGCCAGCCGTAGGCGCCCGACGAGACGAGCGGAAAGGCGACGGTCTCCGCCCCGATCTCGTCTGCGATCGCAATCGAGCGCGTGTAGCACGAGCGGAGCGTCGCGCTGCGGTCGTCGTGCGCGCTCCAGACCGGCCCGACGGTGTGGATCACCCAGCGGGCGGAGAGCCGGCCCGCGGTCGTAGCCACGGCGTCTCCGGCCGGCAGCCCGTCCGCGTAGCGTGACTCACGAAGCGCGCGGCACGCCGCCAGAATCTCGGGACCGCCCGCCCGGTGGATCGCGCCGTCGACCCCGCCGCCACCGAGGAGCGACGAGTTCGCGGCGTTGACGATCGCGTCGACGTCCTGCGCGGTGATGTCGCCCTCGACGAGCTGGACGCGCACCGGGTCAGGCTACGCGCTCGGCCGCGGGCTCCTCCGGGAGCTCCGAGCGCATCCGCTCGAGCTCGTCGTAGACGTCCTGCACCTGCTCGTGGTTCAGCTCGTCGATCTCCGCGCGGGCGACCCGCACGGCGAGCGCTGCGACGGCGTCGCGGTCGACCGTACCGTCGGGGCCGACGATCCCGGCCACGCGGGCGAGGGCGAACACCCGGCGGATCTGCGGCTCGGACGCGGGGCGCGTGTCGCCGCGCGAGCGCGCGCGCATGTAGGCGCGGTCGTCGAGCTCGACGGTCTCCGGGGCGATCCCCTCCGCGAGCAGCAGCCTGAACAGCCCGACCGTCGCGAGGGCGTCGCCGCGGGCATCGTGCGCATCGTCGAGCGAGACGCCGTGGCGCTCGCAGAGCGACTCGAGCCGGTGGCTCTGCTCGCTCGGCTCGAGCAGCCGAAACGCGTCGAGCGTGCACGCGACTCCGGCAGGGAGGTAGCGAACGCCCGCCCGCGCGAACGCGTGCTGCACGAGCGGCAGGTCGAAGTCCGCGTTGTGCGCGACGAAGACGGCTCCGTCGAGGAGCGCGAGAAGCTCGAACGCGAGCTCGGCGAACCTCGGCGCGCCGCGCACCGCCGCGTCGTCGATCCCGTGCACTGCGGTCGCATCGACGGGGATCGGGCCGGCCGGCCGGACGAGGCTCGCGAAGCGGTCGAGCTCGCGCCCGTCGGCGTCGAGGCGCACCACCGCGAGCGAGACGATCTCGTCGGCCTCGATGCTCGTCCCCGTCGTCTCGACGTCGACGACCGCGTAGGCGGCGGGTGCCGCCACTTCGTCGCGCCGGCGGACGCGGCCGGGTAGCCCCGCGAGGCGGGGAACAACGGCGAGGGCTCGCTCCGGTGTGGCCACGGGACGAGCATGTCGTCTGCGTCGGACGGCGAGGGCCGCGAAAATCCTCCACATGCAGGGGAATCACGGTCGGACAGGTTGTTCCTTACGCGCCGGCCAGCTCGACGAACCGGCAGACGGCGCTGACGAGCCGCATCTGCGCGACGGTCGCACAGTCCGCGTCGAGGAGCGCCGGCGCGCAGACCAGCACCGCGCGGCACTGCGCACGCGAGGTTGCGACGTTGAACCGATTCGGGTCGAACGCGAACCCGATCCCGCGTGGCGCCTCGTCGCTCGACGAGCTCGCCATCGACACGAAAACGACGGGCGCCTGCTGGCCCTGGAACTTGTCGACCGTCCCCACCGCGATCTCGTCGCCGAGCCGGAGCCGCAGCTGCCGCACCTGGGCGTTGTAGGGCGCGACGACGAGGACATCCTCCGCCGTCAGCGGCCTCGTCTCGCCATGCTCGTCGGTGAACGGCGTCCCGAGCAGGTCGGCGACGGCCGCCGCGATCGCCACGGCCTCCTCGGGCGAGGACTGGCCGTGCCCCTCGTGCTCGGTCGCGAGCCAGACCGGGCCGTTACCCACCGCGAGCGAGCGGCGCGCTGCGTCGTCGGCGTAGCCGAGGCGCCCGTCGTAGTACGCGTCCGAGGTGAACGCGCAGAGCTCCGGGCGCAGCCGCCACGTCTCCGCGAGGAAGAGCCCACGGTCGGGTGGCACCGTCTCGTGGTCGCCGAGGAGGTGCTCGAGCACCGACCGTCCCGAGCCCTCGGGATGCGAACCCTGCGAGACCTGCGGAAGCTGGTTCGGGTCGCCGAGCAGGACGAGCGACCGCGCCGCCGTCCCGACCGCGAGCACGTCGGCGAGTGCGAGCTGGCCTGCCTCGTCGACGAAGAGCACGTCGAGCGGCCGCTCCGCCGCGTGGATGTCGACCTTCTCTCGCGAGAACGCCCACGCCGTCCCCGCGACGAGCTGGAACATGGGATCGGCGCAGGCGTCCGTGTCGGTCGAGGTGACGAGACATCGGCTTTCGAAGGCGGTCTCGGTCTCCGGGTCGCCGCGCTTCGCGCCCGAGAACGTGAAGCGCTGCCGGTCGGCCTCGTGCTGCACCGCGCGGAGAAAGTTGTGGATCGCCTTGTGGCTGAGCGCGGTGATGCCGACGCGCTTTCCCTCCCGCATCAGCGCGATCGCCATCCTGGCGCCCTGCCAGGTCTTCCCCGACCCGGGTGGCCCCTGGACGAAGAGGTAGCTCTCCCCGAGAGAGAGCACCGCTCCCACGGGATCGAGGTCGAGTCGCACGTCCGGCACGCGCCGCTCGAGGACGGCGGTGAGCGCGGGATAGTCGTCTCTCGCGTCCGCGTACGCGCGCGCGAACCGCATCACTGCGTCGCGTTTCACGGCATCGCCGAAAGGGCGCCCCGGGGTCAAAGCTGTCGGGATCGGCTCGTCGGCCCTGTTGACGCTGCGGAGGACGGTGACGACGCCGTGGTCGTCGTCGACCCTCGTGCGGAAGCCCTGGCGCGTCAGCGGGTCGAAGCCCTCGCTCGAGATCTTGTGCTCCTGCGGCCGGAACGTCATGCGGTAGGCGTGGCTCTGGCCCTCAACCGTCGGCGGCTGCCCGTCCCACCGAAGCCCCCCGAGCGCGGTGCGGTCTGCGACGAGCTCGTCCTCGTCGAGCTGCGGCCAGCGGAACCACGCCCACCACTGGGGTCGCGCCTCGCGCTGGTGGTACTCCACGAGATGGCCCAGGAGGCGCCGAGCGTCGCCTTCCTCCGCGCCGGCGAGCAGCCGGTCGCGGAGCGCAGCCCGTTCCGCATCCCGCTCGATCGTCTCTTCCTTCGGCGGCCGCTCGTGGGGCGGGGCGCGCCACGGCCGGTCGGGCGGCCGGATCGAGAGCAGCCACTCGTGCAGCTCGTAGGTCGACCGGCAGTCCTCCTCGTTGTAGCGCTCCACCTCTCCGAGGAGCGACTCGTCGCCGGTCTCGAGCCAGGTCTCGAAGGAGACCACGGCGTCGTCGCCGCCCTTCACCTCGGCGGAGCGCTCGAACCCGTAGAGCGCCTCGATCGCCTTGATCGAGTAGCTCGACGTCGACGCGCGGAGCGACTGGCGGACGATCCGGTAGAGATCGACGAGCACCTCCTGGCGCAGGAAGTCGTCGATCTCCCGCTCACGTGTCCCGTGCTCGCCCATGAGCCGCGTGAGCGCGGTGCGCTCGTAGGCGGCGTAGTGGTAGACGTGGAGCCTCGGGTGCCGCAGACGACGCTCGACGACCCAGTCGACGAACCGCTCGAACACCGCACGCTCGCCCTCGCGGTCGCGGGCCCAGAGCGCCTCGTAGCGCACCTCGCCCGTCTCGTCGCGGTAGCAGTAGCCGAACAGGAACTCGAGCCCGCGCGCAGTCTCGTAGAACGGATGCCCCTCGAGGTCGAGCCAGACGTCGCCGGCGTCCGGCTCGGGCAGGAGGCGGAAGCCGCGCTCCTCCTCGTCGTCCAGGAGCTCGTAGAGGTGTGTCCCCGCCTCGCGACCGCGGAGCTGGAGCTCGGCCTGGTGCCGGACTTTCTCGAAGCTCTCCGGCCGGAGGCCGTGCGGGGCGCCGTTGCCGGTCCCGCGGAGCGAGCCCAGCTGGGCAAGCGTCTCGACGCCGTCCGCCATGAGCTTCTCCGCCCAGCCGCGGCGCATCCCGGCCACGAGCACGAGATGGTCGTCGGCCTCGAGCTTCGCGCGGCACACGTTCCGGAAGTCGCAGATCCCGCAATGCCCGCAGGGCCACGGGTACGTCTCGTCCTTCCGCTCCAGGGACGACAGGAACCGCTCGCGCACGCGGCGGTGGTAGGCGTGGAGCTCGGCGACGCGGAAGCTCTCCCGCTCGCCGCGGCCGTTCTCGACGTGCACGCGCTCGACCGGCGCTCCCTGCAGCCGCTCGACCACTTCCGCGTAGAAGAGGAGCTGGAGCACGTGCGCGGGCTTGGCCGACCGCGCGAGCTTCGTGTCGACCGGCTCGTAGGTTCCCTCCGACGTCTTCTCGAGGAAGTCCGCGAAGCCGTGCCAGCGGCCGTCCTCGCTCTCGAGGTACGGCTGGTACACGACGTCGGCTGCGCGGTCGCGCACGGCCTCCTCCGTGAGCCGCCGCGCCACGTCGGGGTCGAAGTCCTCGTCGTCGTAGGTCGGGATCCGAACGATCGAGCGGCCCTCGCGCTCGAGCCGCTCGAGGTACTCCGCCTCGTGCTCGCGGCCCTTCCGGAAGATGAGGTCGCGGTGCGTGTCGTCGACCTGCGGCTGCTCGCGCTCCTCGCGGAGAACCTCGAGCGAGAGCGTCGTCAGGTGCGGGCAGGCGAGGTGGGCCGAGAGGTCGGAGGGCGAGAGCCGAAGGGTGCCGTCGGAGCGGAGGCGCACACGATCAGTATCGGCCCTCGGCCGGCGGCGTCTTACCTCGGCTACACGGCGTCGGCAGCTGCCTCCACGGCGGCGATGTCGATCTTCCGCATCTCGAGCATCGCCGCCATCGCGCGCTGGGCCTTCGCTTCGTCCGGGTCGCCGAGCAGCTCGATCAGCCGTGCCGGGACGACCTGCCACGAGAGCCCGAAGCGGTCCTTCACCCACCCGCACGGCCCCTGCTCGCCCCCGTCGGTGAGCGCCTCGGAGTAGCGGTCGACCTCCTCCTGGTCGGCGCAGTCGATCTGGAACGAGATCGCCTCGTCGAACGTGAACTCCGGGCCGCCGTTGAGCGCGACGAGCTCATGGCCGTCGAGCTCGAACTTCACGACCATCACGGTGCCGGCGTCGCGCGGCCCGGCCTCGCCGTAGCGCGCGACGTCGACGATCCGCGAGTTCGGGAAGATCGACGTGTAGAACTCGGCGGCCTCCTCGCCCTGGGTGTCGAACCACAGACACGGCGTGATCTTCGGCACGGGATGCTCCTCTCGTCGCTCGGGTCAGTCCTCCTCATACGACCCACCGGCCGCCGCGAACTCATCGCCCTCGAGACGGATGCGTCCGCGCCGCTCCCCCGAACGGCGCGGACGCGTCGTGCAGGGCACCGTCTAGAGCGCGATCCGCGCAGCGGTCGCGCTCGGGCAGCCCCGCTGCACCAGGCGCACCGCCCAGTGCAGGTCGATGTCGGTGCGCAACGCGACGTCGGCCGCGTCCGCGATGTCGTAGCCGGCCCGCAGGAGCTCGTCGAACCGCCAGCGCCGGACATGGTCGATCTCGACGGGGCCGACCTCCTCGAGCTGTGCCGCAGCCACAGGATCCCCCTTCACCTCAGGTGCCGATACGCACGTTCTGACGAAGCTCGGCGCGCGACACCATCCCTCGTTCGAGTGATTGCGCCGTTCGGCGGCATGGTGCCGGTTGTGCCCGCACGCCCCACGCGCGGCGGCGCGCGCCGGAGTAGCCTCGGGCGATGCGCAGCCGGTCGAGCGTCGAGCGCGCGTCCTGATCCTCGCGATCGACCAGGGGACGACGGGGACGACGTGCCTCGTCGTCGACGACCGGCTCCGGGCGGTCGGCCGCGGGTACCGCGAGATCCGGCAGTCGTTCCCGCGGCCGGGGTGGGTCGAGCATGATCCCGACGAGATCTGGGTGAGCGTCGAGCAGACGGCCGCGGCCGCCCTGGCGGAGGCGGGCGTCGGCGCGGACGACCTCGCCGCGATCGGAATCACGAACCAGCGCGAGACGACCGTCGTCTGGGAGCGGGCGACGGGGAGGCCGGTGCATCCCGCGATCGTCTGGCAGGACCGGCGCACCGCGGAGCGCTGCGCGGAGTTGCCGGCGCTGCTGATCCGGGAGCGGACGGGCCTCGTGCCCGACCCGTACTTCTCTGCCACGAAGCTCGAGTGGATCCTCGCGCGCACCGAGCTGCCCACCCGTGAGCTGGCCTTCGGCACGATCGACTCCTGGCTCGTGTGGAAGCTCACGGCCGGAAGCACGCACGTCACGGACGTGACGAACGCGTCACGGACGATGCTCCTCGACCTCGCGGCCGGCGCCTGGGACGACGAGCTGCTCGAGCTGTTCGGCGTCGACCGCGCGGTACTCCCCGAGGTCGTGCGCTCCTCGGCCGTGATCGGGGAGGCGACGCTCCTCGGCGCGCGCGTTCCGATCGCCGGGATCGCCGGCGACCAGCAGGCGGCGCTCTTCGGGCAAGGGTGCTTCACCCCCGGCGAGGCCAAGGCAACGTACGGCACCGGGACGTTCGTCCTGGTCGCCCTCGGCGAGGACGCAGGGGCCTCGGCGGACGGCCTACTGACGACGGCCGCAGCGGTCGCGCCGGGCGGAGCCCCGCAGTACGCAGCCGAGGGCGCCGTGCTCGTCGGCGGCGCGGCGCTGCAATGGCTCCGCGACGGTCTCGGCGTGATCGAGTCGGCATCGGAGAGCGAGCGCCTAGCAACGAGCGTGGAATCGACCGACGGCGTCACCTTCGTCCCGGCGCTGACGGGACTCGGCTCGCCACAGTGGCGGCCCGACGCGCGCGGGCTGATCTCCGGGCTGACGCGCGGCACGACGCGCGCGCACCTCGTCCGAGCGGCGCTCGAGGCCGTGGCACACCAGGTCGCCGACGTGCTCGACGCGCTCCCGCTCGAGGTCGGCGCCCTGCGGGCGGACGGCGGCGCGACCGCCAACGGGTTCCTGATGCAGCTCCAGGCCGACCTCGCAGGATGCCCGGTCGAAGTCGCCGCCGATGCGGACGCGACCGCGCTCGGAGCTGCAGCGCTCGCCGGGCTCGCAGTCGGGACGTGGTCGGATCCGGACGAGGTGGCCGCGCTGATCCGCCGCGGCGCCCGCTTCGAGCCGCGCATGGGCGGCGACGAGGTGGAGCACATGCGAGCCGAGTGGCGCGAGACGCTCCAGCGCGTGCTCCTGTAATCGCCGATCCGTCACGCCGTCCGCTCGGTGTGGCTAGCCGAACCCCACGATGCCGGTTCGCGCCCCGCGTGGCCCGTTACGGGGCAGCGACCCTCGGAGAACCGATCCGAAGGAGGCGATCACGGTGGACGCAGCGAGCACGGTCGACGGCGGAACGTTCGGCGGGGAGCAGCGGAAGTGGTGGACGCTCGGGGCGGTCTCGCTCGGGCTGTTCATGATCATGCTCGACAACACGGTCGTGAACGTCGCGCTGCCGTCCATCGAGCGCGATCTCGGCATGTCGCTCTCGCAGCTCGAGTGGGTCGTGACCGGCTACGCGCTCACCTTCGCGGCATTCATGCTGACGGGCGGGAAGCTCGCCGACCTTCTCGGCCGGCGGCTCGTGTTCGTCGCGGGCCTCGCCGTCTTCACCGCAGCCTCGCTCGCGTGCGGTCTCGCGGGCAGCGCCGACATGCTGATCGGCGCGCGCGTCGTGCAGGGCATAGGCGCCGCCATGATGAACCCCGCGACGCTCTCGATCATCACCGCGACCTTCCCGCCGCGGCAACGGGGCACCGCGATCGGGATCTGGGCCGGCGTCTCGGCGCTCGCGCTCGCGATCGGCCCCCTCGTCGGCGGTCTCCTCTCCGAGCACGTCGACTGGAGCTGGATCTTCTTCGTCAACGTCCCGGTCGGGATCGCGGCGATCGTCGCGGCCTTCGTCTTCATCGACGAGTCGCGCGACACCTCCCGAAACCAGCGGCCGGACGTGCCGGGGCTGGTCACGTCGGCGGTCGGCCTCTTCGCGCTGACGTACGCGCTGATCGAGGCGAACAACCACGGGTGGAGCTCGCCTCGCATCCTCGGGGCCTTCGCGCTCGCGGCGGTCTCGCTCACCGCGTTCGTCGTGCTCGAGCTGCGGCAGCGGCGACCGATGCTGAACCTCGCGCTCTTCCGCAACCCGACGTTCTCGGGCGCGAACGTCTCGATGCTGCTCGTCGCGCTCGCGATGTTCGGCGTCTTCTTCTACGTGTCGCTGTACGTCCAGCAGATCCTCGGCTACTCGCCGGTCGAGGCCGGCGCCAGCTTCCTGCCCGCGACCGTGCTGATCGCCGTGCTCTCGCCGAACGTGGGCCGGCTGGTCGACCGCATCGGCTCCCGCTGGCTGACGGGCTCGGGAATGACGCTGCTCGCGCTCTCGCTCGTGCTCTTCTCGCGGCTCGGCACGGCGTCCGGCTACTGGGACATCCTCCCCGGGCTCGTGCTGATGGGCATCGGCATGGCGCTGACGATGACGCCGACGACGGCCGCCGCGATGAGCTCCGTCCCCCACGACCAGGCCGGCGTGGGCTCGGCCGTCCTGAACAGCATGCGTCAGGTCGGCGGCTCGCTCGGGATCGCGATCACCGGCGCGATCGTCGCCCACGTCACGTCGACGTCGCTGGCCGCGGGGGACACTCGACCCGAGGCGTTCGTCAACGGGTTCCAGCGCGGGCTCGAGATCGCGGCCCTGATCGCACTGGCGGGCGCCGTGGTTGCGGTCGCGACGATGCGGACGCATCGGCAGCGCCAGCTGCCGCTGGAGGAACCGGCGCTGCAGGAGGCCGCCTGACGGGCCTGGCGCCCGTCAGGCGCGCTGCACGCTGACAGCCGTGCCGTACGCCGCGACCTCGGTCATGTTGCCCCCGAGCTCGTTGCAGTCGAAGCGCATCGCGATGATGGCGTTGGCCCCGGCCTCGCGCGCCGCGTCGCGCAGCCGCTCGACCGCCTGGAGCCGGCTGTCGGCGAGCATCTTCGTATAGCCCTTCACCTCGCCACCGATCAGCCCCTTGAGGCTCGCGCCGATGTCGGACCCGATGTTCCTGCTACGAACGGTGAGGCCGAACACCTCGCCGTACACCTCGGCGACCCGGTACCCAGGCAGGTCGTTCATGGTCGTGACGATCACGTCGGACATCAGCTCTCTCCCTCTCGGCGTGGCGTTCCGTCGTCACGACGCTACCCGCGCCTTCGCGCGAGCGACGGCGGTTCGGGACGGCGAAGGGGAGTACGCCGCCCCGACCTCCGTTTCTGCGCGGGGGACGCGGCGCAGGCAAGCCGCGCCCCCCACACACCGATGCCACGCCGGAGACCCGGCGCGGCCGACGCCACGGCGCCGCTGGTTCTGCGACTGACGGTACGAGGACACGCGGTAGCCGCCCATCGTCCGTTCGGAGGAGGAACCGGACGAGGCAAGAGCCGTGATGCCGGTGTGCGTCGGCGTGGCAGAGTGAGGCCGTGTCGACGATGAAGGACCTCGACGAGCTCGCGCTCGCACTGCCCGAAGCGACGAAGGACGTCGACGACGGGCGACCGACGTACGCAGTGCACGGGAAGTTCTTCTGCTTCCATCGCAGCGCGCGTCCGGATGCCGTCGACCCCGAGACGGACGAGCGGCTGACCGACGTGCTCGTCTTCCGCGTCGCGGACGCAGGCGAGAAGGAGGCGATCCTGCAGGACGATCGCGGCGTGTTCTTCACCACGCCGCACTGGAACGGCTACAACGCGGTGCTCCTCCGGATCCCGGATCTCGCGAACATCGACCGAGAGGAGCTGCAGGATCTCGTCGCCGGAGCGTGGCTGACGCGGGTGCAGAAGCGCATCGCGAAGGCCTGGCTCGCGGAGCAGGGCATCGACGAGGTGCGCTAACCAGTCCCACAGTCGCGCGCAGACATGTCACACTCGTCACGAGCGCGGAAGATTGTGGCGTGGTCTTCCGTCTCGTGGGGGAAGCTGCCGCAGCCTGCGGCGCGACACGAAGGGAGACCCGATGGAGGGCACTGGGACGGGCGCAGCGGCGATGCTCGTCGGCTCGGCCGAGGACGTTGGGGGACGTCCGGACGCCGCCACGATCACGCTCGAGCGCGAGGAGATCGAGGAGGCCCTGGCCTCCGACGAACCGCTCGACCTCATCCTGGCGGTGAAGGCGGGCGAGACCGGGCCGCGCGACGTGCGGGTCACCTGGCAGCGCGGGGACCTGGAGACGGTGCTCGGGAAGGTCGAGACCGGCCCTGTGACCTTCTCCTTCGACCGGGCCGAGCTCTACCGGGCGCTCGAGCATCCCGACTTCGAAGGCCACGGGATGCGTGAGATCGTGCTGCTCGTCGCGGCAGCGTCGACCTCGGCCGCGCTGATGGCCTCGACGGCATCCGCCCAGGTCATGGACGCAGGGGGCGGCGGCGCCGTCGGAGCCGTGATGGACGCGAGCGGCGGAGGGACGACGGGGGCCGTGCTGGACGCCAGCGGGGGCGGCGCGACGGGCGCCGCGATAGGCACGACCGGCGCAGCGATGGACGCCTCGGGCGGCGGCACGACCGGCGCAGCGATGGACGCCTCGGGCGGCGGCACGACCGGCGCAGCGATGGACGCCTCGGGCGGCGGCACGACCGGCGCAGCGATGGACGCCTCGGGCGGCGGCACGACCGGCGCCGCGATGGACGCCTCGGGCGGCGGCACGACCGGCGCCGCGATGGACGCCTCGGGCGGCAGCGGCGGCGCAGGGGCGGCGATCGTTCCCGGCCACGGGGAGGCATCGACGGCAAGCGCCCTCGGCACGTCGGTCACGGCGGCCCCGGGGCACGCCGAGGCGGCGACGGCGGGCATCCTCGCTGCATCGGCGGCGATCCACGACGAGGCGGGCGCGACTGCTCGCGGCGTCGGCCAGACCATTCCCGGGAACGACGAGGCCACGCTCGTCGCACGCGGCGTCGACCCGGCGATCGCGGCCGCGATCGGCAGCGGCGACGCGACGACGGCACGCGATCTCGCGACCCCGGCCGCGCCCACGTCGGGATCGTCGTTCGACCTGCCGTCGATCGACGCAGGCACGGCGGCCGTCGTGGGCGGGCTGGCGGGGGCGGGACTGCTCATCCTCGGCGGAGCGTTCGCCGCGCGTCGGCAGCGCGTCACGCCGGTCTGAAGAAAGACACTCGTCGGAGGGCCGCTGTGCGGCGGCGGCCCTCCGGCGTCAGCGCTGACGCCAGCGAGACTCGAGCGTTGCCACGTCGAGCTGCTCGGCCGCCTCGAGCGCCTTCAACGCGGCCTTGCGCGTGTCCTTGCCGATCGCGCTGCGGAACACCCACTTCCGGACAAGTCGTCCGAGTGGAAGGTCGCCCGTGGGCGAGGGCGTGCGGCGCGGCGACAGGTAGAGCGAGAGCGTGAGCCGCTTGACGAGCGCCGGGTCCGCGGGACGGCCGGTCTCCTGCTCGAGCCTGTACGCGACGAGCGAGCCTAGGACCCGCACCTCGCGGACGCCGGCGCGGAGCGTCACGACGAGCGAGGCAGTCGTGCTCGCGACGAGCACCCAGGGAACGCGCGGGAGGAACCGCGAGCCGCGCGCGAGCGTCCGCACGATCGGGGTCGCGATCACCGCCACGCGCTGGACGCGGTCGGCCACGTCCTCGGCATCGTCGTCCAGGGAGATCAGCCGCTTGCCCTCGGCGGCGGAGGTGACCCGGTCGGGGCTCACCAGGATCCGGTCGATCAGCTGGTCGAAGAGTCCTCCGACCGCGTCCAGCAGCCTGCGGTCGCGTCCCGGCTCCGGATCGGAGAGGCGCGTCGCGAGCGTTCCCTCGCGCAGCTCGGGAAGCTTCGTCGCCATCGTTCAGGCCGCCGCGGCCCTGCGGCCGGCGATCAGGTAGAGCGGGGAGCCGACCGGCTGGACGAAGAGCAGGGGCGCCCAGAGCAGCTTCGGGCCGCGCACCAGGGCCGCAGGTCGCCGGACGAGGTCGCGGAGCGCAACGCTCGTGACGATCACCTCGGCAATACCGCCGGCGACGATGACCGCGCGGGTCGTGGGCGACAGCTGCGACCACCGTTTCTTGCTCCTCTTCGGCATCGAACGAACGGTACCGGTGGGAGTGAGGGACGAGCCCCGGGGGGAGGGGTCACGACCGGCGACGCAGCGCCGGACAACGTCGTTAACGACAACAGACCCGTTCAACTCCGGGGTCTATCTGCGGGACCCCGCCTGGACTGTGTCGAACGTCCAGCTCGGCAAGGCTGCCGCGAAGCCGGGGACGTAGAGCACACACGCGCTGAAGACGGACGGAGCGGGCCCGGCCGAGGCCGGGCCCGCTCCATACGACAGGCCGATGTCGCTCAGGCCGCCTCGGCGAGCACGGCCTCCACCTCGGGCTCGTACGCCGGAGCCGCGGCGAGCTCCTCCTTGCGGATCAGCACGAGCGAGGCGAGGACGCCGATCGCCGCGACGCCCGCGCCGACCCAGAACGCCGCCTGGAAGCCGGAGGTGAGCGCCTGCGGCACCGCGTCGCCGGCCTTCGTCGCGTCGGTCGTGTGCGCGACCGCCACGGACGAGAGCACGGCGATGCCGAGCGCGCCGCCGATCTGCTGCGACGTGTTGATCAGCCCGGACGCGAGGCCCGCGTCCTTCGCCTGCACGCCGGCCAGCGCCGCGATCGAGATCGAGACGAACGAGAACGCCATCCCCATCGCGATCACGAGGAAGCCGGGTAGGAGGTCGCCGAGGTACGAGCCGCCGACGGACACCTGGGTGAAGTACAGGAGGCCGATCGTGAGCAGGCTCATCCCGGTGACGAGCACCGGCTTGACGCCGACGCGGGTCACGAGCTGCTGGGCCACCATCGCCCAGATGATCGACGTGCCGGCGACGGCGATGTACGACACGCCTGTCTTCAGCGGCGAGTATCCGAGCACCTGCTGCATGTAGAGCGTCAGCATCAGGAACATCGAGAACAACGCCGTTCCGAGAATGAACCCGGCGATGTTCGCACCCGCGACCGTCTTGATCCGGAAGATCGAGAACGACATGAGCGGGTGCGCGGCACGAGTCTCGCGGACGACGAAGCCGGCCAGCAGCGCAACGGTCGCGGCGAAGATGCCGATCGTCCGTCCCGAAGTCCAGCCCCAGTCGTTCGCCTGCGTGATGCCGAACACCGCGGCCGAGAGGCCACCGGTGACGAGCACCGCACCGAGGGCGTCGAAGCCACGCGCCGTGAGGTCGCGGCTCTCGCCGAGGAGCACGGGTGCCAGTGCCAGCGCGGTGATCCCGACCGGGATGTTGAGGAAGAAGATCCACTCCCAGCTCAGGAGGTCGGTGAAGACGCCGCCGAGCAGCACGCCGGCTGCGGCTCCGAAGCCGCCGACCGCGCCCCAGACGCCGAGCGCGATGTTGCGCTCCTTGCCTTCGGCGAAGGTCGTCATGAGGATCGACAGCGCCGCCGGGGCGATGATCGCCGCGCCGAGGCCCTGGATGGCCCGGGCGCCGATCAGCGAGGGCTCGTTCCACGCGAGCGCCGCGAGGAGCGACGCCGACGTGAACACGACGAGGCCGCCGATGAACATGCGACGGCGGCCGAGGATGTCGGCGGCACGTCCGCCCAGGAGCAGGAAGCCTCCGAAGACGAGCGCATAGGCGCTGATCACCCACTGAAGGTTCTCCTGCGAGAAGCCCAGGTCGACCTTGATCGACGGGAGGGCGACGTTCACGATCGCGATGTCGAGGACGAGCATGAACTGGACGACGCTCAGGAGCGCCAGCGCCATCCACTTGTGTTTTCCGGAAGCAACCATGCGTGCGTCACCTTTCCGTTCGATTGGATGACCCGACGCTAGCTCTCCGACTTGCTAATCGAAAGTACGGTCTTCCGTACAAAGAGTGCGGAGAACCGAACCCTCAGCGAAGGCATACAATGTGGTTGTGAAGCGCTATGGCCAGTACTGCCCGGTGGCACACGCCCTCGACCAGGTCGGTGACCGGTGGGAGCTCCTCGTGGTGCGCGAGCTCATGCTGGGCCAGCGGCGCTACACCGACCTCGCCGACGCGCTGCCCGGGATCGGCTCGAACATCCTCGCCTCCCGCCTGCGCGACCTCGAGAGCGCCGGCATCGTGCGGAAGACAAAGCTCCCGCCGCCGTGGGCGGTGACCGTCTACGAGCTGACCGAGCACGGCCGCGCGCTCGAGCCGGTGCTGCGGTCGCTCGCCCGGTGGGGCGCTCGCACGCTCGGCGCACCCGACCCCGCCGACTGCTGGAGCATGTACGCCGTCCACGTCCGGTTTCGGCCGGAGGCCGCCGTCGACGGCAGCTACGAGATCCGGTTCGTCGACGGAGAGACCATCTCCATGCAGGTCGCCGACGGAACGCTCGTCGCGCGGAAGCTGCCCGCCGACGCGCCCGATCTCGTGGTCGAGGCGCATCCCGAGGCGCTCCACGCCCTCGTGCAGGGAGTCGTGAGCATGCCCGCTGCGCTCGCGGAGGGGCGGATCTCGATCCTGGCCGGCTCCGAGCAGGAGCTCCACGCGCTCGTGGCGATGTTCCAGCCCGCCGATGCCGAACTGGCGGTCGAGGCCGACGCGGCGGTCGGGGCCGCCTAGCGGTGCCGTGTCGGGCCCCGGTCCGACACCCGCATCCGACGCGGCCGCCGCCCGAGCGTTCGTGGTCAACTCGCTCGCCGCGCGGGCGCAGTCCGTCGGTGAGATCGAGCGGAAGCTGGCCGCCCGGGACGTCGTTCCCGATGTCGCGAAGACGGTTATCGAGGAGGCCGCGCGCCTCGGGTACCTCGACGACACGGAGCTCGCAGGGCAGCTTGCGCGCGGCTTCCGGGCGCGCCGCTACGGCCGTCGGAGGGCGGCGGTGGCGATGCGTCGGAGGCTTCTCGACGCGGCGGCCGTGGACGCGGCGCTCGACCAGGCGTACGCAGATGCCGACGAAGCGGATCTCGCGCTCGACGCGCTCGGCGCTCGCGTGCTGACCGACGCCGGCGACCGTCGTCGCGCCGTCGCCTTCCTGCGCCGGCGAGGCTTCTCGCCGGACGCGGCGTGGCGCGCCGTGCGGGGTCACGGCACGGATCTGCGCTGACCTTCGGTTGGGGCCGGGATCGCCGCCCGGGCGGATGCTTTGGAGGGAGAAAAGACCCCTCCGCCGGACTCGGCTCGCACTCGGCTCGAACTGTGGATCCGTTGGGTCGGAAGTTGGCACGGACCTGGCACGGACCCGTCACATTCGCGCCGGTAGCGTGCGCACCCCGTGGGTGGGTGGGGGCTCGGGATGGGACCAGGAAGCGGTGCGTCGCGTCGCGGCCGCCTAGGCAGGCCCCTCCTGCGCGCGCGTGAGCGCCGATACGGCTTCGCGCAGCCGCTTGACCTCTTCCTCGAGCGCGGCGACGCGTCCCTCGAGCCCGGCTGGTGAGGGGGCTGACGGCAGCTCGGCCATCGTCCCCGCCGGGGGCGACCCGTACGCGTCCGATCCCTGGTCGTCGGCGCCGAGGAGATGGCGATAGCGCTCCTCCTTCTGGCCTGCCCGGCGCTCGAGCCGTTCGACGAGACCTCTCGCGGCGAGACCCTCCAGCGTCTCGTGGATCTCGTCGAGCCCGACGAACGAATGCAGCCGGCCCGTGCGTTGGTTCAGCTCCCCGGGCGTCTGCGGCCCGCGCAGTATGAGGACACAGAGAACCGCAACCTCGGCGCCGCCGAGACCGAGTGCCTCGTCGAATAGCTGGCGATACTTCGCCGCCCTGCTCCCCGAGCCACTCGCGAGGCGTGTCCAGCCGCGGCGGGCGAGGCGCTGGAGCGCCTCGTGGATCTCGCCCTCTTCGTACGAGACCACCGGATCGCGGTTCGTCGTCTGGTTGCAGGCGAGGCGCAGCGCGTTCAGCGAGAGCGGGTACTGGTCCGGCGTCGTGCGCTGCTTCTCGAGGAGGCACCCGAGGACACGGAGCTCGACGGGGTCGGCGTCCACGGGCGAAGCGTACGCTGCGGCGTGCACGTGGACGTCCCCATTCGCGACAGCTACCGGGTTGCCGACCGCCTGTTGGCCGGCGAGTACCCCGGGTCGGCGGACCCCGACGAGGCCGCGCGGCGAATCCGCGCTTTCGCACGCCACGGCGTCACGTTGTTCGTCGATCTGACGCATCCCGGCGACCCACTCGAGCCGTACGCACGGCTCCTCGACGCCGGTGCGCGGCGTGTCGCGCATCCGATTGTCGACTTCGGGACGACAACGATCCCGCACATGACGAGGATCCTCGACGACGTCGACAGTGCGATCGAGCGAGATGGCACCGCTTACGTGCACTGCTGGGGCGGGATCGGACGCACGGGGACGGTCATCGGATGCTGGCTCATGCGTCACGGCCTCGACGGGGACGACCCGATCCGCCGGATCGCGGAGCTCCGCCGCGACGTCTCGGACGCGTCGGTCGCGTCGCCGCAGACCGCCGCCCAGCGTGCGATGGTTCGCGCGTGGAAGCGGGGTCGCTGAGCGCGCTGGTCGACGCGGTGCTGCGAAGCGCCTGGCGGCGCGACTCGACCTGGCACGGCGAGGTTCACTGGCGGTGCGTCACGGCTACGGGGCTCGCGTTGGCTTCGACGGACACGCGCGTCGACCGCGCCCTTGTGTTCTGCTTCGGGCTGCTCCACGACACTCGACGTGAGAACGAAGCGGTCGACCCCGAGCACGGGCCGCGGGCAGCCGAGTTCGCAGGCGGCCTTCGCGAGGAGGGGGTGCTGCGCCTCGGCGACGAGGCGTTCGCCGATCTCAACGAGGCGCTCCGGCTGCACTCGGAAGGACGGGTCTCGGCAGACCCGACGATCGGCACGTGCTGGGACGCCGACCGTCTGCACCTTCCTCGCGTGTCGATCGTGCCGGACCCGGCGTTCCTCTCGACGCGAGCCGCTCGAGCCCCCGAGCGGCTGTCCGACGCCGAGGCGCTGCGGAGGGACGGCCCGCCCGCATGGGACGAGCTCGTCGCGCTCGTCTGACCCACTTGCTGCGTCACACAACCGGCACAGAGTCGGCACAGACACGGCACACATTCGCCTGCAGGTTGTCGGCATGGACGACGATCACCCCACCAACGACGCGCTGGAGCGAGACGTCGCGCGAGCAGAGCCCGCGATCGGGGGTCGGCCCGCGGACGTGCCGCCGCTCGGAGCCGTGCCGAGCTGGATCGCGCTCCCGGTCGGTCGGGCCGAGGCCGGCCCCTCGATCGCAGAGCTCGTCGAGGCAGTCCGCGACGCCGGCGGGATGGTGGGAGGAGACGCCCTGTTCGATCCGCGTTACGAGGCCGAGATGCGTCGCTTCCTGATCAGGGCGCTCGAAATGGAAGGGATTCCCGTGCCGAGGGGAGGTGATAGGCCATGAGCAGCGCGTCCACGACAACGCCGTCCCGGAAGTAATGGCCCCGGCGAAGGCCCTCGCGCTCGAAGCCGAAGTCCTCGTACAACCGAATCGCCGGCTCGTTCCAGGGGAACACGTGCAGCTCGAGCTTCTCGACGTTCACATCGCGCGCCCAGGCGACCGCCGCGTCGAGGAGCTTGCGACCGATGCCTCTGCGTCGATGGCTCGCCGCGACCATCATCCCGAGATCCGCGACGTGGGCGCTTGCCGGATGGGGGTCCCTCGCGAGCGAAAGGCGCCCGATGATCCGGTCGCCGTCGAGCGCAACGAGCACCGCGGCGTCGGCATGACGACGGACCGCCTTCAGATAGCGGCGCTCGTCGGCTACGGGTCGCCACGCCTCCGTCGTCAGGAGCCAGCCACCCGGCTCTCCACCGATGGCGGCCGCGAGCGCAACGAGCTCCGACGCGTCCGACCCCTCGGCGGGCCTGATCGAGATCACGCGACCACGACTCCGTGCCCCCCGCGCCGCGGGTCGCCGGCGGAGCCGAGCACGCCATTCGCACGACGCTCCACGGCCGAGACCCCACCGAAGAAGAGATTGCGGTCCGACCAGCGCCGCACATCGAATCCGGCCTCTTCCAGCGCAGGCGCGACGTCGGCTGCCCATCCGCCCTCGAGGTGAGCCGTCTCGCCGTCGACGTGGAGGCGTGGGCGCGAAATGGCCTCAGCGACAGGCAGGCCCTGCCCGACGACCGCCTCCACGACCTGCAGAATCGCTCCCGCCAGGCGAACAGAGCCCGCGCTTCCGGCCACCAGTCGCGGTTCTCCCTCGTCGCCGAGAACCAGGGTCGGAGTCATCATGCTCGGCAGGCGGGTGCCTGCCTCGCGGGGCTCGTCGCCGATCACGTCGAGCTCGCCGAGCATGTTGTTGAGCTGAAAGCCGTGCCGGAAGACGCCTGACCCCGACCCGAGCGTCGAGGAAAGCCCGATCGCGGCGCCGTCACCGTCGACCACCGACACGTGCGTCGTGCCGGTGGGGCGCGTCCCGGCGGCGAGGCCGTCCGTGCCGTAGGCGCGACCGAGCGCACCGGCGAGCGAGCGCGCCTCGGCCGTCGAGCCGGGAAGACCGCGTTCCTGGGTGTCGAGCTCCGCGAGGCCTGTCTGGACGATCACGCCGCCGCGCGAGGGGGCGGGAGTCGTGAGCACCGACATGCCGGCGAACGTCCCGGCGAGCGGCTGCCCGGTCTTGACGCGATACCGTTCGATGTCTGCCGCCAGGTCCGGAAGCAGGATCGCGACGCCCTCGGCTCGGGCATCGCGCAGAAGCCGGAGGGTCGACACGAGACCCGTTGCGTCGATCTGCCCCGGCGTTCCGTAGATGACCTGTCCGTCGGGCTCCCGTTGCAGGATCGGCACGAGGATCTCGTGGAGGAACGCCTGCGCCTCCGTCGTCGCGATCGTCCGGGCCGCGAGCTCGAGAGCGGGCAAGAAGAGGCTCGGCCAGGGAAGGCGGCCGCGTCGCTCGTGAGCCTCCTCGAGCCCAGGAAGGAGGCCTGGCACGGCGACGGAAGCCTCCCCGACGTGAAACACCTGTGAGGACGCGTCCGCGAAGTCGATCTCCACCTCGTCCATCGCCCCGCGCGCACCGGAGGGGACGGCAAAGAAGCAGTCGAGCACGGACGGCGGGTCGCCCGGCTCGTGGAGCATGACGAAACCGCCCGCACACGGACCCGTCAGAGGACCCTCCGTCACGAACGCCGCAAAGACCGCAGCGAGGGCGGCGTCGACGCACGTCCCGCCCTCCCTGAGCGCCCACGCCCCGGCTTCCGCCGTGTCTCGGTTCCCCGCTGCGACCGCGCCGCGCATGGCATGAGCGTAAACAGCAACCGAGCGCGAAGACGCGGCTTCGAGCCAGGGCTGACGCTCGCCGCGAGGTCGGCATCGGCGAATCCTGCAGCCGGGCTCGGCGGCGGCGTCCGGTCGGTCAGCGCAGGAAGCTCGGCAACTCGCGCTCGGGCTCGCTCGCGATGCGCCCGCCGCCGCCGGAGGAGGACATGGCCGTCGCCACGGGCGTGAACGACGTCCGGCGCGGCGCACCGAGCCCGGTTGCGACAACCGTCACCCAGACCTGGCCGTTGAGCCGCTCGTCGACCGTCGCCCCGAAGATGATGTTCGTGTCGTCCGTCGCAGCCTGGCGCACGACCTGGGCCGCCTCGTTGACCTCGAGCAGTGTCAGGTCGTCCCCGCCGGCGATGGAGAGCAGGATCCCGCGCGCGCCAACGATCTCGGTGTCGATCAGCGGCGAGCGGAGCGCCCGCTCGGCGGCCTCGCGGGCGCGGTTCTCATGTGCCTCCGAGTAGCCGATCCCCATCAGGGCCGAGCCGGCGCCCGACATGACGGTGCGGACGTCCGCGAAGTCGAGGTTGATGAGACCCGGCATCGTGATCAGGTCGCAGATGCCCTGCACGCCCTGACGGAGCACGTCGTCCGCGATCCGGAACGCGTCGATCATCGACGTCGAGCGGTCGAGTACCTCGAGGAGGCGATCGTTCGGGATCACGATGACGGTGTCACACGCCGCTCGCAGAGCCTCGACGCCGCTCTCGGCGGCGAGCTTCCGACGCGTGCCCTCGAACTTGAACGGAGTCGTGACGATCCCCACCGTCAGCGCGCCGAGCTCCCGCGCGATCCGCGCGACGACCGGCGCCGCGCCGGTTCCCGTGCCACCGCCCTCGCCGGCCGTCACAAACACCATGTCGCTCCCGCGCAGCGCGGCGCGCACGTGGTCGTAGCCTTCCTCGGCCGAGCGGCGACCAGTCTCGGGGTCGGCACCGGAGCCGAGGCCCTGGGTGATCGACTCGCCGATGTGGATCTTGACGGGCGCGTCGGAGAGCTCGAGCTGCTGCGCATCGGTGTTCACGGCGACGAAGTCGACCTGCGCGATGCCCGCGTCCATCATTCGGTTCACGGCGTTGATCCCCGCGCCGCCGACCCCGACGACGCGGATCACGGCGAGGTACGACGCGACGTCGCCGGCGACGTGGAGTCGCGGCGCGCTTTCCGGCATGGGGGTCACGAAGCGGCTCGCCGGCGGCGCGTACGGCTCGAGGCGTTCGGCCTCGGCACCCACGTCGGACGCGCGGGAGGAGACCGGCTCGGGATGCACGGACGGCGGCACGAGCTCGACGACCTCCGCGACCTGCTCGACGCCCGTGGGCTCCTCCTCCGCAGGCTCCGGCTCCGGGTCGGGCACGGCGGTCACGGCGGGCTGCGTCGGCTCGGGACCCGCGACTTCGAAGTCGTAGACGTGTTCGACGGTGGCGTCGAGCTCCGCACCGGCGCGGGAGACCAGGGTCGGTTCGGTGTCGAGCGGAAGCTGCGCTGGAGCGGCGGCCGTCGGCTCGGGGGCGGGCGCTGCGTCTGCAGGCGGCGGGGCGTCGTCGGTCTCACCCTGTGTACGTTGCGCCGCCTCCGTCGCGCGGAACAGCTCCGCGAGCGGTCCTTCACGCATGCTTGCGCGCTTGCGCGCCATCCTCGGCCTCCTTCGCCGCGACGATCTCACGCGCCAGCTCGCGGTAGGCCTCCGCGGCGGCGCCGGATGGGTCGTACTTGAGGACGGAGCTGCCCTTGACCGGCGCCTCCGCGTAACGAACGGTCTTGCGAATCCTGGTGCGGTACACCAGCTCGCCGAAGTTCTCCTCGAGGATCTCGATCGCCTCGCGCGAGTGGAGTGTGCGGCCGTCGAACATCGTGGCGACGATTCCCTCGACACCGACGTGAGGGTTGAGGTTCTCCCGCACCATCGCGAGCGTGTTCTCGAGCTGGACGAGCCCGCGCAGCGAGAGGTACTCGCACTGCACCGGGACGATCACCCCGGTGGCGGCGACGAACGCGTTGATCGTCAGCAGCCCGAGCGACGGTGGCGTGTCGACGAGCACGTAGTCGTAGGACGCGCGCACCTCGGCGAGCGCCTTCTCGAGCGCGCGCTCGCGGCCGATCATTGCGCTCAACGCGAGCTCGGCGCCTGCGAGATCGATGGACGCGACTGCGAGGTCGACCTCGCGCTGCTCGATGATCTCCGAGATCGGAATCCTGTGGACGAGCACGTCGAACATCGAGCGTTCGATCACGTCGGGATTGAGACCCTGGCTCATCGTCAGGTTGCCCTGTGGGTCGAGATCGATGATCAGGACTCGATGGCCCATCTCACGCAGGGCGACGCCCAGGTTGAGCGTCGTCGTGGTCTTCGCGACGCCGCCCTTTTGATTGGCGAGCACCATGATGCGCGTCGCAGTGCCCTGCGCCGTCGGCGCGGCCTCGTCCCGCTGGATCGAGGGCGACGCGACCGGCACCACCTCAGCCGGCTCCGGCTCGTGGGCCGGCTCGCTCACCACGGGCGGCTCCACGAGGGCCTCCTCGGGCGATGTTTCGGGTGTGGTGTCGTCCACGGGCGCGACCGCGGGCTGTGCCCCGCCAGACCGGGGCAAGAGTCGAATGAGTCCCATGACCACGCCTCGTTCACCGCGGTCCACCCGACTCCTTCACGCGACTCTCAATCCTCCCCGTCCCAGTAGTCGAGCACCTCCAGTCGGCCGATCAGCCCGACCCCACGGAAGCTCACCTTGCCAGACCGAGGATAGAACGTCACGTCGCGTGTGTCCCGCGTGCCGTAGGCAAGCACCTGCATCCCGTCGTCGCCGGCGCGGAAGGTGTGCGGCCGCCCCGTTCCGGCCGGACGCGCCACGACGCTCCCCCGCCTCACGGCGTGCGTCTCGTGGCCACCGCCGAAACGGCGATTTGGCCAGAGCTCGAGGCTTCCCGCCCCGTCGAGGACGATGAAGATCTCCTCCTCGGCGCTGTGGCAGTGCGGCGGGTTGACGAGCTTCTCTGGCGCAATGTCGAAAAGCTGCAGGCCGGTCTTCTCCGAGCCCGCGGCACGGCCCAGGTCGCGGACTGCACGCGCGACCGTCTCGCCTTCGCGCACCCTTGGCTCGATGTCGCCAACGTTGACGATCCGCGCCGGCCGCTCGGACAGCTGGCCGACCTCCGGCGGGCCGACCGCGATCTCCCGTGCCCAGGGGTGGTCGTCGGGGCTCCCCTCGAGCACCCACGTCGGGCCGAGCCACGACACCCCGGCGCGCGGGAGGAGCGTGTTCGCCGCGTAGTGCCGCTCGCCGAAGGCGAGGACGACAAGCCCATTCGGCCCCGCTTGGAGGGTATGGGCGTGCTCGAGCGCGAGGTGCACGAGACAGTCCCCCGGCCCGACTGCGTACGCCGCCTCGTCGGAGCCGTCGACCTGAACGGAAACGCCCGATCCGTCGAGGACGAAGAAGATCTCCTCCTCCGAGCCCTCTAGATGAAGCGGTGTCGACCACTTCCCTGGATCGATCCGGATCCGCTTCACCCCGACCGACTCCGAGGTCCCGCCCGTGAGCGACTGCCAGTGACCCGAGATATGGCCCGAGCCTCGGTGGACGGCGTCGACGTCGTCCCAGTGTGAGATCACGCCCTGATCATGTCACGCGCCAACGCCTGCCGAAGCCGCGCCACGGCGTCGTCGCCCGCATCACCTCCTTCCACCCGGACCCATGCCTCCGCCTCCCGCAGGAGGGCCCGGAGCTCCCCAAGCAGCTCGACCGGGCCCGCGTTCGCCCGTCGCATGGACTCGATCCGCTCGAACCGCTCGAGGACGCTCCGTGCTTCCTCCATGCCGGTGACGCTAGACCTCAGCCTGTCACGGGTGTGTGCCGACTTCGCGCCGTCTCGGTGACGGTTTCTCCACAGTGGCCGAAGGATGCGTTGCGCGGCGCTACGAGGCGACGCGGAGCCGCGCCGGCCCGCCGAGCCCGAGCAGCATCCGATCGAGCCGCGCAACGACGGCGGGCCGGTCGCCGTCGCGGAGCACCTCGACGAGAGCCCGTCGCACCGCATCCGCGGCGGGGGGAGCAGCCTCGCCGCCGTCCGCGAGAGCGGCCAGCTCGAGGTGTAGGGGCTCACGCCGCTCCGGCTCGGTCTCGAGCAGCACCGCCGCTCGGAGCGGCCAGGTCGTCCCCAGCAAGGCGCCCAGCGCAGCACGCAGCTGCTCGGAGCGGAACGGCTCGTGCTGGAACAGCGAGAGCTCCCAGCGGTCGAGCGCCTCGGCGAGGTTCGTGTCCGCATCGGCGAGCCCGAGCCGGACGAGGACCTCGGCGGCGAGCGGCGCGCGGAACTCGTCCAACCTCGTCGCCTCGCCCGGCGGCTGCGTCGCCGCGATAGGCAACACCGGACGGATGCCGTACGGCCGTCCGTCGAGCGTCTCGAATAGCACCGGTCCTGCAGCAAGGGGAGCGGCCGTCGCGAGTCGGATCGCAGAGACCGCGTCTGCGATCTCCGCTGGCGCGTCGGGGACGTCCTCGCCGGCGCCGAGCGCCGCGCGCAGCTCCACGACGCAGTAGCGGTCGGCCTCACGGCCGAAGCCCTGAGGAAGGAGTCCCGTCGCCTCCGGCCAGTGCCGTGCGAGCTCACCGTCCGCGACGGCCCGGATGCGAAGCGACGCACCGAGCTCGCGCTGGACGCCGGTCGAGATCCCGACGAGCGGCGCGACGGCAGCGTACGCGCGGCGTTCGCCAAACAGCGAGCGTTCGAGCTCGGCGTACGCGCGCTCGAACGACTCGTCGTCCCAGTCGAAACCGCCGCACGCCTCGGCGACGCGGATCAGGAGGTCGACGAGGACAGTCCGGAAGAGCGCGTCGTCCTCGGAAGGGTCACGCCCGGCGTGCGCCCGCGCGTAGATGGCAGCAGCGGGCTCGCGCGCGAGCTCCTCCAGCGCAATGACGGCATCGTCGCGGCCGCGCAAGCGTGCCGCCCGAGCCTCGACGAAGTCGCGCACCAGCGGCCGATACTCGTAGAGAGCAGGACCAGTCTTGCCCTCGTGCTCCTCGAACGCGAACGGCAGCGACTCGCCTGCGTCGTCGAGCTCACGTAGGAGATAGGCGAACGCGCCGAGCGTGAACGCCCGGAGTGCGTGGTGGAGCTGCGGCGAGCGGGGAGCCACGAGGACACCTACTCGGCCGGAACGCCGATCCCTGCCCGGCAGGCGTTCAGGGACCACGCTGGCACGACGCGCACCAGTACGCCGTGCGATTCGCGTCGCCGAGCCCGCGGGAGCGAACCCGAGCGCCGCAGCGCGGGCACGGACGTCCGGCCCGGCGGTAGACCGCCCTCGCCGAGCGCGTGCCGCTCACCGATGCGAGCATCGCCGCGCGCGCCCACCCGAGCCCGGCGGCGAGCTCCTCGTCCGTCGCCTGGCCGAGCGGCAGCCAGGGCGACAGCCGCGCGTGCCAGAGCAGCTCGGCGAGCCAGACATTCCCGATGCCCGAGACCACATGCTGGTCGACGAGAGCGTCACCGAGCAGGCGACGTGGGTCCGCGCGCCTGAGCCGCGTCACGACGTCCTCGACCCGCGTGGTCTCGGCGAGCAGATCGGGCCCGAGCCGGGCGGCGCGGCCATCGTCGAGCGTCAGCACAGGCCCGTTCCACTGCGTCGCCTCGTACCCCGGCGTCGACAGGACGAGCCACGGCGAGCCGCTCCACGGCCGCTCGTTTCGGGCGCGGACGCGCCAGCGGCCGTTCATGCGCAGGTGGCTGCGCACCGTGACGCCGCCCTCGAACCGAAGCAGCACGTGCTTCCCGACCGCCTCGACCGACTCGAGGACGCGGCCGTCGATCGCGCGCGCGACGCCGGTCGCAACGCCTCGCGGGTTCGGCGACGTCGCTTCGACGCGCTGTCCGACGAGCACCTGGAGCCGGTTGGCAACGCGATGGAGCGCGTCACCCTCGGGCATCTGTCACGCCCACCACCCGCCCTCGGCCAGAAGCCGCTCGGCCTCGCGCTCACCGAAGAGGTGGTGCAGGTGCGGCGCGAGCCAGTCGTTGGAGGTTCCGGACCAGTCGCGCATGCTTTTCCAGAACTCGAGAAACGCGGTGACCTGCCCGTCGCCGAACGCGTGCCCCGACGCGAGCGGGAGCGCCGTGCCTGCTTCCGTGAGTGCGTCGACGACGTCGCCCAGGGGCGACCCTTCCTCGGGCCATTCCGGCTCCCGTGACCCCATGAGGAAGTTCTGCGTCGGCAGCTCGGTCGGAGGGAAGCGTGCCGCGATCGTCCGCACGAATTCAGGCGGCCCGCCGAGGACGGCGTGGTCCTCGGGGGAGATGATCATCCCCCAGGTTCCCGACGGAGAGAACATCGCGGTCTCGACGAACACGTCGACGACGTCGTAGAGGCCCTCGACGTCGACAGAGAACTCCCAGAACTCCGAGTCTGAGTACAAGACTTCCAGGAAGATCGTCTCGTCGCCAACCGCGTGCGCGGCCTCTCCAAGTGCGCCCACCTGCCCGGGCTCGAGCTCGAGCGAAACCGGAAAGAGCAGGGCCCGCTCGCGAATACCGTCCGTGAATGGTGCGCCGAACGGATCGAGCTCCGCGAAGATGCGCTCCCGCGCTGGCACGACTCGCCGCTCGCACTCCTCCGGCGTCAGCGCCCGCGTCTCCATGAGCGCAGGTTAGAGCCGGCGGCCCGACCCGCGGTTGGCGTCGCTGCGCACGAAGCGCGTTAGCCGCGCACCCGGGCGAGCCGGGCCATCCCGCTCTCGTCCAGAAGCGTGGTCTTCCCGCGGGAGAGGCTGACGAAGCCCCGATCCTCGGCCTCGCGGAGCACCCGGTTGACCGTCGCTCGTGACGCGCCGGCGAGCGCGGCAATCTCTTCCTGGATCAATGGGATGGTGACGGGAGGGGTGCCCCCGTAGACGCGTCCCAGCTCGAGCACGCGCCGTGCGACGCGCGTCTCCGCGTCCACTGTGTACGCCTCGACCAGCCGCTCCGAGAGGAGCGCCACGTGCTCCGCGAGCATGCGGACGAGCACCTCACCCACCGTTGCATGGTCACGCGCCAGGCGCCGGAGCTCGGAGCCGCGCAGAACGAGCGTCTCGCCGGGCTCGAGCGCACTCACCGTCGCGCTCCGCTCGGCGCCGGTGACGACCGCAATCTCGCCGAACGTCTCCCCCGGGCCGCGGATCGCGAGCGCCACGACGTCCCCGTGCGTCGTCGTGATCCGGATGTCGAAGCGCCCCTTGACGACGAGGTGCACCGCGTCGGCGGGGTCACGGTGGTGGAAGACGACCTCGCCGCGCCGATAGGTGCTGCGTCGCGCGAGCGAGAGCACGGCGCGCACGTCCTCGCCCGCTATGCCCTCGAAGAGCCGCCATTCCATGGTGTGTGACAAGCGTTACACACCGGGTGTCGCAGCGGAGCGCGACGGCAGGCTGCCCGACTCCTAGTCTCGGCGCATGGTCGAACGGTCGAGGAGGACGAAGGACATGAACGAGATCACCAAGACACGGATGCTGTTGACGACCGCGGCGCTCGCTGCCGTCGCAGCGCTGTTCGCCGGCGGGGCGAACGCCAGGCTCATGGACGTCGACGGCGGGACGGCCGCGGGCGCCACCACCGTCCCGTCCGCGCAGTCGCAGACGATCCCGTACCTGAGCCAAGGGATCGGCGTGGACGCGTCCCTGTGGAACGGTCAGCCGAAGCTGTCCGGCGTCCACGCGGCACTCCAGCGCAATCGGTCGGAGTCGACGTCCGTCGTCGCTCCTCTCACGATCCCGTACCTCAGCCATGGCACCGGAGTCGACGCGGGCCAGTTCGGCGGCCGTGCGTCGATCGGGCTTACCGGCGACTCACCGCTGACGCGGGTCTCGGCGCCCGAGCCCGAGGGCCTCACCGGCGACTCCGCCGCCACCCGCTATCCGCGCACGGTCGCCACGACGGCGACGTCCGGCGGCAACGACGTCGACTGGACGTCCTTCGGGGCCGGAGCCGGCGCGGTGGCACTGCTCGCCGCAGCGATCGCGGGCGTCTTCCTGACGACGCGGCGCCGCGGCGGGGTTGCACTCCCGTAGACCGTCCGACACGGGAACCGGAGCGGGGCGATTTCGGGGGGATCGCCCCGTTTCGCTGGACCGATGCCGATCGACCGCATGGACGCGAGCGGCCGCACATGGCGGGCACGAAGTTGACACGAAGTTGGCACGAAGCCGTGACGAACGTTGCCGCTTCAGACGATAGAATTGAAAGTGGGTGGTGGGTTGGGGTGCCCCGGCGGCGGGCGCAAAGAGCGACTATCGAGTTTTCCTCTTCGCCGCCCCGCCAATCGCCGCACGAGCCGAATCACGGCCGTAACACCGCCCGCCGAGGCCCCGCGAGGAAGCCGGCCTCGACCAGGAGCGGCAGGACATCGCTCTCGACGACCGACAGCCCGTCGAAGCGCTCGACCGACAGCCGCCGCCCCCGATCGGCCCGCACCCACTCGACGAGCGCAGCGAGCGCCGGGCGAAGCCACTCGGGGTCGGGGTCGCGCAGCGGTAGCAGCGAGCGGCCGCCGCGCTCGACGTAGAGCGCCGCCTCGCCACACAGCAGCACGACGTGGGCTCCGGCCACACGCGCGGCACGGGCGGCCGCGCGTCTCGGCCATGGGAGCACGCCGCCGTATGGCTGCGCCGGCTCGGCGGCGGCGAGCACGAGCGCATCCTCGTCCCCGGCGTCGCGCAGCTCGCGGAGCCGCTCGACGGCGCCGGGGAGCGCGAACTGCGCTCCGCCGAGCCCCTCGACGAAGTAGCCGCGCCGGCAGGCGCCGACGTTCTCGAGCGCGCGAAGCTCCCCGTAGACGGCCCCGTACCCGCCGGGAATCCCCTCGGCGCGCACGCCGTCGCGGGTGACGATCCCCTGCCGCTCGAGCAGGAGCTCCGCGAGCGCCCGCCGGTCGCCGGCAAGCGACACAGAGTCACCTGCGAACAGCCGCCCGGACAGGGACCAGCGGCCTGCGGTCGCCACGTCGCCGGAGACCCGGGAACGCGAGAAGCGACGCGGGCGCCGCTCGGTGGCAGGCATTCCGTAGCGGCGCTTCGCGCGGAGCGGAGCCCAGGCGTCGTTCGTCACCTCGCCGTTCCAGACCAGCTCCCAGAGCACCGGCAGCACGTCGGCGACCTCGCTGCCGACCGCCGCGACGAGGTCGGGCCAGAACTCAGCGCTCTGCGCGAGCACGCCGCGGATCGAGTCGTGCACCGGCCCCGCGAGGGGTTCGCCCGTCCCGGGCGGCCCGAGCACGGCAGCATCCTCCCGGTAGTACAGCGCGACCCGGTCGAGGCCGGCGCCGACCCACACGACGTCCCCGGAGGCGCAGAGCTGGTCGAGCGAGGCGGGCTGGTAGCCGGGCACTCTCCGAGGCAGGATCTCCGACTCCCAGAGCGCGACCGGGAGCGCGAGCCCCTGCAGCGGCACGAGCGCCTCGCGCAGCGTCGCCCTGCGGTCGATCCCGTGCCAGGAGGGCAGGAACCGCCCGAGCGCCGCCTGCTCGGCCGGCTCGACCTGCCGTCGCAGCACGGCGAGCGACGCACGTCGAATCCGCCGCAGGACGTCCGGGTCACACCACTCGCGCTCGACGCCGCCGGGCCGGAGCTCGCCGCGGACGAGGAGGTCGCGCGCCTCGAGCACGGCGAGCAGCCCCTCGACCACCCCCGGCTCGAGCGCGAAGCGAGACGCGGCGTCCCGCGTCGTGAACGGCCCGCGCGAGCGCGCGTACCGCAGAAGGATCCGATCCATGGGATCGTCGACGGGCTCGAGGAACGACTCCGGGAGCCCGCCGGGCGGCATCACGCCGAACGCGTCGCGATAGAGCCCTGCGTCCTCGGCCGCGATCACGACGTCCACGGCGCCGATCCGGGCACGGAATGCACGGCGCTCGCGGACGAGCGTCTCCGCGAATCCGGCATCGAGCTCGCCGCCGCGCAGGTCGCCGGCGCGCCGGAGCAGGTCGTGCAGCTCGTCGGCGTTCCGCGGGACGGGGAGCAGTGAGCCCTCCACCTCGGCCAACGCGCCCGGGTCGATCAGGTCTCGGAGCTCCTCCTGGCCGAGCAGCTCCCGGAGCAGCTCCCGGTCGAGCGACAGCGCCTGAGCGCGGCGCTCCGCGGCTGGGGTGTCGTCCTCGTACATGTAGGTGGCGACGTAGTCGAAGAGCAGCGACGCGGCCATCGGCGACGCCGACGCCGTCTCGATCTCGACGAGGTCGAGCTCCCGCGTCTGCAGGCCGCGGAGGATCCCGCGCAGCGCCGGTAGGTCGAAGACGTCCTGGAGGCATTCGCGGTAGGTCTCGAGGACGATCGGAAAGGAGCTGTACTTGCGCGCCACCTCGAGGAGGCTCTGCGCTTTGAGCCGCTGCTGCCAGAGCGGCGTGCGCTGGCCCGGTCTCCGGCGGGGAATCAGGAGCGCGCGCCCGGCGTTCTCGCGGAACCGCGCGCCGAAGAGCGCCGTCGAGCCGACCTCCTGGACGACCAGATCCTCGAGCTCCTGCGGCTCGACGAGCAAATCGGCGAGCGAGGGCGGCGCGTCGGCGTCCGGGAAGTGGAGCGCGATCCCGTCGTCGGACCAGAGCGACTGCACCTCCGCACCGAGCGAGTCGCGCAGCCGCGCCGCCAGCGCCATCGCCCACGGCGCGTGCACCCGCCCACCGAACGGCGTCAGGACGCAGACCCGCCAGTCGCCGATCTCGTCACGGAAGCGCTCCACGACGACCGTCCTGTCTGTCGGCAACGCGGAGCTGCGCTCCTGCTCTCGCAGGAACGCGAGGAGATTTCCCGCGGCGAGCGCGTCGAGGTGGTACTCGCCGCGCAGCCGGTCGCCGGCGCTCTCGTCGGAGAGCGCGGCCAGCTCGCGCGATGCCGCGCCGATCCGCGCGCCCAGCTCGTACGGCCGCCCCACCCCCTCGCCCTTCCAGAACGGCACCGCACCCGGCACGCCCGGCGCCGGCGAGACGAGCACTTGGTCGCGCGTGATCTCCTCGATGCGCCAGGTCGAAGCCCCGAGCATGAAGGTCTGGCCCTCGCGCGCCTCGTAGACCATCTCCTCGTCGAGCTCGCCGACGCGGCCGCCGCCGCCGACCTGGAAGACGCCGAAGAGGCCGCGGTCGGGGATCGTGCCCGCATTCGTCACCGCGAGCCTGCGCGCCCCGGTGCGACCGCGGATCACGCCGCCGGTGCGGTCCCAGACGATGCGCGGCCGGAGCTCCGCGAACTCGTCGGACGGATACCGCCCGGCAAGCATGTCGAGGACGTTCTCGAGTTGCTCGCGCGCCAGCTCCGCGAACGGGTAGGCGCCGCGAACGAGCCGGTGCAGGTCGTCGACCGCGATCTCCTCCTCGGCGCAGATCGCGACGATCTGCTGGGCGAGCACGTCGAGCGGGTTCCGCGGGATCGCGGTCTCCTCGATGGCGCCCTCCCGCATCGCCTTCGCGACGACGGCACACTCGAGCAGGTCGGCGCGGAACTTCGGGAAGATCCGACCCTTCGACGTCGCGCCGAGCTCGTGGCCGGCCCGGCCCACCCGCTGGAGGCCGCGCGCCACCGACTTCGGGCTCTCCACCTGGATGACGAGGTCGACGGCGCCCATGTCGATCCCGAGCTCGAGGCTCGACGTGGCGACGAGGCAGGGGATCCGCCCCGCCTTCAGGTCCTCCTCGATCAGCACCCGCTGCTCGCGCGCGAGCGAGCCGTGGTGGGCGCGAGCCACCTCCCGCTGCTCGTGGGCAACGCCGCCTTCGGCCTCCGACTCGGCAAGCTCGTTGATCCGCAGCGCGAGCCGCTCGGCGAGACGGCGGTTGTTGACGAACACGATCGTCGAGCGGTGCGCGCGGACGAGCTGGAGCAGCGCCGGGTAGATGGAGGGCCAGATCGAGCGGGCGGTCGCCTCGTAGCCCGAGTCCATCTCCACGCCGTCCTGCACGACGGGCTGGGACAGCGGCCGGGACGAGGCGCCGAGCTCGCGCATGTCCTCGACCGGGACGACGACCTCCAGGTCGAGCTTCTTGCTCTGCCCCGCATCGACGAGCGCGATCTCGCGGTCCGGCCCCGCCACCCAGCGGCCGATCTCGGCGAGCGGGCGCTGCGTCGCCGACAGGCCGATCCGCTGGAACGGCTGCGCGGCGACGCGCTCGAGGCGCTCGAGCGAGAGGGAGAGATGGGCGCCGCGCTTGGTGCCGGCGACGGCGTGGACCTCGTCGAGGATCACCGTCTCGACGGTCTTCAGGAGATCGCGGCCGCGCGAGGTCAGCAGGAGGTAGAGCGACTCGGGCGTCGTGATCAGGATGTCGGGTGGCGTCCGCAGCATCCGCTCGCGGTCGCGCTGCGGCGTGTCGCCCGTTCGCACGCCCACCGAGAGCGCCGAGCCGATCCCCGCGAGCGGCCCGCGGAGGTTCCGCTCGATGTCGTAGTTGAGCGCCTTCAGCGGAGAGACGTAGAGCAGCCGCATCCCCTCGCCGGGCGTGTCGTTCAGCCGATCGAGGCCGAGGAGAAACGCGGCGAGCGTCTTGCCCGAGCCGGTCGGCGCCTGGACGAGGACGTGCCCTCCGCCCGCGATCGCAGGCCAGGCGAGCTCCTGCGCGGGCGTCGGTGCCCCGAACGCGCGCTCGAACCAGGCTCTCGTCCGCGGTGAGAGCGTGTCGAGCGGATCCACCTGCCGAGCGTAGCCCTCGGGGCTCGGCGCGTGACTACGGCTCGCCGTACGTCCAGGGATCGAGGTACGGGACGCCGATCCGCTCGAACGGCGTCGTGTCACGGGTGACGACCGTCAACCCGTTGACGAGCGCCGTGGCTGCGAGCAGGCCGTCGACCGGGGGGAGGGGATCGGTGGCGTCCAACCGACCCCAGGCATGCGCGATCACCTCGTCGATGGCGAGGATCCGATCAGCGAACCCTCCCTCGAGCGATGCCAGCCAGCGCTCGAGTGACTCGGCCTGGGTCGGATCGCGCGGCCGCAATCGCTCGACGCCGCGGCGAATCTCGCCGAGGACGAGGACGCTGAGATACATGGCTTCGGCTGCGCTGCTCTCGACCCACGCCCGCACCCCGCCATGAGGGCGTGGCCGGCGCAGCTCCGAGACGACGTTCGTGTCGAGGAGGTAGGTCACCACAAATCGATTTCGCGCGGCGGATCCTTGGACCGCTCGATCTCGAGGTCGTCACCCTTGGGGATGCTGAGGAGGAACTCCTTGAAGTTCATCGGCTCGCCGCGCAGTCGGCGGTACTCGGCGATGTCGAGCACGACCACCGTCTCGCGACCGTGCTTCGTGACGATCTGTGGGCCTTCGTTCACGGCGCGCTCGACGAGCTCGCTGAAGCGCTGCTTCGCCGTCTGCACCTGCCAGGTCATGAGGACAGTCTAGCGGATCTATCTAGACTGTCTAGACATAAGTCGAAGTGTGTTCTGGCCCCATATGCTGCGCCGGTGCGATTCGACGTGGCGGTCGTCGGGGGCGGCACGGCCGGGTGCGTCGTCGCGGCGCGCCTCTCGGAGGACACAGGCCGTCGCGTCTGCCTGATCGAGGCGGGGCCCGACTACGGCGCCCGAGCCTCCGGCGGTTGGCCCGGCGAACTGCTCGACCCGCGCACGTTCTGCTTCACGCACGACTGGGGCTCGGGTGGTGAGGACGACCGCTCGCTCGGCGCGCGCGTGATCGGCGGCTGTTCCGCCCACAACGCGTGCATGGCCGTCGTCGGGACGCCCGCTGACTACGACGAATGGGGCGAGGCGTGGCGATACGAGTCCTTCGCGCCCTATCTCGCCCGCGCGAGAGGGACGCTCCGCGTCGTCGCCGCCAACACGGCCGAGCCCGCGCCGTTGCACGTCGCGTTTCTCGAGGCGGCGGGCGAGGCGGGCTTCCCGCTGTTCGACGACCCCGACGATCCCGCGCAGCCCGTCGGCCGGGCGACGCTCCCGGCGAACGTCGTCGAGGGGACGCGCTGGAACGCTGCCTTCGCCTACCTCGACGCCGCGCGCTCGAGGCCGAACCTGAGCGTCGTCGCCGACACGGCGGTCGATTGCCTCGCGCTCGACGGAACGCGTGCCGAAGGCGTGATCACGACAGCGGGCGAGCGGATCGACGCCGGCGTCGTCGTCCTCGCGGCCGGCGCGTACTTCACCCCGGCGATCCTCCTGCGCAGCGGGATCGGCCCGGAGGACGAGCTCGCGCGCCACGCGATCCCCGTCGTCGAGGGGCTGCCCGTCGGCGAGGCGCTGCTCGACCATCACGGCACGGGGATCGGCTGGGAACGGACAGCCGCGCTCGACCGGGAGACCGCCGGCCACGTCGCTCGCACCGGTCCGCTCTTCAGGCCGCACGCATTCGTCAAGGCGGCGAGCACCGCATGCGCGCCGGGCTCCTGGGACATCCACCTGCTCTCCTGGGCGAGCCCGTCCGACGACGGGTCGGGCTACGACGCGGGGATGAGCGTCTTCCACCTGAAGCCGAGGTCGACAGGCCGTGTCCGGCTGCGCTCGCGCGACCCCGCCGCGCTGCCGGTCGTCGAGCGCGGGTTCCTGCGCGTCCCGAGCGACCTCGACGTCGTCGTCGAGGGGCTCGAGCTCGCACGCGAGCTGGCGGGTCAGCCGCCGCTCACACGCCTGCTCGGACCGGAGGTGGCGCCCGGGTCGGAGGAGCTTCCGTCGTACGTCCGGCGTACGCTCCGCAACTACTTCCACCCCGCAGGGACCTGCGGGATCGGCCGCGTGGTCGATGACCACGGGCGCGTGCTCGGGATCGACGGGCTCGTGGTCGCGGACGCCTCGGTGATGCCCACCATCCCCCGCGCGAACACGAACCTGACGACCGTCGCGATCGCGGAGCGTCTCGCCGAGACGATCTGACCGCAGTCGTGCATCATCGTGCCGTGACGTACTCGATCGTCGCGCGCGACCCCACGACCGGAGAGCTCGGCGTCGCCGTGCAGTCCCGCTCGTTCAACACCGGAGCCGCGTGCGCGTGGGCGGAGGCCGGTGTCGGCGCGGTCGCGACCCAGTCGTTCACCGAGCGCCGCTACGGCCCGCGGGGGCTGGCGCTGCTCGCCGAGGGGCGCGATCCGCGTGAGGCGCTCGACGAGCTGGTCGCGGCCGACGAGAGCCGCGCGATCCGTCAGGTCGCGTTCGTCGACGTGCACGGCGCGACTGCGGCGCACACCGGCACGAGCTGCATACCCCACGCAGGCGACCTGGCCGCGGAGGACGTGAGCGTCCAAGGGAACATGCTGCGCTCGGCCGACGTCTGGCCGGCGATGCGCGAGGCGTTCGACGCGACGGCCGGCACCCTCGCGGAGCGGCTCCTCGCAGCGCTCGATGGGGCCGAAGCGGCCGGTGGCGACTACCGCGGCAGGCAGGCCGCCGGGCTCGTCGTGGTCTCCGGCGAGCCGGACGAGCAGCCCTCGGTCGACCGTGTCTTCGACCTCCGCGTGGACGACCACGAGGAGCCGCTCCGCGAACTGCGACGCCTCCATCGCCTGGCCGCCGGCCATCGGCGGCGCAATCGCATCGACGAGACCGCCGACCCGGACGAGGAGCGCGAGGCGGCGCTCGAGGCCGGGCTGCGCCCCGACGAGGCGGCCCTCGCAGCGCTGTTCGCCCACGCCCGCCGCGGCGAGACCGACGAGGCCGTGGCTCTGGTCCGCGAGCTCGTCGACGCCGAGCCGATGTCGATGGAGGCGTTCGAGCGGTACGAGGCGCTCGGCCTGCTTCCGACCGGCCTCCTCGACCGCGCCCGCGCGCGCTGAGCTCAGCGCCCCGACCTACAGCGCCGCGAGATCGGCCGGGCGCCACGGCTCGAGCCCGGCGTACGCATCGCGCGCGGACGACGCCTCGACCTCTACCCCGGCGCCGTGGCGGAGCGCAACCTCCGAGACCGGGTAGTGGATCCCACCGCCCGTGCGCGCGCCGACCATCAGCAGGACGCACGGCTCCAAGCCTTCGTTCACGAAGACGTGCCGGGTCCCGGGCGGGCAGTGGACGAGATCCCACTGCTTCACCTGCCGCTCCTGCTCCTCGACGATCGCGGTGCACGAGCCGCGCAGGACGAGGAAGTCCTCCTGCGCCTCCTCGGCGTGGTACAGCGTCGAGCGCTCGCCCGGCGCGATCACGGAGAGGTGGATGCCGACCTGCTCGAACTCGCCGCCCTCGGGCTCGAGTAGACACCGCTTCCCGAACCCCGCGCGCTCCACCCAGCGCGCGTCGGCGTCACGAGCGTTGACGACGAACCAGGTGTCCGCCACCGGCCCATCCTAGTGCGCGAGTGCCGCGGTACGATCGCCGCGTGCCCGTCGCACTCCACTTCACCGGCGACGCCGAGGCCGACGAGCTCATCGCCAAGGATCCGCTCGCGCTGCTGATCGGGTTCGCACTCGACCAGCAGATCACGGTGCAGACGGCTTTCGCAGGCCCGCTGAAGCTGAAGCAGCGGCTCGGCTCGCTCGACGCCACGACGATCGCGCGCGACCGACCCGGCCGAGCTCGAGACGATGTTCCGCACGCCACCCGCGATCCACCGCTTCCCGGGCTCGATGGCGAAGCGTGTCCACGACCTCGCACAGCACGTGGCCGACGAGTACGACGGGCACGCCGAGCGCGTCTGGACGCAGGCCAAGGACGCGAAGGATCTCGAGAAGCGGATCCGCGCCCTCCCCGGCTTCGGCGACATGAAGGTGCTGGCGCTGTCGGCCGTCCTCTCGAAGCGCTTCGGCGTCGAGGTCGCGACGCCGCTCGCCCCGAGCTTCCCGACCCTCGGCGACGTCGACTCGGTCGAAGCGCTCCACGAATACCAGGCGGCGAAGCGAGCCCACAAAGCGGCCCGTCGAGCACAAGCTCAGCACTGATTATCGCCGACGCAGCGGCTTTCGCCTGCGAGTTAGGCGGCGGTGTCCGTAGGGCCGCGAGGCCCGATACGCCAAGGCGACTGCGGAGGACGGGAAGAACTCCCGGTCTCGGAAAGTCGAGTAAGTGACGACCCTGACGGGCGGACTGGCGCGATCGTTGTGGTTCAACACTGAATGATCAAAGATTCGTAATCCGATGGCGCAGACCCGCTCGGTAAGCGAACTGGTCGATCGTGGCCGCGCGGCGGCAGGGCGAGGAGCGTGGCGCGAAGCGTACGACCTCCTGGCGGACGTGGCCCCCGCCGACCTGTCGCCGGCAGACCTCGAGCTGATCGGCGAGGCGTCATCCTGGTCTGGCCCCACCGAGCGCTGCTTGGAGGTCTGGGAACGAGCGTACGGCGCCTATCTCGCTGATGAGGATCGGAGAAGCGCCGCGCGCATGGCCCTCTGGCTTCTCTACGCCCACAGCGTAGCCAGGGCGCGCTCGGTGGCGGCAGGCTGGTACCAGCGCGCCGAGCGGTTGCTCGCGGACGAGCCCGAATGTCGTGAGCACGGCTATCTCGCCCGAGCTCAGGGGCTCGCCGCCGATGCCCGGGGCGACACCGAGTCGGCGACACAGCTCCTGCGGCGGGCGCTCGAGTTGGCGAAACGGTTCGCCGATCCGGACCTCGAGGCTCTCGTTCTTCACGCCGAAGGTTTCATGTTGGTTCGCGACGGCGAGGTGGACAAGGGCTGGGCACTGATCGACGAGGCTGCCGCGGCCGCGGCTACCGGTGCCCTGCAGCCGACCGCGACCGGGACTGTGTACTGCGGGACCATCCGGGCATGTCGAGACGTCCTGGAGGTCCGTCGCGCAGGGGAGTGGACGGCACGTTTCGAGCAGTGGTGTACACGAACCTCTCTCCCGGGAGGATGGCGGGGCGACTGTCGTGTCCACCGTGCCGAGGTGCTGAGGCTCCGAGGTCGGTGGGCGGAAGCCGAACGAGAAGCGGCATCGGCTTGCGAGGACTTCCTGGCGTACAACATGACCTGTGAAGCAGGTCAGGCCTACTGCGAACTGGGGGAGGTACGACTTCGTCGCGGCGATCTCAGCGGAGCTGACGCTGCCTTTCGCCGCGTGCTGGAGGTCGGCGGGGAGCCACAGCCCGGCCTTGGCCTGCTCCGGCTGGCCCAGGGAAGCCCGCGTGCCGGTGTTGCCGAGCTCACACGCGCTCTTGCGGACCATCCCGAAGATCGCGTAGAGCGCGCGCGGCTTCTCCCGGCCTTCGTCGAGCTCGCGAGTGCCGCCGGGCAGCTCGAGGCAGCGCAAGAAGCGACCGACGAACTCGCTGCGTTGGCGACGCTTTTTGGCTCGGACGCGCTGGCCGCTACAGCCTGCTGGGCAAGGGGGCTCGTCCTCCGCGCCACAGGGGATCCCGGTGCCGCAGTGTCGCCGCTCCGTGAGGCGGTTCGACGTTGGTACGAACTGGACGCGCCGTACGAGGCCGCACGAGCGCGCACACTGCTCGCCGAGGTGTACCAGTCGATTGCCGATGACGATGCGGCCGCGCTCGAGTTGGAGGCCGCGCTGTCGACCTTCGAGCGTCTCGGGGCCGCAGCGGCGGCCCGTCACGCAACCGAGCTGTTGCGCGGCCATGCCGACACGACGACAGCGACGTTTCTGTTCACCGACGTCTGTGGGTCGACGAGCCTCATCGAAGCGATCGGCAATGTGGCGTGGCTCGACCTGATCGAATGGCACGACCGAACGCTGCGTTCACTCTTCGAGGAGCATCGCGGCGAGGAGATCGACCATGCGGGCGACGGCTTCTTCGTCGCCTTTCGTGAGCCCGCGGCGGCGCTCGCATGCAGCGTCGCGATCCAGCGGGAACTCGCCAGACATCGTCGCGAGCACGGCTTTGGACCTCCCGTCCGCATCGGAGTCCACACGGCCGATGCAATCCCTGCCGGCCGCGGCTATCGCGGCAAGGGCGTCCACGCCGCCGCCCGAATCGCCGCGGTGGCTGAAGCAAACGAAATCGTCGCCAGCCGCGCGACAGCTGACGCCGCGGGAGCGCGGTTCACCAATCCACGCGTCGTCAATCTCAAGGGACTTTCCCAACCGGTCGAAATCGTCAGCGTCGACTGGACGTAGGCCAGCGCTGTTCAGGGTTCGGCCATCCCGAACGGGGGAGCGTCAGACGCGGGCCAGCGCGACAATGGACTCGTGGTTCGACGGCATCGGCCGCAGGCTCGTTGCGAGTCGTCAGCGATGTCGGAGCGGGACGTGACCTGTGACGCGGTTCGGGACATTCTCCTGACGCTGCCCCCTGGCCGTAGGACGCATGGCGCCCGTACCGTCCGATCGACCGGCGCACCGACGCCGACAGGTGACCAAGAGGGTCACCAAGAGCAAAGGAGCGAACGTGATGACGCCCAGGGTCTTCCTAACGACCGCGATCGCAGGCGCCGCGCTCGTGTTCGCGGTTCCCGCCTTCGCCGAAGCGAACCCCAGTGCAAGCTGCAACGGGATTGGCGTTTCGGCGCATGCTGGTGAGCCGGGTGCGATCGCGGCGATCACGCTGGAGATTCATGCGCTGGTGAAGTCCTTGGGCTTCCCTCCTGGCATCGTGGACTCGACGTTCGCGAAGCTCCACGACGGGAGCGTGGAGGCTTGCTTCCCGTCGTAGGGGGATCCGCACCGGATGCGGGAGGGGAGAGAGCCGATTGCTGAGCGGGCTCAGCTCGCTTGATGCAGTTGCTGCTTGGCCCGCCCCCACCGACGCGGAGTTGGTTGGAGTAAGCCCCAGAAAATGGCTGCCTCGTCGTCTTCCCGAGCCTGCGAAAATGCTCGGGAAGAGGACGTGGCCGTGGTGGCGGCAGGTGCGACCCCGCCGACCAAGTGCCGAGACAGGAATGCCGCAGATCACCGCGGCTGCTCCAAGCGCGGGGATGATCCCGGACTCCTCGAAGGTTCTCGGCTATTCCTCCACGAGCTGTCGCTCTCCGAGCCCGGCGGCTCGCGCTAAGAGGCCGGCCTCGGCGCGGTCGGCTACCTGGAGCTTTGCGAAGATGGCCGACACGTAGTTGCGAACGGTCTTCTGGCTGAGGAAGAGTTGTGCGGCGATCTCTGCGTTCGTACGGCGCTCGGCGAGGAGTTGCAGGATCTCCAGCTCTCGGTCGGTGAGCTGGGGGAACGCTTGGGTCGGGTCGAGTGCCGGCGGCGTTGCGAGGAATCGCTGTAGCCGGTCGGCGATCCCCGGCCCGAAGATGGCCTCGCCGTTGGCGACAGACCGGATCGCTCGGAGCGTCTCGTCCTGGGCCGCGCCCTTGAGCTGGTAGCCGCGTGCGCCCGCGCGGATGGCGGCGAACACGGCCTCGTCGTCGTCGTGCATCGTCATCACCAGCACCTTGACGTCCTCCGATGCGTCGACGATGCGGCGCGTTGCATCGATGCCGTTGAGCCCGGGCATGTTGATATCCATGACGACGACGTCCGGAACGAGCGCCACCGCGGCCTCTACGGCCTCCTCGCCGGTCGCAGCCTCACCCGCGACCTCGGTGTCGGGAATCGACTCGAGCAGAGCACGGAGGCCGGCCCGGAAGAGCGGGTGGTCGTCGGCGATGAGGATCCGGATCGGTCGGCTCATGCGGCAGTCTCATCCATCGCATGTCTTGGGAGCGACGCCGTCACGAGGGTTCCACCATTCGCTCTGGAGCTGATCTCGCAGCTGCCACCGATCTCTTCGGCACGCTCCCTCATCGTGTGGAGCCCGATACCGGCCGAGCCACGTGAGAGACCTTCTCCGTCGTCCGCGATCTCGAGCCGGAGCACCGTCGGCTCGACGGCCACGCGAACGTTGCAGGTCCGGGCGTGAGCGTGGCGCTTGACGTTGGTGAGCGCCTCCTGCGCAATCCAGAAGGCGGCCACCTCGACGGCGGCCGGGAGAGCGGGCAGCGCGCTCGGCGCTTCGATGGTCACAGAGGTCTCGGGAGAGGATTCCTGCGCGGCCAGTCCCCGGAGCGAGGCGGCCAGCCCGAGCTGGTCGAGCGCCGGCGGGCGAAGTCCGTAGATCAGCCTGCGGACGTCTTCGATCATCGTCTGCACCTGCTGGGTGGCCGAGACGAGGAGCTCGTCGGCGCGCTCGAGATCCGAGTCCGCCAGGTTCCGGACTGCCTCGAGGGTGAACGTGAGGCCGGCCAGGGCAGGCCCGAGACCGTCGTGCAGGTCGCGACGGATCCGCCTCCTCTCCTCTTCACGCAGCTGGACGATGCGCTGCCGCGCCGACTGCAGCTCCTGCGAGAGACCGACCGTGTGGACCGTGGCGGCGACTTGCGGTACGAGGTCGACGATCAGGCGGAGGTCGCGCTCCCGCAGGCGCTCGCCCACGCGTGGTGAGAGCCGGAGCTCGCCGGTGGCGATGCCTTGGTGGACGAGCGGGAAGGCGAGGACGTCGGTGCCCGGCGTGCCGTACTCGGCGGCGATCCTCACTTCCGGTGGAGCGTCGGCTGTGAGGGCGACACCGACGTACTGTAGGGCGAGCGTCTGGCCGATCGTCTGGACGACGGTGGGGAACACCGCGTCGGGTCGCAGCGAGCTTGCGAGCGTCCGGCCCAGGCCGGCAATCGCTTCATATGGGTCGTCTCGGTCGCCGTACATCAGTCGATTGACGAAGCGCTGCACGCGCTCCCGCACGGGTTGGAAGCAGACGGCGACGATGCCGGTCACGACGAGTGAGACGAGCAGGTCGCCGCGGGACGACAGCGTCGTGCCCACCAATCCCACGACCGCGACGTAGCCGGCGACGACGCCGACGGTCAACGTGCCGTAGACGAGCGCACGATTTACGACTAGGTCGATCTCGTAGAGTCGGTACTTGAGAACGGCGACGGCGATCCCGGCCGGAGGGAGAAGGAACGCCAGCACAGGCAATGCCTCCGCTCCCGGTACGACGCCCCACAACAAGGCGCCGATGACAGCGAGCGGCACGGCGAGGCCGAGCGACACGCCCACCCAGCGCAGCTGTTGCCGCTCCTCGCCGCCCGAGTTGCGGTAGCGGACGATGAACGCCGCAAGCGACCCAACCAGCCCGACGATGACCAGAATCACACCCACCACGCCGGCCACGACGATCGCTGCGCCGCCTGCGCGCGCCGGGTTCTCGATCGGAGTGGCAGCGCCGAGCTCGAACGTCGGAGACGTCGAAACGACGACCGACGCAAGCACCGTTCCGGCCATCACCGCGGCAGGAACGGGCCACAATCGACGCGACGCGAGAGTGCCGTCCGGCATGAGCAGCAGCAACGCGCTCAGCGGCAGCGCAAGCGCCGGCAGCCACCACCAGTTGTCGAACCACGCTGCGGCAAGCCCGCCCGGGAGAGAGCCGGGGTCCGCGACGAGCGCCTCGACGGCGTACGCGTACATGAGGCCGCCGATCGCTCCCCAGAGGGCCATGACCGCCAGCAGCCAGGAGATCGGATGCTCGGGCCTGCGCGTCGTCAGCAGGAGCCCGATCAGCGCGAGAAAGACGTTGCCTCCGAGATAGATGAGCGTCTTGTAGATGCCCGTGTGCAGGTCGAGCGCGAGCGCGACGACGAACCCGGTGGACGACAGGGCGAACAGGGCCCACCCGAGCTTCGCCCACCCCCCGGCACGGAGGGTCGGGGCGACGATGCCCGCCGTCGCCAGGGTGTCCATCACGGGAACCTGTTGATCCGCGCCATCGATCGAGCGTAGACGGGTTTTCGGTACCCGGCCAGCGATGAGCTGCGATCCGTGACGCGGATCGGGACCAAGCCGGGACACTGCCCCCTGGCAATGGGACGCACCGTGGTCGTACCGTCGTCGCCGACCGGCGCACTGACGCCGACGAACCAAGAGGAGCGGACATGAGCGATCTGGCAGTCACGCGGGCGGGAGGCGGACAGGGGCGCACGGCACTGCTACTCGCGGTCGTCTCGGTGCTGCTCTACATCGGCGGTGGGTTCACCGTAGGTGGGATCTTCTGGGTCATCGGGCCGCTCGTCGGGCTCGGCGCGATCGTCCTCGGCCTCGCCGCACGACGCGACGGCGGAGGACGCGAGGCGACGATCGCGGTCGCCATCGCCGCAGTTCCCGTCCTCTGGTTCGCCGTCTTCATGCTCGTCGCAGCACTCGACTGAGCCGCGTCCAACCAATTCGACCGCTACCCACCACTGGTTACGGATAGCGGTCGCCGCGATCGGCGAGCGTGCCCGGCTCGGCCCAGCACTGCGCAGATCGAGAGCTGCTCGTACCCCGGAGCAGGCGCTCCTGCACGCGAACCCAAAAGGAGAAAACGATGCGACACAACCTCAAGTGCAGCCTCAGCGGGCCGGCGCTCGTTCTGATCGTCGCCGCCTCGGTCGGCCCCGCGGCCCGCGGCAACGACGTCCGGGAAAAGCAGGCGGCGCCGGCGCGATTCGCCGTCACGGCGACCGAGGCCGGCAAGCAGTTGCGTCTCTCCGTCCCGAAGTCGGTGGCGGCGGGACTCGTGACCATCACGCTGACGAACAGGGGCAAGGCGTTTCACGAGGCCCAGCTCATTCGCATCGACCAAGGCCACACGCCGCGGGACGCGCTAAAGGTCATAGCCGCCGAAGGGGCGCCCAGCCCCGGCTGGATTCACCCAGCAGGCGGTACCGGTCCCGCACCGCCGGGTGGCAAGCGCTCGGCGACACAGCGGTTGCGGCCGGGTAACTACATCGTCTACGACGCCCCTTTCCAGAACGAGGGGCAGGGCTTGAAATTCGGCGTGGCCTCGTTCAAGGTCGAGGGCGAGGCCGACGACGGCGGCGAGCTGCCAACAGCGCCAGCGAAGATCGAGGCGTACGAGTACGGCTTCAGGGTGTCGGGGCTGACCGCCGGCAAGAACACGATCGAGTTCTCCAACACCGGCAGGGAGCCGCACCACGTGATCGCGGTGCCCTACAAGGCCGGCGCCACGCTGACCGAGATTCGTAACGCGTTCAGAAGACAGGGAGGCGCCGAGCCGCCGCTCGACTTCGAGCACACCTCCTACACCGCCAGGATCGCCGGCGGTGCGAAGCAGATCACCGAGCTCGCTCTCGACAAGCCCGGCAAGTACGCCCTGCTGTGCTTCGTCAGCAATCGCAGGGGCGGTCCGCCGCACGTCGCGCAAGGGATGGTCGCCGAAATCACGGTGCGCTGACTGGCGGCCGCCATTCCAAGAAAGGCGGCGCCGACAATCACCTCCGCGGGGTGGGGTTCGGCGCCGCAGCTGTAGGGAGGCATGCGCAGCCGCAGGCGACGCTGGGCGGCTCGTCGCGCGCAGGCGAGCTCCTCCTGAGGGCGAGCCGGCGCGGCCATCTTCGCCGGACGGATACCGTGACCCGATGGTCTCCGAGTGGCCTTCGGTGTCGTACGCGGCGTGGAGCGACACCTGCGACACCCTGCATGCCCATACACAGGTCCTCGGCAAGATCGCGGTTGCGCTCGCGCCGCCGGAGCCGCAGTTGCAGCACGCCGCGCTGCAGCTGACCGCGCGTGGTTGGGAGACGCTGCTCCTCCCGGCCACGAACGGCTCGGGAGGGATCGTGGCCGCACTCGACCTGCGCACCCACGAAGCGGTCGTCGAGCACACCGACGGCCGCGTCGAGCGGATAGCGCTCACGCCCGACAGGCCGGTCCGCGACGTCACGCGTGAGGTCCTCGCCGCCGCGCGCGAGCTCGCGGGCGCGTTCACGTTCGACCCGACGCCGCAGGAGGTGACGTGGACCGTCCCGCTCGACGAGGACGACGAGCACGCCCGCTACGACCCGGAGCACGTCGCGACGTACATGCAGGCCGCGACGCGTGCCGCGCTCGTCCTGGCAGCGTTCCGCGCTCCGTATCGGGGAGACTCCACACCGGTCAACGCGTGGTGGGGCTCGTTCGACCTCGCCGTCGTCCTGTTCTCGGGACACCCCGCCGAGCCGCCGTCGGACGACTTTCTCACCCGCAACTCGATGGACGCACAACAGTTCGCGCTCGGCTGGTGGCCCGGCAACCAGAGGCACGAACGCGCCGCCTTCTTCGCCTACGCCCACCCGGCCCCCGACGGCTTCTCCGACCTCGAGCTGCCACTCGGAGGCTGGAACGCGCAACTCGGCGAGTACATCCTCGACATCGACGACCTTCGGCAGTCGCGCGATCCGCATGCCGCCGCACTCGAGTTCGGCCGCGCGGTCTTCCGCCACGCATGTGCCGTCTGCAACTGGGACATGGGCCTCGCGGCCACCGCCGACGGCGTACCGCCGCCGATTCGCTAGCACCGAAGGCTCAAACCCGGAGCCAGGACCTCGTGCCGCTGGATAACGGCAGACTGGCACACCATGGAGGGTGAGCCCGGGCACCAGCTGCACGACCACGGGCACCACGCTTCCGGACACGGGGGAAGCGAGGACGCCCATGCGGGCCACGCGGGCCACGCCGACGTCTACCGGCGCCGCTTCTGGATCACGCTGATCCTGGCCGTCCCGGTCGTCGTCTACAGCGAAATGGTCCAGGACTGGTTCGGCTACACCGCGCCTGAGTTCCCGCGGGACGGTCTCGTCGCTCCCGTCCTCGGCACGGTGATCTTCTTCTACGGCGGCTGGGTCTTCCTGACCGGCGCGTGGTCCGAGATCCGCGAGCGAGCGCCCGGGATGATGCTCCTGGTCTCGCTCGCGATCACGGTTGCCTTCCTGGCCAGCGTGGCGTCGACGCTCGGGCTCTTCGACCTCGAATTCTGGTGGGAGCTCTCGGCGCTCGTGGTGGTCATGCTGCTCGGCCACTGGCAGGAGATGAAGGCGCTCGGTCAGGCGCGCGGCGCGCTGAGCGCGCTCGCCGAGCTGCTGCCCGACGAGGCCGAGAGGCTCGTCGACGGCGGGAGTGAGCACATCCCGCTGATCGAGCTCCGGATCGGCGACGTCGTGCTCGTGCGTCCCGGCGCCCGCGTGCCCGCCGACGGTGTGATCGTCGGAGGCCGGGCCGAGCTCGACGAGTCGATGATCACGGGCGAGTCGAAACCGGTCGCGAAGGGCGAGGGCGACGGCGTCACCGCGGGAACCGTCGCGACGGATTCCGCCCTCCGCGTGCGCGTGACTGCGGTCGGCGAGGACACGGCGCTGGCCGGGATCGAGCGGCTCGTCGCCGAGGCACAGGCGTCGCGCTCCCGCACGCAGGCGATCGCCGACCGCGCCGCCGCGCTCCTCTTCTACGTCGCGGTCGTCTCGGCGGTCGTCGCGTTCGTCGTGTGGGCCGTGCTGGGGGACGTGGACTTCGGCGTCGTCAGCGCCGTCAGCGTGCTCGTGATCTCGTGCCCGCACGCGCTGGGGCTCGCGATTCCCCTCGTGATCGCGATCTCGACCTCGCTCGCGGCCCGCAGCGGCATCCTCGTCAAGGACCGTCTCAGCCTCGAACGCAGCCGCCTGGTCGACGTCGTCCTGTTCGACAAGACCGGCACGCTCACCCGCGGCGAGCACGTGGTCACGGGTATCGCCGGCCACGATCGCGACACGGTCCTGGCGGAGGCCGCTGCGGTCGAGTCGGAGAGCGAGCATCCGCTCGCGCGTGCGATCGTGACCGCCGCGCGCGAGCGTGGCGCCGTCCCCTCCGCGCGCGACTTCAGGGCGATGAGCGGCCGCGGTGTCGAGGCGTCGCTCGACGGCACGCGGATCGCGGTCGGCGGCCCGGTCTTGCTGCGCGAGCGCAACCTCGAGGTGCCCGACGAGCTCCGGCCGGAGACGGAGCAGTGGCAAAGCCGTGGCGCGTCCATCCTGTATCTCGTCCGCGACGGCGCCGTCGTCGGCGGCTTCGCGCTCGAGGATCGCGTGCGCCCGGAGGCGCGCGAGGCGGTCGAGCGGCTGCACGAGCTCGGGATCGAGGTCGCGATGATCACGGGGGACGCCCGGCAGGTCGCCCAGGCCGTCGCCGCCGAACTCGGTATCGACGAGGTGTTCGCCGAGGTGCTCCCGGAGGACAAGGAACGTCACGTCCGCGAGCTGCAGGCTCGCGGGCACAGGGTCGCGATGGTGGGCGACGGGGTCAACGACGCTCCAGCGCTCGCCCGCGCCGACGTCGGCATCGCGATCGGCGCCGGTACGGATGTCGCGATCGAGTCGGCGGGCGTGATCCTCGCCTCGGACGATCCGCGCGGTGTCGTCAGCGTCGTCACGCTCTCGCGCGCGAGCTACCGGAAGATGATGCAGAACCTCGCGTGGGCGGCGGGCTACAACGTCGTCGCGATCCCGCTTGCCGCCGGGGTCCTCAAGCCGTGGGGCTTTACCCTGCCCCCCGCCGTCGGGGCGGTGCTGATGAGCCTCTCGACCATCGTCGTCGCCCTCAACGCACAACTGCTCCGAGGGCTCGACCTCACGCCTGGTCGATTACGCTCGTGACGCTGATTCGACTCCGCTACTCGCCGAGCCCGACCTGCTTCGTGACGACGTCGGCCGGGACAGGAAAGGAGACACCATGAACCGTCTCGAGGAGAGGGTGGCCGTCGTTACCGGTGCCGCGAGCGGCATCGGTCGTGCAACGGCGGAGCGCCTCGCCCGCGAGGGTGCGCTCGCGGTCATCACCGACGTCCAGGACGACGCCGGGGAGGAGACCGCAGACGCCATCCGCAAGGATGGTGGTCGAGCTGCGTATCTCCACCTCGACGTCACGGACGAAGACGGCTGGAGCGCGGTGGTCGAGAGCGTGCTCGCCGACCACGGGCACCTGGACATCCTCGTCAACAATGCCGGGCTGGGCGACCTCGCTCCGATCGAGGAGACGACGCTCGCGGACTGGGAGCGGACGATCGCGATCGACCAGACGGGCGTGTTTCTCGGGATGAGAGCGTGCGGCGAGGCACTGAAGGCGTCCGGCCACGGAGCGGTGATCAACATCAGCTCGATCTTCGGCACGTCGGGTGGCTTCGGCACCTCCCCGGCCTATCACGCGGCCAAGGGCGCGGTGCGGACGCTGACGAAGAACGTCGCGCTCCATTGGGCCACCGAGGGAGTCCGCGTGAACTCGATCCATCCGGGCTTCATCCGCACGCCGATCCTCGATCAGGCGAAGGGGACCGAGGTCTGGGACGCCATGACCGCGTTGACGCCGATGGGCCGACTCGGTGAGCCGGAGGAGATCGCCGCAGCGGTCGCCTACCTCGCGAGCGACGACGCCTCGTTCGTCACCGGCCTCGAGCTCTACGTCGACGGCGGCTTCCTCGCGCGGTGACGCGGGCGGATCCGCCCGATGGACGCCCATGACTGACGGCCCTTCGGCCGACGCGGCCTCAGCGCCCGACGGTGCGCGCCGGGCTCAGGACGCTGCCGTGGGCGGCGAGTCGCCTCGACCGCGAAGGTGGCGGCCGCGCCGCGCCACGCGCCGGCGTCAGAACCGACACGATGTCGACCGCACTAGCATCGGATGGTCGAAAACGCGGAGGCGCATGCAGAACGCGACACATCGAGTCGTGGTCGTCGGCGGAGGCTTCGGCGGGCTCCGGGTCGTAGCCGGGTTGCGGGGTGCGCCCGTCGAGGTGACGCTTGTCGACCGCCGCAACTTCCACCTCTTCCAGCCACTCACCTATCAGGTCGCGACGGGCGCCCTGTCGCCCGGCGAGATCACCTATCCCCTACGCGCGATCTTCAAGCGCCAGCGCAACGTCCGCGTGCTACTTGCCGAGGTCCGCGACTTCGACCTCGATGCACGCGTGGTGCGGCTCGGCTCCGATGTCCGGCGTGCCTGCGCCCGAGGCGGTGCCCTACGACAGCCTCGTCGTCGCGGGAGGGTCGGCCTACTCCTACTTCGGGCACGACGACTGGCGGGCGTACGGCGTCGAGGTGAAGTCGATCGAGAGCGCACTCGCCGCCCGCGGCCGCCTCCTCGCCGCCTTCGAGGCAGCCGAGGCGACGCCGCACGAGGCTGATCGCGACGCCTGGCTCACGTTCGTCGTCGTCGGCGGCGGCCCGACCGGCGTCGAGATGGCGGGCCAGATCGGCGAGCTGGCGCTCGACACGCTGCGTCGCGACTTCCGCAACATCGATCCGCGCAGCGCGCGCATCCTCCTCGTGGAGGCCACAGACCGCGTGTTGACGAGCTTCCCGCCCTCGCTCTCCTCGAAGGCCGAGCGCTCCCTGCAGCGGCTCGGCGTCACGGTCCTCACGGGTCGTACGGTCGTCGGGATCGACGACGACGGCGTCACGCTCGCCGACGGCGACGGGGCCACCGAGCGCGTCGCGAGCCGGGTCGTGATCTGGGCCGCCGGTGTCACCGCTTCGGGCCTTGCAGGCCGGCTCGGCGAGCTCACCGGCGCGGAGCGCGACCGAGCGGGCAGGGTGACGGTCGAGCCCGACCTCACGCTGCCCGGGCACGCCGAGGTGTTTGCGATCGGCGACATGGTTCGCGTCCGTGACTCGAACGGCGAGGCGAAGCTGCTGCCCGGAGTCGCGCCAGTCGCGATGCAGCAGGGGCGCCACGCCGCGCGTGTCATCCGCGCCCGCCTCGCCGGCGATCCGCACGAACCGTTCCGCTACCGCGACAAGGGCAACCTGGCGACGATCGGCCGCGCCGCCGCCGTTGCCGACATCCACGGGCTCAAGCTGAGCGGCTTCCTCGCCTGGATGACGTGGCTCCTCGTCCACCTCTGGTACCTGATCGGCTTCCAGAACCGCCTGCTCGTGCTCATCCGCTGGAGCGTGAGCTTCCTCACGCACGGGCGCGGAGCCCGGTTGATCGGCACGGGGAGCGAGCCGCGCTAGCCGCGCGGACCTATGAGCTGCGACGCGGTCCACCCCACGAGCCCGCCGGCAGCGCCGAGCTCGAGGACGAGTGGCGGGGACGCGGGTGCGGCGAACTCGACGCCGTCGACCTCGACCGTGCCGGTGGCTTCGATCGCGATCCGGGATCCGTCTCGCGCCGCGTCGGCGGCCGCGGGGCAGGCGACGATCGCGAGCCCGAGGTTGATGCAGTTGCGGTAGAAGATCCGCGCGAAGCTGCGGCCGACGACGCCGCGGATCCCGCTGCCCTGCATCGCGAGCGGGACGTGCTCCCGCGAAGAGCCGATGCCGAAGTTCGATCCGACGACGAGGATCGTCCCGTCGACCACCCGCTCGCGCAGCGAGGGGTCGAAGCCCTCGAAGAGGTACTGCGCCATCTGCGCGGGATCCTCGACGTTCAAGTACGCGCCCGGGTACATGACGTCCGTGTCGACATCGTCGCCGGGCACGACCAGGGCGACACCCTCGACCCTCGTCACGCGATTGTCCCCGGATGGACGAGCTCGCCGGCGACCGCGGCCGCGGCCGCGACCCACGCGTTCGCGAGGTAGACGCCGGCCTCGGGCGAGCCCATGCGGCCGCGGAAGTTGCGGTTCGTCGTCGCGACCGCGTTCTCCCCGGCGGCGAGGATCCCGTTCGAGCCGCCGAAGCACGCGCCGCACGTCGGCGTCGAGACGATCGCACCGGCTTCGACGAACTGATCGAGCAAGCCCTCGTCTGCGGCCTCGCGCCAGATCGCCTGCGTCGCAGGCACGACGATCGCCCGCGTGCGCGGATGGACGCGCCGCCCAACGAGGATCGACGCGGCCTGCCGCAGGTCGGTCATCGTCCCGTTCGCGCAGTTCCCGATGTACACCTGGTCGACTTGCACCGGGCCTGCCTCCGACACCGGCTTCACGTTCCCCGGAAGGTGCGGGAGCGCGACGAGCGGCTCGAGCGCCGACAGGTCGAGCTCGAGGCGCTGCCGGAAGCTTGCGTCGGTGTCCGACCGTTCTGTCGACCAGGCGGCCCGCGCGCGATCGGCGAGGTAGTGCTCGACCTTCGCGTCGGCCGGGAAGATGCCCGTCTCGGACCCTGCCTCGACCGCCATGTTCGCAACCGCGAGGCGCTCGTCGACCGAGAGGGCCTCCGCGCCCGGCCCGACGAACTCGAGCACCGCGTTCGTGCCCCCGCCGACCCCGATCTCGCCGATCACGGCGAGGATCACGTCCTTTCCCGTCACGAAGGGCCCCGTTTCGCCGGTGAGCTCGACCTGGATCGTGTCCGGGACGGCCTGCCAGAACGAGCCGAGCGCGAGGCAGGAGGCGATGTCGGTGGAGCCGAGCCCCGTCCCGAACGCGCCGAGCGCGCCGTAGGTGCACGTGTGCGAGTCGCCGCCCGCAATCACGGCGCCGGGCACGATCCACCCTTCCTCGCAGAGCAGCGTGTGCTCGATGCCACCGCGACCCTGGCCGTAGAACGTGACACCCTGCTCGTCCGACCAGTGCTTGAGCCGCGCCTGCAGCTCGGCGGACTTCACGTCCTTCGCCGGCATGAAGTGGTCGGCGACCATCACGACGCGGGACGGGTCGAACACCCGCTTTGCGCCCATCTTCTCCATCGCCCGGAATGCCACCGGCCCCGAGACGTCGTTCGCCATCACGACGTCGCAGCGGACGGTGACGACGTCGCCGGGCCGCACGTCGTCCGCGTCGCAGTGCGCGAGCAGGATCTTCTCAACCAGCGTGTGCGCCAACCAGCGCTCCCAGTGCGTCCAGGCACTCGTCGAGTGACACGACGTCGCCGTACTTGAGGTCGATGTCGTAGAGCGCCGCGTCGTGGGCGGCGGGGTTCCGGTCGCCGACCGCCTCGCGCGGCACGACCGGCCGGTAGCCGTGCTGGACGACGTCGACCGCCGTGGCCCGGACGCAGCCGGACGTCGACGCGCCCGTCACGATCACGCTGTCGCACTGGTGCGCGGCGAGCAGGCTTCCGAGCGGCGTCCCGAAGAACGCCGACGCGTACAGCTTGTTGAGCACCGGCTCCTCCGGACGGGGCGCGATCCGCGCGTCGATCTCGACCCACGGTGACCCGGCCTCGAGGGTCAGGAGCGCGGGCACCTTCTCGATGAACGCCTTCGCGGTCAGCTTGTCTCCCTCGCCGTAGGAGACGGTCGTGAAGACCACCGGGATCTCCGCCCTCCGCGCGGCCTCGAGCAGCCGGCGGATCGCGTCGATCGTCTCGTCGAGCTCGCAAACGAGCGGCGAGGCCGGGTCGGTGAACCCGTTGTTCATGTCGATGATCACGAGCGCGGGACGGCGGCCGACACCACCGCCCCGCTGCCCGAAGCCCTCGAACTGCGTGCCCGACACGGCTACACCGCCTCCCGCTCGCGGAGCCGGGCGAGTGCCTCGGCCCCGTCCTCGAGCGGCGACCAGCGCAGCGGCGTCGCGGGCGTCGGAGGCTCGAGCCCCGTCTCCGCCTTGCACGTCGCGAGCACCTCCTCGAGAGGCGGCCCGAAGTCGAACGCGAGCGCGTCGCCACGCTCCGTGCGCTGTCGTTCGCGTTCCTTCTCCGTCGCCCCACTGTCGGCCTCGCCGTCGTCGCCGACGACGACCCCGTAGCTCGCGAGCGCCTTCTCGCGCGAGACGAGCCCGAGCTGGACGTCGCGGACGACGGCCTCCACGGGCCGGTCGAGCCGGTCCTTCCAGCCGCCGCCGCCGGCCGTGCGGTAGACGAGCATGTCCCCCGCGTCGACCTCGACGTTGTCGCACTTCGAGGGAAGACGCGTCTCGGACCCGTCGGCGCGGACGAGGATCTTCTCCGACCTCCCGCCGGGCTGACCGCCGAGGACGCCCCAGGGACGCGTGAGCCAGCGGTCGTCGTGGATCGAGACCTCGCCCGGCTCGAGGTAGACGTAGCGCTTCTCGACGCCATTGCCCCCGCGGTGGAGGCCGGCGCCGCCCGAGTCGGTGATCGTCGTGTAGCCGTCGATCCGCAGCGGGTAGTACGCCTCGAGGTACTCGGTCGGGATGTTCTCGAACAACGGCCACCACGAGTGGCCGTCCATCCCGTCGCCGATCGGTCTTCCGGGGATGCCGCCGTAGAGGATCTCCATCGAGTAGAAGAAGTCTCCTCCCGAGTCCCAGCCCGAGTAGAGCATGTACGGCGACGTGCCGTACCCCGCCGCGGTGTTGAGCTCGGGGGCGTTCTTGCAGAGAGCGCCGCCGAGAACGTCGAACTGCCGCGCGAGCGCATGCGTACGGCAGCCGAGCGCCGCCGGATAGCGCGGCTTCAGCAGGCACCCCTCCGGCATCACGACGTGCAGCAGCGGATAGAAGCCGTCGTTGAAGAGGATCTGGGGATCGTTGACCATGATCAGGTAGATCCCGATGAACATCTTGAACATGCCCTCGGAGAGGTAGAAGTTGATCGGGCCCAGGGCCTGAGGGTCGGTGCCCGACCAGTCGAAGTAGGCGTGCTCGCCCTCACGCCAGATCGTCAGCTGCATCTTGAAGGGGCCGTTGCCGAGCCCGTCGTCGTCGATGTAGTCCACGAACGTCTGGGGCTCCTCCGGGATCGCGACCGAGATGAGGAACTTCATCGCCTCGTAGGTGCGGTCGAGGAGCGCCTGCAGCGCCGCGAGGTACGTCTCCTTCCCGAACCGCTCGCAGAGGTCGAGCACCCGCCGCTCGCCGGCCCGGCACCCCGCGACGATCGCGAACAGGTCGGCGCGGTTCATCTCCGGCAGTCGCACGTTGTTCAAGATCAGCCGGAGGATGTCCTCCTGCACCACGCCCCGCTCGACGATCTTGACGGGCGGGATGATGATCCCCTCCTCGAAGATCGTGCGGGCGCCGGTCGGCAACGACCCCGCGAGCGGGCCGCCGGCATCCATCTGGTGGCCGAACTGGCTCGACCAGCCGACGAGCTCGTCCTCGTAGAAGATCGGCAGGAGCACGAGCCAGTCGTTCGTGTGCGAGATCGAGCCCGAGCACTTGAACGGGTCGGAGGTGAGGATCACGTCGCCCGGGTACACCCCGCGGTCCCAGTCGGCCATCATGTCGTTGATGTAGGCGCCGAACTGGCCGACGACCATGCGGCCGCGCGGGTCGGTGAGCATTGGGAACTCGTCGTGCTGCTCGCGGATGACGGGGCTCATGGCGGACCGGAAGAGCACCGCGTCCATCTCGTGTCGCGCGTTCTTCAGTGCGCCCTCGATGATGTCGAGCGTGACCGGATCGACCGTGACGTCGGTCGGGATCTCTGCGATCCGCAACGCGTCGTTCGTCGTGGTTGCCATCGGCTCGCCTCCTCTCAGCTGGTCGGGGTGATCAGGATGTTGAAGTTCACGTCCACCTCGGCCGCGTAGCCGGGGAGGACGACGGTCGTCGCGTCGAACTCCGTGACGATCGCGGGGCCGTCGAAGCGCATCCGGGGCTTGAGCTTCGCCCGATCGACGATCGACGTCTCGTGCTGCTCGCCGTCGAACCAGACCTGGTGCGTTTCGACGACGGCGTGCGACGCATCGGCCGCTCCTGGTTCGCCGACCGGCAGCTCCGGCTTCGGCACACCCCCGAAGCCGACCGCGCGGAGGTTCACGATCTCCGCGGCGGTGCCGGGCATGCGGAACCCGTAGAGCTGCTCGTGCAGGCCGTTGAATCGCTCCTCGAGCTCCGCGACGCCGGCCGAGCGGATCTCGGCCGGGTCGATCGAGACGGGGATCTCGTAGCCCTGACCGTGATAGCGCATGTCGGCCGTATACGTGATCGACCGTGCCTCCGGGGCGATGCCCTCGCTTTCGAGCCAGCCTTCCGCGCGACCGCCGAGCCCTTCGAGGATCTGCGCGACGTCCTCCGAGTCCGCCTCGGAGAGAAGGCGGATGTAGGTCTGGGCGAACTCGTCACGGAAGTCCGCCACGAGGTCGCCGATCGCGCAGAGCAGGCCCGGCGCCGGCGGCACGAGCACCGGGAACGAGCCCATCAGCTTGGCGACGGCGTTCGCATGCAGCGGCCCGGCGCCGCCATAGGCGACGAGCGCGAAGTCGCGCGGGTCGTGCCCGCGCTGCACCGAGACGAGGCGGAGCGCGCCCGCCATGTTCTCGTTGACGATCGCGAGGATCCCCTCGGCCGCCTCCTCGACGGACGCGAGCCCCATCGCGTCGGCGACGGTCTGGACAGCGTTGCGCGACGCCTCGACGTCGAGCGACATCTCTCCGCCGAGGAGCTGCGGCGGCAGGTGACCGAGGACTACGTTGGCGTCGGTCACGGTCGGCAGCTCGCCGCCGCGGCCGTACGCGGCCGGGCCCGGCTCGGCGCCCGCCGACTCGGGGCCGACGCGCAGCGCCTTCGTCAGCTCGGGCACATGGGCGATCGAGCCGCCGCCCGCGCCCACCGTGTGGACGTCGACCGACGGCACCCGGATGCGAAAGTGTGAGATCGCCGTCTCGCGCCCGATCGTCGGCTGGCCGTTCTGGCAGAGCGCGACGTCGGTCGACGTCCCGCCCATGTCGAACGTGAGGATGTCGTCGAAGCCCGCCTTGCGGGCGACGAACAGTGCGCCCGCGACACCGCCGGACGGCCCCGACAGGACAGCGTAGATCGGGTTTCGCTCCGCCTCGCGCGTCGTCATCAGCCCGGCGTCCGAGCGCAGGATGTTGACGTCGGCCTTCGCGCCGATCGACTGGAGCTCGGACTGCAGGCGCGCAACGTAGTCGGCGACCTTCGGCCGGACGTACGAGTTCATGCACGCGGTGAGCGCGCGCTCGTACTCGCGGAACTCGGGCAGCACGTGAGAGCTGAGCGTGACCGGAAAGCCCGGATAGAGACGCTCGACGATCGCGCCGATCTGCTCCTCGTGCTCCGGGTTCACGTACGCGTTGATGAGCGCGATGGTGAGCGACTCGATCCCGGAGTCGACCAGATCGCGGACGATCTCCTCGACCTGCGCCTCGTCGACGGGGACGACGACGTTGCCGCGCGCGTCGAGCCGCTCGACCGCTTCGCGCGTGTCCGCGAGCGAAGCCGGCGGATCCGGCTTGACCATGATGATCCAGCCCGCCAGCGGCCCCGGCGTCTGCGATCGCGCCAGGTGGAGGATCTGGCCGAACCCCTGCGTCGTGATCAACCCGACACGGGCGCCTTTCGACTCGAGCACCGCGTTCGTCGCGACCGTCGTGCCGTGCAGGAAGTTCTGCAGCTCCCCGACCCCGATCCCGGCCTCGTCGCAGATCCGGCGGACGCCAGTGAGCACGCCCTCCGACGGATCGCCGGGCGTGGACGGCGTCTTGACGCGGAACTGCGCGCCGCCGTCGCCCTCGGAGACGAGGAAGAGATCGGTGAACGTGCCACCGACGTCGACCCCCAACCTGTACGCCATCTCGCCGTCCTTTCTCTGTCAGCCGCCGGCCACGGGTGTGAACGTCCCGGCCTTGTAGACCTGTCCTTCGAGCTCGCGCCCGAGGGTGGATTCGAGCCATGTCGCGACGTCGATCAGCGCCTCGAGATCGATGCCCGTCTCGACACCTTCGCCGTGGAAGAGGTAGACGAGGTCCTCCGTCGCGATGTTCCCCGTCGCACGGGGTGCGAACGGACAGCCGCCGATCCCGCCGACGGACGCGTCGAAGACCGTCGCACCCGCCTCGAGGGCGGCGATCGCGTTCGCGAAGCCGTTGTTGCGCGTGTTGTGGAGGTGGACGCCCACCGGGCGGCCGAGGGGCAGGATCCGCTCGACGAGGTCGCGTGCCTGGCGCGGCACGCCGACGCCGACGGTGTCGGCGACGACGATCTCGTCCGTCCCCGCAGCCGCGAACCGCGCCGCGAGCGCCGCGACGCGGCCGGGGTCGACGGCACCCTCGAACGGGCAGCCGAAGGCGACGCCGATCGTCACCGTCGCTCGGATCCCGTCGGCGCGCGCGCGTTCGACGATGCGGACACCGGCGGCCGCGCCTTCCTCGACCGTCGCGCCGGCGTTCCTGCGGTTGAACTCGTCGGTCGCCGCGAAGGCGAAATGCACCTCGTCGAGGCGCGCGTCGCGCAGGCGCTCGTAGCCGCGCTCGTTGAGCGCAAGCCCTGCGAGCACGACTCCGTCACGGCGCTCGACCGCGGCCACGACCTCCTCGGCGCCGGCCATCTGCGGGACGCGCTCGGGGTTGACGAAGCTGACGGCCTCGATCCGCGGCACGCCCGTCGCCGCGAGCCGGTCGACGAGCTCGGCGCGCACCGCGGGCTCGAGCGTGACCGGCTGGCTCTGCAGCCCGTCCCGCGGCCCGACGTCGCAGATCGTGACCGACGTCATACGACGCCATCCTCTCGCAGTCGGCCCAGCTCCGCGTCGGAGAGCCCGAGCAGCCCGCCGTAGACCTCCTCGTTGTGGCTCCCGTGCTCCCAGGTGCCCGACCACCGGACCGCGCCGGGCGTCTCGGAGAACTTCGGCACGATGCCCGGCCCGACGAACGGCCCGAACTCGGGGTCGACGTGCTCGACGAGCATCTCGCGCGCGGCGTACTGCGGGTCGTCGAAGATCTCCGCGACGGAGTAGATCGGCCCGCACACGACGCCCGCCTCGTTGAGGACGCGGTCGATCGCGGCCGCGTCGCGTTGGCGCGCCCACCCGGCGACGATCCCCTCGATCTTCTCCTGATTCTCGCCCCGCGCCACGTGCGTCGCGAAGCGCGGGTCGTCCGCGAGCTCGGCCTGCCCCATCGCTTCGCAGAGGCGCCGGAACAGGTTGTCGTTGTTCGCCGCGATCACCATCCAGAGGTCGTCGCGCGACTTGAAGATGTTCGAGGGCGCGATGCCGGCGAGGTTGGTCCCCGCGGGCTCGCGCACGATGCCGAGGCGGTCGTACTCGGGCACGATGCTCTCGAGCATCGCGAACGACGACTCCATGAGCGAGACGTCGACGACCTGGCCGCGGCCACCGCCCAGGACGTCTCGGTGGTAGAGCGCGGCGAGGATGCCCTGGACGGCGAACATCGCGGCGAGCGAGTCGCCGAGCGAGACGCCGGTCCGCGGCGGCGCCTCTCCGGGAAAGCCGTTGATGTGGCGCAGCCCGCCCATCGCCTCGGCGACCGACGCGAAGCCGGCCCGACCGGCGTAGGGCCCCGTCTGGCCGTAGCCGGAGATGCGCGCCAGGATGAGCCCGGCATTCACCTCCGAGAGGCGCTCGTACCCGAGGCCCCAGCGCTCGAGCGTGCCGGGGCGAAAGTTCTCGGTCAGCACGTCGGCGACCCGCACCAGCTCGAGCAGCAGCTCCTGGCCCCGCGACGTGCGCAGATCGAGCGTGACGCACTTCTTGTTCCGCGCCTGGACCGGCCACATCAGCGTTCTCCCCCGGTAGCGCGCCTGGCCCCACTCGCGCAGCGGATCCGGCTTCCCCGGCGCCTCGACCTTGATCACCTCGGCGCCCATGTCGCCGAGGAGGCGTCCGGCGAAAGGCCCGGCGAGCAGCGTCCCGAGCTCGATCACGCGCAGCCCGGCAAGCGGCCCGGGACCCGCGGTCTCGCGTGCCGGGGGCGAGCTCACGACTCTCCCTCCGCGCGAAGCCGGGCGAGCGCGACGTATGCGCGGTCGCGGCGGTCGACCAACTCGCGCGCCTCGTCCTGCGAGAGCTCGAGGAACCCGCGTCCTGCCTTGACGCCGTACTCCCCGCGCGCAACGTGGTCGCGGAGAACGGCGGGCGCGGCGAAACCTTCGCCGAGGCCGCGCTCGAGCGTGTCGAAGATGTCGGCGTAGACGTCGAGCCCCGCCATGTCGGCGATCGTGAACGGGCCGAAGAATGGGAGCCGGAAGCCGAACGACGAGCGGACGATCTCGTCGACCTGCTCGGGCGTCGCGACACCGTCCTCGACGATCCGCGCAGCCTCCCGGAACATCGCGAACTGGATGCGGTTCGCGACGAACCCCGGGCCGTCGCCGACGGCGACGGCCGTCTTGCCGAGCGCCGTCAGGGCGCCGAGCACCTTCTCCACGACGCCGGGCTCGGTCGAGGCGGTCGGGATCACCTCGACGCAGGGCACGAGCAGCGGCGGCACGAACCAGTGGACGCCAAGGAACCGTCCCGGGCGGCGCAGCGCGAGCGCGAGCTCCGCGATCGGAATCGACGAGGTGTTCGTCGCGATCACGGTGTCGGGGGTGGCAGCCGCCTCGATCTCCTCGTACGCCGCCGTCTTGACGTCGGGTCGCTCGAAGACCGCCTCGACGACGAGGTCGGCATCGCCGACGGCGGCCGCGATCGACGCGGCCGCCGAGAGGTGGCGTTCCGCCGTCGCGGTCGCCCCCGACTCGACGCTTCCCGCCGCCTCGAGTCGGGCGAGGAGCTCCACGGCACGCGCCCGCGCCTCCTCGGACAGCTCGGGGGACGCATCGACGACGGCGGTCGGCACGCCGTGCGCCGCGAAGACGAGCGCGATGCCCGCGCCCATCGTCCCGGCGCCGACGACGGCGACGCTCCCCGGCCAGGCGATGTCGCTCACAGCGACGCCTCGAGCAGGGCCTGAAGCTCGGCGGGGCCGACCTCCTTCGGCGAGCCGACGAGCAGCCGCCGCTGGTCGAGCGCGCCGGGGACGAGCTTCGCGAGGTCGTCCGCGCCGTAGCCGATCTCCGAGAGCCGGGTGGGAGCTCCGATGTCCTCCATCAGGCGCGCGAGCGACTCCGCGAGCATCTCCCCGCCGTCCAGGAGCCGCGACGCCGCCGCGCACCGCTCCGGCACGGCGTCGGCGAGGAACCGGAACACCGCCGGTGCCGTGACCGCCACGGCATAGCCGTGCGGCACGAAGGCGGCGCCGCCGTACCCGGCGGGCGTCCAGTCGTGCTGCAGCGAGGCGATGGGATAGGCGAGCGCATGCGGCACGTGGACGCCTGCACCGGAGAACGCGATCCCGGCGACGGTCGAGGCGAGCGCCATCGCCGTCCGCGCCTCGAGGTCGTCCCCGTCCGCGACGGCCGTGCGCAGACTCTCGCCGACAAGAGCGATCGCACGCTCGCAGAAGAGGTCCGAGAACGGGTTCGCGCCCTGGTAGGGCGGACGCTGCGCGAGCGACATGCGCGCGCGCGTGTCGTGAGCCGACACGGTGTACGCCTCGAGGGCGTGCATGAGCGCGTCGATGCCGGTGGCGGCGGTGACGCCCGGCGGGCACGACACGGTCAGCGCGGGGTCGACGATCGCGAGCGCCGGGCGGAGGTGCCGGTGCGAGACGCCGGTCTTCGTCCCGAGGCGAGGGAAGTCGACGACGGCGACCGTCGTGACCTCGGAGCCCGTCCCCGAGGTCGTGGGCAGCGCGACGAGCGGGAGCACCGGCCCGGGTACCGGCGTGCCGCGGCCGATCGGCGCGTTCACGTAGTCGAGCAGCTCTCCCCCGTGGGTCGCGAAGAGTGCGCAGAGCTTTGCCGTGTCGAGCGCGGAGCCTCCGCCTATGCCGACGAAGCCGTCGTAGCCCTCCCGCGCAGCTTCGCCCGCCTCGGCGACCGAGGCCTCGCTCGGCTCGCCGGCGATGCGGTCGTAGACGGACGACTCCACGCCGGCCGCCTCGAGCGACGCCTGCAGCCGCTCGGCAAGCCCCGAGCCGCTCACGAAGGGGTCGCACACGACGAGCGCCCGCGTGATACCGAGCTGTGCGACGTGCTCGCCCGTCTCCTCGGATGCGCCCGACCCGAACACGACACGGGCCGTGTCGAGGCCGAACGTCGTCGCCGTCTCGCTCACGACCGCCCTGTTCGGAGATCGTGTGCGCTCACCGCGACTGCCACTCCGCGAGCCCGAGCAGCGCGTTGACGTCGTCGAAGCTCGTGAAACGGTCGCCCAGGGCGGCGGTCGTCCGGTCGCGGACGACGGCCTCGCAGAGCTCCCCGTACGCCTTCGCGAAGAGCCAGGTCTGGGTGCTCGGGAAGATCACGAGCTTGTAGCCCATCGTCTCGAGCTCCTCCGTGGGGATCGTCGGGGAGCGTCCGGTTTCCGACATGTTCGCGACGCACGGGACGGTGCACCGCTCGGCGATGTCCGCGACCTCCTCGACGGTGCGCGGCGCGTCCACGAACACGAGGTCGGCGCCCGCGTCGGCATACGTGTTGCAGCGGTGAATCACGTCGTCGAGGTCCGTCACCTGCAGCGCGTCCGAACGGGCGATGATCAACGTGTCCTCCGAGCGGCGCGCGGCGACGGCCGCCCGCACCTTGATCGCCATCTCCTCGGCGGGGATCACCTCCTTCCCTTCCATGTGACCGCAACGCTTCGGCGAGACCTGGTCCTCGATCTGGATCGCATCGGCCCCGACGGCCTCGAGCTCGCGGACGGTGAGCCAGACGCCCGCCTCGGAGCCGTAGCCGGTGTCGGCGTCGACGACGATCGGGAGCCCGGTCGCCGCGCGCATGCGACGCACGCTCTCGACCACCTCGGCACGTCCGACGAGACCGACGTCCGGGAGGCCGAAGTGGTGCGCGGCCGTCGCATAGCCGCCGTGGTAGATCGCCTCGATACCCGACCGCTCGGCGATCCGCGCGGTGAGCCCGTCGTGGGCGCCGAGCGCGACGACGGCGCCCGGATCCGAGAGACGGTCGCGCAGGCTTCGGGTCATACGGTTCCTCCTGTGGGTGCGTGGCCGAAGTCGAAGGGCTCCACGGGCCCGCGCGCGTCGCGCAGCCGTACGCGCTCCGCCTCGGTCGCGCGGGCGTCGACGGCGTTGCCGTCGACCACGACGCCGTAGTCGCGGAGCGCCACCTCGTGCGAGACGAGGTCGCGGAGCACGTCGCGGAGAACGAGCTGCGGGTCGCGCTCGAGCGGATCGCCCCAGCCGCCGGCGCCCGCGGTGCGGAAGACGAGCCGGTCGCCCGCCGCGACGGCGACCTGGTCGATCTTCGACGCGAGCTGGACGACCTCGCCCGATGCGCGGATCAGCGTCTTCGTGCTCACCCCGCCGTGGCGGCCGCCGTTGATCCCCCAGGGCGGAATCGTCGCGCGGTCGTCGTTCACGGTGAACGAGCCGGGACCGGTGAAGACATAGGTCTTCTCGATCCCGGTGCCGCCGCGGTGCAGTCCGGCACCGCCGGTGTCCTTGGCCGGGACGTAGCTCGCGATGCGCACGGGGTAGTAGCTCTCGGCGTACTCGGCGGGCGTCGTGCGGAAGAGCGGCCACCACGAGTGGCCGTCGAGCCCGTCCGCCGCGGAGCGCGCGGGGAGGCCCCCGAAGAGGAGCTCGACGAACTGGAAGTACTCGCCCTCCGCGTCGTTCCCCGAGAAGACGAAGAACGGGCTCGTCCCGTACCCCGCGGCCATCGACAGCTCGGGGGCCTTCTGCCCGAGCGCGCCACTCATGCAGTCGAAGAGTCGCGTGTGGACGTTGAGCCGGTTCGAGAGCGGCGCCGGGAAGTTGGGATTCAGCAGCGAGCCCTCCGGGAGTGTCACCTCGAAGACGTCGTAGATCCCGTCGTTGAAGAGGATCTCGGGATCGAACGCCATGATCATGTAGATCCCGAGGAAGAGCTTGCACAGGCCCTCGTGGATGTGGAAGTTGATCGACCCAGGCGCCTGGTCGTCCGTCCCCGTCCAGTCGGCGTGGCAAACGTCGCCCTCGCGCCAGATCGTCAGCACCATCTTGAACGGGCCGTTGCCGCACCCGTCGTCGTCGACCCAGTCGGTGAACGACTGCGGCTCCTCGGGGATGTACGTGCGGATGATGTGCGCCATCGCGTTGCGCGTGCGCTCGAGCAGCGCGTCGCACGCCGCCTCGAACGTGTCGGGCCCGAAGCGGTCGCAGATCTCGACGATCCGCCGCTCCGCCGCGCGGCAGCCCCCGATGATCGCCATCAGGTCGCTGCGGTTCGTGTCCGGTGTCCGCGTGTTGTTGAGGATGACGTCGAGCGCGGTCTCGTTGAGCACACCCCCGTCGAAGATCTTGATCGGCGGGATCCGGATGCCTTCCTCCCAGATGGAGAGCGCGTCCGAGACCTGGCTGCCGGGGACCTTTCCGCCGACGTCCATCATGTGGCCGAACAGCGAGGCGAACGCGATCCGCTCGCCTTCGTGGAACACCGGCAGGATCACGAGCCAGTCGTTGCAGTGCGAGATCGAGCCCTTGCAGAGGTAGGGGTCGTTCAGGAGGATCACGTCGCCCTCGGAGAGCCCGCCCGAGAAGCGGTCGATCACCTCGGGGATATAGGACCCGAACTGGCCGACGACCATCTGCCCCCGCGCGTTGCAGATCATCGGGAACTCGTCGTGCTGCACCCGGATCGTCGGCGACATCGCCGCACGCCGGACCACCTCGTCCATCTCGAAGCGCGCGTTGAGCAGCGCGTTCTCGATCAGGTCGAGCGTCCCGACGTCGACGGCGGTGCTCACGGCGCCTCCGCCGGCCGGATCAGGAGATTGCGCCACGCATCGACGGCGGCGCGGTGTCCGGGGAGAACCACGGTCGTCGCGTCGTACTGCTCGACGATCGCATAGCCCTCGATCGCCATGCCAGGCTCGAGCGCGGCGCGTGCGTAGGTGGGGACGTCGAGCGTCTCCTCGGGCGTCCACACACGCTGCGTGCCGGTCTGCGCCGCCGACGGGTCCGCTCCGCCCTCCGGGCGCGCCTCGAGCTCCGGGAAGGGCACACGTCCTGCTGCGACGACCCGGAGGTTCACGATCTCCGCCCCGCCGTCGAGCACGAAGCCGTAGAGCGCCTGATGCGCCTCGCCGAAGCGCCGCTCGAGCGCGGCGAGGTCGAGCGCCGCGAGCTCGACGCCGTCGAGCTCGATCGGCAGCTCGTAGCCCTGGCGGGTGTAGCGCATGTCGACGACGAAGCGGACGTCCTGGTCGGAGACGTCGACCTTCTCGGCGTCGAGCCATTCGCGCGCACGGGTGGTGAGGGCCTCGAACGGCTTGCGGACGGCGTCGGGGGTCGTCGCGGCGATGCTCTTGACGAACGTCTGGCTGTACTCGTTCTTGATCTCCGACGAGATGAAGCCGAGCGCCGACAGCACGCCCGACTCCTCGGGCACGATCACCGGATAGCAGCCGAGGATCCGCGCGAGGGCGTTCGCGTGCAGCCCGCCGGCCCCGCCGAACGCCACGAGCGCGAACTCCGACGGGACGCGGCCGCGCTGCACCGTTACGACGCGGAGCGCGCCGAGCATCGCCTCGTCGACCATGCTCACGATCGCACGGGCCGTCTCCTCGACACCGGTACCCCGCGCCTCGGCGACGCGGGCGACCGCCGCCCGGGCGGCGTCCGGGTCCAGCTCGAACTCGCCTCCGAGGAGGCGCGGCGGCAGGTGGCCGAGGACGACGTTCGCGTCGGTGACCGTCGCCGCGGTGCCGCCGCGGCCGTAGCAGGCCGGGCCGGGCAGCGCGCCCGCGCTCTCGGGCCCCACGCGGAGGGCGCCGGTCGCCTCGGCGACGTACGCGATCGAGCCGCCGCCCGCGCCGATGCTCGCGACGTCGACCGCCGGCGCGCGGACCGGGAAGTCGCCGACGTGCGTCTCCCGCGTGATCTCGGGGCGACCGGACACGCACACCGCGACGTCCGTCGAGGTGCCGCCCATGTCGAAGGTGAGGATCCGGTCGAACCCCGCGTGGGAGGCGACGAACGACGCGCCGCTCACTCCGCCGGCCGGCCCCGAGAGGACGGTCTGCACCGGGTTCCGGACGGCGGACTCGAGGCTCATCAGGCCGCCGTCGGAGCGCACCACCTGGATCGGCGCGCGGACGTGCGCAGCGGCGAGCCCGTCGCGGACGTTCGTCAGATACCGCTCGAGCGTCGGCGCGACGTATGCGTTCAGGAGTGTCGTAACGGTTCGCTCGTACTCGCGGAACTCGGGCAGGACCTCGGACGAGATCGACACCGGCAGCGAGGGAGCGACCGAGGCGGCGATCTCCGCGACGACCCGCTCGTGGCGCCCGTTCGCGTGGGCGTTCAGCAGGCAGACCGTCAGTGCCTCGATCCCGTCCGCGACGAGCTCACGGACCGCGGCCCGAACGGCGTCCTCGTCGATCGGCTCGATGATCGCCCCGTCCGCGCCGATCCGCTCCGGGACCTCGCGGACGTAGCGCGTGTCCGTCAGCGGCTCCGGCTTCTCGTAGATCATGAAGCCGAAGAGCGGCCCGGGCGTCCAGGCCTCGGCGAGATGGAGGATCTGCCGGAAGCCATTCGTCACGACGAGCCCGACCAGCGCACCGCGTCGCTCGAGCACCGCGTTCGTGGCCACGGTGGTTCCGTGGAGGACGGCGTCGAGGTCGGGCAGGCCGACGTCCGCGCGGCCGGCGGCCAGGCGAATCCCGTCGATCACGCCGACGGATTGGTCGAGCGGGGTGCTCGGCGTCTTCGCGAGCCAGACCCGCTGACTGTCGCTGTCGTAGAGCACGACGTCGGTGAACGTCCCGCCGACGTCGACGCCGAGCCGGTAGGTCACGCTGCGTTCTCCGAGCTGGGACAGGGCGGCGCCAAGCGAGCATCCTTCCGGTTTGACTACGTATGCATAAACCTCGCGGCGGGGTCTTGTCAACCCGACTGCCGCCCCGCCGCGCCGAGAGCGCGGAACGTGCCGGGATCCTCCGCCTCTGCGATGCTCCTGCCGTGGCCGTCACGAGCAAGGACATCGCCCGCAGGCTGAACATCAGCCAGTCGACCGTCTCGCGCGCTCTCCGCGGCGACCCCCGCGTGTCCGCGGAGACGACGGCGCGGATCCTGGAGGCGGCGCGGCAGATGGACTACACGCCGAACCTCGCCGCGCGCAGCCTGATCACCCGGAAATCCGGGACGATCGGGCTCATCGTCTCCGACATCACGAACCCGTTCTACCCGGAGCTCCTGGGCGTCCTGCACAACGAGTTCGCGCTCGCCGGATACCGCACCGTCCTCTTCGACGAGCGCACCGATGCGCCGCTCGATCAGCACGTCGCGGCCCTCGTCAATGGCGCCGCGGTCGACGGGCTCGTCTACGTCTCCGCGACCCTCGGGATGCCGCTGCCCGGGAGCGGAACCGGCCGGATTCCCGTCGTGCTCGTCAACCGCTACCTGGACGGGGACGCGGTCGACACCGTCGTCTCCGACAACCGCGCCGGCGGGCACGCGGTCGCCGAGGCGATGCTCGATCTGGGGCACCGCCGCGTCGCGCTCATCTCCGGACCGGAGAACGCGACGACGAGCCGCGATCGAGAGCGTGGGTTCCGCGAGGGCCTCGAGACGACCGGCGTGACCCTCGACGAGGCGCTTCGCCGCGTCGGGCAGTTCAGCCACCACAGCGGCTACCAGTGGGGCCTCGACCTGCTCACGTCGCGACCTCGGCCGACGGCGATCTTCGCGGTCAACGACCTCATCGCCTTCGGCGCGCTCGACGCGGCGCGCCGCATCGGGATCCGCGTCCCCGACGACCTCTCGGTCGTCGGTTTCGACGACATCGAGATGGCGGGGTGGGAGGCGTTCAACCTGACCACGGTCAAGCAGCCTCTGGCGAAGATCGGACGGGAGGCCGTCGCCCTGCTGCTCGACCGGATCGCCGCTGCCGGCGAGGCCGCACCGCGGCGCCGCACGTTCCCCGTGGACCTCGTCCGGCGCAGGACGCTTGGCGCCGCCCCAGCCTGAGGCGCGCCGCGGCTGCCTCGTTTGACATGTCATCGCGCACCTTGTATGCATACGTAGGCATTGCCAGGCCCTCCTAACCAAGCCTGCTCTCGTCGCGTCCCACGTCAGGGAGGCGACAGCAGCAACCGCCCGACGGGCGGATCCATTGTCAGCAGGGAAAGGAGTCCGACCATGTGGCGTAGGTCAACCCGTTGGGTGCCGCTCGCGGTGCTCGGTGTGCTCGCGGCCGTCTTCGTCTCGGGCGCGATCGGTGCAAGCGGCAAGACGGGCGCGCTCGACGGCAAGAACGTCGGCGTCATCATCTGCACGAACCAGAACCCGTTCTGCGCCGCGTGGGCCAGCTCGGTCAAGAGCGGTCTCGAGAAGCAGGGCGCGAGCGTCACGGTCCTCTCCTCCGTGTTCGACCCGGCGGTCGACGCGCAGAACATGAACCGCCTGATCGCGGACCGGCCTGACCTGATCATCTCGGTCCCGGCAAGCGCCTCCGCGATCGTCCCGTCGTACATCCGCGCCAAGAGCGCGGGGATCCCGATCCTCGGCGCGATCGGCCGTCAGTCGGCGGCAGGGGCGAAGATCGTCACCGCCGAGGCGCGGACCGACGACCCGGCGCTCGGCCGGTACGCCGCGATGAACCTCGTCGAGGGCATGAAGAAGGCCGGCTACAAGACCGGCAACGTGATCGCCCTCACCGGAACGGCGAGCCAGAACAACGTCACTGACCGGATGGCGACGTTCAAGGCGTACATGAAGAAGTTCCCGCAGTACAAGATCGTGTCCATCCAGGACACGAACTGGGACCAGGCCACGTCGGCGAAGGTCGCGCAGCAGCTGCTCTCGAAGTACGGCTCGAAGGGCGGCATCCAGGGCGCGTACGGCATGGCGGACAACATGGCCATTGGGATCATCCAGGGCGCGAAGCAGGCGGGCGTCCCGGTCGGCGTCTCGAAGAAGAACGGCCTGATCGTCACCGGATCGAACTGCCTCGCGGTCGGCATCAAGTCCATCAAGGCAGGCGTCCAGTACGGCACGGGCACGCAGGCGCCGCAGGTCGAGGCGGCCCTCGCTGTCAAGGTGGCGGCGCAGATCCTGAACGGGGGCAAGCCGCCGAAGGTCTCGTACGTCAAGGAGTCGCGCATCACCAAGGCGAACGTCGCCAGGTTCACGAAGCTCTGCACCTTCTAGCGATCGGTCCGACGCTCCTCTAGCCTCGGACGATGAACGGCGAACGGGATCCGGAACCGAGCTCCGGGTCCCGTTCGCAACCGTCCGAGACCTCCTCCCCTCAGGTTCTGCTCGAGGTCGTCGACCTCTCGAAGTCGTTCGGGCCGGTGCAGGCGGTCCAGGGGCTGTCACTCGACGTCCGGGCCGGGGAGATCCACGCAGTCTGCGGGCACAACGGCGCCGGCAAGAGCACGCTCGTGAAGACGCTCGTCGGGCTCGTCCGGCCCGACGAGGGCACCATCCGCTTCCGCGGCGAGGAGCTCTCGCTCCGGAACCCCCTCGACGCGCAGGGTCACGGGATCGCCCTCGTGAACCAGGAGCTCAGCCTCGTCCCGGAGCTGAGCGTCGAGGACAACATCTACCTGGGCGGGCTCGACGTGCCTCTCGTCTACCGGCAGCGGCGGCTCTCCGAGCGGGCTCGCGCCGTGCTCGACCAGCTCGGCCTCCGGCACGTGCAGCTCGGGACGGCGGTGGAGACGCTCTCCATCGGCGAGCGCCAGCTGGTGGAGATCGCCCGGCTGCTCGTCCGGGACGCGCGCCTGCTGATCCTCGACGAGCCGACCGCGACCCTCAGCAAGCCCGAGATCGAGCGCGTCTTTCGCGCGACGCGCGATCTCGTCGCGGAAGGCCGAAGCGTCATCTTCGTGTCGCACCGGCTCGACGAGGTCTTCGAGCTCTGCGACCGCGTGACCGTGTTGCGCGACGGTCGCCGCGTCGGGACGCACGAGATCCACGAGATCGACCGGCGCGCTCTGATCGAGCTCATGCTCGGCGAGATGGAGGGGGCCAGGGCGATGGTCCAGCACGAGCACACGCTCCCCGGATCGGGCGAGCCGCTCGTGAAGATCGAAGGGCTGACGGTTCCGGGGAGCATCGAGGACGTCTCGCTCGTCCTCGAGAGCGGGCTGATCACCGGCCTCGCCGGACAGGTGGGCTCCGGCACGAGCACGATCCTGCGCGCCCTCGGCGGGCTCGTTCCGGGGGTCTCCGGGACGGTTTGTGTCCGTGGACGCGCCGTCCCGCTCAAAACGCCGCGCCGCGCCGTCGAAGCGGGCGTGCTCTACATCCCGAACGACCGCCAGCGCGAGGGTCTCTTCCTGGGTCAGACGGTCGAGCGCAACCTCGTCGTCGCCCGGCTCCGGCGCCTGAGCCGGCTGGGTGTGCTCCTGCGGCGGCGGGCGCACCGCGCCGCCCGCCAGCTCGCGGGCATGGCTGGCGTCCCCGTCGAGCGGCTCGGGTCACCCGCGGGCAGCTTGAGCGGCGGCAACCAGCAGAAGGTTCTGCTCGGTCGCGCGCTCGAGCTCGAGGGGACGGCGCTGCTCGCTCTCGACGAGCCAACCCGCGGTGTCGACGTCGGCGGTCGCGCCGACATCCACGACCTGATCCGCGCGGCGGCGCGCCGGGGCACGGCGGTGATCTTCTCCTCGACCGAGTTGGACGAGGTCCTCGATCTCGCGGACGTCGTCGTCACGATCTTCCACGGCCGCATCGTGTCGATCGTCCCGCGCGACGACGCGACTGCGTCGGCGATCCTCGCGGACATGACTACGAGCCACACGACGGGCACGGCGGCGGCCGCGACGTGAGCAGCATGATCGCCCGCGTCGGGGTCGAGCGCCGGCCGCTCGGCATCGCCGACTACGCCCTCGCGGCATGGATCGCGATCCTCGCGGCGGTGACGGTCTACGGCGCCGCGACGACGGAGGGCTTCCTGACCGTCAGCAACATGAAGGCGATCCTCACCGCCGCATCGTTCGTCGGGATCATCGCCGTCGGCCTCACCGTCATCGTCCTGAGCGGCAGCCTCTTCTCCCTCGCCCTCGGCCAGACCGCCGCCGTCTCGGCGATGTTCTTCCTCTACTCGGTGCGCTGGGGGCTCGGTGCGGCGATCATTCTCACGCTGCTCCTCGGCCTAGCGATCGGCGCCGTCCAGGGGTTCGCGGTCGGCGCCTGGGGAGCGAACCCGATCATCATCACGATCGGCGCCGCCGGGCTCCTGGAGGGCATGGCGGTGTGGCTCTCGCACGGTCAAAGCATCGTCCCACCGGACAACAGGACAAGCTGGGAGCACCTCGCCAACCCGGTTCTCGGCCTCCCCGCGCCGGTTTACGTGTTCATCGCCGTCAGCATCCTGCTGGGGCTCGTCATGCGCCGGACGCGGTTCGGGCGCCAGATCTACCTCCTCGGCGAAAACCGGGTCGCCGCCAGGGCCGCGGCGCTGCCGATCACGCTTCTGACCGTGGGGGCGTTCGGTATTGCCTCGCTCTACACGGCGGGCTCCGGGATCCTCATCGGCGCGACGAGCGCGAACGCCTCGTTGCTCCTCGTCGGGAGCTACACGTACGACGCGATCGCCGCCGCGTTGGTCGGGGGCAACGCCGTGACGGGCGGCAGGGGCTCGATCGCTCGGACGGCCCTCGGCGCGATCTTCATCGCGACGATCTCGGACATGCTCCTCCTCCGCGGCTACTCGACCGGCGGGCAGATCCTCGTTCGCGGGATCATCGTCGTCGTGGTGGTCGTCCTCACGAACCTGCGGGAGCGCAACCGGTGAGCGCGCGCGAGTCAACCCGCCGCCGGCGCGTCGACGCAACCGGGCTCGCGCCCTACGCGATCCTCGCGCTCATGGTCGCCGCGCTCGCGCTCGTGCCCGTCTTGACGGAGTACACGGTGCGCACCGCGAACGTCTACGACATCTTCCAGAACTTCGCCTCGTACGGCCTCGTCGCCCTGGCGCTCGGGATCACGATCATCGCCGGCGAATTCGACCTCTCGGTCTCCTCGATGTATCTCCTCGGGGGCATGGTGGCCGTCCTGACGGGGGACGGCTCGCCGACCGTCGGGATCCTCGTAGCCCTCGGAACTGCGGTGATCGTCGGCGTCGCACAGGGAGGGCTCATCGCCGGCTTCCGGCTGAACTCGATGCCGGTGACGCTGGGCGGCTACCTCGTCGTCCTCGGGACCACCTACATCCTCGGGCACGGCAAGAGCGTGATCTACGAGGATTACAACGTCGGGCTCAGGCTCGACAAGCCGATCCTCCAGATCTTCTCGATCCGAAGCCTCATCGCGATCGGCATCTTCGCGGTCACGATCGTCGCGCTGCGGTACCTGCGCGTCGGCAGGGACATCCGGGCGATCGGGGGCGATCGACGCGCCGCGAGGGTGGCGGGCGTCTCGGTCGACCGGCTCCTCGTTGGAGTGTTCGTGATGTCTGCGCTCGGTGCAGCCCTGGCCGGTGCGCTGCTCAGCTACAGCCTCGCGACCGCGAGCCCGACCAACATCGGGGTCGACGTCCTGACGTTCTCGGCCACGGCGGCCCTCCTCGGCGGGGTCAGGCTGTCGGGCGGCAAGGGCGGCGCGATCGGCATCGCCGCGGGCGTGCTCTCCCTGAGCGTGCTCCAGGAGATCCTCGCCATCCTTCGCTCCCCCGACTACGTCTCGAGCCTGATCACGGGCGGGCTGCTCGTCGCCGTCACGATCGTCTGGGCGCCCGAGCTGTCGCAATGGTTCCGGACGACGCGCGTCGCCACGTCGCTCGAGAAAGACCGAACGCCCGCCTGACCACGAAGGGAGCGCACATGCCCGACGTCCAGCAGATCCGACTCGATCCGGACCCGCTCGAGCCGTACGCCCTCTCGCAGGGCTTCCGGGTGGGGGACCTCGTGATCGTCTCGGGGCAGGCCGCGATCGACGAGCAGGGCCACATCGTCGGTGCCGGCGACTTCGACGCCCAGGCCGAGCAGACGTTCCGAAACCTCGCGCGCGTGCTCGACGCCGGCGGGTCGAGCCTCGAGCGGATCGTGAAGGTGACGATCTTCCTCACCGACATGGCGAACTTCGAGAAGATCGTCGAGCTGCGACGGCGCTGGTTCACGCCTCCGTATCCGGCCGACACGATCGTCGAGGTGTCGTCACTCGCGCTGCCGGAGCTCGAGATCGAGATCGAGGCGCTCGCGACTGTCGGCTAGAGCAGCACCGGCGCGAGTCGCCGGAACGTCTCGCGCCCGAACGGATCGCCCGCCTCGAGCGGCTGGATCGCGACCTGGCTCGCTCCGGCGTCGAGGTGCTGGCGGCAGCGCTCCTCGATCGCAGCCTCGTCGCCCGCGACGACGAGCGCCTGGGCGAGGGTGTCCGAGCCGCCGCCCGCGAGGTCGTCCTCCGAGAATCCCAGCCACCGGAGATTGTCGACGTAGTTCGGCGTGTCGAGGTACCAGCCGAGCGCCGAGCGTGCGCGGTCACGGGCCTCCGCGAGGTCGTCGCCGAGCACGACCTTCTGCTCGACGACGAGCAGCGGCTCCGGGCCGAGAATCTCCCGCGCACGTCGCGTGTGCTCGACGGGAACGAGGAACGTGTGGGCGCCGAGCGCCATCTCCGCTGCGAGCCGGAGCATCGGGGGCCGCAGGGCGGCGAGAACGCGCCGCACGGGCGGTCGCGTCACGGCCGTGCCGTCGGGACTGACGAACGGGTCGTCGTCCATCGCCTCGAGGTAGGCGCGCATCGTCGCCACGGGTCGTCGGTACAGGTGACCGCGGGGGTCGACCTGCCGCGGATGGCTGACGCCGAGGCCCAGGAGGAACCGGTCGTCGAAGGCGTCGGCCAGGACACGGGCGGCGTTGGCGGTCGAGACCGCGTCTCGCGCCCAGATGTTCGCGATCCCCGAGCAGATGCGGATCCGGTCGGTCGCGGCGAGCAGCACGGCGGCGTTCGTGAACGACTCGCGCGTGCCGAGCCCCTCCGGATACCACAGCGTCTCGTAGCCGAGAGCCTCGATCTCCGCTGCGGCGGGTCGCGCGTCGTCCGCCGACGCAACGGTGAATGCCGCACACCACGCGCCGATCTGGCCGAGCCGCATGCGCGGACGGTATCGGGAGGGCGCCGCAGGGCGACGCACGTACGCTGGAACCGTGTCGATCGAGCTGACGATGCTCATCGACGGCGGCCAGCCTGCGACGAAGGTCGCCGCCGAGATCGCGGCGTTCCTCAACGAGGCCCGCACGAGCCTCGACCTCGCGCTCTACGACGTCCGGCTCGAGACCGAGGCCGGTGCCCTCGTGCTCGCGTCGCTGCTGGCGGCGCACCAACGGGGCGTGCGGGTCCGGCTGCTCTTCGACGTCGACCACCCCGGTCCCATCCCCGTGCCGCCGCCTCCCGAGACCCGGCCGGAGGCGATCGAGGTGCTGCCCATCGAGACGCGCGGCATCGCCGGGATCCCCGACCTGATGCACCACAAGTTCTGCGTCCGCGACGGCCACGACGTCTGGACGGGCTCGATGAACTGGACCGAGGACTCCTGGACGCGGCAGGAGAACGTCGTCGTCCGCGTGCTGGGCTCGGAACGGCTCGCGTTCGCGTTCACGCTCGCGTTCGACCAGCTCTGGGAAAGCGGCGTCGTCGCGGGGACCGGAACCGTCCAGCCGCGCCCGGTCGAGCTCGACGGCGGCATCGAGATCCGGCCCTGGTTCACGCCGGGCTTCGGCGACGCGCTGTCGCACCGTGTCGCGAAGCACCTCGGGCGCGCCCGCAAGCGCATCCGGATCGCATCACCCGTGCTCACCGCCGGCCCGATCCTCGGAACGCTCGCCGAGGTGGTCAACGAGGGACGCTGCGAGGTCGTCGGCGTCGTCGACGACACGCAGGTGGACGACGTCGTGCGGCAGTGGAGCCGAAACCGCGTGAGCGCCTGGAAGCTCCCGCTCCTGCGCGCGATCGTGGAGAAGGCCGGCCTCTCCGGCAAGCCGTCGACGCCGTGGTCGCCGGACGGCATCCAGGACTTCATGCACGCGAAGGTCGTCGTGGCGGACGACGTCTCGTTCGTGGGGTCGTTCAACTTCTCGCGCTCCGGCGAGCGAAACGCGGAGAACGTGCTCGAGATCCACGACCCTGCGACCGCGGACACGCTCGCGCGCTACGTCGAGCAGGTTGCCGCTCGCTACCCCCGCGCGACGCTGCCCGAGGCCGCCGTCGTCACGACCGGGCAGGAGGACACGCGCGTCGCGGCGAATCCCCGCCCATGAGCACGCAGGCATCGACCACAGGCCCTCTCGGGCAACCGCGCGGCATCGGGTTCGCGATCATCATCTCGATCATCACGCTCGGCATCTACTCGCTCTACTGGGTCTTCAAGACGCAGGAGGAGGTGAAGGAGCATTCCGGCATCGGCGTCGGCGGCGTGCTCGGGCTGGTGATCTACATCGTCCTCTCGCCGGTCACCTGGTTCCTGATCCCGTCCGACGTCGGGAAGATGTTCAAGGCGGACGGGCGACCGGCGCCGTTCACCGGCTGGACCGGCCTCTGGCTGCTGCTCCCGATCATCGGGATGTTCGTCTGGTTCATCAAGATCCAGGGCGCGCTCAACCGCTACTGGGAGAGCAAGGCCGGCGCGTCAGCCGTACCCGCCGTCGTCTAGCCAACCGCGAGCCCTCGAGGAAGGTGTCCGACCGAGGTCGGACACCTCGGGCTCTGCCCCGCTAGCTCAGTCCCCGACGCTCACGCCGCCCCACTCCTCCGGGGCGACGTCGCGGATCGTCTGCGTGAGCTGCCAGCGGTGCCCGGCAGGATCCTCGAGGGTGCATTCGCGCTCGCCGTACTCGAACTCGGTCGGCTCCTGCAGCACGCGCGCGCCGTGGGAGCGGGCATGCTCGAACGCGGCGTCGACGTCGGCCACGCGCACCTTCAGGATGTGCGTCGCAACGCCCGGCTGCGGCGGCTGCTGCTCGCCGTGGACGTCCGCGACGATCACGCCGCCGTCCTCACCGACGCGCATCTGGGAGCGGTGATGGTCGCCGATTCGCACCCGCTCCTCGAACCCGAACGCCTCGGTCAGCCAGGCGACCGCTGCGCGGACGTCCGGGTAGACGAGCACCGGGATCACCGTGGCCGTGGGAAGCGAGCGGTTCTCGATCATGCCCGGAGCCGCGTCACGCGACGCCCGCCAGCAGGAACGCGCGCGACTCCTTGAGCATCTCGCGGGCGATCACGAGCCGCTGGACTTCCTGGGTGCCCTCGTAGATCTGCGTGATCTTCGCGTCGCGCATGAACCGCTCGACCGGGTACTCCTTGACGTAGCCGTAGCCGCCGAGGATCTGCACCGCCTCGGTTGTGACCTCCATCGCGACGTCGCCGCACAGGAGCTTCGCCATCGCCGAGGCCTTGGTGAGCTCTTCCTCGGGGACGCCGGCGTCTGCCATTTGCCCGAACCGGTAGAGGAGCCCGCGCGCCGCCTCTGTCTTCGTCTCCATGTCGGCGAGCTTCGCTGCGATCAGCTGGTGCTGCGCGATCGGCTTGCCCATCGTCTCGCGCGTCCGGGCGTACTCGAGCGCGTAGTCGGTCGCGCCCTGTGCGATCCCGAGCGCCTGCGCGGCTACACCGGGCCGCGAGCGGTCGAGGATCCGCATTGCGAGCCTGAAGCCGGTCCCCTCGGGCCCGAGTCGGCTCGCCTCGGGAACACGGCAGCCATCGAACACCAGCTCGCCGGTCGTCGACCCTGCGATGCCCATCTTCTCCTCGAGCCGCGCGACCTCGAAGCCGGGCGCATCGGACTCGACGAGGAACGCCGAGATCCCCGCATGTCCCGCATCCGGATCGGTCTTCGCGAACACCGTGTACAGGCCCGCAACACCCGCGTTCGTGATGAACCGCTTCGACCCGTCGAGCACGTACTCCCCGTTGTCTCTGCGCGCAACGGTGCGCATCGCCGCCGAGTCGGAGCCCGAGCCCGCCTCGGTGAGCGCGTACGCGGCGAGCACCTCGCCCGACGCAAGGCGCGGGAGCCAGGCCGCGCGCTGCTCGTCGGAGCCACCGAGCTTCAGCCCGAGCGAGCCGAGCTCCTGCACTGCGAGGATCAGCCCGCTGGTGGCGCAGACCTTCGAGACCTCCTCGATCGCGACGAGCGAAAGGAGCGTCCCCGTACCGGTGCCGCCGACCTCCTCGTCGAAGAAGAGCCCGAAGATGCCCTGGTCGCGGAAGAGCTCGACGACGTCCCACGGGAACTCGTGCGACGCGTCGATCTCCGCCGCGCGCGGCGCAATCCGCTCGCGGGCGAGGGTGCGCACGAGCTCGCGCAGCTCGCGCTGCTCCTCGCTCAGGACGTCCCAGGGCACGTGGAAAGTCTAGAGCGGCCTACGCGGAATTGAGCACTTCTGCCGGCACGAACTTGCTGACCTCGACGATCTCGTCGGCGGGTACGTTCGCGCGCCGCGCCGCCTCCATGATCGCGTCGGGCGACGGCGCCTCGTAGAGGCAGTAGGTGCGGAGCTTGTCGGCGGTGATGAACGAGAAGAGCCAGCTGACGCCTTCGTCCGCGTTCACCGCGTCGATCGCGCGGACGTCGTCTGCGCTCAGGTCGAGCTGGTCCGCGAACTTGCGCTCGATGACGTAGAGAGGCATCGGCCCATGGTACTGGCGCGGGTCACTCGGGGACGAGCCCGCGCCGGAGCGCATACGCGGCCGCCTCGGTGCGGTTGGCGCAGCGGGTCTTGCGGAGGATCGAGCGGATGTGGTTCGCGGCGGTGTGCTCGCTGATGTGGAGCACGCGGCCGATCTCGCGGTTCGAGCGACCCCGTGCGAGCTCGACGAGGATCTCGACCTCACGTCCGCTGAGACCGTCGGGCAGTGTCTGCGCAGGCTCCACGTCGGCGCCGAGCTCGGAGGCACGGCGAGCGAGGCCGGGAAGCCCGATCGTCTGCGCGAGCCCGAGCGCGAGACCGAGCTGTCCCTGCGCATGCGAGCGGTCGTCGCCGGCGTTCCGTGCAAGGAGCATGCGCGCGTAGTCGTAGGCGGTGTGGGCGAGCCAGGTACGCGCGCCGAGCCGGGTGTTGAGCGCGAGCGCGGCATGGAAGTGTTCCTCCGCGCGCTCCCAGTCGCCGAGCACAGCGGCCGTCATTCCGAGGTAGCGGTCCATCGCGCCGTAGCAGGCGACGAGGTGGCCGATCATCACGTTGGAGCCGGAGTACGCCGCGAGCTCGGGGTACAGGGCTTCGGCGGTCTCCTCGTCGCCCAGCGCGGCACACGCATCGGCGAGGTAGACGAGCGAGGCGAGCCAGAGCGACGGCCGCAGCGCGCCGAGACCGTCGCCGAGGATCCGCCGCACCTCGCGACGCGCGTCGTCGACCATGCCCAGCTCGGCGTACAGTGCGGCGAGCCCCGGCCCCCAGGCTCCCTGACGAGCGTCCGCGTCCAGGAGCCGTACGACGGGCGCGAGCTCGGCAAGCCGTCCTTGCTCGCGCCGGAGGCCGAACATCTGGATCGCGTACGTCCCCGAAGCGTCACGGCCGGTGAGCAGGCGGCCCCACTCCTGGGAGCGGGCCGCCGAGAGCTCCGATGCGTCGAGCTCGCCGTCGCAGAGAGCCAGCGCCGCCGCGTAGTGCTCGGCCACATGATGGAGGAACGGCTGGCTCAGGCGCCGCGCGACGCCTGACAGAAGGCCGACGGTCTCCCTGGCCGCGTCGTGATCGCACAGGACCACGTACGACGGGACGAGCCACGAGAGCGCCTCTCCCTCGATCTCGACGTCGTCGAGCTCGCGGCCGAGGTCGCGCGCTTCGACCAGCATCCGGTTGACGTCCTCGTTGGTCGAGCTGCCGCGCGCCCAATATGCCATCGCGAGCGTCGTCGCGAGCGTGCGCGGGTCCCCGCGAAGGCGCGAGAGCGCAATCGACTCGTCGCGCACGAACGCCGCGCGGCTCGACTCTCCCCGCAGATCGAGAGCGCGCCCCAGACCGCTCAGGACGAGCGCTCGCAGCTCGGAGTCGTCCTCTCCGAGTGCGGCGGCCGCCTCCTCGAGGAGCTCGACGGCCTCCGAGTCGTGGATCGAGGGACGCCAGGCCGACTGCTCGAAGCCGGTCGCCGCGCGGGCGAGCGCCTCACGATCGCCGAGCGCGCGCGCGAGCTCGGTCGCGCGCCTGAATGCCTCGAGTGCCGCGTCGGCGTGGCCCGCCCGGTTACACGCGTCGCCCAGTCGCAGCATCACGTCGACGCGCTCGGCCGGCTCGCGGACGCCGAGATCCAGCGCGACCTGGAATCGGGCCTCGGCCTCGCCGAAAGCGAGTGCGCGGGCGGCCGAGTCTGCCGCGAGCAGGTTGTAGTCGATCGCGCGCTCGACCCCGCCGATCGGGGCCGCCGCGGCGTAGTGGTACGCGAGCGCAGCCAGCGCCCCGCGGCTGTCGCCGTGCGGGCGGCCGGCCTCGAGCGCCTCGGCAACGAGCAGGTGGAGCTCGGCTTCCCGCGCGGCCGAGAGCCTGTCGATCACGGCTCGCCGGACCAGCTCGTGCGCGAAGCGGTAGGCGAGGCGCCGCCCCGGCTCCTCGACGAGGAGGCCGTTCCGCACCGCCTCGTCGACAGCGTCGAGCAGCACGTCGCCCGGCACGACATCCGTGTGCCGCACCGTGTCCAGCTCGAAGTCGGCGCCGGCGACCGCCGCAAGCGCGAGCACCTCGTTCGCCCCGGTGGAGAGGCGCGTCAGCCGTTGGTTGACGACCTCGCGCACGGTCGTCGGCGTGCCGAGGTCGGCAGCCGGGCGCGTCAGATGCACCCCGCCGAGGCCGATGTCGACGAGGCGCGCGTCGAGCAACTCCCGCCAGAGCTCCGTGACGAGGAATGCGTTGCCGCCCGTGAGCTCCAGGATCGCGGCGGTGAGGTCGGGTGCCGGCTCGGCCCCCGCGGTGAGGCGGACGAACTCCGCGACGTCCACCTCCGAGAGCCCGGCGAGCCGGATCCTGACGACGCCCTCCGTCCGGTAGACATCGACGAGCGCCGAGGCGAGCTCCGCCGGGACGTCGGCCTCGTCGTCGCGGAAGGTCGCGAGGATCAGCATCCGCGCGGCGGCGCCGGAGCGGACGATGTGACGCAGGAGGCCGAGCGTCGCCGCGTCCGCCCAGTGGACGTCCTCCAGCACGACGAGCAGCGGCCGCTCGGAGCTGACGCCGACGAGCAGGTCGGTGACCGCCGTATGGAGTCGGTGCCGCTCGGCGTCCGCGTCGGCCGGGGGCGGCTGGGGCAGGTCGCCGATGCGTGTTGCAAGGCCCGGCAGAAGACGCGTCAGCTCGCCGCCGCCCTGGACGAGGTGCGGCCGCAGCGCTTCGGGGTCGGCATGCCGAACGAGGTGCTCGAGCGCCGCGGCGAACGGGCCGTAAGGCGTGCCGACGACGGCATCGCAGTCGCCGTAGAGCACGGTCGCACCCTCGGCGGCGACTTCCGCCGCGAGCTCGCGCACGAGCCTACTCTTGCCCGAGCCGGGCTCCCCCGCGAGAAACGCAGCGCGACGCCCTTCCCCGGCGGAACGGGGTAGCAAGGCCCGTAGCGTCGCGAGCTCCCGCGCGCGCCCTGCGAACGCGAACGCCGGGGTCAGGCGAAGCGGGCCGGGAAGGGGAATGGCGGCATCCGCGCCCATCGATGATCAGATCTGATCATTGCGCACCAGCCACGCGCGTGAAAGTCGATCAGCCCCGGTCATGACAAACGCGGGCGTCGCTCCTACCCTCGTCGAGACCCGATTTCGAGGACCAGGAGGCCCCATGAGCACCACAGTCTCACCGTTGGACAGCGCGCGCACCGAGCTCGCGTCGTTCGGTGACCGGCTTGTCGGCCCCAACGACGGCCGCTACGACGAGGCACGCACGCTGTTCAACGCGATGATCGACAAGCGGCCGGCGCTGATTGCCCTGTGCACGAGCGCCGACGACGTGGCGGCCGCGATCCGCTTCGCCCGCGAGCAAGACCTGACGATCGCCGTGCGCGGCGGCGGCCACAACGGCGGCGGCCTCGCGAGCGTCGACGACGGGGTCGTCATCGACCTGTCGCCGCTCAAGGAGGTCTCGGTCGACCCGGCGGCGCGCACGGTGCGTGTCGGCGGCGGCTGCGTCTGGGGCGAGGTCGACGCCGCGACCGGCCCGCACAACCTGGCGGTGCCGACGGGGATCATCTCCTCGACCGGCGTCGGCGGGCTGACGCTCGGCGGGGGCCACGGCTACCTCTCGCGCCGTCACGGGCTCACCGTCGACAACCTCCTCTCCGCGCAGATGGTGCTCGCCGACGGCTCGCAGGTGACCGCGAGCGCCGACGAGAACCCCGACCTCTTCTGGGCTATCCGCGGTGGCGGGGGCAACTTCGGCGTCGCGACGGAGTTCACATTCCGGGCGCATCCGCTCGAGACGGTCGTCGGCGGGCCGACGTTCTGGGCGGTCGAGGACGCCGACGAGCTCCTCGCCGCGTACCGCGAGTGGCTGCCCGCCGCGCCGCGGAACATGATGGGGTTCTTCAACTTCCACACGATCCCGCCCGTGAAGGAGGCGTTCCCGGAGGAGCTCCACCTGCGGAAGGTCTGCGGCATCGTCTGGTGCATGGACGCGTCGGACGAGGAGGCGGAGGCTGCGATGGCGCCGCTGCTTTCCGTCGCCGAGCCTCTGCTCCACGGGGTCGGCCGGATGCCGATCGCGGCGCTCAACGCCGCGTTCGACGGCCTTTACGGGCCGGGCGACCAGTGGTACTGGCGCGGCGCGTTCCTTCGCGAGATCCCCGACGAGGCGATCCGCGTGAATCGCGAGTGGAACGAGCGGATGCCGGGCTTCAAGGCCGGGACGCACTTCTACCCGGTCGACGGCGCGGTCAACGACGTGGCGCCCGAGGACACGGCGTTCGGCTACCGGGACGCGACGTGGTCGCAGGTCTTCATCGGCTGCGACCCGGATCCGGGGAAGGCCTCGGCCGTCCGCGAGTGGACGATCGGCTACCACCAGGCGATCGTCCCGTTCTCGGCGGGCGCGTCGTACGTCAACTTCATGATGGACGACGAGGGCCAGGCGCGCGTGAAGGCGACCTACGGGGCGAACTACCAGCGGCTCTCGCAGGTGAAGGCGGCGGTCGACCCGGACAACGTGTTCCGCGTCAACCAGAACATCCTGCCGGCGACGGCTTGACGGATCGGGGGGACGGGCCGGCTCCGCAAGGGGCCGGCCCTACGGCAGGCCGGGGGCGGCGAGACGCGCGAGCGCGGCCCCCGCCGTCAACACGACGGCTGCGGCGCCCACGAAGAGCGCCGTCACCTCGGTCGGCCGGTCCTCGTGCCCCAGTTCCGAGCCGAGCCGGCGATAGGCCGACTCGACCGCGGTCGCCGAGCGGGCCGCGAAGTACTCGCCGTCCGTCGCCTCGGCGATCGCGCGCAGCGTCGCCCGGTCGGGGACGCGGTTGAAGCCGCCGAAGCCGGATCCGCCGAAGCTCCCGGGCGTGCCGCCGCCAGCCCCATCCGGACGGTCCGTTCCGAGGGCGACCGTGAATACCGGGATCCCCGCGGCAGCCGCGCGCGACGCGCCCTCCGCAGGCGGGAGCAGACCCCGGTTCTGCCGCCCGTCGGAGAGGAAGAGAATGCTGACCGCGTTCTCGGGGACTCTCGAGCCCGTGCCCGTCACTCCGGCCGTCTCGCCGAACGCGCTCTGCCCGAGCTCGACCGCGCGCGCCAGCGCGTCGCCGATGGCGGTCCCCCCTCCCGCCTGCCAGCGGGTGATCTCCCCGACCGAGCGGCGCACACGCTCGCGGTCGCGTGTCGGCACCGCGGCGACGCTGACGTCGCCGGAGAACGTCACCAGGCCGACCCGGAGCTTCTCGGGCGCGCGCTCGAGAAACGTCTGCGCGGCGGCCTTGGCGGCGTCGAGCCTTGTCGGCCGGACGTCGGTCGAGAGCATCGACCTGGACGTGTCGACGACGAGGACCACGGTTGCGTTCTCGACCGGGGCCGACCGCGTCACGTGCGGGCCGGCCACTGCGATGACGAGGAGCGCGAGGGCTACGGCGACCAGCGCGAGCGGCGCGTACCGGCGCACCCCGCTCACGCGCAACGAGACGCCGCGCAGCACGTCGACGTTCGGGTAGCGGACGACGTAGCGCGGCCTGCGACGGGCGAGCGTGACGAATCCGGCCACCAGGGCGGCGAGCACCGCGAGCGAGAGCAGCGCGACTGGCCGGTCGAAGCTCAAGCGATCCTCCGGTCGGGATCCGATCGTAGCGCCCCTCGCTCGACGGTTAGGCTCGGGCGCGTGATCGTGACGAACGGCGTCGTCCGCACCATGGATCCCTCGCTGCCCACCGCCGCGGCGGTCTCGATTGCCGGAGACCGCGTCGCCGGCGGCGTCGGAACGCACGAGAGCGCCCTGCCGACGCCCGAGCGGGTCGATCTCCGGGGTCGGTGCGTCCTCCCGGCGTTCACCGACTCCCACGTCCACTTCCCCACGTGGTCTCTGGCGCGGAGCGACGTCCAGCTCGAAGGAGCCGGGTCACTCGCCGAGGCGCTCTCACGGATTTCCGCCCATGCTCCGCGGGGCGAGTGGATCCGCGGCCACGGCTGGCGCGACGCCGGCTGGTCGGAGCATCCGTCGCGCCGAGCGCTCGACGACATCACCGGCGAGCGGCCGGCCGCGCTCTGGTCGAAGGACTACCACTCGCTCTGGCTCAACACGGCGGCGCTCGTGCGCGCCGGAGGCGATCTCGACGTCCACGGCGGCGTCGTCGAGCGCGACGCCGCCGGCGAGCCAACCGGCGTGCTGCGCGAGGAGTCCGCCTGGAGATTCCGCGAACGGCACGTCACGGTGACGGACGACGAGTGGGTGGCCGCGACCCGAGAGGGGCTCCGCGTCGCGAACGAGCGCGGCGTCGGAGCGATCCACGACAAGGACGGCTGGCTCGGCGCGCACGGGATCTTCGGGCGTATCCACGAGACCGGCGGGCTGACGCTGCGCGTCTGGCAGTCGCTTCCGGCGGAACACGTGGGTCGCCTCGCAGAGCTCGGGCTGCGCTCCCGGATCGGCGACGACTACCTCCGCCTCGGCTACCTGAAGACCTTCATGGACGGCACGCTGGGCTCGCAGACCGCATGGATGCTCGACGGGAGCGGCGTCTGCATCACGAGCGGTGATGAGCTCGCGGAGCTCGTCCGCGCCGCGGCAGCCGCCGGCTGGCCCGTGGCCGTGCACGCGATCGGCGACCGCGCGAATCGCGAGGCGCTCGACGCGTTCGAGGCGACACGGGACGTCTGGCAACCGCTCGGGTTCCGCCAGCGGATCGAGCACGCGCAGTGCCTCGATCCCGCCGACCTTCCGCGTTTCGCGGAGCTGGGCGTCACGTGCTCCGTCCAGTTCAGCCACGCGCCGTCGGACCGCGACCTCGCCGAGCGGTTCTGGGGCGACCACCTCGACGGCACCTACGCATTCGGGACGCTGCTCGCGAGCGGCGCCGTCGTGGCGAACGGCTCGGATGCGCCGGTCGAGGAGCTCGACCCGCTGGCCGGCATCGCCGCGGGAGTGCTCCGCACGGTCGACGAGCGTCCCGGCTGGCGCGGCAACGACGCCGTGACGATCGAGCAGGCGCTCCACGCGTCGACCGTCGCGCCTGCCTGGCTCGCCGGTGACGAGCGCAGACGCGGGAAGCTGCTGCCCGGGTATCTCGCCGACCTCGTCGTGCTCGACCGCGACCCCGTGACCATCCCTCCGGACGAGCTGCCCGACGTGCAGGTCGTCGCGACGATGGTCGGCGGCCGCTGGGTGCACAACCCGCCGCCCTGGGATTGAGCCGGCGAAGCGCCGGGTAGGGTTCCCGCGTGCGCACCGCCTCCGCCCTGGTCGCCGCGCTGGTCGCGTGCGCGCTCCTCGCCGGCGCCGCCTCGGGAGCAGGCTCGACGCGTCCGCGAGTGACGCTGTTCGGCGACTCGGTGGCGGCCGCGATCGCGTACCAGTCGACCGCCCGAAAGACCCTCGCCCGCGGCCTCGATCTGCAGATCGACGCGAAGGTGTGCCGGCGGCTCGCCGAGACCGGCTGCCCGTACAAGGGCGACCGGCCGCAGAGCGTCCTCTCGCTCGTGACGCAGCCGGCGAAGCCGCTCGGCAGCGTCGTCGTGATCGACGTGGGCTACAACGACCCGCCCGCCGAGTACGGCGACGACGTCGACCGCGTCATGCAGGCGCTCGTCCGCCAGGGCGTCACCACCGTGATCTGGGTCACGATGCAGGAGACGCGCCCTCTCTACCGCGCGACGAACGCGGCGATTCGCGCCGCGGCGAAGCGCTGGCCGCAGATCCAGATCGCCGACTGGGACGACGCGAGCTCGACCAAGCCGCGGTGGTTCGTCGACGACGGGCTCCACCTCTCGTCGGCGGGTGCGGTGGGTCTCGCAAAGTTCCTCCGCCCACTCCTCCTCGCGTGGACCTGCACCGGGCAGTGCCAGCGGCGGATCGCCCAGCCGTCGGACTGACGACGCGGAGATGGAAACCGCGCCCGCGGCCCGTACACTTCGTGACATGGCCGCATCCGCCGATACCGCGAGGACGATGCTGCCGGTGCATCAGGCCGGGCAGTGCTCGGTGGCCGCGACGGGCGAGATCGTCGGGTCGAAGTGGACGGTGCTGATCGTCCACGACCTCTCGGAAGGCCCGCGTCGGTTCACGGCGCTCGAGCACGCGTGCGCCGGCATCAGCCCGAGGACGCTGGCCGAGCGGCTGCGCTGGCTCGAGGCGGAAGGAATCGTCGTCCGCCGCAGCTACGCCGAGTCGCCGCCCCGCGTGGAGTACGAGCTGACGGAGAAGGGCGACGCGCTGAAGCCGATCATCGACGAGATGCGCCGCTTCGGCCACGACTGGCTCGGCTGCGACGTGCATTCCGCCTGAGGCTGAAGGCGTCGCTGGGGTCAGGCACCTTCGGTGCCAGACCCCGAACCCCACAGGCGCACCAGCTCGACGCACGTCGCCGCCGCGGCGGCCATGTCCTGGACGGACGCCCACTCGCGCACCGAGTGGTAGTGCTGCCCGCCGGTGAAGAGGTTCGGGGTCGGCAGGCCCTTCTCGGTCAGCCGCGCGCCGTCGGTGCCGCCGCGGATGATGCTGTGCACCGGCTCAACCCCGGCCCGCCGGATCGCGTCCTCGGCGGCCTCGATGATCTCGGGATGCCGGTCGAGCGCAGTGCGCATGTTCCGGTACTGCTCCTCGACGACGAGCTCGAAGGAGGCGCGCGGCTCGCGCCCGACCACCTCGGCGGCGATCCGGCGCACGAGCTCGACGTGCTCCTCGAGCTTTGCGTCGTCGTGGTCGCGCGCGATGAACCAGAGGCTCGCGCGGGATGCGGTGCCGGTGAGCCGCTCGGGGTGGACGAAGCCTTCGCGGTCCTCCGTCGTCTCCGGTGAGAGGCTCTCGCGCGGCAGCGCGGCGATCACGTCGGCCAGGAGCTTGAGCGCGTTCACGAGCCGCCCCTTCGCCGTGCCGGGATGCACGCCGACACCGGTGACCGTGAGGACGAGCTGGTAGGCGGAGAACGTCTCCGTCTCGACCTCACCCAGCCCTGACCCGTCGAACGTGTACGCGAAGTCGGCACCGAACGCGGCGAGGTCGAAATGATCGGTGCCGCGCCCGACCTCCTCGTCGACGGTGAACGCGATCCGCGCAGTCGCGCGCGGACCGTCCTCGGCGAGGAGCCTTCGCGCCGCCGTGACGATGATGGCGACGCCGGCCTTGTCGTCGGCGCCGAGCAGCGTGGTGCCGTCGCTCGTCACGAGGTCGTGGCCGCGCTTCTCCGCGAGGAGCGGCATGTCCTCCGGGTCGAGCACCTGCGCTTCGTCGCCCGGGAGCACGATCGGCTCCCCCGCCCAGGCGCGGTGGACGATCGGCGCGACCCCCGCTCCGGGCGCCGCGGGCGACGTGTCGACGTGCGCGATCAGCCCCACGGTCGGCGCCCCCTCCGCGCTGCCCGGGGTGCCGGGAACCGTGGCGAACACGTATCCCGGCTCCGTCAGCTCGACGTCGTCGAGGCCGATCTGCCGCAGTTCCTCGACGAGCAGGCGCGAGAGATCGAGCTGCTTCTCGGTCGACGGGTACGTCGTCGACGTCGGATCGGACTGCGTGTCGACCACGACGTAGCGCAGAAAGCGTTCGAGCACCTCCTCGGCTAGCTCCTCTGCGAGAGGGCCCGAATAGCGAGCGTCAGCCAAGCTCGCCGAACCGGCGGAGCACCTCGACCGTCGTCTCGAGCCCTTCGCGCAGGGCCGCGACCGGGATGTGCTCGTTCGGGGAGTGCATCTGGGCCGTCGGACGCGCGAAGCCGGTGACGATCGCCGGCACCCCGCGCGCGACGAGGGAGGCCACGACCGGGATCGAGCCACCCGAGCGGACGAGCACCGGACGGACGCCGAGCACGTGCTCGAACGCGTCCTGTGCAAGGACGATCGCGGGCGCCTCGGGGTCGACATAGCCAGGCTCGCCCGTCGACCAGAGCTCCACGTCCACCGTCGCGCCCTCGGGGGCGGCCTCTCGGAGAAGCCGCTCGAACACGGGAGCCATCGCGGCCGTCGTCTGTCCCGGCGCCAGCCGCATCGAGACGTTCGCAACGGCTTCGGCGGGAAGCACTGTCTTCTGCAGGCGCGGCGAGCCGCTCTCGATGCCGTTGACCGTCACCGACGGCTCGGCCGTCGTCCGCAGGCGGAACTCCTGCGCGGCGCCCGCGTCGTTCGGGCGAGCGCCATCCGACGCGAGCTCCTCGGCGCCGGGCGGCAGCACGCTCCACCCGGCGAGCTCCTCCTCGGTGGGCGGCACGATGCCCGCGCGGAGAGGGTCGGGCAGGCGTCCGTCCGGACCGGGGAGCACGGCAGCGAGCATCTGCATCAGCGCATGCGTCGCCGTGAGTGCGGCGCCCCCGTAGACCCCCGAGTGGAGATCCCGCTCGCCCGTGCGGACGGTGACGTGGAAGTAGCACATGCCACGGAGCGCGGTGCAGAACGAGGGCAGGGTCTCGGTCGCGTAGCCCCCGTCGAGCACCAGGGCCACGTCGCCGGGGTGCGCGTCGTCGTCGACCCAGTCGATGACCGAGCGACCGCCGACCTCCTCTTCCGCGTCGATCGCAAAGCGCACGTTCACCGGCAGCTCGCCGGCGGCGGCGAGAAGGCGTGTCGCCTCGAGGATCATGTAGAGGTGAGCCTTGTCGTCGGCGACGCCGCGCGCGACGAGAGAGCCGTTCCGCTCGACGAGGGCCCACGGGTCGGACTCCCAGAGGTCGAGCGGGTCGGGCGGCTGGACGTCGAGGTGCGCGTAGGCGAGGACCGTCGGCGATCCCGCGCCGGTCGAGGCCACGACCCGGCCGACGACGAGCGGCCGTCCCCCGCGCTCCTGGATCTCCGCCTCGCCTCCGGCGGCGCGGATGCGCTCCGCGACCCAGTCTGCGGCCCGGCGAATGTCGTCGGCGTGCACCGGATCGGCGCTGACGGACGGGATCGCGATCAGGTCGGCGAGCTCGGCGACCAGCGTCTCGTGCGGCGGGATGACCACGTCGGCGATCCTAGCCACGCCGCCCCGTGTCGGACTTCGGTCCGACGCAGACGCGTAGCGTCGCGTTCGGCGTCTGGTGTCCGACTTTACGTCGGACACCAGCAGCACCCGGCTCAGGCGACGTCGCGAACAGCTGCCGCGTCGGCGAGCGCGCGCAGCTTCTTCAGGCTCTGGTGCTCGATCTGGCGGATCCGCTCGCGCGTGACGTTGAACGCGCGCCCGACCTCGTCGAGCGTGCGCGGCTGCTGGCCGTCGAGGCCGTAGCGAAGCTCGAGCACCTGGCGCTCGCGCGGCGACAGCGCACCGAGGATCGAGCGCAGCGCCTCGCGGCGCATCGTCACCTCGGCCGCCTCGTCGGGCAGCGGCTCGGACTCGTCGGTGAGGAAGTGGCCGAATTCCGACTCCTCCTCGTCGCCGACCGGCTTCTCCAACGAGACGGGGGTCTGTGCGCTCCGCTTGATCTGCTCGACCTCCTCGACGGGCAGGTCGAGGTCGACGGCGATCTCGAGCGCAGTCGGCTCGCGGGCGAGCTCGGCACGGAGCTTGCGCTCCGAGCGGCTGATCTTGTTGAGCTTCTCGACGACGTGGACGGGCATGCGGATCGTTCGCCCCTTGTCGGCGATCGCCCGCGCCACGGCCTGGCGGATCCACCACGTCGCGTACGTCGAGAACTTGAAGCCCTTGCGCCAGTCGAACTTCTCCGCCGCGCGGACGAGGCCGATCGTGCCTTCCTGGATCAGGTCGAGGAACGGGAGGCCCTGGTTGCGGTACCGCTTCGCGATCGAGACGACGAGACGAAGGTTCGCCTCGACCATCGCCTGCTTGGCCGAGTGGTCGCCCGCCTCGATCCGCTTCGCAAGCTCGACCTCCTGGGCCGCGGTCAGGAGCGGAACCTTGCCGATGTCCTTGAGGAAGAGCTGCAGGGTGTCGGTCGAGATCTCGGGCTCGGCGGCCTCCCAGGCACGCTCGGCCTCGGCTTCCGCCTCCGGCGCGACGACCTCGATCTGCTCCTCGTCGAGCGCGTCGTAGAACGCGTCGATCTGCGCTGCGTCGAGGTCCAGCTCGTCGAGGGCGAGGGCCACCTCGTCCGCGTCGAGGCGCCCTTGCGCCCGTCCCGACTCGAGGAGCGCCTTGCCCTCCTCGGAGACCAGAACCACGTCCGGCGCCGCCGCCGCCGGCCGTTCTGCTTCGTTGCGCGCTGCGCTCAGGACCGCCCCTTCCGTCGCGTAGTTCGATACGGTAGCCACGAAGTCTGCGCGCCGCCAATAATCCGGGCCGGCATCAGACGCCCGCCTTGTCGAGCGTGTCGAGGTACTTCTGCGCCTCGCCCGCGAGCGGCGATCCAGGCTCGACGGTCGTCGCGCGGACGAGCTGGGTCCGGGCCTCCTTCACCTCACCCGACCAGAGGAGGAGCAGGCCGAGATGGAACCGCACCGTCGCCCTGTCCGGGAAGCGCCGCGTGAGCGGGCCGAGACGCGAGAAGGCATCCGCCGGGCGCGCCTTGTCGAACCGGCCCACGGCCGCCGCGACCTGCGCCTCGGCGTCCCCGGGCGCCTCGCGTGCCGCCTGCGAGAAGACCCGCTCCGCCGAGCGCTGCATGCCGAGCCGTTGCAACGCGACGCCGTACAGGAGCTTGCCCTCGACCGTCTGCTGCGCGCCACGCTGGAGCAACTCGAGCTGCTGCGACGGCGTCAGGCCCTCGAGCTCGCTCGGCAGTGGCGCCGTCGTGACGAAGATCGGCAGGCCTTTCGCGTACTCGGGATGCAGCAGGTTGCCCGCGACGACGGCGTAGGCGGTGTCGGGCTCCGAGGCTGCGGCGGCCCGCCATGCGTCGCGCGCGCCCGAGAGGCCTGACCAGAAGAGCGCAACGCCGAGGTTGAGCTGGACGACGGCGTCCTGCGCGTGGAGCCCCGCGAGGCGGTTCATCCGGTCGACCGTGCCGTCCGGCCAGGACGCGAAGGCTTGCCCGACGCGGCCCTCAAGGGAGTCGATGCGCGCGAACGCCCGGCCCGCCTGGGCCTGCTTTCCCGCCGCATAGAGCCGCTCGGCGCGGCGTATCGCGACGGCCTGCGGGTCGTTCCGGATCCCGAGCTCGAAGGTCAGAGGAGGCGCTCCCTTCCGGGCCTTCGGCGCCGGTGCGGCACTCTCCACCGGGTCGGTCTGCAGCGCGACGACCCCCACGACAACGGCCACTGCGACGACTGCGGCCGCGGCGGTGACGGCGACGACCCGGGCAAACGGCGACACGGCGCCACGGTAGCCGCGGACGACCCGAGGCGGGTCGCCCGCGGGCACCGCTTCCCCCAGCGAGCTGCCACACCATCCGGACGAGCCACGGGCTCGCGATCTTCCACGCGCGCATGCGTCGCCCCGCTATATTCGGGAAAGTAATGCCGACCTACCGAGAGCTCCTGGCCGCCGCGCGCGCCGAGATCGACGAGATCTCGACGCCCGAGGCGCGCGCGCTGCTCGACCGCGACGGCGGCGACGCTCCGCTGTTCGTCGACGTCCGGCCGCGCGACGAGTGGGACGAGGGTCACCTCCCCGGCGCACTGCACCTGCCGCGGAACAACCTCGAGTCGCGCGTCGAGGCGCTGATCCCCGACAGGTCGCGCGAGCTCGTCGTCTACTGCGAGAGCGGCACACGCTCGGCGTTTGCGGCCAAGTCGCTCCAGGAGCTCGGTTACATGAACGTGGTCAACCTCTCGGACGGCTTCGCGGGCTGGAAGCGGAACGGCTACGACTTCGTCACCCCGGCGGCGCTGACGCCGGCGCAGCGCGCGCGGTACTCCCGTCACCTGTTGATCCCGGAGGTCGGCGAGGAGGGCCAGCAGCGCCTGCTCCAGTCGCGCATCCTCCTGATCGGCGCCGGCGGCCTCGGCTCGCCCGCGTCGCTCTATCTCGCCGCCGCGGGCGTCGGGACGATCGGGATCATCGATGCCGACGTCGTCGACGACTCGAATCTCCAGCGGCAGATCGTCCACTCGACGGAGCGCCTCGGCGAGCCGAAGGTCGAGTCCGCGAAGCGGACGATCGAGGCCCTGAACCCGGACGTGACGGTCGTCCCGTTCCAGGAACGGCTCGACTCGGAGAACGTCGAGCGGATCCTCGCCCACGGGTGGGACGTGATTCTCGACGGCACGGACAACTTCCCGACCCGGTATCTCGTCAACGACGCGTCCGTCTGGCATGGCATCCCGGTCGTGCACGGGTCGATCTATCGCTTCGAGGGGCAGGTCACCGTCTTCCACCCCGGCAACGGACCGTGCTACCGGTGCCTCTACCCGTCGCCGCCGCCGCCCGAGCTGGCGCCGAGCTGCGCCGAGGGCGGCGTCCTGGGCGTCCTGCCCGGCATCGTCGGCTCGCTGCAGGCGAGCGAGGCGCTCAAGCTGATGCTCGGCGCGGGCGAGACGCTCGCCGGCCGGCTGCTCCTCTTCGACGCGCTCCACACCACCTTCGACGAGGTCGCGATTCGCCGGAACCCCGAGTGCCCGGTGTGCGGCGACCACCCGACGATCACCGAGTACATCGACTACGTCGAGTTCTGCCAAGGAACAGCGGTGCACGCGTCGTGACCGTCGTCCGGATTCCCCCGACGCTGCGCGGCGAGGTCGGCGGCGCGCGACAGGTCGAGGCCAGCGGCGAGACCGTGCGCGACGTGCTCGAGGACCTCGTCGAGCGTCATCCCGCGCTCGGCAACCAGATCCTGACGAACGGAGGGATCGCACCGTTCGTGAACGTCTACCTCGGCGGCGAGGACGTCCGCACCATGGACGGGCTCGACACGACCGTGCCGGACGGCGAGACCCTGATCCTGCTTCCGGCGATGGCCGGCGGCAGCTCGCAGCCGTGGACGCCTGCGGTCGCGAGAAGCCTGCTCGATCTCGTCGGGCAGACGCCGCTCGTCGAGCTGCCCCGCATCTCCCCGAAGGAGAGCGTGACCATCTACGCCAAGCTCGAGGGCCAGAACCCGACCGGGTCGATCAAGGATCGCGTCGCGAAGGCCATGATCGAAGCTGCCGAGGCGTCGGGCGAGCTCGAGCCGGGGCGGGCGCTGCTCGAGCCGACGTCGGGCAACACGGGAATCTCACTCGCGCTCGTTGCGGCGCTCAAGGGCTACCCGCTGACCTGCGTGCTCCCCGAGAACGCGACGGAGGAGCGGAAGCGGCTGTTGCGGCTCTACGGCGCCGACATCGTCCACTCCCCCGCGTCCGAGGGATCGAACGGCGCGGTGCGGCTCGCGCTCGAGATGGCCGAGGCCGACCCGCGGTGGTTCGTCCCGTTCCAGTACGCGAACGAGGCGAACCCGCGCGCGCACTACGAGGGAACCGGCGCCGAGATCGCCACGGCGCTCGACCGGGTCGACGTGCTCGTCGCCGGGCTCGGCACCGGCGGGACGTTGATGGGCGCCGGCGAGCGGCTGCGCGAGACCTTCCCCGACGTCGTCATCGCCGCGGCCGAGCCTCTCCCGGGTGACCCGGTGATGGGCCTGCGCTCGCTCGACGACGGGTACGTCCCGCCGATCCTCGACGTCAGCCGCCTCGACCGGAAGGTGCTCGTCTCGAACGAGCAGTCGGTCGCCGCGGTACGCGAGCTGCTCCGGCTCGAAGGGATCCTCGGCGGCGTCTCCGCTGGCGCGGCGATCCACGTCGCTCGGCGACTCGCCGCCGAGCTCGACGAGGGCGTCGTCGTCGCGATCCTCGCCGACGGCGGCTGGAAGTACCTGAGCGCCGACTTCTGGGACGCGCCCGAGGCGGGTGTCGAGCAGTCGATGGAGTCCACCGTCTGGTGGTGATCCCGGCCGCGGTGCGGGCGGCGATCGCCGAGCACGCCCGCGCCGAGCTTCCGAACGAGGCCTGCGGGCTCCTGCTCCTCGACGGCGACCAGGCCGTCGAGTACGTGGCCGGCGAGAACGCCTCGCCGTCGCCGTACTTCTTCGAGCTCCGCCTGGATCCCGTCGCCTGGGCGGACATCGGCGACCGCGATCTCGAGCAGGCGGTCGTGCACTCGCACGTCTCGGCCCCGCCGCGCCCGTCCCGCACCGATGTGGAGCGGATCGGGCTCTGGCGGGACCGGCCGTACGTCATCTACTCCGTGCGGCTCGACGAGCTGGCGGCCTGGCGGGTGTCGCCGGACGGGTACGAGCCGCTTCCCCTCGCCTGAGCCACCGCTCTAGTTGACCTTGAACGAGCCCTTCATGAAGCTCGCGTGCGGGTCGCACATGAACTTGTAGGTGCCCTTCTTCAGCGTGATCGTGAACGTCTTCGTCCCGCTCTGGCCGACGCTGGTCTTGACGTTGACGCCGGGGCCGGTCAGGTGGAAGTTGTGCTGCGGCGACTTGTCCGACACGACGAGCTTGATCTTCCCCGCCTTGGTCGGCTTGGTCGCCATCTTGATCGTGAATCCCGGGCCGACGGTTCCCTTGTAGGTCGGCGTCGCTGCGACTGCGGGCAGCGCCAGCGCGAGCATGGCCACGAGGGCGGTCGCGGCGACGGTCAGCGTGCGTATCATCTGTCTCTCCTTCGTATCTGGTGGCGGATGGAGGTGCATACGTCCGTCATCCTTGCGCGGATTGAGCACTGTAGGGTCGGGCGGCGATGATCGCGGACGCCCACGTCGACCTCCTGATGGAGGTCGCCTACCGCGAGCGCCGGCTCGGCGAGACGAACGTCTTCGCCGAAACCTGGCTCCCGCTCTTCGAACGCGGCGGCGTCGGCCTCCAGGTGTGCGCGGTCTACGTCGACGTGGCCGTGCAGCCGGAGGGCTCGCTGCGCGAGGCGCTGTCGATGGTCGCGGCGTTCCAGAACGCGCTGCGCGAGAACGCCCATCACGTGAAGCAGGTGACGTCCGCCGCCGACCTCGACGCTGTGGAGGCCGGCGAGCGCATCGGGCTGATGCTCTCGCTCGAGGGTGTCGAGTGCTTCGGCGTCGAGACGTGGCCCGCGGATGTCTTCCACACGCTCGGGGTCCGTATGGCGGGGCTGACGTGGAACCGCCGGAACGCGTTCGCCGACGGCGCGGCCGAGGAGGGTGGAAGCCTCTCGCGGCTCGGTCGTGAGCTGGTCGACCGTCTCGTCTCGCTCGGGGTGATCCTCGACCTCGCGCACGCCTCGCGCGGCGTCTTCACGGAGGTGCTCGAGCGGGCCGCCGGCGCGCCCGTCCTCTATTCGCACGGCGGCTGCCGGAGCGTGCACGAGTCACCGCGGAACCTCGAGGACGACCAGCTCCGGATGCTCGCCGCGGCGGGCGGCATCCTCGGGCTGATGCTCCATCCCATCGCGATCGGGCCGGAGCGGAGGACGATCGACGGTGTCATCGACCACCTCGAGCACGCCGCCTCGGTGATCGGGATCGAGCGCGTCTGCCTCGGCGGGGACTTCACGAAGCGGCTGTGGGAGGCGATGCCGCCACCGCCGGAGCCGAAGGACGGCCTCGCACCGCCCGGCCTCGAGCCGGGTCAGGGGATCGAGCAGCTGACAGGCCCGGAGTGCTACCCCGCGCTCGTTGCGGGCCTCGAGCGGCGCGGCTGGAGCGGCGAGGACGTCGAGGCGGTGACGTCGGCCAATCTCCTGCGGTTTCTGCGGGCATCCCTCTGAGTGCACCACGCCCCTCTCCGGCCGCGGCAGGCGGGCGGAGAGGGGGCGGGTCTCGGGACGCCGCGTGCACGCCGGGCTCAGAGGCCGAGCGCGGTCGGCGCCTTCGGCGCCTGCGGCTGGTAGGTCGGCCGGAAGCCGAGCAGCCGGCCGAGCGGGGCGCCCATCACGAGGCCGACGCGCTGGAGCCACGCGGGCGGGAACGGCAGTCTGACGTCGTCGAAGTGGTGCTTCGCGATGACCGCGAGGCGGAGGGGGCTCGGCATGCCCTTCTTGTTGACCTTCCCGTCCTCGGCGAGGGAGAACATCGTCTCGATCAGCTGCTCGAAGCCGAGCGCGGGCCTGACCTCGCAGACGAAGTGCGCCGTCTCTTCGCCGACGTTGCGGAACTTGTGTGGAGTCCCCGCGGGGACGAGCACCCGGTCGCCCGGCTTCGCGACGAGCTTGCGCTTGCCGAGCCGGAACTCGAGCTCACCGGCGATGACCTCGAAGGTCTCCTCCTGTGACGGGTGGACATGCGCGGCGGCAACGGCACCGTTCGGCTCGACGTATGTCTCGACGACGACGCACTCGCCGTTCGTGTCGGCCGACGTCGTGCGGAACACGAGCGTCTCGCCGGTGACGGAGTTCGTGATGGACTGGCCGCTGGTGATCATTTCGTCTCCTCCTGGAAGGGGTTCGTCTTGACGCGACGCACCATCGGAGACGCCGCTTAAGATCGACTCCAGGTCGGCTTAAGGAGGAGTTGAGAGGGGTCATGGAGTTCCGGCTGCTCGGGCCGCTGGAGGTGGTCGACGACGGCGGCGAGCCCGTCCCGCTCGGCGGCAGGCGGCCCCGCGCGGTGCTCGCGCTCCTGCTCCTGACCCCGAATCGCGCCGTCTCGACCGAACGGCTGATCGACGCGGTCTGGGGCGACGATCCGCCCGCCAACGCCCGCTCGACCCTGCAGGTGCACGTCCACGCGCTGCGCAAGGCGCTCGGCGCCGACCGGATCGTGACGCGCGCGCCCGGATATCTCGCACGGGTCGAGCCCGGGGAGCTCGACGCAGACCGCTTCGAGCAGCTCGTCGGCGCGGGGTCGTTCGACGAGGCGCTCGGGCTCTGGCGCGGGCCTGCGCTCGCCGATCTGGCCGGCGAGGAGTTCGCGCACGCCGACGCGGCGCGCCTCGACGAGGCGCGGCTGGCGGCGGACGAGGCGCGCATCGCGGCCGAGCTCGAGGCGGGCCGCCACGCCGCCCTTACCGCGCAGCTCGACGCACTCGTGGCCGCCCACCCGCACCGCGAGCGGCTGCGCGCGCAGCAGATGCTCGCGCTCTACCGCTCGGGCCGGCAGGCGGACGCCCTGGAGGCGTACCGGGACGCGCGCACAGCCCTGGACGAGCTCGGCCTCGAGCCGTCGGCGGAGCTCCGTGCGCTCGAGCAGCAGATCCTCCGGCACGACCCTGAGCTCGACGTCGCCGCGCCGGAGATCGACGCAACGCCGCTGCCGAGCACCCTCCCGACGGAGACGACACCGTTGATCGGCCGCGAGCTCGAAGTCGCCGCTGTGCGCGCGCTGCTGGGGCGTCCGGACACCCGCCTCGTGACGCTGACCGGGCCTGGCGGGACGGGCAAGACGCGGCTCGCGATCGCGGCCGCGGCCGACAGCGCACGAGTCATCTTCGTCGACCTCTCCCCCGTCTTCGACCCGTCGCTCGTCCTCGCCACCGCCGCGCGGGCGACCGGCGCCCCCGAGTCTCGCGCACGAAACGATCTCGAGGCGCTGGTCGAGGCGCTCGGGGGCGAGAGCACGCTGCTCGTGCTGGACAACTTCGAGCAGGTGCTCGACGCCGCCTCGGACGTGGCGCGCCTCGTCGCCGCCCTACCGTCGCTGCGGGTGGTCGTCACGAGCCGCGCGCCGCTCCGCATCGCCGCCGAGCGCGTCTACGCGGTGCCGCCGCTGCCGGTCCCCGAAGCGGGCGAAGTGACGGCTGCCTCGATCGAGCGCACGCCCGCGGTTCGCCTCTACGCCGAGCGCGCGGGCGCGACCGATCCGCGCTTCGCGGTCACGGACGAGAACGCTGCCGCCGTAGCGCGCATCTGCCGCGCGCTGGACGGGCTCCCGCTCGCACTCGAGCTCGCGGCGGCCCGCGCGCGGACGCTCGGGCCCGAGGGCACGGCGGAGCGCCTCGGCGAGCGGCTCTCGCTCCTTTCCCGAGGCGCGCGAGACCTGCCGGAGCGGCAGCGCTCGCTCCGCGCGACGCTCGACTGGAGCGTCCAGCTGCTCGCCGACGACGCGCGCCAGGTGCTCGGCGCGCTCGGCGCCTTCAGCGGCGGCGCGTCGCTCGAGGCGCTCGAGGCTGTCGTCGGCGACATCGATGTGGTGACCGCGCTCGACGACCTCCTCGACGCGGCGCTCGTGACCCGAGTGGGCGGCGCCTCCGAACCACGCTTCGCGATGCTCGAGACCGTCCGCGAGTATGCGGCAGAGGTGCTCGCCGCGTCGGGCGACGAGCGCGGTGTTCGCGATCGCCATCTCGCGTGGCTCCTCTCGATGGTGCAGGGCGCAGGCGTGTACTGGCACCGCCTCATGGACGCCGCATGGCTCGACCGTGTCGAGCTGGAGCACGACAACATCCGCGCGGCCTTCGCGCACGCGGAAGCCGTCGGGGACGCCGAGCAGGAGCTCCGGCTCGCGGTGACGATGCGCTACTTCTGGCGCGTCCGTGGCTATGCCGAGGAAGGACGCCGGCGTCTCGAGCGCGGCGTCGCACTCTCGCCGGGGATCGATGACATCGAGCTCCGCGCGCGAACCCTCGGCGAGGCCGGCGTGATGGCGTTCGTCGCCGGAGACCAGGAGCGCTCACGCGCGCTCTGGCTCGAGGCGCTGCCGTTGTTCGAGACGGTCGACAACCGCCGCGAGATGGGCCGAGCGCAGCTGGAGATCGGCGCGAGCTGGCACGCCGAGGACGAGCTGTCGCGCGCGCTCGAGCACTACGAAGCCGCCCGCGCCGCGTTCGTCGACGTCGACGACCCGAACGCGATGGGGGTCATCCTCGCGAACCTCGGAGCCGTCCACCACGCGCTCGGCGACCTCGACGCCGCCGTCGAGGCGACGACCGAGGCGCTCGCGATCGCCGAGGCGATCGGCGACGAGGACGGCGTCGCGATCTCGGTCCTCAACCTCGCGACATTCGATCTCGAGCGCGGCGACCTCGTCGCGGCGGCGGAGCACGCTGCGACGTCCCTCGAGTGCTCGGTGCGCCTGTCCTACCGGGAGGTCACCGCCTATGGTCTCGGCATCGTCGCCGCGGTCGCGGCGGAGACGGGCCGGCCGGAGGACGCCGCAATGCTCGGAGGCGCCTTCTCCGAGCACTTCCACGCGATCGGCAGCGATCCGCAGGCAGTGGAGGCTGAGCGGCTCGCTGCGACGCTGGCACGCGTGTCGACCCAGATCGACGTCGAGGCGGCCGTGGCGCGTGGCAAGGGGCTGTCCCCGGACGAGGCCCTCGCGCTCGCGCGCGACGTGATCGCCTCGGTCGAGCGTCCGGACTGAGTCGCGTCAGACGGCGATCCGCGTGCCGCTCGCGGCGGAGCGGTACAACGCGTCGATCACGCGGGCCTGCCCGACCGCGTCGGCGCGGCCGAGGAGCGCGGGCGCGCCGCCCTCGATCGCGTCGGCGAGGTTCTCGAGCTCGCGCGTGTACGAGTCGGCCCCCTCGACCTCGACGACCTCCGTCTCGCCGTCGCGACGGAGCGTCACGCTGCCGCCCCAGTCGAGCCGCCACGGCGCCTCGACAACGAGCACGCCCGTCTCACCGACCGCCTCGAGCGACTGCCGCTGCGGCGAGCGGAACGACGCCTCGAACTGGCCGACGACGTCGTCGGCACAGCGGAGCGTCCCGTGGAACGCCATGTCGATCCCCGTCGTCCCCGTGACCTGCTCGCCGCGCACGTGCTCCGGCTCTCCCGCCAGCAGGCGGATCCCGCTGACGCAGTAGCAGCCGACGTCCATCAGCGCGCCGCCGTCGAGCTCGGGCAGCGCGCGAACGTCCGAGAGGTCGTGGAGGGGGAACGTGAAGGTCGCCTTCACGGCGCAGAGCCGTCCGACCGCGCCGTCGGCGACGAGTCGGGCGACCGCCGCGGTCTGCGGATGGTGGCGATACATGAACGCCTCCGCCAGGACGAGCCCCGCGGCGTCCGCGGCGTCGAACGCTTCCTCGGCCTCGCCGGGATGGCGCGTGTAGGGCTTCTCGCAGAGGACGTGCTTTCCGGCCGCGAGCGCCTGCATCGTCCACTCGTGGTGCATGCCGTTCGGGAGCGAGATGTAGACGGCCTCGACATCGGGGTCGGCGAGGAGCGCCTGGTAGGAGCCGTGCGCCGTCGCGATCCCGTGCTCCGCGGCGTAGGCCTCCGCCCGCTGCGCGTCGCGGCTTCCGACGGCGACGACGTCGACCCGGTCGGTCTTCGCAGCGCCCGCGAGGATCGCGCGGTTGATGTTCGCCGTCGACAGGAGGCCGAGTCTCATCCGGGCACCCTAACGGCCCGCAGAGCCGGGTACAGCGCGCGGTAGCGCTCGTGCGCCTCGCGGTAGGCGTCCGACCACGCGGTGTTCGGCTCGACCGTGCTCGTCACACGGACACATCGGGCGACCGCCTCGTCGACGTCTCGGAAGACGCCTCCCGCGACACCGCCGAGGAGCGCGGCGCCGAAGGCCGAGCCCTCCTCGGACTCGGTCAGCTCGAGCGGGACGCCAAGCACGGACGCGACGATCTCGAGCCAGAGGCGGCTGCGCGCGCCTCCGCCGGAGATCCGCGCCCTCGCTGCCTCGACACCGAGCGCGCGAAGCAGGTCGAGCGAGTCCGCGAGGCCGAACGCCACGCCCTCGAGCACCGCCCGGACGAGCGCGCCGCGATCGTGGCGCAGCTCGAGCCCCACGAACGCGCCGCGGGCGTCGGGATCGGCGTGCGGCGTCCGCTCGCCTGCGAGGTACGGCAGGAACAGCAGCCCTTCCGCATCCGGTGGCCATGCCGCGGCCTCGGCGACGAGGGCATCGAACGGCACGTCCTTGGCGAGGGTGTCGTGGAGCCACTGGAGGGAGCCGGCGGCCGAGAGCATCACGCCCATCGCCTGCCACGTGTCCGGACGCGCGTGGCAGAAGGCGTGGACACGCGCCTCGGCATCGTGCGCGTAGGCCGGAAGCGGCGCGAGCACGACTCCCGAGGTCCCGAGCACGACGGAGAGCGTCCCGGGGCGCGTGGCACCGACGCCGACTGCCGCCGCCGGCTGATCTCCCCCACCCGCCGCGACCGGAGTCCCAAGTGAGACAGTGTCACTTGGACTCTTCGTCACGCGGCCGGAGACCGCCGGCGACTCGAGCACCGGTGGGAGCCAGTCGCGTGGAAGCTCGAGGGCGTCGAGGACCTCGGCGCTCCAGTCGCGGCGCGCGACGTCGAGGAGGAGCGTCCCCGACGCGTCCGAGGCGTCGATCGCCCATTCGCCGGTCAGCCCGAGCCGGACGTAGTCCTTCGGCAGCATCACGCGTGCGATGCGCGCGTAGGCCTCGGGCTCGTGACGGCGCAGCCAGAGGAGCTTGGGCGCGGTGAAGCCGGGCAGCGCACGGTTCCCCGTCAGCTCGATCAGGCGCTCGAGCCCGATGCGCTCCTCGATCTCGGCGCACTCGAAGGCGGTGCGCTGGTCGTTCCAGAGGATCGCGGGACGGATCACGCGCCCGGTCTCGTCGAGCACGACGAGACCGTGCATCTGGCCCGAGAGGCCGATCCCGGCGATCTCGCGCCCGGCCGACACCTCGGCGAGCGCGGACTCGGCGGCACGCAGCCAGTCGCCGGGATCCTGCTCCGCCCAGCCCGGCCGCGGGGTGGAGAGCGGGTAGCCGTGGGTCGCCGTCGCGAGCACTTCACCGTCCGGCGAGAGCGCGAGCGCCTTGACGCCGGTCGTGCCGACGTCGATGCCGACTAACGTGGGGGAACCCATGGTTCCCCCACGTCTACGCACCCAGTGCGGCGTAGACGAGCTCGTAGGCGCGGACGGCGTCCTTGCGCGACTGCGCCTCGCGAAGTGCGGCGTCGTCGATCCGGCCGGAGACGTCCCAGATGAAGTTCCAGTGCAGCACGGAGCGCTTCACCGCGGCGACGGCGTCCTCGGTGTACGGGTAGAGGTCGAAACCGAGGCGCTCGCCGTTCTCGCCGTACCGCGCGCGCCGCAGCTCGAGCGCGAGCTCGAGGGTCTCCATGAACGCGGTCGCGCCGACCATGTTGTCGTCGTCGAACGTGCCCCAGCCGGAGTTCGCATGCTGATGGCCGAGCAACCGCTCCGCCGCCAGCATCGCTGCGTACTCGCCGAGGGACTCGCCGTTCATGAGCAGGTGCTGCCAGTCCATGTTCACCTGGACGTTGTCGATTCCCTGCGCGCGCAGCGTGTGGATGACGTGCAGCGTCATGCCGATGTTCCGCATGAAGATCTTCATCGCGGGCTCGGAGTTCTTGTGCTCGAGGAAGAGCTTGACGCCCTGCTTCGCGCAGGTCTCGGCAGCCTCGGCCATCCCCTCGATGAACCACTCCCAGGACTGCGCGTACGGCGTCTGGAACGGGTAGTTGTAGCCCTCGATCCCGGGCCAGCAGATCATGTTCGCACCCACCGCTCCGGCCATCTCCGCGGTCTCGCGAGTGAGCCTCCGCGCCTCGGCGCGCGTCGCCGCGTCGACCGACGTCAGCCCGCCTCTCCCGAACCGCGGATCCGTGTGCAGCCCGGTGCAGACTGTCGCGATGCCGTGGCCGTCGAGCGCGTCGCGCACCTCGTCCAGGTTGTCCGGGTTCAGCTCGCCGGGGTAGTGGAACTCGTAGTCGTCCATCAGGTCGCCGAGCCCCTCGACCGCACGGCGCACCTTCACCGCGATCGGCTCGTTCGCGTGCTGCGGCTGGTAGCCGCCGGGGACGAAGCGCGTGATCATCGGACCGAGCGCCCAGATGCCGAGGGACGTCCTCACCGGCCCGCACGCACCTGGAGCCGTCGGGCGATGGTGTCGAGCGTGACGGCCAGCAGGAGGATGATGCCGGTGACCACGTAGATCGTGCCGGTGCTGTAGCCGCCGATGTTGAGGCCGTTCGCGATCGTCGCGATGACGAGAGCGCCGAGGAGCGCGCCGCGCACCTCGCCGCGTCCGCCGAAGAGGCTGACGCCCCCGATCACGGCGGCCGAGATCGCGTCGAGCAGGAGCGTGCCCCCGCCCTGGTTCAGGTTCACCGACTGGAGCCTCGCCGCGAGGACGATGCCGCCGACGCCGGCCATGACCGACGAGATCACGAACACGATGATCCGGACGCGCGGAACGTTGATGCCGGCCCGCCGCGCCGCCTCGGCGTTCCCGCCGACGGCGTACACGTGACGCCCGAACGCGGTGCGCTTCGCGAGGTAGGTGAGACCGACGAGGAACATGACCATCAGGAGCGCGGCGAGCGGAAGGCCGAGCGGCCGGTAGCACGTCTCCGTGAGGGGCGTGCCCTCCGGGCAGGCGGTCGGACGCTTGGCGTGGTTGCAGATGGCGACAATGCCGAAGCTCACCGCGGCAACGGCGACGAACTTGGTTATCGCCGTCCCGGTCCCGGCGGAGAGGCCGGCACGGCGGAGGCCGATGACCCCTCCGAGCGCCACGACCCCGTACAGGCCCGTGATCGCGGCGGCAATCAGCCAGCCGACGTTCGCGGAGAAGTAGTACGTCGCGGTGTAGTTGATCCAGTTGTCCTCGATGATGATCGAGTCGCGCGCCTGGAGGACCTTGAGGATCACGCCCTGCCAGATGAGCAGGCCGGCGAGCGTGGCGACGAACGATGGCACCCCGATTCTGGCCACGACGGTGCCCTGGGCGAACCCGATCACGGCGACGATCGCGAGACCGAGCAGGATCGCGAGCCACCCCGGGTAGTCGTGGGATGACGAGGGCAGCTGGAACTCGGCGACCGCGACTGCCGCGATGCCGCTCACGTACGCGATCGAGAGGTCGATCTCGCCGAGCAGGAGCACGAAGACGACCCCGAAGGCGATCATGGTCGTCCCCGCCATCTGGAGGATGACGTTCACGAAGTTCGCCGCCGTGAAGAAGTTCGTGGCGGTGAACGCAAAGTAGGCGACGATGAGGATCTCGCCGAGGACGACCGGCAGGACGCCGAGGTTCCCGGATCGGACGTTGCCCTTCGTGCGCTCCCAGAATCCGGCTTGCTCGGCCGCGCCCATGTCCGGCGCCTCTATCCCGGGAGCGACGACGTCCGCCCCGGAGCTCACAGCGCGTCTCCGGGGGTCTCGGTGACGCCCGCGACCTTCGCGGGGATACCCGCGGTGATTGCGGTGACGACCTCCTGCTGTGTCGTCGACGCGCGGTCGTACACGCCGACGTCGCGGCCGAGGCGCAGGACGGTGATGCGGGTCGCGACCTCGAAGATGTCCTGCAGGTTGTGCGAGACGAGAACGACCGCAAGCCCCTGCTCGGCGAGCCTCTTCACGAGCTCGAGCACCTGCCGTGTCTGGGCGACGCCCAGCGCCGCCGTCGGCTCGTCGAGAACCACGAGCCGCGAGTTCCACTGCACGGCCTTCGCGACCGCGACCGACTGGCGCTGCCCGCCCGAGAGCGAGGCGACCGGCTGGCGGATCGAGCGGATCGTGGTGACGGCGAGCCCGCGAAGGGTCTCCGCCGTTCGTTGCTCCATGACCGGCTCCTTCAGCCGAAAGAGCCAGTCGCGCTCTTCACGACCGAGGTACATGTTCTGGACGACGTCGAGGTTGTCGCACAGCGCGAGATCCTGGTAGACGACCTCGATCCCGAGCCTGGCAGCGTCTTTCGGGCTGTGGATCGTCACCGGTTTGCCGTCGAAGACGATCTCGCCCGAGTCGTAACCGTGGATGCCGGCGATGCACTTGATGAGCGTCGACTTGCCCGCGCCGTTGTCGCCGACGAGCGCCATGACCTCGCCCTCGCGCACCTCGAAGTCGACCTCGGTCAGCGCCTGCACCGACCCGAACGTCTTCGAGAGGTCGCGGATTTCGAGCAGTGGGGTATCGGTCACGGGGCGGCTCCGAACGACGGTGGAGGCACCCGGAGGTGCCTCCACCCTTGTCGCCGATCTACTTGCAGAACTTCTTGAACTCCCCGGAGCACACGTCGTTGCGCTTCAGGAACTTGTCCTTGAAGAGGCGCGTGTAGTTGGCCTTCGTGATCGAGACCACCGGGATGACGAGCGTCGGCTGCTTCTTCGAGCCGTTCGGCCGCGTCGAGTTCGACTTCGGCTTCTTGCCCTTGAAGAGCGCGACGGCCGCGGCCGCGGCCGCGTTCGCCTCGTCGGGCACGTACTTGTAGACCGTGTTCGTCTGCCAGCCCGAGATGATGTTCTGGACACCCTGGACCGTCGCGTCCTGTCCGCTGAGCGGGATCGGCTTCAGGCGCTTCGCCTTCAGCGTCGCGACGACCGCTCCGGCGATGCCGTCGTTCGCCGCCACGACACCCTGGATGTTGTTGTTCGTCTGGACGAGCATCTGCTCGAAGATCGTCTGGGCGTTCGTCGCATTCCAGTTGGGCACGAACTTCGCCGGGCCCTTCGTGACCTTCTTCACCTTGAACAGCGGGTTCAGCACGTCGTCGTTCCCGCTCTTGAACCAGAACGCGTTCGCGTCGGTGGGGCCACCCCACAGCTGGGCGATGACGGCCTTCGGCCCGTACGTCTTCTTCGCCACCATGCCGCTGATGACGCCGCGCGCCTGGATGCGGCCGACCTGGTTGCCGTCGAACGAGATGTAGACGGTTCCGATGCCACCGACGATCTGCCGGTCGTAGTCGATCGTCTTGCCACCTGCGGCGGCGAACTTCTTCTGGATCGCGATCGACGTGCCGGTGTCGAGCGACGTGATGATGCCGACCTTCGCGCCGTCGTTGATGCACTGCTCCGCCTGGGCGAGCTGCTTCTGCTGCTGCCCGAGAGCGTTAACCACTGCCGCCGTCAGCTTGGCCTTCTTGAACGCGGCGATGAACGCCGGCTTGTCGAACTGCTCCCAGCGTACGGACGTCGTGGTGTCGGGCAGCAGGACGCAGACCTGCGTGCCCGCCGTGGTTTTCGCACTCTTGCCGGACGCGCCGCCGACCACGAGGCCGACGGCCGCCGCCACAACCAGAAGCGCGATGCTGAGCTTCTTCACTCCTTGCCCTCCTTCATGTCAGAGCCTCCCGCGGCGGACGCTACTCCGTCCCACGCGGCTGTTCAAACGGTCCCGATCCGACCGCCCCTACCCTCGAGCGATCGCAACCTCCCTCCTGGGCCGTTCGCCCTCCGACGCGGGACTGCCGCGTCGGAGGCGCCTGCGCGCGGCCGGCACCGACCAAGGCGCGTCGAGCACACGGTGGAGTGACAGTGCCGCCGCGCCCCGCACGGCGGCTCCGTCGCCGAAAGCCGAGGGGAGGACGACGAACGTCCCGGAGCGCGCGGCGAGGGAGCGCTCCTGCAGCGTCCGGCGCACGGCGTCCTCGAGCCACGGCGCGAGCGGGCCGAAGCAGCCCCCCAGCACGACGGCCTGGACGTCGAAGAGGTTGAACGTCGATGCGAGCGCGATGCCGAGCGAGCGTCCCGCTTCGTCCAGTGCACGGACGACCTCGGGTGTGCCGGACTCTGCCCGGCGGACCAGCTCGTCCGTCAGGCTGCGCGTCCGACCCGCGACGGGCGAGACGCCCGCGGCGCGGGCGATCGACTCCTGGCCGACCAACGTCTCGACGCACCCGCGGCTACCGCACGCGCACAGGGCGCCGTTCGGGTCGACGGAGACGTGACCGAACTCGCCGCCGAAGCCGTGGGAGCCGCGAAACAGGCGACCACCGAGCACGATCCCGCCCCCGACGCCGACCTCGCCGAAGACGCAGACGAAGTCGTCGATCCCCACGGCGGCGCCCGTCCAGTGCTCTGCGAGCGCCGCGAGGTTGGACTCGTTCTCGACGTGGACGGGACGCCCGAGCCGCTCCTCCAGCTCGGCTGCGACGGGCAGGTCCTCCCAGCCCAGATTCGGGGCGAACACGACGGTGCCCGACGCCTCCTCGACGAGCCCCGGGACGGCGACCGAGACGCCGATCGTGCGCAGCCCGTCGCGGTCGACGGCCTCGATCGCCGTCCGGGCCGCGCGTGCCAGCCGGTCGAGCACGGGCCCCGGCGCCGAGCCTCGGTTGTCGCGGTACGAGCGGCGCTCGTAGCGCACGGCGCCGGTCAGGTCCTCGACCGAGACCGCGACGTAGTCGACGTTGACCTCGAGCCCGACGCCGACGACGACGTCGGCGAGCTCGAGCCCGACGCCCGGGCGACCGACGCCGCGAGGCGACGTCGTCTCGCCCGTCTCCCGCAGCAGCTCGAGCTCCATCAGCTCGGTGACGAGGCTGGACACGGTGCCGCGCGTGAGACCCGTGTCCGCCGCGACCCGCGCCCGCGACAGCGACCCTCCTGCCGCCACGTGGCGCAGCACGACGCCGAGGTTCGCCCGGCGCACGGTCGTCTGGTCCGCGGGCAGCACCGCACGGCGCTCGAACGTCATCGGGCGGCCGGGGTCACGCGGGGGATGGGCGAGGCGTCATGCAGGCGGGCGGGCGGGTTTGTATGGAAGGCGCACAAACTAAACGGGCGGTCGGGCCGGTGTCAACCGGCCGGTCAGCGCACGTGACGGACGACGTCGTCGAGCGGGCGGCGATTCGCCCGGGCGCTCCACTCCGCGGGAGTACGCGACCCCGGCTCGCGACTGCGCTCCGGGATCCCGAAGGTCAGCACGATCACGAGCGTCTCGTCCTCGCCGAGGCCGAGCGCGGCGTGCGCCGCATCGGGGTCGGCAACGCCGTTCGGGCACGAGGAGACGCCCTCGTTCCACGCCGCGAGAAGCATGTTCTGCGCGGCGCGCCCCGCGTCGAACTGCGCCCGCCGCTTCCCGGTCATCGCGACACCGACGACGAGGCCGGCGCCGAGGACGTTGTCGGGCACGTAGACCGCCCGTGCGAGCTCCTCGATGCGCTCGCGGGCGTCCGGGACGACGAACACCCACGGCTGGCGGTTCGACGCCGAGCCCGCGAGGCGGCCGGCGTCGAGAATGCGCGCGGCGACGTCCTCGGGAAGGGGCTCGTGCCCGTAGCGGCGCTCGTCGCGGCGACTGGCGATCGCGAGGAACGTGTCCACGCGAGTAGCGTAGGCGCGCGATGGCAGACCAGGCGACGGTGAGCCTTCTCCGCTGGCTGCGCAGGCAACTGCGCGAGCCGACGCCGCAGCGCGAGCATCTCGAGGCTGCGGTCGCGAACGACGATCCGGCCGAGGCCCGGCGGCTGCTCGAGACCTTCGACTTCACCCCCGCTCAACGCGGTCACGTCAAGCAGCTGATCGACGAGTGGGAGCGAACCCGTGGCCGCCGCTAGCGCCCGCGCCGCGAACGAGGAGGTCGTCCGCCGGATCTTCGGCGCGTTCGCGCAGAAGCAGGGCTTCGCGCTCCGCGACCTGTTCGCTTCCGATGCGGTGTGGATCGTGCCCGGCGACGGGGTGATGGCGGGCGTCCACCGCGGTCGCGAGGCGATCTTCCGCTTCCTCGCGCGGCTCGCGAAAGAGACCGGCGGGACGTACTCCTCGCAGCTCGTCGACGTGCTCGCGAGCGACGACCGGGCGGCCGCGCTGTACCGCGCCTCCGGCGAGCGCCACGGCCGGCGGCTCGATCTCGACCAGGTGCTCCTCTTCCGGATCGACGACGGCCTGGTCCGCGAGGTGCTGGCGCTGCCGTCCGACGCCGGCGCGTTCGAAGCCTTCTGGGCCTGAGCACCGGTGTCGGACTTCAGTCCGACACCTCTGACCGACATGCCGGGTACGACGACGGTGTCCGACTGAAGTCGGACACCAAGCGACCGCCCGCTGCGTACCATCTGTCGCCGATGAGCGCTCCCGCGATCGCGGCGGGGAGGCCGACGGTGCGGATTCGCGGCACGGCCTACCCCGTGCTGCTGCCGACGTGGCGCGACCCGCGGCTGCACCTCGCGGGCGTCATCGTCACCCTGCAGGTGCTCGGGCAGACCGCGTTCGACTTCCGGCTCTCGATCGCGCAGATCCTCGTCTCGCTCGTGACGTGCGCCGTCCTCGAGGTGTCGATCGCCTTCCGCCGCCAGCACGTCCTGATGTGGCCCGCGAGCGCCCTGCTCACGGGGAACGGTGTCGCGTTCGTGCTCCGTGTCCCGGGCACCGAGCACGGCGACTGGTGGAGCATGAACGGCTGGTGGATCTTCGCAGGGACAGCGGCGGTCGGGCTCCTCTCGAAGTACGTGATCACGTTCCGGGGCAGGCACATCTTCAACCCCTCCAACTTCGGCCTCGTCCTGTGCTTCGTCCTCCTCGGCCCCGAGCGCGCGGATCCGCTCGCGTTCTGGTGGGGGCCGATGTCGGTGTGGCTGGCGCTCGCGCTCGTGCTGATCGTCGGTGGCGGGCTCGCGATCCTCTCGCGCCTGCACCTCGTCGGGATCGCCGTCGGCTTCTGGCTGACGTTCGCGGCGGGTGTCGCCGTGCTCGCGGCGACGGGGCACGAGATGACCGCCGCGTGGCACCTCGGCCCGATCGCCGGCCTCGACCTCTGGTGGCTGCTCGTCACCTCACCCGAGGTGCTCGTCTTCCTCTTCTTCATGATCACCGACCCGCGGACGATCCCGGAGAGCCCGCGCGCGCGCCTGGTGTACGCAGTGTCGGTCGGCCTCCTCGCGACACTGCTGATCGCGCCGTGGACGAGCGAGTTCTCGGCGAAGCTTGCCGTGCTCGGCGCGCTGACGATCGTCTGCGCCGCACGGCCGCTGCTGCTGGTCGTCGCCGACCGGACGCGCCTGGGCCGCGTGACCGGCTGGTCGCCCGTCCGCGTGGGCGGGGCGGCCGCGGTGGCGACCACCCTGGTCGTCGTGGCGGGCCTCGTGTCGTCGCCTGCGTCCACGGCGCCCACGGCACTCGCGACCGGGCACATCCCGGTGGTGAGCACGACGAAGACGCAGGGCCTCGCTCCGATCGACCGTACGACCGCGCGGCGGATCGCCGCCGACCTCGTCGCCGATCTCGAGAGCGGCGCCTCGGCGCTCCGGGCGCGTGATCGCGCGGCCGCGAAACGCGGCGCGACGGGCGACTGGCTGTCCGAGCTCTGGGGCCGCATGGACAGGTCGAAGGGCAGCTCGATCGACGTGCCGACCTACGAGGCGGAGCGCGTCGGGCTGCGGCTCGAGCCCGGCAAAGGGCAAGACCCGCCGCTCGTGGTCGCGACGCTCCACGGCACGTCGCAGACGGTGCGATACGCCGCGGGGGACGGCAGCTTCATGTTTCGGAGCGCCCCGCGGGACGTCGTCCGCGCGTTCGAGCTCGTCCAGAGCGGCGGCCGGTACCTCGTCACCGGCGTGCGGGGCGGTGCCGCCGGTCGTCCCACCGTGTCGGCGGTCGCCGCGCCGTTCACCCTGACGGACGTCGCGCGGAGCGTGGGCCTCGATCTCCGCCACGGCGCGTTCCGCTTCGGAGTGAGCGGCGACGAGGGAGCGATGATGGGTGGCGGCCTCTGCTGGCTCGACTACGACGGCGACGGGTGGATGGACCTCTACGTCGTCAACTCGTACGCGGACAGCGACATCGGGCGCTACGCCGCCGGCGGCGGGCTGCCGCAGAGCCGCCTGTTCCACAACGCGCACGGGCGGTTCGTGGACGTCACGGGGAAGACGCGCGCGGGTCTCGCGGTACGTGGCTCGGGCTGCGTCGCGGCCGACCTCGACGGCAACGGGACGACCGATCTCGTCGTCACGACCGCAGGCTACGACGCCGCGCGGGACGCGTTCGACGCCGTCCTCTGGAACAACGGCAACGGGACGTTCACCGAGGGCGCGAAGGCGGCAGGCATCGACGAGCCCGGCTGGCACACGGGCGCGGCCGTTGCCGACGTGAACGGCGACGGCAGGCTCGACGTGCTCGTCGCGGGCTACACCGACCCGAACCACCCGCTGCCCGGATCGCAGTCCGGCTTCCCCGCGAACCACGCGGCCGTCCGCGACCTCCTCTACCTCAACGTCGGCGCGAGCGGCGGGCACCCCAGGTTCCGTGAGGTCGGCCGCGCCGCCGGGCTGGAGCCGCACGGGCTCGACCACGGCCTCGGCGCGACGTTCACCGACGTGAACGGCGACAGCCGCCCGGATCTGTTCGTGTCGAACGACCTCGACCCCAACCGGCTGTACCTCAACCTGCCCGCAAAGAACGGCCTCGGCTTCCGTTTCGTCGAGGCAGGCAGGGAGCTCGCACTCGACGACTCGAACGCCGGCATGGGGGTCGCGGCGGGCGACTTCTCCGGGGATGGGCTGGAGGATCTCTTCGTGACGAACTCCCGCGGCCAGCTGCACGCCGTCTACCGCAGCCGCAAGGGCAAGCCGTTCGCCGACGCTCGCCCGGACTTCGTCGGCTCGCTGGGGCGAACGTTCACCGGGTGGGGCGTCACATGGGCCGACCTCGACAACGACGGCACTCCGGAGCTCGCGATGGCGAACGGCGCGATCCCGGTCACGAGCCTCGCGAAGGACGCCGAGCCGGTGCGCGTGCTCACGACCGACGGCGGCTCGGTGCGCCCGCTCGCCGTCGGCCCGATCGCACCGCGCAACGGGCGCGGCCTCGCGGCGGCGGACTTCGACAACGACGGCGACCTCGACCTGGCCGTCGGCTCGATCGGCGGCGCGGTGCAGCTGCTGCGGAACGACGGCGGGTCGCAGGCGGGCCACTGGCTCGAGGTGTCACTGCGCCGGTTCACGCCAGGCGCCGTCGTGACGGCCGTCCTCCCCGACGGCCGGCGGCTCGTTCAGGCCGCGCACGCCGGGTCGAGCTACCTCTCCTCCGAGGACCCCCGGCTCCACATCGGCCTCGGCAAGCAGACGCGCGTGGACGAGCTCGTCGTCCGCTACCCCGACGGTCGCGTGACGAGGCTCCGCGACGTCGCCGCCGACAGGATCGTCAGCGTCGGGTAGTCGACACCTCGTTCGGTGTCCGACTCAAGGTCGGACACCAGCCGCCCTATCGCCCCCAGCCCGGCTCGCGGCCGGCGGCGCCGAGGGTCTCGAGGACGACCTCGATGAGCCGGTTCGAGGAGAGGACGTGCTCGCGGGCGAGCGTTCGTGCCGCCTGGGCGCTGCCCGCCGAGATCGCCTCGCGGATTGCGCGGTGCTGGAGGTCGTTCTTCGCGTAGAGCTCGTCGAGCTCGGCCCGCGCGCGCCACGCCCGGTCGCCGATGAACGTCCGTCGCGCACCCTTCGCGATCCGCTCGACGAGCGGAAGCTCCGCGACGCGGTAGATCACGTCGTGGAAGGCGTAGTTGGCCTGCATCCACTCGACGAAGAGCGCGGCGTCGCGGGGCGCGCCGCTGCGCGCCTGGTCGCGGAGCTCGAGCGTCAGCTCGCCGAAGCGCCGCTCGATGCGGTCCATCTCCGCGAGGTCGTCCGGCGTCATCTTCGGCGTCGCAACCTCGGTCGCGAGCGCTTCGAGCTCGGCGCGGACGAGGAACGCCTCGTGCAGCTCGTCCGCGGAGATCGACCGGACCCGGACGCCGCGGTTGGGCTCGAACGAGACGAGCCCGAGCGCCGCGAGCCGTCGCAGCGCCTCGCGCACCGGCGTCCTCGACACCTCGAAGCGCTCGGAGAGCGTCTCCTGGCGGAGCACGGTCCCGGGTGGGATCGCGCCGCCCACGATCTCGTCCTCGAGGATCCCCGCAATGTCGTCGGCCTTCGTCGAGACCGTGCTCATGCGGCCGAGTCTAGCGACGTGCATCCCGTCTATTCCGTTTTGGATCCGAAATCGTCGAAATCAGGTCTTGCAAGGAGCATATGGTTGCATCTAGGATCCAAGTATTGACGTTACTGGATCCGAAAGGACAGGAACATGACCGACACCATCGCGCGCCCCTACTCCCGCGACGACGTCCTGCGACTGCGCGGCTCGGTGCGCGTCGAGCACACGCTCGCGCGGCTCGGGGCCGAACGGCTGCGGACGCTCCTCGCCGAGCGCGAGTGGGTCCCCGCGCTCGGCGCGATGACGGGCGGCCAGGCGGTGCAGATGGTGCGGGTCGGCCTCGAGGCGATCTACCTCTCCGGCTGGCAGGTCGCTGCGGACGCGAATCTCGTCGGCGGGACGTACCCCGACCAGAGCCTCTACCCCGCGAACTCGGGTCCCGCGCTGGCCCGGCGCATCAACAACGCGCTCCTGCGTGCGGACCAGATCGCACACGCGGAAGGCGACGGCGAGACGCACTGGCTCGCTCCGATCGTCGCCGACGCCGAGGCGGGCTTCGGCGGGCCGCTCAACGCCTTCGAGATCATGAAGGCGTACATCGAGGCGGGCGCGGCGGCCGTCCACTTCGAGGACCAGCTCTCCTCGGAGAAGAAATGCGGCCACCTCGGCGGCAAGGTGCTCGTCCCGACGAGCCAGTTCGTGCGGACGCTCGTCGCGGCGCGGCTCGCGGCTGACGTGCTCGACGTTCCTGCGCTGATCGTGGCGCGGACCGACGCCCTCTCCGCGGCGTTGCTCACGAGCGACGTGGACGAGGCCGACCGCGAGCTCTGCACCGGCGAGCGGACGCCCGAGGGGTTCTTCCGAGTGCGGGACGGCATCGAGGCGGCGATCGCGCGCGGGCTCGCGTACGCGCCGTACGCAGATCTCGTCTGGTGCGAGACGTCGACGCCGGACATGGACGAGGCGGAGCGGTTCGCTGCGGCGATCCACGAGCGCTACCCCGGCAAGCTCCTCGCGTACAACTGCTCGCCGTCCTTCAACTGGCGCGGCCACCTCTCCGACGCCGAGATCGCCGGCTTCCAGCGCGATCTGGCGAGGATGGGCTATCGCTTCCAGTTCATCACGCTGGCCGGCTTCCACGCGCTCAACCTCTCGATGTTCGAGCTCGCGAGCGGCTACCGCGACGAAGCGATGACAGCGTACGTCGCGCTGCAGGAGCGCGAATTCTCGCTCGAGGAGTCCGGCTACACGGCGACCCGCCACCAGCGGGAGGTGGGCGCCGGGTACTTCGACCAGGTGATGCAGGCCGTCTCGGGCGGCGTCTCCTCGACGCTCGCCCTGACCGGCTCGACCGAAGAGCAGCAGTTCGAGGCAGAAAGGAGCGCAGCATGACCGCGATGTCCACGATCCGCGAGCGGCCCGTCAAGCCTGCCGCCAGAGCGCCCGAGGCGCCGCGTCCGACGATCGTCACTCGGGCCGAGTCGGCGCCGTGCACGTGCCCGGAGCACTGCGAGCGAGACCACGAGCAGGACTGACCCACCCCCGCTCCGCACCTGAGAAGATCCTCACGTGCACGTCGACGACGTCCTCACACCCGATGCCGTCTCGTTCCTGACCGACCTCGAACGCGAGTTCGGGGAGCGCCGGCGCGAGCTGCTCGCGCGGCGCGCCGAGCGACTCCAGCGGCTGGCGGCCGGCGAGCTCCCGGACTTCCTCCCGGAAACCGCGTCCGTGCGGGAGGGCGACTGGCGGATCGCGCCGTTCCCCGACGAGATCGCCGACCGCCGCGTCGAGATCACCGGCCCGGTGGACCGGAAGATGGTCATCAACGCGCTCAACTCGGGCGCGAAGGTGTTCATGGCCGACTTCGAGGATGCCAACTCGCCGACGTGGGAGAACTGCATCGAGGGCCAGCGGAACCTGACCGACGCGCTCGAGCGCACGATCGAGCTCGACACGGGCGAGAAGCGCTACACGCTGAACGACGAGGTCGCGGTCCTGTTCGTGCGACCGCGCGGCTGGCACCTCGAGGAGCGGCACTTCGAAGTCGACCGCAGGCCGATGTCGGGCTCGCTGTTCGACTTCGGGCTCTACTTCCTACGCAACCACGGGCGGAACGGGCGCTACTTCTACCTTCCGAAGCTCGAGTCACACACGGAGGCGCGGCTCTGGAACGACGTCTTCGCCTGGACGCAGGAGCGGCTCGGGGTGGAGCGCGGGACGATCAAGGCGACCGTCCTGATCGAGACGATCCTCGCCGCCTTCGAGATGGACGAGATCCTCCACGAGCTGCGCGACCACTCCGCAGGGCTCAACGCCGGCAGGTGGGACTACATCTTCAGCGTCATCAAGAAGCTCGGCCATCGCCCCGAGTTCGTGCTCCCCGATCGCGCGGACGTGACGATGGCCGTCCCGTTCATGCGCTCCTACTGCGAGCTCCTCGTGAAGACGTGCCACCGGCGCGGTGCCCATGCGATGGGCGGGATGGCGGCGTTCATCCCCTCCCGCCGCGACGCCGAGGTGAACGCGATCGCCCTCGAGAGGGTGCGCGAGGACAAGGACCGCGAGGCGTCACAGGGCTTCGACGGGACATGGGTGGCGCACCCCGATCTCGTCCCGGTCGCGATGGAGTCGTTCGACCGGGTGCTCGGCGACCGGCCGAACCAGATCGACCGGCAGCGCGACGACGTGGAGATTCGCTCCGCGGATCTCCTAGATGTCAAGGCTACGCCTGGAGAGATCACCGAAGCCGGGCTCCGCAACAACGTCTCCGTCGGGATCCAGTACCTCGCCGCGTGGCTGCAAGGCGCGGGCGCGGTCGCGATCAACAACCTGATGGAGGACGCGGCGACGGCGGAGATCTCTCGTTCACAGATCTGGCAATGGCTCCGCCACGATCGCGTCACCCAGGAGGACGTGCGGCGGATCACCGACGAGGAGATTGCAAGCCTCGGCGACGGCTACGGCGACGCGCGAGCGCTGTTCGAGCGCGTCGCGACACAGCCCGACTACGTCGAGTTCCTCACGCTGCCCGCGTACGACCGGCTGCTCGCGGTCGAGCCGGCCTGACCGCCCTCAGGGACGCAGCGACGCCCAGGGCTCGTCGGCGGCGACGTCGACCGCCGCGTAGCCGTCTCCCTCGACCGCCGGCGACAGGATCGCGAGGATCTTCGCCGACTCACCGGTCTCGTTGTACGTCGCGTGCACCGCGTCGGCCGGGATCACGACCGCGTCACCCGCGGTCAGCGTCTGCGACTCCGACTCGACCCACTGCTCGATCGTGCCCTCGAGGACGTAGATCACCTCTTCCTGGCCCGGATGGAAATGGAATGGGTGCGCCTTCCCGGGAAGGAACGTCGCCTCGATCGCGACGATCCCTTTCAACCCGTCACGCGGGCCGGACATCTGGGCGAAGACACCCCAGTCGTGCTCGTCGCGGCGAATGCCGGAGGCCGGCCGGAAGGCGCTCATGCCGCCCCTCCCACCGGAATTGCCTTGAAGCGGCGCATGTTCTCCGTCATCGCGGTCTCGGTCGGGAGCCGCTCCATCGACGAGGCACCGAAGAAGCCGACGACGCCCTCGGTCTTCGCGAGCACGTAGGCGGCGTCGTCCGGCTCGGAGATCGGCCCGCCGTGGCAGAGGACGATGACCTCCGGGTTGACCTCCTTGGCCGCGTCGTGCATGGCCTGGATCAGCGGCACGCAGTCGTCGAGGGTCTTCGCCGTCTCGGCGCCGATCGCGCCGCCGGTCGTCAGGCCCATGTGCGGGACGAGTACGTCCGCCCCGGCCTCCGCCATGGCGACGGCCTCGTCCACGGTGAAGACGTAGGGCGCGGTGAGCATGTCCTTCTCGTGCGCCAGGCGGATCATCTCGACCTCGAGCCCGTAACCCATCCCGGTCTCCTCGAGGTTTTGCCGGAACGTCCCGTCGAAGAGACCCACCGTGGGGAAGTTCTGCACGCCGCTGAAGCCGATGCGACGCACCTCGTCGAGGAAGACGTCCATCAGGCGGAACGGGTCGGTGCCGCAGACGCCCGCGAGCACCGGTGTCTCCTTCACGATCGGGAGCACCTCGCTCGCCATGTCGACGACGATCGCGTTCGCGTCGCCGTAGGGCAGCAGGCCCGAGAGCGACCCGCGCCCGGCCATCCGGTAACGGCCGGAGTTGTAGATGATGATCAGGTCGGTGCCGCCCGCCTCGGCGCACTTGGCGGAGAGACCCGTCCCCGCGCCGGCGCCGATGATGGGCTTGCCGGCGTCGATCTGCGCGCGCAGTCGCGCCAGTGCCTCGCTTCTGGTCATGCCTTCTCTCCGATCAGCTCGTGGAGCCGGTTCGCCATCGCGAGCGCGAACTCGGGCGCGTTCACGTCGAGCTCGAGCTCGTGCACCTCGACCTTCGACGTGTCGACGAGCTCTCGCAGGGTCGAGAAGAGCGCCTCGTCCGCCTCGGCGTCGTGGAAGACCTGACCCTCCGTCGCGATCGCGGAGACGCCGCGCAGCGGGACGTAGAGCACCGTCGGCCCGTCCGCGGCGTTGAGCTTGCCGGCGACGATGCGCGCGATCTCGCGGCATTCGTCGGGTGTCGTCCGCATCAGGGTGATGGTCGGGTTGTGGACGTAGAGGTTCCGGTCGCGGTAGCGCTCGGGCACCGAGTCCATCGGCCCGAAGTTGACCATGTCGAGCGCGCCGAGGGAGACGACCTGCGGGATTCCCGCCTTTCCGGCCGACTCGAGCCGCTCCGGGACCGCCGCGAGCACGCCGCCCGCGACCAGGTCGCAGAACTCCGTCGTCGTGACGTCGAGCGAGCCGACCGCGAAGCCGGCCTCGAGGAGCTTCTCCATCGAGCCGCCGCCCGCGCCGGTCTGGTGGAAGACGAGCACCTCGTAGCCGAGCTCCTCGAGACGCTCGCGCGCGGTCGTCACCGCGGCCGTGGTCACGCCGAACATCGACGCGACGACGATCGGCCGCTTCTCCCCGAGCGGCGGCACCGTCGCGCCCGCCATGCCCGCGAGGGCGCCCGCGGCATTGGCCATGATCCGCGCCGACACCTCGTTCACGCCGGCGATGTCGACGACCGAGTACATCATCGTCACGTCGACCGAGCCGACGTACGGGCCGGTGTCCCCGGAAGCGACGGTCGAGACCATGAGCTTGGGGACACCGATCGGCAGCTGCCGCATCGCGTACGTGACGAGGGCCGAGCCGCCCGAGCCGCCGAGCCCCCCCACCGCGTCGAGCCTGCCCTCGGCATGGAGCCGCTTCACGATCTCCGCGGCGCCCCGGGACATCGTCTCGACGGCCGCGCCGCGGTCGCCGGCAGCGGCGAGCGCCGCGACGTCCGCGCCGACGGCCGCCGCCACTTCCTCGCGGGTCACGTCCGGTGTCGCAAGCGGCTCACCGATGATGCCTGCATCGACGAGGACGACGTCCGCGCCGTGCTCGCGCACGCGGTCGGCGAGATACGCGTACTCCCGCCCCTTCGTGTCGAGTGTTCCCACCAGCACGACAGTCGGCATCAGCTCGGCTCCTCTCCTTCGGCGGGATGCGGGTTCCAGTCGGGGCTCGAGTCGTTGCCGTCCGGGTCGGTGAGCACGGACACGTTCGCGCCGCCTGCGTCGATCGTCACGATCGACCCCGCCCGGGAGTAGGCGATCGTCTGCCCGTCGGGCGACCAGGCCGGCTCGAACGCGTCCTCGGACGCCTGCGTGAGCCGGCGGAGGCCATTCCCGTCCACCCCGATCGCGTAGAGCTGGAACGCCTTCGTCCCCGTCCGGCCGGAGAAGGCGATCGTCCTGGAGTCCGGCGACCACGCGGGCGCGTACGCGGCGCCCTGGAGGTCGGTGACCTTGTGCCGCCCGGACCCGTCCGGATGGACGGTCCAGATCTCCCGGATCTCCGACCCCGGGAGGCGGCGCGAGTACGCGATCCAGCGGCCGTCGGGCGACCACGCGGGCTCGATCTCCGGCGCGAGGTCCGTCGTCAGGCGGTGGCTCCCGGCGCCGTCCGCTCCCATGACGAAGACGTGGTCGCCGTTCTGGTCGTTCTGGTAGGCGAGCTGCGAGCCGTCCGGCGACCAGGCGGGCTCGGTCTCGTTGCTCGGTCCGGAAGTGAGCGGCCGTGTCCCCGAGCCGTCTGCGTCCATCACATAGACGTCGAGCGACCCCTCGCGGGCGCTCGCGAAGGCGATCTTCGACCCGTCCGGCGCGTACGCGGGCGCGATCTGGAAGGTCGTCCCCGCCGGGGTCGAGGTGTCGCCGCGCTCGTCCGTCAGGCGGCCCTGCTCGCTCCCGTCGGCATTCATGCCGTAGACGGCGTAGTCGCCGTCGCGCGTCGAGACGAACGCGATCGCGTCGCCGTGCGACGAGCCGGAGCCGCCGCAGCCGCTGACGAGCAGGAGCACCGCCGCCGCACCACCGGCCAGGATCGAGGCGAGCCGCACGGGCTAGTGGGCGAGCGGCTCCACGCCGAGGTAGCGCCGCTGCAGCTCGGAGTCGCCGGCGAGGGTCGCAGCGGTCGTCTCCGTCGCGATCGAGCCCGCGACCATGATCAGCTGCCGCTCCGCGAGCGAGGTCGCGACGCCGAGGTTCTGCTCGATCAGCAGGAGCGACAGCCCTTCCCGCTCGAGCTCACGGAACGTCTCGATCATGTTCTCGATGATCGCAGGCGCGAGCCCCTCCGAGGGCTCGTCCATCACGACCAGGCGCGGATTCGTGACCAGCGCGCGCCCGATCGCGAGCATCTGCTGCTCGCCACCCGAGAGCTGTGCGCCGCCGTTGCGCTTGCGCTCGGCGAGTCGCGGGAAGAGCTCGTAGACGCGCTCGCGCGTCCACTCCTCGCCCGTCTGCGCGCCGGCCGCGCTCCGCGAGGCGATCCGCAGGTGCTCGTCGACGGTGAGCGACGGGAAGAGGCGACGGCCCTGCGGGACGTACCCGATGCCGTGCCGCGCAATCTTGTGCGACTGGCCACCGACGAGCTCCTTGCCCTCGAAGCGGATGGAGCCCGTGGCGTGCGGCGGCGCGATACCCATGATCGCGTTGCAGAGCGTGGTCTTGCCCATGCCGTTCCGGCCGACGATCGCGAGGGAGCCGCGCTCCATCGTGAAGCTCAGGTCGTCGAGCACGCGCGCCTTGCCGTAGAACGCGTCGAGCCCCGCGATCTCGAGCAGCGTCGTGGTCGGGGCGGGAGCGACGGGGGCGGCGGCGGGCTCGGTCATGTCCGCCCCAGGTACAGGTCGTGGACGGTCTGGTTGGCCCGGATCTCGTCCGGGGTGCCTTCGACGATCACCCGCCCGTCGTGCATCATCGTCACGCTGTGCGCGACGCGGAGCGCGATGTCCATGTCGTGCTCGATGAGGATCAGGGTGATCGAGGGGTCGAGGCCGAGCAGGAGCTCCGTGAGGAGCACACGCTCGCCGCGGGAAAGGCCGGAAGCGGGCTCGTCGAGCATCAGCATGCGCGGCCGCGCGGCGAGCGCCATCGCGATCGCGACCTGACGGTGCTCGCCGTGCGAGAGGTCGCCCACGCGCTCGCGGAGCTTGTGGTCGATCGCAACCCGGCCGGCAGCGTCCCGTGCCCGGTCGCGCATCTGCGCGTCACGCCCGAGCATCACCGGCCGCAGGCGCCCTCCCTCGACGCCGACGATGGAGAGGTAGATGCTGTCCTCGACGGTCAGCCCGAGGAACTGGCGCGACTGCTGGTACGTACGTGCGAGCCCCAGCTTGACGCGCGTTCGGGCCGGGCTGCGCGTGACGTCCTCGCCGTAGAGCTCGATCGTCCCGCTCGACGCCGGCATGTCGCCGCAGATCAGGTTGAAGAGCGTCGTCTTGCCCGCGCCGTTCGGGCCGAGCACGGCACGTCGCTCGCCCTGCGCGACGTCGAGGTCGACCTCGCGCACGGCAAGCAACCCGCCGAAACGCCGGCCGACCCCCCGCAGGCGGAGGGTCGGCGCGGACGAGCCTGCGGAACCTGCGTGGGGGACAGGCTCAAGCCTGTCCCCCACACCGTTCTTTTCGTCGTTGCTCACTGCCTCGCTTACTTGATGACCGTGTTGGTGACGACGCCGTTCTTCACGGCCTTGATCTTGCCCTGCCACGGCAGCTTCTTCTTCACACACGGAGGCTGCGTGCGGCCGGGCGCCGGGCTCGTCTTCTTGAAGAGCCCGCCGAACGACTGGTCGACGTTCGGCACGTAGCCGGTCAGCGTGACCGTCGGGCCGTTCGGGCCCTTCACGATCTGCACCGGCCACTGGTCCTGGATCGCCTGTCGGTTCGCGTCGAGCTTGACGTTCCCGCCGTTCGAGATGTTGAACGGCGCGGAGAGCGTCCTCGGCAGGGCGTTCTGGAGCCGGGCGCCGGTGGCGCCGCCTGACTTGTTCAGGCCGTCGACGAGCGCCTTCGTCGCCTGGTAGTAGTTGTAGAGGAACCCGTCGTCGAAGTTGGCGTTGGTGAACCCGGGGTACGTCTTCTTCGCGAAGGCGTGGTAGGAGTTCACCGCCTTCGACTTCAGGCCCGGCGCGGTGCCGAACCCTCCGACGTACGAGCCGACGAGGCGCGGTGCCACGTCCTGGAAGCCCGTCAGGAACCAGAGGAACAGGTTCCCCGAGTGCTGCGTGGGCTTGATGGTGCCGTACGCCTGCTCGAACGCCTTCAGCGCAGGGCCGGTGCCGGTTCCGCCGATGACCCAGAAGTACCCGTCCACCTGGCCCGGCGGCGGCAGCTGCCGGATGTACGACGAGTAGTCGGTCGTGTTGAGCGGCGGGAACACGCGCTTCGTGATCTGGCCGCCGATGGCGCAGAAGTCGGCGATGATGCCCGCCCCGGACGTCCAGCCGAAGCTGTAGTCGTCCATGATGATGGCGGCCTTCCGCCAGCCGAGCTTCTTGTAGACGATCTCGCCGATGCCGGCGTTCCACTGCGCGCCGTCACCGTGGTAGCGGAACACGTTCTTCGGTGCGATCTGCAGCGTCGGATCCTGCGATCCCGCCGTGCCGATGATCACCGTCTTGGTGGGGCGGGGCTTGGCCCACTGCGCCACCGCGACGGCCTCGTCGCCGGACAGCGGACCGACCATCACCTCGGCGCCCGCCTGCTGCATCAGCCGGCGCGTCTCCTTGAGGATCGTTGCAGGCGTGTCGTCGCCGCACCCGTAGCCGACGATCTGGATCGTCTTGCCACCGGCCTTTGCGCCTGTGATCCCCGCGGACGGCTTCTTCTTGTTCTTCACCTTGCCGCCTGCGAACTGCGCGAGGGCGATGTTCGTCCCGGCCGCGCCTACCTCGTAGGCGCCGCCGAACGCTCCCTTGCAGTCCGTCAACACCGCGACCTTCACGACCCCTCCCGACGCGCCGAATGCGGACGTCGCCAGGAAGGTCATGCCGAGCGCGAGCGCGGCGAGCGGAAGCGCGAGCTTCCACGCGCGCACGTTCCGTCGACTCATCGTGTTGCCCTCCTTCTCGTTGTGTTACCCATGCAGATCAGACGCCTCCCAGTCCTCTCGGTTGCCACCATGTGCCGTCGTCGACCCCCTTTCCTACGCTTGCGACCCCGCGGAGCCGCCTGCCACAGCGGGCTCGCCCGTCCCGCGGCGGCCCCGCATCCCTGACCAGATGCGATCCCAGATGCCCATCAACCCGTCGGGTGAGGCGATCACGATCGCGAGGAACGCGAGCCCGATCACCGTGTTGAAGCTCCCGCCGATCAGCCAGAGGCCTCCCTCGGGAATCTTGTTCGTCACCTCGTTGGAGATCCAGATGTAGGCGAAGGCGCCGAGCCAGGCGCCCTCGATCCGCGTCAGGCCGCCGATCACGGCGATCACGAGGAGCTGGATCGTCGCCTGGAGGCCGATGTCGGACGGCGAGAGCTGCCCCGACCACCAGGCAAAGAGCACACCGCTCAGGGCCGCGATCAGCGAGCCGATGCCGAAGGCCAGGGTGCGGTGGAGCGTGACGTTGTAGCCGAGCGAAGCCATACGCGTCGGCTCGTCGCGGATCCCCTCGAGCGCGATCCCGAACGGCGTCCGGACGAGGTAGCGGATCGCCGCATAGACGACGAGCGCCACCGCCAGGGCGACGTAGTAGAGGCGTTCCCGGTCGTTGACGACGTCGCCCATGAACCCCGGCGTGTAGCGGTCGATGCCGCCGATGGGCGAGAACCCGCCCACCTGGGTCACCTGGCTCACGAACAGGAACGCGATCACCGAGTACGTCAGCGTGAGCATCAGGAAGTAGATCCCGAAGCTGCGGGACGCCACCGCGCCGAACAGGATCCCGATTCCCACCGTGAGCAGGATCGCGGCGACGACGGAGACCGTCGGGTCCCAGCCGAGCAGGAGCCCCTTCGTGTCGCCACCCTCCACGCGCTCGGTGACCATGTTGCCGAGCGCATAGCCCGCGATGCCCATCAGGCCGGCCTGGGCGAGCGAGATCATCCCGCCGTACGCGGAGAGGAAGACGAGGCTCGCCGCGCCGATCCCGAGGATGAAGGACTGGCTCAGGATCGCGTCCATCCAGAACCCCGAGACGAGCTGGGGTGCGACGAGCACGAACACGAGCACGGCGATGCCGATCCCTCGCTCCACGAAGAGCTTCTTCCGCTCGAGCGTCACGCGTCTCTCCCGAACAGCCCGCGCGGGCGGAAGGCGAGCACGAGGGCCATGAGCACGAACGTCAGCACGGGCGAGTACTGCGTGCAGCAATCCGGGCCGGAAACGGGCAGGTACGTCGTGGAGAACGCGGTGACGAGGCCGAAGAGGAGCGACCCGGCGACGGCGCCGACGAGCGACCCCATGCCGCCGATGATCACCACGACGAGCGAGTTGAGCAGCCAGACGCCGTCCTGGCCCTGCGAGATGTTCCCCTGGGAGGTGCCGACGGTCGCCCCGAGCGCGACGAGGGCGGCGCCGACGGCGAACGCGATCGCGAACGTCACCTGGATGTTGATCCCGATCGCGGAGGTCATCTGCCGGTCGTCGACGCCGGCGCGGATCACCATGCCGGTCTTCGTCCGGTAGAGCCACAGCCAGAGAGCGACCCCGACTGCCGCGCCGAGCGCCAGCATCACGAGCCGCGCGAGCGAGTACTGCACGTTCCAGATGTGGAGGTCGACGAGCCGGTTCGTCCATCCTGGCCAGCCGATGCCGACGGCGTTCCCGCCGAAGGCCTTCGTGCCTTCCGGGACGTGGCGCGGGAAGTGGGCGATCACCTGGTCGGCCACGATCAGCGAGACGGCGATCGTGATGAGCGCCTGCCGGAGATCCTGGCCCTGGTTCCAGCGGAGGAGGAGCTGCTGCATCGCCAGGCCGAAGAGCGCGATCACGCCCATCGCCACGAGCAGCGGCAGCACCCATTCCCAGGTGTTCACGTCGCTCGGCTGGACCGAGAAGCCCTGACCGGTCATCCACTGCTGGATCTCGTACGCGATGTAGCCGCCGAGGAGGTAGAAGGAGCCGTGGGCCATGTTGACCACCCGCATGAGCCCGAAGATGAGCGAGAAGCCGCTCGCGACGATGAACAGCAGCCCGGCGAACGTGACCGCGTCGAGCAGCGTGAAGACGAACGCGCCGGGGTTGTCGAACGCCGAACCGAAGTTCGTCGTCCGCCAGCTGTCTCCGACCCCCGTCGAGGGGTTGGCGATCACGAGCACGTAGAGCAGAGCGAAGAGGACCGCTGCTGCAGCGACGCCAAGCGGGATCAGCTGCGAGCGAGGCGTCTGCCGGAGCCGCTCGGTCACCCGATATCCACCACGCCAATGGCGCGGGCGTTCGCCGCGGTTGGTGTGGCTGGCCGGCACCCCACGTCCGCGCGGAGCCTAACGGCTCGCCGAGGGCCTTTGCAACACTGTCACCGATTATCGATTGTTCGGGGTGTCCTCAGCCGCGTTCCCACGCGAGCCCGGCCGCGAGCACCGTCTCGTCGTCCGGTGCGACGAGCTGCAGGTTCCCGATCGCCAGCGCGGACCAGCCGAGCAAGTTGACCCACCGCAGGAACGACGAGAGCGGCAGTCGCACCTCGAGCTCGTCGACCTCCTCCGCGGGTAGGTCGATCGCGACGCACGGGCTGACGTAGAGATCGACGGCCGGTACGAGCTGCCGCCACGCGAGGAGGGCGCGGTAGCCGTCGAGAACAGCCTCGGGCTCCACCCTGAGCGCGGCCTCGAGCTTCGCGCGGATCGCCTGCCCGTACTCGCCGGCACGGCTCGGGAAGGTCTCGGCGTGCGACCTGGCCGCCTCGTGGAGGAACACGGGCCAGGTGTCCACCGCAGGTCCCGGCATTTCGGCCTCGACCACCCGCGCGCCGAGCGACTCGAGCCGGGCGGCCCACGACTCGGCGGCGTCGCTCGCCTCCGTCTCGCGGCCGTCGGCGAGGCTGGGCGCCCGGCGCAGAAGCCCGATCGTGCGCCCCGCAAGCCTCGGCTCGGGCACGGGCCTGCCCGAGAGCACCGACCAGAGCCCGGCAACGTCGGCGACCGACCGGCCGAGCGGGCCGACGGTGTCGAAGGACGGGCACAGCGGGAAGACGCCGTCGACGGGGACGTTTCCGAGGCGCGTCTTGAGCCCGACGATGTCGCAGGCGGCGGACGGGAGGCGGACCGAGCACCCGGTGTCCGTGCCGATCCCGAGATCGCAGAGGCCGCCCGCGATCGCGGCCGCGTTGCCGCTCGACGAGCCACCTGTGGTGCGTCCCGGCCTGGCCGGGTTGTGCACGGTGCCGTACCACTCGTTCGTTCCGAGCACGCCCCAGGCGAACTCGGCGAGGTTCGCCTTGCCGACGATCGCGGCGCCCGCATCGAGCACGCGCTCGACGACGATCGCGTTTCTCGCGGGGACGTGGTCTGCGTACACCCGCGAGCCGTACGTCGTCCGGATCCCGGCTGTGTCGATCAAGTCCTTGACGAGCAGCGTGCGACCGGCGAGCGGCCCGTCGTCCGTACGGCGGAGGGGCTCGTCGAGCCAGGTGATGCCGGCGTTCCAGCGGTCGTCGGGGCGCATCACGAGGGGATGAGCGCCACGGCGTCGACCTCGATCCGCGCGCCGGGGATCACGAGGGCGGAGACCTCGACGAGCGTGGACGCCGGCCGCGACGAGCCGAAGATCTCCTGCCGAACCGGGTTCACGAGCGGACGGTCGTCGATGTCGGTGAGGAACACCGTGACCTTGACCACGTCTGCGAAGGTGCACCCGGCGGCCGCGAGCACGTCACGCATGTTCGCGAAGACTGCGTGTGCCTGGGCGACGACGTCGTCCGCGCCGACGAGCTCACGGCCCTCGTCCACGGGAACGACCCCGCTGACGAACAGCAGGTCGCCCGCCTGGACGGCGTCGGTGAAGTGCGAGATCGGCTCGGCCTGGCCGGCGACGCGGTACTCGCGGCGGAGCGGCACCTACGCGCGGGACGCAAGCGCGATCGAGCGGGCCGCGTCGAGGGCGTCCTCGATCGTGGCGTTGCTCGCTCGATCCCCGGCCAGCACGTTCACCTGGAAGTCGCGGTCGCCGCGCGTGACCCGGGCGAACGTGCCGCGACCCGCGAAGCAGTCGAACGTCCCGCGGCGCAGCTTCATCGCCGAGAGCGGCGGGAAGCTCACCCCGATCGAGGTCTTCCAGCCGATCACGACGACGGCCGCGCCGTCGGCCGGGACACGGTAGGACGACACCTGGCAGTCGCTCTGCGTCGCACGCACGCCGTCCGTCCCGATGACGAGCATCGTCCGCGGGTCGGTTCTCGAGTCCGACGCGGGAGCGACCTTCGACCAGCCGTCGGGCAGGGTGAGCTGGATGCCCCAGGCGCGCGCGGCGTCTCCCGTCGCCGCGACGGCGGCGGACGCGACGAGCGCCGCGACGGCGACCGTCGCGGTCACGAGCAGAACGATGTACCGGCCGCGCTTCGTCACAGTCCCGAATGGTACGCACGACGGGCACGCTTGGGAAGAACAACCTGCACAGACGTCGAATTTTCCTGGACCGGTCCCTCCCCGACGGTCCTGGACGCCGCTATTCGCCGAAGGCCGCTATGCGCCGAAGTGGGCCTTGAGCGCGTCGAGGCCGCCCTGGAAGACCTGGCTCGCGAAGAACCCGACCCAGTGCTCCTGCTTGTCGCGGTCGCAGTCGAACGTCGCCCACCACTCGACGAAGGCCGTCCCGCCGTCGGTGACGGGCGACACCCGGATCGTCGCCTCGTAGTTGTCGACGTCGAACGGCGTCTTCTGGAAGTCGTAGATGTACGAGCGCTCGAGGTCGGAGTGCGCTAGCAGCTTCTCGCGGAGATGCGTCCCGTCGGTCAGCGTGAAGCTCCGGATCCCGCCGACCTGGTCCCCCGCCCTGCCGTCCTCGATCTCGCTCGTCGCGACGAGCCCGCCGTGCCAGGTGGCGAGCCCGTTGAAGTCCCGGATCCGCGCCCAGACGTCCTCTGCGGACGCGTTGATCACGGTGCTCGCGTACGACTTCGCCATCAGGTCATCCTCCGCGTCTCGGTTGTCATGTGGAGCAAGCCTACGGTGCTCCGTCGCCGGATGCGCACGCCTCGGCGCGGATCTCGGCGAGGGTCTGGCGCGGCGTCAGCGCCTCGGGGTCGACCGGGACGTGGAGCACCGCGGCGGTGCCCGCACCGAGCGCGCGGTCGAGCGCGGCGGGAACGTCTTCCGTCCGCTCGACGCGCTCGCCGTACGCGCCGAATGCACGGGCGAGGGCGACGAAGTCCGGGTTGTCGAGGTCGGTGCCGCTGACGCGACCGGGGAAGCGCCGCTCCTGGTGCATGCGGATCGTCCCGTACATACCGTTGTCGAGCACGACCACGACCACGGGCGCGCCCGCCTGCTGCGCCGTCGCGAGCTCCTGCGCGGTCATCAGGAAGTCGCCGTCGCCGGCGAGGCACACGACGTCCCTGTCCGGGTGGACGAGCTTTGCGGCGATCGCGGCGGGAAGCCCGTAGCCCATCGCGCCGGAGAGCGGCGCGAGCTGTGTGCGGTAGCGCCGGAAGACATAGAAGCGGTGCGCCCAGACGGTGAAGTTGCCGGCGCCGCTCGTCAGGATCGCGTCCGGCCCGAGCCGCGCGCGCAGCGCGGACATCACGCCCGTCGTCTCGACCGCACCGGGGAGGACGCGTGTCTCGAGCGTCGCGCGCCACGCGGCGTGCGCTGCGTCCATCGTGGCGCTGCGCACGCCCGGGTCGAGCGGCTCGACCGGGCGGAGCGCCTCGGCGAAGCGCGGCCCCGAGGACACGATCCCGAGCGCGGGCTCGTAGACCCGGCCGATCTCGTCGGGGTCCGAATGGACGTGGATCAGCGTCCGCCCCACGCCGGGCGGGACGATGGTCGCGAAGCCGCCCGTCTCGATGTCCCCGAGGCGGGCGCCGACGACGAGCAGGACGTCCGCGTCGCGCAGACGGTCGCGGAGCGCCGGGTCGGCGCCGACGCCGAGGTGGCCCGCGTAGCAGGAGGCCTCGTTGTCGACGTAATCCTGGCAGCGCCACGCAGCGGCGACCGGGATCCCGCTCGCCCCGCACCAGGCCGCAAGAGCCTCCCCGGCATCCGCGCTCCAGGGCTGGCCACCGACGATCGCGAGCGGACGCTCGGCGGATGCGAGCAACTCGCGGGCCGCCGTCAGCTCGTCCGTCCCCGGCGCCGCCTGCGCCGGGGCGTACGGCGAGGCGTCCGGCACCTCGGCGACGTCGGCGAGCACGTCCTCGGGCAGCGCGAGCACGACCGGGCCCGGACGGCCGGAGGTCGCGACGCGGAAGGCGCGCGCGGTCAGCTCGGGGATGCGCTCGACCTGGTCGACCTGTGCGACCCACTTCGCGAGCGGACCGAACATGCGGCGGTAGTCGATCTCCTGGAACGCCTCGCGCTCCGCGTCCTCGCGTGGGACCTGGCCGACGAAGAGGAGAAGCGGCGTGCCGTCCTGGTAGGCCGTGTGCACGCCGACCGAGGCGTGCGTGGCGCCCGGACCGCGCGTCACGAAGCAGATCCCCGGGGCGCCGGTCAGCTTCCCGTATGCCTCCGCCATCGTCGCGGCGCCACCCTCGTGACGGCACGTGACGTACCTGACCGGGCTGTCGCGGAGCGCGTCGAGCACGTCGATGTAGCTCTCCCCCGGAACGCCGAACGCGAGGTCGGCGCCGTGCAGCGCGAGCTGGTCGACGAGGATCCGGCCGCCGGTGCGACTCACCGCGGGAGGGCGATCGCGTGCTCGAGCAGGATCGTCGCCTTCTGCGGCACATCGGCGGCGTCGGGCGGGTCGAGATAGCGGATCGTTCGCTTTCCGGCCCACTCGGCCGGCAGGACGAGCGCCCGCACGAACGACGTCGCGAGGTGCGACGACGCGCGTGCGACGACCGGGTCGGGCCCCGCCTCGAACCAGGCCCCGCCCGCGCCGTAGAACGCCGTGCGGCCCTCGACCTCCACTTCGAGCTCCCCCTGGAGCAGGTACCGGATCCCCGGGCCGGGGTGCGTGTGCAGGCGCGCGAACCCTCCCAGCGGGAAGTCGATGCGGTCGCAGCGCACGACCCAGGCCGCGTACGGGTCGAGCTGGACGAAGCGGGAGAGCAGCGCTCCCTCTGCGTCGAACTCGTCGTGGTCGAGCTGCCAGACGAGCGCCGGCCCCTCGACGGCCGCCGCGCCGAACCGGGCCACCTCTCCGTCGAGGTCGTAGACGACGCGGTTGCCGCCGATCGTCTCGACGCCCGTATCGAAGCGGTACAGCGAGAGCCTCAATGGAAGTACTGCCCGCCGTCGATGACGATCGTCTGACCGGTGACGAACGACGCGGCCGGGCTCGCGAGGTAGGTGACCGCGCCGACCACGTCCTCCGGGACCTGGTCGCGCTGGATCGTGCGCGCCGCGACCGAGACGTCGCGGAGCTGCTCGACGACCTCCGGGTGCTCCTTCACGCCGTCCGACATGGTGAAACCGGGGGCGACGCAGTTCACGCGGACCCCGTCGCGGCCGAGCTCCTTCGCGAGCGCGCGGGTGAACGCGACGATCGCGCCCTTGCTGGTCACGTAGTGGAGCAGGAAGGGCACGCCGCGGAACGGTGTCCCGGACGAGATGTTGACGATGGCCCCTCCGCCGCGTTCGCGGAACGTCGGCACGGCCGCGCGGCAGGTGAGGAACATCGACGCGACGTTGACGTCCATCACGCGGCGCCACTCGTCGAGCGGGATCTCCGTGAAGGGCCGCATCGCCAGCGAGGCGTAGAGGCCCGCGTTGTTGACGAGCACGTCGAGACCGCCGCACCGCTCGACCGTCTCCGCGGTCATCCGCTCCACATCGGCCTCCTCGGCGACGTCGACGGTGATCCCGACACCGTCGGGATACGCCTCGGCGGCACGCTCGGCGCCCTGCAGGTCGGCGACCGCGATCCGCGCGCCCTCTGCCGCGAGGCCGTCAGCGATCGCCTTGCCGATCCCCTGGGCCGCGCCCGTGACGAGCGCGACCTTCCCCTCGAGCGTGCCCACGGAGGGTTTCTACGCGATCGGCGAGAACGGCGTCGGAACGAGGATGCGGTTCTGCTGCGTGTGGATGAGCGGCTGGATCCGCGCGAGGAACTGCTGCCAGTCGTCGCGAGCCTGCAGCGCGGCGCGCCGGGCCTCGCGCTCGGCGTGGCTCTCGTAGCCCCAGAGCGACGTGTAGGTCGAGAGTGCACCGACGTCCGTCGTGAACGCCCCGAGGAACCCGCCGAGCACCTCGCGCTGGATGGCGATGCCCTCCTCGGCATACAGCCGCACGAGCTCCGGCAGCTTCCCCGTGACCACGTGGTAGTCGCGCTGCTCGACGATCATCCGGCGCCGCCCGTCACAGGCCGCCCACGGCCCAGTACTTGAGCTCCGTCCAGTCGTCTATCCCGAAGCTCGACCCCTCGCGGCCGATGCCGGATTCCTTGACACCGCCGAAAGGCGCGACCTCGGTCGAGATGAATCCCGTGTTGACGCCCAGGATCCCGTACTCGAGCGCCTCGCCGACGCGCCAGGTGCGCGCCAGGTCGCCGGTCATGTAGTACGCCGCGAGGCCGTAGGGCGTCCCGTTCGCGATCGCGATCGCCTCGTCCTCGGTCTCGAACCGGCTGATCGCCGCCACCGGCCCGAATGTCTCCTCGCGGCTCATGCGCATCCGGGGGCCGACGCCCGTGAGGACCGACGGGCGGTAGAACTGGCCCTCGATCCGGTCGCCACCGGTCACGAGCTCGGCCCCCGCCTCGAGCGCGTCGGCGACGTGGCTCTCGACCTTCTCGACCGCCGGCTCGTCGATGAGCGGCCCGACCTGGACGCCGTCGGTGAAGCCGTCCGCGACGGTGAGCGCCTCAACCGCGGCCGTGAAGCGCTCGAGAAACACGTCGTAGATCCCGGCCTGCACGAGCATCCGGTTCGCGGAGACGCAGGTCTGGCCTGAGTTCCGGAACTTGCACACGAGCGCCGCATTCACCGCGATATCAAGGTCGGCGTCGTCGAAGACGATGAAAGGAGCATTGCCGCCAAGCTCCAACGAGATCTTCTTGACCTGATCCGCGCATTGACGCATCAACAGCTTTCCCACCTCGGTCGACCCGGTGAAGCCGAGCTTGCGCACGCGCGGATTGGACGTCAGCTCCCGCCCGATCTCGGGCGCGTCCTCCGCAGCTCCCGTGACGACGGAGAAGACGCCCGGCGGGACGCCCGCCTCCTCGGCGAGCGCGGCGATCGCAAGCGCGGACAGCGGGGTCTGCTCGGCGGGCTTCAGCACCATCGTGCAGCCGACGGCGAGCGCAGGCGCGGACTTTCGCGTGACCATGGCGGAGGGGAAGTTCCAGGGCGTGATCCCGGCCGTGACACCGACGGGCTCGCGCGTCACCAGGATGCGCCGGTCCGGCGAGGGCGACGGGATCACGGCGCCGTCGACCCGCTTCGCCTGCTCGGCGAACCACTCGTAGAACGACAGCGCGTAGGCGATCTCCGCGCGCGCCTCCGCGAGCGGCTTGCCCTGCTCGAGCACCATGAGCGTCGCCAGGTCGTCCTCGCGCGCGGCCATCAGCGTCGCGAGGCGCGTCAGGATCCGGGCTCTCTCTTTCGCGGTCCGCGCCTTCCAGGCGGGGAGCGCCCGCTCTGCCGCCTCGATCGCGCGCCGCGTCTCGGTCGCGCCGAGGCGCGGCACCTCGGCGAGCGTCTCGCCCGTCGCCGGGTTCACGACGGGGAATGTCTCGCCGCTGTCTGCGTCGACCCAGCGGCCGTCGACATAGGCGTTCGAGCGGATCAGGTCGGGGGCGACGGTCGCCACGCTCGTCAACATACCCGCGCGCTTTCGACGCCTTGCGGTCGGGGCCGCCGGGTGGTGGGGGCGTCGACAGGCCGGAGTAGAGTCCACGGTGTGGAGCCCCATCCTCTCCACGTCGCCGAGGTCCCGACCGTCGCGAGGCGGCCCTGATGCCGCTACTGCGCCGTAAGGCCAGGGACGAGGAAATCCCGAAAGCCGGGCCGTACGCGCCCGGGTGGGACGTCCCTGCCCGCTTCAACTTCACGCGCGACGTGATCGAGGCGATCGCGACCGACCCGCTGAAGGCCGCGATGACCTTCGTCGACCGCGAGGGGATCGTCGATCGACGCACGTTCCACGAGATCGCGGGCGACGCGGCCCGCTGGGCGCATCTCATGCGCATGCGGATCGACAGAGGCGATCGCGTCGTGCTCGCGATCGGGAAGGTCCCCTCCTGGCAGGCCGCGATGCTCGGCGCGATCAAGAGCGGCCTTGTCGCCGTTCCGTGCCCGAACATCCTGCGCGCGCGCGATCTCGCGTTCCGGGTTCGGGACTCGGGCGCCCGGCTCGTCGTGGCCGACCGGTCACTAGAGCTCGAGATCGAGGAGATGCGCCACCAGGTCGGCGCCTCGGTGTCGGTGCTCTTCCTGGACGAGGCGCTCGATGAGCTGCGCCGGTACATGCCGGTCGCGCCGACCGAGGACACGTCCGCCGGCGAGACCGCGCTGATCCTCTACACGTCCGGCACGGAAAGGGAGCCGAAGGGCGTCGTGCACACGCATGCGTACACGTGGGCGCAGCGGACGCAGGCGACGCACTGGCTCGACGCGCACGAGGGCGACGTCGTCTGGTGCACCTCGGAGACGGGGTGGGCGAAGGGGATCTGGAACTCCCTCATCGGCCCCTGGTCGCACGGGGCGGAGATCGTGGTGCACGACGGACCGTTCGATGCCCAGGAGCGCCTCTCGCTCGTGCAGCGGCTCGGGGTCACGATCCTCTCCCAGACTCCGACCGAGTACCGGATGCTCGCCAAGCTCGAGAAGCTGGAGTTCACGCATCTGCCGCGGCTCCGCCACGCCGTATCGATCGGCGAGCCGCTCAATCCCGAGGTCATCGCGCGATTCCAGGATGCGCTGGGGCTCACGGTGCACGACGGCTACGGCCAGACGGAGAACTCCGTACTCATCGCGAACACGCCCGGCGTCCCCATCCGCCCGGGATCGATGGGCCTTCCGACCCCGGGCCACGACGTGGCCGTGATCGACGACGCGGGCCAGGTCTGCCCGCCAGGAGTCGAGGGCGACCTCGCGCTGATCGGCCGCCCGCCGACCCTCTTCGCCGGCTACTGGGAGGCGCCCGACGAGACCGACGCGGTCTTCCGGGACGACTGGTACCTGACGGGCGATCGGGCGAAGCGCGACGAGGACGGCTACTTCTGGTTCGTGGGGCGCGCGGACGACGTGATCGTCTCTGCCGCGTATCGCATCAGCCCGTTCGAGGTCGAGAGCGCCCTCCTCGAGCATCCCGCGGTCGCAGAGAGCGCCGTCGTCGGGGTCCCGGACCTCGACCGCGGCCAGATCGTGAAGGCGTTCGTCGTCCTCCGTCCGGGGCAGGAGGCGACCGACCGCCTCGCCACCGAGCTCCAGGAGCATGTCAAGGCCGTCACCGCGCCGTACAACAGCCCGCGTGAGATCGCATTCGTCGCCGAGCTCCCGAAGACGACGACCGGGAAGGTCGAGCGGAGCGCGCTGCGCAGCCTGCACGCCGAGCTCGCGGCGGCGCCCCCACCGGCCCTGACCATCGTCCCGGACCCCGACGAGCCGGATCCCGCAGCCGTCGAGGCGGCCGAGCGCGAGCGGCGTGAGGCCGAGCTCGCCGCCCGCCGGGAGGCCGTCGAGCGGACCCGCCTGGCCGCGGCGGCCGCCGCGGAGCGCGCCGCGCTGCAGTCGCAGGACCGCATGCGCGCCGTGCCGGACGCAGCCGAGCAGACAGACGACGAGGCGGCGGAGGTCGCAGCGGCGGCAGCAGCAGCAGCCGCAGCCGAGCGGGCCAGGCTCGAAGCCGAGGAGCGACGCGCGCGCCGAGGCGGAAGCGGCAGCGGCGCGCGCCCGGATCGAGGCAGAGGAGCGCGCCCGCGCCGAAGCCGAGGAGACGGCACGCCTGGCGGCCGAGGCAGAGGCAGCCGAACGCGCCCGGGTCGAGGCCGAGGAGCGAGCGAGGGCCGAAGCCGCGGCGGCCGAGCAGGCACGCCTCGAAGCCGAGGACCGCGCCCGGGCGGAGGCCGAGGAAGCGGCGCGCCTCGAGGAGGAGGCAGCCGAGCGCGCACGTGCCGAAGCCGCAGCCGTAGCCGAGGGGGCACGCCTGGCAGCCGAGGCCGAGGAACGCGAACGCGCCGAAGCCGAGGAGACAGCACGACGCGAGGCGGAAGAGCGCGCACGGGCCGAGGCGGAAGCCGCCGAACGTGCCCGTGTGGAGGCACAGGAAGAAGCAGCGCGCCTCGCAGCCGAGGCAGAAGCCGTGCGCCTCGCAGCCGAGGCAGAAGCAGCCGAGCGCGCACGGGCCGAAGCGGAAGCCGCCGAGCGCGAACGACTCGAGGCCGAGGAACGCGCCCGCGCCGAAGCCGAAGAGGCTGCGCGCCTCGCAGCCGAGGCAGAGGCGGCCGAGCGCGCACGGGCGGAGGCGGAAGCCGCCGAGCGCGAACGGCTCGAGGCCGAGGAACGCGCCCGCCTCGAAGCCGAGGCCGAGGCCGAGCGCGCGAGGGTCGAAGCGGAAGAGCGCGCCCGGGTCGAAGCCGAAGAGGCGGCACGCCTCGCAGCCGAGGCAGAAGCAGCGGAACGCGCCCGCCTCGAAGCCGAGGCCGAGGCGCGCGAGGGTCGAAGCCGAAGAGCGCGCCCGGGCCGAGGCAGAGGAAGCCGGGCGACGCGAAGCCGAGGAGGCCGAGCCGACGCGAGCAGGAAGCCGCTGCGGCGGCCGCTCTGGCCGCCGCGGCCGAGCCGCTCGAGGAGCTCGAGATCGGCGAGGCGTCGCTCGAGGAGCAGAAGGAGTCACGGGGCGATGCCCGTCGGCGCCGTCGCGAGGAAAAGGAAGCCGAGAAGCGACGTGCCGAGGAGGAGCGGCAGCAGGCGAAGGCGGCCGAGGAGCAGCGCAAGCGCGACGAAGCGGCGGCGAAGGAGGACGCGAAGCGTCGCGAGGCCGAGGAGAAGGAAGCCGCGAAGCGCCGCGAGATCGAGGCGAGAGAGTCCGCCAAGCGCGAGGCGGAAGAGGCCAAGCTCCGCGCGGTCGAGGCAAAGGAAGCGGCCAAGCGCCGCGAGATCGAAGCGAAGGAAGCCGCCAAGCGCGAGGTCGAGGAGGCCAAGCGTCGCGAGATCGAGGCGAAGGAAACAGCCAAGCGGCAGGCCGAGGAGGCGCGCGTCCAGGAGAAGCTCGACGCGGAGCGGCGCAAGCGCGAGGAGACTGCCGCCCGCGAGGCCGAGAAAGCCGCGGCGAAGCAGCGCGAGGAGGACGAGCGCCGGCGTCAGGCCGAGGAGAAGCTGCGTGCGGAGGAGGAGCGCCGCCGGCAGCGGGCCGAGGAGAAGGCCAAGCGCGGCGGCGGTCTCGGTCGGCGCTTCAAGCAGGAACAGCACGACGAGTACGACATGGACGGGGACGACGACGCTTCCGTCGAGCCGATCCCCGACATCGTCGAGCGGTTGAGGTTCTACTCCCGGGATCCCCAGCCGGGCACGGCTGCCCCGAACGGGTCCGACGACACACCAGACGAGGATCGGGCCTCGCCGAGCCGGTCGACCGACGTGGAATAGGCCCTCGCCAGCAGACGACACCGTCGGCACACTGGTGCGGTGAGCCAGGTCGTCGAAGCGCCGGTTGAGGTACAGAAGCCGTCGTCCAAGGACGTGCCGCTCGACGAGCGGCCGTGGGTCGTGATCGTCTGGAACGACCCGATCAACCTGATGAGCTACGTCACCCTCGTGCTCCAGCAGCTCTTCGGCTACTCCCGGACGAGGGCCACCCGCCTGATGCTGCAGGTGCATCAGGAGGGCAAAGCGGCCGTGTCGACCGGAACGCGGGAGAAAGCGGAGCTCGACGTCTCGCGCCTCCACGCGCACGGCCTGTGGGCGACAATGCAGCAGGACTAACGGTGCGCCGCGGCATCGATCGGCGACGGGACGGGTCGTACCGGGTGCGGCTTCCCTCGGAGGAGCGGGATGTCCTCGCAGCGCTGCCTTCTCAGCTGCGCGAGGCGCTCGACGCCGGGGAGCCGACGCTCTACCGGCTCTTTCCGCCTGCGTTCGTCGACGACGACGAGAGCAACGTGGAGTACGCCCACCTCGTTGGCGCCGGCCTCCTCGAGGGGAAGCTTGCCGCGCTCCACGAGCTCGAGCGGACGGCCCACGCGGAGTCGCTCACCGAGGCCGAGCTCCGCACCTGGCTCGGCGGCCTCGAAAGCCTGCGACTCGTCCTCGGGACGCAGCTCGACGTGACGGAGGAGAGCTACGCCCCGCTCGATCGCGACGACCCCGACGCCCCCCGGCTCGCCCTGTATCACTGGCTCTCGTGGCTGCAGGAAGAGGTCGTCCAGGCGCTCTCGGCATCGCTTCCAGAGCCGAGCGACCCCGAGCTCTGAGGCTCAGGGCACCACGAGAACGCGCCCGGCCTCGCCGGCGAGGCTCGTCTCGACGGCGGCGTTCACCTCGTCGAGCGGGAACGACGGCCCGAGCGACGACGCCAGGTCGAGGCGCCCCGCGCGGACGTGCTCCAGCATCACCGGAAGCGCCACCGCCGGGTCCTCCGACCCGTACAGCGTCCCGGTCAGCCGCTTCTCCTTCCGGATCAGCTCGAAGGGGTCGAGATCGAGCCGCTCACCCTGAGGCGGCAGCCCGACGATCACCGCGGTGCCCCCCTCGCGCGTGGCGCGGAGGGCCGTCTCGGTCGTAGCTGGGTAGCCGACAGCGTCGAACCCGTAGTCGGCGCCGTCCGGGAGCTCGGCCCGCATCAGGCCGCGAAGCTCGTCCGGCCCGACGACGTGCGTCGCGCCCTGCGCCCGGGCTGCGTCGAGCCTGCCCTCGACCGGATCGCAGAGGACGATCGTCGCCGCTCCGGCGATCCGGGCGCCCTGGACGACGAACTGACCGACGCCACCCCCGCCGATCACGAGCACCGACGCGCCCGGCTCCACACCGGCCGCGTAGAGCACGGCGCCGACGCCGGTCAACACCGCGCAGCCGAGCAGCGCGGCCTGATCCGAGGGAACCGCACCGGCGAGGGGCAGCGCGACCTGCTCGGAGACGACGACCCGCTCCGCGAGGCAGCCGGTCGCGGTGCCGCGGTACACCGTCTCTCCCCCGTACGACATCCCGGTCGTCCCGTCGGGGAGCGTCCCGTTCGGGATGGCGGCATTGAGAACCCGGCATGTCGCGGGGCGGCCGCGACGGCAACCGGCGCACTCGCCGCACGACGGCGCCCAGGAGAGAACGACGTCGTCGCCCGATCGGACGCGGGTGACCGCATCGCCGACCTCCTCGACGACCCCCGCGCCCTCGTGCCCGAGCACCATGGGCGTCGGCCGGCGGAACTCGCCTTTCACCTGGTGGAGGTCGGTGCCGCAGATACCCACCGCGGCCATCCGCACGACGACCTCGTGAGGGCGCGGCTCGGCGAGGTCGATCTCGACGACCTCGAGCGGCTGCCCGACCGCGTGGAAGAGCGCGGCCCGCGTCTTCATGACTCGACTTCGGCATTCATGGACTGGGGTTGCGGCCGCGAAGCGGCCGCCTTCAGGGATCTTCGTGCGCGGGAGGGACCCGCGCGAGCGGATCCCGTTCGGATCCGCTCGCGGATCCGCCGCTTGCAGATCAAGCGAGCGCGGCCTTGACGTCCGCGCAGTTGGTCACCGTCGAGACGTTCTGCAGCGCGAAGTTGATCGACGCGTTGTGCCAGTCGGCGTTCATCGTCGAGCAGCCGTCCTCCGGGACGACCATGAAGAAGCCCTTGTCGGCCCCCGTGCGGGACGTGTGCTCGATCGACATGTTCGTCCACGCGCCTGTGACGACGATCGTGTCGCGGCCGAGGCCTGCGAGCAGGTTCTCGAGCTTCGTCCCCTGCCAGGCCGACATCCGCATCTTCTCGACGACGAAGTCGCCGTCCTGCGCCTCGAGCCCCTCGGCGGGCTCGGCGCCCCACGTCCCGCGGACGAGCGCGCCCGCCGCGACGCCCTCGAAGAGCGGGGCGTTGACCTTGAGGCCCGGGGCGCCAGGCTCGACGATGTACCAGACGTGGATCACGGGAATCCCCTTGCCGCGGCAGAACGCGGCGAGGTCCTTCACGTTCTCGACGACGTTCTGGTCCTTCGCGTGCTGCGGTGCGCCGGACTCGGCGAACGCGCCGTTGTCGATGATCACGTCGTTCTGCATGTCCTGGACGATGAGGACGCAGCGCGACGTGTCGAGGCTGAAGTCGGGCATCTCGTCTCCTCCTGTGGTCTACGCCATGTACGGCTCGCGCCGCGGGCCGACGGTGGTCCTGATCGTGTACACGGACGTGCTCGAGGGGATGAAGAGCGTGTGCCAGTCCGTCCCGCCCCACGAGTGGTTGCCGACGTTCTCGGGCACGAGCACGGTGCCGAGGTGCTCGGCGTCGGGCGAGATCACCCAGACGCCCTTGGGCCCGGTGACCCAGATGTTGCCGCGCTCGTCGCACTTCATCCCGTCGGGGATGCCCTCCTCGATCACGCCGGTGCCGACGCCGTCGAAGAACATCCGTCCGTTCGAGAGCGACCCGTCGGCGGCGACGTCGAAGACCTTGATGTGGGCGCGCGGTGTGTCGTTGATGTACATCAGCGATTCGTCCGGCGAGAAGCAGAGCCCGTTCGGCATGTCGAACTCGTCCTGCGCCACGGCCAGCTCGAGCTCGTCCTGTCCGCCGCCCGGCGGGATGCGAAACACGCCCTGCCAGCCGAGGTCGCGCGAACGCTCGATGCCGAACCCCGGGAAGCGGCCGTACCACGGGTCCGAGAAGTAGATCGTCCCGTCCGAGCGGACGGTGACGTCGTTGGGGCTGTTCAGGTACTTGCCCTCGTAGTGGAAGGCGAGCGTCTCCCGCACCCCGTCACGGCGCTCGCGGACGAGCGAGCTCGTCACGTGCTCGCAGACGAGCAGGTCGAGGTTCGCCTCGAGGACCATCCCGTTGCACTTGAACGAGGGCCGGCGCACCTCGGTCACCTGACCGTCGAGAGTGACCTTGCGGCGCACGTCGCCGGGCATGTCGGAGAAGTAGAGGACCTGCTCGGCGGGATGCCAGACCGGCCCCTCGGTGAAGGTGAAGCCCGTCGCAAGCTGCTCGACCGCGGCCTCCTCCTCGACCAGCTCGAAGATCGCGTCCGACTTCGCCTCGATACCCGACACGGCGTTCTCTCCTTTCGTCTGCGTCGACTCAAGGCGACTCTACTTTGTTCGCGAGCGGGAATTCGCAGGAGCGAATTCCCGCCGCTCGGATCCCCGCCTGCGGCGGGGCACACCCCTAAAGGCGCCCGCATTCGCGGTCGCAAACTCGCATTGCGCCAGTAGGCTCCTCGCCGTGGCGAGCGACACCGTCGTCTTCATCCCGGCCTGGAACGAGGAGCGTGCCCTCCCCGGCGTGCTCGACGAGCTGCACGCCGGGCTCCCGGCCGCGGACGTCCTGGTGATCGACGACGGCTCGACCGACACCACAGCGGAGGTCGCGGCGGCCGGAGGCGCGATCGTCGTCTCGTTCGGCGAGAACCGTGGCCTGCGCGCGGGGATCGCAGCCGGGTATCGCGAGGCGCAGGAGAGGGGCTACGCCTACTGCGGCCGGGTCGACGCGGACGGCCAGCACCCCGTCGACGAGCTGCGGAGGCTGCTCGATCTCGTCCGCTCCGACCGCTGCGACGTCGCCGTGGGCTCGCGCTTTGCGGAGGGCGAGGGGTACGTCGCCGACCGCTACGAGCCGTCACCCGCACGTCGCTTCGGGATCGGCCTGCTGCAGAAGGCGATGCACGTTCGGCTCGGGCGACCCTTCCGCGACCCGACGAGCGGGATGGCCGCCGTCAACCGCGAGGCGATGCCGGTGATGGCCCGCCCGTACGTGAGCGGCGCACCGGAGGTCGAGGCGCTCTTGCGGTTGAAGCAGGCCGGGCTGCGGGTCGAGGAGGTCGCCGTGCACATGCGCGAGCGCGAGCACGGCGAGTCGAAGCTGCAGGGCAAGAAGGCCGTCAAGCTGGTGCTGACGGTCGTCGGCACGCTCCTCTTCTTCCGCTGGCTGCGGCACCGCCGGTCGTGACGGCAACGCGCGAGGGGCGTGGCTTCCGCGTAGTTGTCGTGCTCGGCTACTCGAGCGGCGATCGCGACGAGCTGCACCCGGTCTGCGCTGCTCGGCTCGAGCGCGCGGCTGAAGTGGCGACCGCGGACGACGTCGTCGTGCTGTCGGGCTGGGCCCGAACGTCCGGTGGGCATTCCGAGGCAGAGCTGATGCGCGCAGCCTGGCGCGGCAACGCGCGTGAATTGGTGGTGGACCCGGACGCGCGCACCACCGTGGAGAACATGGCGAACGCGCTCAACGACGTTCTTCGCGTCGGCGCGCGCGAGGTCGTCGTCGTGACGTCGTCGTGGCATGCGCCGCGCGCGAAGGTTGCGCTGCGCTGGCTCCTCCTCCACACCGGCGTGCGGGTGCGCTCCGCCTCGCCCGCGGGAAGGTCGAGACGCGCCTCGCTCCGCGAGCTCGCCCTGTGGCCGCTTCTGCCGTTTCAGCTCTGGGCGGCAGGACGAAAGAGCTGGCGCCCGTAGGGCGTCGACGGTGTTCTGGCCCTACGCCACCTCGACGTGGATCCGCTGCTTCGCCTCGCGGAGCGGGCCGCCGGGACGCTCCGCGCGCACGGCAAGCACCTCCCCGAGGATCGAGAGCGCCGTCTCGGCCTGCGTGTCGGCGCCGATGTCGAGACCACACGGGCCCTGGATGCGCGCGAGCTTCTCCTCGGCCACGCCGGCCTCGAGCAGTCGCTCGCGTCGACGCTCCTGGTTCCGGCGCGAGCCGAGCGCGCCGATGTAGAACGCCTCGGTGTCGAGCGCCGCGATGAGCGCGGGCTCGTCGAACTTGTCGTCGTGGGTCAGCACGACGATCGCCGTCTGGTGGTCCGGCGCGATCTCGGCGATCGCCTCGTCGGGCCACTTGGCGATCAGCTGATCCGCGGACGGAATCCGCTCGGGCGTGAGGAACGTCGCGCGGGCGTCGGCGACGATCGCCGTCCAGCCGAGCAGCTTTGCGCCGCGCGCGAGCGCCTCCGCCGTGTCGACCGCGCCGTAGACGAAGAGACGCGGCGGCGGGCCGTACCACTCGGCAAACACCTTGGCGCCGTCGACGTCGACGATCCGGCTGCGCCCGCGGCGGATCAGCTCGTCGAACTGCGCGATCGCCTCCTCGGGGACGCCGTCGCCGAGCGTCTCTTCGCCCTCGACGACGAGGGCCTTGGCGCCGACGCCGTCGCCCTCGACGACGGTGAAGAGCACGGCGCGCCCGCCCTTCTCGCGAAGCTGCGCGAGTCGCCGGACGAGGCTCACTCGACCGCCTCCACGAAGACGTCGATCTCGCCCCCGCAGGGCAGGCCGACGCTCCAGGCCAGGTCGTCGGTGATGCCGTAGCTGAGCAGCTTCGGCTCACCCGTCCGCATGACCTCCATCGCGTTCTCGTAGACGTCGGTCTCGACGCATCCGCCGGAGACGGAACCGCACATCTTCCCGGACTCCGACACTGCGAGGCTCGTGCCGACGGGGCGCGGCGCCGACCTGCGCGTCGCGACCACGGTCGCCACCACCACCTTCTCTCCGGCCTCGCGCCAGGACTCGACCTCGGGCAGGATCTCTTTCACGCTGCATGCCTCCTTTCGATGCCGGCGAGTACCGCCGCCAGCTCCTCGAGACTCCTCAGATTATGGCCGGGCAGGAACCGGTCGACATATGGCAGCGCCGCGCGCATGCCACCCGCGAGCGGCTGGTACTGCGGATTCCCCTTGAGCGGGTTGACCCAGACGACCGCGTATGCGGCGCGCGCGAGCTTCGCCATCTCGCGCCCCACGAGCTCCGGGTCCTCGCGCTCCCAGCCGTCCGAGACGATGAGGATGATCGCGCCGCGGGACAGCGCGCGCCTGCCGTAGACCTCGTTGAACTCGCGCAGCGATGCACCGATCCGCGTCCCGCTGCCCCAGTCGACGACCGCCTCGGTGCACCGCGCGAGCGCGGCGTCGGGGTCGCGCGTCGCGAGGTCGGGGGTCAACCGCGAGAGGCGCGTCCCGAACGCGAACGCCTCGACGCCGCGGCCCGTCCCGACGACGGCGTGGAGGAAGAGCAGCAGCGCACGCGCGTAGCTGTCCATCGAGCCCGAGACGTCGCAGAGCACGACGAGCTTGCGCGGCACCTGCTTCCTCGCCCTGACCGGCCGGTCGAGCGGATCGCCGCCCGCGCGCAGTGAGCGGCGGATCATGCGGCGCACGTCGAGGCGGTCGCCGCGCGAGTCCGGCGTTCGCCGCCGCGAGTGCCGTTCGGGCCGCGAGCGCGCGATCCGGCGGATCAGCTCGCGCAGCCGCCGGAGCTCGTCGCCCGTCAGCTCGGCGAAGTCCTTGTCGCGCAGCAGCTCCAGACCAGACGCGCCGAGCTCGAGGGGATCGCTCTGCTCTCCGTCCTTCTCCGCCTCGCGCGAGCGCAGCCGATCGGACTGCGCGCCCACACGCGTCTCGGTCATCGCCGCCGACCGCATGCGGGCGGGAGGAATGACGGGCGCGCGGAGGAACCACGCGCTGAAGGCGCGGTCGAACAGATCGAGCTCGTCGTGCCGCGAGACGAGCGTCTGCCGGAGCGAGAAGTAGACGTCCTCCTGCCGCTCGAGATCGACGGCGTCGAGAGCACGCAACGCGTCGGCCACACGGCCGGGGCCGACCTCGAGCCCGGCCTCGTGCAGGACACGGCCGAACGTGACGACGTGACCCAGGATGGCGTCGCCTGCGGCCACGGGCTACCCCGTCGCTGCCGCGGCTCGCGCCGCCTCGACCAGGCGCGAGAGCGTCTCGTCCTGAACTGCGTCGACGTCCTCGCGGTACTTGAGCACCGAGCCGAGCGTCTGCTGCACCACCTCGGCGTCGATCTCCTTCCGGCCGAGCGCGTTCAGCGCCATCGCCCAGTCGATCGTCTCCGCGACGCCCGGCGGCTTCGCGAGATCGAGCCCGCGGAGCTCGCGCACGAACGCCGCCGCCTCCGATGCGAGCCGCTCCGGAACGCCGGGGACACGCAGGCGCACGATGGCGATCTCCCGGTCGATCGACGGGTGGCCGATCCAGTGGAACAGCGCCCGGCGCTTGAGCGCGTCGTGCAGCTCCCTCGTCCGGTTCGAGGTGAGGATCACCGCCGGCCGCCGTCGCGCGGCGATCGTGCCGAGCTCCGGAATCGTGATCTGGAAGTCCGACAGCACCTCGAGGAGGAACGCCTCGAACTCCTCGTCGGCGCGGTCGATCTCGTCGATCAGGAGCACGACCGGCTCGTCCGAGTCGATCGCCTCGAGCAGCGGGCGGCGGATCAGGTACTCCGGCCCGAAGAGGTCCTCCTCCCGCAGCGTGCCCTCCTGGGCCGCGCGGATGTGCAGCAGCTGGCGCGGGTAGTTCCATTCGTACACCGCATGCGCGACGTCGAGCCCCTCGTAGCACTGGAGCCGGATCAGCCGCGCATCGAGAACGGAAGCGAGCGCTTTCGCCGCCTCCGTCTTCCCCACTCCGGCCTCGCCCTCGAGCAGCACAGGCTTTGAGAGCGCGAGCGCGAGATAGAGCGCCGTCGAGAGCCCGCGATCGGGCAGGTAATCGGCCTCGCGGAGCGCGCTGTCGAGCTCGTCGATGCTCTGGAACTCCATACCCGGAGCGTACCGGGGCGGTGCCGTCAGGCGGCGTCGCGCTCGAGCAGCTCGGTGGCGAGCGACACCGACCGGTCGAGCGACCCGTTCTCGACGAGCTCGGTGAAGGCGTCCGACGGGTCGATCAGCTGGTCGACGCACACCTCGAGGATCCGCAGCGCCACGAACGTGCGGGCGTCGAGCTCGACGCCCGCCTGCCGCAACGCCACGCCGACGTGGAACGCCTCGCGGGCGAGAGCGTGCTCCATCGACGCGAGCGCGAACCCTGCGGCGAGCTCCCGCTCCTGCCGCGCGCGCAACTCGTCGGCCGAATCCGACCGCATGTCTCCAGACCCCATCACGTCGTGCTCCATGGAATGAGACGACGAAAAGGTGGATCGGTGAGTCGCCGACGGCGTACGATCGCCACATGCGGCGAGGCGGGCCTTGAGCACCACCGGAGTCTCCCTGTCCACCCTTGCGTGCGTGCCGCTCCTCGCGGGGGCGGACGCGGAAGCTCTCGAAGCGCTCGCGGCGGACGCCTACCCGCGCCGCGTACTCGCGGGCGAGTGGCTGATCCGCGAGGGAGACGATGCCGAGGACCTCTACGTCGTCCTGCGTGGGCGCCTGCGGGCGGTGGCGGGTGCCGACGGGCGCACACTGCGCGTCCTCGGCCCGGGCGCGGCGATCGGAGAGCTCGCCCTTCTGACCGGCTCGGCGCGGTCGGCGTCCGTGCAGGCGGTCCGCGACTCGACGCTCCTCCAGCTCGGCCGTGGCCGCTTCGTCGAGCTGATGGAGCGCGACTCCGGCTTCGCCGCCGCCGTGGCGCGCGAGCTGGCGGCGCAGCTCCAGGCGAGCGGCGGCCTGGCCGCGCCGCCCAGCCGTCCGGCGCTGCTCACGCTCCGGCGAGTGGATGCAGGCGTGCCGCTCGCAGCGGTCGCGTCCTCGCTCGCACACGCTCTCTCGACGTACGGGCCGGTCGAAATCCTCGGGGCGGACGCCGCCGGCACCAGCGCGGTCGAACAGGCCGAGCAAGAGAACGCCCACGTGCTGCTCGTCGACGAGACGGGCGCCGGCGTCTGGAGCGACCTCTGCGCGCGCCAGGCCGACCGGACGCTGCTGGTCGCGACGGCGGACAGCCCGCCTCCGGCCGAGCCCTCTCCCGACGCCGACCTCGTGGTGCTCGGACCGTCGTCCGGCGCCGCGCTCCGCACGCTCCTCGATGCCGTCCAGCCGCGCGCCCACCACCGGCTCGCGACCACCGAGCCGAGCGACCCGGGCGCCGGCCGGCTCGCGCGGCGACTCGTCGGGCGCGCGCTCGGCGTCGTCCTCTCGGGCGGCGGTGCACGCGGTTTCGCGCACATCGGCGCGCTCGCCGAGCTCGAGGCCGACGGGATCGAGATCGACCGCTACGGCGGCTGCTCGATGGGCTCGTTCATCGCCGCGATGGCGGCCGCCGGCTGGTCTCCCGGCGACATTCGCGACCGCTGCGACGAGGAGCTCGTACGGCGCTCGCCGTTCAACGACTACACGCTCCCGCGGGTCGCGTTGATCCGCTCGCGCAAGGCTGCGCGGATGTTCGACCGCCTCTTCGGAGAGATGACGATCGAGGAGCTCGCGAAGCCGCTCTTCACGGTGAGCGCCGACCTGCTCTCGAGCAGGCTCGTCATCCATCGGCGCGGGAGCGTGACCGAGGCCGTGGGAGCCAGCATGTCGATCCCGGGGCTCGTGCCGCCGCTCTCCCGCAGCGGGCGCCTGCTCGTCGACGGCGGCGTGCTCAACAACCTGCCGATCGACGCGATGGCCGACTCGGGTGAGGGGCCGATCGTGGCGGTCGACGTCGTGCGCCGGCTCGAGGTGTCCGCGGAGGACGAGCCGCCGCTGCCGTCGATCATGGAGACGCTCTCGCGCGCGACCGTGCTGGGAAGCGTCGAGCGCGCCGAGCGGAACCGCGAGCTCGCCCTGCTCGTGATCACGCCGGAGGCACAGGACATCCCGTTGCGCGACTTCCGCGCGCTCGACCGGGCGGTCGAGGCGGGCAGAGCGGCGGCCCGGGCGGCGCTCGACGCGGGCGCCCGGGACGAGATCCTCGCCGCCGTGACCGCACCGGTCGGCTGACGCGGTCGTGTAAGACTCGGCCCGAGGACTGCGAGCCACGAAAGGGGAGAGCCGGCATGCCGATGATCGAGGTGAAGCTCTACGACAGGCGCGTCACGGAGGAGTCCGTCCCGAAGATGATCGAGGCGCTGACCCAGGCGCTCGCCGAGACGTCGGGCGCCGATCCGTCGCACATCCAGGTCGTGATTCAGGGTGTCGACCCGAAGCACTGGGGCATCGCCGGCAAGCAGCAGGCCTGACCGGGCCAGCGGCGAGAACCGATAATCGATTGTCTGCGAGACGGCCGCGTTAGACTCGCAGCGCTGACCAACGACCGAAGGAAGGTCCATGACGCAAGCCACTGAGGTCCTGTTCCCGACCTCGGCCGACGAGGCCGTCGCACAGTTCGGCGACGGGTCGGGCGTGACCGTGGTCGGGGGCGGAACGATCGTCATGCCGGAGATCACCTACGGGCGCCTCGCCCCCACGAAGGCGCTCGTGCTCTCGCGCGCGGGGCTCGACACGCTCGACGTTTCGGGCGCCACCGTGACCCTCGGCGCGGGTCTGCCCGTCGCCCGGCTCGCGGAGCTGGCCCAGGACGTGAAGGCGCTCGCCCAGTGCGCACTCAACGTCGCCGACTACGAGATCCGCCTGCAGGCGACGGTCGGCGGCAACCTGTGCGCCGGGGAAGGGCAGGATGCGCCACGCGGCGATCTCCAGGGGCCCCTGCTCGCACTGGACGCGCAGGCACGCTCGGTCGGCGCCGACGGCGCGTCGACGGAGCCGCTCGAGGAGTTCCTCGGCCGCCGCGCCGGCAGGCTCCTGCTCGACGTCACGTTCGAGAAGCCCGCCGCGTCGGCATTCGCGGCGATCGACTACGCGCACACCCACGAGTACACGGTGCTCGCGGTGAGCGGCGTTCGCACGGCGTCCGGCGAGACGCGTCTTGCGGCGACCGGGCTGGCCGGGTTCGGAACGCGGCTTCGCTCGGCGGAGGCGGCCGCCTCCGATGCCGAGCGCGCCGGGGCCGCCGCCGTCGCGGACGTCAGCCTCGGCGACGACGCGCTGGCCTCTGCCTGGTACCGCGAGCGGACGCTCCCCGTGCTCGTCCGCCGTGTCCTCGGCGAGCTCGAGGAGTCCGCATGAACCTCACGGTGAACGGGAGGACGCACGACGTCGAGAGCGGGCCGCTCGCGACGCTGCTCGACGTGCTGCGCGAGGAGCTCGGCGTGACGAGCCCCAAGGCGGGCTGCGAGCAGGGTGGCTGCGGGGCCTGCACGGTCCTCGTCGACGGCGAGCCGCAGCGTGCCTGTCTCACGCCGGTCGGCGCCCTCGACGGGGCGAGCGTGACCACGGTGGAGGGGCTCGGCGCGCCGGAGTCGCTGTCTCCGCTCCAGCAGGCGTTCACGCACCACTACGCCGCGCAGTGCGGCTTCTGCACCTCCGGGATGATGATCGCGGCGGACGCCTACCTGAAGCGAGGCGGCACGGACGACCGCGAGGCGATCCAGGAGGCGCTCGCCGGCCACGTCTGCCGCTGCACCGGCTACGTGAAGATCATCGACGCGGTCGCCGCGGTGGCGCGCGGCGACTCGTTCGACCTGACCGTCACCGCCGCGAGCGCGGGGATGACGAACCTCGGAGGTGATGTGTGATGAAGGCCGTCGGCGCACGGCTCCCGCGCTACGACGGGATCGAGCACGTCACCGGCCGGACGACCTACGTCGACGACGTGCGCGTGCCCGGCATGCTCTGGGCGAAGGCGCTTCGCTCGCCGCTCCACAGCGCGACGATCACGTCGTTCGACGCGTCGAAGGCGGAGGCGATGCCCGGCGTCCACGCGGTGATCACGCACGCGGATGTGCCGCTCCTCGAGTACGGGCACCTCTCGGCGCTCGGGATCCCGGCCGACGAGCCGCTTCTCGCGAAGGACGAGGTGCGGTACAAGGGCCAGCCGATCGCCGTGGTGGCCGCGGAGGACGAGGAGACGGCGATGGCGGCCGTCGAGGCGATCGACATCGAGCTCGACGAGCGGACGCCGCTCTTCGACATCCGCAGGGCGTTCGACTCGGACGCGCCCAAGGTGCACCAGTGGGGCAACTGGTACACGCACTTCGAGGGAGAGATGGACCGCCGCCAGATCCGCAAGGGCTCGGTCGAGGACGCGTTCGACAAGGCGGACACGATCGTCCAGGGTGTCTACCGGCCGGCGGCGATCGAGCACGTGCCGCTCGAGACGCAGGTCGCGCTCGTCGTGCCCGAGGCGAGCGGACGCCTCACGATCTACTCCTGCACGCAGGCGCTCTACTTCTCGATGGGCGTCGTCGCGGCGCACCTGCAGGTGCCGCTCAACAAGCTGAAGGTCGTCGGCGGGACGGTCGGCGGCGGCTTCGGCGGCAAGGTCGACACCGCGAGCGAGACGATGTGCGCGCTCCTCGCGCAGAAGTCAGGCCGCCCCGTGAAGTGGCGCTGGACGCGCGAGGAGGAGTTCCTCTGCTCGTCGACCCGGGCCCCCTGGCACATGGAGATCGCCGACGCGGTGACGAAGGACGGGTGGATCCTCGGTCGCAAGATGCTCACGCTGCACGACTCGGGTGCCTACGGGCGCTTCTCGCCCTACGGGCTCACGAAGCACTCCTTCCACCACACAGGCGCCTACACGATCCCGAATCTGGAGTTCGACGGCTACGTCGTGTTCACGAATCGCGTGCCGACGACCGCGATGCGCGGCTTCGGCGTCACGTCGGTCTCGTTCGCGACGGAGACCCATATGAGCCGGATCGCGGACCTGCTCGGGCTCGACCCGTACGAGGTGCGGCTGAAGAACGCGAACCGCATCGGCGACACGTCGCCGAATCGGATCGTCTACACCGATCCCTCGACGGTGTCCGTCGTCAAGGCGCTCGCGGGCGGGATGGACGTCGAGCTCCAGCCGGACTACGCGGCGATGACCCGTGACCCGCGCGAGGGTGACCTGCTCCCCGAGCACCTCGTCGGCCAGATGGCGAACCCGGAGGACCACTGATGGCTGTGCACAAGGGCCGCGGGATCGCGGCGATCGAGTACCCGACTGGCATGAACCAGAACGGCGACCCGTCGCAGGCGTGGATCAAGGTGAAGCCCGACGGTCGCATCGACGTCTTCGCGGGCACGTCCGACATCGGCAACGGGTCGAAGACGATCCAGTCGCAGATCGTCGCGGAGACGATCGGCGTCCCGTACGACTGGATCACGTACGACAACTCGAACACCGACTCGTCGCCCGTCTGCACCGGGACGTTCGCGTCGCGTGCGACGTTCGTCGCGGGCAAGGCGGTCGAGAAGGCGGCCGAGCGAGTCAGGGAGCGGATCCTCGACATCGCGGGCAAGGAGCTCGAGATCGACCCCTCCGACCTCGAGATCGTGGACGGCGAGGTGCTGGCCAAGGGCGCGCCGCAGAAGAAGATCGCCGTTCCCGACGTCGCCGCCGCGGCGACGTGGACGTACGGCGAGCTGATCACGGGCGCCGGGGCGCAGCTCAAGGACTTCGCGTCGATCGTCGACCCCGAGACGGGGGAGGTCGACAGCCCGCCCCACTCCGCGATCTCGTACGCCGCGTGCGCGGCCGAGGTCGAGGTCGACGACGAGACCGGCGTCGTCCGGGTGACGCGCCTGGTCCAGGTCTACGACGTCGGCCGCGCGATCAACCCGACGCTCGTCGAGGGCCAGATCGAGGGCGGTGCCGTCCAGGGCCTCGGGCTCGGCGTGCTCGAGAACTGCTACCCGTACTACCCCTCCGCCGAGCACCGCGGCGGTCAGTTCGGCTCGTACCTCGCGCCCGGGTTCGAGGACCTGCCGCAGATCGACACGATCATCATCGAGAACCCCTCCGCGGACGGCCCGTACGGCGCGAAGGGCATCGGGGAGATGGCGAACAACGCGCAACCCCCCGCGATCGCGTCGGCGGTGCACGACGCCGTCGGCGTCTGGGTGACGGAGCTGCCGATCACGCCGGAGAAGGTGCTCCGCGCGCTCGAGGCGAAGGCCGAGCCGACGCGCAACGGGAAGACGGTCGTGTTCGACGCCGAGCTGTCCGTGAACGCCGTCGCGCGGGGCGGGATCGCCTTCGAGGTCCCGGCCTAGCCTCGTGGCGGACTCGCCGTTCGAGACGTTCGACGGCCGTGAGCCCCACCCGCTCTTCCCGGGCGTGGGGCTCAAGGCCGTCGCCGGCGACCAGGTCTTCCTCGGGCACGTCACGTACGCGCCCGGGACGACCGTCGCGCGCCACAGCCACGAGCACACCGAGCAGGTGATGCTGATCGTCGACGGTTCCGTGACCATGACGATCGGCGATCGCACGCAGGAGATGCGCACTGGTGACGTGTGCGTCGTCAATCGGGGCGTCGAGCACGAGCTCCACTCGGCGGACGGCGTCACGTTCATCGAGGCGCTCGGCCCCGTGCCGCTCGACCACATCCCGGACGCCGAGCGCGACCTCGTGCTCGGCGACCTCCGCGGCTCACTCCACGTGGATCGTTAGCGCGAAGCGGGAATCCGCAGAAACGGATTCCCGCCGCGCATCCCCGCCTCCGGCGGGGCAGATCCCTGAAGGCGTCCCCTTTCGGGGCCGCAACTGCCTCGCCATGCCAACCCGCATACAGTGGAGGGATGGCGACGTTCGGTCTCGTCCACGGCTCGTGGCACGGTGCCTGGTGCTGGGAGCGACTCGAGCGCGAGCTCGACGCGCGCGGTCGCCGTTCGGTCACGGTAGACCTCCCGATCGAGGATCCTGACGCGGGCCTCGGCCGACACGCCGAGCTCGTCGCCGACTCCCTGCGCGGGGTCGACGACGACGTGATCCTGGTCGGGCATTCGATGGCGGGCTCGACGATCCCGCTCGTCGCACGTCACCGGCCTCTTCGGCACCTCGTCTTCCTCGCTGCACTCGTCCCGGAGCCGGGCGCAAGCGTCACCGACCGTTACACGAAGGAGGACGTCTACGTGCCGGGCTTCGTCGGGAACACACTGTTGCGTGACGACGGAGCCTCGTACTGGCCCGACCCGGAGGCGGCCATCCGGTGCTTCTACCACGACTGCACGTCCACGGACGCGGCCTGGGCGGTGTCGATGTTGCGCCCCCAGTCCGCCGCCCCGCGACTCGATCCGTGGCCCGTCGACGCGCTCCCGGACGTCGAGCGCACCTCGATCCTCTGCCGCGACGAGCGCGTCATCGCGCCGGCGTGGTCGCGGACGATGTCGCGCGACCTTCTCGGCGTCGAGCCGATCGAGCTCGACGGCGGCCACTCACCCTTCCTCTCACGACCCGCTGAGCTCGCCGAGGTCCTCGTCCGGCTGGCGTAACCAACCGCGCACCGCACGGCCCCGGGCAGGGCTACCGTAGGGAGTCGTGACCCCGCTCGTTGCGACCGCGACGGACGACCTCTGGAAGGCGTGGTCGTTCGACCCGCTCGTGCTCGCGGGCGGGGTCGTCGCGGTGGCGTTCTTCGCGCAGGGCTGGCGTCGGCTCCGCCGCCGGCGGCCCGAGCTGGCGCCGTGGTCGCGCTGGCCGCTGTTCCTCGCGGGCGTGGCCGTCGTCGTGCTCGGAATCGTCTCGCCGCTCGACGCGATAGCGGAGGAGTATCTCCAGTCGGCGCACATGCTCCAGCACGTGCTGATCGCCGACCTCGGCGTCGCACTCGCGCTCGTCGCCGTGCGCGGGCCGCTCTCGATGTTCTTCCTTCCCCGCGACCTGCTGGCGCCCCTGGCACGCCGGCAGGCGCTGCGCCGCGTGCTCTCGTTCCTCCTCCGTCCGCGTGTCGCGGTCGCCCTCTGGCTCGGCGTCCTCGTCGCATGGCATCTCCCCGTGCTGTACGACGCGGCGCTCCGGCATCCGCTCGTGCACCGCCTGGAGCACCTCTCGCTCGTGGTCGTGGGCGCGCTCGTCTGGACGCTCATCGTCGACCCTGCCGGGCACGGACGCCTGAGTGTCAACGGGCGCATCGGCCTCGCGGCACTGATGCTCTGGATGGGCCAGATGCTCGCGTACGTGTTCGTCTTCTCGTTCCACCCGTACTACGACGTCTACGTGGAGCAGCCGGAGCGGCTGTTCGGGCTCTCCCCGCTCATGGACCAGAAGCTGGCGGGTGTCGTGATGATGGTCGAGCAGGGGCTCACGCTCGGCACCGCGCTCGTCCTGCTGCTGCTGACGGCCAGGCGCGCGCGAGCAGCCGAGCCGCGCGCAGCCCCCGAGCCGGCCTGATGCCCTCGCCCTGGTCGTTCACCTTCGAGCCGCTCTTCGTCCTGCTCGGAGCCGTCGCCGTCGTGCTCTACGCGCGGGCGTGGCGCCGAGAGCCCGGGCCGGCGTGGCGCGCCTGGTGCTTCGGCGCCGGCGTCGCGCTCGTCGTGCTCGCGCTGAACTCGCCGCTCGGGACGATCGCGATCGAGTACCTCGTCCTCTTCCACCTGCTCCAGAACGTGATGATCTCCGACTGGGCGCCCCCGCTCCTCCTGATCGGCCTCACCCCCGCGATGCGCGCGGGAATCGCGGCGCGCGGCGGAGCCTGGTTCGCGTGGATCACGCGGCCGCAGGTGGCGCTGCCGATGTGGCTCGTCGGCTGGTACGTCGTGCACCTCGGCGCGGTATACGACGCCCTCGTGCGGAACACCCTCCTGCTCGCGGTCGAGCACGCGTTCCTGATCGCGATCGGGCTCGTCCTCTGGTGGCCCGTGCTCTGCGATGTTCCGCACCGTGTCCCGACCCTCGGCCGGATCGGTTACGTGATGGCGGCGTTCGTCGGCTCCGCGTTCCTCGGCCTCGCGTTGACGTTCTCGCCGCCCCTCTACGACTACTACGCGTCGCTCCCCGAGCGGCTCTGGGGGATCTCGGCCGAGAAGGACCAGAACCTCGGCGGCATCCTCATGTCGACCGAGCAGGCGCTCGTCTTCTTCGCGGCGATCGTCTGGCTTCTCACGGTGCTGTTCCGGGAGGAAGCCGAGGCAGAGGAGCGGCTGGCCGCGGAGCAGCGCGCCGCAGGGCTGCGGGAGCACTGAAGGCGATGACGGCGCTCGAGACCGACCCGGACACGATCGAGCGCTGGAAGGACGCCCGCCAGGAGGAGCTCGACGCCGAGGCGATCTACCGGGCTCTGGCGGCCGCGCAGACGACCCCGGAGCGAGCGGAGCTGTTCGGCGCGATCGCCGAGGACGAGCGGGGACATGCCGCGCACTGGGAGGAGCGCCTCCGTGCGGCGGGCGTCGAGCCCGGCCCGGCGCGACCCGGTCAGCGGGCGCGCATCCTCTGCCGGCTCGCCGGCGACTTCGGCGACACCGTGGTCGTGCCGATCATGCGCGATCGCGAGGCGCACTCCACCGAGGCGTACATGGACGAGTCCGGCGCCTTCGCGGCCGACGAGGAGCGCCACGCGCGCGCCCTGGCGACGCTCGTCGGCGAGGCGCGAGGCGAGCCGATCGGCCGGGCGCTTGCCCGCCTCCAGCGGGGCCGTGCCGCCGGCGGCAACGCCCTCCGCGCGGCTGTGCTCGGCGTGAACGACGGCCTGGTCTCGAACGCGAGCCTCGTGATGGGAGTCGCGGGCGCGGGCGTCGCCTCGAAGGACATCCTGGTCACGGGTGTCGCCGGGCTGATCGCCGGAGCGTGCTCGATGGCGATGGGCGAGTGGATCTCGGTGCAGTCGAGCCGGGAGCTGAGCGCCAAGGAGCTCGCGATCGAGCAGAGGCACATCGCGACCGAGTCGGAGGTCGAGCAAGCCGAGCTCGCGCTCGTCTACGAGCAGAAGGGCCTCCACCCGAGTGAGGCGAGGAAGGTCGCCGAGCGACTCTCGGCCGACCCGGAGACGGCTCTCGACACCCACGCGCGCGAGGAGCTCGGCATCGACCCGGAGGAGCTGGGCGGCTCGCCGTGGGTCGCGGCGGGGATGTCGTTCGTGCTCTTCGTGCTCGGAGCGATCGTTCCGATCGTGCCGTTCGCTTTCCTCTCGGGGAACACCGCGGTCGTGACGGCGCTGGCGCTTTCGGCGCTCGGCCTGTTCGGGATCGGCGCCGCGATCACGCTCCTCACCGGGCGGAGCGTGCTCGCGTCCGGGTCCCGGCAACTCGCGTTCGGCGCCGCGGCGTTCGCGGTGACCTACGGGATCGGCGCGCTGTTCGGCACTGCGATCGGCTGAGATTTGTCCGCGAGGCGGGATTCCGCAGATGCGGAATCCCGCCGCTCATCACCCGCCTGCAGCAGGGGCAGATCCCTGAAGGCGCCCGCTTCGCGGTCGCTGGCGTGCAGAACCGACGATCTCGAGCTCGACCGGCGCCGCGCCGGGTACGACGGCGCGCGCCTCCTGCGCGTGGAGCAGCGTCGTCCGGACGATCAGCTTCGCCCGCGCGAAGTTGTCGAGCTCCGTCGGGACCGGCCCGACGCGCTGCCCGAGCGCGTACCCGGCGGCGTTGCGTCCCATCGCGCGGTAGCTGTCGAGGGTGTAGAGCGGGCTCATCCCGAACAGCTCGAGGTTGTCGAGCGGCTGGAGATCGGCGCGGTGGATCACCGCGGTTCCCTTCGACTGGAGGCCGAGCGCGACACCGGACCCGGAGAGCACGGCGCCGTCATGGCCGATGAAGGCGACGTCCGCGGCCCGCAGGATCCGAACGATGCGCGGCGACCCACCCGCCTCGCGCACGCCGTCGACGACCGCGGCCAGCACGTCGTCGTGCGGCAGCCCCGCGATCGTCTCCCGCAGGCCGTCCGCGAAAGCCGGGCCGACGGCGATCACGACCTCTGCCGGGTCGCTGCCGGGCACGGCCGGGCCGGACTCTTCCACGATCGCGTCCGCGTCCGCGACGGCGGCTCCCAGGCTGCGCGGGTCGACGACGTGCGGCAGCGCCTGGAGAAGCGCCCAGCGCTCTCCCTCGAGCCGGTAGCCGGTCCCCGGTCCGAGATAGAGATTCGGGTCGTTGACGGCGGAGCGGACGAGCCCGTCGGGCTCGATCACCGCGGCGGTCTGGAGGTAGTCCGCCGCGATCCGCTGGCGCAGCATCCCTACGACCGCCTCGGCGACGTCCTCGAAGCCCTGCCGGTCGAGGGCGAGCGCCACGTCGAGCGCCGAGATCTCACGGGCGAGAAGCTCGTCCGCGGCCTCGACGTCGGCGGCGCGGTCGCGGTCGGGCATGTCCGCGCTGCCGTGGGCGAGGGTCGCGGCCTCGACCTCCGCCTCGGTCACGGCAGGCAGGCCGAGCTCCGCGAACACGGCCTGCACCGCTCGCGCGGCACGCTCGCGGACGCGGAGAGCCTCGAGCTCCTCGATCGGCTCGATGCCGCCGTCGACCTGCCAGTCGCGCTGCAGCGTCAGCCACTCGTCGATGTCGTCCGCGTCGTAGTTGCCGCCGCCGAACGTGTTGTCGCGCCGGCCCATGATCGAGTAGCCCGAGGTGACGAAGTCGGTGCCCGGGAGGAACTGGCCCATGAGCTTCGCGGTCTTGCGGATCGGCGAGTGCGACGCGATGGCGTCGTTCCCGGACGCGACCTCGAGGTCGAGCCACGCCGCGAGGACGTTCTCCGCGAGGATCGCGCGCGTCCCGCCCGGGACGGCGAGGACGAGCGCGACACACGAGATGGATCCGTTCTGGACGCCCTGTGCGCCTGCGGCGCGCACGACGGAGACGCAGCGGGCCTCGAGGTAGAGCATCGACAGGCCCTGCGCGTGACCCATGAGCGCCTCGGAGCCGGTGCCCGACGTGAAGCGCACCTTGACGCCGCGCGACGCGTACGCCGAGGCGAGGAACGCCTTGGACCACGGCGTGTCGTCGCCGTCTGCGAACACCGGCTCGGTGCCGTAGACCGACAGCGTCTCGGCGTAGGTGACGAGGCCGCGGATCGCGAGCTCGAGGTTCCGACGCTCCTCCACCGCGCACTGCGTCATCACGCCCGGGCGCCCGACCTGCGAGCCCACCAGGAGGGCGAGCGCGTTCAAGGGTGCGTACCGCGCGACGCCGACCGTCGTCTCCAGCTCGTCGAAGCCGCGTCGCGCCGCCTCGGCCGCATCGGCCGCGAGGAGAGCCGGGCTCTCCTTGAGGTTCGTGACGTGCGCCTGGTTGCCGGGGTCACGGCGCGCGCGCAGCTTCTTCAGGGCCATCATCAGCTCGACGGGATCGAGCATCCCGACGACCCGCGCGAGCTTGGCGGGCGTCAACCCCCGCGCTAGGCGCACGAGCGCGTCGCGCGGGACGTCGACGTCGACGAGCATGCGCGCGAGCCGCTCGTCGGGGAGCGCCATCGCCTCGTCGGCGACCTCCAGATCGAGGCCGTGCGCGACGAGGAAGCGGTCGATCACGTCGAAGTCGGCTGCATCCCGACCATCGAGCCGCACGACGCGGCCGTTCTCGACGACGAGCTCCGGCTCGGGGTCGGCCGGTCCGTCGGCGGCGACGAGCCCCAGCTCGGGCCACGGCTCGACGAGCACCTCCCGCCGCAGCTCCGATTCCTCGCGCGCCGTGAAGCGCCTGCTGCGGCGCGCGTCAGCCATCCGCTGTGAGCCCTCGAGCGCGGTACGCCTCCGCCGCCTCGCGGACGAAGACCGCGTTGTGCCCCGCGCCGAGCTCCTCGAGTCTCTCCGCCCACGCCTCGAGGTCGACCGCCGAGGAGCGGCCCGGCCGGAGCGCCGTGTAGATCGCGAGCAGCTCGTCGTCCGGAACCCGCGTCAGCTCGGCCGCGCGCTCGATCCCCTCGGCCAGCTGGACGCGTCCCGCGGCTCGCGCCACCTCCGCCTGGAGGGCGAGCGTCCCCGCGGTCGCGCGCGTGTCGTCCGGAGCGAGCGAGCCCGCCCGGGCGCCGGCGAGCGTCACGTCGTCGAGCGGGAGCCCCGAGGGCGTCGTGACGAGGTCCGGGCGACGGCTGCCGAGCGGGTAGTCGGTCACCGGATCGAATGCCACGACGAGAAGTTACGCTAGCCGCCGTGGCGCGGAACGAGCATCGATTCGCCGGCCGCGTCGCGCTCGTCACGGGCGGGTCGAGCGGCATCGGCGCAGCGACCGCCAAGCGGTTGCTCGACGAGGGAGCCCGCGTGGCGTCCCTCGACCTCGGCACAGATGCGCCGGAGGGCGTCCTCGCGCTGACGGCCGACGTCTCGAGCTCCGCGCAGGTGGACGCTGCCGTGGCGAGGGCAACGGAGGAGCTCGGCCCGCTCGACATCCTCGTCTGCGCCGCCGGGATCACCGGCGCGTCGCTGGCCACCGTCGACGTCACGGACGAGGAATGGCGACGCGTGATGGCGATCGACGCCGACGGGGTCTTCTTCTGCAATCGTGCCGTGCTCCCCGGAATGGTGGAGCGTGGCTACGGGAGGATCGTCAATGTTGCGTCGATCGCGGGCAAGGAGGGCAACCCGATGGCCACTGCCTACTCGTCCGCCAAGGCGGCCGTGATCGCGATGACCAAGGCGATCGGGAAGGACGTCGCCCGCACCGGGGTGCTCGTGAACTGCATCGCCCCCGCCGTGATCGAGACACCGATGCTCGGTGGCATGACCCAGGAGCATGTGACGTACATGGTCGAGCGCATCCCGATGGGCCGGATGGGATCCGCAGCCGAGGTCGCGACGCTCGCGTGCTGGTTGGCGAGCGACGAGTGCTCGTTCTCGACCGGCGCGACGTACGACATCTCCGGGGGCCGGGCGGTCTACTGATGCGCCGCATCGTCCGCTGGGTGGACGGCGCCGGGAGAGTCTCGGTCGGAGTCGAGGTGGACAACGAGGGCCACTTCCGGAGGCTCTCCGGCATCGAGGACCCGATGCCGTTCCTCCGAGGAGAGATGTTCTCGCCCGAGGGACGGCCCGTGACCCCGGCCGACCCCTACAGCCTCGAGCTCGGCGACGGCCTGACGCTGATCACGCCGCTCGACCCGCCCGAGGTCTGGTGCGCCGGCGTCACGTACGAGCGCAGCCGCGACGCACGCGTCGAGGAGAGCGCCGTCCGCGACGTCTACGACCTCGTCTACGAGGCGCACCGGCCCGAGCTCTTCCTCAAGGACGCGGCCAGCCGGCGCACGGTGGGGCCGGGCGAGCCGATCGGGATCCGCGGCGACTCGACGTGGAACGTGCCCGAGCCCGAGATCGGCGTCGTCGTCGGCGAGCGCGGCAAGATCCTCGCCTACACGATCGGCAACGACGTGTCCTCACGGGAGATCGAGGGCGCCAACCCGCTCTACCTGACCCAGGCGAAGGTGTACGCCGGCGCCTGCGCGATCGGCCCTGCGCTCTACATCCCGCCGCGCGAGCCGCAGGGCTTCCAGATCATCATGCGGATCTCGAACGAGGAAGGCGACGTGCTGTACGAGGACAAGACCTCGACCACCTACATGGTGCGCACGTTCGACGAGCTCGCCGCCTGGCTCGTCAAGGAGAACCCGGTCCCGCCCGGGTCCGTTCTTCTGACGGGCACCGGGCTCGTCCCGCCCGACTCGTTCAGCATGGTCCCCGGCAACTGGGTCGAGATCCACGTGCCCGAGATCGGCACGCTCGTGAACCCGGTCGCGCTGGCAACCACACTTCTCTGAAAGGACCCGCGATGACCGAGACGCTGACCGACACGCCTGCCCGCAACTACGTCGGCGGCGAGTGGCTCGAAGGCGGATCGGGCGAGACCTACGAGCAGCGCGACCCGTGGAGCCCGTCGACCGTCACCGGCGTCTTCCAGTCGTCGTCGGCCGACGACGCGCACGGCGCCGTCGCGGCTGCCGCTGCAGCGTTCCCCGCCTGGGCGGCGCTTCCCGCCCCCGCTCGCGCGGCGTTCTTCCACAAGACGGCGGACGCGATCGAGGCCCGCACGGAGCTGATCGCCCGCGACATGACAGCCGAGATGGGAAAGCCGCTCCGCGAGGCGCGGATGGAAGCCGCGCGCGCCGCGACGATCCTTCGCTTCTCCGCCGGCGAGGCCTGGCGTCCGGTCGGCGAGGTGTACGCCGCGTCCGTGCCGCTCCAGCGCCTCTACACCGTGCGGCGCCCGGTGGGCGTCGTCGGCCTGATCACGCCCTGGAACTTCCCGATCGCGATCCCGGTCTGGAAGCTCGCCCCCGCGCTGATCCACGGGAACACGGTGGTGCTGAAGCTGGCGCACGACGCACCGCGCACGGGCCTCCACGTCGCGGAGTGCTTCGCCGAGGCCGGGCTCCCGGCCGGTGTCCTGAACGTGCTCACCGGATCCGGCTCGAAGGTCGGCGCGGCGCTCGTGGAGAGCCCGGACGTGCGCGCGATCTCGTTCACCGGGTCCGTCGAGGTGGGTCACGGCGTCCGCGCCGCCGCGACAGCCCGCGGCTGCCGCGTGCAGCTCGAGCTCGGCGGCCAGAACCCGTTCGTCGTGATGGCAGACGCCGAGCTCGATCGCGCCGTCGAGGCCGCCTACGCCGGCGCATTCTGGTCTGCCGGCCAGAAGTGCACCGCAACGCGCCGGATCCTCGTCCAGGAGAACGTGTACGACGCCTTCCGCGACAAGCTCCTGGCGCGGGTCGCCGCGGGCAAGGTCGGCGACCCGTCCGACCCGGAGACCGAGGTCGGGCCGCTCGTGGGCGAGAGCGCGCGCGACGACGTCGTCGCCGCGATCGAGCGCGGGCGGAACGAGGGCGGCACGGTGCTGGCAGGCGGAGAGGCCGCCGAGGGCGACGGATACCTCGTCCCTCCGACCGTCTTCGAGGACGTCGCCGAGGACGCGAACCTCTCCTGCGAGGAGGTGTTCGGCCCGGTCACCTCGCTCTACCGCTTCGCCACCCTCGACGAGGCGATCGCTCGAGCGAATGCGGTCGAGTACGGCCTCTCCGCGTCGATCTTCACGCGCGACCTGCACGCCGTGCAGCGATTCTCGGAGGAGCTCCAGGCGGGGATCCTCCACGTCAACTCGCAGACGGCCGGCGCCGACGTGCACGTTCCGTTCGGCGGCCTCAAGGGATCGGGCTACGGCCCGCACGAGCAGGGCCGCGCCGCGCTCGAGTTCTTCACCGACGCGGTGACGGTGTACCAGGACGCGCCGCTTGACTGAGCGCCGCGTGCCCGGGGCGTGGCTTCGGCCTCGCCCCTCCAGCACACGCACGCCGGGGGCGTGGCTTCAGCCTCGCCCCTCTTGGCTAGGGGCCAGGTGAGCGAGCGCGTCCTCGTCACCGGCGTCCTCGGCTGCCTCGGCGCCTGGGTCGCGCGCGCGGTGCTCGCAGACGGCGACGACGTCGTCGGCTACGACCTGGGCGAGAACACGGCGAGGCTCGACCTCGTGCTCGGAGAGGACGCGGCCCGCGTGACGCTCGTTTGCGGGGACATCACCGACCTCGAGGCGCTCGAGCGCGTGCTCGACGAGCACGAGATCACGCGCGTCGTCCATCTGGCGGCGCTCCAGGTGCCGTTCGTGCGCGCGAACCCGCCGCTCGGGATGCGTGTCAACGTCGCGGGCACCGTCAACGTCTTCGAGGCCGTCTCGAAGCGCCTCGACCGGATCCCCGGCGTCGCCTACGCGAGCTCGACGGCCGTGTACAGCGCAGCCGACCCCTCCCCCGCACCCGAGGCGGGCGGCACCGCGCCCAGCACGCTCTACGGCGTCTCGAAGCTGGCCGACGAGGGCATGGCGCGCGTCTACGCGGCCGACAACGGGCTGCCCTCGATCGGCCTGCGGCCGTACGTCGTCTACGGGCCGGGCCGCGACCAGGGCATGACGTCGGGGCCGACGATGGCGATGCTCGCAGCGGCGCGCGGCGAGCCGTACGCGATCGGCTATGGAGGCACCGCGCAGTACGACTTCGCGCCCGACGTCGCGCGCGCGTTCGTCATGGCCGCCGGCGCGGAGCGAGAGGGCGCCGCCGTCTACAACGCCCCCGGGGCCGTGGCAGCGATGGAGGACGTCGTCGCGGCGATCCAGTACGGTCGTGCCCGACGCCGAGATCACGTGGTCCGGCGACCCGCTCCCGTTCCCGCCGAAGCTCGAGGCGGTCGGCTTCGACCGTGACGTCGGCACCTTCCCACGCACCCCGCTCGACGTCGGCGTCGCCACGACGATCGAGCACTTCCGCGCGAGCGGCTGAGCCACGTCAGCCGACGAGCGCAGTCACGGCTGCCTCGTCGAGCGGATCCACTCGGCGCAAGCCCGTAAACAAATCGAACCCTCGGTCAGCGGCCCATCCCGGTCGACGGGATCGTATGCCGCGTCGACCGCCTTGCGAACCAGCGACCCGACCGATTCCCCACGGTGCTCCGCTTCCGACTCCAGCTTGCGCCGCTGCTCGGGTGTGACGAGGATCTGAAGGCGCTCGGTGTACATGTGCATACCATCTGAGAAGGTGGCAGTGCGCAAACCCGCGGTGGTGAGCGGGTATCCGCGAGGTGCGTGGGGCGTCGCGGGTGCGGGATGCGAGTCGCGTCGGGGTATCACGTCGCTCCTCCCCGTGCGCGAATCGCGTCGAGGAGTTCCCCGGTGGTGTGGATCTCGATCCCCGTAGCCTCGAAGTCCTTGTCTTGTGACCAGATCGGAAGGCTGGTTGCGAGGGCGAGCGCGACGGTGGGCCAGTCGTCGGGGTCGCGTGTTCCGATGAGCCGTTCGGCGTCGGACCGGAACGGGAGATAGGCCGTGGCGGGGCGCCATTCGATAGGGATCACCGCCAGCGCAGCGGTCACGAGCGTCGGGTCGAACCCGCGGCGCTCGGCGATCCCTGGCAGGTGCTCGAGCACCTCGTCCGCGACCGCGGTCGCGCCGATGCAGGTCGGCCCCAGGGCCGAGGCGAACACGAGTCGCGCTCTGCCGCCGATCAGCGCGGAGACAATGACGTTGGCGTCAGCGACGACCGCGAGCGGCAGCGAAGTCGTCGAGGACATCCTGCTCGCTCACGTCACGGCGCTTGCGCTGCGCGGCGATCTCGTCGCTCAGCCGCAAGAAGAGCTCGCGACGTACGTCGTCACTCAGGCGCGACTCTGTCCAGGGAAGGAAGAACCCGGCAGGGCGGCCCTCGCGGGTGACGAGAATCACATCGTCCGAGCGGAACATCTCGCTCGCACGATCACGGAAGTCACGCACCGTCACAACCTTCATGTGGCCACTATAGTGGCCACATAGACAGCTGGTCAATACACCCTCGCCCACCCAGTGTCACCACCCATAGCGGCAACCCCGTCAACTACGTTGAGACCGACGGGCATGCGGTTGCCGCGATCGACGACGAAACCGGTGCTACTGGGCAGTTGCAGCACAGCGAGGGCGACTACTGGCGTCCGTATGAGGCAGTGGCGGAGCCTGTTGGGGAACGATCTCTTGCAGGGCTTCCGCTTCCTGGCAATTCGGGTGGGGCCGGAGGCGAGACCGGCGAGATCCGCCCGATCGCGCTCGTCACGGATAACGGGCCATGCTTCAAGGCCGCCCGCCTCGCCGCCTTCATCGAGAAGCGCCCGGAGCCGATCCACATCCGCACACCGCGGAAGTCGCCGAACCAAAACGGCGTCAGGGAGCGCGCCTTCGGCCCCCTCAAGTACGAGCACCTGTACCGACTCGAGATCGACGACGGCTATCAGCTTGGCCTCGAAGTCGAGACCTACCGGCAGCTCTTCAACACGATCCGACCGCACGAGGCGCTCGCGATGCGCCGCCCCCTCGAAGTCCACCTCGAAGCGATCAACGACCACCAGACCATCAAGTCAACCGAGCCCGAATCCCTGCCACTTTCGTGACGCGGGACAGAACAGCGAAACCCAGAACCGAGGCGAGAGCGGCACGGGCAACCTCCAGATTGGTCCGACAGGCGGCCCGGTTCTACAAGAGCGGTCGGACGGACACAGCTCGTCCCCGTCGCCGACCACAACGTCGGCTAGGTTGGAGCCCCGTGAGCACGACGCGGATCGTGGACATCGCGGCCATGCCGGGAGCGCAGGAGGCGGACGAGCGCGCCGCCGAGCTTGCCTGGCGGCTGCCGGCGGAGCTCGCGCCGCTCGCGCGAATCGCGCTCGACTACCGCTGGTCATGGGACCCGGATGGGGCGGAGCTCTTCCGCGCGCTCGACCCGCACGCCTGGGAGCTTCATGCCCGAAACCCGGTGCGACAGCTGGCCGACCTGACGCCGCACCTGGCGGAGATAGCGGCGTCGCACGGCCCGACGCTCGAGCGGATCGCCCGCCTCCAGCGCGTGCTGGAGGATGACCGCCTGCGCCCCGAGACGCCGATCGAGGGCCTCGGCGGCCCTGTCTGCTTCGTCTGCGCCGAGTTCGGCGTGCACCCGTCGCTACCGATCTACTCGGGCGGGCTCGGCGCTCTCGCCGGCGACATCCTCAAGGCTGCGAGCGACCTCGCGCTGCCGGTGATCGGCGTCGGCCTGCTCTACCGCAAGGGGTACTTCCAGCAGCGCGTCGACCGGACGGGGCTGCAGCACGAGTACTGGACGCAGATCATGCCCGAGCGGCTCCCGACCGTTCAGGTGCGCGACGACGGCGGCGGCCCGCTCACCCTCTCTTTCCCCTTCTTCGGCCGCGAGGTCGCGTTCCACGTCTGGCGGGCGGAGGTCGGGCGCGTGCCCCTCTACCTCCTCGACGCCGAGCTCGAGGAGAACGATCCGCTCGACCGGTGGATCACGGCCCGGCTCTACGAGGGCAACCCGCTCACGCGCCTCGGCCAGTACGGGCTGCTCGGCCTCGGGACCGTGCGTGCGCTGCGCGCGCTCGGCATCGAGCCGGGCGTCCTGCACTTCAACGAGGGCCATCCCGCCCTGGCCGCGCTCGAGCTCGCCGCCGAGCAGGTGGCCGCAGGCACGCCGACCGACGACGCGCTCGCTGCCGCGCGCGACCGCTGCGTCTTCACCACCCACACGCCCGTACCGGCGGGCAACGAGACGTACGAGACGTCGTCCTTCCTCGAGGCCTTCGCCGGCCTTCCGGGCCGCCTCGGCATCGACGAGGCGCGGTTCCTCGACCTCTGCCGCACGCATCAGGGAAGCGACGAGTGGCCGGGTATGACGCCGCTCGCTCTGCGGCTCTCCCGTCGTGCGAACGCCGTGAGCATGCGTCACGGTGAGGTCGCGCGCGAGATGTGGCGTCCTCTCTTCGGCGACGCGTCCGCCGACGAGGTGCCGATCACGCACGTGACGAACGGCGTCCACCTTCCCAGCTTCCTCTCGCCGCCGATGCGGGCGCTGCTCGACGGCCACCTCGGCGAGGGCTGGCTCGACCGTGCGTCCGACCCGGAGACGTGGGCGCCCGTCGATGCGATTCCCGACGAGGACCTCTGGGCGGCCCGAAACGAGGCGCGACGCCTTCTCGTCGACTACGTCAAGGTGAAGTCGGTCCAGGACCGGCTGCTACGGGGCGAGGCTCCGGACGACGTGATGGCGGTCGCGGAGACGTTCGCCGAGGACACGCTGACGCTCGGCTTCGCCCGTCGGATCGCGACCTACAAGCGCCTCTTCCTGCTGACGTACGATCCGGAGCGCGTGCGTCGGATCCTTGCCGACGGCCCGCCGCTGCAGCTCGTCGTGGCGGGGAAGGCGCACCCGCTCGACGACAACGCGAAGCAGATGCTCGTCGACGTCTTCGGCCTGTCCGAGTCCGTAGGCATCACCTCCCGGGTCGCGTTCCTCGAGAACTACGACCTCTCGGTCGCGCCGCCCATCGTCGGCGGCTGCGACGTCTGGCTCAATGTGCCGCGGCCGCCGCTCGAGGCGAGCGGGACGAGCGGGATGAAGTCCGCCGCGAACGGCGGCCTCAACCTGAGCGTGCTCGACGGCTGGTGGGTCGAGGGCTACGACGGGGAGAACGGCTGGGAGATCGACGGCCATGCGCCGGAGGGCGAGGACGAGGCGGGCCAGGACGCCCGGCACGCGAATGCGCTGTACGACCTCCTCGAGCAGCAGGTGATTCCGCTCTTCCACGACCGGGACGCGGACGGGATCCCGCGCCGCTGGCTCGCGATGGTGAAGCACTCCCTGCGCACGAACGGCCCGCGCTTCTCGGCAGCACGGATGGTCGAGGAGTACGCCGCGCGGATTTATCCGCCGGCGTAACGGGCCGCGGGACGCGGCAGCAGGTTGACGAGCACGACGAGCAGGCACGCGAAGCCGGCGCAGACCCAGAGGACGGCGTCGAACGAGCCGGTCGCGTCGCGGACCGCGCCGAGCACGAACGGCGCGATCGCGGCGAGCGTGTAGCCGGCGCCGAGCATCAGCCCGACGAGCGCCCCGACGCGCTCGCGCGTCGTCTCGAAGTCGAGCGGGAGCGTCATCACGAGCGCGAACGCGCCGCCCTGCGCAATGCCGGCGAGGAGTGCCCAGGCATATGCCGCGCCGGGAAGCGTCACGAGACCGATCGCGCCGACGGCGAAGAAGAGCGTCACGCCGACGAGCCACGGCCGTCTGCCGCCGTGGCGGTCGGACAGCCACGGGACGACGAACGAGCACGGGATCGCGGTGAGGTTCATGCAGGCGATCAGCAGCCCGGCCGAGCTGTCGCTCCAGCCGCGCTCTCCGTACGCATCGGGCAGCCACGCGATGAGCCCGTAGTAGGCGGATCCCATCGAGGCGAAGATCGCGACGAGCAGCCACGCCGTGCGCGAGCGCCACGGCAGGCGCGGGAAGAGCCGGCCCGGTAGGCGGACGTGAACCTCGCCACCTCGCTCCAGCAGAGCCCAGGCCACGGCGATCGCGCAGGCGACGGCGGACAGGGCGATCAGTGCCCCGCGCCAGCCGCCGAGGATGCCGGCGAGCGGGACCGCAACCGCCGCGGCGACGGTCGAGCCGATCTGGATGCCGGTCGTGTAGACGCCCGTTCCCGTCGCGGGCCGCTCGGGCACCGTCTCCCGGACGGCGAGAGGCGCGAGCGCGTTCCCGAGCCCCATGCCGATGCCCACGCCCCACGTGAGCAGCACGACGAGCGCAGCGCTCGGCGCGAGGGCGCGGAGCACGCCGAACGTCCCGATCAGCGTGAGCCCGATCGTCATCGCGCGACGCGTGCCGAGCCGGGCCGAGAGGTAGGCCGCGACCGGGGCGAAGAGCCCCATGCAGAGCACAGGGATGGTGCCGAGGAGCCCGACGAGGGCGTGCGACGCGTCGAGATCGTCCTGGATCTCGTCGATCAGCGGCCCGACACCCACGACCTGGGGCCGCAAAGCAAGGGCGGCGAGAAACAGCCCTGCGAGTGCGGCGGACCGCGAGCGGTGCGTCAGCGTCCCGCGGCCTTCGCGCGCCGCCGGGCGATGCGCCCGAACTCCTCGACGTGCTTGCGCGCCTCGCGGCCGGCTGCACCGGGCTTGCCCGCCCGGATCGCGTCGAGGATCGGGACATGCTTCTCGGCCGCGTCGTGCGGCTCGACGTACGTCCCGTAGAGCGAGATCGTGATCCGTCCCTCGACGCCGAGCGACTTCCAGCACTGCTCGAGCACCGGGTTCCCTGCCGCCTCGACCATCTCGCGGTGGAAGGCAATGTCGTGCTGGACGAGCGCGCTCAGGTCGTCGACCCGCGCCGCCTCCCGCATGGCGTCGAGCTCGCGCTCGAGCACCGTCACGTCGCCGTCGAGCCGCTTCGTCGCCAGCTTCCCCGCGAGCTCCTCGAGGGCGGCACGCACCGGGTAGACCTCGACGAGCTCGTCGTCACCGAACGCGCGGACGCGGGCCCCGCGGAAGGGCTCGGACTCCACCATCCGAAGCAGCTCGAGGTCCCGTAGCGCCTCACGGACCGGCGCCTGGCTCGTTCCGAGCTCGCTGGCGATTCGCGTCTCGACGAGCCGCTCGCCGGGCTTGAGCTCGCCGCGGACGATGCGCTGGAGCAGGACGTCCTTCACCTGCTCTCGGAGGACGGTTCTCTCGATCATCATCGTCTCCCCCGGCCTGCTCCCTGGCGTCAGCCCTCTGCCACGACCGGGTTCGTCAGCGAGCCGACGCCGTCGATCTCGATCGTGATCACGTCTCCCGCCCGGAGCAGCCGTTGCGGGTCGCGGAACACACCGACACCGGCCGGGGTGCCGGTGAGGATGAGGTCGCCGGCCTCGAGCGTCGACGTCCGCGAGACGTAGCTGATCACCTCGTCGATCCCGAAGATCAGGTTCGCGGTCGACGAGTCCTGCATCGTTTCGCCGTTCAGGATCGCGCGGATGGCGAGCGCGTGCGGGTCGGGGACGTCGGCAGCGGGGACGAGCGGCCCGACGGGGCAGAACGTGTCGGGCGACTTGCCGCGCGTCCACTGGCCGTCGGCGAACTGGAGGTCGCGCGCCGAGACGTCGTTCGCGACGACGTACCCCGCGACCGCGTCGAGCGCGTTCTCCCGGGAGACGTTCCTGACCGTCGTCCCGATCACGACGCCGAGCTCTGCCTCGTAGTCGCATTTCGTCACGTTCGACGGGATCACGATCGGCTCGCCCGGCCCGATCAGGGACGTGGTGAACTTCGCGAAGAGGAGCGGCGCCGCGGGAAGCTCTACACCCTGCTCCTCGGCGTGGTCCTTGTAGTTGAGCCCGATACAGACGATCTTGCCGGGGCGCGGGATGGGAAGCGTCATGGGCGTGACCCTATCCCATGCAGATCATCGATGATCGATGCTTTGCGAACGGGCGTCAGTAGGATCGGGTCGATGCCGCTTCCGCCGGGATTCGTCGACGAGCTGGCCGTGGCGGTCGGCGAGTCGCACGTCCTCACGGCCGCCGAGGACCTCGCGACCTACGACTGTGACGGGCTCACGGGGTGGCGCGCGCAGCCCGCGTGCGTGGTGCTTCCGGGCTCGTCCGAAGAGGTCCAGGCGGTGCTTCGGCTGTGCGCGCGTGAGGGGATTCCCTTCGTAGCGCGTGGGGCCGGGACAGGCCTCTCCGGCGGGGCGCTTCCCGTCGCCGACGGGATCGTCGTCTCCGTCGCGCGGATGTGCCGTGTCCTCGAGATCGACCTCGAGAGCGAGCGCGTGGTGGTCGAGCCGGGCGTCGCAAACCTCGACGTGACCCGCGCCGTCGCCGCCGACGGCTACTTCTACGCCCCCGACCCGTCGAGCCAGCAGGTCTGCACCATCGGCGGCAACGTCGCGGAGAACTCCGGCGGCGCGCACTGCCTCAAGCACGGTTTCACGGTCAACCACGTCACCGGCGCAAAGGTGGTCCTGCCCGACGGCGAGCTGCTCTCACTCGGCGGCAAGGCGATCGACGGCGACGACGGCCCCGACCTGCTCGGCGTCGTGATCGGCTCGGAGGGGACGCTCGGGATCGCGGTCGAGGTGACGCTCCGGATCGTCCGGGTGCCCGAGTCGGTCGTGACGCAGCTCGCCGGCTTCCGCTCGATCGAGGAGGCGGGCGACGCGGTCTCCCGCATCGTGGCGGCGGGGATCCTGCCCTCTGCCATGGAGATCATGGACCGCTTCACGATCCAGGCGGCCGAGGCCGCCTACCACCCCGGCTACCCGGACGGAGCCGGCTCGGTGCTGCTCGTCGAGCTCGACGGCGTCGCTGCGCAGGTCGAGGAGGACGTCGCCGCGGTCGACGCGATCTGCCGCGCGGCGGGCTCCTTCGAGATCCGCACGGCCCGCGACGCCGACGAGCGGGCGCTGCTCTGGAAGGGCCGCAAGGGCGCCTTCGCCGCGATGGGCCGCGTGTCGCCCGACTACTACGTGCAGGACGGCGTCGTCCCGCGCACGAAGCTGCCGTCGGTGCTCCGCCGGATCGACGAGCTCTCGGAGGAGCACGGGCTCCGCGTCGGCAACGTCTTCCACGCCGGTGACGGGAACCTCCACCCGCTCGTGCTCTACGACGCGGCCGTCGAGGGCAACTACGAGCGCGCGAAGACGCTCGCCGACGCCATCCTCGCCGCCTGCGTCGACGCCGGCGGATCGCTGACGGGCGAGCACGGGATCGGCGTCGACAAGGCCTGCGCGATGCCGTCGATGTTCTCCGAGCGCGACCTCGAGGCCTTCGAGCGGGTCCGTCGTGCGTTCGATCCCGACGGGATCGCGAACCCGGGCAAGGTGATCCCCACGCCGCGCCTCTGCGGCGAGGTCCCCGGCCCGTACCGTGCCCATCCGCTCGAGCGGCTGGGGCTCGCGGAGCGCTTCTGATGCGGCCGGAGACGATCGAGGACGCGGCGGCACTCGTCTCCGAGGCGTCGGCGTCGGGCCGCCGTCTGCGGATCGGCGAGGACCTCGTCACGGACGGGCTCGGTCGCGTCCTGGAGCACGAAGCCGGGGACCTCACGTGCACCGTCGAGGCCGGCATCAGGCTCTCGGCGCTGCAGACGAGGCTCGCCCGGGCCGGGCAGCGGCTCTCGCTCGACCCTCCCGGCGACCCGACCGTCGGCGCATGCCTCGCGTCTCGCCTCTCGGGCCCGCTCTCGCACCGCTTCGGCACGCCGCGCGACCTCGTGCTCGGCGTCACCCTCGTCCTCGGCGACGGAACGGTCGCGAGCTCGGGCGGCAAGGTGGTCAAGAACGTCGCCGGCTACGACCTCGGGAAGCTCGTGTGCGGCTCGGAGGGCCGGCTGGCGCTCATCGCGCGTGTGTCGCTCCGCCTCCATCCTCTGCCCGTCGGCGCGGCGACGCTCGTCGTCGAGACCGACGATCCGCCCGGCGTCGTGCGCGCCCTGCGGCGATCGCAGCTCCAGCCGAGCGCCCTGGACGTCCACCATCCGGGACGCGTGGCGGTGCTCTTCGAAGGACGCGAGGGCGCGGTCGCCGCGCAGATGGACGCCGCACGCGCGCTCGTCGGCGGCGCTCCGGGAGACGCTGACGTCTGGGACGACGCGCGCGGGCGGCAGGCCCGCGCACTCGGCCGCATCACGTTCGTCCCTGGAGACCTCGGCAACGTCCTCTCGACGCTCGACGAGGCGATCGTTCGTCCCGCGGCGGGCATCGCGTACGTCCCGCACCGCGTAGGGGGCGTGCCGACGGCCGCCGCACGCCGTCTCCACCGCGCGCTGAAGGCGCGCCTCGACCCGGCGGGAGTGCTCACGTGATCGAGGAGCTCACGCGTGCATGCGTCCACTGCGGGTTCTGCCTCCCGACCTGCCCGACCTACGTCCTCTGGAACGAGGAGATGGACTCGCCGCGTGGCCGCATCCAGCTGATGGAGAAGACGGCGCAGGGCACGCTCACGTTGAGCCCGACCGTCACGGAGCACTTCGACCGCTGCCTCGGCTGCATGGCGTGCGTCACGAGTTGTCCGTCGGGCGTGCGCTACGACCTGCTGATCGAGGAGACGCGGGCGACGGTCGAGGACAGGCACGAGCGCCCGCGGGCCGAGCGGCTCCAGCGCCGGTTGCTGTTCGCGACGCTCCCCTACCCCGGCCGCATGCGCTGGGCGCTGCGGCTGGCGCCGCTCGGGCGCCGCCTCCCGTCGCCTGCGTGGGCCCGTCCGATGCTCGACCTCGCGCCGCGCTGGCGCTCGTCGGAGCAGGCGGCGCCGCTCACGCCTCGTGCTGAATCACCGGGAGCTCGAGGGCGCATCGGGCTGCTCACGGGCTGCGTGCAGTCGGTCGTCTTCGGCGAGGTGAACGCCGCCACGGCGAGGGTGCTCGCCGGCGCGGGCCACGAGGTCGTCGCGCCGCCGCAGGGTTGCTGTGGCGCGCTGTCCGCGCATGCCGGGCGCGCAGACGAGTCGGCGCGGTTCACCGGCCGCCTCCGGGGGAGCTTCGAGGGCCTCGACACGATCGTGGTCAACGCCTCCGGCTGCGGCTCGCACCTGAAGGAGAAAGGCCTCCCTGCGCTCGACGTGACGGAAGCTCTGCGAGACGCGGAACTGCCGGAGCTCCACTCGCTCGAGCTGACGGTCGCCTACCAGGACTCCTGCCACCTCCGGCACGCGCAGCGCCTCCCGGCCGCGTGGCTGCCGTTGCTCGAGCGGATCCCGGGCCTCCGCGTCGTGCAGCCCGCCGAGCAGGACATCTGCTGCGGCTCGGCCGGGATCTACAACGTCACGCAGCCGGAGGCCGCTCGCGACCTGGGCGACCGGAAGGCGGCCCATGTGCTGGCGACGGCGCCGGATGCCTACGCGAGCGCCAACCCCGGATGCCTGGTCCAGGTCGCGCAGGCGCTCGGCCGCGCGGGACGCCCGCTTCCCGCCTTTCACCCCGTCGAGCTGCTCGACGCCTCGATCCGAGCCGTCGGCGCGGCCGACCTGCTTGCAAACGCCCGCCGCTGAAAGCCCGCGTCGGGCACGCGGTTCCGTCAGGCCGCCCCGCGCTGCTCGAGGCGGGCGATCCGCTCGCTGTGATCGCGGAGCACGTTCCCCTCGATGTGGACGAGTCGCGCGTCGAGACGGCCGAGGGATGCGTCGACGCGATCGAGTGCACGCGAGATCCAGAACGTCTGCAGTCCTACCAGCACTCCGACCACCGCCGTGAGCGAGCCGATCACTGCCGCCGCCTGAGCCCATTCCACGAGTGCATGGTGCCTGCCCGCGAACGGAGAGTCCAGATGGCGCGTCAGGACACGGCGGCTTCGACCGGGCGCAACTCGTCGAGCCGGTCGACCTCCGCGAGCTGTGGGAACAGTCGCTTCCATGTGACGGCGACCGCGATGGTCAGCACCCCGCCGAGCAGCACCGCCGGCACCGCCCCGATCAGGGCCGCTGCGACCCCGGACTCGAAGGCCCCGAGCTCGTTCGAGGCGCTGATGAAGACCATCTCGACCGCCGTCACCCGACCCCGGAGCTCGTCCGGGGTGACGAGCGGCAGGATCGTCTGACGGAGGACGACGCTGACCATGTCGACGGAGCCGCCGGCCGCCAGTGCCAGCAGCGAGAGCCACATCGTCTCCGAGAGCGCGAAGACGATCATCGTGATCCCGTAGAGCGCGACGACGGTCAGGAGGGTGCGTCCGGCCCGCCGACGGAGTGGGCGGCGGGTCATGACCGCCGCGGCGCAAAGAGCGCCGGCGGCGGGCGCCGCGCGCAGGATGCCGAGCCCGGCGGGCCCGACCTCGAGCACGTCGCGCGCGAAGACGGGCAGCAGCGCCACCGCGCCGCCGAACAGGACGGCGAACAGGTCGAGGGAGATCGCGCCGAGCAGCACGGGCGTCCGCCGCACGAGGCGGACGCCGCCAAGAACGCTCGCGAGGTCGGGTGACCCCGCTCCCGCGCCACTGCGGCCCGCGTACATGAGTGCCATCGCGCCGAGCGCGACCAGTGAGAACGCGGACGAGACGGCGTACACGAGCTCGGGATGGAGCGCGAACAGGAGGCCGCCGAGCGCCGGCCCGCCGATCACCGACAGCTGGAACGCGATCGAGCGCTGCGCGAACGCCTTGACGAGGATGGCCTGCGGGACGAGCGATGGGGTCAGCGCCCGTCCGGCAGGAGCGCCGAGCGCGGAGGCGAGCCCGGTGCCGAAGGCCAGCGCGAAGAACGGCCAGGTCTGCGACGCCCCGGCGCGCGTGACGAGGAGCAGCCCCACGGCGACGAGCGCGTCGATCGCGATCGAGACGATCAGGATGGTGCGGCGCGGATACCGGTCGGCGAGGTGGCCGGCAGGGAGCGCGAGCAGCGGCAGCGGCAGGAACATCGCGAGGCCGACGATCCCGAGGTCGAGCGGGTCACGATGGATCGAGTACACCTGCCAGCCGACCGCGACGAACGACATCTCGATCGCGAGGGCCGTCGCGACCGTCGCGCCGAGATAGAGCGCGAAGTCCCGGTGCTTGAGCGGCGAGTCCATCGACTGCTTGCTACACGAACCCGCGCACGGAATGCGTCGCGTCAGCGCGGCTCGTGTTTGCGCCTGTCAGGCGGCTTCGGGTGTGTCGTCCGCGCCGACGGGGGCGGGCAGGAACTCGACCTCGATCTTCTGGATCCGCGAGCCGCTGGTCATGAGCACGCAGAAGCGGAGCTGATCCTCGGCAACCTCGTCCCCCACCTCCGCCGCGCGGCCGAGGTGCCCGAACACGAACCCGCCGACCGTGTGGAAGTCCTCGCTTTCGAGACCCGTCCCGAACTCCTCGTTGAAGTCGTCGATCGTGAACGACCCGTCGATCCTGATGATCGTGTCGCTCACGCGCTCGATCGACTCGTTGGGGAGGTCGAACTCGTCCTCGATCTCGCCCACGATCTCCTCGAGCAGATCCTCGAGGGTCACGATGCCGGCGGTTGCGCCGTACTCGTCCACCACGACGGCCATGTGCTGGCTCGTGCGCCTGAACTCGGCGAGCAGCGCGCCGAGGTCCTTCGTCTCCGGCACGACGTACGGTGCACGCAGGAGGTCCGCCAGCGCGACCATGCCTCCACCGCCGTTGTGGAGGGAGGCGACCAGGTCGCGGACGTGAAGGATCCCGACGATGTCGTCGAGCGTCTCCCGGTAGACGGGGTAACGCGTGTAGGGCGCCTCGAGCATTGCCGCCATCGCCTCGTCCGGAGCGAGGTCGATGGCGAGGCCAGCGACGTCGGGCCGGGGGACCATGACGTCCGCGACCTCCTTCTCGGCGAAATCGAAGACCTTGTAGAGCATCTCGCGCTCGTCCGTCTCGATCTCCCCGTGCTCGGTCGAGACCTCCAGCAGCATCTTCAGCTCCGCCTCGGAGTGAGCCGCGCCCTCCGAGAACGTCGGATCGATGCCGATCGCACGCTGCGCGAGCTCGCTCGACCGCTGGAGCACCCAGATGAGCGGCTTGAAGACGAAGAAGAACAGCCGCACGGGCGCCGACACGCCGAGCGCGATGCGCTCCGAGTAGCTGAGAGCGATTCCCTTGGGCACGAGCTCACCCACCACGACGTGCAGGAACGTGATGATCAGGAACGCGAGCAGCACGGCGAGGATCGTCGCCAGCCACTGGGCGAAGAAATCGGAGAGCACGCGCTCGCCGAGGGCACCGATGGCCAGCGAGGTCAGTGTCACGCCGAGCTGCATGGCCGCGATGAAGTGCGGGGGATCGCTCGTGATCTTGACGACGGAGCGCGCGGTGCGGCTGCCCTCGTCGGCGAGCTCCTTCATGCGCGTGCGGCGCACCGTCACGAGTGCGTACTCGCCTGCGACGAAGAAGGCGTTCAGCAGGATGAGCAGGACGACCCCGACGAGCTCGAGCAGCATGGTCATCGCCAGCACACCTGGAAGGTCGCGACCGGGTACACGTGAGAGGCACGCGCCCCCTCAGGGGCACCGGTACTCGGAGGCAAGTCGTCGTCCACTACTCCGCGGAAGTATAGGCAACCCTTCTGTTGTCCTCCGTCCGGCGGGCACCCCCTTCGAGCACGAGGCGCTCGAGGTGTGACAGCGTCTCCGCCACCGCGAAGCGACGCGCCGACGGCTTGAGGTCGTCTCCGAAGAGCGGGAAAGAGACCTCGTAGCCCGTGCGCGGCTCGTCGCCGAGCGCGGCCGCCGTCGCGGAGAGGCGTGCGGCGTGGTGCGCGATCAGCGCCCGCGCACGGGCACCGGGGTCGGGAATCGGCTCGCCGTGGCCGGGCAGGGCGACACGGGCGTCCAGGGCGACCGTCGCCTCGAGGGCGTCGAGATAGTCGCCCAGCGGGTCGGGGCGGCTTCGCGGCCACAGCCCGACCGTCGGGGTGATCGGATCGAGCACGTGGTCGGCTGCGACGAGCACGTCGTCGCGGACGAGCATCAGCTGGCCGTCGGCGTGGCCGGGTGCCGCGACCGCGCGCCATCCGCCGACGTGGTCGCCGGGATCGAGAAGCCGCGGATCGGGCTGGAAGCGGATGAACGGCCGCCAGAGGGCACCCTGCTCGATCAGCTCCCGCATGACCTCGTCGGGCACGCCCTGACGCCGGAACCAGTCGACGAGCACGTCCGCCCAGTCGCTTCCGTCCCAGACGAGGCGGCACTGCTCGTAGTCGACCCGTCCCTGCGCGACGGGCGCCCCCGTGAGCTCGACGAGGTCCGCCGCCGCTCCGACGTGGTCCGGGTGGAAGTGGGTGACGACGATCTGCGTCACAGGTCCGGGAAGCTCTGCCAGCTCGCTCGCCCAGCGCTCCTTCGCGTCCGGCAGGCCGAGCCCGGTGTCGACCACCGTCCAGCCGTCGTCGCCCGGCAGGAGATACGAATGGACGTGCCCCGGGCGCGTCGGCAACGGCAGCGTCACACGGCGGATCCCGGCGTCGAGCTCGTCCATGCGGCAACCCTACGCGCCGCGTGCCGAGACATGGCCGGAGCCGCCATCTTGACAAGAAACGGTGTCTGACACCGACTTCCGCCTCACGCGCGCCACAGGCCTTCCGCACTCGCCGTGCACGCGATGGGCACTGGGATCGGGCGAACGCCGCTCGTCGCCACGCACAAGGCATTGCTTGCTTGTGCATGGATGTCGGCTTATGAACAAGATAAGTATTGCTCATGCTGGTACCGTTCGCCGTCGTGGAGCGAAGCGTCGCAGAACTTGTCGGCGAGACCGACGTCGAGGCGTTCAGCGCCGAGCGGGTCGTCGAGACGATCCTCGAGGCGCTCCACCCGAACGTCGCGCTCGCGTGCTCGTTCCAGAAGGAGGAGAGCGTCCTCCTCGACATGCTGCTCGAGCGCGAGCCGACCGCGCGCGTGTTCGCGCTCGACACGCACGTGCTCTTCCCCGAGACCTACGCCGTGTGGCGGGAGGTCGAGCGGCGTTACGGGATCTCGATCCAGGTCTACGAAGGCCCGTCCCTCGGCCGGCAGGCGGCGATCCACGGCGAGGCCCTGTGGGAGCAAAACCCCGATCTCTGCTGCTCGATCCGCAAGATCGGGCCGCTCGGCGCCGCCCTCTCCGGCCTCGACGGCTGGATTACAGGTGTGCGCCGCGACCAATCACCGACGCGCTCGGGGACGCCGAAGCTGGGCTGGGACGAGCGGCACGAGATCTGGAAGGCGAGCCCGCTCGCGGACTGGACGGACGACGACGTGTGGGCCTACGTCCACGAGCGCGACCTCCCCGTCAACCCGCTCCACGAGCAAGGCTACGCTTCGATCGGCTGCACGCACTGCACGGCACCTGGCACCGGCCGCCAGGGTCGCTGGGCCGGTGGCGACAAGACGGAATGCGGCCTGCACGCCTGACCGGCGACCGATGACGACCACGGCCCCCTTCGTCCGCCTCTCCCACCTCGACGCGCTCGAGTCCGAGGCGATCCACATAATGCGCGAGGTCGCCGCCGAGCTCGAACGCCCGGTGCTCCTCTTCTCCGGCGGCAAGGACTCGATCGTTCTCCTGCGGCTCGCCGAGAAGGCGTTCCGCCCCGGTCGCTTCCCCTTCCCGCTCATGCACATCGACACGGGCCACAACTTCCCCGAGGCGATCGAGTTTCGCGACCGGCGGATCGCGGAGCTCGGGGAGCGGCTCGTGATCGCGTCCGTGCAGGAGTCGATCGACAAGGGACGCGTCGTCGACGAAACGGGCCCGCGGGCAACGCGCAACCGGTTGCAGACGACCACGCTGCTCGACGCGATGCTCGAGCACGGCTTCGACGCCGCGATCGGCGGCGCGCGACGCGACGAGGAGCGCTCACGCGCGAAGGAGCGGATCTTCTCCTTCCGCGACGACTTCGGCCAGTGGGACCCGCGCGCCCAGCGCCCGGAGCTCTGGAATCTCTACAACGGCCGCATCCGCAAGGGCGAGCAGGTGCGCGTCTTCCCGATCTCGAACTGGACCGAGCTCGACGTGTGGCAGTACGTCGCCCGCGAGCGGCTCGAGCTCCCACCGATCTATTTCGCGCACGAGCGTGAGGTGTTCGAGCGGGACGGGATGCTCTACGCGGCCTCGGAGTTCGTCGAGCGCTATCCGCACGAGGAGCCGTTCACGGAGTCCGTCCGCTTCCGCACCGTGGGCGACATGACCTGCACCGGCGGTGTCCGTTCGCGCGCAGCGACGATTGACGAGGTCGTCCGCGAGATCGCGGCGACTCGGATCACGGAGCGGGGCGAGACGCGCGCCGACGACCGCTTCTCGGAGGCCGCGATGGAGGACCGGAAGCGTGTCGGCTACTTCTAGCCCGTTCACGGCCGAGGGCACGGAGCTCCTTCGCCTCGTCACGTGCGGCTCGGTCGACGACGGCAAGTCCACCCTGCTCGGCCGGCTGCTCTTCGACTCGAAGCAGGTCATGGTCGACCAGCTCGAGCACGTCGAGGCGACGAGCGAGCGCCGTGGCGACGGGTACGTGAACCTCGCCCTCCTGACCGACGGCCTGCGCGCCGAGCGCGAGCAGGGGATCACGATCGACGTCGCCTACCGCTCGTTCGTGACGCCGACCCGCCGGTTCCAGCTCGCCGACGCCCCCGGGCACATCCAGTACACGCGGAACATGGTCACGGGAGCTTCCACGGCCGACGTCGCCGTGGTGCTCCTCGATGCGCGCAAGGGCGTGATCGAGCAGACGCGGCGGCACACGTACATCTCGGCGACGCTCGGCATCCCCCACATCGTGTTCGCGGTCAACAAGATGGACCTCGTCGACTTCGACGAGACCCGGTTCCACGAGATCGAGACGGCCCTCGCCGACCTCTGCGCCCGGCTCGGCGTCCAGGACGAGGTCGCGATCCCGATCTCCGCGCTCACGGGAGACAACGTCGTCGAGCGCTCCGAGCGGATGCCGTGGTGGACCGGCGGGACCTTCCTCGAGCGCCTCGAGGGAATCGAGATCGCGGGCGACCGCGACGCCGCACACCGACGGTTCCCCGTCCAGTGGGTCATCCGTCCAATGAGCGACGACCACCACGACTACCGTGGCTACGCGGGCGAGGTCGCGGGCGGCGAGTGGCATGCGGGCGACGAGGTCGTCGTCCTGCCCTCCGGCCTCCGTACCACGGTTGCCGCGGTCGAGACGCACGATGGGCCACTCGACGTCGCGGTGCAGGGCCAAGCCGTCGTCGTGCGGCTCGCCGACGACCTCGACGTCGCACGCGGCGACATGCTCTGCGACCCGGCTGACCCGCCCGTCGCCGCGCGCGAGCTCGAGGCGACCGTCTGCTGGATGAGCGAACGGCCGGTCGAGCAGGGCGCCCGACTCGCGATCAAGCACACGACTCGGTGGGCGCGCGCGATCCTCGACGAGATCGTCTCGGTGCTCGACATCGAGACCTTCGACCAGCATCCGGCGGAGCCGCTCGAGCTGAACGACCTCGCCCACGTGCGGCTCCGGCTCGCCGCGCCGCTGCTCGTCGACCCCTACGACGTGAACCGCACCACCGGCGCGTTCATCCTCGTCGACGAGGCGACGAACGAGACCGTCGGGGCCGGCATGGTTCTCAGCGCCACGGCCTGACGCACGCGGCCATTGCATTGGCCTCGCCCGTGTTGGTGGGGGCGAACACATGTTCTATAGTGAGGCATGGAGTACCGCGAGGAGCCGTGCCGGAGCGCGCTCAACCGCGTCAAGGGCATGCCTTTCGAATGGTCGCTGAACCCCTACACGGGCTGCGCGCACCGCTGCACGTTCTGTTACGTCCGTGCGTTCGAGGCGAGCGCCGAGCGGCCTTCGGACGACCGCTACGGCCGCTCGATCCGGGTCAAGGTCAACGTCGCCGACGTGCTCCGGCGCGAGCTCGCGCGGCCGTCGTGGAAGCGCGAGAGCGTCGCGATCGGAGCCGCCACCGACCCCTACCAACCGGCCGAGGGACGCTATCGCCTGACACGTGCCTGCATCCGTGAGTTCGGCGCGGCGCGCACGCCGTTCTCGCTGATCACACGCGGGCCGATGATCCGGCGCGACGTCGACGTGCTCGTCGCGGCGGCGCGCAGGGCGAAGGTGCACGTGAGCTTCTCGGTGCCGACCCTCGACGAGCGGATCTGGCGCGCGACCGAGCCCGGCACGGCGCCGCCGCGCAGGCGCCTCGAGACGGTGCGGATCCTCACGGAGGCGGGAATCGACACGGGCGTCGCGCTCGCGCCGCTCCTGCCCGGGCTCTCCGACGACCCGGAGCTTCTCGCGGAGGTCGTCCGCGAGGCGCGGGCGGCGGGCGCGACCGGGATCTGGGCGAACGTCCTCTACCTGCGGCCGGGCACGCGGGAGCACTTCCTCGCGGCGCTCGCCCGCGACTGGCCCGAGCTGCTGCCCGAATACGAGCGGCTCTACAAAGGACGGTCGTACCTCTCGTCGTCGGAGACCGAGCCCGTCCGGGGGGCCGTCCGCGAGCTCGCACGCGCCTCGTGGCAGCCGCGACGACCGACGATCGAGCCCGAGCCGGAGCCGCAGCAGCTCGCGCTCGCCGTGTGATCTTCGGGAAGGCGTCCCGCCGCACTCGTAGAATCCCACTGCGTGGCGGAGAACGGCGAGATCACGGTCCTGATCGCGGACGACCACGAGGTCGTCCGCGAAGGCTTGCGGCTTGCGCTGCTGCGGTCGCCGCACATCCGCGTGGTCGGCGAGGCACCGGACGGCGAAACCGCGGTCGCGCTCGCCGAGCGCCGCCGCCCGGACGTCGTGATCATGGATCTGCGCATGCCGCAGATGGACGGGATCGAGGCGACAGAGGAGATTGCGACCCGGGCCCCGGACACGCGCGTCCTCGTGTTCACCGCCTACAGCGAGCGGGCGCTCCTCCAGCGCGGGCTCGAGTCGGGCGCGCACGGCTACGTGCTCAAGGAGGCGCCGCACGAGACGCTGCTCAAGGCGATCGAGAAGGTCGCCGCCGGCGAGACCTTCGTCGATCCGGCACTGATCCCGTCGCTCGCCACCGGTCGTGACGGGCAGGAGATCCTCACCGCGCGCGAGCGGGAGATCCTGCAGCTCCTCGCCGACGGCATGTCGAACGCCGACGTCGCGCAGCAGCTCTTCATCTCGCAGGAGACCGTGAAGAGCCACGTGCGCCACATCCTCGCGAAGCTCGAGGCGGAGACCCGCACCCAGGCGGTCGCCATCGCGCTGCGCGAGGCGATGATCGACTAGGGCTTTTGAGCGGCGACCATCTCGTCGCCGAGCGTCTCCTTGCGGAGCGTGCGGAGCGACGGCGCATCGCCGAGCAGCTCCACGACGGGCCTGTGCAGCACGTCGCCGCGCTCTCGCAGATGCTCGACGCCGCTGTCGCCGCTCTCGACGACGGCGACGTCGAGACGGGCCAACGCGTCGCGGCGCGGGCGCTCGCGGTCGCGCGCGATGCCGCCGAGGAGCTCCGCGGGATCGTTGCCGGGCTCGAGCCCGTGACCCTGAGCGAGGTCGGCCTGGCGGCCGCCGTCCGCGAGGTCGCCGGCCGCACCGCGGGTCGGCGGGGCGCTTCGGTCGAGGTCGCCATCGCCGACGCCGAGCTCGGCGAAGGCGCGCGCTCGAGCCTCTTCCAGGTGATTCGCGAAGCGCTCGACCAGGCCGTCCGCCGCGGCCCGCCGACGTCCGTCTCGGTGAGGCTCGAGCGCACGGCGTCGGGCGGCGTCGAGCTCGTCGTCTCCGACGACGCTGCGCCGGAGCGGCGCCAGGCGGTGATCGACGGCCTCGCCGAGCGTGCCGCCGAGCTCAACGGCACGTTCGAGGCCCGCCGCGACGGTTCGCTGAACACGATCCGCCTCGTCGTGCCGCCCTCCGCCGCGAGGCTGTGACTTGCCTCGCGAAGCACGATTCCGCGGAAGCGGATCCCTGCTTCGCGAGCAGGATTAGTTGATCGGCTCGTTCTGGACGTTGTTCTCGTCCGCGTACTGCTGGACGAGCGGGTCGACGACCCCGGCGCCCTCGGGGAAGGCGTAATTGATCTTCACGAACGCCTCCCACTTGTCCGGGAGTGCATCCTCCGGGAAGATCGCCTCGACCGGGCACTCCGGTTCGCATGCCCCGCAATCGATGCACTCCTCCGGGTCGATGATGAGCATCCGGGCGAACTCGTGGATGCAATCGACCGGACAGACATCGACGCAGGAGCGGTCTTTGATGTCGATGCAGGGCTCGGCGATGATGTACGTCATTCCGAGGGCGAGCCTACCAACGGCACCCGCTGCGAGACCGGGTCAAGCGTCGATGCCGACGAGCTCGTCGACCACCTGGCGCGCCCGCTCCGAGAGCGCGGAGCGGACGAGCACCTGGTCGAAGCCTGCCGTGTGCGCCCGCTGCAGCCCGGTCGTGTCCGTGTGGTTCGTGAACCCGAGAATCGGCGTCTCCGGCCAGGCATCCGCGACTTCGTCCGCGTCGACGCGGGCAATGTCGCAAATGACGAGATCGGGCGCGTCGGCGCTGTCGCTCGTCACGAGGCGATGCCCCGCGAGCAGGACGTCCAGCCTCGACCGGACCATGAGGTCGACCCCCACGAGCAGGATCGTCGCCATGGGCATGGTTCTAGCACGGCCGGAGGAGGGTTCGTGAGTCTCGAGCGGGGGCTCGAGCTGATGCGCGCCGAGCGCTGGTTCGACGCGCACGAGGCGCTCGAGGACGAGTGGCGCGATGCGCCCGAGCCCGAGCGGGACTTCCTGCAGGGGCTCGTCCACGTGACGGTCGCCTGGTACCACGCCGCGAACGGCAACCGCCCGGGCGCCGAACGACAGCTCGAGAAGGCCGCCCGGCGTCTCGTCCCATACGCACCGACGCACCGCGGCGTCGACGTCACCGCTGTCCTCGGCCAGGTCGAGGCGGCCTCCGCCCGGGTCGCCGAAGACTTGCTCGACCTGCTTCCGGTCAGGCTCTGAGCCTCAGAAGACCGGCTCGAGCCCAATCCACTCGAGCGCGCGATTGACGTAGATCCGCAGGACGTAGAAGCGGCCGAAGAAGAGGAGCAGACCCAGCGCGACCATCACGAGCCCGCCCGCGAACTGGATTGCGCGGTAGTGGTCACGGAGCCAGCGGAAGGCGCCCATCGCCCGCGTGAAGAGCGCACCGGCGAGCACGAACGGGATCGCGAGACCGAGCGAGTAGACCGCGAGCAGGCCCGCGCCCTCGAGGGCCGTGTCCGACGACCCGGCGAGGACGAGGATCGCCGCGAGCACCGGGCCGATGCACGGGGCAGCGCAGACCGCGAAGGCGCCTCCGAGGAGCACACGCGAGCCGCGCGAGCGCGCGCCCTGCACGAGTCCCGCCCCGACCAGCCGCTCGGGCCAGGGCAGGAGACCCATGAAGGCGAGCCCGAACACGACGAGGACGAAGCCGGCGACCTCCTCGAGCAGGAACTGGTCGCGGAACAGGCTGCCGCCGAGGAGTGACGCGCCGACGCCGAGGAGCACGAAGAACGCCGTGAAGCCGAGGACGAACGGGATGCTCGACGTCACGACCCGGCGCGCGGTGCCGGGTCGGCCGAGATCCTCGGCCGAGACCGCGGAGACGGTCGAGAGATACCCGGGCACGAGCGGCAGCACGCACGGTGCGAGGAACGAGAGGAACCCCGCGACCAGCGCGACCGGGATCTCGCTCCAACTCATGGGTCGAAGCGCTCGAGCTCGGCGTCGACGCGGCGCTCGAGTGCCGGGTCTAGCGGCGCCGGCGGGGGCTCGTCCGCACGCCGGCGGCGCCAGCCCCAGGCGATCGCGCCGACGCCCACAGCACCCGCAGCGAGGATGCCGAGCGGGACGAGCCAGGCGAGGAGGTCGAAGCCCTTCTTCGGCGGCTCGGCGACGACCGCGGGCCCGAACTGCGCAACAAGCTCGTCGCGGATTTGCTTCTCCGTCTTGCCTTCGGCGAGCGAGGACCGGATCATCTGCTTCATCCGCCGCGCGATCGGCGAGTCGGACTGGTCGAGCGTCGTCTTGCACGTCGGGCAGACGAACTCGGCCTCGAGATCGGACGGGCTCGGGGTCGCAGCGGCCGGCGCCGCTGCGACTAGAAGAGCAACGACGAACGCGACAAGGGCGTAGGCGCGCATCGACTCAGGGCGTGTTGCCGAGCGCGAGCGCGACGCCGCGCTGGAACGCGTCGCGGTTCCGCTCGATGTCGACGGCGCCCTCGATCCGCTCGCCGACCAGCTTGCCCGAGCGGTCGACGAAGAACGTCTCCGGGAATCCGCGTACCCCCCACTTCCCGACGGTCGAGCCCTTGCCGTCGTAGACCACCGGATAGCTGAGTCCGTACCGCTTCATGAAGCGGCGCGCATCCTGGCGGAAGTCGTTGACGTCGACGCCGAGCACCACGAGCCCCTGGTCACGGTAGCGCTCGTACGTCTTCTGGAGGACCGGCGCCTCGTCGCGGCACGGGATGCACCAGGACGCCCAGAAGTTGACGACGACCGCCTTTCCCCGGAGGTCGGCGACGGCGAGCTGCCCGTTGCGGTCGAGGCGGTCGAGCGTAAACGCCGGTGCATGCACGAGCTTGCCCTCGGCGAGCTCGTCCGCCGCGCCCGTCGTGCGGCCGAACGCGACCTTCCAGATCAGCAGCGCGAGCAGCGCCGCGACGCCGATCAGCGCGGCCAGCTGCGCGATGCGCTGGACGCGCCCCGGCCGGGTGTCCGAGCTCACGCCGGGACGATGAACACGGGCGTCCCGACGTCGACCCGCTGGAAGAGCCACTCGACCTGCGGGATCAGCATCCGGATGCACCCGTGCGAGGCGGAGTAGCCGATCGACGCGGCGTCGGGCGTCCCGTGGATTCCGACGTACGGGGACGAGATGCCCATCCACCGCGTTCCGAGCGGGTTCCCAGGCCCAGGCGGGATCGCCGTCGCGCCCTCCGCCCAGGCGGACCCCTGGGGCGGATACCACCAGGGGTTCCGCTGCATCGTCACGATCTCGTAGTTCCCGAGCGGTGTCGGGTATGACGACTGCCCGGTCGCGACGCGGAAGGTGCGCTTCAGCTTGTCGCCGTTGTAGTAGAGGAGCTGGTTCGACCCGCGCTTGATCACGATCGCCTTGCCGAGGTCGGCGTCGGTGATCTTCGGATCGAGCTCCTGGAAGGGCAGCTCGAGCGAGCGCTCGTGCTTGCGGATCGCAAGGGAGACCTGCCGCGCCGCGACGGTCTGCATCAGCCGCCGGCCGGGCTTCGACGGATGCGCGACGGGCACGTAGTGGCGCAGCGTGAGGCTCGCATCGACCGGCTGGCTGTCGGTCCGCTTGGCGAGATCGCCGAGGAACCGCTTCAGCTTGCCGTTCGCGACGTCGACCGTGAGCGGAACCTCGAAGCCCTCGCCGCGCACCCGCACAGCGGTCGTGACGGCCTTGGCGACGTAGGCGTCCGCGCCGAGCTCCTCCGGGGTGACGCGCAGCTTCTTGTTCGGAGACACGACGAGTGTGATGGGCTTGCCGAACCGCTGCTCCACGAGCGCGCGTGCCTCGACGCGCGTGAGCCCGCCGACGAGCAACCCGCCGATCGTGACGCCGGGCTGGATCAGCTTCGGCCCGCGCGGCACGGGAACGGTCGTCGTGGGAGGCGTCGGCGTCGGCAAGCCGGGCTCGGTCGTCGTCGGCGGCGCCGTCGTCGTCGTCGTGGACGGCGTCGTCTCGTCGGCCGCCGCGATCGGCGCCAGCACGATGAAAAGCGCAACTGAGCAGGGAAGAACGGCGGCTGTCGCCAGTCGTCGCATCGGGGTGAGTGTATCCAGGGGCCTGGTCGGAGCGGGTGAACGAAGTGTTATGTGCGGATCGCCGCGAAGATCCCCGGATCGTTCGTGATCACGCCGGCGACCCCTGCCTCGACGACGCGGCGCAGATCGGCTGGATCGTCGACCGTCCAGGCCAGCACGGGAGCGCCAAGAGAACGTGCGCGGGCGACCGCGCGCGGTGTCACGAGAGCGTGCTGGAGCATGAGCGCGGTCGCGCCCGCGCGCCGGATCATCCGGGGCAGAACGGCGGGTGCCCCCGCCCGGAGCGCGACGAGCCCCGCGCGGAGCACGGGGTCCAGTGCGGGTCGGCGCGAGACGCCGTAGCGATCCTCCGGGTACGTGAAGCCGATCCGCACGGAAGGCGCGTGCCCTGCGACGGCGCGCAGGCTCGCCGTGTGGAAGGACGAGACGACCGTCCGTCGCTCGAGCCCATGCCGTCTGAGCGCGGCCGTGAGCTCGTCGAGCCGGGTCGTCAGCTTGAGGTCGACGTGGAGCCCGAGCTCCGGCGCCTCGTCGACGAAGAACGCGAGCGCCTCGTCGAGCGTCGGCAGCTCCGGCGCGACCTCGCGCAGCTCGGCGAGCGAGCGTTCGCGCACGGAGCCGACTGCGGCGCCGTGGCTCACCTCGTCGAGCTGGTCGGAGTGGGCGAGCACGAGCGGCCCGCGCGGCAGGTCGAGGACGTCGAACTCGATCAGGTCGACGCCGTGCGCGACTGCCGTCCGGAACGCGCGCAGGGTGTTCTCCGGCGCGAGCGCGGCCGCGCCGCGGTGGGCGACGCGCAGCACCGCGCCGTCGCGGCGCTCGAGGTCGATCACTCGAGCCCTCGACGCGCTGCGCGACGCCACCACCAGGCGAGAGGCACGAGAACGACCGCCTGCGCGACGGCGATTCCCGCCGCGAGGCGGGAGACGTCCTGCCAAAACTGCTCCGGGTAGATCCGGATCAACGTGTCGGCGTTGTTGAAGCGCCACGAGTCGCCGGAGAAGAAGATCTCGTGGAAGCGGACGAAGAAGCCGTCGAACCCGAGCAGGATCAGGGGCACGGCGAGCACGGCGATCGCCAGCGTCGCGACGGCCCCGGCCAGGAGCCCGAGCGGCACCACGAGTGCGGAAGCGCGTCCGGGCGAGGCCGAGCGCCAGCGCTGCGATCACGACGAGCGCGATCAGCTGGCCCCGCAGAGCGATGCCGAAGAGCCTCCGGACGTCGCGCATGTGGCTCAGCTCGCGGAAGCCGAACGCCGGCGACCCGTTCGGCAGCCGTGCGCGCTCGAGGAGCACGATCCCGTCCGAGCCGGGCTCGATCGAACGCAGGCCGAGGAGCGCCAGCTCCTTCCGCTGATCGGTCGTGAAGCCGTAGCCATCGGGCGGGAAGCCGTCGCGACCGAGCTCTGCCCGGACGAACGTCCCCGTCGCGAGCACGCGGAAGGCGTTCACCACGAGGATCGGCGTCACCGAGACGGCGATCGCGACCACCAGCGCGGCCGCCGGCACCCGACCTCGAGAAGAGCGCACCGCGCTCGCGTCAGAGCCCGAACAGGCGCCCGATCTCGCGCCAGGTCGTCAGAGCGAGGAAGACACACACGGCGACGAGCAGGACGAGCACGATCCAGAACCGCGCTCCGGCCCACTTCGTGCGGCGCCGATGCTCGATTCGCGCCTTCCGGCGCGCCCGATGGAGGTGGTAGGAGCGTCGGACGGCGTCGGGATCGACGGCCGGCCCCTCATCGGGTGGCGCGAGCGAGTCCGCAACCCGCCCGCGCGTTGCCTCGCGTACGTTGTCCGCCACCGTGGAAGCATACGACCGCGACGCCGCATCGCGTTCTCCGAGATACTCTGCCGCGTGGCGATGAGCGAGCGACGCTTCGACACCGGGTTGCTCGGGCTCGGCGACGGGCTCGGCATGGTCGCTGGGGTCGTGCTCGCGGTCTCGTCGTTCACCGGGTGGTACACCGGCGAGGGCGAGGGCGTGACGATCTCGGTGCTCGGCTGGAACACCGGCGTCATGGGCAAGCTCGTGCTGTTCGTCGGGCTGGCCGTCGTCATCGTGCTGGTGCTGCGCGAGCTCGGGATCGAGCCGCCGGCGGCGCTGCCGCAGAGCCTCCTCACGATCGCGCTGGGTGCGCTTGCGACGATCTTCGTGCTCGTCCGCGTGATCTCCGTGCCCGACGACTTCTTCTTCGCCCACCGGGGCGTCGGGCTCTGGATCAGCCTGGCCGCCGCGCTCGCGGTGATCGTGGCAGGGCTGCTGCAGGCGTCTGAGGAGATGTAACGGGGTCAGGCCCCAGGGGTCTGGCACCGCAGGTGCCTGACCCCAGTGGACGCAAGGGTCACGACGCCGTGTGAGTCCCGGTGCGTCGCGGGGGTCAGGCACCGTGCCGGTGCCAGACCCCAACCAGACCCCAACAGACCCCGCCCTACGGCGCCGACTGCTGGGGCACGGGCTCCAGCGTCCTGACGAAGGTCTGCGTCCCCCCCGGCACCGGCCGGTCGTCGAGCGCGAGGCCGAGCGCGAGGCCGAGCACGAAGAGGATCACCGCACCCACGACGAGCGCCGCGACCCGTGGCCAGGGGCTCCGGCGACGGGGCGTGCGGCGGCGAGTGGCGGTGGCCGGGTCGACGCTCACGGGGTGTAGTCCAGCGCCTGTCGGCTGTACGCGTGGAAGGCTGCGTCGCCGGCGACGGTCGCGGTGCGCGCCCAGCCGCGGGACGGCGCCCGCTCCTCGATCACCTCGGGCACCCACTGGTCGGAGTCGGCGTACGCGGCGGCGAGCTCGGCGAGCGTGAACGTCGACCCGACCCGGCGCCGGAGCTCCTCGACCACGGCGTCGCGTTGCGCGTACAGCGCCCCGGCACGAGTCGCGTCGAGGGCCTCGGCGTCGAAGCGCCGCTGTCCCTCCTCCCAGTCGTGTCGCGCAGAGGTGAGCGTCATGAGGCGCGCACTATACGAGGCTGCAGCAGCGCTCCGGCCAGCGCTCCGGCACTTCTCCGAGCACGGCCTCTCCCACGCGGTAGCCGGGACAGGCGAGCGCGAACGCGGCGTGCGCGTGGAGGCATTTGAGCGCGCCCGGGTTGCGCGAGCCGCCGATCCCGAGCTCCAGCGACGCACCGGAGTCCGAGCCCGTCGAGCCGCCGGCGAGCTCGCGCCGGACGCGCACCTGCTCGGCCGTCGCCCGTTCGAGGTCGTCACGTAGCTCCGGATCGGCCGCGATCGCTGCGCTCCACCGTTCGACACCGCCGGCGGCCTCGAGACGCGAGACCGCCGCGACGAGATGGCGGCACGTGAGGTAGTACGTCGTCGGGAAGGGCTCGCCGTCGGCGCCGTAGGGCTCCTGCTCGGTCACGGCCGGCAGTCCCCAGGGGCAGCGCACGACCACGCGCCGGAAGGTGCGCGGCTCACGTCCGAGCTGTCGCGCGACGACGGTGCGATCGTCCATCTCCCGACGGTACCGGGAAGCCTCTAGCGGTCGTGGCGGCGCCGCCACTCGGCGGTGCCCTTCACGATGAAGAGGTGCTCGCCGGGCTTGACGTAGCCGATGCGGCGCGCCGCACGTGAGAGCTCGTCGAGGCTCGTCGTCCGCGCGAGCCGCGCGGACACACGCGCGCGCTCGGCCCGGAGCGATGCAACCTCGGCTCGACGCTCGTCGAGCTGGTTGCGGGTCTCGAGGTAGGTGGTGATCGGGCGCACGTAGAGGAACCCGACGACACCGAGCACGATCACCGGCAGCAGCCAGCGCGGCGCCCTCGGCCGACGGCGCTTGCGCTCCTTCCGTTTCCCCTTCCCCGCCATGGCGAGGAGTTCGGCGTCCGCGGGGCGCTTTCCTACGCGACGTCGACCTTGATGACGTTCGTCCCGCCGGGGATGTTGACGGAGGTGCCGGCCGTGATCACGAGCCGCTCGCCCGGGAGGACGATGCCCGACTCCCGCGCGGCGGCGATCGACCTCGTCCAGAGGTCCTCCACGTCGGTCGTCTCCGAGATGTCGAGCGGGGTGACACCCCACTCGAGCGCCATGTGGCGGAGCGACTCCATCTTGTGCGTCAGCGCGAGGATCGCCCGCTGAGGGCGGAGGCGCGCGACGGCGGAGGCGGTCCGGCCGGTGAACGTCGGCACGAGAATCGCCTTCGCGGAGAGCGCTTCGGCCACGTCGCAGGCGGCGTTCGACATCGCCTGGTCGATCGTCGGCTGGTCGCTCGCCTGCGGCGTCTCGTGGCGATAGCCGAGATGCGGCTCGACCGCGAGCGCGATGCGGTCCATCACCGCCACTGCCTCGACCGGATAGGCGCCCACCGCCGTCTCGCCCGAGAGCATGATCGCCGACGTGCCGTCGAGGATCGCGTTGGCGATGTCCGACGCCTCGGCGCGTGTCGGCTCGGGCGAGGAGATCATCGACTCGAGCATCTGCGTCGCCGTGATCACGGGCTTCGCGCGCTCGAGCGCGTGCATGATGATCCGCTTCTGCAGGAGCGGCACCTCGGCGGCGCCGATCTCGACCCCGAGGTCCCCCCGCGCCACCATCACGCCGTGTGCCTCCGCGAGGATGTCGTCGAGGGCCGCAACCGCCTCCGCCTTCTCGATCTTCGCGATCACCCAGGCGTGCGAGCCGCGCGCCTCGATCAGCGTGCGCAGCGCCAGGACGTCCGACGCGGAGCGGACGAACGAAAGCGCGACGTAGTCGACGCCGAACTCGAGCGCCGCATCGAGATCGTCGAGGTCCTTGCGTGTGAGCGACGGGATCGGGAGCGGGATGCCGGGCAGGTTGACGCCCTTGTGGGCCTTGATCACGCCGCCGACGAGGACCTCGCAGCGCGCGCGGCCACGCTCCACCTTCTCGACGCGGAGCCGGACGAGGCCGTCGTCCACGAGCACGTCGTTTCCCGGCTGGAGCACGGAGCCGAGCACGGCAGGGCTCACGGGCACGTCGTCGGGCTGGGCGACATCCTCGCCGGCGATCACGACCGAGTCGCCGTCCGCGACTGTGACGTCGGCGTCGAGGTCGCCGACCCGGAGCTTCGGCCCCTGGAGGTCGGCGATCAGCGCGATCGGCCGTCCGGCCGCGGCCTCCACCTCGCGGACGAGCTGCGCCGACCGCGCGTGGTCCTCTTGCGTCCCGTGGGAGAGGTTGAGGCGCGCGCCGTCCATCCCGGCCCCGATCAGCGCCGCGAGCGTCTCCGGGGTTGCGGACGCCGGCCCGATGGTGGCCACGATCTTCGTGCGGCGCGTGTGCCCGGTCACGGCGACAGCCTAGGCGTCAGAGCGGGGAAACGCGGCCCAACCGGGGTACTCGGCCTCGTCGCCGAGCTCCTCCTCGATCCGCAGGAGCTGGTTGTACTTCGCGACGCGGTCGGAGCGGGTCGGGGCGCCGGTCTTGATCTGGCCGGCGTTGGTCGCGACGGCGAGGTCGGCGATCGTTGCGTCCTCGGTCTCGCCCGAGCGGTGCGAGACGACCGCGCGGTAGCCGTTCCGGTGCGCGAGCTCGACGGCGTCGAGCGTCTCGGTCAGCGTCCCGATCTGGTTGACCTTGACGAGGATCGCGTTGGCCACGCGTTCGGCGATCCCGCGCCGGAGGAACTCGACGTTGGTCACGAACAGGTCGTCGCCGACGAGCTGCAGGCGCCCGCCGAGCCGGTCCGTGAGCGTTTGCCAGCCGGCCCAGTCCGACTCGCCGAGACCGTCCTCGAGCGAGACGATCGGGAAGCGGTCGCAGAGGTCGGCCCAGAGGTCGATCATCCCGCTCGTGTCGAGCGTGCCGCCCTGCCGCTCGAGCCGGTACGCCCCGTCGCGATGGAGCTCGCTCGTCGCGGGGTCGAGGGCGAGCGCGACCTTGTCGCGATGCCCTGCTCGCTCGGCGGCCTCGAGAATCGCCTCGCAGGCGTCGTACGCCGAGCCGAGGTCGGGCGCGAAGCCGCCCTCGTCGCCGACCGCGGTGGAGAGACCGCGCTCGGCGAGGAGCCGCTTGAGCTGGTGGTACGTCTCGGCGCCGATCCGAAGCGCCTCCGAGAATGTCCCTGCGCCCCCGGGCACGAGCATGAACTCCTGGAAGTCGAGCGAGTTCTGGGCGTGTGCGCCGCCGTTGACGACGTTCATGAGCGGCACGGGCAGCACGTGCGCGTTCGTCCCACCGACCCACCGGTAGAGCGGAACACCGGCATCGACGGCCGCAGCCTTCGCGACCGCGAGCGACACGCCGAGGATCGCGTTCGCCCCGAGCCGCGCCTTCGTCGGTGTGCCGTCGAGAGAGACGAGCGTCCTGTCGATCGCGCGCTGGTCCGACGCGTCGAGCCCCACGAGAGCGTCCGCGATCTCGCCGTCGACGTGTGCAACCGCGCGCGTGACGCCCTTCCCATCCCACTGGTCGCCGCCGTCGCGGAGCTCGACCGCCTCGTGCTCGCCGGTCGACGCACCGGACGGAACGGCCGCGCTCCCGAACGCGCCGGACTCGAGCCCGACCTCGACCTCGACCGTCGGGTTCCCCCGCGAGTCGAGCACCTGGCGGCCGTGGACGTACGTGATCTCCATGGTCTCGGGCGGAAAGACTAGACGTGGCTCGCGCAACGGGTGCCCGAGGGGCGTGGCTTCAGCCTCGTCCCTTTGAGGCCTTGGCGCGCTGATACCAGCGCTCCTGCCCGTCGAGGTCGAGCTCCGTCCACGTCTCGCCCGCCTCGGCTGCGAGACGCTCGGCGAGCTCGATGCGGTCGCGCGAGCGGTGCGTGGCGCGACGGAGCGCGAGCTCCGGGTCGACGTTCACGAATCGCGCGACGTTGACGACGGAGAAGAGCAGGTCACCGAGCTCGTCCTGGACGCGGAGGTCGGGCTCGGTCTCGGGGGCGGGCCGACCGGCACGCTCGATCTCGACGAGCAGCTCGTCGAGCTCCTCCCGCAGCTTCGCGAGTGGACCGTCGAGGTCGGGCCAGTCGAAGCCGACGGCTGCGGCTCGTCGTTGCGTCTTTCGCGCGAGCAGGAGCGCCGGCAGCGAGCCCGGGACGTCGTGGAACACCCCTTCGCGTCCCTCCTGCTCGGTCTTGATCGTCTCCCAGCGCTCTCGCACCCGCGCCGGCGTGCGAGCCTCTGCGTCCCCGAAGACATGCGGATGTCGGCGCACGAGCTTGTCGTGCACGGCCCGGGTGACGTCGTCGAGGTCTCCTTCCCCCTGCTCCTCGAGGAGCAGCGAGAGGAAGAACACCTGGAAGAGGAGGTCACCGAGCTCGTCGAGGAGCTTCGCGGGGTCGTCCGCGAACGCGGCGTCGGCGACCTCGTACGCCTCCTCGACCGTGTGCGGGACGATCGTGCGAGCCGTCTGCTCGCGGTCCCAGGGGCACTCCGCCCGAAGGCGCCGAGTCAGCTCACGGAGCTCGCCGAGCGGGCCGTCTGCGCCCACGCGGCCGACGTTACCCGGAGGTCGTCGTCGTCTCGCCGGTCGTGGTGGACGTGTCCGGCGGCTCGAACCCGGCGGCGTACTGGACCTTGTCCTTGTACTCCTTCTCGACGTCCGAGACCCACTTGTTGACCGCGGTGTTCTTCGTCTCGGACTCGAGCTGCGTCTTGATCTGGTCCTTCACCTGGGCGAACGGGGTGACCGAGCCGGCCTTGACGGCCGCGAGCGGCTGGATCAGGTGGTAGCCGAACTGCGTCTTGACCGGCTGCGAGAGCTCGTTGGTGTCGAGCGAGAACGCGGCCTTGTCGAACGGGGCGACGGTCTGGCCCTTGGAGACGGTGAGCTTGCCGCCCGCGTCCTTCGAGCCGGGGTCGATCGAGTTCGCCTTGGCGAGCGCGGCGAAGTCGCCGCCGTTGACGAGCTCGGTGCGGATCCGGTCGGCGTCGGCCTTCGACTTCACGAGGATGTGACGGACGGAGCGAGATTCGGGAACCGTGTAGTTCGCGCGGTTCTTCTCGTAGTAGCTCTTGACGTCCGCATCCGTGACCTTCGCGTCGGTGGTCACCTTCTTGTAGATCCCCTCGGTGAGGAGCTGTGAGCGGATGTCATCCTCCAGGGTCGCCTTGGTGTAACCCTGGTCCGCGAGGCCCTTGTCGAACTTCGCCTGACTGTCGCCGAAGTACTGCTTCTTGACCTCGTCGACCTTCTTCGCGATCTGCTGGTCGGTCACGTCGATGCCCAGCTTGTCGGCCTCCCGCGCGTACTCCTCGCGCTGGACGAGGTAGGCGACGGCCTGGGTCTGCAGCGACTGGTAATCCGACGTCCCGGCCTTCGGGAAGTCCCGCTTCTGGGCGGCGTAGGACTTCTTCGCGCGCGTCAGCAGCCCGTCGAGCGAGGACCGCGTGATCGGGGTGCCGTCGACGACCGCGACGGCGTCGGCCGGTACCTCGTCTGCGCCGCCGCAGCCTGCGGCGACAAGAGTGACAGCGGCCAGTGCGGCGGCGGCGAGTGCGAGCGAGCGCTTCATCGAGTCCTCTTTGTAGGCGACGTCCGGTTACGGGGGGGTTACGACATGTGCGGGAAAGGTTCGGTTGGGCTCGGGAGCGGACGGTGTTCGCGGCGCGCTCAGGCGGCCCGGCGGGCGGCAACGATAGCATCGGCCAGCGCCAGCGCCCCTTCGAGCCCCTCGGCGCGGATCGCGACTTCCTGCCGGGCCGACGTGTACACGGCGGTCTCGGCGATCGCGCGGAGCGCGCGGAGCTCGGTCGCCGCGAGCCCGACCGGACCGACGGTCGCGCGGCCCCCGCGGAAGACGAGATAGTCGGCGCCGACGAGGACCAGCGACAGCTTCGCCTCCTGGATGCGGAAGAGGTTCTCGACCGGCTCGGGCAATGGGCCGTACCGGTCCTCCGTGGCGGCACGGAGCTCGCGCAGCTCGTCCTCGTGCTCGGCAAGCGCAATCCGGCGGTGGAGATCGATCTTGAGCGCCTCGGCCTGGATGTACGTCGCGGGGATGTAGGCGTCGACGCGCGCGTCCACCCGCACCGGACGCACGGCCATCCGCGCCTGGCCGGAGAGCTCGGCCACCGCCTCGTTCAGCATCTCGACATAGAGCTCGAAGCCGAGCGCCGCGACGTGGCCGGACTGCTCGGCGCCGAGCAGGTCCCCGGCGCCGCGGATCTCGAGGTCGCGCATCGCGATCTGGAACCCCGCACCGAGCTCCGTATGGTCGGCGAGCGTCGCGAGCCGCGCCCGCGCCTCGGGCGTCAGCTCCGTCGCGTCTGGATAGAAGAGGTACGCGTGCGCCGTCACGTCCGAGCGGCCGACGCGCCCGCGGATCTGGTAGAGCTGCGCGAGCCCGAGCGTGTCGGCCCGCTCGACGACCAGGGTGTTCGCCTGCGGGATGTCGATGCCCGACTCGATGATCGTCGTCGAGACGAGGACGTCGGCGTCGCCCGCCAGGAACGCGTGCATACGCTCCTCGAGCTCGCGCTCGGGCATCTGGCCGTGGGCAACGAGGAAGCGAAGCCCCGGACAGAGCTGCTGCAGCTTCTCGGCTGCCTCCTGGATCGTCTCGACGCGGTTGTGGAGGTAGAACGACTGGCCCTCGCGCGCATGCTCGCGCTCCAGCGCGATCCTGACGAGCTCGTCGTCGAACTCGCCGACCGTCGTGCGGATCGGGCGCCGGCCCTCGGGAGGCGTCTCGATGATCGAGATGTCGCGAAGCCCGGAAAGCGACATGTGGAGCGTCCGGGGGATCGGCGTGGCCGAAAGCGCGAGCACGTCCACCTCGAGCCGCAGGGCGCGCAGGAGCTCCTTCTGAGCGACGCCGAAGCGCTGCTCCTCGTCGACGATGACGAGCCCGAGCTGCTTCGGGATCACGTCCCTCGAGAGGATGCGGTGGGTGCCGACGAGCACCTCGACCTTCCCCTCGGCGAATTCCTTCAGGGTGGCCTTGACCTCGGCGGGCTTCCGGAAGCGCGACACCATCTCGACGCGCACGGGGAAGTCGCGGTAGCGCTCACGGAAGGTGTTCCAGTGCTGCTCGGCAAGGATCGTCGTCGGGCAGAGCACCAACACCTGCCGGCCGTTGACGGCGACACCGAACGCCGCGCGCACCGCGACCTCGGTCTTGCCGAAGCCGACGTCGCCGCAGACGAGCCTGTCCATCGGCCGCGGCGACTCGAGATCCTCCTTCACGGCCTCGATCGCGCGCTGCTGGTCGTCGGTCTCGCGGTACGGAAAGGATGCCTCGAGGCGCTCGATCCAGTCGCTCGACAGGTCGTTCGCAACGCCCTCGGCCCGCTGGCGCTGCGCGTAGAGCTGGAGCAGGTCGCCGGCCAGCTCGCGCACGGCGGTCCGGGCGCGCGCCTTGAGGTTCTGCCACGCCTTTCCCCCCAGCTTCGAGAGGCTGGGAGCGGCCGCATCGGCGCCGATGTACTTCGACAGCTTCCCGAGCTGCTCGTGCGGAACGTACAGCCGGTCCTCGCCACGGAACGCCAGGTGGAGGTAATCGCGCGTGACGCCGGCGACCTCCTTCGTCTCGAAGCCGAGCAGCTTGCCGATGCCGTGGTCCTCGTGCACGACGTGGTCGCCGACCCGCAGGTCGGCGAAGCTCGCGAGCGCCCTGCCGAGGCGCCTGTCGGTCCGTGGAGGACGTTTGCGGAAGACCTGCGTGTCCGGGAGCAAGACGAGACCCAGCTCGCGCCAGACGAACCCGCGGCGCGCCGGAGCGACCGCGAAGCGCAGCGCGGGGCCGGCGGCGAGCGCCTCGCCCTCCGCGAGCATCGGCGCGTCGATCTTCCGCAGCAGCGCCGCCTGCCGCTCGGCCTCGCCGCGATGCGCGAACGCCACGACGACGCGGTTCCCCGAGCGGACGAACCCGGCGAGCTCGTTCTCCGCCTCGGCGAGGCCGCGCGCCGCGATGGCGGGCCGCTGCGCCTCGAATGCGTGCGGCTGCGCCTGCGGGAACGGATCGAGCTGGGTGGCGCCGTCGAGGACGATCGGCGCAAGGTCCTCCTCCTCGGCGACGCGACGCACGTCGTCCGGCTGCCAGACGAGGTCGGGCGAGCGCTCGACCGGAGCGACGAGATCCGCCGGGATCTCGACAACTGCCTCGCCGTCGTCATCCTCCGGCCCGAGGTCGACGTCGAGCAGGTCGGCGCGGCGCTCGACTGCAGGGTGGACGATCGCGTTGTCGGCCGGGTGCAGCGCACGCTGGGTGAACGGCGAGAAGGCGCGCACCTGCTCGATCTCGTCGCCGAAGAGCTCGACCCGGAGCGGCTCCCGGCCGGTGGACGGGAACACGTCGACGATGCCACCGCGTACGGCGAACTGGCCGCGCTCGTCGACCCGCTCGACACGCTCGTACCCGGCGAGCGCGAGCTGCTCCGCGAGCCCGTCGATCCCCGGCTCGTCGCCGACCCGGAGCGCGAGCGAGCCCGGCCGCGCGGCGCGCGGCGGCAGCCCCTCGGAGAGCGCCGCGACCGACGCGCAGACAAGCCCCCCGGCGTCGAGGACGTCGAGCGCCCGGTAGCGCTCACCGACCAGGTGCGGCGGAGGGACGAGCCCCGACTCGTAGGTGACGCCCCTGCTCGGAAGGAAGGCGACCTGCGCGGCGTCCCCGAACCACGAGGCACCGTCGGCAGCGTCCCGCGCGTCGGCGTCCTCGGGCAGCAGCACGAGGAGCGAGCGGCCGAGCTCGGCATGGAGCGCCGCGAGCACCAGCGGCAGCACCGGCTCGGAGACGCGGGCCCGCGTCGGCAGCGTGCGGACGAGCGCCTGGAAGCGCTCGGTGCGCCGAAGCTCCTCCACGAAGGCGGCGAGCGGCGCGACGGTGGACGTGCGGGTGGCGGCCTGGTCCATGCAGATGGCGGGGATCGCGCCCCGCAGGGCCATCGTACTGCCCCGCTTACCCACCACCCCCAGGGGCTTACCAACCGCCCCCAGGGGCACCCCCGTGCCCTGCTTTCACGCTACCCGGGAACCTGTGCCCGGAGTGCGCCGGCTTCGGGCCGAATGTGTGCCAACCTTCGTGAGGCAGACGCACGTCCGGCCAGAGGCGCGCCGGGGCCGGGCAGCGCTAGTTGAAGCGGCGTTGCGTCTCTTCGAGACCGTCCGCCGCCAGCGCTTCGACGGCGTCGCAGGCGCGGCCGACGATCGCCTCGGCATCGTCCTCGGGCGCGAAGGCGGAAAGGACGTAGTCCGCGACCGGACGTGGATCGCCGCGGCCCGGGCGCCCGACGCCGACCCGGAGGCGGAGGAAGTCCTGCGATCCGAGACGCTGGGCGATGGAGCGGAGCCCGTTGTGGCCGGCGAGGCCGCCGCCGAGCCGGGCCTGGAGGCGTCCTGTCTCGAGGTCGACGTCGTCGTGCACGACGAGCACCTGCTCGCCCGGAAGCTTGTAGAACGCGGCGGCAGCCTGGATCGAGGCGCCCGACTCGTTCATGTAGGTCTCGGGCTTCAGCAGCGCGAGCTTGGCCTCGCCGACACGGACGTCGCCGAGCCGCCCGCGGAACTTCGACCTGAACGAGCCATCGTGCCGCCGCGCGAGCTCGTCGACGACCATCCAGCCGATGTTGTGCCGGTCACGGGCATGCTCAGGCCCGGGATTGCCGAGGCCGGCGACCAGAAAGTCCATCGCTGTCGCAGCCTCTCCCCTGCGGAAGAGGCGCACCGATCAGTCCTCGGCGGCGGGTGCGTCCTCGTCCGAGGCCTCGGCGGCTTCGCCCTCGGCGCCCTCCGCCCCCTCCTCGCCTTCGCCCTCGACAGCCCCTTCCTCGAGCTCCGTGAGACCGCGCGGAATCGTGCAGGTGGCGAGCACCAGTTGCGGATCGTCGAGGAAGGTGACGCCCTCGATCGGGGCCAGGTCCTCGATGCGCAGCGTGATCCCGACCTCGAGCGCCGAGATGTCGAGCTCCACGTGCTCGGGGATGCCGGTCGGGAGAGCCTCGAGCTGCACCTCGCGGCTGACGAGCTGAACGATGCCGCCCTGCTTCGAGCCCGGAGACTCGCCGACGAGCTCGAGGCTGACCGTGGCCTGGATCGGGCGGTCGAGACGCACCTCGTGGAAGTCGACGTGGGTGAGCGTGCCGCGGATCGGGTGGCGCTGGAAGTCCTTGAGGACGGCGTGATGGGGCGTCGTCTGCCCCTCGATCACGACGTCGACGATCGCGTGGAGCCCCGACGGGCCGGTCAGCGCGGTCCGAAGGCTGCGCTCGTTCACGACGATCGCGCGCGTGTGACCCTTCCCGTAGAGGACGCCCGGCACCAGACCCTCCTTGCGAAGGCGGCGCACGCGGCGGGAGCCGAGCTGCTCGACTCCGCGCTCGGAGACCTCCAAGGTGACACGATCGCTCGACATCGGCGTGCCATGGTAGCGGAGGCTGACTGCACCGACCGTCACGCGACGACTCTTCGAGCTCAGAGCGGGATCGAGCGGCCAAGCGCGTCGAACGCCTCGAGCTGCGCGCTCGAGACGGGCGTGCGATCGAGCTCGTCCGCGAACAGCGCGAAGACGACGGCATCGCCTCGTGCTTCGCCCTCGCGACCGGGAAGCCGGCGGCGCAGCGTCGCCTCCTCCGCGAAGCCGAGGGCGCGCGGGATGCGCAGGCTCGCCTCGTTGGCGGGGTCGACCCGGATCTCGACGCGGTCGACGCCGCAGACGCGGATCGCGACCCTCGCGAGCGCGGCCGTCGCTTCGCGCGCATAGCCGCGACCGACCGCCGAGGCGCGGATCCAGTAGCCGATCTCGAGCGCTCCCTCGCCGGCGCGCGTGTGGAGCCCCGAGCCGCCGACGGCCTCGCGTTCGTCGCGCGAGAAGATGCCGTAGACGAAATCCTCCCCGAGATCGAACCGTCCCCGAAAGCCCCGCAGGAGCCCGATCCGCTCGTCGAGCGACCGGGGCTCGTCGTGTGCCCACGGCATCCAGGGACGGAGGTGGTCGAGGCTGGAGTCGATCGCGTCCGCGAGGAGCGGTGCATCGCGCGGGTCCCAGCAGCGGAGCACGAGCCGCTCTGTGCGGATCAGGTACGGGGGCGGTGGGTGGTCGACGCCCGACAGTGGCGTGACGCTACATCACGTGCACCGTCCCTTAACGGGGCGACCACGAGGCGGACGGCACGCTCGAACTGCCGGGCGGGGTACGTGCGGCCTTCCCCCGTCCGCGCTGCCCCGTCCGCGCGCAAGCGGCTCGATGCGAAAGTCGTGCTCGGAGTCGAGCTGCCGTTCTATGTCGTCGTCTTCGCGACCTCGGTGACGAGCTCCCCGAATGCGTGCAACAGAGCGTCCCTGTCTCCGAATCTCTGCCAGTCGATCGGGACCGAGACCCAGGGAGTCAGGCTCGGGATGTGGGCCGAGATCTCCGTGGGGCGGCTGAGGGACCCGATCGGCTTGAGGTGGCTCGCCGGAACGCCGAGGGCTGTGAGCTCCGCGCGATAGCCCTCCCATGCTCCCCACTCGGTCGTTCCCCAGTGAGGGCCGGCGGCTTCGACGAGCCACGCGGGAGCGTCCTTCGGCACCTTCGTCACGAGAGGGGCGTGGGATCTTCGGGGGCGGAAGCGTGGCCGGTCATCGAGGGACCTCCTACTCGGTCGCGGCCCGGACTCTGGCACGTCGCGGGCCTCTTGTCAGCGAGATCATGACGTGAGGTTCGCGTTGTCGCGGAGAGGCGCCACGCATCGAGGATCAGAAGCGGCCTCGGTCTTGCTCGGGGACGTCAGGGCAGGTGACGCTAGTGGCCGAGGACGCGCTTGAGCCGGTCGAGCCAACTGACGTGGCCGCGGCGCTGATTCGGCGCGAGAGGTTGCGCTGGGACCTGCTGCTGCGTGGACGCGAGGCTGGATTCGAGGCCGGCTCTTTCCGCGTCCGGTGTGCCGTCCCAGGCGAGGAGCGCCCGAGTCTGATCCGGTGTGAGGCGTCCTCCCGGCAGCGTCCAGCAGTGCAAGTACTCCTGGAGCTTCTCCTGCGTGTGTTCCTGGGGTGTGTTCGCCACGTGTGCAGCTCTTTCTCAGCCCGGCCGGCGGCGAGGGTATGGGTCATCGGGTGCCGCCGTTTCGTCGGCGACCCACTCGTCGAAGCTCTCGGCGTACGGGAACGGCGACGTCCGCGCGTCCGGGGCCGCATCGTCGTCGCCCTCTCCCGCCGCGCGGGGGTCTGCGGGCGGTTGGCCGCGAACGTGCGGCGGCGGAACTGTCTGCCCCGGCTCGTCCGCGGTGTTCTGCTCTTCCGTCAACCCCCGACTCCCTGGCGTTTCTCCCACCGCTCACACGCGGCGATGACGATCCGTGAGATCTCGGCGAGGTCGCGCGGCTCGCTCACGAATTCGGGGACGGTGAACGTGGCGGCCGTCCCGTCGTCGCGTACGAGTGGCACGGTGCGGCGGGCCTTGTCGAGGTCGAACTGGAACGACCCGTACGACCAGTGTTCCGTGTCTGGAACCGGACTGACAGCATCGGTCACGATCCGGCTCTACCCGCCGCGAGCGTCGAGTAATCCAACTCTTCCTGAACTCCGCTCTCTCCAAAATGCAAACGCTGTTGCTCCTCAGGCCGAACGTCCGCGAGAGTCGTCAGGGCTGCGTTCGACGCAACGCGGCCCATCAGGATCGACAGTTTGAGGTCGAGCTCGAACAGCGGTGGCCAGTCGCCGCCGTCGTCGTCTCCGTCGTTCTCTTCGTTGACGCCCTCTTGACTCGCGCGTGCCTCGGATGGGCCCCTCACGTCCCGTGCCATCGTTGCAGGCAGATACCACGGCGGCGACTCGCGAAAACGTCCCGGGGCGCTACACGAGTTCAGGGCGAGCCTGGTCGACGTGGTTTCCGAGCCGCTCACCGAGCTGAGTGAGCGTCACCCAACCATGGTTTGCCCCGCACGACGAGACGGACCGCCTCGGAGTGTGCTGGCCGCGGGGTGCGTGAACGCTGGACACACGGAGCGATCCCCATGTGACGGAGCCGGGCCGGAAGGTCAGGCTCGAGCGTGAGGCGTCGCGACGTGACGCTACGCGAGCTCGCTTCCGACAGGGTCGGTGTCGTAGTCGGCGCGAACCTGGGCGGTTCGGCGTCGTGGCGTTACGACGCCATGTCGCGGACGGAGTTCTTGCACTGGCGCTCGTTCTCGAACTGGACGTAGTTGCGCCAGCCGCCGTTCTCGCAGTCTTCGAGGTTCCTCGGCCAGACGAGTTGTGGCGAGGTGCGGGGCGGCTCGAACGAAGTGTGCGGCTCGGACGGGGCATCGCGGAACCGGTTCGCGATCACCGAGCCGACGAACAGAGCGGCGACGAGGCACACGACGGCGATCCCGGCGATGACGACGGCGTACTCGCCGATCGCCTGTCCGGATTCCCACGTGTGTCTCCCCCGAGCCACAGCACCTCGGTATGGCCCCAAGCCGCCGGCCGCCAAACAGCGCGCCTGCCGATCGTCGCGCGTGCTTGGACGCCACCGTCTCGCTCGCGTCAGACGTGGCCTAGAACAGCTGGTTCTCGCCGCCGAAGATCGCGGAGACGGAGTCGTCGCTGAAGACGTTGACGATCGTCTCGGCGAGCAGCGGCGCGACCGTGAGAACGGTGAGGTTCTCCGGCTGCTCCCTCGGGTCGATCGGCACCGTGTCCGTGACGACGATGCCGCTGATGTCCTCCGCGCCGGCCAGGCGGGCGAGCCCGTCGGGGGAGAGCAGCGCGTGCGTCACGTAGACCCAGACCTCGCGCGCGCCTTGCTCGCGGAGCGCCCGTGCGCCGGCGATGAGGGTGCCGCCCGTCGTCGTCACGTCGTCGCCGACGATGCAGACCTTGCCGTGGACGCGGCCGGTGACCTCCGTCACCGAGACCTGCTCCGGGCCGAGCCGCGTCTTGTGCATCACCGCGAACTCGGCGTCGAGCATCTCGGCGAAGCGAACGGCAACCTTGGCACGACCCGCGTCCGGGGCGACCGACACGACTCCGTCGCCGTGGAGGCCGAGGTCGCGGAAGTGCCGTGCGAAGAGCTGCTGCGCGGTCATGTGGTCGACCGGGATCGTGAAGAATCCCTGGATCTGGCCCGCGTGGAGGTCCATCGTGAGCACGCGGTCCACCCCTGCGAGCTGCAGCATGTCCGCGACGAGGCGGCCCGAGATCGGCTCCCGCGGCTTCGCCTTGCGGTCCTGCCGGGAATACGAGAACCACGGGATCACCGCGGTGATGCGCTTCGCGGATGCGAGCTTCGCCGCCTGGATCATGAACAGCAGCTCGATCAGGTGCTGGTCGACCGGGGGGCTCCCCGTCTGCACGAGGAAGACGTCGGCGCCGCGGATCGACTCGCAGTAGCGGACGTAGGTCTCGTCGTTCGGGAACGTGCTCAGCTCGATCTCGCCGAGGTCGACGCCGAGGCGCTCCGCGATCCGCTCCGCGAGCTCGGGGTGCGAGCGGCCCGAGAAGACCATGAGCCGCTTCTTCGGCGTCAGCGGCAGCGCGTGGCCCGGCTTCACCGCGGGCTCCACCGGGACCTGCTCGAGGCCGGGCAGCGCCTGCTCAACCGTCCCGATTTCCACCGCGGCCCTCCTTGACCTCCTGGCGCGGCGCAAAGCCCACGAGGGCGTTCGCCGGGACGTCGTCGGTTACGACCGTGCCGGGCGCTGTCCACGCATCGTCTCCCAGAGTGACCGGTGCAACGAACATAGTGTCCACTGCGACCTTGACGTCACGCCCGATCTTCGTGCGGGACTTGCCGCGCTCGGGGTGGTGCGAGAGGTTCGCGGTGATCGAGCCCGCCCCGACATTCGCTCCGGCTCCGATGTCGGCGTCGCCCATGTACGACAGGTGAGGCACCTTGGCGCCCTCTCCGAGAACGGTGTTCTTCAGCTCCACGAACGTGCCTGCTTTCGCCGAATCCTCGAGCACGGTGCCGGGGCGAAGGTAACAGAACGGCCCGACGAGCGACCCCGATCCGATCGTCGCGTCGAGCGCCACGACATGCGGCCCGACAGAGGCGCCGGCGGCCACCGTCGTCGCGCCGCGCAGAACGGTGAACGGGTGCACGACGGAGTCGGCCTCGAGGGCCACCGTCGGGTCGATCCACGTCGAGGCGGGGTCGACGATCGTGACGCCCTCGAGCATGTGGGCGACGTTGATCCGGTCGCGGAGCGCGGCCGCTGCGGCTGCGAGCTCGACCCGGGTGTTGACGCCCTCGGTCTCCGCCGGATCGGGAGCGACGTGGACGGCGACGGTCTCCCCACGATCGACGATCCCGCGAACGGCGTCGGTGAGATAGAGCTCGCCCTGGGCGTTCGCAGGCGTGAGCTCGTCGAGGGCGGGCCACAGAGCGTCCGCGCGGAACACGTAGATCGAGGAGTTGGCCTCCCCGATCGCGAGCTGCTCCGGCGTGGCGTCCGAAGCCTCGACGATGGCGACGAGACCGCCCGCCGCGCCTCGCACGATCCGCCCGTAGCTGCGGATGTCGTCAGGGACGAACGACAGCACGGTTGCGACGGCGCCCGACTCGCGGTGCGTGCCGAGCAGGCCGTCCAGCAGCTCTGTCGTCAGGAGCGGCGTGTCCCCGGACAGCACGAGCACCTCGTCTGCGCCCGAGAGGGCTTCGCGGGCCGAGCGAACGGCGTCGCCCGTGCCGAGCGGACGCTCCTGCACCGCGACGTCCAGCCCGTCGAACGAGGTTGCGGTGTCCGGGGAGGCAACCACCACGAGCGGCGACGGGTCGAGCGGGCGTGCGGCCTCGAGCACCCAGTCCACCATGCGGCGTCCCAGGATCGGATGGAGGTGCTTCGGCAGCGCGGACCGCATCCGGGTCCCGAGGCCCCCGGCCATCACGACTGCGGCGAGTCTCGTCGGCATCAGCGGGTGAACGATGGCTGGGGCGCCAGGATTCGAACCTGGGATCACGGGACCAAAACCCGTTGCCTTACCACTTGGCCACGCCCCACAGCAGGGACGGGAGTGTACCCGGCCCGGTCGCCGGAGCCCGTCAGCGCCGGTCGAGGAGCAGCGCGGCGAGGGCGACGGCGGCGAGGAGCACGACCACGACCGCAGCCAGCACGACGACGAGCCCTGCGACCACCGGCACGAGCACGACCACGAGCTGCGAGACGGCGGCTGTCCAGGTCACGACGCGCACGTCCGCGCTCTCGTGCTCCCGTCCCCACGCGACGTACCCCGCGAGCGACACGACCGCGAGCGCCACGACGACCCACCACGGGATCGCGCCGGCGAGGACGAGGATGCCCTCGATGACCGCGATCGCGAGCGCGACCTTGTAGCGGTTCGAGCGAAGACGGCGCGCGAGCCGCGTCTCGCCATGCTCGATCAGGATCTCGCTCGCCACGCTCTGAAAGTAGCAGCGAGCCGACCCGCCGCGGCTATTCGCCATCGCCGTATCCATGCGTGGTTCTTATCCGTGCGATGCGGTTTTCTTATGCTATAGCTTCCCGATAGACAAAGGCGGAAGCTCGACCGAGACGCGACCGTCACTCCGACTCGACCAAGGAGCGCTATGCAAGGGATGAGGTTCGCCTGGATTGCTGCGGTGGTAGCGGGGCTTGCGGCGGCGGTGGCAGGCGCGGCGACGGCCGCAGGTACGAGCTCGAAGGACGTGACGCTCAACCTCGTCGCGTACTCCACGCCCCGGCCCATCCTCACGAAGCTGATCGAGGAGTTCCGCAAGACCCCACAGGGGAACGGTGTCAACGTTCGCGCGTCCTACGGCCCCTCGTCGGCGCAGGGTCAGGCCGTGGCCAACGGCCTGCCGGCCGACGGCGTCATCCTCAACACGGGTAACGACATCAACGACCTCGTCGACAAGGGTCTCGTCGACAGGAACTGGGACAAGCAGAGCTACAACGGCGTCGTCTGGAACTCGGTCGTCGTCTTCGGCCTCCGGAACGGCAACCCGAAGAAGATCAAGGGCTGGAACGACCTCCTGAAGCCCGGCGTCGGGGCCGTCACCGTCAACCCGTTCACCGGCGGCATCGCCAAGTGGAACGTCCTCGCCGGCTACGTCGCGCAGCGCCGCCTCGGCAAGACCGACAAGCAGGCGATCGCATACCTCCAGAGGTTCTACAAGAACAACGTCGTCTCCCAGGACTCGTCGGGATCGAACGCGACGAACACGTTCCTGTCGGGCAAGGGCGATGTCCTCCTCACGTTCGAGAGCGAGGCGATCAACGGGAAGATCCCGTACGTCATCCCGCGGCAGACGATGCTGATCGACGTCTACATCGCAGCGGTCACGAAGAGCGAGCACAAGGCCGAGTGGAACGCCTTCTCGCGGTTTCTGAAGACGTACCCGGCCCAGAAGATCCTCGCCGAGAACGGCTACCGGCCGGTGAACAAGCAGGCGCTCTCCGAGTCCCGGCGCAAGTATCCGGTGCGGCCGGGCGAGACGACGATCACGAACAAGCTGCTCGGCGGCTGGCGCGCGGTCGACAAGAAGTGGTTCGACCCGAGCAAGAGCATCATGCAAGGGATCGAGAGCTCGCTCGGAGTGAGCACTGGCAGCTAGCGCCGTCACCGGGCCGGCGCCGGGGCTCCCGGCATCGGCCGCGCATCGCAGGGAGAGGGCCTCGACGGCTCTCTCCCTGCAGGTGGGTTTCGTGACGACGTTCCTGCTCGTCGTCGTCGTGCTGCCGATCGCCGCCGTCGTCTGGAAGTCGACCGGCAACGGCTGGTCCGGGTTCTGGGAGGTCGTCTCCTCGCCGCAGGCGGTCGCGGCCCTGAAGCTGTCGGTGATCAGCGCGACCCTCGCGGTGCTGACGACGGCCGTCTTCGGCACGATCATCGCCTGGGTACTCGTGCGGGACTCGTTCGCCGGGAAGTCCCTCGTCAACGCGATCATCGACCTGCCGTTCGCGCTGCCGACGATCGTCGCCGGGCTCGTGATCATGGCGCTCTACGGGCCTCGGACGCCGCTCGACGTCACGATCGGCTCGTTCCACTTCGACGCCGACATCACGTTCACGCGCACCGCGATCTACGTCGCGCTGCTGTTCGTGACGCTGCCGTTCGTCGTCCGCACGGTGCAGCCGGTGCTGATCGAGCTCGACCGCGAGCTCGAGGACGCCGCGCGATCGCTCGGGGCGAGCGGGTTCACCACCTTCCGCCGCATCGTCCTTCCCGCCATCCTCCCCGGCGTCCTGTCGGGCGTCGCGATGGCCTTCGCACGGGCGATCGGCGAGATCGGCGCGATCGTCCTCATCGCGGGCAACCTGCCGTTCAAGACCGAGGCCGCCTCGATCCACCTCTTCTATCGGATCGAGCAGGACCCCGAGGGTGCCGCTGCGGTGGCCGTCGTGCTGCTCGCCATCTCGTTCGGCGTCCTCCTCGGCATCGGCGCGGTGCGCTGGCACGTCACGAGGCACGAGCGTGGGTAGGTACGGCCTCCGCGTCGTCGCGCTCGGCTACCTGACGCTCATCCTCATCGCGCCGCTCGCGATGATGGTGTGGCGCACCGCCGAGGACCTGGACGGCGCGTGGGCCGCGATCACCGCGCCCGACACGATCGCCGCTTTCGAGCTGACGCTGAAGGTCACGACGGTCGCCGTCGTCGTGAACACGGTCTTCGGGATCATCTGCGCGCTGCTCATCGTCCGCGGCAACGTCCCGGGGCGGGGCTTCCTCAACGCCTTCGTCGACCTGCCGCTGTCCCTCTCCCCCGTGATCGTCGGGCTCGCGCTGATCACGCTGTACGGGGCCAACGGGTGGCTCGGCTGGTTCCAGCGCCACGGCCACGACATCGTGTTCGCCACCCCGTCGATCGTGCTGGCGACGATCTTCGTCACGCTGCCGTTCGTCGTCCGCGAGGTCGTGCCGACGCTCCGCGAGATCGGCACCGAGCAGGAGCAGGCTGCGCACACGCTCGGCGCCTCCGGCTGGCAGGCCTTCTGGCGGATCACGCTCCCGTCGATCCGCTGGGCCGTCGTCTACGGTGTCGTGCTGACCGCCGCCCGCGCGATCGGCGAGTACGGCGCCGTCGCGCTCGTCTCGGGGAACATCGCGGGCGAGACGCAGACCGCGACGCTCCGGGTCGAGGACGCCTACCAGTTCTCGTACGGCAACTACGCGCCGGCGTACGGCATCGCGTTCGTGCTCGCCGCGACGGCGATCCTCGTCCTCGTCGCGATGCTCGTCCTGCAACCGAAGGGAGCCAGGCACTGATGTCCATCGCGGCCCTGCGCATCACGAAGAGCTTCGACGACTTCGTCGCACTCGACGACGTCTCGGTGGACGTGGCGAAGGGGTCGCTCACGGCGCTCCTCGGCCCCAGCGGCAGCGGCAAGTCGACCCTGCTGCGGATCGTCGCCGGCCTCGAGAGCGCCGACGCCGGGAGCGTCGTGATCGACGGCGTCGACGTGACGGGCCGCCCACCGCAGGACCGCGGCGTCGGCTTCGTCTTCCAGCACTACGCGGCCTTCAAGCACATGACCGTCTACGACAACGTCGCGTTCGGCCTGAAGATCCGGAAGCGGCCGAAGGCGGAGATCGCGGACCGCGTGCACCGGCTGCTGAAGCTCGTGCAGCTCGAGGGGCTCGCGAAGCGCTACCCGTCGCAGCTCTCGGGCGGCCAGCGCCAGCGCATGGGGCTCGCTCGCGCGCTCGCGATCGACCCGGCCGTGCTGCTCCTCGACGAGCCCTTCGGCGCGCTCGACGCGCGTGTCCGGGCCGAGCTGCGGGAGTGGCTCCGGCGTCTCCACGACGAGACGCACACGACGACGGTGATCGTCACGCACGATCAGGAGGAGGCGATGGACGTCGCCGACCAGGTCGCGGTGATGAGCAACGGGCGGATCGAGCAGGTCGGCTCGCCACGGGCCGTCTACGAGGAGCCGGCCAACGAGTTCGTGATGACCTTCGTCGGCCAGGCACACCGCCTCGGCGACACCTTCGTCCGGCCGCACGACCTCGAGGTGACGCTCGAGCCGAACGGCGCGACCCGCGAGGTGATGATCGAGCGGGTCGTGCACCTCGGATTCGACGTCCGGGTCGAGCTCGTGGACGGCACCGGCGACCGGCTGTCGGTCCAGACGACACGCGACCAAGCCGAGCTGCTCGAGCTCGCGCCCAGCCAGATCGTCTACGTCCGGCCGACGCGGCACACGACCTTCACGTAGCCCGCGACCGCGCGGCCACGTCGGCGAGCGTCGTCTCCTCCAGCACTCCGCGCATCGCGGCGCGCAGGTCGATCCACACGGAGGCCAGCGCCCGAGCCGCCCCGTCGTATTCGACGTCGTCCGGACGGACGCCGCGCACGGTCGCGATCGGGCCTTCGACCGCGCGGATCACGTCGGCGAGGCTGATCTCCGCAGCCGGCCGGCCGAGCGCGTAGCCGCCCTCGACGCCGCGCCGGCTCGTGACCAGCTCCGCGTGGCGCAGGTCGAGCAGGATGCTCTCGAGGAACTTCTGCGGGATGCCCTGCGCCGTCGCGAGCTGCTCGCCCTTGACGAGCTCCCCGGCGGCGGCGAGCTCGAGCATCGCGCGCAGCGCGTAGTCGACCTTGGCGGAGACGCGCACGCCGAAACCGTACGCGTATGCCTCGCTAGCGGCGGTCGTCGATGCGCTTCGCCTTCCCCTGGGAGCGCTCCAGCGCGCCGGGGGCGACGACATCCACGTCGACGGTGACCCCGACCGTGTGCTTCACCCGCTCGGCGAGCTCGCCGGCCAGGTGCGAGGCGGCGTCGCCTGCCGCGAAGGTGTCGACCGCTTCGACGCGCACGGTGAGGACGTCGAGTCGCCCGGGACGGGTCAGGACACAGACGTAGTGCGGGGCCAGTCCCTCCACGCGGAGGATCTGCTCCTCGATCTGGCTCGGGAAGACGTTGACGCCGCGCACGATCATCATGTCGTCGGTGCGGCCCGCCACCCGCTCCATCCGGCGGTGGGGCGCGAGCGCCGAACCGGGCACGAGGCGCGTGAGGTCGCGCGTGCGGTACCGCACGATCGGCATCGCCTCCTTCGTGAGCGACGTGAGGACGAGCTCGCCCGGCTCGCCGTCCGTAAGCACCCGGCCGGTCTCGGGGTCGACGATCTCCGGATAGAAATGGTCCTCCCAGACGTGCAGGCCGTCCTTTGTCTCCACGGACTCCCGCGCGACGCCGGGGCCGATCACCTCCGAGAGCCCGTAGAGGTCGACGGCGTGCATCCCGCCGCGCTGCTCGATCTCGGCGCGCATCTCCTGTGACCACGGCTCCGCGCCGAAGATCCCGATCTCGATCGACGATGCCGCCGGGTCGAGGCCCGCACGCTCCATCTCGTCGACGATCGCGAGGAAGTACGAGGGCGTGACCATGATCACCCTCGGCTCGAAGTCGGCGATCAGCTGCACCTGCCGCTCGGTCATGCCACCCGACACGGGGACGACGGTGCACCCGAGACGCTCCGCCCCGTAATGGCAGCCCAGTCCGCCGGTGAAGAGGCCGTAGCCGTAGGCGATGTGCACGACGTCGCCGCGCCGGACGCCTGCCGACTCGAGCGAGCGCGCCACGAGCTCCGCCCAGGTTTCGACGTCGCGCTGCGTGTATCCGACGACCGTCGGCCGGCCGGTCGTCCCGGACGACGCGTGGATGCGCACGACCTCCTCGCGCGGCACGGCGAACATCCCGAACGGGTAGTTCGCGCGGAGGTCTTCCTTCCCCGTGAACGGGAAGCGCCCGACGTCGTCGAGCGAGCCGAGGTCCGTGGGCCGGACACCGGCGGCGTCGAAGGCGTTCCGGTAGTGGGGGACGCGGTCGTAGACCCGCTCGATCGTGTCTTGCAGGCGCTCGAGCTGGAGCGCGCGGAGCTCGTCGATCGAAGCTGCGGTCGTCACGGACCCGTCGAGTCTGGGGCATCCTCGGCATCGCTGCAACGGTGGCGGGGGCCGGCCGTAGGATCGAGCGGTGGACGTCGAGGTCACGGGAGGAGCGGCTGCGTTCCTCGAGCAGGCCAGCGGGTTCCTGCTGGAGGCCGAGGCGCGGCACAACCTGGCTTTCGGGATCGTGTCGTTCGCTCTCGACCATCCCGACGTGTACGGCGAGGTTCGCGGATGGGTCGTGCGTGAGGCCGGCGACGTGGTCGGGGCGGCGCTCCGCACGCCGCCGTACAACCTCGTCCTGGCGCGTCCCGCGATGCCGGGAGCGCTCGAGGCGCTCGCCGGGTCGATTCCCGAGGAGCTCCCCGGCGTCGTCGGCGCGGTGCCGGAGGTGGACGGGTTCGCTTCGGCTTGGTCGGCCCTTCACGGGGTGACGCCCGCGACCCGCTTCGACCAGCGGATCTACGCGCTGGAGGAGCTGGTTCCGCCGCGCGGCGTCGACGGCGTGATGCGCCGCGCGAGCGTCGATGACCGCGCGCTCGTACTCGAGTGGATGACCGCGTTCACACACGAGGCTCTGCGCGGCGGCGACGACCCGGGGCGCATCGAGCGGAGTGTCGACGCGCGACTCGGGGCCGAGGGTGCCGGCGGCATCTGTCTCTGGGTGACCGGCGGCAAGCCCGTCTCCCTGGCGGGGTTCGGCGGCCCGACACCGAACGGCTTGCGGATCGGCCCGGTGTACACGCCGCCCGAGCATCGCGGGCACGGATTCGGGAGCGCGGTGACCGCGGCTGCGTCGCAGGTTGCGCTGGATCACGGAAAGCGCTTCTGCTTCCTCTACACCGACCTGGCGAACCCGACGTCCAACGCGATCTACATGCGGCTCGGCTACCGGCCGGTGTGCGACTCGCGTGAGGTCGCGTTCAGGGCTCGGTCCGACTGAAGGTCGGCTGGCGCGTTTCGGCGCTCTTGCGTGTGAATGCGGGGCCTGAGAGCTCACCGTCCTCTGTTGGGCGATGTGCGCAATTTGCGACCGCCTCGTGGGGCACCCCATCCCACCACCCACTTTCGATTCTATCGCCAGGAGCGACAACGAATGTCACGAGACAGTGCCAACATCGTGCCAACTTCGTAACGGCCCGAGCCCCCGGAGCGCCGCTACAGCGGGATGTTCCCGTGCTTGCGCTTCGGGCCTGGCTCGCGCTTCGAGAGCGTCGCCTCGAGCGCGCGGATCAGGTACGGCCGGGTCCGTCTCGGCTCGATCACGTCGTCGACGTACCCGCGCTCGGCGGCCGAGTACGGGTTTGCGAACCGCTCCTTGTAGTCGGTGATCAGCTCGGCCCGCCGCGCCTCCGAATCCTCGGCGTCCGCGAGCTCGTGCCTGAACACGATGTTGACGGCGCCGTCAGGCCCCATCACGGCGACCTCGGCGGTCGGCCACGCGATGTTGACGTCTGCCCGGATGTGCTTGGAGCTCATGACGTCGTACGCGCCGCCGTACGCCTTGCGCGTGATCACCGTCAGCTTCGGCACGGTCGCCTCGGCGTACGCGTAGAGCAACTTCGCGCCGTGGCGGATGATCCCGCCCCACTCCTGGGCGGTGCCCGGCAGGAACCCGGGCACGTCGACGAAGGTCACGAGCGGGACGTTGAACGCGTCGCACGTCCGCACGAACCGCGCTGCCTTGACGGACGCATCGATGTCGAGCACACCGGCGAGTGCGGCCGGCTGGTTCCCGACGATGCCCACGGAGTGACCGCCGAGCCGCGCGAAACCACAGACGATGTTCTCCGCGTGGGACGGCTGGATCTCGAGGAAGGCGCCGTCGTCGACGACCGTCTCGATCACCCGCTTGATGTCGTACGGCTTGTTCGACGAGTCGGGGATCAGCGCGTCGAGCTCGGGTGACTCGCGGGCGACCGGATCGGTCGGCGGCGCGTACGGCGCGGTCTCGAGGTTGTTCTGCGGCAGAAACGTGAGGAGGTACCGCGCGTCGTCGACGCATGCCTGCTCGTCCGGCGCTACGAGGTGCGCGACACCCGACTTCGTTGCGTGCGCGCTCGCGCCGCCGAGCTCCTCGAAGCTCACCTCCTCGCCCGTAACGGTCTTCACGACGTCGGGCCCCGTGATGAACATGTAGGACGTTCCCTCGGTCATCAGGACGAAGTCCGTGATCGCGGGCGAGTAGACGGCGCCGCCCGCGCACGGCCCCATGATCAGCGAGATCTGCGGGACGACACCCGACGCCTGCACGTTCCGCCAGAAGATCTCGGCGTAGCCGGCGAGCGAGACGACGCCCTCCTGGATCCGCGCGCCGCCCGAGTCGTTGATGCCGACGACGGGGCACCCGACCCTGACGGCCATGTCCATCACCTTGCAGACCTTCTCCGCGAACACCTCCGACAACGACCCGCCGAAGACCGTGAAGTCCTGGCTGAAGACGCAGACGGCTCGACCGAAGACGGTGCCGTACCCGGTGACGACCGCGTCGCCCCAGGGCCTGTTCTCGCGCATGCCGAACTCGGTCTCGCGATGACGGACGAAGCGGTCGAGCTCGACAAACGAGCCGGGATCGAGCAGCAGGTCGATCCGCTCGCGCGCAAGGAGCTTGCCGCGCTCGTGTTGCCGAGCGACGGCCTTCTCCGACCCTGCGTGCGCCGCCGAGTCGCCGAGCTCGCGCAGCCACGCGAGCTTTGCCTCGGTGGTCTCGTGCCGGGTCGACATCGCGAGGAGCCTAACCAGCGCTCGGGCGCGTTCGGGCAACAAGGACCTTGATAGCGTCGGCTCGTGGGCGCGCCGCTCGACCGCTCGGCGACCTGGCCGTACGAGGACGGAGAGCCGGGACGCTTCTCGTATGCGCGTGCCGACCATCCGACCGGGGTCGCCTGCGAGGAGGCCCTCGGGGCGCTCGACGGCGGTCACGCGCTCCTCTATCCGTCCGGGATGGGCGCGGTCACAACGGTCGTGCTGACGATGCTGCGCCCCGGCGGCACGATCGCGCTCGCCGAGGGCGCCTACTACGGGCACCGCGTCCTGTTCGACCACCTCTCGCCGTGGGGTGTGAACGTCGTCGAGTTCGACCAGACCGGCCCGCCGCCGGCGCAGGCGAACCTGATCTTCCTCGAGGCGCCGGCGAACCCGCTTCTGACGATGCCCGACCTCGAGGCTGCAGCGGCCCATCCCGCGCCCGTCGTCTGCGACGCCACGGTGGCGACACCGCTTCGGCTGCGGCCACTCGACCACGGGACCGACGTCGTCGTCCACTCCGCCACGAAGATCCTCGCCGGGCACGACGATGTGCTCGCAGGAGTGACCGTCACGCGGCGACCCCGAACTGCGGGAACGCCTCCACCTGACACGCCGCCTCACCGGGATCGTCGCCTCTGCGGACACCGCGTGGCTCGTGCAGCGCGGTCTGGAGACGCTCGAGACCCGACTCGCGCGGCAGGAGGCAACGGCCCGCGTGCTTGCGGAACGACTCGCCACGCACCCGGCCGTGACGACGGTGCGCTACCCGGGCTTCTCCTTCCTGATCGCGTTCGACGTCGCCGACGGCGTGTCTGCGGCCCGCGTCGAGCGCGCGACGCGGGCGATCGAGAACGCCACAAGCCTCGGAGGAACGCGCTCCAAGCTCGAGGCCCGCCACCGCTGGGAGGGCGACCGCATCCCGACGGGCCTGATCCGGCTCTCGATCGGCCTCGAGGAGCAGGAGACCCTGTGGGCCGACCTCGCGGCCGCTCTCGACGGCGCCTGACCGGGACGCTCACCCCCGTTCGGGAACGACGCTGCCTCCTCGTCCTCCAACCGCCGTGCGCCGGCAGGTAACGCAGCCAATCCAGGGTGGCCGCTGTCGACGGCTCGGGGGATAATCGCTCGAGGTGACTGCCATGGTCGAGGTCGACCTGGGGCGTCGGGCGTACGCGAGCGAGGCATGGCTGGAGGCGTACGAGCAGCTGAGCGCTGCCGATCGGCGCGAGCCGCTCGGCGTCCAGGACGTCGGGCTACTGGCGACCGCGGCCTACATGATCGGCCGCGAGTCCGAGTATCTCGTCCTGCTCGAGCGGGCGCTATCGCGCGTACCTCGCCGCCGGCGAGCGGCTGGAGGCCCTTCGCTGCGCGTTCTGGCTGGGATCGGCCTCGCGCGCCGCGGAGAGGTCGGACGCGGCGAGCGGCTGGCTCGGCCGCGCGCAGCGTCTGCTCGACGAGTGCGGCATCGATCGGGTCGAGCGCGGATATCTCCTGCTGCCGGTCGTCTTCGAGCAGGAGGCGAGCGGTGACCTCGAAGCCGCCGCGGCGACCGCTGCGGAGGCGGCGACCATCGGCCGCGACTACGGCGACGCAGACCTGTTCGCCCTCGCGGCGCACGAGCACGGGCATGTCCTGATCCGACTCGGGCGTGGCAAGGATGGACTTCGGCTGCTCGACGAGACGATGGTGGCGGTCACTGCCGGAGAGGTGTCCCCGATCGTCTCGGGGATCGTCTACTGCGGCGTCATCCTCGCCTGCCAGGATGCATTCGAGCTCCGGCGCGCGCAGGAATGGACGGCCGCCCTCTCCGACTGGTGCGACCGACAGCCGGACCTCGTCGCGTTCACGGGCCGTTGCCTGACGCACCGCGCCGAGCTCCTCCAGCTGCACGGCGCGTGGGCGCCGGCGCTCGAGGCGGCACGCCGTGCGGAGGAGCGTTCCCGGCGGGCGGAGAACCCGGCCGCCGCGGGAGAGGCCTCCTACCGCCGCGGTGAGATCCACCGCACGCTCGGACAGTTCCGTGCCGCGGAGGCAGGCGTTTCGGGAGGCGAGCCGATACGGCCGGGAGCCTCAGCCCGGCCTCGCCCTGCTCCGCTCCGCGCAAGGGAAAGTCGAGGCCGCCGCTGCGACGATCCGGAGGGCGCTGGCGGAGTGCGCCGAGCCGGGGCGCCGGGCGAGCCTGCTGCCCGCCTTCGCCGAGATCGCGCTCGCGGTGGGCGACGTCGCGGCCGCGCGCGCGGCGAGCGACGAGCTGTCGGCCCTCGCGCAGGGTCACGAGGATGGGGCGCTCGGGGCGAGCGCCGCTCGCGCGCGGGGCGCGCTCCATCTGGCCGAGGGCGATCCCGCCGCGGCGCTCGTCTCGCTGCGCCGGGCGGTGGAGACGTGGCGCACGGCTCGACGTGCCGTACGAGCTGGCGCGCGTCCGCGAGCTCCTCGGTCTGGCGTGTCGTGCCCTCGACGACGAGGACACTGCCGCACTGGAGCTCGACTCCGCGCGCGCGATCGTACGCCCGACTCGGCGCGGTTGCCGATCTCGCCAGGGTGGATCAGCTCGTGGGCGGTGCGCAACGCGAGGCCCACGGCCTCACCAAGCGTGAGCTCGAGGTGCTGCGCCTCGTGGCGGCCGGGAAGACGAACAAGGCGATCGCGGCCGGACTCGTCGTCAGCGAGCGTACGGTCGACCGGCACGTGAGCAACATCCTCGCAAAGCTGCGCGTCGCCTCCCGCGCCGCGGCCACCGCGTCGGCGTACGAGCACGGCCTGCTCTGAACCTGCTGGGTGGAATCACCCATCCGCTGCCTCCATCAGATTGCGTGGTTCGGCCGATGCGCTCCTGCCCGGCCGGGCCTAGCCTCGATCGCAGTGGTCCATGCGAAGGAGGAAATGCGATGCCGAACGTTTCCAGGGAGACAGCAGCGGAGCGGATCGCGTTCGAGGGGATCGATGTCCGGCTCGAGCACCTCGAGGGCGGGTACACGGTCTGCTTCGAGTCGCACACGGCGGACGGCGACCTTGCGGGGTTGTTCCAGGGACTGCCCGACGATCGAGCGCAGCTGCCCCGCTTCGGCTACGTCGTCCAGGGCCGGACGGGCTTCCGATTTCCGGACCGCGAGGAGACGTACGAAGCCGGCGACGCCTACTTCGTTCCGCCGGGGCATACGCCGATCCACTACGCGGGAGCGGAGATCGTCGAGTTCAGCCCCACGGAGATCCTCGGCGAGACGATTCCGGTGGTCATGAGGAACCTCGAGGCGGCCGGCGTTACGATGCAGGCGGGTCATGAGCCTCTTCCCGGAATCGAGGCGGGCTGGAGTGACGAAGCGCGTGGAGGCGGTACATCGCTTCGACGTTCCCGTCGACCGCGGCTTCGCGTTCATCACCGATACCGGGAACTGGTCGAGCTTCTGGCCCGGCTTCGTCCGTCTCGAAGAAGGCTCCCGCTGGCAAGAGCCCGGAGACACCGCCCGGCTCGTCACGCGGCTCTTGGGACGCGAGCGCGAGCTCGTCATGACGCTCCGGTCGTTCGAGCGAAACCGGCTCGTCACCTATACGAGCCGCCAGCCCGGCCTTCCGGACGCGCAGCACGAGCGGCACTTCGAAGGCGATGAGGACGGATTCCGCTACCGGCTCGTCGTCGAGTACGAGCCTCGCGGCGGGGTCGCCGGGCTGGTCGACCGCACTCTCCTCCCGCGCGCCATTCGGCGCGCGCTCGAAAGCACGATCACGGCGCTGGACGAGGCTCTGGCGTCGTAGCCTGCCGGCACTCCCCGAGCGAGCCGTACAGTGGGTGTGCCCAGATCGACTGAGAGGCAGGTGCGCATGAGCGAGGCAGCGGACAAGGCAATCTTCGCCGGTGGGTGCTTCTGGGGGATGCAGGATCTCTTCCGGAAGCAGCCCGGCGTTCTCGCGACACGGGTGGGGTACGCGGGCGGCGACGTCTCGAACGCGACGTACCGCCACCACGGGACCCATGCCGAGGCGATCGAGATCGTCTTCGATCCCGAGCAGACGTCGTATCGCAATCTGCTCGAGTTCCTGTTCCAGATCCACGACCCGACGACGCGGAACCGCCAGGGCAACGACGTCGGAACGAGCTACCGCTCGGCGATCTTCACCCTCGACGACGAGCAGCGGCGCATCGCCGAGGAGACGATCGCCGAGGTCGACACGTCCGGGCTCTGGCCGGGGAAAGTCGTGACGGAGGTGGCTCCCGCGGGCCCCTTCTGGGAGGCCGAGCCCGAGCATCAGGACTACCTCGAGCGGTACCCGAACGGCTACACCTGCCACTTCGTGCGGCCGGCGTGGTCGCTTCCCAGCCGGGTGACGACAGCGGCCGAGTAGCGAGAGGGGTGGGTTGGTGAGGGGAGGGGGGGGTGGTGTGTAGGGAGGGGGAGATGGTGAGGAATGCGAGTACGGCGAGACGCGTCGGTGCGTGGGGATGCCGAGCTTCCGAGGATGCTCGCGACGTGTGTCTCGACGGTGCGTTCCGTGAGCCAGAGCCGGCGGGCGATGCCTCGGTTGGTGCGGCCGCAACAGCGCGAGCACCTCGCGTTCCGTGGGTGAGAGCGCCAGATGGTCGGTCGCGCGGGTGGGCTGAGCAGCAGCGAGCGACTTCTGGGTCGAGTGCGGAGCCGCCCTAAGCGACGCGGTGTGAGGGCGTCGAGGAATCGTCGACGTCGAAGACTCGATCCTTGAGCAGATAGCCGACGAGAGCCGAGCTCGACCGAGTGCTGGTTTCGATGTGCTGCGAGAGAAGCACGATCCCGAGCCGGATGTGTCTCTCGCAGCGACGAGCGGCGCGCGCGCCGTCGTCTGTGTTATCGGGCGGCATGCGCACGTCGACGATCGCGAGGTCGGGACGCTGCGTGTCGACGCCTCGATAGAGGGCCGGCGCATCGGCCGCCTTGGCGACCACCTCGTGACCAGCGTCCTCGAGCAGCCGAGCCAATCCTTCACGGAAGAGCGCGGAGTCCTCGCCGACTACGACGCGCATGGCAGGATCGCCTCGACGCGTAGTGCCGCGTTCCAGCGGGCTCGAGACGACAGCGTTCCGCCGTGCGCGCCGACGCGGTCGGCGAGGCGTGAGAGCCCGGAGCCTCCGCGCCGGCGCCCGACGCCGTCGTCCTACGCGCACATAGAGATCGTCGCCCGTGCATCCACGTGCAGAGCGATCTTCGTGGCGCGCGAATGCTTGACGGCATTGGCGATCGCCTCGCTTGCGACGTAGTACGCGGTCGTCTGCAGATCGTCGTCGACCTCGTCTCGGACACGCGCACGTCGACGGGGATCGGCACCGTGTCGATCGAGCACCGAGAGTGCAGGGACTAGCCCTCGTCGAGCAACTAGGGCGGATGCCGTTGGCGAGCTGCCGCAGCTCGCTGACCGCGGTGCACGAGCTCTGCGACGCTCGTCGAGTAGCGCGTCACGTCGACGCCGGCTCGCAGATGCCGCTGCGCGATCCGCAGCGCCATCCCGAGCGAGACGAGCGCAACTGGGCGCCGTCGTGCAGATCACGTTCGAGTCCTGCCGTTCCTCGTAGCCCGCGCGAAGTATGCTAGCGGCTCGCTCGACCTCCCGCAACGCCTGTCGCAAGCCGAGGCGGAGCCGGATCACCTCGACGGTCGGCGCCGCCGCCGCCGCGATGTCTCGGAGAAGCTAGCGCGACGTGCGCCCGGAGTCGATCAGTCCGATCTGCTCGTCACCAAGGCGAACGGGGACCGAGACCGAAGACTGCTCGACCGGCGCACCAGCAAGGTCGACGACGCTCGACCGATCTGCAGCGAGGAAGCCGACGCGCAGCGTCGCGTCGCCGATCGCGCGTTGCAGGACGACCTCGAGCTGCTCCGGGGCTTGGGCGGTCTGCCGGTTCAGCTCGTCGATCGCTGCCCGCCGCCCTCGCGCGGGGTAGAGCCAGCGGTCGACGCGCTGCTGCAACCGCGCGCGGAGCGGGGCGAGCAGCAGCGCGCACAACGACGTCGCCGCGACGCCGCCAGCACCGAAGTGCGGGCAGAGCAACCCGGCCGCGAGGTTCGCCGCGGTGAAGATCGCGAGTACGACGCCGTCGCGATGCATGGGTCGCTGTAGATGCGAGCAGCGCGGTCGACCTCGAACAGGTCAGGCCGGAGGACGGCGATGCCGATCACCGCCGGGATCGCCGCATAGGCGAGTCCGAGCCCGACGAAGACACCCGCTTCACCGACGACGGGGAACACGAAGTAGCTTGCCACGCGGCAAGCAGCGTCAACGGCAGCAGCATGCGGCGAGTGCGAGCCATCATCTGCGCGCGCACGTCGGCCCGGCGCGCCGGTAGCGACGTACGAGCGAGACCGCCGTGAGCACGAGCAAGACGAGGATGCCGGCAGCGTGACCGCCACGATCGCCCCGGGCCAGGCCCGGCAGCGTCGAAGACGTGCGGCGATCGTTCGTAGGGATGTGCATAAGGCAGGCGCGTCCGTCGACGCCGGAGAGAAGCGCGTCGATCGCATCGCACGCGAGCAACGGTCGCGGCCGAAAGCGACGCTCCGGGAAGAACAGCAGGAGCAACGGAACGAGACGAACAGAAGGACCAGCTTCCTCGGACAGGGCCACCGCGTAGTCGGCCATCGGTTCTTGAAGACCGCACGAGCAGCGCCAGGAAGGCAGGAACCCCGTCAACGCGAGCATCGGCGCCAGCCAGTCGTGCCTCTGCGGCGCCGGACAGCAGGGAGGCGACGATCGACGGCACGCGAGCAGCGCCGCGATGACGATCATCCCGGCTCCGAGGCCGCGGCTCGCGTGTGGATTCGCAGGCGAGACAGCACGAGGTCGGCGATCGCTGCCGCGAATGCGGCGGCCGTGAGTCCGACCACGATGAGCGTCAACCGCGCTGACCGCATGCGCTGAATGTACTGCCGTCGGGCCGCATCACGAGGGCCTGTACGGCAGTTCGTGCGGGTACGGAGCCGATTTCCGTGGACCGCCGACGACACTCCACCGCGTCTACGAGACTGGTGAAGCACCCGTTTCTTCCGAAGGAGGCGAAATGCAGAAGGTCTCGCAGATGAAGCGACTCGCATGGCGACGCAGTCGTCGCCGCTCTCGTATCGTCGGCGGTGGCGCTCGCCGGCGGCACGCGCCCGGGAAGTACGCAACGACGATCAAGAGTCCCGCCCAGTTCAAGGGCACTTGGGTCCTGAACCTCGCCAAAGGCGGCACCTACACCGTGAACAACGGCCAGTTCGTGATCCGAGGCAGATACGCGACGGCGGGCTCGAGGATCACCTTCGGCCGCGAGACCGGCGACGGCGCCTGCGCCAAGTCCGGCACCTACACGTGGAGGAGAAACGGCAAGACGCTCAGGTTCCGCGGCGTGAGCGAGTCGCCCGCCTGCAGTGGACGCTCGGGGATCCTCGCGCACTCGTCACGCAGCAGCCTGAATGCCCTCCCAGCGCTCGGCTGCAAGACCACGACGCGCGCGCTCCGAACCGGTCGCAGTCTGCCTACCGGCCAGATCGAAGCGTCGCGAGGAGACGAAAGGAGATCACCGTGAAGCACCCAGCAACCAGCAAGCTCCTCGCCATGCTGGCCGTCCTCGTCCTCACAGCAGCGGGAGCCGCAGCCGCGAGCACGAGCGCCCGCACCGCCTCCCCGGCGGAGCAAGTGCGCGCCCTCGAGCGTGCCCGGCTGACGGCGATGGTCGACGCCGATACCGCTGCAGTCGGCCGGCACCTCGCACCGACTTCCGCGGAATCAACGTTCTCGGCATCAACGAGGGGCGCAGCGGCACGCTCGCCACCATCGGAGGAGGAGTCGACTTCGTCTCGATCACACTCGTCACGCCGATCGCGGTCCGCGTGTACGGGAACACGGCCGCCGCTCGCTTCCAGGTCGCCTTCGTCCTCGTCGCCGGCCCAGACCGGGTCGAGCATCGTGGCTGGTTCACCGACCTCCTGGAGAAGCGCGCCGGCAACTGGCAGCTCGTCTGGTCACAGACAACGGCCGTCCCGAACGACACGGCCCTCTTCATCAAGTCGCTCGAGCCACACGCGTAACGGCCTGCGCACAGCACGACGCGGCCGGACGAGCACCACACTCGCGGTGCTCGTCCGGCCGCCCGACCCGGATCAGATACACGCTTCGGCCGGCGGGCGGAGGCGCGGAGTCAGCCGCCGACGCCGCGGCCGACCGGACCCGCCCGAGCCGCTCGTGAGGCGCTGCGCGATCCAGACGGGGATCGCCGAGACGACGATCACGACCAGCGCGATCACGTTCACGATCGGCAGGTTCTGCCCCTGGCGGATGAAGCCGAACAGGAGCAGCGGCAGCGTGTTCTGCGCGCCCGCGGTGAAGTACGTGACGACGATCTCGTCCCACGAGAGCGCGAAGGCGAGCAGGCCGCCGGCGACGAGCGCCGTGCCGACGGTCGGCAGCGTCACGTAGCGGAAGGTCTGGAAGCCCGTCGCGCCGAGGTCGGCGGACGCCTCGAAGAACGACCCCGAGGTGCGGCGGAGTCGCGCGAGCACGTTGTTGTAGACGACTACGACGCAGAAGGTCGCGTGCCCGATCACGATCGTCCAGAGCGAGAAGCTCACGCCCCAGATCACGAAGAACGAGTTGAGCGCGAGGCCGGTGATGATCCCCGGCAACGCGATCGGCAGCACGAACAGGAACGAGATCGAATCCCGTCCGAAGAACCGCGAGCGGGCGAGGCCGAATGCCGCCAGCGACCCCAGAACGAGCGCGACGGCGGTCGCGAGGAGTCCCGCGCGGAGCGACAGCCAGAGCGCCGTCCGCACCTCCTCGTCGTCCCACGCCTGGTGGAACCACTTCGTCGTGAAGCCGGGGATCGGCCAGCTCTGGATGTTCGAGGAGTTGAACGCGTAGAGCGCCATGATCCCGAGCGGGATCCAGAGGAACGCGACGACGAGCGCGCCCCACGCCCACAGCCCGATGCGCGTCGCGCGGGTCTCCATCAGAGCGACTCGAACGCCCCGAGGCGCTTCATGATGACGAGGTACACGGCCATGATCGCGAGCGGCACCGTCGCGAACGCGGCGGCGAAGGGCGCGTTGTTGGCGAGGCCGAGGTTCTCGAAGACGACCGTCCCGATGAGCGACGAGCCTGGCCCACCGACGAGCGACGGCGCGATGTAGTCGCCGAGCGTCAGCGAGAACGTGAAGATCGAGCCGGCGGCGAGGCCGGGCACCGCGAGGGGGAGGATCACCCGCCGCAGCGTCGTCGGACCGTGCGCGCCCAGGTCCGCGGAGGCCTCCAGGTAGGACTGCGGCACGCGCTCGAGCGCCGCGTAGACCGGCAGCACCATGAACGGGAACCAGATGTAGGTGAAGACGACCCACATCGCCCAGTTCGTGTAGGCGATGTTCAGGTCGGGGAGGCCGACGAGGTTCAGCGCCCAGTTGAGCGCGCCGTCCGGGTTCAGGATGAGTCGCCACGAGTAGACGCGGACGAGGTAGCTGACCCACAGCGGGAGCACGGTCGCGACCAGGAGGATCACGCGCAGCCGCGGCCCGGCGATTCGCACCATGAAGTATGCGTAGGGGAACGCCAGCACCATGCAGGTGAGCGTCACCGCGGTCGCCATGCCGACCGTGCGCAGGATGATCGTCGGGTAGGGCGCGTCCGCGATCGCACGGAAGTTGTCGAGGTTCCACGAGTGGATGACCTTCCCCGTGAACGAGTCGGTCGTCCAGAACCCCTGGATCAGCAGCGCGGCGAGCGCCGCGACGTACACGAAGACGAACGCGGCGACAGGCGCGGAGATCTGGCCGAGCGTCTTGAGCCGCGGCCGGCGCCAGGTGAACCGCGACAGGGCACGGAGGGCGCCCCCGGCAGGGGCGCCCTCCTGGATCCGTGCGGGGTCGGCCGCCAAGCCGGCGTGCTACCCCTTGACCTGGGTCCAGGCCGTCGTCCAGGCCCGGAGGTCCGTGCAGTTCTTCTGCCCGTTGCCGCAGTCAGCAACGGGTGTCTTCCAGAACTTGATCGAGCGGTAGTAGGCCTCGGGCTTGTTCGCCGAGTACTGCGCGCACGAGCCCTTCGACAGCGAGTCCATCACCTTGCACGCCTTCTTGTTGACCGGCGTCTCGCCGAAGTAGATCGCCTGCTGGGCCTGCGGCTTCGGCTGGGTGATGTACTGCATCCACCTGTAGGCGCAGTTCGGATGCTGCGCCTTGGTGGAGAGCATGTACGAGTCGGCCCAGCCCGTCGCGCCCTCCTTCGGGATCAGCGCGGCGACCGGCACCTTGTCGGCCGCGAGCGTGTTGACCTGATACGGCCAAGAAGCGCCGATCGTCGAGCCGCCGTTCTTGAAGAGGTCGATCTGGTCGGAGGCGAGCCCCCAGTACTTCTTGATCAGCGGGCGCTGCGCCTTGAGCAGCGTGACGACGGCGGCGAGCTGCGCCTTCGTGAGCTCGTACGGGTCCTTGATGCCGAGCGCCGGCTTCGTCTTCGAGAGATAGAGCGCGGCGTCCGCGATCTGGATCGGGTTGTCCGGGATCGTGATCTTGCCCTTGTTCGCGGGCGCGTAGATCGCGGACCAGCTCGTCGGCTTCTTCTTGAACGACTTCGTGTTGTACATCAGCACGTTCGGCCCGAACTGGATCGAGATGCCGTAGTGCTTGCCGTCGACCGTGTTGTGCGGCGGCGACTGGAACGCCTTGTAGAAGTCCTTGTACGCCGGGATCAGCTTGACGTTGACCTCGGCCACGGCGCCGGCGTAGATCAGCCGCAGGCTGGCGTCACCGGATGCGGAGACGACGTCGTACTGGCCGCCGCCGCCCGACGTCATCAGGTTGAACATGTCGTTCGAGCTCCCCGCGTACTTCGCCGAGACCTTGCAGCCGCTCGCCTTCTCGAACGGGGCGACCCACTGCTTCTCTGCGTAGCCCTCCCAGACGACCATCGTCAGCTTGCCCTCGCCCTTGCCGACCGACGACGGCACGGCGCTGCCCTTCGACACGCCCGCGGCCGGGACGGCCAGCGCCGCGACGAGCGCCGCGAACGTCACGTGCACGAAGCGAATTCGCTTCACGTTCTCTCCTCCTCGATTGCGAACTCCACGTCCGGCCGCCACTGCAACCGGACGCGCCTGCCCTCCATGCGATCGATGTCCTCCGATCTCGTCTCCAGGTTCTGCTGCACCACCGTCAGCTCGCCGCCCTCGTCGAGCGTGACGACGAACTTCGTCGACGGCCCGAGGTAGGCGGTCGCGTGCACCGTGCCCGGCTCGCCCTCCCCCGCCTCGAACGGCAGCAGGCGGATCTTCTCCGGGCGCACGGTGAACGTCCTCCCGCCGCGCTCGAGGATGTTGGACGTGCCGATGAACCCCGCCACGAACGTCGTCGCCGGGTGCTCGTACATCTCCGCCGGCGAGCCGACCTGCTCGATCCGGCCGTTGTTGAAGACGGCGATCCGATCGCTCATCGTCAGCGCCTCTTCCTGGTCGTGCGTGACGTAGACGAACGTCATCCCGAGCTCCTGCTGGAGCTGCTTGAGCTCGATCTGCAGCTCCTGGCGGAGCTTCAGGTCGAGCGCGCCGAGCGGCTCGTCGAGGAGTAGCGCCCGCGGCGTGTTGACGATCGCGCGGGCGAGCGCCACGCGCTGACGCTGGCCGCCGGACAGCTGGCCGGGCTTGCGCGCGCCGTACCCCTCGAGCCGGACGCGGGCGAGCGCCTCGCTTGCCTTCGCGCGGCGCTCCGACTTCGCGACCTTCCGCACGCGCAGGCCGTACTCCACGTTCTGCTGCACCGTCATGTGCGGGAACAGCGCGTAGTCCTGGAAGACGGTGTTGACCGGCCGGTCGAACGGCGGGCGACGGGAGACGTCCGTCCCGCCGAGCTCGATCCTGCCCTCGTCGGGCCGCTCGAAGCCGGCGATCATCCGCAGCGTCGTCGTCTTGCCCGAGCCTGACGGGCCGAGCATCGTGAAGAACTCGCCGCGCGCGACGTCGAGGTCGACCCCGTCGACGGCGGCGACCTCCCCGTACCGCTTCCGCACGCCGACGATGCGGATGTCGATGTCGGCCGCAGCGCTAGGCATCGACGGCTGCGACCGACTCCACGAGCAGGGCGAGTCCCTCCTCGAGCTCCTCGTCGGAGATCGTCAGCGCGGGAAGCAGCCGGATCACGTTGCCGTAGAGGCCGCACGCGAGCAGGAGCAGGCCGCGCTCGAACGCCGCGTCGACGATCGCCTTCGCACGGTCGGGCGTACGCTCGGTGAGCTCGAACGCGAGCATCGGTCCGAGCCCCCGCACGTCGCCGATCTCGGGTCGCGCGGCTGCGAGCGCGTCGAGCCGTCCGCGGAGCGTCTCGCCGAGCCGCGTCGCGGCCGCGAGGAACTCCGGCTCGCGGACCGCCTCGAGGACGGCGATCGCCGCGGCACAGGACAGCGGATTGCCGCCGAAGGTGCCGCCGAGGCCGCCGGCCGGAACGGCGTCCATCAGCTCGGCACGACCCGTGACTGCCGCGAGCGGGAGACCGCCGCCGATCGACTTGCCCGAGACGAGCAGGTCGGGCTCGACCCCCTCGTAGTGCTCGATCGCCCACATCTTCCCGGTGCGCCCGACGCCGGACTGCACTTCGTCGTCGACGTAGAGGATCCCGTGCTCGGCGCAGAGCTCGGCCAGGCGCGAGGGAAAGTCCGGCGGCATCGGCACGAAGCCGCCCTCGCCCTGGACGGGCTCGAGCAGCACACAGGCCACGGTCTGCGGGTCGACCTCCGACTTGAAGAGCTTCCTCATCCCCGCGATCGCATCGTCGGTCGTGACGCCGCGGTAGGGGTACGGGGCAGGCGCCCGGTACACCTCGGGCGCGAACGGCCCGAAGCCGGCCTTGTAGGGGTGCACCTTGCTGGTCATCGTCATCGTCAGCAGGGTGCGGCCGTGGAAGGCGTTGTCGAAGACGATGACCGCCGGCCGGCCGGTCGCGGCGCGCGCGATCTTCACGGCGTTCTCGTTGGCCTCGGCGCCGGAGTTGACGAGGATCGACTTTTGCTCGTTCTTCTCCTCGCCAGGCGGGATTCCGCGGGAGCGGAATCCCGCGGCTTGATCCCTCGCCTCCGGCGAGGGCAGATCCCTAAAGGTGCCCACGCAGGGCGACAGCTCTGCGAGCAGGCGGCACGTGTCCACGTAGGGCTCGTAGACGCCGACCATGAAGCACTGGTGCAGGTACTGGTCGACCTGCTGGTGGATCGCCTCGACGACCGGCGCGAACCGGTGACCCGTGTTCTGGCATCCGATCCCGCCGGCGAAGTCGACGAACACTCGCCCGTCGACGTCGGTCACGCGCGCACCGTCGGCACCGGCGACGACGAGACGCGGCGTCGACACGCCGCCGCTCACGTAGCGCGCCCGGTCGGCGAGGACCCGGTCGTGGGAAAGGTGCTCCGTCGTCCGCATGCGCGCGAGTATGCACATCGCGGCAGAGCCTCGCAACGCGCGGCTCGATCGCGATACCGCCACGCAATGCGCAGCAATCCGCTGTGCGGAGTCCTCTAGACGGCCTGAGTTCCCGCCACGCTGCAGTTGCGACCGCGAAGCGGGCGCCTTCAGGGATCTGCCCCGCCGCAGGCGGGGATCAAGCCGCGGGATTCGGCTTCTGCCGAATCCCGCTTGGCGCGCAAACCCGGTGCGGTTTGCCACACCACGCACCCCTGAGACGTCTGACACGATACGGCCATGGACAGCAGCCCGACGATTCTCATCGTCGACGACCACCCGAGCTTCAGGCGCTGTGCGCGGGTGCTCCTCGAGGAAGACGGCTTCGCGGTCGTCGGCGAGGCCGAGGACGGTGCCGATGCGCTCCAGGCGATCGATCAGCTCCATCCTGACGTCGTCCTGCTCGACGTGCAGCTTCCCGACATGGACGGCTTCGCAGTCCTCGAGCGGCTGGACGGCTCCGCCCGGCCGCAGGTGGTGCTCGTCTCGAGCCGGGAGGCGTCCGACTACAACGGCCTGATCCGCTCGAGCGGCGCACGCGGCTTCATCGCGAAGGCCGAGTTGACGGGCGCCGCTGTTCGCTTCCTCCTGCGGTGACGCGCAGCCGCCTCGCGGCCGCCGTCCTCGTCGGCACGGCGCTCTACGCCGTCGCCATCTATCTCGTCGTGACGGCCGACCTCGGCGAGCCGCGGGCGCTGATCACGATGGTGACGGTCGCCGGACTGATCTTCAGCGTCGCCGGGACGATCGCGGCCATCCAGCGGCCCGACAACCGGACCGGCGCCCAGATGCTCGCGGTCGGGCTGCTCTGGTCGGTCGGCGCGTTGCAGCTGGCCGACAGCCCGCTCGTCTTCACGATCGGCTACCTGCTCTCGGGCCTCGCGTTCGTCGCGTTCGCGCACCTGATCCTCTCGTACCCGAGCGGCAGGCTCCGTCCCGGCGACGAATGGATCGTCTGGGCTGTTCTCGCGATCGTCACTCTCGGGCCTCTCGCGATCTCCCTGTTCGACCGGTCGCCGATCCCGGCGTGTGACGACTGCCCCGAGAGCGCGTTTCTCGTGACGGACAGCACCGCTCTCGCCCGGGCCGCCGGCTCTGCGCTGGGCCTCGCCGCCGCGGGAATCGCGACAGTCGTGTTCGTCCGGCTCATCCGGCGCTTCCGCGCCGCGTCGCCGCCGCTCCGCCGAGCGCTGGGGCCCGTGTACTTCTTCACGCTGATCGCGCTCGTCGGCCTCGTGACGTCGAATCTCGCCTGGACGTTCGACGAGAACGCCGGGCTCGCGATCGAGATTGCTGCGCTCGCGGCGCTCGCACTGATGCCGGTCGCGTTCCTCGCAGGGATCCTCCGCACACGCCTCCAGCGCGCCGGGATCGCCGATCTCGTCATCGCTCTCGGCAACGGCCGGCCGCTCCGGGACGCGCTGTCCGACGCGCTCGGCGACCCATCGCTCGGCCTCGCCTACTGGTCGTCGCAACGCCAGGCCTGGGTGGACGAGGAGGGCCGCACGATGACCGAGCCCATCGCGCGAGGCGCCCATGCCGCGACGTTCGTCGAGAACGACGGCAAGCGCGTGGCCGCCCTCCTGCACGACCGGAGCCTGGCCGACCAGCGTCCGCTCGTCGACGCGGTGGCGGCGACGGCGGGGCTCGCGTTCGAGAAGGAGCGCCTCCAGGCCGAGCTCAGGGCGCAGTACCGCTTCCTGGAGACGATCATCGACACCGCGCCGAGCCTGTTGTCGGTGGTCGACACCGAGGGCCGGATCCGGAACTTCAACCAGGCGGTGGAGATCGCGAGCGGCCTGCAGGGCCGCGCGCTCGTCGAGGGGCGCTTCTTCTGGGAGATCTTCATCGACCCGGCCGAGCGCGAGGCGATGATCCAGCGTTTCCGGGATGCGTCACCGGGCTTCCCCGCGTCCGCGTACGAGAACGTCTTCACGAACGCGCTCGGGGAGGAGCGCGTGATCGCCTGGCAGACGGCTCCGCTCGTCGACCAGAACGGCGACGTCGTGCGGATCGTCGCCGGCGGAATCGACATCACGGACCGCAAGCATCGCGAGCTCGAGCTGCAGCGGCAGTGGGACTTCGCGACGACGGTCGCGGACACGATCCCGAGCTTCATCGTCATCACGGATCACGACGCCGTGGTGGCCCGACAGGGCGCGAACAGGGCCTTCTGCGACGTCTTCGGGCGCTCGGAGGAGGAGCTCGAGGGGACGTCGTTCCTCGACCTCGTCGCGCGCGAGGACGAGTTCGCCGCGCGCATGGCGATCGCCGGGGCGGCAAACGGTGTCCCGCAGGCCGAGCGCGAGTCGCGCTGGCTGACGCGCGACGGCGGCGAGCGCATCGTCGCGTGGACGGCCACCCCGATCACGGATCCCTCCGGCGATGCCCGGGTGCTCCTCTCCGGCGCCGACGTCACGGACCGCAAGCGCCAGGAAGCCGAGGTCAGAGCGTCGCGGAGCCGAATCGTGGCCGCGACGGACGCCGCCCGGCGCCGGCTGGAACGCAACCTGCACGACGGCGCACAGCAGCGGCTGGCCGCGCTCTCGCTCTCGCTTCGCCTCGCCGAGTCCCGGTTGCCCGACGAGGCCGAGAAGGCCGTGGAGATCCTCGCCGGCGCCCGGGTCGAGCTCACGCAGGCGCTCGAGGAGCTCCGGGAGCTGGCGCGCGGCCTCCACCCGAACGTCCTCACCGACCGCGGCCTCGGCCCGGCGCTCGAGTCGCTCGTCATCCGCTCGCCGATCCCGGTCGAGATCAACGTGCCGGACGAGCGCTTTCCACCCGCGATCGAGGCCGCTGCGTACTACGTCGCCGCCGAGGCGCTCGCGAACGTCGCGAAGTACGCCGACGCGACGCTCGCGGAGGTCCGCGTCGCGGACGACGACGACGGCGCCTCGATCGTCGTCGAGGTGGTCGACGACGGCGTCGGCGGTGCCGATCCCGCCCGGGGGTCGGGGCTCGTAGGCCTCGTCGACCGCGTCGAGTCGCTCGACGGCACGTTCGCCGTGGAGAGCCCGCCCGGCGGCGGCACCCGTATCCGCGCGACGATCCCGACCGCGCCCCGCGTGGTGCCGCTCTAGATGGTCGATCGGCATCGGAGACCGGCACGCCCGTACCCGTAGACTGCCACCCGGATGGGCGAGCTTCCGACCGGCACCGTCACGTTCCTCTTCGCCGACGTCGAGGGGTCGACGAAGCTCGTCCAGCGCATCGGCTCCTCCTACTCGGGTCTCATCGCGGACGTACGGCGGCTCCTGCGGGAGGAGATCGCGACGGAGTCCGGGGCCGAGGTCGACGCAACCGGCGACGAGCTGTCGGCGGTGTTCGGCGAGGTCGAGCCGGCGTTGCGATCGGCGCTGGCCGGCCAGGCACGAATCCGCGATCACGGCTGGCCGGACGGGGCCGTCGTCAAGGTGCGTATGGGCCTCCACACCGGCGTGCCGCAGCTCGGCGAGGAGGGCTACACCGGTCTCGACGTGATTCGCGCCTCGCGCATCGCTGCGGCGGGGCACGGTGGCCAGGTCCTGCTCTCCTCGACCGCGGCCCCGTTCGTCACCGGCGTCGAGACGCGCGATCTCGGCACCCACCGCCTACAGGGCCTGCCCGATCCCGAGCGCATCCTCCAGGTGATCGCCGACGGGCTCCCGCGCGACTTCCCGCCGCTGCGCGGCACCGTCTCGCAGCTCGGCGACGCGCGCCGCGTGGTGCTCGCCGACGACTCGGTGCTGCTTCGCGAAGGCGTCGCCAGGCTGCTCGAGGAGGCCGGCTTCGAAGTCGTCGCGCAGTCCGGAACGGCCGACGACCTGCTTCGCCACGTCGCGATGCACAAGCCGGACGTTGCCGTGGTCGACATCCGTATGCCACCGACCCACACGGACGAGGGGCTCCAGGCCGCACGCGAGATCCGTGAGCGGCATCCCGGTGTCGGTGTCCTGCTTCTCTCGCAGTACGTCGAGCCGAGCTATGCGATGGCGCTGCTCGAGACGAGCGCCGAGGGCGTCGGCTACCTCCTCAAGGACAGGGTCGCGGACCTCGAGCAGTTCGGCACGGCGGTGCGCCGGGTCGCCGACGGCGGCTCCGCGCTCGATCCCGCCGTCGTCAGCGAGCTCGTCGGCCGCAAGCGCCGGGACGACCCGATCGAGCAGCTCACCGCGCGCGAGCGGGAGGTGCTCGAGCTGATGGCCGAGGGCCGCTCGAACCAGGCGATCGCCGAGCGCCTCTTCGTCACCCTCCGCGCGGTGGAGAAGCACGTGACGAGCATCTTCACGAAGCTCGGCCTGCCCGCGTCGACCGACGACCACCGCCGGGTGCTCGCGGTCCTCGCGTTCCTCCGCGCCTAGCGACGCGTCCGCCGCCGCGTGCGGTTTGCCGAACCCCACGTGGCGGGAATGCCGAAGCGTGCAGCTCGATGTCGAGCGGCACACTCGAGCCATGGTTCGCAGTTGGCTCTCACAGTCGCATTCCGGGACACGCGAGATCGCGGGCCTGGCCGTGCTCTACGGCCTCTACGAGGTGATCCGCGGGGCCGGCACGGAGAACGTGCAGGCCGCGATGCGCCACACGGACGACATCGTCGCCCTCGAGCAGTCGCTCGGTGTGTACTTCGAGCGCGGGATCCAGCAGGCGTTCGAGGGGATCCCCTACGCGCCGGCGCTCCTCGGCCTGCTCTACGTGACGCTGCACTTCGCGGGCACCGCGATCGCGCTCACATGGATCCACCGCAAGCACCCTGACCGCTTCCCGATCGTGCGGACGACCTTCGTGATCGCGACTGCGCTGGCGCTCGTCGGATACGTCTTCTTCCCCGCAGCACCTCCTCGCCTCGCCGAGCTCGGCTTCTCCGACACGGTGACGCACTCGACCGGGCTCGACCTCAGCTCCGACCTGCTCGGCGCGCTCTACAACCCGTTTGCGGCCGTGCCGAGCCTTCACTTCGGCTACGCGCTGATCATCGGCGTCGCACTCGCGACGATCGCCGAGCGGCGCTGGGTCCGGGTCCTCGGTGGCCTCTACCCGGCGGCGATGCTCCTGATCATCGTCGCGACGGGGAACCACTTCTTCGTCGACGCCGCTCTCGGCGGGCTCGCAGTGCTCGTCGGCTGGCTCGCCGCGCGGATGCTCCTCAGGACTCCCGCACCCCGGCGCCACGCGCCGCGGGTCGCGACGAGCGCCGGCCGCGCCTGATCTCCCCCGGGCGCGGCCGGACCCGACCGGCGACCCGCCCGTGCGGCTCGCCCTCCGCGGACGGTGAGGGAAGCCGCACCCGGGACGGTGGCGCGCCGCACGCGCAGACGCCAGTCCACCCCACCGACATCGAATCGCGCCGGTGCGACCGTGCGGGAACACCAACCCCGCAAGGAGAAACTCGCATGTCACCCATGAAGCGCAGCACCAACGTGGCGGCCCGGATGGGTCGCTGGAGCGCACGCCACCGCAAGACGGCGATCTTCGGCTGGCTCGCGTTCGTCGTCGCCGCCGTCGTGCTCGGCGGGGCGCTCGGCACCAAGCAGCTCACCGACACCGACACGCTGCCCGGCGAGTCCGGCCGCGCCGCGCGGATGCTCGACGACGGGTTCAAGCAGCCCGCCGGCGAGACCGTGCTCGTCCAGAGCTCGAAGCACACGGCCGACAGCCCGGCGTTCAGGGCTGCCGTCGCGGACGTCGTTCGCCGCGTCTCGGCGGTCAGTGTCGTGACCAACGTGCAGAGCCCGTACGCCGCGGACAACCGCGGCCAGATCTCGGCTGACGGCCACTCGGCGACGGTGAGCCTCGATATCCGGGGCGACGCCGACACCGCCACCGACAGGATCCAGCCGGTGATGGACGCGGTCGACGGCGCCGCGGCGGCCAATCCGAGCCTTCGGATCGAGGAGTTCGGCGTCAGCGCCGAGAAGCAGCTCGACGACAAGTTCAACCAGGACCTCGAGCGGGCGGGCCTCCTCTCGCTTCCGGTCACGATCGTGATCCTCGTCGTGGCCTTCGGCGCGCTGGTCGCCGCGGGCATCCCGTTGCTGCTCGCCCTCTCGGCCGTGATGGCGACGATGGGCCTGCTCGCGATCCCGAGCCAGGTCTGGCCCGTGGACGAGAACATCAGCGCGATCGTGCTCCTGATCGGGCTGGCGGTCGGCGTCGACTACTCGATGTTCTACTTGAAGCGCGAGCGCGAAGAGCGCGCGGCGGGCAAGAGCGAGAGCGCGGCTCTCGAGGCTGCCGCCGCCACCTCGGGGCGCTCCGTCCTCATCTCCGGTCTGACGGTGATGACGGCGCTGGCCGGCATGTTCTTGACGGGCGACAAGACGTTCGGCTCGTTCGCGATGGCGACCATCCTCGTCGTGGCAATCGCCGTGCTCGGCTCGCTCACCGTCCTGCCGGCGCTCCTCTCGTGGCTCGGCGACCGCGTCAACAAGGTGCGCGTGCCCTTCCTCCACCGCTTCCAGCGGCCGGAGGGCGGCAGGGCCTGGGGCTGGATCCTCGACCGGGTTCTCGCCCACCCGCTCGTCTCCGTGATCGGTGCGACGGCGGTTCTCGTCGCCCTCGCCCTCCCCGCGCTCGGAATGAAGACGGTCGTGCCGGGCGCCGAGGCGCTGCCGCAGGACCTCCCCGCCGTGCAGACGTACAACCGGCTCCAGGCCTCCTTCCCCGGCGGGCAGGACCCGGCGACCGTCGTCGTGAAGGCACCGTCGATCGACAGCCCGCGGGTGAAGGCCGCGATCGCCGGCCTCCAGCGGCAGGCGCTGGCCGGAGGGCAGTTCCATCAGCCCGTGACCGTGAGCGTGAACAAGGCGCGGACGGTCGCCGAGATCGACCTGCCGATCGCGGGATCCAGCACGGACGCCGCGTCGAACGCGGCGCTCGCGTCCCTCCGCGGCAAGATCGTCCCCTCGACGGTGGGCTCGATCGACGGCGTCGAGGTGGGCGTGACCGGCACGACCGCGATCTCGAAGGACTTCGACAGCGCGATGCGCTCGACGGCGCCGCTCGTCTTCGCCTTCGTGCTCGCGTTCGCGTTCGTCCTTCTGCTCGTCTCGTTCCGATCGATCGTCCTCGCCGCCAAGGCGATCCTCCTCAACCTGCTCTCCGTCGCCGCGGCCTACGGGATCCTCGTACTCGTCTTCCAGCACAGCTGGGCGAAGGGAATCCTGGGCTTCGACTACTCCGGCGGCGTGATGGCGTTCATGCCCGTGTTCCTGTTCGTCATCCTCTTCGGGCTCTCGATGGACTACCACGTGTTCATCCTGAGCCGGATCCGCGAGGCATACGACCGCGGGATGAAGACGGAGGACGCCGTCGCCCACGGGATCAAGACGACCGCGGGCGTCGTGACGAGCGCTGCGATCGTGATGGTCTTCGTCTTCGGGATCTTCGCGACGCTCTCGATCGTGATGCTGAAGCAGTTCGGCGTCGGCCTCGCCGCCGCCGTCCTGATCGACGCGACGATCGTGCGGGCCGTCCTGCTCCCCGCGGCGATGATGCTGCTCGGGGACTGGAACTGGTACCTCCCGCGCTGGCTGGAGTGGCTGCCGAAGCTCGAGCACGAGCGCTCGACGGAGGTCGCGCCCGAGCCGGAGCTCGAGCCCGCGAGGCTCGCAGCCTGAGCTCGACGACGTCGGGGGTCGGGAGCCGCACCCGACCCCCGGCCGGCCCCATGCGGGGTTGGCGTGTGGGGCCTGGCTCTTGCCAGGCCCCACACGGGGTCGCCGGCCCGGCCGTCTACGATCCCGGAGACGCCGGAGTAGCTCAGCTGGTCAGAGCACCGCTCTTGTAAAGCGGGGGCCAAGGGTTCGAATCCCTTCTCCGGCTTCGCCGCCGGGGCCTGGCCCGGCACTACGATCGCATCGTGGAGCTCACCGACATCCTGAAGCTCCGGCGGATGGTGCGGAGCTACCTCGCCGATCCGGTGCCGCGCGAGACGATCGAACGCATCGTCGCAACCGTGCGTCGGGCTCCGAGCGGCGGGTTCAGCCAGGGCCACCGGCTCGTCGTGGTCACCGAGCCCGACACGCGCCGCGAGCTCGCGCGCCTCGCAGGCGAGGACGAGTACGTCGCGGCGGGCGGCCAGTCGTGGATCTCGACCGCACCGGTGCACGTCTTCGTCGGCACGCGGGAGGAGAGCTACCACGAGCGCTACCGGCAGCCGGACAAGCTCCGCGACGGCGACGAGATCGGCTGGCCGGCGCCGTACTGGTACGTCGACGCAGGAGCAGCGTTCCTCCTTCTCCAGCTCGCGGCGATCGACGAAGGGCTCTCGGCCGGCGTCTACGGCGTGCTGCCCGAGCAGGTGCCCGACGTGAAGGCGCTGCTCGCAGTGCCCGACGACGTCCACTTCGTCTGCCTCGTCACCATCGGCCACCCGGCGCCCGACCCGCAGGAGACGCGTCTCGTGTCGCGGCTCTCGCAGCGGCGGCTCGCGCTCGACGAGCTCGTCCGCTGGGAGCGCTGGGACGGTACGGAGTAGCCGTGCGCATCTTCCTCGCGGGCGCAAGCGGAGTGCTCGGCGTGCGGCTCGTGCGGCTCCTCGTCGCAGACGGCCACGTCGTGGCGGGGATGACCCGCTCGCCGGGAAAGGTCGAGATGCTCCGAGGGCTCGGCGCCGCGCCGGTCGTCTGCGACGTCTACGACGAGGCGACGCTCAGGGACGCGGTGGTCGCCTTCCAGCCGGAGCTCGTCATGCATCAGCTCACGGATCTGCCCGACGACGAGGCAAGCCTCGCAAACGCGGGCGATGCGAACGCGCGGATGCGGCGGGAGGGTACGCGCAACCTGCTGGCCGCCGCCGACGCCGCCGGGGCCTTGCGCTTCCTCGCGCAGAGCGTCGCCTGGGAGCTCACGGGCTCCGGAGGGGCGGCCAAGGACGAGCTCGAACGGACTGTCCTCGGGTTCGGGGGAGTCGTCCTTCGGTACGGACGCTTCTACGGCTCGGGGACGTACCACGCGGAGCCGCCCGAGCCTCCCCGCGTCCAGATCGACGACGCCGCTCGGCAGACGGCGGTGCTCCTCGACGCGCCGCCGGGGATCGTCGAGGTGGTCGAAGAGATCCTCTAGGCGGGAACCGCTCGGGCGGCCTGATGGGCCACGATCTTCCGCTTCACGCGCTGCAGGGCGTTGTCGATCGTCTTGCAGTCGCACTCGAGCTCGTCGCCCATCGACTCGTACGAGTGGCCGTCGAGATAGAGGCGGAGAGCCTCCGCCTCGAGCCCGGACAGGCTCGTGCCGAGACAGCCGACGAGCGCCTGGAGCTCCTCGGTCGAGATGACGCGGACCGATGGGTCGTCTATGGACGGTCCTGGGAGTGCGTCGCCGAGCGTGCAGTCGCCCTCCGAGTCCTGGCCGGCCGGGGTGTGGCTGAAGGAGACGTAGGTGTTGAGCGGGGCGTGCTTGTAGCGGGTCGCGGACTTGATCGCCGTGATGATCTGACGCGTCACGCACAGCTCGGCGAAGGAGCGGAACGACGACTCCCTGTCCGACCGGTAGTCGCGGATCGCCTTGTAGAGCCCGATCATCCCTTCCTGGACGAGATCCTCGGAGTCGCCGCCGGCGAGGAAGTAGGAGCTCGCCTTGAGCCGGACGAAGCCCTGGTAGCGACGCATCAGCTCGTCTCGCGCGCTGTCCGAGCCGTTCCGCGCGCGAATGACGAGTTGAAGATCCTCGAGCTCCCGTTGCAGCTTCTGCGGGCTCTTCGGTGCAGCTGCGGTACGCACGGACATCGCTTTCTCCCCTCGTCGTCGTGTGGTCTGATGTCGATCGAGGGCCAACTCTCACCCTCAAGTCGAGGGGGAAGCTAGCAGCATTGCGCGAGCGTTACAACCCTTTTGCGCAAGTTCCAATGTAATAGGAACACACGTTCGCACGACGATGCCTTCTCGCCCCGGCCGGATCACGTCACGAAGTCGTCACGAAGTCGACACTGACCGGCGCGTGATTCGGCGCTAGGCTCGAAGCGTGGGGAGGAGGCCGGTGGCCCAGGTCATCGCCCAAACGGACATGACAGCTTTGGCCCGCTCGGTCCCGCCGACATAAGACCGGAAACCGCCGCTCTCAGTCCTCACCACGGCGAAGGCGCTCGAGGCGCGCACGGGTCTCCGGGTCGACGCGGTCGGCGAGCCGGCTCGGCGCATCCTCGCGGTGAGACACGTCGGCGAGCTCCGCGAGGAACGCCGCGGAGTCGCGCTTCCGCACCTCCTGACCGCTCGTTCCGCGGACTGCTGCATCGGACGTGACGAGGAGAACCGCCTCGCGCGTGCGGGCCTCGGCGGCGAGCCGTTCGAGCACCGAGTCGGCATCCGGTGCGAATCGGACGCCGAGGGCGCCGATCTCCCTGTCCTCGCCCACGCCGTCGAAAACGACGATGCCACGGGCCCCGCGCACCGCCACGAAGCTCGCGAGCTCGTCGACCAACTCGTCGCGGTGGGCGAACCGGCCCGCGTGAAAGAGGTTCGAGCCGTCGAACAGATACAGGGCGACGTCCGGCAATCCCTCTACCTCTAGTCGAGGTTGATGGTGCGCTGGCGCCGCGCCTCGAAGAGCGTGACCGCCGCGGCGACGCTGACGTTGAGCGACTCCACCCCGGCAGCGAGCGGGACCGAGAGCGTCGCGTCGCACGTACGCCTCACGAGAGGCCTCACGCCCTTCCCCTCCGCGCCGAAGACCAGGGCAGTGCCGTCCGTGAGGTCGAGGTCCCAGAGACGGGAATCGCCGTCGGCGCTCGCGGCGAACGCCCAGAGCCGGTCGCCCTTCACCTCGCCGAGGTAGCGGGCCAGGTTCGGGACGACGGCGACCGGCAGGTGCTCGACTGCCCCGGCCGACGAGCGGCACACGGCCGGCGTGACGACGGCCGCGCCGTGGGCGGGCAGCACGACACCGGTCGCGCCGGCACCGGCGGCGCTCCTGACGACGGCGCCGAGGTTTCGCGGGTCGGTCACCTGGTCGAGGCAGCAGAGGAGCGGGCGCTCGACCAACGCCAGCTCCCACGCGTCTGCATAGGGATACGGCTCGCACCATGCGACGACGCCCTGGTGGTCGGGCGATCCGGCAGCCTCGGTGAGCTCACGTTCTCGTCGCACCCGCGGTTTCGGCCCCTCGGAGAGCCACTCGAGCGTCGCGGCCGCTCGCTCCCCGACCCACACTTCGAGCACGCTCCGCCTCCCGCGCAGCGCCTCACGAACGGCGTTTCTCCCGTAGACGAGGTCGCGGATCACGCGCGCGGGACGAGCTCGTAGCCGCCGCCCGCATCCCGGACGTCCCATCCGAGGCCGGCGATCTCCCCACGAATGCGGTCGGCCTCGGCGAAGTCCCGCCGGGCACGGGCGGTCATTCGCGCCTCGGCCAGCGCGACGACGTCGGCCGGCGCGGTGGACATCTCGCCGAGGCTCGCGAGACCGAACACGTCGAGGCCGCGCCTGAGCTCGTCGAGCGCACCCGTGCGAGCCCAGTCGTGCAGGATCGCGAGAGCTGCTGGAGTGTTGAAGTCGTCCTCGAGCGCGTCCGCGAACGAGCCCCAATCACCGACGGCCCTCGTTTCGGCGCGCAATGCGTTGCGCAGCGTCTCCGCCTGAGCCTGCGCCGCGGCCATCGTCTCGTCCGAGAAGTCGATCGGCTTCCGCCAGTGCGCGGTGAGGAAGAACACGAGCGCCGTCTCCCGTCCCCACCTGTCGAGCACGTCGCGAATCGTCTCGACGTAGCCGACCGACTTCGACATCTTCTCGCCGGTGAACCGCAGCATCCCGTTGTGCATCCAGATCCGGGCGAACGGATGACCGACGGAGAGCGACTGCGCGCGCTCGTTCTCGTGGTGAGGGAAGACGAGGTCGAGCCCGCCGCCGTGGATCCAGAACTCAGGCCCGAGCTCCTTCGCCGCCATCGCCGAGCACTCGATGTGCCAACCCGGGCGTCCGACGCCCCACGGCGCCTCCCACGACGTGTCCTCCCCCTCCTTCGTCGCCTTCCAGAGGGCGAAGTCGCGCGGATCCTCCTTCGCCGGGTTCGGCTCCTGCTCCTCGACCTGATCCGGCCGCTGGCCGGACAGCGCGCCGTAGGTCTCGAACCGAGAGACGCGGAAGTACACGTCTCCCGACGCCGTGTACGCGTGACCGCTCGCGACAAGGTCCTCGATCAGCTCGATGATCTCCGGCATCGTCTCCGTGGCGAGCGGAAGCGCGTCGGGCATCCCCAGACCGAAGCCCTCCGTGTCCTCGAGGTACCAGGCGGTCGCCTCGAGCGCTCGCTCGGCGCTCCGGCCGGGCGCAGCCTCGTAGATCCTGTCGTTGACGTCGGTGATGTTGTGCACGAGCCGCACCGCGTGGCCCTGTTCGCGGAGCCACCGCGCCAGCCACGTGAAGACCACGAAAGGCCTGGCGTTGCCGATGTGCGCCCGCTGGTAGACGGTGGGGCCACAGACGTAGATCCCGACCGGCTCGGGCGACGGCGGAAGCTCGACGAGCGTGCCCGTCAGCGTGTCCTGCAGACGCATTGCGCGATCGTAGTCGGCCGGGGCTCGGCTTCAGCCCCGCCGCTTCGCCCGCCGCGCACGCTCGAGCGCCTCGTCCGGCGTCAGCGCGAGGACGACGGTCCAGAGCTCGGGCCCGCGAGGCTCACCGGTCAACGCGAGCCGGAGCACTCGAAGGTCGCCACCCACGGCCTTCAGCTCCCGGATGATCGCGCGGGCACCCGCTTCGTCCAACTCGTCCGGCGCCCGGTCACGGAGCTCGACAAACCGTTCCAGCGTCGGCCACGCCTCCTCCGGGAGCCCTACGAGTGCCGGGGAGGCGATCTGTCGGCCGATCTCGCGTGCCTCGACGAGCGTGCGCGCTCCGCGGAGCGCGCGGACGGCGCTCGGAGGCGCGGCCGCGGCCGCGGCGAGCTCCTCGTCGCCCATCGCTTCGATTGCCTCGATCGCGAGCCGGCCGACGCGCGCCCGGTCGAGGTGAACGTCGTGCGCGGGCAGGCCCAGCTCGTCGAGGTACGCGCGGAGCGCCGCCGCAGGGATTCCCTCTTCCCGGAAGTCGGCGACCGACGCATGACCGTGACGCTTCGAGAGCTTCTTTCCGTCCTCGCCGAGCAGCAGGCCGTGGTGGATCACCTCGGGAAGCTCTGCGCCGAGCGAGCGAGCGATGCGGCGTTGCACCGCCTCGTTCGGACGATGGTCCGACCCCCTGATCACGTGCGTGATGCCGAGGGCGAGGTCGTCGGCAACCGTGGCGAGCTGGTAGGTCGCCGTCCCGTCGGGACGCAGGAGCGTCACGCCGTCGAGCCGGAGCGAGCCGTCCGGGTCGCGCACGGCGCCTCCCTCCCGCTCCGCGGTCGCCGCCGCCTCGGCGTAGATCTGCGCGCGGTCGCTCTGGCGAACCGGCCCTTCGTCCCAGGCGATCCCGAGCCAGTCGAGGTCGGTCACGATTGCCTCGACGCCCTCGGCGACGGCGCGCGTCGCGTCGGTGTCGTCGATCCTCAACACGAGCGTGCCGCCGTGGTCGTTCGCGAAGCGACGGTTCGCCGCGGCGGTCATGGCGTTTCCGAGGTGCAGCGAGCCGGTCGGGCTCGGCGCGAACCGGACGCGAACGGTCATGCGACGGAGAGGTCGAAAGGTCGGTCGAGGAAGGACGAGAGCCGGGCGCATTCATCGGCGAGCGCGGCACGAGGGACGCGTCCCGACTCTCCGAACCACGTGACGGAGAGGTGCTCGTCGCGGATCGTCCAGGTCCCGGCGACCATGCCTCGGGCGACGACCAGGTTCGCCGACCTGCTCACCGGCTCCCGCCGAGCCTGCGGGACGACGTGAGGATCGTCGGTGCCCGGCCCCATCACCCAGGGGTCGCGGCCCGGCAGCAGTCGGACCGCGGTGGATGCCCGGCTCGCCTCGAGCTCGTCGAGATCCTCACGGAGGACGAGCACCGGTTCGCCTTCGATGGCGACTCTGGTCAGCCGGTCGGAGAGCCTGTCGAGCCAGCCCGCGATCGCTTTGCGCTTGACACCGAGCCCCGGGCCAAGCCACTCCTCGATCTGCCCGAGGGTCGCCGGGCCATAGGCCCGGAGATACGCCTGGACCACCCGGGGGCCGGCCTCGTCGACGTCGGGCATGCCGCCCCAGCCGGGTACGGAGTCGAGGCGCACGAAGGTGACCTCGCCGTCCCTCGCGGGACCGAGGCCCATGTCTCCCTGCCACGTGAGCGGCTTGAGCACGGTGTAGTTGCCATCGAGGACATGGCTGCGCAGGTGCCGGTAGCGACTGCTCCGGCCGAAGGCGGCCGCCAAGTCGGTGCGCGTGAGCGGCCCTTTCACCAGCGCGTTTCGCACGTACTCCCGGAACCTCGGCCAGTCCTCCGGCGCGAGCCCGTAGTAGCTCACCCAGCTTCGCAGCTCCCACATCTTGCTCGACGCACGAAGCGCGAGGTAGTCACCGGCATCGCGAGGCGTCAGGTAATGGGTCGCTCCCCGAAACACGAATGCCTTGACGAGCTCACCGGACCCGAACGCCCGGGCGACATCGCCGGCGCGCCCGTTGGTGCGCCGGCCTCCGACCGCCAGCTCCGCCGTCAGGTCCGGCCACGCAGACACCGCGCCGAGCCGGCCCACGACATCGACCACGGACACCGAGGTCGATCGGTCGAGAAGCTGCCGCCCGAGCCGCCACCCCAGCGCCTTGGCCCAGGTCATGCTCGCTCACGCCTCGATGGAGACGTGCCCCGGCTCCGCGGCCACCCGGTCGAGCCATGACCCGATCGCCGGGTAGCCGGAGAGGTCGAAGCCTCCTTCGTGCGCGACGTGCGTGTAGGCGTAGAGCGCGATGTCGGCGAGCGTCGTCGCGCGGCCGACGACGAAGCCGTCGGTCGCGGCGAGGTGGCGCTCGAGCGCGTCGAGCGCCCGGTATCCATCCTTCGTCTTTCGCTCGATCACCGAGGCGTAGCGGTCTGCCTCGCCGGAGTACGCGACGAGGAACCTGACGACGGCAATCGCGGGCTCGTGGCTGTACTGCTCGAAGAACATCCACTGAAGCACCTTGGCGCGGTCGTACCGGTCATCCGGCACGAACCGCGTTCCCTCCCCGAAGTACCAGAGGATCGCGCCGGACTCGGCGATCGGCCGGCCGTCGTCGAGGACGAGCGTCGGCACGCGGAGATCCGGGTTGAGGTCACCGAGGACCTCGGTACGGTTGGAGCGGTCGACCACGTCGAGCTCGCGCCGCTCGTACGGTATTCCGAGGTGCGCCAGGAGGAGCCGCACCTTGTAACAGTTGCCCGAGATCGGCGAGTTGTAGAGGAGCACGGAGCGACGTTACCGCGGGAGCCGTGGCGGCGGTTGTCGTGCCGAGCACGTAGCATCGCCTGATGCGCGAGCTCCGCCCCGGTGTGTGGCACTGGCGATCGCCGCATCCCGAATGGAACGAGGAGCAGTGGTGGCCGGCGCTCGTCTCGTCATACGCGATCGAGGTCGGCAACGACCTGCTCCTGTTCGATCCGCTCGCCGTTCCAGGCGAGTTGCGCCAACGCGCGACGGCCGTCGTCCTCACCGCCCCCTATCACGAGCGCGACGCCCGTAGGCTCGGTCTTCCGGTGCACACGCCGCCCGCAGACACGTGGGAGGACTGGGTCGAGAAGTTCGGTGTCGATCCCGATCGGGTGCGCGGGATGGAGAGTGAAGACCTCGCCTGGCTGCGCGCTGACGAGGGAGAAGGGCATTTCCACGGTCCCGGGGCATGGCCTTTCGGCATCACCGCACACGCGGGTCGTGAGGACAACGATCTCGTCCTGTGGCTACCGTCGGTCGGCGCGATCGTCACCGGCGACTCGCTGTCGGACTTCGGCGACGGACTGGACGTCCAGCTCGGCGGCCGCAAGCATGTGACGCGCGACAACGTTGTCCGGCGGCTCCGGCCACTGCTCGACCTGCCAATCGAGCTCGTGCTCCCCGCCCACGGCGAGCCGACCGACCGCGACACCCTCGAGCGCGTTCTTTCGTGAGCGCCGTCGGTGAGCGTGTTGCGGACACCCCCTGCAGCTGAGACGCACGGCATGGAGGAGACTCTCCTGGGCTGGTTCGACCAGAACGGCCGCGACCTACCCTGGCGCAGGACGCGAGATCCGTACGGGATCCTCGTCAGTGAGGTGATGCTGCAGCAGACGCAGGTCGAGCGTGTCGTCCCGCGATACGAGCGGTGGCTCGGGCGGTGGCCGACCGCCGCAGCCCTGGCAGCCGCCTCGCCGGGCGAGGTGATCGTCGAGTGGCAGGGCCTCGGCTACAACCGGCGCGCGCTCGCGCTCCATCGCGCGGCATGCCACCTCGCCGCCTCAGGATGGCCGACGGATCTCACCGCGCTGCCCGGTGTCGGCCCGTACACCGCCGCGGCGCTTCGGAACTTCGCGTTCGGCGAGGACGTGCTCCCGCGCGACGTCAACGTCGAGCGCGTCGAGCGGCGCACCGGCCGAGCGTTCTCGGGGGCGGCGGCCCAGGCGTTGATGGACCTCGGCGCGACGATCTGTCTCGCCCGGATCCCGCGCTGCGACGCATGCCCGCTCGCGCGCGAGTGCCCCTCACGGGGCACGCGGGATGCACCGGCGCGGAAGCAGTCACGCTTCGAGGGCTCGTTCCGCCAGCGCCGCGCCGACGTGCTCCGCACCGTGGCCGCCGCGCCACGGCGCGCCGACCGGCTCGAGAAGGCGGTCGTCGACTCCCTCGCGCGAGATAGTCTCGTCGTCGTCGAGAACGACCTGGTCCGCCTTCCTTCCTGAGAGTCAGCGACCCTCGGCGTACCCCGGTCGCGCCTCCGGGTAGCGCGGCAGCCCGTCGTCCGGGATCGGCTCCCAGCGCGCCGCGTACGCGACGTACGCACGCGACTCGGGCCGGATCCCAGGGTCTCCGTCGACCGCACCGAGTCGAACGCCGGTGTACTCCGCTGACCCGGGGTCCCGGCTGAAGAGCGCCGAGCCGCAGCGAACGCAGAAGATCTTCTCCCGACCGCCCTCGGGAAGCCAGACCCGCAGATTCTCCTCGCCCTGCAGGATCCGAACCGAGCCACGCTCGGCGCGCGCATTGGCGGACGCCGCGGTGCCGCTCCTGCGCTGGCAGCGGGTGCAGTGGCAGTAGCCGGCCGAGAGAAACGGGGCGGTAACCTCGAACCGGACAGCGCCACAACCGCAGCCGCCGGTGATGGGCAGGTGCACGGCGTCCACCGTACCCGTCCACGCATCGCCGCCGCCGACCCCGATCAGACGTAACGCGGCCCCGGGTGCGTCGTCCCTGCCCGTCGGCGCACCCGGGGCTGCGATGGGACTTCCGGGACACGCGCCGTGCGCCGTGTCGCCGGTAGGCCCGGAAGACGTAGCGGCCGCGGACGGGGCGTCGCGGCCGACGCGCGTCTCGCCGGTGCGAGAGGCGCGCCCGTCAACTAGTCCGGTGGATTCTGCTCCAACGCGCACCCTTCCATGTCGAAGGGACTGTCTCTCTCGACCATAGCGCGTCGGCGCGTCGCTGTGTAGCCCCGTCAGGGCTCGACTCGGAGCAATGCGACCGCCTCGGCGGCAAGCCCCTCGCCACGACCCGTGAACCCGAGCCGGTCGGTCGTCGTCGCACGGACGTTGACGGCGCCCTCCTCGACGCCCAGTGCCGCCGCGAGCCGGCGCCGCATCTCCTCCCGATGGGGGGCGACGCGCGGATCCTGGCCGATCACGACGCAGTCGGCGTTGACGAGCGCGTACCCGGCGGCTCGCACCTGCGCGTAGGCGCCGGTCAAGAGCGCAAGCGAATCGGCGCCGCGGTAGGCCTCGTTCTCCGACGGATAGAGCGCGCCGATGTCTGCGAGCCCGGCCGCGCCGAGCAGGGCGTCGGTGAGGGCGTGTGCGACCACGTCGCCGTCCGAATGGCCGACGAGTCCCCGCGGATGGTCGATCGTCACGCCTCCGAGGACGAGAGGCACCCCGTCGCCGAACGCGTGGGCATCGACGCCGAGACCGATCCGAAGCTCGGCTCCTGTCACGCGACGGACGCTAACGCGCCCGGGAGCTCCGCGAGCGACTCGATCGCGATGGCCCCCGCCGGGGTGGGCTGGAGCATCCCCCACGGTCCGCGGCGAAGGTGGACGGAGACGAGCCCCGCGGCGAGCGCCGGTCCCGCATCGTTGTCGGCCCGGTCGCCGACGTATGCGACCTCGGAGGCGGGCGCGCCGACGAGGTCGACGAGCCGCTCGAAGAACTCCCGGTCGGGCTTGCGCACGCCGAGGCTGGCCGAGCCGGTCACGACGTCGACCGGGAGCTCGGAGGAGCGCGCCCACGCTTCGAGCGCGGCGGTCTGGTTCCCGGCGACGCCGACCAACAGCCCCGCGGCGCGCAGGCGTTCGAGGCATTCGAGCGCGTCCGGGTACAGGTCGTCGGTCGAGTAGACGACTGATTCCCAGGCGCCGGAGGGACGCTCCATGCCTAGGTGCCGCCAGAGCTCCCAGTGTTCTTCGTTCCGCGCAATGGTCACGCCGAGCGCCGCCCACACGACGTGCGGGCCGAGCCCGGCCGCCTCGGCGACCGCGCGCCAGTAGCGCTCCTCGTCGATCAGGGTCTCCCCCACGTCGAAGAAGACCGCGCGCACGGTCACGGGCCTTCGTCCTCCACCAGCCTGGCAACGAGCTCGAGGTCGCTCGCGGTCGTCACCTTCACGAGTCGCGGGTCTCCCGCGACCACCGCGACCCGACCGCCTGTTCGCTCGACGAGCGAGGCGCAGTCGGTGGCGCCTGCCACTTCACCCGAGTAGCCTGCCCGCAGGCGTTCTGCGACGAACACCTGGGGGGTCTGGACCGCCACGAGAGCCTCGCGGTCGATCGTCTCGGCGACGATGCCACGCTCGACGCGCTTCACCGTGTCGCCGATGGCGATGCCTGGAACGACGCCGTCGACACCCTCTGCGAGCCGCGCGAGCAGACGCTCGATCACTGCATCGTCGACGAGCGGTCGAGCCGCGTCGTGGACGAGGACGACGAGCGCATCCTCCGGCACCTCTGCGAGCGCGATCCGGACCGACTCCGCCCGGGTCGCTCCCCCAGTGACCACGGCAGCCACCTTCGACGCGACGAGCTCCTCGGCGAGAAGGATCGCCGGCTCCTCCCAGCCGGGAGGGGCGGCGACCACGATCGCGTCGACCCACTCGGAGGTGTCGAGCCGCTCGAGGCTCTCGGCGAGGAGCGGCCGTCCAGCGAGACCGGCAAACGCCTTCGGTCGGTCGCTTCCCAGCCTCGAGCCGGAGCCGGCCGCGACGAGGATCGCCCAGGTGCCTCCGGCTTCGCCGGAGGCACTAGAGGACGTGCTCATGGACTGGATGCAGGTGCTCTCGTGCTTTCGCGCAGCGAAAGCACACGCCCGACTAGGCGGTGGCGGTGGCCGCGGTCTTCGGCTTCGCCTTCGCCCGCCTGGTCTTGGCCGGATTGGCGAGCACTTCCTCGAGCCAGGCATGCGCGTCGTCCTCGGAGAGGTCCTTCGCGTACATGAGCTCGGAGGCGAGGATCTTCTTCGCCTTGACGTACATCTGCTTCTCGCCGGTCGAGAGGCCCTTCTCGTGGTCGCGCAGGGCGAGGTTCCGGACGACCTCGGCGAGCTCGAGGATGTCGCCGGTCTTCATCTTGTCGCGGTTGTGCTTGAAGCGGCGGTTCCAGTTCTTCGGCATCTCGGTCGAGCCGCCGAGCAGCACCTTCTGCACGACCTCCACCATCTCGAGGTCGATCACGCCGCGCAGCCCGACCTTCTCGCAGTTGTCGACGGGCACGTTGACCGTCATCTCGTTGTGGAGGATCCGGATGGTCAGGTACTCGCGCTCCTCCCCGAGCACGACCTTGACCTCCTTCTTCTCGACCGTCCCCGCGCCGTGGTGGGGATACACGACCTTGTCGCCGACATCGAACACGCCTCGAGCCCTCCCGTCGTCCGGTCTGGATATGCGCCTGACTCACGAAAAATGCCGGCTCTTGGGGGCCGGCGTATGTCCTCATTCTACCGGAAGCGACGGCCCGGAACCGGCCCAAATGCACGCGGAATGCGCGTTAGCAGGACTGACGTCCGTGTCGTGCTCCTCAGCCCTCCTCCGTCTCGCGTGCCTTCGGCTCGAGCGCAGCCCCGAGCGCCTGCCTGAGCGTCTCCACAGTGACGACGCGCGGCCCGCCGCGCGCGGCGACGCCCGTCCCGTCCGGCGCCACGACCGCCTGGACCCCGAGCTTCGCGCACTCCTCGAGGCGTCGCTCCGCCTGGGCGGCCGTCCGCAGCCGACCGGTGAGGCCGAGCTCGCCGAACGCTGCGATGCCTTCCCGCAACGGGGTTGCGCGAGCCGCCGAGGCGATCGCGAGCGCGACGGCCAGATCCGCGCCGGGCTCGTCGATCCGCACGCCCCCGGCGACGTTGACGAACACGTCTGCCGCTCCGAGCGGGACGCCGGCGTGGCGGCCCAGCACTGCGACGATCATCGCAAGCCGCTTGGGGTCGACCCCCGTCCCGACCCGCCGCGGCATTGCGAGATCGGTCCGGGAGACGAGCGACTGCACCTCGAGGAGGATCGGGCGCGTTCCCTCGAGCGCAACCGCAACGGCCGCGCCGACTTCGCCGGCCCGCGTGCGCCCGAATAGGGCCGATGGGTCGGGGACCCCGACCAGTCCCGCCGAGGTCATCTCGAAGACCCCGAGCTCGTTCGTCGAGCCGAATCTGTTCTTCGCCGCCCGGAGGACGCGATGCGCGTGGTAGCGGTCGCCCTCGAATTGGAGCACGCAGTCGACGAGGTGCTCCAGGACGCGTGGGCCTGCAACCGCGCCGTCCTTCGTCACGTGGCCGACGAGAACGGTTGCGACCCCGCTCCGCTTCGCCACGCGAAGGAGGCGCGCCGCCGCTTCCCGTACCTGCGCCACGGAGCCGGGCGCCGATCCGAGCTCGCTCGCGTACAACGTCTGCACGGAGTCGATCACGCAGACGTCGGGCGTCTCCTTCTCGAGCGTCGCGCAGACGGCCTCGAGCTCCGTCTCGGCGAGGATCGACACGTCATCGGCGCCGCCGAGCCGCTCCGCGCGGAGCCGCACCTGGGCAACCGATTCCTCGCCGGTGACGAGAAGCGCACGCCGGCCGCTGCGGGCGACGGCGCCGAGCGCGGAGAGGAGCAGCGTGGACTTGCCGACGCCCGGCTCGCCGCCGAGCAGCACGAGTGAGGCGGGCACGAGGCCGCCTCCGAGGACACGATCGAGCTCCGGCACGCCCGTGGTGAGCCTGGCAGCCTCCTCGACGCGAACGTCACCGAGCCGCTCCGGCGCGCGCGGCGCGCTTGCGGCGGGCTCCCCGTCGCGACCGTGGAGCTCCTCCACCAGCGTCCCGAATGCGCCGCAGCCAGGGCATTTGCCGAGCCAGCGTCCCGTGGTCGCACCGCACTCGGTACAGGTGAACTGCACGACCACCTTCGCCATGCACCCATCGTACGCGACGCGTCGGACGCACCGTGTCCATTCTGACAACAGAACCGCCGAAGGGCCAACCGGGGGCTGCCGCGCCTATTCTCCACAGTGTGGAACACGGTCACGCGCACGGTGCGCACGACCATCGGGGCGCCTCGCGGCGAGCGCTCGCGATCGTCCTCGCGCTCACGGTCGGCTTCACCGTCGTCGAGGTCGTCGGCGGCGTCCTCACCGGCAGCCTCGCGGTCCTCGCGGATGCCGGCCACATGCTGTCCGACACGTTCGCCATCGGCCTTGCCCTCGTTGCGTTGACCCTCGCCGCGCGCCCCTCGACGCCTCGCCGGAGCTTCGGGCTCCAGCGGGCCGAGATCCTGGCAGCGTTCGTCAACGGGCTCACGCTCGTGATCGTGAGCGGCTGGATCGTCTGGGAGGCGGTTCAGCGGTTCCGGGACCCGCCCGAGATCCTCGGTGGCTGGATGCTGGTCGTGGCGCTCGCGGGCCTCGCGGTGAACGGCATCTCCGCGGTGATCCTCATGCGCTCGGAGGGAGAGAGCCTGAACGTCGAAGCCGCGCAGCGCCACGTGATCGCCGACCTGCTCGGCTCTGCGGGCGTCCTCGTCGCAGCGCTGGTCATCCTGGCGACCGGCTGGACGGTCGTCGACCCGATCGTCTCGGTTGCGATCGCGCTGCTGATAGTCGGGAGCGCGTGGAGCGTCCTGCGCGACTCGACCGCGATCCTGATGGAGGAGACGCCGCCGAACATCGACGCCGGGGCCGTCGCGCAGGCGATCGTCTCCGTCCCCGGAGTGTCGAGCGTCCACGATCTGCACGTGTGGCGGATCACGTCCGGTTTCGACGCGCTCGCCGCGCACGTCCTCGTCGGCCGCGGGGAGGATTGCCACGGCCTGCGACGGGAGATCGAGCGCCTGCTGGAGTCGGAGTTCCACCTCACCCACACGACGCTCCAGGTCGACCACGACGCGTCGGAGGCCCTGATCGAGCTCCAGCCCACCGCGGCAACGCGCCCGGGCTAGGAAGGCTTCTTCGGCTTTGGGTTCGGCGCAGTCCGGCGGGGCGCAGGACCGACTTCGACGATGGCGTTCTGCGGGTCGTAGCGAACGGTGTAGTGCTCGTCGCGCCGGAGCTTCGACCCCCGGAACACCTTCCGCGTGTACTGCACCGTGAACCCGGACTCCCCCGCCGACTGGACGGTGCTCGTCGTTCCCGGAGGAAGCGCGGAGTTCAGCGTCCGGATCGTCTCCGGCGGCGTGAGAGCGTACGGCTCGCCCGTCGTCGTCTCCACACGCCGTCCGAGCTTGCGGGAGTAGAAGCGAACCGTGATCGCCGAGTCTGTCGCGACGACCTTCATCAGAATCGCCGCCGGCCAGTCGTTCGAGAAGACGAGCTCCGGCCCGCCCCACGAGACCGTCGCCTCGCGCCCCATCGGGTAGCGCGAGATGTAGAACTGGTGCGCTCGGTGGGCGACGAGCTTCACGCCTGCGAAGAACGCGGCGTTGTAGAGAGTCGTGGCCACCTGGCTGATGCCTCCGCCCACCGCTTCCTCGAGCCGCCCGTCGAAGATCTGCGGCGCGGAGACGAACCCGCGCTCGACGGTCCGCTTGCCGAGCGCGTCGTTCAGCGAGAAGGACTCGCCCGACCTTACGATCGTCCCGTCGAGCATCTGCGCTGCCCGCTGGATGTTCGTGACGCGCGGCTGACAACACGAGTAGTACGTCGTGAACTCCGAGACGCGCTCCCGAATGTCCAGCTTCTCGGCGTCCTCGGTCGTCAGTGCCGGAGACGTGGACGCGAACCGCGCGAGATGGATCGTGGACGCGAGGTCCGATACGAGCGAGCGCCCGATTCGGTCGACGTCCAGTGTTCGCCCCGGCCGCGACGGGACGACGCGGACGGCGGCGACTCCCACCGCGAACGTCGCGTTTTCCGGAGCGACCTCGAAGCGGCCGAGCTTGACACGCAGCGACGCGCCGAGGCCCTTCGGCTCGAGCGACAGCCCGAGACCGCCGTCCACCGGCCCGGTACGGACGAGGGACCGGAGACGCTGCCGCGTGAGCGTCGCGTCCGCGTCGCGGAACCGGACGTGTCGCGGCGTGTCGAGAAGCCGCTCCACACGGCTCACCGCCGCGGTCGCCTCCGCCGACGACACGAGGGGGCGGACCGTCACGATTCGCAGTTGGACCCTCGACGGAAGAGTCTGCAACGATCGGCGCAGCGCCTTCCGGTCGACGCCGGTCCCGGGACGCGCCTCGACGACACGGATCGACTCCGCCGCGACATCGACCCGGGCATCGCGCCACGGCTCGCCGAACCGGTCGTCGAGCCGGTTTGCCAGCTTCGCCACGGCGACCGGGCCGAGGCGATAGGCCAGCTCCACGTGCCTGCCTTCGCGGAGCCCCACGCGGGCGAGCACTCGGGCGAGCGATCCCCCGTCGTCCGCCTCGGCGACTGCGTCCGCGAGGAGCGGCCTGGCGCGGATCTCGCGACCGCTCGCCGAGGCGAGCGCGCCGCCCGGCCCGACGAGGCGGATGGGGGCATCCAGGCGCGTGGCGGCCGCGCGGGCGACCGCGACCCGCGCCTCGCTCTCCGTCAACCCGCCCACGTCGACGCCCGCAATCGTCGTTCCACGCGGCAGCGTGTCGCGCTCGAGGAGCGCGATCGCCCCGAAGGCGGCCGCGAGCACGGCCGCGAGCACGGCGACGAGGGCGAGGACGACCAGCGCCTTCCGCGCGCGGCGGCGGGGCCGCCTGACGGTCGAGAGGAACGGGCCTGACACGGCGCGTCCGACGGTAGCGGACGAGGATCGTCCCGCTGGTCGCGCCGCGTTACACGAGCGTCTTCACGAACAGCACCCGGTCTTCGCCGGGCCCGTCGTAGTCGTGCGCCACGCGCTCGGACGTGAAGCCGAGCGCCTCGTGGAAGGCGACCGACCCCTCGTTGGCGGGTGACGTGACGCACCTGACGCGCGTGCGCCCCGCGGCGCGGGCATCGTCGAAGAACCGCTCGTAGAGCTGCCGGCCGAGACCACCGCCGCGATGCTCCGGCGAGACGCCCACGAAGTGGATGTACGCCTCGTCCGGGTCGGTCTGCGAGAGGAAGCCGATCAGGAATGCGGCGAGCTGACCCTCCTCGTCGTCGGCGACGTAGCTCGTTCCTTCGAAATGGACGAAGAAGAGCTGCGGCAGCATCGGCGCCATGTCGCGGCCGCCCCACCAGGCATTGACGCGGCCGATGACGCGGCCGTAGTCCGCGGGCTCCGCGTGCCGGATCTCCACGGCGACAGCCTAGAGCGTCAACCACATCCCCGTCCGCCTCGGCGCGACCGCGAAGCGGGCGCCTTCAGGGATATGCCCCGCCGAAGGCGGGGTTCAAGCGGCGGGAGTCCGCTCCTGCGGATTCCCGCTCGCGAGCAAACGCAGCCAGGCGACGCTGATCGCATCGACGTGGCGGTGGTCGGTGCCGCAGCAGCCGCCGAGAACCGTGAGCGACGGCAGCTGCTCCCGGAGCGCCACATACTCGAGGGCGAGCTCCTCCGGGTTTCCGGCGTCCAGCTCGTCGGCCTCGTCGAGCTCGGCGTGGCTCATGCGCGAGGCGTTCGCACGCAGCCCGCGGATCCTGGCCGTCCACTCCGTGCCCGGCTCCAGCACCTCGTAGAAGTGAGACGGATGTGCGCAGTTGACCATGAAGTAGGCAGCCGCTCCGTCGGAGCGGGCATCGACTTCCTCGATCGCCTCCCCGAGCGGCTGGCCGCTCGGAAGCCGCCCGTCCGTCTCGACGGTGAACGAGATCACCGCGGGCAAGCCCGCAGCACCCGCTGCGCGGACGACACCGAGAGCCTCGTCGACGTACGTCACGGTCATGGCGGTGACGAGGTCGACGCCCGCCTCCGCGAGCGTCCGGATCTGCGCCCCGTGGTACGAGGCCGCCGCCTCGCCGCTCATCGCCTCGCCGACCATGTAGCCGTCACCGCGCGGCCCGATGCAGCCGGAGACGACGATCGGTGTGGAATCCGTCTCGAATCCGTCACGCAGCTCGAGGAGGAGCTCCACCGCGCGCCGGTTCAGGGCCTCGAGCTCTTCGCCCGAGTGCCCGAGCAGCGCGGCCCAGTCAGGGTTTGCCCGCCATGTCGGCGTCTCCAGCACGATTCCGACACCGCGCTCGAGCGCGATGTGCACGTACGGCTCGAAGTACCGGCGCAGAGCCTCCTCGCCGCCGTCGCGCATCAGGAGGTCGTAGGCGGCGAAATGCGACAGGTCGTGGCCGTCGTGGAAGATGAGCGTCGTCTCGAGCCCGCCGTCCGTCAGGAACAGGGCGTCCTCGAGCTGGGGCAGGGCGTGTCGATAGCGCGGAGTTGCCGATGCGGGTTGCATCCCATGGGACGCTAGAGAGCACGGGGCACCGCGGACATACGGCTGGCCGTACCACGGCTCATCCGGGTGTCTCGCCCGTCTTGGTTCGAGGCGGAAGGACGAGGGGCGAGGCCGAAGCCCCGCCCCTCACGCCGCTCGTGCGGAGCGGGCTACTCCTGTTCGTCTTCGTCGGCGTCCGCCGGGTCGTCCGGCGGCACCGTGACGGGCTCGGGCTTGACCTCGCCCTCGATCACGCGCATCTCGACCTTGGGATCGTCCGGGCCTGGATCCTGGCGGCGATCGACGACGATCGTCGAGCCCTCGCCAAGCTCCCGGCCGAGGATGAAGTCGGCGAGCGGGTCCTCGATCAGGCGCTGGATCGCACGCAGGAGCGGCCGCGCGCCCATGGCGGGGTCGTAGCCCTCCTCTGCGAGCAGCTCCTTCGCCTCCTGCGTCAGCTCGATCGTCGCACCGTGCACCGCCATCTGGTCGCGGAGGCGCTTCATCTTGATGTCGACGATCTGGAGGATCTCCTCCTTCTCGAGCTTGTGGAAGACGATGATCTCGTCGATCCGGTTCAGGAGCTCGGGCCGGAACACCTTCTTCAGCTCGCCCATGACGCGCGCCTTCATGTCGTCGTACGTCAGCCCCTGCTCGTCGCCGATCGCGAACCCGAGCGACTGGTTCTTCGAGATCTGTGCCGCGCCGATGTTCGACGTCATCACGACGATCGTGTTGCGGAAGTCGACCTTTCGCCCCTGCGCGTCGGTCAGCCTCCCGTCCTCCAGGATCTGGAGGAGGATGTTGAACACGTCCGGGTGCGCCTTCTCGATCTCGTCGAGCAGCAGCACCGAGTAGGGCTTCCGCCGCACGGCCTCGGTGAGCTGGCCGCCCTCGTCGTACCCGACGTAGCCGGGGGGCGAGCCGACGAGCCGGGACACGGAGTGCTTCTCCATGTACTCCGACATGTCGACCTGGATCATCGCGTCCTCGTCGCCGAACAGGAACTCGGCCAGCGTCCGCGCCGTCTCGGTCTTCCCCACCCCGGAGGGGCCGAGGAAGATGAACGAGCCGCTCGGGCGCTTCGGGTCCTTGATCCCCGCCCGGGCGCGGCGGATCGCCTTCGAGACGGCCACGATGGCTGCCTCCTGGCCGATCACCCGCTTGTGGAGATCCTCCTCCATGCGGACGAGCTTCTGGGACTCGGCTTCGGTGAGCTTGAAGACCGGGATCCCGGTCCACATCGAGACGATGTCCGCGATCTCGTCCTCGCCGATCTCCGGCTGCTCCTCGTCGGCCTCGTTGCGCCAGCGCTCCTCGAGCTCCTTCTTCTTCTGCGAGAGCTTCCGCTCCTTGTCGCGGAGCGAGGCGGCCTTCTCGAACTCCTGCGCCTCGATCGCCGCTTCCTTGTCGGCGCGGACGGTCTCGATCTCCTCCTCGAGCTCGCGGTAGCGCGGCGGGGCGGACATCGTCCGGATTCGGACCCGGGAGCCCGCCTCGTCGATCAGGTCGATCGCCTTGTCGGGCAGGTGGCGGTCCTGGATGTAGCGGTCGGCGAGCGTCGCCGACGCCTGCAGCGCCTCGTCCGTGATCTTGACTCGATGGTGCGCCTCGTAGCGGTCGCGCAGGCCACGCAGGATCTGCACCGTCTCGTCGATCGTCGGCTCCTCGACGCGCACCTGCTGAAACCGCCGCTCGAGCGCAGCGTCGCGCTCGAGGTACTTGCGGTACTCGTCGAGCGTCGTCGCGCCGATCGTCTGCAGCTCACCGCGCGCGAGCGCCGGCTTCAGAATCGAGGCCGCGTCGATCGCGCCCTCCGCGGCGCCCGCCCCGACGAGGTTGTGGAGCTCGTCGATGAACAGAATGATGTCGCCGCGCTGGGTGATCTCCTTCATAACCTTCTTCAGGCGCTCCTCGAACTCGCCGCGGTACTTCGAGCCCGCGACCAGCGCCGCGAGGTCGAGCGTGTAGATCTGCTTGTTCTTCAGGAGCTCCGGCACCTGGTTCGCGGCGATGCGCGCGGCGAGGCCCTCGACGACGGCGGTCTTGCCGACGCCCGGCTCGCCGATCAGCACGGGGTTGTTCTTCTGGCGGCGCGAGAGGATCTGCATCACGCGCTCGATCTCGGTCTGACGGCCGACCACGGGGTCGAGCTTGCCCTCCGTCGCCTGCTTCGTGAGGTTGCGGCCGAACTGGTCGAGGAGCTTCGAGTTCTTCGCCTTCTCCCCCTGCGCGGCGCCGCCGGACTGGCCTGACTGGCGGCGGCCGGGACCGGAGAGCATGCGGATGATCTCGTTGCGGATCTTCTCGGCGTCGGCGTCGAAGTCGAGCAGGATCCGGGCGGCGACGCCCTCGTTCTCGCGGACGAGGCCGAGCAGGATGTGCTCGGTGCCGATGTAGTTGTGGCCGAGCGACAGCGCCTCGCGCAGCGCGAGCTCCAGCACCTTCTTGGCGCGCGGCGTGAACGGAATCTGGCCGGTCGTGACCTCGTCGCCCTGGCCGACGATCCGGGCAACCTGGGCGCGTACCTCTTCCACGGTGATGTCGAGTTGCTCGAGCACCCGCGCGGCGAGGCCCTCCTCCTCGCGCAGCAAGCCGAGCAGGATGTGCTCCGTGCCGATGTAGTTGTGCTTGAGAGCTCGCGCCTCGTCCTGCGCGAGGACGACCACTTGCCTTGCCCGTTCCGTGAATCGCTCGAACACGGCTGCCTCGACCCTCCTTTTCCGCGTGATCCGGAGTCTGCGGGGCGCCGGCTCCGGGTCAAAGGCACCACTGATCGTACCCGACGCCTGTGAGCGCGCCGACCGCGCCGGTAGCGTTGCGGCGCGATGCGCATCCTCATCACCGGCTCCTCGGGTCAGATCGGCACGAACCTCGCGCTCCGGCTGCGGGAGGGAGGCCATCAGGTCTTCGGGATCGACAAGCGCCTCAACACGTGGACGGACGCGTTCCCGTACCTGCTCCAGGACCTCGCAGGCCACTACGCGCCCTTCCCGGGCGGGATCAACGGCGTCGAGTACCCGCAGGCAGACCTCGTCGTGCACCTCGCCGCGCACGCCAAGGTGCACCAACTCGTACGGGAGCCCCACCGCGCGCTCGAGAACGCGATGATGACGTTCAACGTCCTCGAGTACGCGCGGCAGGGGAACATCCCGATCGTCTTCTCGTCGAGTCGCGAGGTCTACGGCGACGTCCACCGGTTCGAGGGCTACAACGAGCAGGCCGCCGACTTCGCGTACACGGAGAGCACGTACTCCGCGTCGAAGATCGCCGGCGAGGCGTTCATCTACTCGTATGCGCGCTGCTACGGGCTCCCCTACCTCGTCTTCCGGTTCTCGAACGTCTACGGGCGCTTCGACAACGACCTGCAGCGGATGGTGCGGGTGATCCCGCTGTTCATCCACTCGATGCTCCGCGGCGAGCCGATCACGATCTACGGCGGTCGTGACAAGACCCTCGACTTCACCTACGTCGACGACTGCGTGGACGGGATCGCGCGCGGTATCGACGCGCTCGCCGCCGGGCGCGTCGTCAACCAGACCATCAACCTCGCCTACGGCCAGGGCAACACGCTCGTCCACTGCGCGGAGCGGATCGCGAAGGAGCTCGACGTCGACCCGCAGATGACGCTCGCCCCGTCGCTCCTCGGTGAAGTGACGCACTACGTCGCCGATCTCTCGAAGGCGCGCGGGCTGCTCGGCTACGCACCACGGGTGTCTCTCGACGAGGGCATCGCGCGCGCGGTCGCCTGGTTCCGCGAGCACCGCGACGCGCACCCCGAGGAGAACGTCCCGGTCCGAGCGGATCACGAGGGCGCGCTCGGCTCCGGCGCCGGCTGGAAGACGCCGGTCGCGTCGTAGACGGTCTAGACCTTCGGCCGTTCGACCGGCCGTGACGCGCGCGGCAGCTGCTCGCGCCCGTGCCGACGGCCGCCCGCTCCACCTCGCACGGGGGCGCAGCCGGAAACTCCGCCCTCGCGGAGCAGCTCCTCGAAGCCGGCCGCGGGCAGCGGCCGCGCGAAGCGGAAGCCCTGCCCCTCACGCACGCCGAGGCGCCGGAGCTCGGCGAGCTGGTGCTCGTTCTCGATGCCCTCGGCGACGAGCGAAAGACCGAGCGCGCGCCCGAGGTCGACGATCGCCCGCACGAGCGGCACGGCGCCGCCGGAGTCGCCGATGCGCATCACCGACGTGCGGTCGAGCTTCATCCCGTCGAACGGCAGCGCGTCGAGCATCGCGAGCGACGAGTAGCCCGTACCGAAGTCGTCGAGGACGAGCCCGACCCCCATCGCGCGGAGCGCTGCGAGCATCTCCGCCGCGCTCGCGGGGTCGTGGACGACGGCCGCCTCCGTGATCTCGAGGACGAGCGCGCTCGGCTCGAGCTCGGCCCTCGCGAGCGCCGAGCTCACCTCGTCCACGAACGCCGTCGCCTGGAGCTGACGGGCGGAGACGTTGACGCTCACGTGCAAGCCTCGTGCGGCTGGCTCGGCCGCACGCCAGGCGGCGAGCTGGTTGCACGCCTCCTGGAGCACCCAGCGGCCGAGCGGGACGATGAGCCCGCTCTCCTCTGCGATCGGGACGAAGTCGTTCGGCGGGACGATGCCCCGGGTCGGATGCGCCCACCGGAGGAGCGCCTCGGCCCCGACGACGGCGCCCGTCTGCAGGTCGACGACCGGCTGGTAGTGCAGGACGAACTCCTCCTCGACACGCGCGCGCCGGAGCTCGCCGAGCAACGAGAGGCGCTCGCCGACCGCATCGTCGAGTGAGCGGTCGTAGACGACCGACTGCGCCTTGCCGTTCGCCTTCGCCCGGTACATCGCGAGGTCTGCCCGACGAAACACTCCGTCGACGTCGTCTCCGGTGGCGACGCCGATGCTCGCCGTGACGAAGATCTCGACCCCGGCCATCTGCGTCGGTGGGCGCAGCGCCTCGCAAACGCCGCCGGCGGCCTTCTCCGCGTCGCCGGCAGGGTCGTCGGACTCCACGAGCGCGGCGAACTCGTCGCCTCCGATCCTCGCCACCGTGACCGTGGGCGGCAAGGCGACGCGGAGCCTCGAGCCCACGTCGTAGAGCACGGCGTCCGCGTCCATGTGGCCGAAGCGGTCGTTCACCGTCTTGAAGTCGTCTATGTCGAGAATCAGAAGCGAGACGCCAGGACCGCCGGAGCCCGAGCGCGCGATCGCCTCCTCGACACGCTGCTTGAAAAGCGCCCGGTTCGGCAGGCCGGTGAGGGGATCGTGGAACGCCTGGTGACGCAGGCGCTCCTCTGCCTCGCGCTTGTCCGTGATGTCGAGCAGGTACCCCTGGAGCGCGACGGGCACTCCGGACGGCCCGAGGATCGTCCGGGCCTCGTCGTGGACCCAGACGACGCGCCCGTCCCGGGCGATCAATCGGTACTCGAGTGAGAGCCCGTCGCCTTCGTGCGCGCAACGATGCGCGTCGAGGACGGTCTCGCGGTCCTCCGGGTGGAGGATCCGCACGAAGAGCTCGCGATCACGCTTCCACTCGGCGAGCGGGTATCCGAGCATCGACTCCACCTGCGGGCTGGAGTAGATGTTCGAGCTCTCGTCGTCGATCGCGTCGACGTAGACGACGAGCGGCAACTGCTCGACGAGCGCCCGGAAACGCTCCTCCGCGACCCGGAGACGCTCCTCGCTCGCCCGCAGGACGGCATCCGCGCCCGCGTCGACGGAGACCTCCGACGGAGTCGCAGGTGCCGGGAAGCCGACGCCGCTATCGGCCCGTTGACGCAGCACGCTTTTCGTATCGTCGCGTCAGAGAGGTCGGCCACCCCTCGTGCGAGGTACCCCGTCCGGGCGGCTACCCGGCTTCGACGACCTGCGCTGCCGGGGGTGCCGCGATCGTGATCCGAACGTTGTAGGAGAGGAACGTCATCGTCTGCACCGTCGTCCCGCGCGCGCTCCCTATGACGGTGGGGGTCGCGACCCGCATCCGCGTGATCCGCCCGTCGCGCCCGATCCAGACGTGGTAGGTCGAGCGTGTGAGGCGGATGCCGGTCGCACGCTCCAGCGCCGCCACCTGCTTCCCGTAGGCGGGTACGGCCCGCGCCGCGCGCTTGACGTCGAGAACCGCGCTGTAGTGGACGGTCGGGCGGCCGGCGACGGTCTCGTTGCCGATCCGCTTCGTCGCGACGATCCCGTGCTCGAGTGGCGCCAGGCTCTGCGAGGCGTCCATGAGCGACGTGAAGTCGATGCCCAGCGTTGAGGCGCCCTTCGAGAGGTCGAGCCGCCACCAGGACTTGCCGGGCGGAAGCTGCGTCTGGAGGACGGGCGAGCGCATGTACATGACGTAGGCGCCGCGCTCTCTCAGCAGCACGGCGTCGAAGTTGGTGGCCTTGCCGCCGGCGCGTGTCGTCATCGACATCCCGACCGCCGATCCGCGCTGGCGTCCGGAACCGCTGACGTCACTGGCCGCGCGGCCGCCGATCGCGGTCGCGGCGCGGATCTCGAAGGTGGAGCTCTTGGCCGACGCGGAGCGCTTCGCCGCAGCGACGATCGGATTGGAAGCGGCATGCGCCGCCACCGGCAAGGCAAGCACGAGGAGGGAGACGGCCAGGAGGCGACGCATCCAGCTCATCGTACGAGCCGCGGCGGAGACCGCCACCCCCCGCCGGAGGGCAACGAGCGGCTCAGTCCCGGACGGCTCGGAGCGCCGGGAACAGCACGACGTCGCGGATCGACTCCTTGCCCGTCAGGAGCATCACGAAGCGGTCGATCCCGAAGCCGAGGCCACCCGTGGGTGGCATCCCGTACGAGAGGGCCTCGACGTAATCGGGGTCGCCCCGCTCGCCCTCGACCTGCTCGGACTGCTGCTCGAAGCGGGCCTGCTGCATCGCCGCCTCGTTGATCTCGGTGAACGCGTTCCCGAGCTCCATCCCGCCCGCGAAGTACTCGAACCGCTCGGTCAGGGTCGGGTCCTCGTCGGTCGGCCGCGCGAAGGGCGAGAGCTCGACGGGGTAGTCGTGGACGATCGTCGGCTGGATCAGTCCCGGCTCGACGAAGTGCGAGAACGCGTGGTCGACGAGCTGCGTCCAGTCCTTGTCGGCGTCGGTGTCCACCCCCCGCTCCGTGAGCCACGCCCTGAGCTCGGCCGGATCGCGCGTCCAGAGCTCGTGGCGCTCGAGCGCCCCCACGAACCGGATCCGCTCCCACGGCCCGGCGAGATCGATCTCGTGCCCGCGAAAGCTCACGACCGTCGTCCCCCGCACCTCGCGGGCGACCCGTTCCACGAGCCGCTCGATCCGGGCCATCGTGTCGCCGTAGTCCGCGTAGGCCTCGTACCACTCGAGCATCGTGAACTCCGGGTTGTGCTTGAACGAGACGCCCTCGTTGCGGAAGTCCTTGCCGATCTCGTACACGCGCTCGAGCCCGCCCACGATCAGGCGCTTGAGATACAGCTCCGTCGCGATGCGCAGGTAGAGGTCGGCGTCGAGCTCGTTGTGATGGGTGACGAAGGGCCGCGCGAACGCGCCGCCGTAACGCGGCTGCAGGACCGGCGTCTCGACCTCGACGAAGCCCTCCTCGTCGAGCGCCCGCCGGACGGCCGTGATCACGCGCGCCCGGGTGATGAAGACGTCACGCGTCTCCTCGTTCATCAGCAGGTCGAGGTAGCGCTTGCGGTAGCGGAGCTCGACGTCGGTGAGGCCGTGGAACGTGTCCGGCAGCGGCTGCGTGTTGCGCGAGAGCACGTCGACGCTCTCGGCGAGCACCGAGGGCTCGCCGCGCCGTGACTTCGCGGGCCGTCCAGCGACGCCGACGACGTCCCCGACGTGGACGTCGAGCTCTCCGGTGACGGCGACGTCGCAGATCACCTGGATCCGGCCCGAGCGGTCGACGACGTCGAGGAAGACGAGCTTCCCCATCCCGCGGCGGGCCATTGCCCGCCCGGCGATCCTCCGTGTCGCCTCCGCCTCGGCGCCTGCCTCGAGCGGCTCCGCCTCCGCGCGGACGGCCGCGATCTCGTCGCGGTCCGGGAAGCGCTTGGGCGGCGGCTGTTCGGGCATCGGCGGATCGTACGTCCTCGTGCCCTGGTGTCCGACTTCAAGTCGGACACCAGCGTCCCTGCAGCTTCGGCGGAGCTTACGTCGGCTCGACGGTGTGCCGGCGCCACGCGCGGACCAGGCGGGCGGAGGCGGCACGGAGGAGGCGCTCCGCGTCCCGGAGGCCCGCAGCCTCCTCCAGCGACTGCCGGTCGAGCGCGGACTGCTTTGCCGCCGCGAGGCGCTCGAGTTCGGCGAGCACCTCCGGCGCGAGCGGCGGCGAGGTCAGCTCGACGTCCGGCCCCGGAGGCGCCTGCTGCAGCAGCCCGCTCCCCGGGAGCATGCGGATGATCTCGTTGCGGATCTTCTCGGCATCCGCGTCGAAGTCGAGCAGGATTCGCGTTGCGACCCCTTCGTTCTCGCGCACGAGGCCGAGCAGGATGTGCTCCGTGCCGATGTAATTGCTGCCGAGCGCGAGCGACTCGCGCAGCGCGAGCTCGAGCACCTTCTTCGCGCGCGGCGTGAACGGGATCTGACCCGTCGTCACCTCGTCGCCCTGATCCAGGATGCGGGCGACCTGCGCGCGCACCTCTTCCACGGTGATGTCGAGTCCTTCCAGCACGCGCGCGGCGATCCCCTCTTCCTCACGCAGCAGCCCGAGAAGGATGTGCTCCGTACCGATGTAGGGGTAACCGAGCCTGCGGGACTCGTCCTGCGCGAGGACGACGACCTGCCGGGCGCGCTCGGTGAACCGCTCGAACACCTCCGCGAGGGTAGCGCGAGGCGAGGTGTCCGACTGAAGCCGGACACCGGTCGGAGCTACGCGGCCTTGATCTCCATGATCTTGAACTTCACGACGGAGCCGCGTGGGGTCGTGACCTCTACGGTCTCGCCCTTCTTGTGCCCCAGGATCGCCTTGCCGACCGGCGACTCGTTCGAGAGCTTCTGCTCGGCGGGGTTCGCCTCCGCGGAGCCGACGATGTGGTACTCGATCGTCTCCTTCGCGTCGACGTCACGCAGTCGCACGACCGACCCGACCGAGACGACGCTCGTGTCGACCTCGGACGTGTCGATCACCCGGGCGTGCGCGAGCCGCTCCTCGAGCTGCGCGATCTTGTGCTCCAGCATCGCCTGCTGGTTCTTCGCGTCGTCGTACTCCGCGTTCTCGGCGATGTCGCCGAATTCGCGAGCCGTGCGGATCCGCTCCGCGATCTCGCGGCGGCGGTCGCCGCGCAGGACATCGAGCTCCTGCTTGAGGGAGTCATACCCCTCGGCGGTGAGGATCACGTCCTTCAGAAGAGAGACCTCCGAGTAGCCAGAAACGAGAACGAGGCGCCGAGCGCGCCACGCGGACGCGCATGGTAGCGACGCAGGCTGCCCCTGCGCAACCCCCTTCGCGGGGCAGGCGTCGGCAGGCCGCCCTCTACCATTCGGGGCGATGCTCGATCTTCGCCAGCCCTGGTCGATCGGGCCCGTCGAGATCCCGACGAGGCTCGTCCTGGCGCCGATGGCGGGCGTCAGCGTGCAGGCGTTCCGCCGTCAGGGACGCCGCTTCGGGGCCGGCCTCGTCTGCTCCGAGATGGTCAGCTGCGCGGGCATCGAGCACCGGAACGAGCGCACCCTCGGCTACCTGCGCGTCGCGGCGGACGAGCATCCGCTGGCGATCCAGCTCTTCGGGTCGGAGCCCGGCTCGATGGCGGAGGCGGCGCGCATGGTCGAGGCTGCCGGCGCGGATCTGGTCGACCTGAACTTCGGCTGCCCCGTGCGAAAGGTGACGAAGACCGGAGCGGGCGCCACGCTGCTCGACGACCCGGATCGGGCCGCGCGAATCGTGTCCGCGATCGCCGATGCGGTCGACCTCCCGGTCAGCGTCAAGCTGCGGCGCGGCCTTCGCAACGGATCGCGTGATTGCCTCGTCGTCGGGCCGAGGCTCGTCGAGGCGGGTGCGGCGTCGCTGACCCTCCACCCGCGCTCCGCCCAGCAGATGTACACGGGCACCGCCGACCACGCGCTGACGGCGGAGCTCGTCTCGCTCGTCGACGTCCCGGTCGTCGCCTCCGGCGACATCGTGTCCCGTGCAAAGGCACAGGCCGTGCTCGCGACGACGGGGGCTGCCGCCGTAATGGTCGGACGCGCCGCGCAGGGCAATCCGTGGGTGCTCGAGGAGATCGTCGACGGCGCGGGGCGCGAGCCGTCGCGCGAGGAGATCGTCGCGGAGCTCGTCCTCTTCGTCCGGGAGACTGTCCGCGAGCTGGGCGAGCGACGCGCGAGCGGCTTCCTCAAGAAGTTCTACGGCTGGTACCTGGGCCGCGGCCGCTTCCCGCGCCCGTTCAAGCAAGAGCTGGTCGTCCTCGACTCCACCGAGGAGGTCGAGCGGCGGTTGCTTGCCGCAGCTCCCGGTGCGATTCCGCTGGTCGAGCGGCTCGAGGCGGAGATCCCCTCGGGCGACGAGGTGACGCTCGAGCTGCCGATCTCCGTCTACGGAGGGGGTTAGCGGGCGCTCGGGCGTGGCTTCAGCCTCGCCCGACCTCGTTCGGCGCAGGAAAGAGGCGCGAGGCTGAAGCCACGCCCCGACTTCACTGCGAGCGTCCGGCGGTGGCGGCCAGGCCGCCGAGGCCGACGAAGATCGTCCCCGAGACGTAGCGCTGGGCGCGGAGGAAGGTCCGGCTCTTGCGCAGCACAGCCCCAGCCGTCCCGGCGACGAGCGCCCACACGAGATCGCTCGAGAGGGCAATCACGATGAAGATCGCCCCGAGTACCGCAAGCTGGCCGCGCGTGGACCTGTGAGGGTCGACGAACTGTGGCAGGAAGGCGACGAAGAAGAGCGCCGTCTTCGGGTTGAGCACGTTGACGACAACCCCGCGGCCGTACGTCTTCGCAAGCGTGAGCTCGGGCCGCCGGCCGCCGATCCGGTCGTCCGCCGAGAGCAGCGTCCGGATCCCGAGCCAGACGAGGTAGGCAGCGCCGACAAGCTTGACCACGGTGAACGCCTCGGCGGAGGCAGCGAGGAGCGCGGACAGGCCGATCACGGCGGCGAGGACGTGCACGAGGCCTCCGCTCGCGATTCCGAACGCTGACGCCACACCGGCCCGCCTGCCGCCGTGCACGCTCTGGGCGACGATGTACAGGACGGCAGGCCCCGGCACCACAGCCAGGAGCAGCGCCGCGAGCGCGAACACCGCGAGCGTTCCCGGGTCCGTGATCACGCGTTCAGCTCCCAGACGAGGCGCAGGCCCTCGAGCGTGAGGAACGGGTCGACACGCTCGATCGTCGCGCTGTGCGGCGCGATCAGCTCCGCAAGGCCACCGGTCGCGATCACAGGCGCATCGGGCGCCTCGAGCTCGGCGCGGATCCGCGCCACGATCCCGTCGACCTGCCCCGCGAACCCGTACACCAGCCCGCTCTGGAGGCCGCCGACCGTCGTCTTCCCGATCACGCTCGGCGGCGCGACGAAGTCGACGTTCACGAGCCTCGCCGCGCGGGCGAAGAGCGCCTCCATCGAGATCTCGATGCCGGGCGCGAGCACCCCGCCGACGTACTCGCCCTGCGGAGAGACGACGTCGAAGTTCGTCGACGTCCCGAAGTCGACAACGATCGCGGGCGCGCCGTACCGCTCCCGTGCCGCCACGGCGTTCACGATCCGGTCGGGTCCCACCTCCCGCGGATCGTCGTAGCGGATGGGGATGCCGGTCTTGACCCCCGGCCCGACCACGAGCAGCGGCGCGTGCGCCCAGCGCTTCGCGAGCCCCTGCCACTCGCGGTGGATGCTCGGCACCGTGGTCGAGAGGCAGATGCCGTCGACCGAGTCCGGGTCGAGGAGACCACCGAGCAGCACCGTGAGCTCGTCGCCGGTCCGCGTCCGGTCGGTCGCGACCCGCCAGTCCTCCGCGAGCTCTCCTGCGTCGTAGAGGCCGAGCACGGTCTGGGTGTTGCCGACGTCGACTGCGAGCAGCACGTGCGCGAGGGTATACGAGCCGCCGTCGGGGCTCACGGGCGTGGCTTCAGCCTCGCCCCTCTACTTTCAAGACACGTCGTCTTCGTTCAAAACGCGTCGTCATCCTCGGCGCGGCGGAGATCGCCGAGGCGCTCCGCGAGCGCTTCGGCGGTGAGATGCGGCTCGTCCCCCTCGCCGCGCAGCTCCTCGACCGTCACGTCGCCGGACGTGTAGACCTCGGCGCGGGGGATGATCCGGGTCGGGCGGTTCTTGTCCCACACCCAGACGTCCTCCATCTGCGCATGGAAGAACGGGTAGCTCGCCTGCGGCACGACCTTGAGGTCGAGCTTGTTGCAGAGGTATGTCGCGTCCTGCGTGAGCACGCAGTAGCGGAACAGCGGGAAGACCGCCGTGTACTCGCGCTTCAGCTGGAGCTCCAGCTCCGCCTCGAACTCGTCCAGCTCGTCCAGGTGGCTCATGCCGTCAGTGTACGACGTCCGCCCGCGAGCCCGTCCCCTGCGGGGGCGTGTCCAGCGCGCGAAGCAGCTCGGCGGCAGTCCCGCGCCCCGGCACGAAGGCGTCCGGCGCCAGCTCGGCGAGCGGCTCGAGTGCGAACCGGCGCTCGTGGAGGCGCGGATGCGGCACGTCGAGGCCCGGCTCGTCCAGCACGAGGTCGCCGTAGAGCAGCAGGTCGAGGTCGATCGTGCGAGGCCCCCAGCGCTCCTCGTCGTCGCGGGCCCGGCCGAGCCGGCGCTCGATCTCGAGCAGGGCGTCGAGCAGCTCGCGGGGCGGGAGGTCGGTCTCGACGGCGACGGCGCCGTTCAGGTAGCGGGGCTGCTCGACCGGTCCCCACGGCTCCGTCTCGCGCAGAGAGGAGACGCTCACGACGTCCACTCCGGCGAGCTCGTCCACGAGCGCGACCGCCCGTCGGATCGTGTCCTCGCGGTCCCCCAGATTCGCACCGAGCCCGACGTAGGCGCGCACGAGCGGACGGTAGCGTGTGCAGCCGCGTCCGGGTCATAACATCGCCTTAATCGGATTCCCACGGTCCTCACACGGACCTCCGATTGGATGGGAGCTCACCCCGTGTCACTCCTCTCCCTACCGCGTCTCCTCGGACTCCTCGGACTGGCGGGCCTCGTGCTCACGCCGGCCGTCGCTGCGGCTCCTCGTGCGGCCGGCGCGGCGACGATGGTGCAGCTCACGAAGTCGGGCGCGTGCACGGAGAGCGTCGCGCTCACTCGCGCGGGGGCCAACGAGATCGATGCCCGGCTCCGTTTGTGGCGCCTCGAGCCGGCGCTGGCCGCGAGCGCGGTCCCGGAGCTCCGAGCGCGCGATGCGATCGTCTTCGCGCAGAAGGAGCGCACGTACCGCGTCGCTGCGACGACCGACACCCCGGATCCCCTGCAGTCGGACGAATGGTGGCTGTCCCAGATCGGGATCTCCGGGCTCACGGCGCCCGGGCCGGGCGTGCCGGTGACGATCGTCGACTCCGGTCTCGACGTCGCCCACCCGGAGTTCCTCGGCCGCGCCGACACCCAGGCGCTCAACGCCCAGGAACCCGCCCCGTTCGGCGGCGAGCACGGCACCATGGTGTCCTCCGTCATCGGGGCGCCGGTGAACGGCGTCGGTCTTGTCGGCATCTACCCGCGCGCGGTGCTCCGCTCCTGGGACGCCGCGAAGGGCGACGGCACACGCCTCGAGTCGAGCGAGATCTCGGCCGGGCTGCTCGCCGCGGCGCGGACAGGGCGCAGCGTGATCAACCTCAGCCTCGGCTCAGACGCCAGCGACCTCTCGATCGAGCTCGCGGTCGACGAGGCCGTCGCATCGGGGTCGCTCGTCGTCGCAGCGTCCGGGAACGACGGCGACCGCGGAAGCCCGCTCGGCTATCCCGCCGCGTACCCGCACGTCACGACCGTCGCCGCCACCGACCGGAGCGGCGCGGTCGCCCCCTTCTCCAGCCGTTCGCGCTTCGTGGACCTCGCCGCGCCGGGCGACGACATCATCGTGGCGAGCGCGCTCGGACAGGACTGGCGGCCCGCGTCCGGCACGAGCTTCTCCTCTCCGATGGTCGCTGCGGCCGCGGCCTGGGTCTGGACGGCGCGACCCGAGTTGACTGCCGGCCAGGTGGCCGAGGTCCTCCGTCGCTCCGCGACGGACATCGCGCCGGCGGGGCGCGACCAGGGCTCCGGGTTCGGCATGCTGAACGTCGCCGCCGCGCTCGCCCTGCCGGCGCCGATCCGCGATCCGTTCGAGCCGAACGACGACATCGACCAGGTCGACCCGAACGGCGACCGATACGCGTCGAAGCAGCCGGCGCTCAGCACGGTGGCGAAGCGCTCCGCGCGCATCGCGGGGCGAATCGACCGGTACGAGGATCCGCGGGACGTCTTCCGTGTCTGGCTCCCCGCCGCCTCCCGCGTCACCGCGACGCTCACCGCGTCGAGCAACGGCGACCTCGCGCTCTACTCGGCCACCGCGCGGAGCGTCGTCGGCCGGTTCGCGACGGACGGTCGACTCGCGATCGCAGCGACCAAGGGAACGCGCGAGCGCCTCGTGTATACGAACAAGGGCAAGGGTCGCTGGGGGTACATGGCCGTGCAGCCCGGTTCCGGCGCCCTCGACGCCACGTACACGCTGAGCGTCGCGTCCGGGGCAACGAAGAGCCGCTAGGCCACCCGCTCGACGATCACGGCGGCGTAATCGACGGGCCGGGGCAGGACGACGTCCGGCTTCCGCACGCGCACGCGCACCCGCGCGACCGGGAACCGAGCCGTGAGCTCGGTTGCCAGTGCGGTCGCAAATGACTCGAGCAGGTGGTACGCGCGGCCGTCCGACACCTCGACGACCGCCGCGACAACCTCGCGGTAGTCGATCGCGTCCTCGATCCTGTCGCTCACCGCGGCCGCCTCGTCCGCATAGTCGAGCTCGACGTCGACGAAGAACCGCTGCCCGTCGCGGCGCTCGTCCTCGAGCACGCCGTGGAATCCGAACAGCTCGATCGCCCGGAGCTCGATCGTCACGCGCGCACCGTACCCCGCTCCACGGCGGCGGCAGCTGCGAGCGCCTCGACGTGCGAGCGAACGTCGTGGACACGGAACAGCGTCGCGCCGCGATCGAACGCGGCGACCGCGGCCCCCACCGAGGCGGCATCCGTGCCGACCCGGGTCTCGGGCCCGCCGAGCACGCGGGCCAGCGTCGACTTGCGCGACAGCCCGACGAGCACCGGGCGCCCGATCGCAACGATGCGATCGAGCCTGCGCACGAGCTCGAGGTTCTGGTCAGGCGTCTTGCCGAAGCCGATCCCGGGGTCGAGGCAGATGCGCTCTTCGGGGATGCCGGCCGCGACGGCGAACGCGAGACGCTCCTCGAGGAAGGCGGCGACCTCCGAGACGACGTCCTCGTAGTGCGGTGCTGCCTGCATCGTGCGAGGCTCCCCCTGCATGTGCATCAGGCAGAGATCCGCGCTCGCCTCGGCGACGGCGGCGGCGACGTCCGGGTCACGTCGCAGCGCGGTGACGTCGTTGATCATGAGAGCGCCGAGCGCGAGCGCCTCTCGCGCGACGACGGCACGGGACGTGTCGACGGATACCCGCTCGCCGGCGAGCAGCTCGAGCACCGGCCGGACCCTGCGCAGCTCCTCTTCCGGCGTCACGGGATCGGACCCCGGCCGGGTCGACTCGCCTCCAACGTCCACGAGCGCGGCCCCGTCGGCGAGCATCGCGCGCGCGACGTCCGCTGCCTCCCGCGCGGAGCCGAACCGTCCGCTGTCCGAGAAGCTGTCGGGCGTGACGTTCACGACGCCCATCACCGCCGGCCGCGGCCAACGTTCGTTGCCCGTCGCTCGTCTCATCGGTCATGGACGCTAACGCGCGCCGACGGGGCGGGTCGGGCGGGCGGACGCTCGCGGTCGCGGCGGCCGTGATCGTCCTCGTCGCGGTGGTCGCCGTCGCGTCCGGCGGGTCGACGCCGAGCGGCGCGGTCGGCGCTCACCGCCCGTCCGAGGGATTCCTCGACGCAATCGTCAGTCTGTTCGTCGTCGGCATGGCGATCGCGACCGTGCTCGTCGTCGTCATGGTGTCGTTCTTCGGCCGGTACCAGTCCGACGGAAGCGCGCGCAAGCGGAAGGGCCCGGTGCAGTCCGTCGTCACGTTCATCGTCGCGATGGCGCTCCTGACGATCGTGGTGCGATCCCTGGCCGGGAGCGTGGGGCCGCGCCTGCGACCGCCGGCGCCGCAGGGCGCCGCGGGAGGCGGAGGCTCTGACGCGCGGCCCTCCGGCTACGAGCCGGACTTCGTGGTGTGGCCGGTGCTCGCGGTCGCTGCGCTCGCTGCCGTCGCCGTGGTCGCGTGGTGGCTCGCCGCCCGTGGGCGACGCCGGGCACGTGAGCCTCTCGGAACGACGCCTGCGGAGGCTCTCGCCGACGTGCTCGCGGAGACGCTCGACGACCTCCGCGCCGAACGAGACCCGCGTCGCGCCGTCATCGCCGCCTATGCGCGGATGGAACGGGCTCTCGCGGCATCCGGCCTGCCACGTGACCCCGCCGAGGCCCCCGAGGAGTACCTGCGGCGGATCCTGTCCGACGTCGCCGTCACCAGTCGTGCCGCGACCCGGCTGACCTCGCTCTTCGCGTGGGCCCGCTTCTCCGGGCACGATGTGCGCCCCGAGATGAAGGACGAGGCGATCGAGACTCTCGAGCAGGTGCAGCGCGAGCTCGCCGCGGCAGACGCCGCGCGTCACGCGGAGCTCGCCGGAGCGGCCGCATGAGCCGCCTCGATCGGTCGATCGCCGTCGCGATCACGGCGACGATCTGGGCCGGCCTGTTCCTGATCGTCCTCCCCGACCGCGCTGCGCTCATCGGGCACATCTGGCTCGTCGTCGTGCTCGCGCTCGCGCTCGGGGTCGCACTCCAGAGGCTGCGCCGCGACCTGCCGCGCCGGACATCCTCCTTCGACGCAGCGTTCGCGCAGCGGGGGACGTCGCGCGCCCGTCCGGCGTCGCTCGCACGCGTCGAGCGCGAGGTGACGCTCGCCACCGGAACCGCGTTCGACGTCCACTTCCGCCTCCGCCCCATGCTCCAGACCCTCTCTGCCGGCCTTCTCCTGCGTCGCGGCGTCGACGTCGAGCGTGACCCCGTCCGCGCCGAGGCGCTCCTCGGCCCCGCCGTCTGGGAGCTCGTGCGCCCCGACCGGTCGGCGCCGGACGACCGCACCGCCCCCGGCGTGCCGATCGAGACGGTCGAGCGCGTCGTCGCGGACCTGGAGCGGATCGCATGGACCTGACTGTCCTCGCCGAGCGCGCTGCCGCCGTCCTCGACGAGGTCGAGCGGGCGGTCGTCGGCAAGCGCGACCGGCTCCAGCTCGTCCTCGCGGGTCTCCTGGCGGACGGGCACGTCCTCCTCGAAGACGTCCCCGGGCTCGCGAAGACCCTCACCGCGCGCTCCTTCGCCGAGGTGACCGGGCTCCGGTTCGCCCGCGTGCAGTTCACGCCCGACCTGCTTCCGTCGGACGTGACGGGGTCGTCCATCTGGAACCAGCGCGACGCGGAGTTCGCGTTCCGCGCAGGCCCGATTTTCACCAACATCCTGCTCGCCGACGAGATCAACCGCGCCCCGCCGAAGACCCAGGCCGCGCTGCTCGAGGCGATGCAGGAGCGACAGGTCTCCACCGACGGCGAGACCCGCGTGCTCGAGCCGCCGTTCCTCGTGCTGGCCACGCAGAACCCGATCGAGTACGAAGGCACCTACCCGCTGCCCGAGGCGCAGCTCGACCGCTTCCTCCTCAGGACGGGGTTCGGGTACCCGACGGCCGATGCCGAGTGGGAGATGCTCGAGCGCCGGCTCGAGCGCGGCGTCGACGAGGTCGAGCTCCGGAGCGTCGTCGACCGGGAGACGCTCCTCGCGATGCAGCGCGCGGTCGAGGGCGTGCACGTGGACGAGAGCGTGGGCCGCTACGTCGTCGACCTCGTCGCGGCGACCCGAGAGAGCCAGAGCGTGTCGGTCGGCTCGAGCCCGCGTGGGTCACTCGCCCTCGTCAAGCTCTCGCGGTGCCGCGCCGCGCTCGACGGGCGGGACTTCGTCACGCCGGACGACGTCAAGAGCGTCGCGATCCCGGCGCTGGCGCACCGCCTGGTCCTCCGTCCGGAGCTCTGGGTGCAGCGGCGGAGCGGCGAGGACGTCGTCCGCGAGATCCTCGACCAGGTTCGGACGCCCGCCACCGAGACGCCGTGAAGCGCGCCGGCGACGCGCGTCTCGGGGCGTACGCCGTGCTCGCCGCGGCGGCGCTCGTCACCGCGCTGGCCCTACGGCGCACCGAGCTCGCCGCAATCGCGGCACCGTTCGCGCTGCTCGTTGCGCTCGGTGTCCGGGCGCAGCCGCCGCGGCTCCGCGCGTGGTTCGAGCTCGATCGAGAGCGGGCGCTGGAAGGCGACGTGCTCGACGCGACCGTCACCGTCCGTAGCGACCAGGCCGTCGACCGCGTCGAGGTCGGCCTCGCGCTTCCCGACGGCGTCGAGCTGGCAGGGGGCCGCAATCCCGTGGCGCTCCGGCTCTCGGCCGGCGAGGAGCGCGAGCTTCCGCTACGGCTCCGTTGCGTGCGGTGGTCATCGGTCGAGATCGGCGAGGTGTGGCTGCGCACACGCGACCAGATCGGCCTCGTCCGGTTCGAAGGCCGCATCGACCGGCGTCGCCCACTGAAGATCTATCCCACGGCCGAGCGCCTTCGCATCCTCGTCTCCCCCGCCCACACCCAGGCGGCGACGGGCTCCGAGGTCGCCCGGCTCCGGGCGGAAGGGCTCGAGTTCGCGGACACCCGCCCGTTCGTCCCCGGCGACCGCGTGCGGACGATCAACTGGCGCGCCACGGCCCGGCGGGGCTCACTCGTCGTCAACGAGCGCCACCCCGAGCGGAACGCAGACGTCGTCGTCTTCCTCGACAGCTTCGCGGAGGCGCGGACGTCGGACGAGGGGACGCTCGAGCAGGCCGTCCGCACGGCCGCAACGGTTGCCAGCCGCTACCTCGAACGGCGTGACCGCGTCGGGCTCGTGGCCTTCGGAGGCATCCTGCGCTGGCTCGAGCCCGGCGGCGGCCTCGTCCAGCAGTACCGCCTCGTCGACGCGCTGCTCGAGACCGGGGTCGAGTTCAGCTACGCGTGGAAGGACGTCGACGTGATCCCGGCGAGGACGCTGCCCCCGCGCGCGCTCGTCGTCGCCGTCACCCCGTTGCTCGACGAGCGCTCGATCGGCGCGCTGCTCGACCTGCGCGGGCGCGGCCACGACCTCGTGGTGCTCGAGATCTCTCCTGAGCCGTTTCTCGAGCCGGGCCGCGACCGCTCCGACCTCGCCGCCCTCCGGCTCTGGCGACTGCAGCGTGCCGAGCTGCGCGCGCGGTTCGAGCGGCTCGGCGCCGCCGTCGCGACGCTGGACGACGAGATCACGATGGAGGAGGCACTCGAGGGGGTGAGGGCATACCGGCGTCACGCCCGCCTCGTGCAGCGGTAGCCGCGGGCGCCACCGCTGTCGCGGTCGCGCTGGGGACTGCGCTCTGGCTCGCCGTGGCTGCGAGCTCCGACGCTGTCGGCGCAGTAATCGGCCTCGGCCTCGTCGGAGCCGCGCTGACCGGGGCCGCCGTGGTGGTGCCCGTCGTACTCGGCCCGGCGCTCGCGGCGCTCGGCGGCGCGTACGTCGCGCTGCTCCTGATCGACGAGCCGCCACTCGACACCCGCGCCGCGGGGGTCGCGATGGCGCTCGTCGTCGTCGGGGAGCTCGTCGGCTGGGCGCGCGAGCTCGCCGGAGCGACACGGGACGAGCCGGGAAACGCCTGGCGACGTCCCGTGTGGATTGCGGGCATGGGGATGGGCGCCCTCGGGCTGGCGTGGGGCGTGCTCGCGGTCGCCGACCTCGCACGCGTGCAGGGGCTCGCGATCGAGGCCGTCGGCGCGGTGGCGGCGCTCGCCGCGCTCCTAGTGGCCCGGAGGGGTCTGGCACCGCCAGGTGCCTGACGCCAGTGACGCTTCGCGCAGAAGACCCGCTCCTATGGGCGACTCGCTACAGGGGACAGGCACCTACGGTGCCAGTCCCCGACTCTAGGAGGCTGCCGGGTCGGGCGGCGGCTGCATCGCGGCGCCCGGGAGCGGCCGCGGCGAGGGCTTGAGCTGCGGCTTCTTCTCGGGCTCCGGCTCAGGCTCCGCGGTCGGAGGCGGCGTCTCGTCGGCGAACACCGACTCCTCGGGCTCGCCCTGCAGCAGGCGCTCGAACTGGATCTTGTCGATCGTCTCGCGCTCGATGAGGATCGCCGAGAGCAGGTGGAGCTCGTCCATGTGGTCGCGGAGCACATTCGTGGCCTTGTCGTGCGCCTCCTCGATCACTCGGCGGATCTCGTCGTCGATCTCCTTCGCGATCTCCTCGGAGTAGTCCGGCTCGGCGCCCATCTCGCGGCCGAGGAACGGCATGTCGTGGTTGCGGCCGAGGACGCGCGGGCCGAGCTTCTCGCTCATCCCGAAGCGCATGATCATCTGCTTCGCCGTGGAGGTGATCCGCTCGATGTCGTTGGCGGCGCCCGTCGTGACCTCGTTGAAGACGAGCTCCTCGGCGGCTCGTCCGCCGAGCGTCATCGCCATCTGGTCCATCAGGGTGCCCTTGGTCGTCAGGTAGCGATCCTCGGAGGGCAGCGAGATCGTGTAACCGAGCGCCTGACCACGCGACACGATCGAGATCTTGTGCACCTCGTCGGTTCCCTCGAGGTAGTAGCCGACGAGAGCATGGCCCATCTCGTGGTAGGCGGTGATCTTCCGCTCCTTCTCGGAGAAGAGGCGCGACTTCTTCTCCGGGCCGGCGATCACCCGCATGATCCCTTCCTCGAGCTCCAGCTGGCCGATCGTCTTCTCGCCGCGGCGCGCCGCGAGCAGCGCTGCCTCGTTGATCACGTTGGCGAGGTCGGCGCCCGTGAAGCCCGGAGTGGCGGCCGCCAGGACGTCGAGATCGATCTCCTTGGCGAGCGGCTTGCCCTTCGCGTGCACCTCGAGGATCTGCTGGCGGCCCTTGCGGTCGGGCCGGTCGACCACGATCTGCCGGTCGAAGCGCCCCGGGCGCAGCAGCGCCGGGTCGAGGATGTCGGGACGGTTCGTGGCCGCGATGAGGATGATGTTGTCCTTCAGCTCGAAGCCGTCCATCTCGACGAGGAGCTGGTTGAGCGTCTGCTCGCGCTCGTCGTGGCCACCGCCGAGGCCGGCGCCGCGATGGCGACCGACCGCGTCGATCTCGTCGATGAAGATGATGCAGGGGCTCGCCTGCTTCGCCTGCTCGAACAGGTCGCGGACACGGGAGGCGCCGACGCCGACGAACATCTCGACGAAGTCCGAGCCAGAGATCGAGAAGAACGGCACGCCGGCCTCGCCGGCCGTCGCGCGCGCGAGCAGCGTCTTACCGGTGCCGGGCGGGCCGTAGAGGAGCACACCCTTCGGGATCCGCGCGCCGAGCGCCTGGAACTTCTTCGGGTTCTCGAGGAACTCCTTGATCTCCTGGAGCTCCTCGACCGCCTCGTCCGCGCCGGCTACGTCCTTGTACGTGACCTTCGGCGAGTCGGGCGACATCCGCTTGGCGCGGCTCTTGCCGAAGCTCATCACCTTCGAGCCCCCGCCCTGCATCTGGTTCATCAGGAAGATCCAGAAGCCGATCAGGAGCAGGAAAGGCAGGAAGCCTGTGAGCAGCGCCCACCACGCGCTCGTGCCGATGCCCTTCGAGTCGAACTTGACGTTGTGCTCCTCGAGCACGTTCTGGAACTGCGCCTGCGACTGCGGCGAGGGGTAGTTGACCTTGACCTTCTGCCCCGAGTCGAGCACCGCCGTGATCGACTGGCGGTTGGGCGTGAACGTCACCTCGCTGACGTCGCCGTTCTTCGTGGCCTGGATCAGCTGCGAGTACGTCATCTTCTCGCTGCTGTCGCCGCGCGGCATGAGCGTCTGGCTCGCCAGGTAGACGAGCAGCACGATGACGACCAGGGGGAAGAGCGCGCTTCTGAAGAAACGATTCACGTACCCCGGAGGGTAGCAGCGTGCCCCCGTCTTTCCAGACCCCCCATGGGGTGTCGCAACGCGCCGCCAACACGGGGTGTGGTGGGAAAAGCCCTGCTAGATGCCGTTCGGCACGAGATCGGGGTGCAGAACGCCGATGTAGGGCAGATTCCGGTAGCGCTCGGCGAAATCGAGCCCGTAGCCGATCACGAACCGGTTCGGGATCTCGAAGCCGACGTACCGCACGGGAACCTCGACCTCGCGCCGCTCCGGCTTTGTCAGCAGCGCGCAGATCTCGAGCGACGCCGGCTTGCGCGCACCGAGCGTGCGGCGCAGGTAGGACAGGGTCAGCCCGGAGTCGATGATGTCCTCGACGACGAGCACGTCGCGGCCGGAGATGTTGATCTCGAGGTCCTTGAGGATCCGAACCACCCCGGAGGAGTCGGTTCCCGCGCCGTAGCTCGAGATCGCCATGAAGTCGATCTCGCACGGCACGGTGAGCTCGCGCATCAGGTCGGAGATGAAGAAGATCGCGCCCTTGAGAACGCCCACGAGCAGCAGGTCGCGGCCCTCGTAGTCTGCAGAGATCTCCGCGCCGAGCTCCTCGACGCGGGTGCGCAGGACCTCCTGGTCGATCAGGACCTCGCCGACGTCCGCGTGGACGGACGTCACTCCGGCACCCGCTCGGCCCTCACCGCTCCCTCCCAGCCGGGCGCCTCCTCGAGACCGACGACCGCCACGACATCGCCGTTCCCGGTTGCGACGAGCGGCCAGGCGTCGCGCTCGTCCCTCGGCACCTTGGCATCCACGAGCACATCGTGAACCTTACGGGAGCGACCCGCGAGACGATCGCCCGGCCTGCGCGACCGGACGACGAGGCCGGCCCTGTCGGTCTCCAGCTGCCACGGCCCCCACGTCACGGTGCCCTCGAGCCGCAGCGTGTCGTACGCGCGGACGGCCCTCACACCACCGCCGAGATCCGCGGCGCGTGTCCCCTCGGAAGAGGAGAGGAGCTCCACGAGCGACGCCTCCAGCGCGCGGGGGAGGCGGGGCCGCTCGCTCGCGAGCGCGAGCAGGTTGGCGCGCGCCCGAGGGTCGAGCTCCTCGAGGAGGGGGAGCAGCCGCTCGCGGATCAGACCGCGCTTCGTGTCGGCGTTCGTCGCGTCGACGCGCCACGTGAGACCGTGGGCGCGGCAGTACGCCTCGGTCTCCTCGCGCCAGACGTCGAGCAGCGGCCGCACGACCCCGTCTGCCCGCCGCGGCCGGATCCCCCGCGTCGAGCCGCTCGAGACGAGCCGGTAGACGACGGTCTCGACCTGGTCGGAGGCCGTGTGCCCCGTTGCGCGAAGGCCGCGACCGACGGTCAGGGAATAGCGTTGCTCGCGGAGCTCGGCCTCGGTCGCTGCCGGCTCGGCATGCACGATCTCCGCGCCGAACGCCTCCGCGCAGTGCGCAGCGTCGGCGTCCGAGTCGCTGCCGCGCAGCCCGTGGTGGATGTGCACCGCCCGGACGTCGTAGCCGAGCCCGCGGAGCAGGTGCCAGAGGCAGGTCGAGTCGGCACCGCCGGACACGAGGCACGTCACCGCGCCACCGGGCTCGATCAGCCCGTTCGCGCGGACGTACGCCTCGACCCGCTCGCCCAGCTCCACGCCGGAATGGTGCCTAGCCCGGCAGATCGGCGAAGGCCGGCGCCGCCGCCCACGCGCGAAGCGTCGTCGCCGCCAGCTGCACCGCATCCGCGTGGAGCGAGAACGGCTCGGCATGTGGGACCGGCGTGATGCGCGCGGTCGGGACCGTCCCGTCCGAGGCGTCGACGACGTACCGGATCGGAAGGGCGTGGGAGACGGCGAGGATCACAGCCTCGGCCCGGTCGAGGAGTGCGTCGAGCGCGCCGGCCACGCGCAGCGCCGCCTCGGCCCTGCTTTCGCCGCCGCCCGGGCACTCCGCGTCCGGCGCGTGCGACCAGGCCCACGCCCGATACTCCGCGAGCGGCCCGCCCTCGAAGGCGCCGAAGCCGATCTCCCGCAGCGCGGGCAGCACCACGCGCTCCATCTGCCGCTCGCCGAGCGCGAGGTCGAGCGTCTCCTGGGTCCGCAGAAGCGGTGTCGCGACGCCGAGGTCGAGCTCCTCGGAGGCAAGCGCGGCCCGAAGCTCGAGCGCCTCGGAGGCGCCCTGCTCCGACAGCCCCTCGCCGGGAGGCACGGAGCTGACGTGGTCGCCGAGGTTCGAGCGCGCGTGGCCGTGGCGGACGAGCAGCAGGCGCCTCAGAACAGCACGCTCCGGTAGTCCAGGACGTGCTCCATGCCGACCGTCTCGTAGAGGTGGATGGCCGGCGCGTTCTCCGCGCGCACGAAGAGGCACACCGCCGGCACCTCGTCGAGGAGCAGCCGGATGAGGTCGCGCAGCGCGCGGGCCGCGTAGCCCCGGCGCCGCACCGGCGGGTCGACCCACACCTGCTGGAGCTGGACCGCCTCGGGCGTCCATGCGGATGCCTCCGCCTTGAAGCGGAGCGCCCCGTCCTCGAGCCAGAGCCACGAACGTCCCTCCTCGATCTGGGCCCTCGTCCGCCAGCGAAACCCGCTCGGGTCGCGACGCAGCGGATCGACGCCGAGCTCCTCGAAGTGGGCGCGCGCGCACGCGGGCACGAGAACGTCGAGATCTGCCCGCGTCGCGACGCGCAGGCCGGTGCCCCCCGGCTCGGGCGGCGTCGTCGAAAGGTAGACGGGCTGGCTGAGCCGGTCCTCGCGGGCGCGCGGCAGCCGGCGCCGGGCGGCGTCCCAGAGCTCCGTCACGGCTCCCTGCTCGCCGATCAGCATCCGCGGCGACACGCGCGCGGCTACCTCCGCAAACGCGCCGCAGCCGCTGCCGGATGGGACGACGTTCGTCCCCAGATGGCAGAGCGCGTGGAGCGCGCCGTCGCCGTTCTCGAGCGCTACGAACCGGCCGCTCTCGCGCCGGGCGACGTCCGCGAGGAAGACGCGCTCCACGGGATCATCGGCGCAGTAGGCGAGGATCTGCCGCGTGGACGGCTCGACGAGGTGGGCGCGCATGCGAGCGACACTCTAGGCGGACAACCGTCTAGGCTTCCCCGCCATGCCAATCCACGTGCGTGCGAACATGGGGGACTACGCCGAGGCCTGCCTCCTGCCCGGCGACCCGCTGCGGGCGAAGTACATCGCCGAGACCTTCATGGACGACGTCGTCCAGCGGAACTCCGAGCGCGGGATGCTCGGGTACACGGGCACCTTCGGCGGGAAGCCCGTGTCGGTGCAGTCCAGCGGCATGGGCTGCCCCTCGGCCGCGATCGTGATCGAGGAGCTGACCCAGCTCGGCGTGACGAAGATCATGCGCGTCGGGACGTGCGGCGGGCTCCAGCCGGACCTGTCGATGGGCGACCTCATCATCGCGCTCTCCGCGACACCGGCCGACGCGACCGCGACGCACTACGTCGGCGGCGAGCCGCACGCCCCCACCGCCGACTTCGGGCTCGTCCACGAGGCGGTCCACCAGGCGAAGCACCTGGGCAAGCCGGTGCGCGTCGGCCCGATCGTCTCGAGCGACGTCTTCTACCAGCCCGACACGGGTCTCGCCGGTCGCTGGTCGGAGCGCGGGATCCTGGCCGTCGAGATGGAGGCCGCCGTCCTCTTCACCCTCGGGGCGCTGCGCAAGATCCAGGCGGGCTGCATGCTGATCGTCTCGGACGTCGTCGTCGAGGGCGAGTTCGTCCGCATCACCGACGAGGAGATGCGCGCGGCCGTCGACCAGATGACCGAGCTCGCGCTGGCGACGGTGACGGCGTGACTCCGTCCCGCCCTCACCGTCGCTAGAAGAGCACCGGCACGGCGCCCGCTCTTCTAGTCTTCTCCGGTGCCGCAGGCGCCGGAGAAGACCATCTTCCTCGTCAACCCGGCTTCGGCGAACGGCTCGACGGGCCGCCGCTGGCCGGAGCTAGCGCGACGCGCTGCGGCAGCCGGGCTCGAGGGAGCGACGCTCTTCAGCGAGCGGCAGGGACATCTCGCCGAGCTCGCCCGCGAAGCGGCGCTCGACGGGGCGGAGCTCCTCGTCGTGGTCGGCGGCGACGGCTCGGTGAACGAGGTGGCGAACGGCCTCGCCGGGCTCGGGCGACAGCCGGAGGTCGCGATCGTCCCGCGCGGGACCGGCTGGGACTTCTCGCGCACCTTCGGGATCCCGCGGAAGGTCGACGACGCTGTGCACGTCGCTCTGGAGGGCGACGTCCGCACGATCGACGTCGGGCGCGCCTCGTACCGCGCCTGGGACGGCTCGGACGCGACGACGTCCTTCGCGAACGTCGCGAGCGCGGGGATGAGCGGCGCGATCGCGCAGCGCGCGAACGAGACGACGAAGGCGCTCGGCGGGAAGGCGTCCTACCTGTGGGCGACCTTCGCCGTGTTCTCCGGCTGGGAGGCGACCGAGATCGAGGTGGTCGTCGACGGCGAGCGGCGTACCGGCCGAATGTTCGACGTCGTCGTCGCGAACGGCCGCTTCTTCGGCGGCGGGCTCCAGATCTGCCCGGAGGCGGAGCCCGATGACGGCCTGTTCGACGTGCTCACGATCGGCGACGTCACGAAGCGCGACCTCGTCCTCACCATGCCGAAGATGTACCGGGGGACACACCTGCCGCACCCGAAGGCGGAGCTTCTGCGCGGCCCTTCCGTGACCGTGACGAGCGAGACGCCGCTCCCGATCGAGCTCGACGGCGAACAGCCCGGGACGACCCCGGCGACGTTCGAGGTCGCCGCCGGCGCCCTCAGGCTCCGCGTGCCGCGGACCGGCTAGCCGCCGGAGGCGGACTTCTGCGCGCGCTTGAGCGCGGCGAGGTCCTTCTCGAGCCTGGTGACGCGGCTCTCGAGCTCGTCGACGCCGCGCACCTTCTTCGAGAGGTCGTCCACCCGCAGCTTGAGATCGTTGAACGCCTCGAGCGCGCGCTGGCCGCCGGGGAGGTCGACGATCCGACGGATGGCCTCCTCGCCCTTGCCTGCCAGGCGGGTGATCACGTCGTCGTTCTTCGCCGCGTCGGTCTTTTCCGTGTCGTTCGTCGCAGCCATAGGGCCATACTACGCGTTCTCCGCCCGCGCATCGAGCGCGCGCGCGACCTCGTCGAGGACGGACGCCGACGGCCCGCGAACGACGATCTCCGCTTCCGCGTCATAGGGCGTCTCCTCGAGGTTCAGGATGGCGAGTGCGCCACCCGCCCGAACGGTGTCCCCCGGCAGCCCGGCAACGGGCCAGACCTGCAGCGACGACCCGACGACGAGGAGCAGCCCCGTCTCGCGCACGAGCCGCTCCGCCCGCTCCATCGCGTCCGCCGGGAGAAGCTCGCCGAACATCACGACCCCGGGCTTCACGATCTCGGCGCAGTCGCTGCAGAAGGGCGCTTCACGGGTCTCGAGCTGGGCGAGGATCGCCTCGAGCGTCTCCTCGGCGCCGCACGCGAGGCACGGAAAGCGCGCGATCGAGCCGTGCACCTCGATGACGGCCGTGCTCCCGGCGCGCGTGTGTAGCAGGTCGATGTTCTGCGTCACCACCGCGCGCACGTGACCGGCGCGCTCGAGCGCCGCGAGCGCGACGTGCCCGGCGTTGGGCTGCGCTGCCAGGAGGCCGCCGATCCGCGGCCCGTACCAGCGCCACACGCGAAGCGGGTCGCGCCGGAAGGCGTCGATCGACGCGACCTCGAACGGGTCGACGTCCGCCCAGATCCCGCTCGCCGAGCGGAAGTCCGGAATGCCGCTCTCGGTCGACATGCCGGCGCCCGTGAGCACGACGGCCGGGCCACGATCCCGGACCAGCAACGCGAGCTCGGAGGCGGTTCCCACGGCGCGCATCCTAGGCCCGGGGTATATCTCGCCACGATGGACGGCTACGCCTTCACGCACCAGGTCCGCATCCGCTTCGCCGAGACCGACGCGCAGGGAATCGCCCACCATGCGTCGTTCGTCGTCTGGCTGGAGGAGGCCCGCGTCGCCTACCTGGCGGCGTTCGCGGGCGGCTACCAGGCGATCCGCGACGGTGGGATCGAGGCGCTGACGACCGGCGTCCACCTCGAGTACGAGCGGGCCGCCGTGTTCGACGACGTGCTGACGATCGGGGTGCGCTGCGCGGAGATCCGCGGCGCCCGGTTCCGGTACGAGTACCTGGTCGAGCACGAGGGCGAGCGCGTCGCGCACGGCTGGACGGCCCACGCCACGGTGGACGCGGCCACGCACCGGCCGACGCGGGTCCCCGAATGGTTCGTCGAGGACGTCCTCAGGGCCGAGGCGCCGACGCGGACGCCGTAGCACGGGGCCTCCGGCCCCGCGGCAGCCTTCTTCGCTCCGTCCGCGGGCTGCTTCGCAGTGTCGACGGGCTGCGTCGCCGTGTCGGCGGGCGGCGGTGGTGTGACCTTCGGCCGCAGCTTCGACCCGAGCCGGACGACGGTAGGCTCGCCGACGTAGTACGAGCGCCAGGTCGTGTCGTAGAGGAGCGACCCGTCCGGCCGGTAGACGCGCCGCGTGACGCTCGTCGAGCGCGGAGGGGAGCCCCACTGCTCGACGACCTTCTGCCCCTTGAACATGGTGTCGTCGTCGATCCGCTTCCACGGCACCTTGCCGTCGACCGTGAGCGGCGCAGTCTCGGTCTCGACGCGACGGTTCTGCGGCGTCCCGTAGATGTTGACAGTGAGGGAGCCCGCCCCGACGAAGGTGCGAATGAGCAGCCACTTGTCCGTGTCGTTCTTGAAGACGAGGTCGACGTCCGGGTAGTTGACCGTTGCGTCCCGGCCCAGGGGGTAGTGGCTGATGTACAGCGCGTGGTTCGTCCGTTTCTCGATCGAGAGGCCCGCCTCGAAGGCCGCGTTGAAGACCGTCGTCGAGACCTGGCAGACACCGCCGCCGATCCCGCTCTCGAGCTCGCCGTTGATGATCACCGGCGCCTCCTCGAAGCCCTTCGCCTCGTTCCGCTCGCCGGTCGTGTGGTTGAACGAGAACCGCGCGCCGGGCGCGACGAGCGCGCCGTCGATCAGGTCGGCGACGAGCTGGACGTTGTGTAGTCGTCCCGGCGTCCCGCCATAGGTCGTCGTGTACGACCCGACGATCCCCGTGATGCCCATCGCCTCGGCGGCCGCAGTGGTTCGCGACGGCTCGCTCGTCGCCGTCGCCAGCGCCGCCGATCTGTGCGTGGGCGAGAGCATCGCCTTCTCGATCGCGCTCCGCGCGGCATCCAGGTCGATCGTGCGACCCGGCTTCGCAGGGACCACTTCGATCCCACCGGACACCACCCTGAAGGTCGCATCGCTCGGCGGACGGTTCACCGAACGGCGGATGGACGCGAGCCACGCCTGCGCCGCCTTCCCGCCAATGCCGACGCTGGTCGCGCCGCCCCTCGGCAGGTCCAGAAGCTGCGCGATCCGCCAACGGGCGAGCCGGAACCGCGTCGGGCCGACCGTCAGCGTGACCGGAGCCGAGACCGCCGTTCGGGCCGCCGCGGCCGCATCGGCGAGCCGCGCCGCCGTGACCTTCGGCACGTCTCGCACGACGGGCAGGCGCACCGCGCCGCGCCGGTCGATCGACGCGAGCGCGTCGACGAGCGCCGCGGACGCCCGGGAGCGGTCGAGACGCACCCCGGGACGCGCATCGGTCGTGACGATGGCGAGCCCTTTGCGCTCGAGGGATGCGTCGACCGCAGGACGGTCGACTGCAGCGGCGATCCTGGCGACGGTGTAGCGCACGGCGGACGGGTAGACGTCGACGTGCGGCTCGACGTCGCTGCCGAAGAGGCGCGACTGGATGCGCTTCAGGCCGCGGATGGGTGCGACCCCGTCACCCGCGTTCGCGGCCGCGCGCACCGCGCCCTTCCAGTCCGCGCGCACGCCGAGCTGCGACGCGGTGGCCGTGAACGTGCGTCCGCCGGCCACGAACTGCACCGACGTGTGCGCGAGCGCGTCGGACCGCGCCTCGAGCTCGTGCGTCGCCTCCGCGAGCCCCATCCCGCCGACGTCGAGCCCCCCGACCGTCGTCCCCGCAGGGAGCCGCGTCGGAGAACCCGCGAGGAGCGTGAGGGTCACGAACGCGAGCAGGGCGACGAAGCCGACCAGGAGGACGGCCCTGCGCACCGCGATGCGGCGTGAGCGTCGGCGGCGCGCCATTCCCGAGACGCTGGTCGCGCCGGATGACACGAACGGAAATGTAGCCGACCCGCACACGCCGTCTGTCCCCCGAAACGGGGTCGATCCGGGGCCGCTCACGCAAGCCACCGGCGACGTCGCGGGGCCGGTGGTAGAACCGTCGAGTGAGACGGATCGACACGGCCGAGCGGCGGGCCCGCCTCGTCCTCCGCCACCGCCTCGCGCCGGAGGCACGCGCCGCGGATCCCGTCGAAGCGGCATCGTCGCTCGTGGCGCTCCACTCGACCGATGCCGCCACGGTGTTCCTCTCGACCTGGGCCCGGACGGACGGCTTCGAGACGGCCTGGCTCGAGCAGGCGCTCTACGACGAGCGCACGCTCGTGCGGATACTCGGGATGCGCAGGACGCTCTGGGTCGTGACGGACGAGCTCGCGCCGATCGTCGACGCTGCCTGCACGCGAACGGTCGCCGCCCGCGAGCGCACGCGTCTCGAGCAGTTGATCGCGCAGAGCGACCTCGCGGAGGACCCCGCCGTCTGGATCGACCGGGTAGCCGCCGCCGCGCTCGATGCGCTGCGCGATCGCGATGAGGCATTCACGTCGGACCTCACCCGCGCCGATCCGCTGCTCGCGACGAAGATCCGCCTCGGCGCCGGGACGCGCTGGGAGGCGCACGTCAGCGCGGGATCACGCATCCTTCCGCTGCTCGCGGCCCAGGGGCGGATCGTCCGGGGACGTCCTCGCGGCGGTTGGACGCACGGCCAGTACCGCTGGGCGCTCGCACCGGATCGGGACGCCGAGCTGGATACCGCGACCTCCCAGGCAGAGCTGCTCCGCCGCTGGCTCGCGTCGTTCGGGCCGGCGACCGAGACCGACGTCCGCTGGTGGACCGGCTGGACTGCGCGCGAGGCGCGCGCAGCGCTCGCGGCCGTTCCTCACGCCGCCGTCGACCTGGACGGGTCATCCGGGCTCGTCCTCGCGGACGACCTCGAGCCCGTCCCGCCGCCCGAGCCGTCGGCGTTCCTCCTGCCGACCCTCGACCCGACGACGATGGGCTGGAAGGAACGGGACTGGTACCTCGGCCCGCATGCCGCGCTGCTCTTCGACCGGAACGGGAACGCCGGCCCGACCGTCTGGTGGAACGGCCGCGTCGTCGGCGGCTGGTCGCAGCGGAAGGACGGGGAGATCGTCTTCCGCATCCTCGAGGACGTCGGCACGGAGGCCGAGCAGGCCGTCGCGGCAGAGGCCGAGCGGCTCGCCGCGTGGCTCGGGGACGTCCGGCTCGCGCCGGGATTCCTTCCCCCGTTCCAGCGCGCGCTCTCCCGCTGATCTGGGCCCAGCGGGGTTTGCGACCGCGACAGCGGGCGCCTTCAGGGATCTGCCCCGCCGCAGGCGGGGATCCAAGCGGCGGGAATCCGCTCCTGCGGAACCCGCTCGCGAACGACCAAGCGGGGGCTTGCGACCGCGACAGCGGGCGCCTTCAGGGATCTGCCCCGCCGCAGGCGGGGATCCAAGCGGCGGGAATCCGCTCCTGCGGAACCCGCTCGCGAACGACCAAGCGGGGGCTTGCGACCGCGACAGCGGGCGCCTTCAGGGATCTGCCCCGCCGCAGGCGGGGATCCGAGCGGCGGGAATCCGCTCCTGCGGAACCCGCTCGCGAACGACCAAGCGTGGGCTTGCGACCGCGACAGCGGGCGCCTTCAGGGATCTGCCCCGCCGCAGGCGGGGATCCGAGCGGCGGGAATCCGCTCCTGCGGATTCCCGCTCGCAAACAAGCTCAGCCCAGGAAGATCTCCTTCGCGATCACGAGCCGCTGGATCTGCGACGTGCCCTCGTAGATCTGGAAGAGCTTCGCGTCGCGCATGAGCTTCTCGACCGGGTACTCCTTGATGTAGCCGTACCCGCCGAAGACCTGCACGGCGTCCGTTGTCACCTTCATCGCCGTGTCGGCGGCGAAGCGCTTCGCGAAGGAGGAGTACTTCGTCGCCTTGCGGCCGTAGCCCTGGTCGATCATCCACGCCGCCTGCCAGGTGAGCAGGCGCGCTGCCTCGATCTCGGCGGCCATGTCGGCGACGAGGAACGAGACGCCCTGGTTCATCGCGATCGGCATCCCGAACTGGACGCGCTCCTTCGCGTAGTCGATCGAGAGCTCGTACGCGGCCTGTGCGACCCCGACCGCGCCGACCGCCGTGCCGGGGCGCGTGAAGTCGAGCGTCTGCATCGCGATCTTGAAGCCGTCGCCCTCCTCGCCGAGGCGGTTCGCCGAGGGCACGACGACGTCCTGGAACGCCACCGCCGACGTGTCGGTGGCGCGCTGGCCCATCTTGTCGAGGTGCTTCTCGATCGTGACGCCCTCGGCGTCCATTCCGATCACGAACGCCGTCAGCCCGCGGTGGCCCTTCGACTTGTCCGTGGAGGCGAAGCAGACCATCCACGACGCCTTGCCCGCGTTCGTGATGAACATCTTCGAGCCGTTGACGATGTAGTCATCGCCCTTCGCCACGGCGGTCGTCTGAATGCCCGAGACGTCCGACCCCGCGCCCGGCTCGGAGAGCCCGAAGCAGCCCAGGATCGGCTCCGAGACGAGCGGCGCGAGCCACTCGCGCTTCTGCTCGTCGGTGCCGGCGATCAGGATCGGCCCCGCGGCGAGGCCGTTCGCGCCGATCGAGGTGCCGATGCCCGAACAACCCCAGTTGAGCTCCTCGCCGACGAGCATCCCGTCGAACGCCGACAGCTCGGGGCCGCCGAGCGACTCCGGGATGTGCAGGTTCATCAGCCCGAGGTCGTGCGCCTTGGCGACGACGTCCGCGGGGTGCGTCTGGTGCTCGTCGTACTCGGCCGCCTTCGGACGGATCTCCTTCTCCGCGAACTCGCGCGCGAGTGAACGGAGCTCCTTCTGCTCGTCGGTCAACGCGAACGACACGCCGTTCGCGAGCCCGGTCTCGATCGTCGCCATGAACGCGCTCCCTGAACGTCGATTGACTAGTCAGTCAATCCTAGCCGGTCGCCACAGCCACGGCAAGCTGCGGTCAGTCGGGGGGTGCCATTCCCGGGCGGACACCGGTCGGATGCTCCGGCGCGCAGGCAGTCGGCAGGCCAGACGCGAGCCACGCCTCGAAGCCGCCCTCGACGTCACCTGCGTCCCGGTAGCCGAGGTCGACGAGCGTCGCCGCGGCGAGGCTCGAGGAACACCCGTGCGCGCACAGCAGGATCAGGCGCCGCTCCGTCTCTACGGCGTGGCGGTTGCTCCAACCCGACTCCGGGTCGACGCGCCACTCGAGCACCGTGCGCGGAAGGTGCAGAGAGCCCGGGACGATGCCGTCACGGCGCCGCTCGTCGATGGAGCGGATATCGACGATCAGTGCCGCCCCCGAACCGCACGCGTCCCACGCCGCTTCGGGATCCATTCGCTGGATCACGCTTCGCGCGTTCGCGAGCAGGTCCGCGACGGTCTTCCTCGCCGTGCCGGCCATGCCCGGCATCTTCGTCGCTGCGCCGACCCGCCGTCCAGTGGCCCGCGGCTACGATCACGGCGCCGAACGAGGAGGACCAGGATGGCGACCACGACCCAGGCCCGTAGCGCGCTCGACCCGTACGACTTTCTCGACGTCGACGGCTTGCTCGACGACGAGGAGCGGGCGATCCGCGACACCGTGCGCCAGTTCGTGCGCGAGCGCGTCCTCCCCGAGGTGGGCGACTGGTTCGAGCAGGGAATCCTCCCACGGGAGCTGTTCGGCGAGCTGGCGCGGCTGGGCCTTTTGGGGATGCACCTCGAGGGCTACGGCCTTCCCGGCGCGAGCTCGGTTGCCTACGGCATCGTCTGCCGCGAGCTCGAGGCGGGCGACGCCGGCGTGCGGAGCGCCGTCTCGGTGCAGGGATCGCTCGCGATGTACGCGATCTGGCGCTGGGGCACGGAGGAGCAGAAGGAGCACTGGCTGCCGGCGATGCACGCCGGCGAGGCGATCGGCTGCTTCGGGCTCACGGAGCCGGATGCCGGGTCCGATCCGGGCTCGATGCGAACGCACGCGCGCCGCGACGGCTCGGACTGGGTGCTGAACGGGGCGAAGATGTGGATCACGAACGGGACGATCGCGGACGTCGCGGTCGTCTGGGCGAGGACGGACGACGGCTCGATCCGCGGCTTCCTTGTCGAGCGGGGCACGAAGGGGTTCTCCGCGCCGGAGATCCACAAGAAGATCTCGCTGCGCGCGTCCGTGACGAGCGAGCTCGTGCTCGAGGACGTCCGCGTGCCCGGGGATGCGGTCTTCCCCGACGTGACGACGTTGCGCGGCCCGCTCTCGTGCCTCAGCGAGGCGCGCTACGGGATCGTCTGGGGCAGTGTCGGATCGGCGCGGGCGTGCTTCGAGTCCGCGCTCGAGTACGCGCGCGAGCGGATCGTGTTCGGCAAGCCCATCTCGGCGTTCCAGCTGACGCAGCAGAAGCTCGCGGAGATGGCTCTCGAGATCAACCGCGCCTCGCTCGTCGCGCTCCATCTCGGACGCATGAAGGACGCCGGCACGCTCCGCCCGGAGCACGTCAGCCTCGGGAAGATGGGGAACGTCCGCGGCGCGCTCGAGGTCTGCCGCTCCGCGCGCACGATCCTCGGGGCCAACGGAGTCACGCTCGAGTACCCGGTGATCCGCCACATGAACAACCTCGAGTCGGTCCTGACCTACGAGGGCACGCACGAGGTGCACACGCTCGTCGTCGGGCAGGCGCTGACGGGCGAGAACGCCTTCGGCCGGGACTGACGACGCGCGGCCGGCGCCGCGCGCTCAGGCGGTGGGCGGAGACGGGCCTGGACTCGGCGGGAGCGCGGCTGCACGGTCCGCCTCCGCCTCGGCCCGGATAAGCCGCGCGACGAGCGGGATCGCGAGCAGGATCGGCACTCCGAGCACCGGCCAGAGCGCCTGGTAGCCGTCGGTCGCCTCGAGGCGGGAGCTCAAGAGGTCGATCACACCGCCCGCCACGAGCGGGCCGATGACGAGCCCCACGCCCTTCGTCGTCGTCGCGAGGCCCGAGATCGCGCCCCGCTCGTCCGACGGCATCAGCTTGAAGAGCAGTCCCCAGGCAAGCGTCATCACGGTGCCTCCGGCGATCGCGACGAGGAAGATGAGGACGAGGTACCAGGCGTGCCACTCCCGGCCGAGACCGCCTGCGACGAGGCCTGTCCCGTACACCACCGACGCGACGATGATCACCCGCGCGAGCCCGACGCGGTCGCCGATGCGGCCCGCCACGAGCGCGGCCACGATGTAGCCGCCCGCGACGGCCGCGAGGATGTAGGTGGACGTCGAGAGCGGCTCGCCGAGCCCGACCGTCACGTAGAGGACGACGAACGTGCGAGCGCCCGCGAAGGTGCCCTCCCAGGCCGTGTTCGCCACGAGGAAGGTGGCGACGTCGCGGTCGGAGCGCAGTACCCGCCACGAGTGCGCCACATACGTCCGTACGCCCTCGAAGACGCGTCCCTGACCGCCGTCCTCCGTGACGAAGAGGATCGGGACGAGACACGCGACCGCGACGACTGCGGACGCGGCGAGGAACGGCGCCGGGCGCCAGAGGTGGAACAGGTACCCGCCGCCGATCAGCGCACCGCCGATCGCAACGCCGCGAAAGACGTGCTGCACGCCCTGCGCGCGCCCGAAGACCTGCTCCGGCAGCACGTCCGGGTACAGGCCTCGGTAGGGCGGCTCGTAGACGTAGTAGGCGAAGAACAGGGCGCAGAGCATCAGCGCCGTCGTCCAGAGGTTCGGCATGAATGCGAGCAGAGCGAGCGCGAACGCCATCGGGCCGATGGCGGCGGCCATGAACGGGCGGCGGCGCCCGAGGGGCGTGTGGAACGTGTCGCTCCACGGGCCGATCACGAGCGGAAGCGTCAGCGCGAAGATCCCCTCGGCTGCGAGCACGAGGCCGACGAGCGTCGTCGAGTCGGTGTACCGGCCGAGGATCGGCGGCAGGTAGGCGGCGGTCGTCGTCAGTGACCATGCCAGGCCGAGGGCGCCCGCCCCGAGGACGAGCGTGTCCCGCCGGGCCCCGGCGTCAGACGACGACTGTCGTCTCGCCGAGCCCGCCGAGAACGACGTCGACGATCGTGCGCTCGGCACGGGCGACCTCCTCGTCGCCGTCGGGGAGCCGGCCCATCACCCAGCCCGTGAGGATCTCCTCGAGCCCGCCGTACACGACCCAGCTCGCGAGCTGTGGATCGAGGCCGGGCCGAAACACGCCTTCCGCCTGGCCCTCCCGAATCACCCGCTCGATCACGGCGAATCCCTGCCCGATCACCTCGACCTGGGTGGCGAGCTGCGCGCTCCGCCCCACCTCGCGCACCATCACCGTCACGAGGTCGGGGTCGTTCCGCCAGGTGCGCAGGAGAATCTTGACGATGCCACGGAGCTTCTCGTCGGCGGGCTCCTCCGACGCCTCGACCTGCTCGAAGCGATGCAGGAGCTCGCTCCAGTTCTCCCGGAAGACCGTCTGCAGCACCTCGTCCTTCGAGGCGAAGTAGTGATAGAGCAGCCCATGGGCGACGCCCGCCTCCTCGGCGATGTCGCCGACCCGCGATGTGTGGAAGCCGCGCCGCGCGAAGACGCGGACGGCAGCGTCGAGGATCTGCCGACGCTTCTCCTCGGCGCCTGCCTGCCTGTCGCGCGCTGCGATTGAACGGTCAGTCAACCTTCGCTCAGTCTAGGGGTCTGATGCTCCCTACGAGGGCATCAGACCCAACGCAGCCGGCAACGCGAGGAGCGTGTCAATCCGGTCGGGCTCGTCCACGTGCAGCCCGTCGCGATCGAGGAGGATCGCCCGCATCCCGAGCGCGCGTGCGCCCGCGATGTCGTCGGCGAAGCTGTCCCCCACCATCGCGGCGTCCCCCGGGCCGGCTTCGAGCGCCGTGAGCGCCGCCTCGAAGATGGAGCGGTGCGGCTTCACGTGCCCGTGGCTCAGCGAGCCGACGCACACGTCGACGTCGAGCGAGTGGTGGCGCGCGAACTCCTCGAGGTCGCGCTGGCCGTTCGACACGAGTCCGATCCGCAGGCCGTGGCGGCGGAGCTCGGCGAGCGTCGGCAGCGTGTCGTCGTAGAGGAAGAAGTTCTCGTGCCGCTCCCATTCGCGCACCAGCTCGACGGCGCACGAGCGCGACAGCACCGGGTCGCCCCCCATGCCGACCACGATCGACTCCGTGAACCGCACCCAGAGCTCCGTGTCGTGCACGAGCTCCGGATGGAGCTGCAGCTCCGCGATCGCAGCCAGCCGGGCGGCCTCGTAGCGCTCCGTGTCGAGCGTCAGCCCGTGGCGCGCGCCGATGCGCGCGTAGCCCTGCGGCCCGAGTTCAGGCCCGGGCCGGAACAGCGTGAAGTCGACGTCGAGGAGGACTGCCTGCAGCACGTGGACGAGGATACGTGCAGGGCCTACGGCCTCAACGGGCGGCGTAGAGCCGGCGCAGCCCCTCGGTTCCCTTGAGCGCGTGCTCGCCACGGTCGTCGAACGCGATGCCCGATCCCCAACTCCCGGGGCGGCTGTCCTCTGCCGAGCGCGTCGCGGCCGGAGGCCGGCTCTGCCGGCCGGGAGGCCAAGCCACGCCAATTCCGTGCACGACCGGAAGGAGGGGGCCCGTGGGGGAACCATGGGTTCCCCCACGTCTATCGGGGTGCCCAGATTTGAACTGGGGACCTCTCCGACCCGAACGGAGCGCGCTACCAGGCTGCGCCACACCCCGAGCGCGCCAAGGGTAGCCGTTCGGCCGCTCGACCGTCCTCGCCGTAGACTCGCCGCCATGGCAGGGCGGGACGAGATCGTCGCGTATGCGAACGAGCTGCTCGAGATCGAGCGCTTCCCGGAGTTCGCGCCTCAGGGGCTCCAGGTCGTCGGCGCGCCCGAGGTGACGACGATCGCGTGCGGCGTCTCGTGCTCGCGCGAGCTCTTCGAGCGCGCGGTGGATCTCGGCGCCGAGCTCGTGCTGGTGCACCACGGGCTCTTCTGGCGCAACGAGCCGCTCGTCGTGGACTCGCGGCTTCGCGGCCGGCTCGAGGCGCTCTTTCGCGGCGACGCATCGCTCGTCGCCTACCACCTCGCGCTCGACGCCCACCCAACGCTCGGCAACAACGCGCAGCTCGCCGCTCGGGTCGGAGCGACGCCCGTCGGCCCCTTCGAGGTCGTGGGGCTCGGGTGCACGATCGACGCCGTCCCCGTCGACGACCTCGCCGCGCGCGTCGCCGACGCTGTAGGGCGGGCGCCGCTTGTCCTACACGGGAGTGACCGCGAGATCGAGCGCCTCGCGGTCTCGACCGGCGCCGCGGGGCACGACCTCGTCCGGGCCGCACACGAGGGCTACGACGCGCTCCTCACCGGCGAGCCGGAGGAGCCGAGCGCGGCGACCGCCCGCGAGCTCGGCATCCACCTCATCGCCGCGGGACACCACGCGACCGAGCAGTTCGGTGCCCAGGCCCTCGCAGCCCACCTGGCCGAGCGCTTCGATCTCGCGTGGCACTACGTCGACGTGGACAACCCCGTGTGAGCGTTGCGGCCCGACCGGCCGGACGAGTATCCTGGGATCACATGGACGTTTTCGGGAGGCGGGCCCGTTGACCCCCGCCGCCAACGAAGGAGCGAGAATCGAGCCCGCCCGCACGCAATCGCGTCGGTGGGCTTTTTTGTCGCTCGAGGGAGGAAGCGCTCGATGGCGAATCACCTGACGCCCGAGGAGCTCGCGAAGGAGCTCAACATGGACCGCGAGACGGTCATCAGGCTCTGTGTCTCTGAGGGCGTCCCGATTTACCAGGGCAAGATCGACAAGCACCTGTTCCAGGCCCAGCTCCAGGCCGTAGGCGCCGCGACCGCGGCAGCCCACTAGCCGACCCCTTTCGCACCAGCTCACGAGGGGCTCGTAGGAGCCCCTCGTCACGTCGAGAGCTACTTCCGCGCGGCCTTGCGGGCCGGCCGCTTCTCGGCTGCCGGCTTCGCCGCTGCCTTCTTCGGGCGCGCGGCCGACGTCTTCGCCGCCGCGACGCTCGCCTTGAGCGCCTCGATCAGGTCGACGGCCGGAGCCGGCTCCGCGGCAGGCTCGGGCGCCGTGAGCTCCTCGCCGCGCATCTTGGCCTCCAGCAGCGTCCGCAGGTCACGGCGATAGGCGCTCGTGAGCTCGTCCGGGTCGAACTCGGCGGCGAGGCCCTCGACGATCTGGCGTGCGAGCTCGAGCTCGGCCTTCTTCACGTCGGTCTCCTCCATGGCCTCGTCGATCTCGGCCTGCGAGTAGACGTCCTCGGCGAGGTACATCGTCTCGAGCACGAGCCCCTGGCCGCGCGTCCGGACGAGGCAGAGCGACTCCCGGCCCGACCGCACGAATCGGCCGATCGCGCCGACGGACGCCTCCTCCATCGCCTCGAGCAGGAGCTTGTACGGCCGGCGCTGCGCGGGCGCCGCGCCCGGGACGAGGAAGTACGTGCGATCCATCCAGACCGGGTCCACGGCGGCGAGCGGGACGAAGCGCTCGATGTCGATCGTGCGCGAGTCGTCGTGCTGCTCGAGCGCCTCGAGATCGGATTCCTCGACGACGACGAACTGCCCCTTCGCGACCTCCCAGCCCTTGACGAGCTCGTCCGGGCCGACCTCCCGGTCGTGCTTCGGGCACCAGCGCTTCTGCTTGATCGGCGTCAGGCACTCGCGGTGGAGCAGGCGGAACGAGACGTCCGACTGGCGGGCGGCCGGCTTCGTCGCGGGCGCGAGCCCGACGGGGATGCTGACGAGCCCGAAGCTCAAGGATCCGTTCCACGTGACGCGCATATGCCTCCAGTCTACGGCCGGACCGCCGGATTTCGGGATCGACGGCCCGTCCCCTCCATCTAAAGTTCGGCATTAGATGGCTGGAAACCGGACGATTCCGCGCCTCTGGCGCGACGCCGTGGCGCAGAACACGGGCACCGCCTACCTGGTCGAGGAGGACGGTGGGTGGCGTGAGGTGACCTGGGCCGAGGCGGCGGAGCGCGTCGAGAGCCTCGCGAACGGCCTCCTCGCGCGCGGCGTTCGCAAGGGCGACGCCTTCGCCATCCTTGCCCGCAACACGCTCGAGTGGGCGCTGTTCGACTTCGCGCTGGCCCACGTCGGCGCGGTCGGGGCGGCGGTCTACGCGAACTCGTCGCCGCAGGACGTGCGCTACGTGCTCGAGCACTCGGACGCAGTCGGCGTCCTCTGCGAGGACGACGACCAGCGGGCCAAGGTGGAGGAAGGGCGCGCAACGCTCCCACGGCTCACCCAGGTGCTCACCTTCGCCGACCTCCCCGCCCTCGAAGAGGAGGGTCGTGTGTACCGGGATGCGAGCCCCGGGGCCCTCGAGGAGGCGGTCGCCGCGATCGACGAGGAAGACCTCTTCACGTTCATCTACACGTCGGGGACGACGGGGCCGCCCAAGGGCTGCATGATCCGCCACCGCAACTACTACGCGATGGTCACGACGGTCGACGACCTTCCGGACCACAGCGCGCCGGGCGACGTGATGCTCCTCTACCTGCCGCTCGCGCACAACTTCGGCCGGTTGATGCACCTGTCAGGGCCGTACGTCGGCTACGCGATCGCGTTCCTGCCCGATCCCCTCGACGTCGCCCGCGCGATGACCGAGGTGCGGCCGACGATCCTGCCGAGCGTGCCGCGCGTCTACGAGAAGGTTCACACGGCGGTCACGTCGACCTTCGCCGAGACGACCGGCGTCAAGCGGCGCCTCGTCGACTGGGCGCTCCGCGTCGGGCGGCGCGAAAGCGCCCTGCGGCAGCAGGGCCGGCCGCTGCCGTTCGGCCTCGCCGCGCAGCACCGTCTCGCGGAGCGGCTCGTCTTCTCGAAGGTGAAGGAGCGACTCGGCGGTCGCCTGCGGCGCCCGATCTCCGGCGGCGCACCGCTCGCCAAGGAGATCGCCGAGTTCTTCGACGCGATCGGGATCTGCATCCTCGAGGGCTACGGGCTGACCGAGTGCACCACGGCGGCCACGACGAACACCGCGGAGCGATACCGATTCGGCACGGTCGGGCCGGCGCTCCCGGGATTCGAGCTCCGGCTTGCCGACGACGGCGAGCTCCTGATCCGCAGCGAGACCGTCTTCGCCGGCTACTTCAAGGAGCCCGAGGCGACGGCGGAGGTGCTCGACGACGACGGCTGGCTGCGCACCGGCGACATCGCCTCGATCGACGCCGACGGCTTCGTCACGATCACGGATCGCAAGAAGGACATTCTGGTGACGGCGGGCGGGAAGAACATCGCCCCGCAGAACCTCGAGAACGACCTGAAGACGTCGCGCTTCGTCTCGCAGGCGATCGTCGTCGGCGACCGGAAGCCGTTCCCGGCCGCACTGATCACGCTCGATCCGGTGGAGATCGAGAAGTGGGCCGCCGAGCAGGGCGTCGACGGTGATCCGTCATCCCTCCCGGACGACCCTCGCGTGCGGGAGCTCGTGGCCGGCATCGTCGACGACGTCAACCGCGAGCGTTCGCGCTACGAGCAGATCAAGCGGTTCGCGATCCTGCCACGGGACTTCGAGATGGACCGCGGCGAGGTCACGCCGACGCTCAAGCTCCGCCGCCGCGTCGTCCTCGACCACTTCGCGGACGAGGTCGCCGCCCTCTACGACGGCGCTGCACCTCCCACGAGCTGACACCGAGCCGAACGTCAGGAGGCAGTTGCGGCCCCGAAAGGGACGCCTTCAGGGACGTGCCCCGCCGCAGGCGGGGAACAGCCGCAGGGTTCGGCTTCTGCCGGACCCTGCCTGGCGAGCAAGATCAGGAGGCAGTTGCGGCCCCGAAGGGGACGCCTTCAGGGACGTGCCCCGCCGCAGGCGGGGATCAGCCGCAGGATTCGGCTCCTGCCGAATCCTGCCTGGCGAGCAAATTACAGGACGCGTTTGGCGCCGTAGTACGTCGACGCGTACCAGGAGTCGTACAGGCTCGAGATCTTCACGACGTCGCCGGTGTGCGGGGCGTGGATGAACTGGCCTCCGCCGATGTAGATCCCCATGTGCCCGAGGCCGTCGAAGAACACGAGGTCGCCCGCCTGGAGGTCGTCCCGCGAGACGGGGACGCCGACCGAGTTGTACTGCATCGCCGCGTTGTGCGGCAATGAGATCCCGACCTGTGCGTACACGTACATCGCGAAGCCCGAGCAGTCGAAGCCTCCCGGGCTGGCGCCGCCCCACACGTACGGCGTGCCGAGATACTGCATCGCGATCCCGACCACGCCGCCGTACTTCGAGGGTGGCGCCGGCGCGTACACGGGCGACGCCGAAGAGGTGCCGTCCGCGGGGACGTCGGTCGCCGGGCCGGACGAGAGGTCGAGCGTCTGCTGACGGGCCGATGCGCGGACGGCCGCAGCCGCCTCCAGCCTTGCACGGGCCTGCCGCTCGAGCTCCGCCTGACGTCGTTGCTCTGCGGCCTCCATCCGTGTGATCTCGTCCTGGATCGAAGCGGCGAGCCGCTTGCGCTCGGCGAGCTGACCCTCGATCGAGCGCTTCTGCGCGGCGCGCTCGGCGACGACCTGGGCCTGCCGCGCGCGATCGGAACGGAGTTGAACCCCGCGCTTGCGTACCTCGTTGCGGAACTTCCTGACGTCGTGCAGCACCTGCGCGTCCTGCCCGCCGACGCGCTCGGCCATGTCGAGACGGTCGAGCAGGTCGTCGAGGCTCTTCGCGCCGAGGATCACCTCGACGGCGCCGCCCGAGTCACCGTTGATGTAGAGCGCACGCAACCGTTTCGCGATGTGCACCTGCGCTGCGCCGAGGCTCGACCGCGCGATCCCGAGATGCCGGCCGTTCGTCTTCAGGTCGGCGTCGATCTGCGAGAGCTGGATGTCCGCGAGGTTGTACGCCTCCGACGCATGCCCGAGGCTCGAGTCGAGGGCACGGATCTGCGCCAGCACTGCCTGCGCTTGCTCGCGCTTCGACGCGATGGAGGGGTCAGCCGTCGCTGGGCCTGCGGCGAGCACGAGGAATGCGCCGAGAGCCGCGAGCGCCGCAATGATGATCGGGGCCGGTCGCCGTGCGAGGAACGTCACGCGCCGTCCCGATCGCCTGTCGACAGGCCCGCCGATGGTGGGGTCACCGGCCACAAGTCGGGGAGCCTAGCAGCGCCACACGACGTCTGCACGCCCAACCGTCGCGAAAATATCTGCAAACAGCCTCAATTCGTGTGGTACGGTCCCCGGCGCTGTGCGGCGGCGTGCGCGATACCTCGTGCCGTGCACGGCGATCGTCCTCCTCGGATGCGCCGCCGCGGCGTCGGCCGGTGCATCCGGTCCCGCCGACCGGCTCGCGTCGCTCACACGCGCGCAGCGCTCGGCGGAGCTCGAGCTCTACGCCGCCGAGTCGGCCGTCGCGCGAGCGCGCGCGACCGCCGTCCGCCTCGAACGCCGGCGGCAAGCACTCGATGCGAGGGTCGCGCGCACCCGGAGACACGTTGCCATCGTCCGCGGCTCGCTCGACGCGACCAACCGGCGGGTTGCCACTCTGCTGCGCCGGCTGTACGTCGAGGGCGATGCCGACCCGATCGCCGTCCTCCTGGGCGCGCGGTCGCTGCCGGCGATGCTCGCCGGGCTCGACGAGCTGGAGCGCACGACGCACGCGAACCGCGGAATCGCAGCCGAGCTCCGCACCCGATCCCGTTCGCTCCGTGCCCGGCTCGTGCGTCTGTCCCAGGTACGGCGGCAGCTCACCGACGTCGAACGTCGGGCCGGAGCGGCACTCGCAGCGAGTGAGCGCGCGGCGGCCTCGCGGCGTGCCACGGTTGCGAGCATCCGGAGCCGTGCGGGTGTCACCCGCGCCCGCCTCGCGGCGATCGAGGCCCGGGCAATAGCCGCTCAGCGCGCCTCGGCCCGCATCGAGCGGAAGAGCACGCCCGCTCCCGCGCCTCGGGTCGAGGCACCGAGCGCTCCGGCCGCGCGGACGCCCGCCGCGCCGGGCACGCGCGCGCTCGTCGTCGACGCCGTGGCGTATCACCTGCCGGGCAGGACTGCCAGCGGGCTCGCGGTCGGCGTCGGCGTGATCGCCGTCGATCCCGCGGTGATCCCACTCGGGACGCGCGTCTTCGTCCCGGGGTACGGCGCCGCGGTCGCGGCGGACGTCGGCTCGGCGATCAGGGGCAACATCATCGACCTCTGGATGCCGAGCACGGCCGCCGCGCGGGCCTGGGGCAGGCGCACCGTCACGATCACCGTCTACGGTTAGGAGCCGTGCGACTCCGGCTCGCGCTCTGCTCCGTCGCGTTCGCCGCGACGGCCGTCTCCTCTCCGCTCGCGGCCTCCGGCGACCTCTCGGCCAGGCTCACGAAGTCGCTGCGCTCGCCGGACATCTCACTCGCCCGCACGGCGGCGATCGCCGTGGACGCCGGCACCGGCACCGTTCTCTACGCGCACAACGACGCGCTCCCCGTCCATCCGGCGTCGAACGAGAAGCTGCCCGTCTCGTGGGCCGCGCTGACGAGGCTCGGCACGGAGTACCGCTTCACGACGGAGGTGCTCGGGGTGGGCCGGCGGGCGGGCCGCCTCTGGAACGGCGACCTGTATCTCCGCAGCAACGGCGACCCAACGCTGTCATCCGCGGACATCGCCGCGCTTGCGGCGACGCTGCGCGCGAGAGGAATTCGGCGCGTGAACGGCCGGATCCGTGGCGACGAGTCGGCGTTCGACCAGCGACGCGGAGCGGACGGATGGAAGCGGTACTTCGTCGGAGGCGAGACTCCGCCGCTCTCTGCGCTCGTGGTCGACCGTGCGCAAGGCTGGCCGTCGCTCTCGCCGCCGCTCCTCGCGGCACGCACGCTGCGTAAGGCGCTCGTCGCGCGCAAGATCGCCGTCGGAGGGCGCATCGGGCTCGGGACCGCGCCCGGCGACGCCGTTCCCCTGGCCACGGACACGTCGGATCCGCTCTCGGCGATCGTGCAGCGAATGAACCAGGACAGCGACAACTTCACCGCGGAGATGCTCCTCAAGCACCTCGGCACGCTCGACGGCGGGGTGGGCACGAGCGCCCGCGGGGCGGCGGTGGTGATCGCCGAGATGCGCGCGGCCGACATCCCGACCGCCGGCGTGCGGCTCGTCGACGGCTCGGGCCTGTCGTCGCTGGACCGGATGACGGCTCGAACGCTCGCCGCGGTCATCCGCGCCGGTCTCGAGAACCCCGAGATCAGGGCCGCGTTCGTCCAATCGCTCGCCGTCGCGGGGCGCAGCGGGACACTGCGCGCGCGCCTCCCCACGCTCACCGGCGTCGTGCGGGGGAAGACGGGCACCACCGACCTCGCGTGCTCGCTCTCCGGCCTCCTGAGCGACTCGATCGTCTTCGCCGTCCTCCAGAACGGCGCGCCCGTCGCCTACTGGTCGGCGCGAACCGCTCAGGACCGCTTCGTGCTCGCGCTCGCGTCATCGCTCCGGCGCTCGGCCAGCACGCGGCCCTAGATCCCGCCGAGCAGCGCCTCGAGCGCCGTCTCGTCCAGGACCGGTACGCCGGCCTTCTCGGCCTTCTGCGCCTTCGAGCCGGGGCTCTCGCCCACGATCACGCCAGCCGTCTTCTTCGAGACGGAGTCCGAGACCTTCGCCCCGAGCGCCTCGAGCGCGGCCTTCGCCTCCTCCCGCGTGTACCGCTCGAGGGTGCCGGTGATCACGTACTGACGGCCGCTCAACGGCCCTTCCACCGGCACCTCGGCCTCGCCGGAGCTCATCGTCAGCCCGAGCGACTCGAGCTCGCGTACGAGCGCGACGTTCTCCGCCTCCGCGAACCACTCGGCCACGAGCTCCGCGCGGTCGGGGCCGATGCCCTCGGTCAGCTCGAGCTCCTCCTGGCTCGCCGCGATCAACGCGTCGATCGAGCCGAAGTGGCGCGCGAGATTGCGCGCGAGCACCCACCCGATCTTCGGGATGTTGAGACCGAAGAGGACGCGCGAGAACGGCTGGGCCTTCGAGGCCTCGATCGACGCGATCGCGCGCGCGGCCGACACCTCGCCGTAGCCGTCGAGCGCCGCGAGCTGGTCGACGGTCAGGCGGTAAAGGTCGGGCATCGAGCGGAGCAGGCCCTCGTCCCAGAGCCGGCGCACGAACTGCTCGCCGACCCCTTCGATGTCCATGGCGGCGCTCACCCAGTGGATCAGCGTCTCGAGGCCGCGCGACGGGCACGCGCGGTTCGGGCAGCGGTGCATGACCTCGCCCTCGGGCTTCACGACACGCGCGCTGCAGAGCGGGCAGTTCTTCGGCATCCGGAACGGCTTCGTCCCCTTCGCGTGCTCACCGGCAGGCCCGACGACCTGCGGAATCACGTCGCCCGCGCGCTGGACGATCACGAGGTCGCCCTCGCGGATGTCCTTGCGGTTGATGTCCTCCTCGTTGTGCAGCGTCGCGTTGGACACGGTGACTCCGCCGACGTGCACCGGCTCGAGCTCCGCCCATGGGTTGAGGGCACCGGTGCGGCCGACGCGGATGTGGATCTTCCTGAGCGTCGTCACCGCCGCGGTCGGCGCCCACTTGTAGGCACGTGCCCATCGCGGCCGTTCGTGAAGAGCGCCGAGCCGCCGCTGCTGGTCGAGGTCGTCGACCTTGATCACGATCCCGTCGATCTCGTAGTCGAGCTCGGACCGGCGACTCTCCCACGCGCTGCATGCCTCCGCCACCGCCTCGATCGACTCGATGCGCTCGGCGTGCGGATTGGTGCGGAAGCCGTGGTCGCGCAGCCATGCGAGCAGCTCCCACTGCGTCTGCGGGAAATCTCCCTCGCGCGCGCCGGCGCCGTACACCCAGAGCGACAGTGGCCGCCCCGCGGTGATGCCCGGATCGAGCTGGCGCAGCGAGCCCGCCGCGGCATTCCGCGGGTTCGGTGCCGGCTTCTTGCCGGCCGCGACCTGGGCGTCGTTGAAGCGGGCGAACCCGGTGAGCGGGAAGTAGATCTCGCCCCGCACCTCGAGGAGCGATGGCGGCTCTTCGCCGTCGTCGGTGCGCACACGGAGTGGCACGGCCGTCACGGTGCGCAGGTTCCGTGTCACGTCCTCGCCGCGCGTGCCGTCACCGCGCGTCGCGCCGCGCACGAAGGCGCCCTGCTCGTAGACGAGCGAGATGGCGGAGCCGTCGATCTTCGGCTCGATCACGTAGGCGACCGGCTCGTCCGTTCCGAGCCGCTTGCGCACGTCGGCGGCCCACTTCTCCAGCGCCTCCGCCGTCGTCACCTTCTCGAGCGAGCCCATCGGCTGCAGGTGGTCGACCTTCGTGAACCCGCCGGCAGGGGCGCCGCCGACGCGCTGCGTCGGCGAATCCGGCGTGACGAGCTCGGGGTGATCCGCTTCGAGCGCGCTGAGCTCGTCGTAGAGCACGTCGTAGGCGCTGTCCGGGATCTCCGGGTCGTCGAGGACGTGGTAGCGGTAGTTGTGGTGCTCGACGAGTCGCCGCAGCTCAGCCGCCCGCGCGGCGGGGTCAGAGCGCGGCATGGAGCTCCTCGGCGGTATGGACGAGCGCGGCGGGACCGGCGTGGAGCAGCCGCTCGTCGGGATGGATGCCGCCCCAGCCCACGCCGACCGTGCGCACGCCCGCCGCGTTCCCGGCGCGGATGTCGAAGGGCGAGTCGCCGACGTAGGCAGCGTCCTCCGGGCTCGCATCGAGTCGGCGGAGCGCCTCGAGGACAGGATCCGGATCAGGCTTGTGCCGCTCGGTGTCCTCGGCGCCGATCACGACGTCCATCAGCTCCCCGAGGACGGGAAAGCGGTCGAGCGCGAGACCGACCGTCCGCAGCCGCTTCGCCGTGACGATCCCGAGCCTGCGACCCTCGTCGCGAAGTACCGGAAGCAACGCGAGCACGCCGGGGAACGCCTCGAGCGTGTCGTGCAGGGGCTCGTTGTGGGCGCGGTAGGCCTCGACGAGCTCGTCGACCCGGTCGGGATCGAGGTCGCGCATCTGCGCGATCAGGCCCGGGCCGCCGATCGCGGAGCGGACCAGCTCCTCGTCGGGCTCACGGCCGAGGACGGTCAGCGACGCGTGCTTCATCGAGGCGACGATGATCGGGCCGGAGTCGATCAGCGTGCCGTCGAGATCGAAGAGGACGACGGATCTGCGCATCGCGGCGATCGTAGCCCGGGGGGTGGCCCGCAGGCTGCCCGATGGGCGACTGGCACCGCAGGTGCCTGCCCGTGACCTGAGGCGGGGACTGGTACCGCAGGTGCCTGTGCCCAGTGGTGCAGTGCCGTGCGTAACGGTCACGACGGATCAGGAGCGTCACGGGGGTCAGGCACCCCGCGGATGCCAGACCCCGGCTCGAACTCCACGCACTCCAGGTAGAGCCCCCAGGGCGGCGCCGTCGAACCGGCCTCGGAGCGAGGCCGTCCCTCGAGCAGCGCGGCAAAGGCCTTCGGGTCCGTCTCCAGCATCGTCCCGACGAGCGTCCGCACCATGTGGCGGAGGAACGAGTCGGCCGCCACCGTGAAATGCAGCTCGTCGCCGCGACGTTCCCACGCCGCACCCCGGATCTCGCGCACGAACACCCGGTGCCGCGTCTCGGTCGGCGTGAAGGCCGTGAAGTCGTGGCCACCCACGAGCGCAGCGGCGCACTCCTCGAGCTGCGTGAGGTGGAGAGGCCGCGGCCACCAGAGCGCGCGACGTGCACGAAGCGCTGCCCGCGAGCGTGTCGCGAGCACCACGTACCGGTACGACCGTGCCGTCGCCGAGAAGCGGGCGTGGAAGCCGTCGGGCGCGACCTCCGCGGCGAGCACCGCCACGTCGTACGGCAGCGCCGTGTTCAGCGCCTCGGCGAGGCGCCCGACAGGTGGGCCGCCCTCGCCTTCGAGGCTCGCGACCTGCCCGGTCGCGTGGACGCCCGCGTCCGTCCGGCCCGCGACGGCAAGCTCGCTCCACGACGGCAGCACGGCGTCGAGCGCATCGCGCAGCACGCCTTCGACCGTCCGCTCACCGGGCTGCCGCGCCCACCCGCGAAACCCGGTCCCGTCGTACTCGAGCGTCAGCCTCAGCGTGGGCACGCGACCTCGAGCTCACGTGTGCGTGGAAGGCGTCACGTCGAGCACGAGACCGTCGACCGCAGTGATCGTCACCTCGGCTCCAGGGGGAACGTTCTCGCCTGCCCGCGCCTCCCAGATCTCGCCGTCGAGCTGCACCTGCCCGTGCGGCGACAGCGCCCGCACGACCACGGCCGTCCGGCCCACGAGCGTCTCTGCGCCGACCGTCGCGCGACGGCGCTTCGACCAGCGCGCGAAGAAGCCGATCTCGACCACGTCTATGGCCGCAGCGCCGGCGACCGCGACGATGCCCCACGGCGAGGGCAGGACCGTGAGCGCCAGGATCACCGCGACGATGGTGAGCATGCGCGAAGGCTAGTGGCCCGACGCAGGTGTCCGACTGAAGTCGGACACCACGAGAAGCCCGCGCGCCGTCGTTCGGTGTCCGACTGAAGTCGGACCCACGAGAAGCACGCGCGCCGTCGTTCGTGTCCGACTTCAGTCGGACACGTCGGGCGGAGCGCTAGGCCGGCGGTTCGAAGTCGACCAGCTCGAGCAGCGCCATGGAGGCCGCGTCGCCCTGGCGGGGGCCGAGCTTGATCACCCGCGTGTAGCCGCCGTTGCGCTCGGCGAAGCGGGGCGCGACGTCCGAGAAGAGCTTGTGGACGACGTCGTTCGAGCGGAGCTCTGCCATCGCGAGGCGCCGTGCGTGCAGGTCGCCTCGCTTGCCGAGCGTGATCATCTTCTCGGCGAACGGCTTGACCGCCTTCGCCTTCGCCTCGGTCGTCTCGATCCGGCCGTGCGTGATGAGCGCACCGGCGAGGTTCGAGTACAGCGCCTTGCGGTGCGCTGCATCGCGGCCGAGCTTCTTGCCTGCCTTCGCGTGCCTCATGACTACGCGGGGAGCTCCTCGCCCTTCAACGTGAGGCCGTGGGCGGCGAGAGTCTCGCGCACCTCCTCGATCGACTTGCGACCGAAGTTCGGGATCGCGGCGAGCTCGTTCTCGGACTTCGAGGTGAGGTCGCCGATCGTCTCGATGCCGACGCGCTTCAGGCAGTTGTACGAGCGGACGCCGAGCTCGAGCTCCTCGATGGGGAAGTTCTCCATCCCGTGCGAGGTCGACGGCACCTCGGCCTCGGCGGCGGCTGCCGCGTCGGCGAGGCCCTCGATCCGCGCCGGGTCGGCGAAGATCGCGAGCTGCTCGATGAGAAGCTCGGCTGCGCGCGCGATCGCCTCCTTCGGCTCGAGCGAGCCGTCGGTGGTGACCTCGAGCACGAGCTTGTCGTAGTCGGTGCGCTGCCCGACGCGCGACGAGTCGACCTCGTACGAGACGCGCCGCACCGGCGAGAAGATCGAGTCGATCGGGATCACGCCGATCGTCGTCTCCGGGCCGCGGTTCTGGTCGGCCGGCAGGTACCCCCGGCCGCGACCGATCGTGAGCGTCATCTCGAGCTTGCCCTTGTCGGCGAGATGCGCGAGCTCGAGCTCAGGGTTCAAGATCTCGAGATCGGCGGGTGCCTCGATGTCGGCGGCCGTGACGGCGCCTGCGCCCCTCTTCGAGAGGTGCACCTCGATCTCGGGCGAGTCGCCGTGGAGGCGGCAGACCAGCTCCTTGAGGTTCAGGATGATGTCGGTGACGTCCTCGCGGACGCCCGGCAGGGTCGTGAACTCGTGGGCGACGCCCTCGATCTTGACGGCCGTGACGGCCGCGCCCTCGAGCGACGAGAGCAGCACCCGCCGGAGCGAGTTGCCGAAGGTGTAGCCGAAGCCGCGGTCGAGCGGCTCGATCGTGAAGCGCCCCGAGCGCTCGTCGGCGTCCTCGGAGACGATCCTGGGCGGTATGTCAAGCAGAGAAGTACGGGTGGCCATGGGATCCTTTCGGGCGGTTCTGGCGAAAATCGGCTCGAAGCGCGCCGGCGCGTCGGCCGGTTACTTCGAGTACAGCTCGACGATCAGTGACTCCTGAACCGGCGTGTCGATCTCGGCGCGCTCGGGCCACTTCAGGACCTTGCCGGTGAGCCCGTCATGGTCGGCCTGGAGCCACGGCGTGACCGCGGCGGTCAGGTCGGTCGCGTCACGCACGATCGTCTCGGCGGGGCTTCCAGCCTTGAGCGAGATGATGTCCTCGGGGCGGACGCCGTAGCTCGGGATGTTCACGCGGCGGCCGTTGACCATGAAATGGCCGTGACGCACGAGCTGCCGCGCCTGTGCGCGAGAGCCGGCGAAGCCGAGGCGGTAGACGACGTTGTCGAGGCGCGTCTCGAGCATCCGCAGCAGGTTCTCGCCGGTAGGGCCGGTGCCGCGCGACGCCTTGGCGTACGTGTTGCGGAACTGCTTCTCGAGCAGGCCGTAGTAGCGGCGCGCCTTCTGCTTCTCGCGCAGCTGCAGCAGGTATTCGCTCTGCTTGATGCGGCCGCGGCCGTGCTCTCCCGGCGGATACGAGCGCCGCTCGATCGCGCATTTCTCGGTGAGGCAGCGCTCGCCCTTCAGGAAGAGTTTGAGCCCCTCCCGGCGGCACTGGCGGCACTTCGCTCCCGTGTCGCGGGCCATTAGCCCCTCCGCCTCTTCTTGGGCCGGACGCCATTGTGCGCCTGCGGGGAGACGTCCTTGACGCCGAGGATCTCGAGCCCGGCCGCCTGGAGCGAGCGGATCGCCGTCTCGCGGCCCGAGCCCGGGCCTTTGACGAAGACCTCGACCTTCTGGAGGCCGTGCTCCATGCCCTTGCGGGCGGCGTTGTCGGCGGTCACCTGCGCGGCGAACGGAGTCGACTTGCGCGAGCCCTTGAACCCCGCCGAGCCGGCGGACTCCCAGGCGATCACGTTCCCCTCCTTGTCGGTCAAGGAGACGATCGTGTTGTTGAACGACGTCTTGATGTGCGCCTGGCCGATCGCGATGTTCTTGCGGACGCGACGGCGCGTGCGGCCGCGCGTGGCGGACTTGCGAGGGGGAGCCACTACTTCGCCTTCTTCCCGCGGCCGACCGTCTTCTTCGGCCCCTTGCGCGTGCGCGCGTTGGTCTTCGTGCGCTGGCCGTGCACCGGGAGGTTCCGGCGGTGCCGCACGCCGCGGTAGCAGCCGATCTCCGAGAGGCGCTTGATCGCCTGGGTGCGCTCCCGCCGCAGGTCGCCCTCGACCTCGAGGTTCGTGTCGATGTAGGTGCGGAGCTTCGTGACCTCGTCGTCGGTCAGGTCCTTGACCTTCTCGTTCGGATCGAGGCCGAGCTCTTTGCAGACCTTCTGCGCGGTCGACTGCCCGATCCCGTAGATGTAGGTCAGGCCGATCTCGAGACGCTTCTGGTTCGGGAGGTTGACGCCGGCGATGCGTGCCAAATCTGTTCTCCTAGCCCTGCCGTTGCTTGTGCCGGGGGTTGGCGCAGATCACCATCGTGCGGCCGTGCCGCTTCACCACGCGGCATCGCTCGCACATGACCTTGACCGAGGGACGGACTTTCACGTTGGGCTCCTGAGTGGTCGGCTACTTGAGTCGGAAGGTGATGCGGCCGCGCGAGAGGTCGTACGGGGAGAGCTCCACCTTGACCCGGTCTCCGGGGAGGAGCCGGATGTAGTGCTTGCGCATCTTCCCGGAGATCTTGGCGAGCACGGACTGTCCGCTATCGAGCTCGACGCGGAACATCGTGCTCGGAAGGGCTTCGACGACCTCGCCCTCGACCTCGATCTTCTCTTCCTTGACTGCCAACCGACTCCTCGCGCAGGGTTCGCGCCCTGCCCGTTGCGGGTGTTCATGATGAGATCCGCGCGCACCCGAAGGCATCCGCGCGGGCTGCGTACTGTAGCAGACTCCCCGTTCCAGGCCTTCTCAGGGGGTTCCCATCCGGCTCAGGTCGGGCACTCCGAGGCGCGGCGTGAGGATCCGCGGGCCGTCGGGCAGGATCGCGACCGTGTGCTCGAAATGGGCGGCGAGCGAGCCGTCGCTCGTCGCGATCGTCCAGCCGTCCTCGGCGAGCCAGACCTCCGGGCGCCCCATCGTGATCATCGGCTCGATCGCGATCGTCATTCCCTCCGACAGTCGCGGCCCGCGGCCGGCGTCGCCGAAGTTCGGGACGTGCGGGTCCTCGTGGTAGTGGCGGCCGACGCCGTGGCCCACGAGGCTCTTGACGACCGAGAAGCCGGCGCCCTCCACGACGACCTGCACGGCGTGCGAGATGTCGCCGATCCGGTTGCCGAGCCGCGCCTCGCCGATCCCTGCGGCGAGCGCCTCCTGGCACACGTCGAGGAGGCGCTGCGACTCCGCGTCGATCGCTCCGACGGCGAACGTGTACGCGCTGTCCGCGATCGCGCCGTCGAGGGTCACGCCCACGTCGATCGTGACGAGGCTGCCGTCCTCGACCCCCGTTTCGTCGGGGATACCGTGGACGACGACGTCGTCGACGGAGATGCAGATGGCGCGCGGGTAGCCCTTGTAGCCCTGGGACGTCGGCACGCCGCCGCGGGCACGGATGAACTCGTCGGCGATCCGGTCGAGCTCGAGGGTCGTGACCCCTGGCTCGATCCTCTGCCCGACGTGCGCGATCGTCTCGCCGACCAGCGCGCCGGCGCGACCGATGCGATCGATTTCCGCAGGCCCCTTACGAATGATCACGCTCTGTCCTCCGCAGATCCCGGATCTGCAAGAGCGGATCCGGAATCGCAACGATCCCTGAAGCGGCCGCTGGCGCGGCCGGGGCCGCAGTGGGACGAGAAGGACGCGCGGGCCGTCACGCCGCCGCCCCGTCCTCGAGCAGGTCGAGCGCAGCCTCGATCTCCGTCGAGACGTCTTCGATCGACCGCGCCGCATGGAGCGGGACGAGCTTCCCCGTCGCGCGGTAGCGCTCGACCACCGGCTCCGTCTGCTCGTGGTAGATCGCGAGCCGGCGTCCGATCGCCTCCGGCGTGTCGTCGTCGCGGTCCTCGTCGAGAGCCCGGCCGCGGATCCGCTCGACGGCGAGCTCGTCCGAGAGGTCGAAGAAGAGCACGGCGTCGAGCCCGCGGCCGATCTCGGCCAGCATCCCGTCGAGCGCCTCCGCCTGGGTGAGGTTCCGCGGGAAGCCGTCGAGCACGAAGCCGTCGCGCGCGTCCTCCTCTGACAGACGCTCGCGGATCAACGCCACGGTCAGCTCGTCCGGCACGAGGTCGCCGCTCGCGAGGATCGGCTCCACCCGGCGCCCGAGCTCGGTGCCGGAGGCGATCGCCGCGCGGAACATGTCGCCCGTCGAGACGTGCGGGAGCGCGTGGGCGGCCGAGATCCGCTTTGCCTGCGTCCCCTTGCCGGACCCCTGGGGGCCCAGCACGAGCAAGTTCACCGGAGGAAGCCTTCGTAGTTGCGCATCATCATCTGCGACTCCATCTGCCTCATGGTGTCGAGTGCGACGCCGACGGCGATCAGCACGGACGTCCCGCCGAGCGCGCGCGCGTTCGCCTGCGAGAAGCCGCCGTACCGGATGAAGAGGCTCGGTGCGACCGCCACCGCGGCCAGGAAGAGCGATCCGGGCAGTGTGAGGCGCGTGAGGACGCGGTCGAGGTACTGCGCTGTGGGCGGGCCTGGACGGATGCCGGGGATGTAGCCCCCGTGCTTGCGCAGGTTGTCGGCCTGGTCGACGGGGTTGAACTGGACCGCGGTGTAGAAGAACGTGAAGACGATGATCATCACGCCCTCGATCGTCAGGTACAGCCAGTCACCGGGCTGGAAGTAGGTGTTGATGAAGTCCTGCGTCTGCGGGAAGTAGGACGCGACCGTCGGCGGGAAGGCGAGAATCGCCGCGGCGAAGATGACGGGGATGACGCCGGCCATGTTCACGCGCAACGGCAGGTACGTCGACCCGCCGGAGGTCATCCGGCGCCCGACCATCCGCTTCGCGTACTGGATCGGGATCTTGCGCTGCCCCTCCTGGACGAACACGACCGCCGCGACGATCGCGATCCCGATCAGCGGGAAGAAGATCCGCTCCATCGGGCCGCCGTTCCACCAGGCGGTCACGCCGAGCGGGAGGCCCGTCAGGATTGACGCGAAGATGAGGATCGAGATGCCGTTGCCGATCCCGCGCTTCGTGATCTGCTCGCCCATCCACATCAGCAGCACGCTGCCGACGGTGAGCGTGACGATTATCAGCACCATGCGGCCCGCGTTCGCCTCGAGGATCCCCTGGTTCTTGAAGAGGAATGCGTAGCCGAGCGCTTGCGCCGCCGACAGGACGACGGTCAGGTAGCGCGTGTACTGGTTGATCTTGGCGGTGCCCGACTCGCCTTCCTTCTGCAGCTCCGAGAGCCGCGGGATGACGACGGTCATCAGCTGGAGGATGATCGACGCCGTGACGTACGGCATGATCCCGAGCGCGAACAGCGAGAACTGCGACAGCGCGCCCCCAGAGAAGAGGTTGAGCAGGTTGAAGATCCCGCCGGTGCTCGACAGGTACTGGTCGATCGCCTCGGAGTCGACGCCCGGGGCGGGGATCCACGACCCGAGCCGGTAGAGCGCGAGGATCATCGCCGTGAAGAGGAGGCGCTTGCGCAGCTCCGGGACGCGCCACGCGTTGGCGAGCCAGGCGAACATTGCGTCTTCACCGCGCCCGCGGCGCGGTGACTAGGCCTCCTCCGCGGGCTCTTCCGCGTCCGCGGCCGGCTCGTTCGCCTCCGGCTCGTCGTCCTCCGGCGTCGCCTTCGGCTTGCGGGCCCGCTTCGGGACGGCACGCGGAACTGGCTCGCCGCGCAGCCACGTCACGGTCCCGCCGGCGGCCTCGATCTTCTCCTTCGCCGTCTTCGAGAAGCCGTGCGCGGAGACCGAGAGCGCCTTCGAGAGCTCGCCGATGCCGAGGATCTTGACGTCGACCGAGACCTTGCGGATCAGCCGCTTCGCCTTGAGCGCCTCCGGCGTCACCTCCTCGCCCGCCTCGAAGCGCTCCTCGAGGTCGCGGAGGTTCACGGGCTGGCTGTAGGTGCGGAACGGACCGATCGGCATCGCGTCCGCGGAGGTGTTGCCGCGGAGCTTCGGGAGCCGCATGTCGATCGGCATCTGGCCGCCCTCGAAGCCGGCCGCCATCTTGTGCGAGCCGGAGCGGGACTTCTGGCCCTTGATCCCGCGGCCCGAGTAGCGCCCCTTGCCCGAGCCGAGGCCGCGCCCGACCCGCTTGCGGTTCTTGCGCGGTTGGGCCGGGGAGAGCGAATGGAGGTTGAGCTCGTCCATGGGTTACGCGTCCTTCCCGTCGACCGGCGTCACGGTGACGAGGTGCGCGACGTGCCGGAGCTGCCCCTCGAGCTGCGGGCTCTCCCGGTGGTCGGCGCTCTTGCCGATCCGTCCGAGACCGAGCGCGCGGAGGGTGCCCTCGTGGCGGAAGGACTGGCCGATGTTGCTCCTCACCTGGGTGACGCGGACGGTCGTCATGCCTTCTCCCCGTCCTGCGGCTCCTCCGCGGGGCTCGCAACTGGCTCCGCCCCGGCCTCGTTCTCCACTGCCGGCTCGGCCGGAGGCCGGTACGGCAGGACGTCCTTGATGGACTTCCCGCGCGAACGCGCCACGTCCTCGGGGCGGCGGAGCCGCTTGAGGCCGTCGACGGTCGCCCGCGCCATGTTGATCGGGTTCGTCGTGCCGAGGCTCTTCGAGAGGACGTCGCGGATCCCGGCCAGCTCGAGCACCGCCCGGACGCCACCGCCGGCGATCACGCCGGTTCCCTCGCTCGCGGGGCGCAGGACGACGCGTGCAGCGTCGAACCGGCCCGTGATCTCGTGAGTGATCGTCGCGCCGTGCTTCGGGACGGTGAACAGGTTCTTCTTCGCGTCGTCGACGGCCTTCGAGATGGCGAGCGGGACCTCCCGCGCCTTCCCGTAGCCGACACCGACGCGGTCGACCTCGTCGCCGATCACGACGAGCGCGGTGAACGAGAAGCGTCGGCCGCCCTTGACGACCTTCGCGACCCGGTTGATCTCGATCACGCGCTCCTTGAGCTCGCGCGACTCGGCGACTTCAGCGACACCCATCAGAACTCCAGACCTCCCTCGCGCGCGCCGTCGGCGAGCGCCTTGACGCGTCCGTGGTAGAGATACCCGCCTCGGTCGAAGACGCACGACTCGACGCCTGCCTTCTTCGCCTCGGCGGCCAGCGTCTTGCCGACGGCGGCCGCCTGCTCGGTCTTCGTCCCCTTGAAGGAGCGCTGTCCGAGCCAGCTCGCCGAGGCGAGTGTGCGGCCGGCCTCGTCATCGACGAGCTGGGCGAAGATGCCCTTGTTCGAGCGGAAGACGACGAGCCTCGGCCGGTCGGCCGTGCCGGACACCTTGCCGCGCACCCGGCGGTGGCGCCGGAGCCGTGCCTCGCGAACGGACGTGCTCATGCGCGCTTACCCACCTTTCGCCGCACGTGCTCGCCCTGGTAGCGAATGCCCTTGCCCTTGTATGGCTCGGGCGGGCGCACCTTGCGGATCTCGGCGGCCGTCTGCCCGACGACCTGCTTGTCCGTGCCCTTCACGATCACCAGCGTCGGCTGGGGCACGTCGAACGAGATGCCCTCGCGCGGGATGATCGTGACCGGGTGCGAGAAGCCGACGGCGAGCTCCAGCTCGGCGCCCTTGAGCTGCGCGCGATACCCGACTCCCTGGATCTCGAGCTGCTTCTCGAAGCCCTTCGTGACGCCCTCGACCATGTTCGCGACGAGCGTCCGCGTGAGCCCGTGGAGCGCGCGGTCCTCGCCGCGCTCGGTGGGACGGGTCACGGTGACGACGCCGTCCTCCTGCGCGACCTGCATCCGCGCGGGGACGCGCTGCTCCAGCGTGCCGAGCGGCCCGGTAACGGTGACGTTCCCGCCGGGCGACACCTCGACGGTGACGCCGCTCGGGATCTCGATGGGCTGTCTGCCGATGCGGCTCATCGCTACCAGACGAAGGCGAGGACCTCCCCGCCGACGCCGCGCTCAGCGGCCTGGCGGGTGGTGATCACTCCGGTCGAGGTGGACAGGATCGCGGTGCCGAGGCCGCCGAGGACGCGCGGAAGCCGGTCCTTCTTGGCGTACACGCGGCGACCGGGCTTGGAGACCCGCTTCAGGTCGGTGATCACGCGCTCGCGGTTCTTGCCGAACTTGAGCTCGATCACGAGCGAGCTCACCGGCTCCGCCTCGACGACCGAGAAGCCCTTGATGTAGCCCTCGTCCTGCAACAGGCGAGCGATCTCCTCCTTCATGCGGGAGGTGGGCATGGCGACGGTGTCGTGCATCGCGCGGTTCGCGTTGCGGATGCGGCTCAGCATGTCGGCGATCGGATCGGTCAGCATTGCGTGTCTCCTACCAACTGGACTTGGTCATGCCGGGGATTGCACCCTCGTGGGCGAGTTCACGGAGGCAGATCCGGCAGAGCTTGTACCTGCGGAACACGGCCCGCGACCGGCCGCAGCGGTTGCAGCGCGTGTAGGCGCGAACGCCGTGCTTCGACTGGCGCTTCTGCTTCACGCGGAGCGAGGTCTTGGCCACTACGTGTCCCTTCTCTCGGTGGCGAACGGCATCCCGAGCGCGCGCAGGAGCGCTCGGCCCTGCTCGTCGGTCTCCGCCGTCGTCGTGATCGCGATGTCGAGGCCCCGGATCGCCGGCACGGAGTCGTAGTCGATCTCGGGGAAGATGATCTGCTCCTTGATGCCGAGCGAGTAGTTGCCGCGGCCGTCGAAGGAGTCGGGGCTCAGCCCGCGGAAGTCCCGGATGCGCGGCAGCGCGATCGAGACGAGGCGGTCGAGGAACTCGTACATGCGGGCGCCGCGCAGGGTCACGCGCGCGCCGACCGACATGCCCTCGCGCAGCTTGAAGCTCGCGATCGACTTGCGGGCCTTGCGCACCTGGGCGCGCTGGCCGGCGATCGTCGTGAGCTCCTCGATCGCAGCGTCGAGCGCCTTCGCGTCGGTCTTCGCCTCACCGACGCCCATGTTGAGCGTGATCTTCGAGATGCGAGGCACCTGCATCACCGAGCCGAGGGCGAGCTCCTCCTGGAGCGCGGAGCGGAGCTCTTCCTCGTAGCGCTGCTTGAGGCGCGGGGTGACTGTCTCGGTCGCGGTGGCCATCAGTCGATCTCCTGGCTGCAGCCGTCGCGCTTGCAGACCCGCACGCGGACCGACTCGCCCTTGACGTCCTTGACGATGACGCCCACGCGGGTCGGCTGCTTGCACGTCGGGCACACGAGCATCACGTTCGACACGTCGAGCGGCATGGCCCGGTCGATGATCCCGCCCGGGATGATGTTGGCGCCGCCCATGCGCGTCGAGTCGCGCATCGGCCGCGGCTTCGTGTGCCGCTTTGCGAGGTTGAGGTTCTCGACGATGACGCGCCGCTCGCGCGGGCGCGCGACGAGGACCCGTCCTTGCTTGCCGCGGTCCTTCCCGGCGAGCACCTGGACGAGATCGCCCTTCTTGATTCGCATGGTGGTGGACATTCCTAGAGCACCTCGGGTGCGAGGCTGACGATCTTCATGAAGTTCTTCTCGCGCAGCTCGCGGGCGACCGGCCCGAAGATGCGCGTTCCGCGCGGGTTCAGCTGGTTGTCGATGATGACGGCGGCATTCTCGTCGAACCCGATCAGCGTGCCGTCACCTCTGCCGTAGGGCTTCTTCGTCCGGACGACGACCGCTCTCACGACCTCGCCCTTCTTGACCGTGCCCTGCGGCGTGGCGGCCTTCACTGTAGCGACGATCTGGTCGCCGACACGGGCGTAGCGCCGGCGCGAGCCGCCCACGACGCGGATGCAGAGGAGCTCCCTGGCACCCGTGTTGTCGGCGACCTTGAGGCGTGATTCCTGCTGGATCACTTCGCGGCCTCCACCACTTCCGCGAGGCGCCACCGCTTCGTCTTCGAGATCGGGCGCGTCTCGACGATGCGGACGACGTCGCCGACCTTGGCCTGGCCCGACTCGTCGTGCGCGTGGAACTTGACGCTCCGCCGGACGACCTTCTTGTACCTCGGGTGCGCCTTCACGACGTCGACGCGGACGACGATGGTCTTCTCCATCGCGTCGGAGACGACCGTGCCCTGGCGCTCCTGGCGACGCCCACGCTCATGGTCGGGGCTCTCGAGCCGCACGATCGGCTTCCGCTCGGTCGAGGGCACGCGCTTCGGCCTCGTCCGCTTCGGGCGCTCCGAGCGCGGCAGGCGCTTCTTCTTCGGCTTCGGCCCCGACTGCGCAGCCGGCGCTGCCTCCTCGGCAGGCGCTTCGGGCTCGGCTGCGGGCTCGGCGGCAGGCTCTTCCGGCTCGGCGGGTGGCTCGTCAGCGGCCTCGGCCACGGGCTCGTCCGCGACGGGCTCGTCTGCCTTCGTAGCCTCCTCGGCCTCTGCGGGAGCCTCCTCGGCCTCTGCGGGAGCTTCCTCGGCCTCGGCGGCGGGCTGCTCCTCGGCAGGCGCCTCCGCCACGGTCTCGTCGGCAGCCTCGTCGGCCGGGGTCTCGGTCTCGTCTGTCTCTTTCACGTTTTCGTCAGCCATCTCTTCCTCACACCTTCTGGGCAGTGCGCTCGTTCTGGATCGTCAGGATGCGGGCGATCTCGCGCCGCGTCCGGCGCAGCCGGGCGCTCGACTCGAGCCCGCCGGTCGCGGCCTGGAAGCGGATGCGGAAGAGCTCCTGCCGGCTCTCGCCGAGCTTCTCGCCGAGCTCCTCGTCGGTCATCGCCCTGAGCTGGTCAGTTTTCAAAGAGATCCGCCTCCCGCTTCACGAACCTCGTGCGTACCGGGAGCTTCTGGGCGGCGAGGCGAAGCGCCTCGCGGGCGAGCGGCTCCGGGACGCCGGAGAGCTCGAACATCACGCGACCAGGCTTGACGACGGCGACCCAGCCCTCGGGCGAGCCCTTGCCGGAGCCCATGCGCGTCTCCGCCGGCTTCTTCGTGAACGGCTTGTCCGGGAAGAGGTTGATCCAGACCTTGCCGCCGCGGCGGATCTTGCGGGTCATCGCGATACGGGCCGCCTCGATCTGCCGGTTGGTGACCCAGCCGTTGTCGAGAGACTTGATCCCGAAGTCGCCGTACTGCACGTCGAGCTGGCCCGTCGAATGGCCGGCGCGGCGCCCCCGGAACTGCTTGCGGTGCTTGGTCTTGCGCGGCATCAGCATCAGGCGTCACCGCCCTTCGTCTCGGGCTTCGCCTCGGGCGGCGCCTTCGGCGCACTCTCGGGCGGCGTCGCCGGCGCCGTGTCGACTGCCGGCGTCTCCGTTGCCTGGTCTGCGGGAGGCGCCTGCGTCTCGGGCGCCGCGCCGGCGCCGCGCTCGCGGTCGCGCGGCGGACGGCCCTGGCCGCCCTGACCGCCACGTCCGCGCCCGCCGGGACGGCGACGCTTCTGTACGAGGCCGAGGCCCTCGCGGTCCTGGCCACGGCCGCGGCCGCTCTCGCGGGAGGCGCCGAGGCCCTCCGTGTTCGAGCCGCGCCGGCGGCGCGAGCCGTCGGCTTCCGAGATCCGCTCGCGGCCGAGCGACCCCTCGTAGCCCTCCGGCATGATCTCGCCCTTGTTGACCCACACCTTCACGCCGATCCGGCCGTAGGTCGTCTTCGCCTCGGCAAAGCCGTAGTCGATGTCGGCACGGATCGTGTGGAGCGGGACGCGGCCCTCCGTGTAGCGCTCGCTGCGGCTCATCTCGCCACCGCCGAGCCGACCGCCGCACTGGATCTTGATGCCCTGGGCGCCCGAGCGCATCGCCGACGCGAGCGAGCGCTTCATCGCGCGCCGGAACGACACGCGGTTCTGGAGCTGCTCGGCGATCGACTGCGCGACGAGCTGCGCGTCGAGCTCGGGACGCTTGATCTCGTTGATGTTGATGTGAACGGACTTGCCGGTGATCGCGTGGAGCTCCTTGCGGAGCGCGTCCACCTCGACGCCCGACTTGCCGATCACGATGCCGGGGCGCGCGGTGTAGATGTCGACGGTGATCCGCTGCTTGTCCTTGCGGATCAGGATGTCGGACAGCCCCGCGTGCGCGAGCTTGCCGTTGATGTGGTCGCGGATCCGGATGTCCTCGAGGACGTAGTCGGCGATCTCCTTCTTGCCCGTCCACCAGTTGGACTTCCAGTCGTGGATGACGCCGACCCGGAGGCCGCCGGGGTGCACCTTCTGGCCCATTACGCGGCTACCTCCTGCTTCTTCTTGCTGCGCGAGGCCTTCGGCTTCGCCTCGCTGGGCGCCGCCGACTCCACCGTTTCGGGTGCCTTGGTGGCCTGCGGCCGCGTACGGCGCGGCTCCTCCACGGCGGCGACGACGATGGTGATGTGGCAGGTCCGCTTCTTGATCCGGTTCACGCGGCCGCGCGCGCGGGCGCGCCAGCGCTTGAGCGTCGGGCCCTCGTCGGCGTACGCCTCGAGCACGACGAGCTCGTCGCCGTCGAGACCGTGCGCGGACTCGGCGTTGGCGACGGCGGAGGCGAGCACGCGGTCGATCTCGCGCGCAGCGGCGCGCGGCGTGAACGCGAGCACCGTCCGCGCCTCGGGCACCGTGCGGCCGCGGATCAGGTCGAGCACGAGCCGCGCCTTGCGCGCGGACATGCGAACCCACCGCGCCTGCGCGCGAACCGTTGGGGTGTCGGTCGTCGCCGCCATCAGCGCTTCTTCACCTGGGCCTGCCGGTCGCCGGCGTGGCTGCGGAATGTCCGCGTCGGCGCAAACTCGCCGAGCTTGTGCCCGACCATCTGCTCGGACACGAAGACCGGCACGTGCTTGCGGCCGTCGTGGACGGCGATCGTGTGGCCCACCATGTCGGGGAAGATCGTCGAGGCCCGCGACCAGGTGCGGATCATCCGCTTCTCACCGGCGGCGTTCATCGCCTCGACCCGGGAGAGCAGCCGCTCCTCGACGAAAGGCCCCTTCTTCGAAGACCTGCTCATTTAGCGCCTCTCCTTGCCGCGGCGGCGGCCGCGGACGATCAGCTTGTCGGATTCCTTGTGCTTGCGGCGGGTGCGCTTCCCGATCGTCGGGACGCCCCACGGAGTCACGGGGTGATGGCCCTTGGACTTGCCCTCGCCGCCGCCGTGCGGGTGGTCGACGGGATTCATCGCGGTGCCGCGGACGGACGGGCGCTTGCCGAGCCAGCGGCTGCGCCCCGCCTTGCCGCTCGACTCGTTCGCGTGGTCGGTGTTCCCGACCTGGCCGACGGTCGCGCGGCAGGTGAGCAGCACGCGCCGCATCTCGCCGGAGGGGAGGCGGAGCACGCCGTAGGGCGCGTCCTTGGCGACGAGCTGGATGCCCGAGCCGGCGGAACGTGCGAGCTTCGCGCCCTGGCCGGGCCGGAGCTCGACCGCGTGGACGACGGTGCCGGTCGGGATGTCCGCGAGCGGCAGCGCGTTGCCCGGCTTGATGTCCGCGCCGGTTCCGGCCTGGACGGTCGCGCCGACGCGCAGCCCGACCGGCGCGAGGATGTACGCCTTCGCCCCGTCGGCGTAATGCAAGCAGTGCGATCCGCGCCGAGCGGTTCGGGTCGTACTCGATCGAGGCGACCTTGGCGGGCACGCCGTCCTTGACGCGCTTGAAGTCGATCTTGCGGTAGCGGCGCTTGTGGCCGCCGCCCTGGTGGCGCGTCGTGATGCGCCCGCGGTTGTTGCGGCCGCCCGTCTTCTTGAGCGGCTCGAGCAGCGACTTCTCGGGCGTCGACGTCGTGATCTCCTCGAACGAGGAGGTCGCCATCTGGCGGCGTCCCGCGCTCGTCGGCTTGTACTTCTTGACTGCCATCAGACCTGTGCCCCTTCGAAGATCTCGATCGTCTCGCCCTCGCGGACCTGGACGATCGCCTTCTTCCAGCCGGGCCTCGTGCCCTTGAAGAGCCCGCGGCGCTTCGGCTTCGACTGCACCTTGACGATGTTCACGCGCTCGACGTGGACGCCGAAGAGCTCCTCGACCGCCCGGCGCACCTGGGTCTTGTGCGCGTCCGGGTGCACCTTGAACGTGTACCGCCCCTCGGCGATCCCGGAGTAGCTCTTCTCCGAGACGACCGGTGTCAGGACGACCTGCTCGTTCGTGAGACCGCTCATGCCGACGCCTCCTTCCCGGCGCGCTGCTCGACGAGCGGGAGCGCGCTCTCGGTGACGACCAGCGCGCGCGCCCAGACGACGGCGGCGACCTCGAGCTCGGCCGGCACGGTGACGAGCACGCGCTCGAGGTTGCGGAAGGACTTGACGACGGCCTCCTCGTCCTCGTGGGCGACGACGAGCACCGGCGCGTCCTTGCCCCACGCCTCGAGGACGCCCTTCGCCTGCTTCGTCGAGGGGGCCTCGAACGACCCCGCGTCGAGCACGGCGAGCGTCCCGTTCCCGGCGTGGTGCGAGAGCGCCCCGCGCAGCGCGGCGCGGCGTGCCTTGCGGTTGACCTTCACGTCGAAGCTCCGCATCCCCGGCGGGAAGGCGACGCCGCCGCCCGTGAACTGCGGTGCGCGGATCGTGCCCTGGCGGGCGCGGCCCGTTCCCTTCTGGCGCCACGGCTTCGCGCGGCCGCCCGAGACGAGCCCGCGGCTCTTGGCGCCGCGCGTGCCGCTGCGTGCCGCGTTCAGCTCGGACCGGACCGTCTCGTGGACGAGATGCGGCTTGACCTCGGCCTCGAACACCGCCGCGTCGAGCGCGACGTCGCCCGCCTTGCCGCCGAGCACCGCTGCCTTGACGGCCATCAGCGCTCCACCGCCCGGATCTCGACGAGCCCGCTCTTCGGGCCTGGTACGGCGCCGCGGACGAGCAGCAAGTTGCGCTCGGCGTCGACCTGGTGAACGACGAGCCCGAGCTGCGTCACACGCCCCGCGCCCATGTGGCCGGCCATCTTCTTGCCCTTGAACACGCGCGAGGGCGTGGCCGAAGCGCCGACCGATCCGGGCTTGCGGACGTTGTGCGAGCCGTGGCTCACCGGGCCGCGGCTGAAGTTGTGGCGCTTGATCGTGCCCTGGAAGCCCTTGCCGATCGACGTGCCGGAGACCTTGATCCGGTCGCCCGGCTCGAACGACTCGACGGTGACGCTCTCGCCCACCTGGAGCTCGCTCGGGCCGCGGAACTCGACGAGGTGCCGGTGGCCGTTGACACCGGCCTTGCGCAGGTGCCCGACCTCGCCCTTCGACAGCTTGCGGTCGACGACGGGCTCGAAGGCGAGCTGAACCGCCTCGTAGCCGTCCACCGCCTGCGTGCGCAGCGTCACGACCGGGCACGGCCCGGCCTCGATCACGGTGACCGCCTCGACGTTCCCGGTCTCCTCGTCGAAGACCTGCGTCATGCCGAGCTTCCTGCCGACGATGCCCTTCATCACAGCTTGATCTCGATGTCGACGCCGGCCGGGAGGTCGAGTCGCATGAGCGAGTCGACCGTACGCGGCGTGGGGCTGTGGATGTCGATCAGGCGCTTGTGCGTCCGCACCTCGAAGTGCTCCCGCGAGTCCTTGTCGATGAAGGGTCCGCGGATCACGCAGTACACGTTCTTCTCGGTGGGCAGGGGCACGGGACCGGTGATCGTCGCGCCGGTGCGCTGGGCCGTCTCGACGATCTGCGTCGCCGAGCGGTCCACCTGCTGGTGGTCGTAGCCCTTGAGGCGGATCCTGATCTTCTGCTGCGCCATTCTCTGTCTGCTCGTTCCTCGAAGTGAGGGAGGGCCTGAGCCCTCCCTACTTGACGATCTCCGTCACGACGCCGGCGCCGACGGTGCGCCCGCCCTCGCGGATCGCGAAGCGGAGGCCCTGGTCCATGGCGATCGGCTGGATCAGCTCGATCTCCATGTTCGTGTTGTCGCCCGGCATGACCATCTCCTGGCCCTCGGGGAGCTTGATGGAGCCGGTCACGTCCGTCGTGCGGAAGTAGAACTGCGGCCGGTATCCGTTGAAGAACGGCGTGTGGCGCCCGCCCTCGTCCTTCGAGAGGACGTAGACCTCGGCCTTGTAGTGCGTGTGCGGCGTGATGGAGCCCGGCTTTGCGAGCACCTGGCCGCGCTCGACCTCCTCGCGCTTGACGCCGCGGAGCAGCGCGCCTGCGTTGTCGCCGGCCTGCGCGAAGTCGAGGATCTTCTGGAACATCTCGAGGCCGGTGACCGTCGTCTTCTCGACCTTCTCGTGGATCCCGACGATCTCGACCTCGTTGCCGACCTCGATCTTGCCCTGCTCGATCCGGCCGGTCACGACGGTGCCGCGGCCCGTGATCGTGAACACGTCCTCGATCGGCATCAGGAACGGCTTGTCGACGTCACGCGTCGGCTCCGGGATGTAGGAGTCGACGGCCTCCATGAGCTCGAGGATCTTCGCCGTCCACTCGGGGTCGCCCTCGAGCGCCTTGAGCGCCGAGACCTGCACGATCGGAATGTCGTCGCCGGGGAACTCGTACTTGGAGAGGAGCTCGCGCACCTCCATCTCGACGAGCTCGAGCAGCTCGGGGTCGTCGACCATGTCGGCCTTGTTGAGCGCCACGACCATCGCGGGCACCTCGACCTGGCGGGCGAGCAGGATGTGCTCGCGTGTCTGCGGCATCGGGCCGTCTGCGGCCGAGACCACGAGGATCGCGCCGTCCATCTGGGCGGCGCCCGTGATCATGTTCTTGATGTAGTCCGCGTGGCCCGGACAGTCGACGTGCGCGTAGTGCCGGTTGGCGGTCTCGTACTCGACGTGCGCGGTGTTGATCGTGATGCCGCGCTGGCGCTCCTCGGGAGCGGCGTCGATCGACGCGAAGTCACGCGCCGCGGTCCCCGTTCCCTGCTCTGAGAGCACCTTCGTGATCGCCGCGGTCAAGGTCGTCTTGCCGTGGTCGATGTGACCGATCGTGCCGACGTTGACGTGCGGCTTGGTGCGCTCGAACTTCTGCTTGGCCATGGTTTTTTTCCTCCGGAAAAAAACTAGAATTACAGGACTTTGACTACTACCTTTGGGTTGTTTCTCTAGTCACAATTGTGTCAGCAATTGTGACCGGCACGTCCTCGTACCGGTCGAATTGCATGGTGAACGTCGCCCGGCCCTGGGTCATCGACCGCAGGTCGGTGGCGTAGCCGAACATCTCGGACAGCGGCACGCTCGCCTTGATGGACTGCGAGTTCTTGCCGAGCGGCTCGAGGTGCTCGACGCGGCCGCGGCGCGAGTTGAGGTTGCCCATCACGTCGCCGAGGTAGTCCTCGGGCGTGACGACCTCGACGGCCATCATCGGCTCGAGGAGCTTCGGCTTCGCGCGCTTCATCGCCTCCTTGAAGGCGATCGAGCCGGCGATCTTGAACGCCCGCTCGCTCGAGTCGACGTCGTGGTAGGAGCCCTCGATGAGCTCGACCTTCACGTCGACGACCGGGTATCCGGCGAGGACGCCCGCGCCGAGGGCCTCCTGGATGCCCTCGTCGACCGGCTTGATGTACTCCTTCGGGATCTTCCCGCCGACGATCTTGTCCTCGAACTCGTAGCCCTCGCCCGGCTGCTGCGGAATCAGGTTGATGACGACGTCGCCGTACTGGCCCGAGCCGCCCGTCTGCCGCACGAAGCGGCCCTGGACCTTCTCGACCGGCCGCGACGCGGTCTCGCGGTAGGCGACCTGCGGGCGGCCGACGTTCGCGTCGACCTTGAACTCGCGCATCAGGCGGTCGACGATGATCTCGAGGTGCAGCTCGCCCATCCCGGCGATCAGCGTCTGCCCCGTCTCCTCGTCGCTCGAGACCCGGAACGTCGGGTCCTCCTCGGCGAGGCGAGCGAGGCCCTGGCCGAGCTTGTCCTGGTCGCCCTTCGTCTTCGGCTCGATCGCGACCGAGATGACCGGGTCGGGGAACGTCATCGACTCGAGCACGATCGGGGCGCTCTCGACCGCGAGCGTGTCGCCCGTGGTCGACTGCTTGAGGCCGACGGCCGCGGCGATCTCGCCGGCGCCGATCTCGTCGCGCTCCTCACGGTGGTTCGCGTGCATCTGGAGGATGCGGCCGATCCGCTCGGTGCGGCCGTTCGTCGTGTTCAGCACCCGGTCGCCGGCCTTGACGTGGCCCGAGTAGACGCGGAAGTAGGTGAGCTTGCCGACGTACGGGTCGGACATGACCTTGAAGACGAGCGCGGCGAAGGGCGCGTCCTCCGCGGCCGGCCGGGTGATCTCGTCCTCCGTCTTCGGATCGGTGCCCTGGACCGACGGGACGTCGAGCGGGCTCGGGAGGTAGTCGACGACCGCGTCGAGGAGCGGCTGCACGCCCTTGTTCTTGAAGGCGGAGCCGAGCAGCACCGGCGTGAGGGCGTCGGCGAGCGTGCCGGCGCGGAGCGCGCGGCGGATCATCTCGGGCGCGACCGAGGCCTCGTCGGAGAGATACGCCTCCATGAGCTCGTCGTCGTGCTCGGCGACCGCGTCGATCAGGGCGTGGTGCGCCGCGTGCGCCGCGTCGGCCAGCTCGGCCGGGATGTCGCCGACCGTGAACGTCTGGCCGAGGTCGTCCTCGTAGACGATCGCCTTCATCTCGACGAGGTCGACGACGCCGCGATGCTGGTCCTCCTGGCCGATCGGAATCTGGATCGGCACGGGATTCGCGCCGAGCCGGTCGCGCATCGACTGCACGGCCGCGTCGAAGTCGGCGCCGGTGCGGTCCATCTTGTTGATGAAGGCGATGCGCGGCACGCCGTAGCGGTCTGCCTGGCGCCAGACGGTCTCCGACTGGGGCTGGACGCCGGCGACCGAGTCGAACACCGCGACCGCGCCGTCGAGGACGCGCAGCGACCGCTCCACCTCGACGGTGAAGTCCACGTGCCCGGGAGTATCGATAATGTTGATGCGATGGTCGCGCCACGACGCGGTCGTGGCCGCCGACGTGATGGTGATGCCGCGCTCCTGCTCCTGCGCCATCCAGTCCATCGTCGCGGCGCCCTCGTGCACCTCGCCCAGCTTGTGGGTGCGGCCGGTGTAGTAGAGGATCCGCTCGGTCGTCGTGGTCTTGCCCGCGTCGATGTGGGCCATGATCCCGATGTTCCGGACGCGGTCGAGCGCGACCTGTGTGGCTGTCGTCGTGCTCATGCGATCACCAGCGGTAGTGCGCGAAAGCCTTGTTCGCCTGCGCCATCCGGTACATGTCGTCCTTGCGCTTGAACGCGCCGCCCTGCTGGTCGATCGCGTCGGCGAGCTCGCCGGCGAGCTTCGCCTCCATCCCCTTCTCGCGGCGCTCGCGCGCGTACGTGACGAGGTAGCGGATCGCGAGCGTGCGGCCGCGGCGCGGCGGCACCTCGACGGGAACCTGGTAGTTGGCGCCGCCCACGCGGCGCGAGCGGACCTCGAGCACCGGCGTGACGGACTTGACGGCGGCGTCGAGCGCCTCGAGCGCCGGCTTGCCGGTCTTGTCGGCAACCTGCGTGAGCGCGTCGTAGACGACCCGCTCGGCGATCGACTTCTTGCCGTCCGACATCAGCCGGTTGACGAGCTGCGTCACGAGCACCGACCCGTAGACGGGATCGGGATCGACGGTGCGCGGCTGGATCTCTGCGCGGCGGGGCACGGCTCTAGCTCCCGCCCTTCTTCGCGCCGTACTTCGAGCGGCCCTGGCGGCGATCGGCGACACCCGAGGTGTCGAGCCCGCCGCGGATCACCTTGTAGCGGAATCCCGGCAGGTCCTTGACGCGGCCGCCGCGGATCAGGACGACCGAATGCTCCTGCAGGTTGTGCCCCTCGCCCGGAATGTACGCGCCGACCTCCATCTGGTTCGTCAGCTTCACGCGCGCGACTTTGCGCAGCGCGGAGTTCGGCTTCTTCGGCGTCGTCGTGTAGACGCGCGTGCACACACCCCGCTTCTGCGGCGCGCCGCGAAGCGCGGGGGTCTTGACCTTCGCCTTGGGCGACTTGCGCCCCTTGCGAACGAGCTGATTGACGGTGGGCACGCTGCTCCTCGAAGTCGGTCGGCGGTTCTTCTCTCGCACAGAAAGGGCCGGCAGGCACGAACGTGCCGCCGTCCGGGAGCGGCAATGGTAGCCGAAACGGGGCGAGGCGTTGGCAGGAAACGCCCTGAGCTCGTCACGCACGGAGGTTAGGCTCAGATTCGTGGGGCTGATCGACGAGATCCGAGCGGGTACCTACGTCGCCGACGAGCCGATCGGCGCTACCCCGGGCCGCGTCGCGACCTTCGCCGAGGCAGGTGCTCGGATCGCCGCCGGCGAGAACCCGCTCGTCGTCTCCCGCGAGCTCCTCGACCAGGCAGAGCGCCTTCCCGCCGGCGAGCTCCTCGCGACGATGGAAGAGCGGCCGAAGCCGACCGGCAATCCGCGAGGCGACGCGCTCCTCGGCGCCATCGCGGAGCACCTCGCCGCGGGCGTCGACACACGGGCGCCGGCGTGGACGCTCGAGCCGAGCCGGTTTCTCGACCGTTTCTGGTTCGTGAGCGACGTTCCGGGGCTCCGGGCCATCTCCCTCGCACAGTCGCCCGTCGCGCTCAAGCGGCGCGGGATCCTCTGGCCCGCGCGCTCGCTTGCGAGGGTGTAGTGGACCGCGACGAGATCCTCGGCCACCTGCGCGAGCTCGCGCGGGTGTTGCACGACCGCGGGGTCACCGGGGAGATGTACGTCGTCGGGGGCGCGGCAATCGCTCTCGCATTCGACGAACGACGTTCGACACGCGACATCGACGCGGTCTTCGAGCCGAAGCAATCCGTCTACGAGGCCGCGGCGACCGTCGCAGCCGCGCGCGGGCTCCCTGCGGGCTGGCTGAACGACGCCGTGAAGGGCTTCCTCGCCGGCCCCGACCCCCCAGCGCGATCGTCCTCGAGGTGCCCGGGCTCCGCGTGTCCACGGGCTCACCCCGGCTATTGCTCGCGATGAAGGTGCTCTCGCACCGCGCGGGCGACGACGAGGACGACGTGCGACTCCTCGCGGACGAGCTCGGTCTCTCGACATCTGCACAGATCCTCTCGGTCGCGTCCGACGTGTACGGAGAGCGGTTGGACGTCGCCGCCCGGTTCTTCGTCGAACAGCTCTTTCCGCCGAGCTGAGGCTCCCTCCCCGTTTCCCGGCGTAGGGTCACCGCAAGCTGGCGATGCTGATGCGCGTCGACGGCCACCACGCGCCCGACTCGACCGTGCTCAGAGCGCTCAGACGCAGCGGTCGGGTCAAAGCTCGAGCTCGGCTGGCACGTCTCCACCACGCAGAACCAGCGCGACGCGATCGAGACGGCCGAACAGGCGATCACAGAGACCCAGCGGCTTGGCGGCCGTCCGCTCAGAGAGCTGCTCGCCGACCCCGAGACCGGCGAGATCCGCCCGATCGCGCTCGTCACGGATAACGGGCCATGCTTCAAGGCCGCCCGCCTCGCCGCCTTCATCGAGAAGCGCCCGGAGCCGATCCACATCCGCACACCGCGGAAGTCGCCGAACCAAAAACGGCGTCAGGGAGCGCGCCTTCGGCCCCCTCAAGTACGAGCACCTGTACCGGCTCGAGATCGACGACGGCTCTCAGCTTGGCCTCGAAGGCGAGACCTACCGGCAGCTCTTCAACACGATCCGACCGCACGAGGCGCTCGCGATGCGGCGCCCGCTCGAAGTCCACCTCGAAGCGATCAACGACCACCAGACCATCAAGTCAACCGAGCCCGAAACCCTGCCACTTTCGTGACGCGGGACATCCGAGCCAGCGCTCGGCGCGGCGATTCGCCCGACGATTTCGCGCCCGAGACAACGCGCCCTTGCCGGGTAGCTCAATCGCGCGCTCCCCATTACAGTGAGCGCGGGGAAGGGTTGGGGAGCGGCAATCTCGAGCGGAACGACCATCATCCTGATCATCGCTGCGGTGGCCCTCCTGGGCCTCGTGGGCGTCGCCGTGGTGCTCGGACGGCGGAAGCCGGCCTCGCCGCGGGACGACCGGCTCGTTGCAGCGGTCGACGAGATGCGCACGCGCATGGACGATCTCGGACGCGACCTCTCGCAGGCCCTCGAGCGCGCCGAGCGGGAGAGCAAGCGCAACCGCTTCCTGAGCGACCTCGGGACGTCGATCGAGTTCGACGAGCTCCTCGACCGGGTGCTCGACGCGGCCCTCGAGATGCCCGGGTTCGACGCCGCGATGGTCGCGCTGGACGAGGCGGGCGGGCCGGGGACGGTGGCGACGCGCGGCCTGACGGCGGAGGAGGCGGCGCACCCGCCGTCATCCGGAGCCGGAGGCGCGCTACCCCCCGGCCCGATCACCGTGAGCTATCGCTACGGAGCGGCGGACGCCGCCGACACGCACCTGATCCGGGGCGGGCTCTTCGTTCCCCTCGTCAGCCGCGACGGGAACGCGCTCGGCATGCTCGCTCTCTTCTGGCGGACGCCTGGGTACGAGCCGCCGCCCGAGAGGGTCGGCTCGATCGAGCAGATCGCCGCCACCTGCATCCCCGCCATCGAGAACGCGCGCCGCTACCGCGAGGCGCGGCAGATGGCGGAGACCGACGCGCTGACGGGCTTCTTCAACCAGAGGTACTTCCACGAGACGCTGCGGCGCGAGGCGCTCCGGGCGCAGCGCTACGACCGGCGCCTGGCGCTCCTGATCCTCGACCTCGACGACTTCAAGGCCGTCAACGACCGGATCGGGCATCTCGCGGGCGACGCGGTGCTCGCGCAGGTGGCCGAGCGGCTGCGAAACTCGATCCGCTCGGTCGACATCGGCTGCCGCATAGGCGGGGACGAGTTCGCGGTGATCATGCCGGAGTCCACCGCCGACGACGCCGCGCAGCTCTTCCAGCGGATGCACGACGGTGTCTCGTCGATGTCGGTTCCCGGCGGCGGGCGGGTGCGGATCTCCGCGGGTATCGCCGAGCTGCGTCACGGCGAGACCGCGGCGGGGCTCTTCGAGCGGGCCGACTCGGCGCTCTACACCGCGAAGGATCTCGGCAAGAACCGTGCGAGCGTGGCGTCGGACTAGATAATCAGTCCCGGACGGCGACGAGCCTCAGGCTTCGCGACGGCCGGCCGGGCGCTGGGTCGGCCTCCAGCGTGACGCCGACGCGCGCCCCCCGACCCACCCGGCGCGAGAGCGGCACCGCGGGCTCGTCCCCGGAGAAGGTCGCCACCCGCACCGGCGTGGCCGAGCCCGGCGGGACGAGCCAGGCCGCGTAGATCCTGCCGTCGGGTGCGCGGCCGAGGCCGTCGACGGCGAGCACGCCGCGCTCGCCGGCGCCCACGACGAGCGTGATCCGCCCCATCGAGCCCCGCAGCGGGAAGCGCTCCGTCGCAGGCCCGGCGAGAATTGCGACAGCTCGTTCGAGCGCGGGATTGTTCGGTGACGCGTCCGAGTTGCCGGAGCGGACCTCCGCGACAATGGCCCACGCGCCGAGCAGGATCGCGGCGACGCCGCAGCCCGCTGCCAGCGCGGCGAGCGTCGGCCAGCCGGGTCGTCGCGACCGCGGCAGCTCGAGTGCCGGCAGCGGCACCGGCGTACCCGGCGACCCCTCGAGCAACGCCGGCTCGACGCCCTCCTGCGACACGTCTAGCGGCACGAGATGCGCGCGGATCGTTCCCATCCGGGCGAGGATAGAGCCGGGTCCCGACGGCGCCGTCCGGCATGGCGGCAACAGCCACCCCCCTCTGTAGGGTTAGCTCGATGGAGGGACGCGTGCCCGGCACGAGAGGGGGCGGTGCGGGATGACCACGTGGATCGCGGTCGCGGCGCTCGTTCTGGCAGGGCTCGCCATCGTGCTCTTCGTCCTCGCCATCCGACGGCTGCTCAGCCGCCAGGCGAACGTGACGGAAACGATGCTGCGGCGCTACGACGACCGCCTGGCCGGCTTCGCCCAGGTGCTCACCGACGCCCTCGCCACGCTCCAGAGCTCGCGGCCGCTCGCGACGCTCGAGCTCGAGGAAGACCCCGAGCCGATGGTGCGGGCGCTCGAGCTGGCGCGCGAGCGGACGTCGGCAGACGGTGCGATCGCCCTGGTGACCGGCGGCAAAGGGACCCCGATCGTCGCCACCGTCGGCCTTTCGGAGTCGGAGACCAACCACATCGCGCGGATGGGCTTTCCGGACTACCGCGGCGCCCGTGCGATCGAGGTCGGGTTCGCAGGCGACCTCGCGGCACCCGAGGGCGAGACGCCCGTCAGGTCCGGTCTCGTGATGCCGCTCCTGCCCGAAGACGAGGCGCAGAGCTTGCTCGGGGTCCTGACGCGGGACGGCTCGCGACGCTTCAGCGAGGAGGACGTCGACGGTCTCGCGGCGCTCGTCGACAAGGCGCGCCCGCCGATCTCGCGCGCGCTGAACCTGCGCGAGGCGGACGTCGTCCCGGAGCTCGACATGCTCACCGATCTCCTCGACCGCCAGTCGTTCCCAGAGGTGCTCGAGCGGGAGCTCCTCCGGGCGCGCCTCGCGCACTATCCGCTCGCGCTGCTCGTGATCGACGTCGACCGGCTCACCTGGCTGAACGCGCGGATCGGCATCGTCGCCGCGGACGGCGTCCTCCTCGAGCTCGCGAACCGCCTCCGGTCGGTGACGCACCGCCTCGACTACGCATTCCGGCTCGGCGGCGGCCGCTTCGCGATCGTCCGCCCGGGCTCGGAGGGAGGAGACGCGTCGAAGCTCTACGCGGCGATCCGCGACGAGCTCGCTGCGAACCCGATCGCCGACGCGGGCGCGGTTTCCGTGTCTGGTGGGATCGCGGAGCTCGAGGTGCGCGACGACGTGGACTCGTTCGTCGCCCGGGCCGAGGCGGCGCTCACGGAGGCGAAGCACGTGCGGCGCGGATCGGTCGTGGTCTCCGGCGCCGGCGCGGGTCGCCCGAAGGCCAATGGAACGCTCCACGAGATCGCCCCGGGAGACGTCGTCCTCGAAGGCTGATGCTCCCGGGCCGAAAGGTCGATACTCGGACGCGTGAGCCTCGACATCGCCCTCATCGTTATCGCCGTCGTGGCGCTCGCAGGAATCGCATTCCTCGTCGTCACGTCACGCCGCCGTCACGTCGCACGCGCCCGGCGCAGGCTCGAGGTGCTCACCGACGTCGCGGCGCGTATCGACCGGGCGGTCGCGTCGTTCGGCGAGCTGACGCTGATCGCGTCGGACGACTCCGTCGAAGCAGCGCCGCCGTCACCGGATCCGGCGCCGCTCGTGGAGGATGACCTGGCCGGGCGTGCCGGGCTCCTGCAGGAGCTGGCGCTGGACATCGCGGGAGCCCACTCGCAGGGTGATCGGCTGGCGGCGGCGGTCGTCCGCTCGGAGGACGGCGACGCTGCGACGCTCGCGCGCGATGCACGCTCCGTCGCCGACGTACCGGTCTACACCGTCGGCCCGCGCGCGGTCGCCCTCGTGCTTCCAGGCCTCGGTCGCGCGGACGCGCTCGGCGTGCTCGCGCGAATCGCGACGCGTTGCCCGTCGTCGGGAAGGGCGGTCGAGCTCGAGTCCGGGGAGGACGCAGTCGAGCTCGCCGCGCGACTCTTGGGGTCTGGCACCGCAGGTGCCTGACCCCGGTTGAACCTCTGCGCAGGGCAAACGGCTGCTGGGGACAGGCACCTTGCGGTGCCAGTCCCCTCGGATGGCCACTGGGGACAGGCACCTTGCGGTGCCAGTCCCCTACGCTCCTATCCTTCTTCCGGTGCTTCTGGCGCGTCCGGCAGCTCGGGGAGCTCCGGGAGCTCGTCCTCGTAGCCGAGGCCGAGCGAGGCGAGGTCGAGGCCCTCGCCGTCGCCGATCTCCTCGAGCGCGGCGAGCAGCTCGGCATCCGTGCCCGGGCCGAACATCGCCGCGGGGAGCGGCTCGGACGGCTCGATCTCGATGCCCCGGTACTTCTTCAGGCCGGTGGCCGCCGGGATCAGCTTCCCGATGATCACGTTCTCCTTGAGCCCGAGCAGCCGGTCGACCTTGCCCTCGATCGACGCGTCGGTCAGGACCTTCGTCGTCTCCTGGAAGGAGGCGGCAGAGAGGAACGACTCGGTTGCCAGCGAGGCCTTGGTGATCCCGAGGATGAGCGGCTCGAAGGTCGCCTCCTCGCCCTTGGCGCCACGGGCGGCGTCGTTGGCCCGCTCGAGGACGACCTTGTCGGCGAGCTGTCCGGGGAGCAGCTCGGTGTCGCCCGGGGTCTCGACGCGCACCTTCTTCATCATCTGGCGGACGATGAGCTCGATGTGCTTGTCGTGGATGTCGACGCCCTGCGACTTGTAGACCTTCTGCACCTCCCCGACGAGGTAGAGCTCGGTCGGCGTGGAGCCGCGCACGGCGCGCGTGTGCAGCTCGAGCATGTCGGCCGGGTTGCGGGAGCCCTCGTTGAGCGGATCGCCCTGCTCGACCGTGTCGCCCGAGCGGACGAGCAGCCGCGTGCGGCTCGGGAAGGAGTACTCCTTCACCGGCAGCGGCTCACCGTTCTCGTCGAGCGCGTTCGGAGTCACGGTGACGAGCACCGTGCGCTCCTGCTCCTCGAGCGCGATCTTCCCGCCGACCTCGGCGAGCGTCGCCGCGCCCTTCGGGTTCCGCGCCTCGAAGATCTCGACCACGCGGGGCAGGCCCTGCGTGATGTCGTCGCCGGCGACGCCGCCCGTGTGGAACGTGCGCATCGTGAGCTGGGTGCCCGGCTCGCCGATCGACTGCGCGGCGATGATGCCGACCGCGTCGCCGATCTCGCACATGTCGCCGGTCGCGAGGAAGGTGCCGTAGCACGCCCGGCAGACGCCGACCTCGCTGCGGCACTTGAGCACCGTGCGGACCGGGAGCAGCGCCGTGTCGACGGTCTCCTCGAGCTGCTCCACGACCTCGCGCAGGCGGGGCTTGGTGAGCAGCTCGCCCTTCTCGGCGAGCACGGTCTTGCCGGGCTTGCCGTCCTTGAGCGGCTTGTGGAAGTCCTCCGAGAGCACGCGGCCGGCGGCGCTCAGGTTGATCTGGCCGTCGATGACCGCAGGAAGCGCGACGTGGTCCGACGTGCCGCAGTCCTCCTCGCGGATGATCACGTCCTGCGAGACGTCGACGAGGCGTCGCGTCAGGTAGCCCGAGTCGGCCGTGCGGAGCGCCGTGTCGGCGAGACCCTTACGGGCGCCGTGGGTCGAGATGAAGTATTCGAGCACCGACAGGCCCTCCATGAAGTTGGCCTTGATCGGGCGCTCGATGATCTCGCCCTTCGGGTTTGCCATCAGGCCGCGCATCCCCGCCAGCTGGCGGATCTGGTTGAACGACCCGCGGGCGCCCGAGTTGGCCATCATGAAGATCGAGTTCGTCTCGTGGAGGTTCTCCTTCATGGCGTCCGCGACCTCGTCGGTCGCCTGCGTCCACTCCGCGATGACGCGCTCCTTGCGCTCGTTCTCCGTCATCAACCCGCGCTCGTACTCGCGCTCGACGTTGGCGACCTTCGCCTCGTACGAGGTGAGGATCTCCTCCTTCGAGGGCGGGATCACGATGTCGTTCTTCGAAACGGTGATGCCGGCCCGCGTGGCGTACCGGAACGCGAGGCTCTTGATCGTGTCGAGCACCGTGGCCACCGCGTAGGCGCCGTACTCGCCGACGAGCCTGTCGATGAGCGCATCGAGCTCGCGCTTCGTCAGCGCCCGGTCGACGACGAGCGGCTCGTGCAGCCCGTCGAGCACCGCGTCGGCGAGCGAACGCTCGAGCTCGGCCTCGAAGATCGCCCGCCCCGGTGTGGTGAGGCGCACCTCGTCCCCGCGGCGGAACTCGATCGGCTCGGAGAGCGTGATTGCGTCGCGCGGATCCTCGAGCGCGAACTGGAGCTGCTCCTCGCTCGCGAACCGCCGGAGGCCCTTGACGCCGAGCTCCTTCGCGAGCTCCTCGCCGGTCTTCTCCGCAAGCGGGTCGTGTGGGCAGTACGTGAGGTAGTAGGCGCCCAGCACCATGTCCTGCGTCGGGGTCGCCAGCGGGCGGCCGTGCGCCGGGGACAGGATGTTGTTCGACGAGAGCATCAGGATGCGCGCCTCCGCCTGGGCCTCCGCGGAGAGCGGCAGGTGGACGGCCATCTGGTCGCCGTCGAAGTCCGCGTTGAACGCGTGGCAGACGAGCGGGTGCACCTGGATCGCCTTGCCCTCGACGAGCACGGGCTCGAACGCCTGGATGCCCAGGCGGTGGAGCGTCGGTGCGCGGTTGAGCAGCACCGGATGCTCGGCGATGACCTCCTCGAGCACGTCCCAGACCTCCGGGACCATCGACTCGACGTGCTTCTTGGCAGCCTTGATGTTCTGGACGGACTTCCGCTCGACGAGCCGGCTCATGATGAACGGCTTGAAGAGCTCGAGCGCCATCAGCTTCGGCAGCCCGCACTGGTGCAGCTTCAGGTTCGGCCCGGCGACGATCACCGAGCGGCCCGAGTAGTCGACGCGCTTGCCGAGCAGGTTCTGGCGGAAGCGACCCTGCTTGCCCTTGAGCATGTCGGAGAGTGACTTCAGCGGCCGGTTGCCCGGCCCCGTCACCGCACGCCCGCGGCGGCCGTTGTCGAACAGTGCGTCGACCGCCTCCTGGAGCATCCGCTTCTCGTTGTTGACGATGATCTCGGGCGCGCCCAGGTCGAGCAGCCGCTTCAGGCGGTTGTTCCGGTTGATCACGCGCCGGTAGAGGTCGTTGAGGTCGCTCGTGGCGAAGCGGCCGCCGTCGAGCTGCACCATCGGGCGGAGCTCCGGCGGGATCACCGGCACGGCCTCGAGGACCATCCACTCGGGCTTGTTCTCCGAGGTGATGAACGCCTGCACGACCTTGAGACGCTTGATCGCGCGCTGCTGCTTCTGGCCCTTCGACGTCTTGATGGTGTCGCGCAGCATGAGCGACTCCTGCTCGAGGTCGAGGTCGCGGAGCAGCTCGCGGATCGCCTCTGCGCCCATCCCGCCGCGGAAGTAGACGCCGAATCCGTACGGCGAGCCGAAACGGTCCTTCAGCTCACGGAAGAGCTGCTCGTCGTTGACGACCTGCTTGACGTCGAGCTCGCGGAAGAGCTTCCACGTGTCCTCGAGCCTGCGGACGCCCTCGACGGCCGCCTCGCGCGTGTCCTCGCGGCGGCTCTCCATGTCGGCGACCATCTCCTTGACCTTGGTCGCCCACTGCTGGACAGCCTCGAGGTCTTCCTTGCGAGCTCCCTCGACCAGGCAGAGGTCGTAGGCGAGCTCGCGGACCTGCTCGGGGTCCGCGTCGGCGTCCGCCCGCTCGAGCACGTCGCGCAGGAGGCCGTTGCCGATCTGGCGCGCGCGGTCGAGATTCTTCGCGTCGATCGACGACGCCAGCTCGGCGTCGTCACCCGACAGCTCCTCGCCGGCGAGCAGCTGGTCGAGCAGCTTGTGGAGGTGCTTCGTGATCGCGCCCTTCTTCGCGCCCGATGCCTTCTCGAGCTCCGCGCGCAGCGGGTCGAGGGCGGTGCGGATCTCCTGCGCCGCGGTGCCGACCGACTCGATCTCGCGTGGCGCGAGGCGGCGGTCGTCGCGGGTGGCGGTCTGGCGAACCAGCTCGCGGAGCCGCTTCGGGTCCTCGCCGGCGACGTTCTTCGCCAGGTCGGGGAAGATCGCGCCCGCAAGCGTGCGCGCGTCCTCGAGCGACGGCATGACCTGGTCCTCGGCCCAGTTCGAGAGCCCCCGGGCCCAGAACTCGTCGTCCTCGTCGAACCCCTTGTCCTTGCCGGCCGAGAGGTAGTCGCGGCGGCGCTTGAGCCGGTCGTCGAGCGCCGACAGCTGCTCGTCGCGATCGACGTAGATCTGCTCGGACTCGCCGCGGACCTTGTCCTCGAGGTCGGCGAGGTCGGCGGCCCGCTTCTCCTGGTCGACACCGGTCACGATGGACGCGGCGAAGTAGAGGACCTTCTCGAGCTCGCGCGGCGCGATGTCGAGCAGGTAGCCGATGCGGCTCGGGACGCCCTTGAAGAACCAGATGTGCGAGACCGGCGCGGCGAGGTCGATGTGCCCCATGCGCTCGCGGCGCACCTTCTGGCGCGTCACCTCGACGCCGCAGCGCTCGCAGATGATCCCCTTGTAGCGAACGCGCTTGTACTTGCCGCAGTAGCACTCCCAGTCCTTCGTCGGACCGAAGATGCGCTCGCAGAACAGGCCGTCGCGCTCGGGCTTCAGGGTGCGGTAGTTGATGGTCTCCGGCTTGGTGACCTCGCCCATCGACCAGTCACGGATCTGCTTCGGCGAAGCGAGACCGATCCGGATCGCGTCGAAGTCGTTGATGTCGATCTGCGCCAAGGGGATTTCTCCTTCGGACAAATCCCTAGAGGGACTCGTCCAGTCTCGATTCTCTGGTTCCCAGTTCTCCTAGTGGAAATCGCGAAGCGATTTCCACTGCCCGGCCTAGTCTTCTACTTCCAGGTCGGCCGGAAGCGCGAGCTCCTCTTCGGCCGGGGCCTCTTCGAGGTTCTCGTCCGATGCGAGGGCCGTTTCGGCTCCGTCCTCCGGGGCGCCCTCCTCGACCTCCTGCGCCGTCGGCTCGCCGGCGGTGCCGCGGATCGATGCGGGCGAGAGATCGATCCCGAGCTCCTCCGCGGCGCGGAGCAGCTCGTCGTCCTCCTCGCGCACCTCGACCTCGCGCCCCTCGTCCGAGAGGACGTGGACGTCGAGGGAGAGGGACTGCATCTCCTTGAGCAGCACCTTGAACGACTCGGGGATCGACGGCTCGGCGATGTTCTCGCCCTTCACGATCGCCTCGTACGCCTTGACGCGGCCGATCGTGTCGTCGGACTTGATCGTGAGCATCTCCTGCAGCGTGTACGCGGCGCCGTACGCCTCGAGCGCCCACACCTCCATCTCGCCGAAGCGCTGGCCGCCGAACTGCGCCTTGCCTCCGAGCGGCTGCTGCGTGACGAGCGAGTATGGGCCGGTCGAGCGCGCGTGAATCTTGTCGTCGACCAGGTGGAGCAGCTTGAGGATGTACATGTAGCCGACGGTCACCTTCTGCTCGAAGGGCTCGCCCGACTTGCCGTCGAAGAGCTGAACCTTGCCGGAGCAGCGCCGGCCCTCGGCACGGCTCTCGTCGACGTTCATCGCGATCGTCTCGCTCTGCTTCGCCCACTCGATCAGCGCCTCGTCGACGTCCGACTCGGTGGCACCGTCGAACACCGGCGTCGCCACGGCGCGCGGGTCCGGCGCGTTGATCGGCGCACGCACGTTGACGGGCTCGCCGTCTGCGAACACGCCGTGCGCGGCCGCCCAGCCGAGATGGGTCTCGAGGATCTGGCCGATGTTCATCCGGCTCGGCACGCCGAGCGGGTTCAGGACGACGTCCACGGCGCGGCCGTCCTCGAGGAACGGCATGTCCTCCTCGGGGACGATCTTCGAGATGACGCCCTTGTTCCCGTGGCGGCCGGCGAGCTTGTCGCCCTCCGCGATCTTGCGCTTCTTCGCCACGAAGACGCGGACGAGCTCGTTGACACCCGGCGGCAGGTCGTCGCCCGCGTCGCGGGAGAACGTCTTGACGCCGATCACCTTGCCGCCCTCGCCGTGCGGGACCTTGAGGGAGGTGTCGCGGACCTCGCGCGCCTTCTCCTTGAAGATCGCACGGATCAGCTTCTCCTCGGCGGTCAGCTCGGTCTCGCCCTTCGGCGTCACCTTGCCGACCAGCAGGTCGCCCGAGCCGACTTCGGCGCCGATGCGGACGACGCCGCGCTCGTCGAGGTTGGCGAGGGACTCCTCCGAGCGGTTCGGGATGTCGCGCGTGATCTCCTCGTCGCCGAGCTTCGTCGAGCGCGCGTCGATCTCGTACTCGTGGATGTGGATCGAGCTCAGGACGTCGTCCTTGACGAGCCGCTCGGAGAGCACGATCGCGTCCTCGAAGTTGTAGCCCTCGAACGGCATGAACGCGACCAGCAGGTTCGCGCCGAGCGCGAGCTCCCCGCCGTCGGTCGCAGCGCCGTCCGCGAGGACCTCGCCCTTCTGGACCGTGTCGCCGAGACCGACGATCGGCTTCTGATGGATCAGCGTGCCCTGGTTCGAGCGCATGAACTTCGTGAGCGGGTACTCGTCGCGGGTGCCCTTGCCCTCGACGACCAGCAGCTCAGCGTCGACGTCGATCACCGTGCCCGCGTTCCGCGCGAGGACGACGTCGCCGGTGTCGACGGCGGCCCGGTACTCGAGGCCGGTGCCGACGAGCGGCGCCTGCGGGATCATCAGCGGCACTGCCTGCCGCTGCATGTTCGCGCCCATCAGCGCCCGGTTGGCGTCGTTGTGCTCGAGGAACGGGATGAGCGCCGTCGCGACCGAGACGATCTGCGCCGGCGAGACGTCCATGTAGTCGACCTGGTCTGCCCGCGCGATCACGGCTTCGCCGGCCGCGGAGCGGCACAGCACCTGCTCGTTGACGAACTTGCTGGTCTTCGGGTCGATCGCCTCGGATGCCTGCGCGATCGTGTACTGCGCCTCCTGGGCGGCGTCGAGGTAGATGATCTCGTCGGAGACCTTCGCCTTCTCGACCACCCGGTACGGCGTCTGGATGAAGCCGAACTCGGAGACCGTGGCGTACGAGGCGAGCGCGCCGATCAGGCCGATGTTCGGGCCTTCCGGCGTCTCGATCGGGCACATCCGGCCGTAGTGGGTCGGGTGGACGTCGCGCACCTCGATCGGCGCGCGCTCGCGGGTCAGGCCGCCGGCGCCGAGCGCCGACAGGCGGCGACGGTGCGTGAGGCTCGACAGCGAGTTCGTCTGGTCGAGGAACTGCGACAGCTGCGAGGAGCCGAAGAACTCCTTGAGCGCCGCCACGACCGGACGGATGTTGATGATCGTCTGCGGCGTGATCGTGTCGACGTCCTCGGTCGTCATCCGCTCCCGCACCACGCGCTCCATGCGGTAGAGACCGACGCGGAACGCCTCCTGGATCAGCTCGCCCGTCGTGCGGAGCCGGCGGTTGCCGAAGTGCTCGTACTCGTCGAGCTCGCCGCGGATGGGCTCGCGCGACATGACGGCCGCCTCGGCGGCGAAGTCCTTCGCGTCCTCGGGCACGCCGAGCGACGCCGGCAGGTCGACGAGCCTCCGCACGAGTGCGAGGATGTCCTCGGTGGTGAGGACGCGGACGTCCTCCGGCACCGAGACGCCGAGCCGCTGGTTGAGCTTGTACCGGCCGACCTTCGTCAGGTCGTAGCGCTTCGGGTCGAAGAACAGCGAGCGCAGCAGGTTTCGGGCGTTGTCGAGCGTCGGCGGCTCGCCCGGGCGCTGCTTCTTGAAGACCTCGATGAGGGCCTCCTCCTCGCGGGTGGAGGGGTCCTTGTCGAGCGTGTTCTGGATGTAGGAGCGCGTCGGCTCGTCGAAGAGCGACAGGATCGCCTCGTTCGTCGACGTGTCGATCTCGAACCCGGTGGTCGGGTCCTCGGCCGGCAGCGCGCGGAGCAGCGTCGTGATGGGCAGCTTGCGCTTGCGGTCGATGCGGGCGTAGACGATGCCCTTCTTGTCGATCTCGAGCTCGAGCCACGAGCCGCGCGACGGCATCAGGTTCGCGGTGAAGACCTGCTTCGTCGCGTCCTTCGGCTCCATCAGGTAGGCGCCGGGCGAGCGGACGAGCTGCGTGACGATCACGCGCTCGGTGCCGTTGATGATGAACGTGCCATGCTCGGTCATCATCGGGAAGTCGCCCATGAAGACCCGCTGCTCGCGGATCTCGCCCGTCTCCGTGTTGACGAAGCGGACGGTCATCGAGAGCGGTGCCTGATAGGTCAGGTCCTTCTCGCGGCACTCGGAGATCGAGTGCTGCGGCGGGCCGAACTCGTAATCGCCGAACTCCACCGCCAGCGTGCCGGTGTAGTCGGTGATGGGCGAGATGTCGTTGATCGTCTCCCGCAGCCCCTCGTCCAGGAACCACTGGAACGAGGCCTTCTGGATGTCGATCAGGTTGGGGAGGTCGAGGACGTGCTTCAGACGCGAAAAGGTCTTGCGCGCGCGCGGCGCGACTGCGGTGCTGCTCAAGAACAGCCTCCCTTACGTACGGCGGTCAGTGATGAGGACGGGCAGAGTGAGAGCCAGGCTCGAAGCGGAACAGCGAAGAATAGCGGACACGCATGCTCCGCCGCAACCCCGAAGGGGCGGCGGAACTGTCCGCTTGGGAGTGTAGCACCGGGGACTGGCATCGCAGGTGCCTGTCCCCAGCGAGCGCTGCATGAAGAGCTAGCCCTCGGGGACCGGCACCTCACATACCAGTCCCCCCGCGTACGTCACTGGGGACAGTCCCCTGCGGGGACAGTCCCCGGGAACGCCCTCTACTTCAGCTCGACGCCTGCGCCTGCCTCTTCGAGCTCGGCCTTGAGCTTCTCGGCCTCGTCCTTGGCGAGCGCCTCCTTGACGGTGCCGGGGGCGCCGTCGACGAGGTCCTTGGCCTCCTTGAGCCCCAGGCCGGTCGCCGCGCGGACGACCTTGATGACCTGGATCTTCTTGTCGCCGGCACCCGTCAGCACGACGTCGAAGGAGTCCTTCTCCTCCGCGGCCGCGCCGTCACCGGCGGCCGGCGCGCCGACTGCAGCGGCAACCGCCATCGGAGCGGCGGCGGTCACGCCCCACTCCTCCTCGATCGCCTTCTTGAGCTCCACGAGCTCGAGCACGGTCATGCTGCCGAGCGTCTCGAGCACCTTTGCGGTGTCCGTTGCCATCTCCTACTCCTCCTCGGTTCCTGGGTCTGCGTTCTCGGCCCCCTCGGCCGCGGGGGCCTCGTCGGATGCCTCTGGTTCATGGGTCGCCTCCGCGGCGATGTCCTCGGCCGGTGCGGCCTCGCTCTCGGGCTCCTCCACCTCGTCCGCCTCGTCCGCGACGGCTTCGACCGGCGCCACCTCGTCCGCCTCGTCGGCGACGGCTTCGACCGGCGCCTCCTCGGCGGTGGGCGCGGCAGAGCCGGACGTGTCGCCACCCTCCTCGAGCTGCGCGATCCGAGCGTCGATCACGCCGACGAGGTCGCGGAGCGGAGCGGCGACGAGTGCGACAAGCTGCGTGAGCGGCGCGACGATGGCGCCGACGAGCTGGCTCTTGATCACCTCGGGCGCCGGAAGCTTCGCGAGCTCCTCGACGTCCTCGCCGGAGATCGAGCGGCCTGAGAGTGTCCCCCCGCGGAGCGCGAGGACCTTCGTCTCCTTCGCGGTGTCCGACAGCGCCTTGGCGACGCCGACGGGGTCGCCGTCCGCCTCGACGAACGCGATCGCGGTCGGGCCTTCGAGGAGCGCGAGCAGCGACTCGGCGCCCGCCTCCGACGCGGCGCGGCGCGTCAGCGTGTTCTTCACGATCTGGAAGCGCGCGCCGCTCGAGCGCAGCTTGCCACGGAGCTCCTCGAGCTGCGTGTTCGTCAGCCCGCGGTAGTCCGCGATGATGAGCGAGTCGGTCGAGCGCAGCTGCTCGGCGAGCTCCGCGACGACCTGTTCCTTCTCGGTTCTCTGCATGTGTCGTTTTCCTCCGGAAAACGACTAGACCTGCCGTCGCGAGGCAGGTCCGGAACGTGGGCGAGCCCACGAAGCTCCTGACACACCTCGACCGGTCCTCTGCCCCACGGGCGGCCGGTTGTCTTCGGCGGTGCTAGTCGAATGTGACGCTAGACGGTAGCAGCCTCTCTCGCGGATTCCGCGACAGCGGAACCAGGCTCGACGATGTCGCGGATCCGGGTCGGGTCGAGATGGAGCCCCGGCCCCATCGTCGTCGCGAGCGTGATGCCCTTGATGTAGCGGCCCTTCGCAGCCGCGGGCTTCGCGCGGACGATCTCCTCGATCACGACGGCGTAGTTCTCGAGCAGCTGCCTCTCGCCGAAGCTCTTCTTGCCGATCGGCAGGTGAACGTTCGCGCCGCGGTCGGTGCGGTACTCGAGCTTGCCGGCCTTGGCGTCCGAGACCGCCTTGGCGATGTCGAACGTCACGGTGCCGGTCTTCGGGTTCGGCATGAGGCCGCGCGGCCCGAGCACCCGCCCGAGCTTGCCGACGTTCCCCATCTGATCCGGCGTCGCAATCGCGACGTCGAAGTCGAGAAACCCGCCTTCGATCTTCGCAGCGAGGTCGGCAGAGCCGACGACGTCGGCACCTGCGTCGGTCGCCTCGCGCGCCTTGTCGCCCTCGGCGAACACGGCGACGCGCATCGCGCGGCCGGTCCCGTGCGGGAGCATGATCGTGCCGCGGAGCTGCTCCTCCGCGTGGCGGACGTTGAGCCCGAGCCGGAAGTGCACCTCGACCGTCTCGTCGAACTTCGCGTCGGGCATAGCCTTGAGCGTCGCCACCGCCTCGCCGGGCGCGTAGAGCTTCTCGCGGTCGATCGTCGCGCGCCCCTCGTCGTACCGCTTCCCGTGCGCGCTCACGACTCCACCTCCACGCCCTGTCTGCCCGCAGAGATCGAATCTGCGAAAGCAGATCCGATCTCGCGAAGATCCCTGAAGCGGCCGCTCGCGCGGCCGGTGCCGATGCAGGTCGCAGGAGTCACGATTCCACCTCGACGCCCATGCTCCGGGCGGTGCCGGCGATGACGAGCATCGCGGCCTCCACGTCGTTCGCGTTCAGGTCGGGCATCTTCGTCTCTGCGATCGACCGGACCTGCGCCTGCGTGAGACGGCCGACCTTGTTGCGGTTGGGCTCGGCCGAGCCGGACTGGAGGTTGAGCGCCTCCTTGATGAGCACGGCCGCGGGGGGCGTCTTCGTGATGAAGGTGAACGAGCGGTCCTCGAAGACGGTGATCTCGACCGGGATGATCCGGCCGTTCTCGTGCGCGGTCTGCGCGTTGAACGCCTTCGTGAACTCGACGATGTTGACGCCGTGCTGGCCCAGAGCTGGGCCGACCGGCGGCGCGGGGTTTGCCTGCCCGCCGGGAATTTGCAGCTTGATGAGTGTGAGGACTTTCTTGGCCATCGGAGTGCGTGCGGCGCCTGGCGCCTCCTCCTATCTGTCGTTTAGTCGATCTTCTTGACCTGATCGAACGCGAGCTCGACCGGCACCTGGCGCTCGAAGATATCCACGAGCACCTTGAGCTTCTGGGCGTCGGCGTTGACGTCGACGATCTCGCCGTCGAAGTCGGACAGCGGGCCCGACGTCACCTTCACCGACTCGCCGAGCGAGAACTCGACCTGGGCCCGCGTCGCCGGCGCGCCGGCGACGCCGCCGGCGTGGAGGATCCGGTCGACCTCTGCCGTCGAGAGCGGCGACGGCTTGGCGCCGGCGCCGACGAAGGCGGTCACGCCCGGTGTGCCCTTGACCACCGTCCAGGCTTCGTCGTTCAGGTCCATGTTGACGAGGACGTAGCCGGGGAGGACGCGCTTCTCGGTCTGGACCTTCTGCCCGTCCTTCGTCTCGATCACTTGCTCGGTCGGGACGACCACGCGGCGGAACCGCTGCTGCTGGTTCATCGAGACGATCCGGTGCTCGAGATTGGCCTTCACCTTGTTCTCGTGGCCGGAGTAGGTGTTGATCACGTACCAGTGGAACATCTGAGCTCTGTCTCTCCCTACTGTCCGAGGAGCACGTCGCGGACGAACGGCTTCAAGATCTGGTCGGCGCCCCAGAGGTACGCACCGACGATGATGCAGGCGATGATGACGACGATCGTGCCCTGGATCACCTGGGCCCGGGTCGGCCACTCGACCTTCTTGAGCTCGGCGACCGACTCGTGAATGAACCCGCCGCGGCGCGCGCGGTGCTCGACGGCGGGGGCCGGCGCCGGACCGGCCGGAACCGGCGCCGGGCGGCCTGAGCGCGAAGGCTCCTGGTCCGCAGCGCGCCGCGCGTCTCGCCGCTGGCGTCTCGTCTCTCCTGCCATCGTGGTTCCTCCCGCTCCTAGCGCGTCTCGCGGTGGAGCGTGTGCGACCCGCACCAGCGGCAGTACTTGCGAAGCTCGACCCGGTCGGGCGTGTTCCGCTTCGACTTCTGAGACTGGTAGTTGCGTCGCTTGCAGTCCGTGCAAGCGAGCGTGATCGCGACTCTGACTCCGGTGGCCATTCTCTCTCGTTCTCGTTCGGTGCGGAAAAGGGATGGTGAAGGTAGCGGCGGTAGGACTCGAACCTACGACACGCGGATTATGATTCCGCTGCTCTAACCAACTGAGCTACGCCGCCGAGCCGTGCGTGAGTGTAGCAAGGCTCCTTGGGCATTCGGCCCTGGAGCGAGCCCGAAATGCGCCTGTTCGTTCCGTCCACCGGCCTCACTAGGATCCCGCCCGTGATCAGGGTGCCGCCGCAGCGGGGAGGCTGGCTCGAGGTCGTCTGCGGGCCGATGTTCTCCGGCAAGAGCGAGGAGATGATCCGCCGGCTGCGGCGTGCGGAGATCGCCGGCCAGCGCGTCCTCCTCTTCAAGCCGCGGATCGACGACCGCTACGACGCCGCCGATGTCGTCAGCCACGCCGGGGTGCGCATGTCGGCCGTCCCGGTGGACGGCTGCGCCGAGCTCATCGCTCGTGCTCGCGGCTGCGACGTCGTGGGGATCGACGAGGTGCAGTTCTTCGAGCCGACGATCGTGGACGCGGCGCTCGCGCTCGCCGACGGAGGCGTGCGCGTGATCGCCGCCGGCCTCGACCAGGACTTCCGGCGCCTGCCCTTCGGGCCGATGCCGGAACTGCTAGCCCGGGCCGAGTTCGCCGACAAGCTGCAGGCCGTCTGCCACCGCTGCGGCGGGCCTGCGACCACGACGCAGCGACTCGTCGACGGGAGGCCCGCCCCCTACTCGGGCGAGACGATCGTCGTCGGTGCGCTCGACAGCTACGAAGCCCGCTGCCGCGACTGCCACGAAGCGGGCGCCGATACGGCCGCGTGGCTCGCCGCCTGACAGGTCACACCTGAGAGCCGCAGCGACCGGCGCCCTCGTGGCGCATCGCCACGCGTGCCTGAAGTCCAAACTTGACAGATCGATAAACTTCGATACATTGAAGGAGATCGATACGTGAGGTGTCAGATGCACACGGTGTTTCCAAGAGCGCACGAGACAAGTAGGACGTTCTGTGAGCGTTGCGGTCAGATCTGTGACGACCACTGTCGAGGCCAGGCGTTGCGTGAGCGGGCGTTGCTCCACCACGCGTGGCACGGGGTCCGGGCCTGATGCCCGCTGTGGCGACGCCCGTCGAATGCTGTGCACCGCTCGGGGCCTCGGCGCTCGACGACGTGCAGGCGTCGGCGACGGCGGAGTTGTTCAAGGCGCTCGCTGATCCCGCCCGCGTGCGCATCGTCAACCTGCTCGCAACGAGCACGGAGCCTGTGTGCGCGTGTGAGCTGTACGAGCCGCTCGGGCTCTCCCAGCCGACGGTGTCCCATCATTTGAAGAAGCTCACCGATGCCGGTCTGCTCGCGCGCGAGCAACGGGGCAAGTGGGCCTACTTCTCGTTGAGACGCGATGCCGTCGAGATGCTGGCGGCCGTCGCCGACCTGAAAGGGGTGTGTTGCTGATGTCGACCACCGCAGATGCGCTGCGTGACGAGGTGCGGGCCCGGTACGCCGAATCGGCCCGCGCAGTGATCGAGGGCCAGAGTGGCGAGTGCGGATGCGGGAGCGGCTCGTGCTGCTCGGACGACGCGCCGGACATGACCTTCGGCGAGCTGCTCTACGACGCCGAGCAGCGCGGCGAGCTGCCCGATGCAGCGGTGCTCGCCTCGCTCGGGTGCGGCAACCCGACCGCGGTCGCCGACCTGCACGAGGGCGAGGTCGTGCTGGACCTCGGCTCCGGCGGCGGGATCGACGTCATCCTCTCGGCCAGGCGCGTCGGCGCCACGGGGATCGCCTACGGGCTCGACATGACCGACGAGATGCTGGCGCTTGCCCGCAAGAACGCGGTGGACGCCGACGTCACGAACGTCCACTTCCTGAAGGGCGTGATCGAGGAGATTCCGCTTCCGGCTGACTCCGTCGACGTCGTGATCTCCAACTGCGTGATCAACCTGTCGGTCGACAAGCCAGCCGTGTTGACCGAGATCGCGCGCGTCCTGAAGCCCGGCGGGCGAATCGGGATCAGCGACATCGTCGCCGAGGACGACCTGACGCCCGAGGAGCGCGCCCAGCGCGGCTCCTACGTCGGCTGCATCGCCGGTGCGCTCTCGAAGGAGGAGTACGAAGGCGGCCTCGAGGCCGCCGGCTTCGAGCAGATCTCGGTCGCGTTCACCCACGAGGTGGCCGAGCGGATGCACGGCGCGATCGTCAAGGCCGTGAAGACCGACGATCCCCAGGCGAAGGGGCTGCCCGTGATCGGGCCTGCCGCGAAGGCCGGGTGCTGCTAGATGGCCCTCGTCCCCGCCAGCGGAGAGCCGCGGTCGCCCGTGGCCTTGCGGAGGGCGGCGGGGTGAACGTGCTCTTCGTCTGCATCCAGAACGCCGGACGGTCACAGATCGCCGAGGCGCTGTTCCGCCGTGAGGCCGCAGGCCGTCACGACGCGCGATCCGCCGGATCGAAGCCCACGTCCCACGTTCACGTCCAGGTCGCGGAAGCCATGCGCGAGCTCGGGGTCGAGATCGCGGACCGCACGCCGCGGCGGCTCGACCGCTCCGACGCGGAGTGGGCCGACGTCATCGTGACGATGGGCTGCGGCGACGCATGCCCCTACGTCCCGGGCAAGCGATACGTCGACTGGGAGCTCGAGGACCCGCACGGTGGGCCGATCGAACGCGTGCGCGAGATCAGAGACGAGATCGGACGCCGGGTCGCGCAGCTCGTCGACGAGCTCGACGGGTCACGTCGCACGAGCGTCGCGTCATGACGGTCGCCGAACAGCGCCGAGCGACGCGATCGGTTTCCGGCGAAGACGAGGTGCTGGGCAAGCTCTCCACGCTCGACCGCTTCCTGCCACTCTGGATCGGCCTCGCCATGGCGGCCGGGCTCGCGCTCGGCGCGATCGTCCCGACCCTGAACGACGGGCTCGACCGGCTTCGAATCGGAACGGTCAGCCTCCCGATCGCGCTCGGGCTGCTGTTGATGATGTACCCAGTCCTCGCAAAGGTCCGCTACGAGGAGCTAGGACGAAAGCAGACGGACGGCGTCTCCGGGCGGCGGTTCTTCGGGATCTCGCTCTTCCTCTCCTGGGTCGTCGGGCCGCTTTTCATGTTCGCTCTGGCGTGGCTGTTCCTCGCCGATCAGCCCGAGTACCGGACGGGCGTGATCATCGTCGGTCTCGCGCGCTGCATCGCGATGGTGCTGATTTGGAACGACCTCGCGCGAGGTGACCGTGACCGCACGGCGATGCTCGTCCTGTTCAACGCCGTCTTCCAGATCGCCGCTTACTCGCTGCTCGGCTACTTCTACCTCACCGTCTTCCCCGGCTGGCTCGGGCTCGACACGGCGGGCTTCGAGGTGGGGATCTGGGAAGTGGCGCGCACCGTGCTGATCTTCCTCGGCATCCCGCTCGCCGCGGGGTACCTCACCCGCCGGATCGCGCTCGAGCGGAAGGGCCGCGCGTGGTACGACGAGCGCTTCCTTCCCAGGATCGGGCCGATCACGCTCTACGGGCTGCTCTTCACGATCATCCTGCTCTTCGCCATCCAGGGCGACACGATCACGTCGCAGCCGCTCGACGTCGCGCTGATCGCAGTACCGTTGCTCGTCTACTTCGCAGGAATGTGGGTCGCCGGGTTCGCGATCGGCAAGCTCGTCGGTTTCCCGTACCCGCAGACCGCGAGCATGGCCTTCACCGTCGCTTCCAACGACTTCGAGCTCGCGATCGCCGTCTCGGTCGGCGTCTTCGGTGCAGCCTCCGGCCAGGCGCTCGCCGGTGTGGTCGGCCCGCTGATCGAGGTGCCGGTCCTCGTATCGCTTGTCTACGTGGCGCTCTGGCTGCGCGGCCGCCTCACCTGGCCCTCGCCCGCCCTGCAAGACGTAGACGCGGCGTACATCGACACCGCCCCGCCGAAAGACGTTGGAGTGCGCCTCCCCTCGACGTAAGAGCCGCGGGGCATCCAACACTGGCTGCGCCACTGCCGCGACTGCCATGAAGCGAGCGCGGACGCCGTTCAGCTCGTCGCCTGACCTCCAGGCCACGACCTTGAATACCGGGTGCGTCCGCGGTGCTCGGCCGCGGACGCACCCGGTGAGCCAGAGCAGCTACTTCAGGCCGTTCGCTTTCAGGAAGGCGTCGGCGATCTGCTTCGCCGGCTTCTGGTCGACGTAGACGGCGGTGTTCATGGCGAGCATCGCCTTGAGCGTCAGCTTCGAGCTGACGGCGTTGAGCGTCGAGGTCAGCTTCGACCCGTACTCCGAGACGAGCTTGTTCGACACGATCGGGACGACGTTCTGGAAGCCGAAGATGTTCTTCGGATCCTTGAGGACGACGTACTTCGAGGTCGCGAGCGGCGGATCGGTCGAGAAGACCCCTGCCGCCAGCACCTTCTTGTCGTCGAGCAGCTTGTACGCGCTGATCCCGGCGAGCGGCGTGAACTTCACGCCGGTGACGCCGTAGCGCTTCTTCATCCCGACGAGCCCGGTCTCCCGCGTGCGGAACTCGGGGAACGCCGCGAGCGTCAGGTCGGGGACCTTCTTCAGGTCGGCGACCTTCTTCAGGCCGTACTTCTTCGCGGTGGTGCGGAGCACGGCGACCGCGTCGACGTCCTGGAACGGCGTCATGCGCAGCACCGTGTAGCCCTTGCCCTTGTACAGCCTCTTGACCGTGGCGTACGTCGCGTTCGCGGACGCCGGGAACTTCGTCTTCTTGAAGGTGACGGTGTAGGCGATCCCCAGGTACTCGGGGTAGAGCGTGATCTTCCCGCTCGTGAGCGCCTTCTGGATCAGCTCCGTGGAGCCGATGTTCTCCTTGTAGGAGACGTCGAAGCCCTTGGCCTCGAGCGCCTGCTTGTACAGCTCGCCGAGGACGAACGCCTCGCCGAAGTTCTTGGTGCCGACGATGATCGGCGTCGCGGTCTGCTTGGAGCTTCCGGCCACGGCGGCGGCGGCTCCACCGAGGATGATCGCGACCCCGAGAGAGATCGCGAACGCCGCCTTTGCGGCGCGCCGGGTGTGCTTTCGGATCATCTTCCCTCCGATCGGTTTTGTGACCCCGGGACGTCTCGACCTTACAGAGTGGACCCCGGTCTACAAGGGCTCCGAGACGAGGGTCGCGTCGTCGACGTGCCGTCCCCGGAGCGGCTTCGGGGTCACGAGCCGCTGGACGATCGCGACGAGGCCGTCGCACGCGAAGGCGAGCGCGCAGACGAGGATCGACGCGCCGATCACGCCCTCGATCCCGTAGCTCGCCTGGTTCACGATCACGTCGCCGAGCCCTCCCCCACCCGCGATCGCGGCGATCGTCGCGGATGCGACCACGAACACGACGGCGGTGCGGATCCCCGCGAAGAGGAGCGGCGAGGCGAGCGGCAGCTCGACGCGCTGGAGGATCTGCCGCTCGGTCATGCCCATCCCACGCGCCGCCTCGATCGTCTCCGCGTCGATCTCGCTCACGCCGACGTAGGCGTTCGTGAGGATCGGCGGAACGGCGAGCACGACGAGCGCGATGAGGACGACGGTGAAGCCGACCGGGAGGAAGACGATGCCGACGGCGATCACCGCCAGGGTCGGGAGCGCGCGGCCGATGTTGGCGACGCTGATCGCGACGAAGGAGTAGCGGCGCAGATGACCGAGGCCGATTCCGATCGGCAGCGCGATGAGCAGCCCCACGCCGACCGCCGCCGCGGAGAGCTGGATCTGCTCGACCGTCTTGTCCCACAGGAGGCCCGGGTTCTCCTGGATGAACCGCAGGGCGTCGCCGAAGACGGAGAGATCCGCGATCACGAGCCCGCCTTGATCCGCGTCCACGGAGTGAGGGCCCGCTGCGCGAGGACGAGCAACCCGTCGGCGACGAGCGCGAGTGCGACGGCGAGGATCGCGGTGATGATGAGCTCGGTGTTGAAGAACTGCCGGAGCGCGAGAAAGATGGGCCGGCCGAGACCCTCCGGGATCACGAACGCCGCGACGGTGGCGAGCGCAATCGTCGAGATCGTCGCGACGCGTACCCCGGCCATGATCGCCGGGAGCGCGAGCGGGAGCTCCACCCGCCGGAGCACCTGGAACGAGCCCATGCCCATCCCACGCGCGGCCTCGAGCACGTCGGCCGGGACGGAGCGGAACCCGGTGAGGATGTTCCGGAACAGGATCAGGAGCGTGTAGGAGACGAGCGCCACCTCGACCGTCGTCACCGTGAGCCCGGTGATGGGGACGAGCAGCTGGAACAGGGCGAGGCTCGGGATGGTGTAGACGAGCGCCGAGAACAGGTCGAACGGCCGCTCGAACCAGGTGCTGCGTCGCGCGACGAGGGCGGCGGCGAACGCGAGCACAAAGCCGATCGCGACGGCGATCACGACGAGCTTGACGTGCTGCAGGAGCGCCGGCTGGAGCACCGGGCCCCAGTTGTCGCGCACCCAGTCGGGGCAGAACAGGCGGTTGTCCTGGACGCAGGAGCTCGCCTCCCCGAAGTCCGGGATCACCGGGCCGGACGCCGCGAGGATGCCTGTCACGACTCGAGCCGCTCCGCGAGCGCGTCGAGGGTGATCGAACCACGGGGCGCGCCGTCGCCGTCGAGGACCACGACCACGCGGCTCCCTTCGCTCAGCATCGTCGAGAGCGCGTCGCGGAGCGTGGTCGACCCTGCGAGCGCAGGCCCGCGCGCGCCGTCGAGCGGCTGGAGCGGAAGCTCGTCGAGCCTCGTGAGCGAGAGGCGCTTGAGCCCGCGGTCGGCGCCGACGAAGTCGGCGACGAAGTCGTCGGCCGGCCCGGCGAGGATCGCCTCCGGCGTGTCGTACTGCGCCAGGCGGCCGCCGGGACGGAGGATCGCGATCCGGTCGCCCATCAGGATCGCCTCGTCGATGTCGTGGGTGACGAAGATGACCGTCTTGCCGACCTCACGGTGGATGCGCAGGAGCTCGTGCTGGAGCCGTGTCCGCGTGATCGGGTCGAGGGCGCCGAACGGCTCGTCCATCAACATGACGGGCGGATCGGCGGCCAGCGCGCGCGCGAGCCCCACCCGCTGGCGCTCGCCACCGGAGAGCTGGGACGCGTAGCGCGCGCGGTAGTCGACGGCAGGGAGATCGACCAAGTCGAGCAGCTCGTCGACCCGCGACTCGGTCCGCTGCTTGTCCCAGCCGAGCAGCCGCGGCACGGTCGCGACGTTCTCGGCCACGGTCATGTGAGGGAAGAGCCCGGTCTGCTGGATCACGTAGCCGATGCCTCGCCGGAGCTCGGTCACGTCCCGGTCGCGGACGCTCTGGTCGCCGATCCGGATGTCGCCTTCGGTCATGTCGACGAGGCGGTTGACCATCTTCATCGCGGTCGTCTTGCCGCCGCCGGACGGCCCGACGAGGATGCAGATCTCTCCGGCCGGGATCTCGAGCGTGAGGTCGTCCACGGCGGGCGCCACCCGGCCCGGGTAGCGCTTCGTCACGTGGTCGAAGACGATGCGGGCGGCGGCGTCGGCCACCCGTGAAGCCTACGCTGCGCCGCGTCAGATGCTGCCGCGCGCGGCGCCCGTGATTGTCGCCGCCACGACGGTCGCGGCCGCGATGAGCACGATCGTCCCGCCGGGCGGCAGATCGGCGTAGTAGGCGACCGTGAGCCCGGCGAGCACCGAGCCGAGGCCGATCGCCGCCGAGAGGCCCATCGTCGAGCGCAGGCTCCACGCGACCCGCTGCGCGGCGATCACGGGCAGCACCATCAGCGCGGCGATCAGCAGGATCCCCACGATCCGCATCGAGATCCCGACGGTGAGCGCGGCGAGGACGGCCACGAGGGTGTTGAGCCATGCGACGGGGGCGCCCGCGACGCGACTTCCCTCCTCGTCGAGCACGACCGCGACGAGACCCCGGTAGAGGAGCACGATCGCGGCCAGGGAGACGCTGCCGAGCGCCAGGACGACCCAGAGGTCGCTCCGGGTCACGGTGAGGATCGAGCCGAAGAGGAACTGGAAGAGCCCGACGTCGAACCGGTTCGCGCTCGAGACGAGGACGATGCCGAGCGCGATCCCGGTGTAGAAGACGAGCGCGAGGGCCTGGTCGCCGGCCGTCCCGCCGCGCGAGCGGAGCCATTCGATCGCGAACGCGCCGACGACGGCGAAGCAGAGGGCGGTCAGCACGGGAGAGATGCCGAGGAGGTAGCCGGCGGCGACACCGGCGAAGGCGACGTGGCCGAGCCCGTCGCCGACGAGCGACTGCCGCCGTTCCACGAGGAAGAACCCGACCGCGGGCGCGAGGACGCCGACCACGATGCCGACGGCGAAGGCGAGCCGCATGAACTCGAGCTCGAGCATCAGTGCGCGTGGGACGGGTCGTGCCAGACGGCCGGCAGGTCGGCCGGCGCCCCGTCGAAGACGATCCGGCCGCGAACGAGGAGCAGGCGGGAGACGACGTGCTCCACGGCGCCGAACTCGTGGGAGACGTAGAGGATCGTCACCCCGAGCTCCGTCCGGAGCTCGGCAAGGAGCGCGGCGAGCGACTCCTGCGACTCGGCGTCCACGCCGGTCGTCGGCTCGTCGAGCGCCAGCAGCGCGGGCTCGGCCGCGAGCGCCCGGGCGATGAACGCCCGTTGCTGCATGCCGCCCGACAGCGTCCGGAGCGGCGCGCCGGCCCGGTCGGCGAGCCCGACGCGCTCGATGGTGCGAGCCACGACGGCTCGGTCCTCGGCGCGGAGCGGCCCGAACGGGCCGCGTACGGAGAGACGGCCTGCCTCGACGACCTCGCGCACGGTGACGGGTGTCGCGGAGGCGAGCTGGGCCCGCTGCGAGACGTAGCCCACCCGCGGGGCGCCCCGCGACTGCGGAGCCCCTCCGAACAGCCGCACGTGCCCCGCGGTGGGCCGCTCCAGGCCGAGCACGAGCCGGAGCAGCGTCGTCTTTCCCCCTCCGTTCGGCCCCGCTATGCCGAGAAACGCTCCGCGCTCCACCTCGAGCGACACGTCCTCGAGCACACGTGGCCCGCCGCGATACGCGAACGAGACGCCGTCGAGCGCGACGGCCGGCACGTCTGCGGTTACCGGCATCCGAGCGCCGTCCGCAGCACGCCGAGGTTTTTCTCCATGACGCTGAAGTAGTCCTCGCCGGCGTCCGTCTCGGCCGCCGTCAGGCCCTCGAGCGGGTCGAGCACGGCGGTCGTGACGCCTGCCTCGCGCGCGACGGCGTCCGCGAGGGCCGACGAGGCGAGCGGCTCCGAGAAGACCCTGGTTGCACCGGTCGCACGCACCTCGTCCACCAGTCGCTCGACGTCCCGCGGGCCGGGCTCGGCCTCCGGCTGCAGGCCCACCAGCGGAACCTGCACGAGGCCGTAGCGGGCCGCGAGGTACCCGAATGCCGCATGGCTCGTGACGATCTCGTGCCGCGCGCACCGCGCGAGACCACGACGGTACTCGCCGTCCAGCGCATGGAGTCGCGTGACGAGGCCGTCGGCCGCGGCCGGGGCCCCCAGCGCCGACGCGATCTCCCGCGCGATCCGCGCGAAGCGGACGGGATCGAGCCACACGTGCGGGTCATCACCGACCGCCCCGGAGAGGGCGAGCACGTCGAGCGACGGCCCGCTACGGCCCTCAACGGCCCGCTGCACCGCAGGCTGGAAGCCGTTGCCGGCGTAGACGGCGAGCGCGGCGTCCCGCACCCGCCCGACGTCGCGAGGCGACAGCTCGAGGTCGTGGGGCTCGGCGCCCGGCGGCGTCAGGTTCACCACGTCCGCATCGGGGCCGGCGACGTGCGAGGCGGCAAAAGCGAGGGGGTAGAAGGCCGCGACGATCGCGTCGTCACTCGCGCTGCCACCGCAGCCCGCGAGCGCCGGCACCGTCGCGGTGAGGACGCACAAGAGAACGATTCTCGAAACCACCCACGCGCGAGGCTACCAGACAATGAGAATAGCTATCGTTTAGGCATGAGCAGCTGGAGTCTCCGGGCGCTCGACGGGCTCCGCACTGCGGGCCTCCGTCGCGGCGGCGCGCGCCGCGCCGTCGTCGAGTTTCTCGACGGCCAGGACTGCTGCCGGTCGGCGCAGGAGATTCACGACGGGATCGCGGCCGACGGCGGCGCCGTCGGCGTCGCAAGCGTCTATCGGGCGCTCGACACGCTCGCCGAGCTCCGCCTCGTCCAGCGCGTGGACGCAGGCGACGGGATCGCCCGGTTCGAGCCGGCGCGCACCGACGATCACCATCACCACCACCTGGTCTGCGACGACTGCGGGAAGGTCGAGCCGTTCAGCGACGCACCGCTCGAGCGGGCGCTCGAGCGGGCCGCCGGGAAGCTCGGCTACGCGCTCGAGCAGCACGACGTCGTGCTGCGGGGCGCCTGCGAGGACTGCCGTAGGGGTCTGGCACCGTCAGGTGCCTGACCCAGCGACGGTTCGCTGAGGTCAGTCCCCTTCGGGGACAGACCCCGCCGTCGCGGCCTGAAGGCGCGGAGCTATTCATCCTCCGGCGGCGCGGCGCCGCCCGCAGGCGCCGTCGCCGCATGGGCGAGCGCGACGGCGGCGCGCCGCTCGGCAGTCAGCTCGCGGACGACGATCTGCGCCGACGCGGTGAGCGGGACCGCGATGAGCGCCCCCACGACCCCGAGCAGCGCCGCGCCCACGATCACGCTCGCGATCACGAAGAACCCGGAGATGTCCGCCGCTCGGCCCTGGATGGTCGGCTGGAGCACGTAGTTCTCGACCTGCTGGTAGACGATGCAGACGGTCAGCATGATCAGCGCCTGCGGGACGCCCTGGGTGAGGGCGACGAGGGAGAGGACGACCGCGGCGAGCGTCGCGCCGACCTGCGGGATCAGGCCGAGGAGCCCGGCGATGATCCCGAGCGCGAGCGCGAAGGGAACACCGAGGAGCCACGCCGCCGTCCCCTGGATCGTCCCCGCGATCGTCGCAATGACCACGGCGCCGAGCGCGTAGCGGCCGATCGTCCGCGTGATCCGGTCCTCGAGCACAGCCGTGCGCGCCGACTCGCGCGGGAAGAGGACGCTGTGCAACGACCGCGAGAGGTTCGGCAGGTCGATCACGAGAAACAGGGTCATGAACGTGATCGTGATCGCCCCCAGCCCGAACCCGAACACCTTGCCGCCGACCTCGAACGCGTCGCCGACCTTTGTCGGCAGGTCGGCCGCGAGCGTCTGGGCCTTCTCCTGGAGCTTGTCGCCGATGTCCGTGCGCTGGTCGATCTGCTGGAAGAGATCGGAGGCGCGGATCCGCTCGACGATCGTCGGCAGGTCCTCGATCAGGTCTCGCACCGCGCCGACGAAGGGGCTGATCAGGAGGTACGAGAGGATGCCGAGGAAGCCCATCAAGCCGAGCACGACAATCATTGCGGCGTTGCCGCGACGCATCCTCGCCCGCGCCTCGAGCCAGTTGACGGGCGTCTGCAGAACGATCGCGAGGAACAGCGCGATGAACACCCAGAGCACCGCCTGGCGCGCGGCGAGGAACGCCCAGACGAAAGCCGCAACGGCGAGGACGGTGACCATCGTCCGCGCGGAGATCGTGATCTCGACGCGCTTCGGCGGCGGCTCCGGCACGCTCGACACGGTGCGAGTCTAGGAAGCGCATCGGCGGGCACACCGCCGGCGACGGCGCTGCGTCAGCCGGCGGTCGGAGCAGCCCGCGTGATGCGGATGTCGCCCGAGACCGAGCGGGCCCGGAGCTCCACCTGGGCGCCGCCCTCCGCCTCGCCTTCGTCGGCTCCGACGTCGAGGTCGGATGTGACGGAGCCGGAGACCGACTGAGCGTCGATCCAGAGCGCGAGGCCGCGGCGGGCGGCGACGTGAAGGTCGCCGGAGACCGAGTTGAGCCGCGCGCCGGCGACGACGGCGTCGAGCTCGACGTCGCCCGAGACCGACGCCACCGACGCGAGACCTTGCGTCTCGCCGAGCCGGGCATCTCCGGAGACGGTGTTGACCGATGCCGCGCCGCCGACAGCGTGGACGGACACGTCGCCGGAGGCCGACTTGACGTTCAACGATCCCGCGACGGTCCCCGCGTCCAGATCGCCGCTCGCCGTCGTGAACGACAGTTCGCCGACGTCGCCCACGCGGACGTCGCCGGAAGCGGAGCGCACGCCCACGGCGCCGAGGCGTCCGTTGCCGTCGAGGTCGGCGCTGTGGGTCGTGAGCTCGAGATCGGCGTCCTGGGGGCAGCGGATCTTCACGTCGAGCTCCGGCCCGCGGCTGAAGAACCGGCGGCCCTGCTGCTTCGGGACGCGGATCGACACCTCGTAGCGGCCGCCGCGCTCGACCAGCTCGATCAGCGTCTCCGCGGCCGCAGCCGCGGAGGCGTCGTCGCCGCGTGCCGGGCGCACGTCGACGTCGACCCGGGGCTCGTCCCACGTCGCGACGGAGACGTCGCCGCCCGGCACCTCGACGTCGAGTGCGACGCGGCCCGGTGTCTCGAAGGTCGGCACGGCTTCAGCGCGTGCCGCCGCGCGGCGGGACGGAGGGGCGGGAGTCGACGCGGCCGTCGCCGCGACGGCGAGGCCGGCGGCGCTCGACGGGGTCGGGATCGAACGGGCCGAAGAGTGCGAGCGAGAACATTGGTGCTCCTTTCTTCCTTCCGTCAGCTCCGGGCGTAGCCCTGGAGCCGGTTGGACGATCGCCGCGCCGAGCGCGGCTCGAGTGCCCGGGCGAGTGCCCGGACGATCCATGCGTTCGTCGAGACGGCCTCGCGGGCCGCCGCGACCTCGAGGCTCGCCTTGAGCCCCTCAGGGAGGCGCAGCGTGATGCGGGCGCTCAGGTCGTCGCCGGGTGCCGGCGGTTCCTCGCGCGCCGGAGGCTCGTCGACGAAGACGAGCTCGGGATCGCGCCCGGCCATGCGCACCTCGACGTGGCCGATGTCGAGCTGGGAGTTGAGCGAGAGCGCCGCCTCGGACAGCAGGTCGATCAGCCGGAGACGGAGCGAGGGCTCGACGGCATCTGCGAGGCGCCGCCACTGCTCGACGACGTCCTCGTCGCCGAGCGCCGCGACGACGCCGGCCACGTCGCGCTTGATCGCATCGATGTGCAGCTCCATGGATGCCAGTATGACATCAAAATGATGTCTGTCAAGTGCGGATTGTCGTCCAGCCGGTGTCAGAGATGACGTTTCGTGCCTCCAGGCCGCATGGGAAGGGCGGAAAACCGTACAAACGGGGTCCTCGGGTTCGACTACGCTTGTGCACGTCCGGCTCGAGGCGCAGGCCCGCCGGACAGTTCTTTCCGTCCCGCACGCGCGGGGCGGCTTCCCGTACGACACCGTGCCCGCGACACGGCGAGGAGCGCCCCCGTGACGAACGTCGATCCCTCGGATCTCACTCTCTGGCCGACGATCCGGCATCTGTTCCCGCTCTGGCGGGCGCAGTATCGTCTCGTCTCGGTCGGGCTCGCCTGCGCGCTCGTGTTCACCCTGTTCTCGCTGCTCATCCCGATCCTCGTCCAGCGCACCATCGACGACGCGATCGACGGCGGCGACCACTCGCTGCTCGTCCCCTACCTCGCGGCGATCGTTGTCGTCGCCTCGCTCCGCTTCGGCGTCAACTTCACCCGCCGCTACGCGACAGCGCGGATCGGGATCACCGTCGAGGCGCGGCTGCGGTCGATGCTCTACGAGGCGTATCTCCGCTATCCGCGCGCCTTCTACGACCGTCACGCGACGGGCGAGGTCATCTCGCGGGCGACGAACGACATCTACCCCGTGCGCTACTTCATCGGCTGGGGCGTCGTGCAGGCGATCCAGAGCGTGCTGATGCTGATCGGCGCCGCGATCGTCCTCTCGGTCGTGAACTGGCAGCTCGCGCTTACGGCGGCCGTCGCGATGCCGCCGATCGCGGTCCTCACGTACTTCTTCGCGCATCGCGTCTTCCCGATCTCGCGCGAGGTGCAGCGGAAGAAGGGCCACCTCACCGAGGCCTCGGACGAGGCCGTCGTCGGGATCGAGATGGTGCAGGCGTTCGGTCGCGAGGACGACGTGCGCGACCGCTTCTCGGACCGGGCGGAGGCCGTGCGACACGAGACGATGCGCCAGGCGTCGGTCGAGGCACGCTTCCTCCCAGGCCTCGTCTTCCTCCCCACGATCGGGATCGCGGCGGTGCTTCTCATCGGTGGCCGCGAGGCGATTGCCGGGAACCTGACGATCGGCCAGTTCACGCTTTTCATCACGCTCCTGCTCCAGCTCGTGTGGCCGCTCGAGGCGCTCGGCTGGATCATCAACCTCGGCCAGCGCGCGACCGCGGCAGCGTCGCGGAGCTTCGCGTGGCTCGACGGGATCCAGTCCCTCCCGGAGCCGGAGCGGCCGGCATCGCTGCCCGAAGGGCCGCTCCCCGTGCGCTTCGAGAACGTCCACTTCGCGTACTCGACGGGCGGCGAGGTCCTCTCCGGAATCGACCTCGACGCGGCGCCGGGCGAGATCGTGGCGATCTGCGGGCCGACCGGCGCCGGAAAGACGTCGCTCCTGAACCTCCTTCCACGCTTCTACGACCCCACCGAGGGCCGTGTCCTGATCGGCGGGGTCGACGCGCGCGACGTCTCCCTTGCGGAGCTGCGGAAGGCGGTCGCGATCGTGACCCAGAAGGCCGTGCTCTTCTCGGTGCCGCTACGCGACAACCTGCTCGCCGCCCGGCCCGACGCGGACTGGGCCGACGTGCTCGACGCATGTGAGACGGCCGGGGTTGCCGAGTTCGTGGACGACCTGCCCGACGGCTACGACACGCTGATCGGCGAGCGCGGCGTGAACCTTTCCGGCGGCCAGCGCCAGCGGGTCGCGCTCGCGCGCGCGCTCATCGCGGGCTCGCGCGTGCTCGTCCTCGACGACCCGATGTCCGCGGTCGACACCGAGACCGAACGCCATCTCGTCGAGAACCTCCGCCCGGCGGTCGCCGGCCGGACGGTGCTCATCTCCGGGCAGCGGTTCTCGACGGTCCTCGTCGCCGACCGCGCGATCGTGCTCCGCGACGGCAAGATCGTCGAGCAGGGCCTCCCCGACGACCTGATCCGCGCCGGCGGGCCGTTCGCAGACCTCTTCGGCGAGGAGGCGCTTGCGGCATGAGACCGAAGCGCACCGGCCTGACGCGCCTCTGGCGCTACACCGAGGGGCGCCGGCGCCGGCTCTCCGTCGTGCTCGCGCTCGCCGCCGTCTCCGCAGCGGCGCCGGTCGCGATGTGGCACATCGTCGGCGACGCGATCGACAACGGCATCGTCGCCGGCGACACGAGTCGCCTCACCGAGGACGTCGTCGTGTACGTCGCGATCGGCGTCGTCGCATGGCTCCTCGGCACGGCGACGTGGCTGATGCTCGCGGCGGTGGGCCAGCGCATGGTGCTCGAGCTGCGGCGCGACCTCTTCGAGCACCTGACGTCGCTGTCGCTGCGCTACTTCTCCGAGCAGAAGGCCGGCTGGATCATCGCGCGCCTCACGAGCGACGTCGATGCGTTGTCGGACGTCCTGAACCAGGGGCTGACGACCCTCGTCGTCAACACGCTGACGCTCGTCGCGGCGATCGGCGGTCTCTTCCTGCTCGACTGGCGCCTCGGTCTCGTCGCGCTGCTCGTCCTGCCGCCCGGGATCCTCATCACGCGGTGGTTCCAGCGACGCTCACACGCGGCGTTCTCCGACGTCCGCACGCGGATCGCCGCGGTCACGGCGCAGCTCGCAGAGTCCGTGGCGGGGATGGCGGTCGTGCAGGCGTTCAACCGCGAGCGCGCGTTCCAGCGCGAGTTCGAGGAGCTGAACGAGGCGAACCGCGTCTCCAACACCTACGCGCAGAAGCTGTCGTCCGTCTTCTTCCCCGCGATCGAGCTGCTCGGCGTGGTCGCGCAGGTCGCCGTGATCTACGCCGGCGCGCTGATGATCGACGGCGGCAGCCTCGAGATCGGGACGCTGATCGCCGCCGTCGGGATGCTGTCGCTCGTCTTCCAGCCCCTGCAGGAGCTGTCCGAGCTCTACGGCCAGGTGCAGGCCGCGACTGCGGCGATGGGGAAGATCTCGACCGTGCTCGACGCCGAGCACGACATCGTCGACCAGCCCGGCGCGCGGGACCTCGGTCGGATCGAGGGGCGCCTCGACCTCGACCGCGTCGTCTTCGCATACGGCGCCGAGCCGGTGATCCACGGGCTCGAGCTCGAGATCCCCGCCGGCGGCTGCATCGCCCTCGTCGGAGAGTCCGGCGGCGGCAAGTCGACGACCGCGAAGCTCGTGGCGCGCTTCTACGACCCGGCCGACGGGGCGATCCGCGTCGACGGAACAGACCTCCGCGACGTCAGGCTCCGCTCGTACCGGCGGCAGCTCGGCGTCGTCCTGCAGGACCCGTTCCTCTTCAGCGGCACGATCGCCGACAACATCCGCTTCGCCCGTCCGGATGCGACCGACGAGGAGGTCGTCGCCGCTGCGCGCGCGATCGGGGTCGACCGCGTCGCGGCGCGCTTCGACGAAGGGCTCGATCACGTCGTCCGCGAGGGCGGCGCGGGCCTCTCGGCCGGCGAGCGCCAGCTGATCTCGATCGCGCGGGCGCTCGTCGCCGATCCGCGGATCCTGATCCTCGACGAGGCGACGTCGAACATCGACCGTCCCACCGAGGTGCTGATCGAGCGCGCGTTCGACACCCTGCTGCGCGGCCGGACGTCGATCATCATCGCCCACCGCCTGACGACCGTCCGCCGTGCCGACGAGATCCTCGTGATGGAGCGCGGCCGCATCACGCAGCGCGGGACGTACGACGACCTGATCGCGACGGACGGGCCGTTCCGCCGGCTCGCCACGACCCTGCAGGGCATCGCCGCCCGCCGGGTCGCCTGACCCGAGACAGCGCGCCGCTCGATCCGCCGCCGCGTCTGGTTGACTGCTTCACGTCCGATGTCGTTGCGGCCGACATTGCTTCCCATCGCGCGGCGGGTCGGGCCGCCCGACGCGCGCGCGGTCGGCATCGTCGCCAACGAGTTCTTCGACCCCGCGCTGGGTCGCATGGGGGGTTTCGGATGGGCGGCGCGGACGAGCGCCGAGTGCCTGGCCGGCGCACGGCGCATCGCTCGACCGCCGGTCCTGCTCGCCGGGAGACGCGGGCTCGGAGCACGCCGCCCCGACCGGCACGAGAGCGGCATCCCACTCGTCAAGCACGACGACGACCGCAAGCGCTACGCGCGAAGACTCGACCGGGCAGAGGTCGGGTTGTTCCTGACCGTCGACTACCGCCCCAACTACCTCCCCGTTCTGGAGGCGCGCGACCTCCCCACGATCGTCTGGATTCGCGACCCGCGGTCGCCGGCCGATGTCGAGCGGATCGCCACGCTCGAGCTTCCTTCGCGTCTCGAACCTCCGCAGGGCGTCGACGCGATCGACTGTCGGTCGCTGGGAGCGCACGTCAATCGCACGGAGACCGCCGGCGGCTCCATCGCCTTCGCATCTCCCGCTCCCGCGCTCGCAGCGCCGAGCATGAGATCGACGTACGACGTCGAGCCGGACGGCATCCACTTCCTCCCCAATCCCGTCTCACCCGCGGTCGCGGGCGTCCGCCGGGCCGAGCGGCCGCGAGTCGCCTTCCTCGGACGGTTGGACCCGATCAAGCGTCCGTGGGTCTTCGTCGAGCTCGCGCGGCGCTTCCCGCGCATCGAGTTCGTGGTGCTGGGCCGCGCGCACTTCGAGGGACCTGGTTCGTGGCACCCCGGGCGGCTCCCCTCGAACGTCACCGTCCTCGGCCACGTGGATGGTGAGTCCAAGCGGTCCCTGCTGGGCTCGGCTTGGATGATCGTCAACACGTCCATCCACGAGTCCCTGCCGATCAGCTTCCTCGAGGCTCTCCACTGCGGTACGCCGATCGTGTCCTGCCAGGATCCGGAGGGCGTCACGTCGCGGTTCGGCCGGTACGTCGGGCGATGGGGCGGGAGCGGGCTCGATGCGCTCGACGCCTTCGGGGACGCGATCGAGAGCCTGCTCGACGACGACGGCCTGCGGCTCCGGCTCGGCGCCGAGGGGTGCGAGTGGGCTCGCGCGAACCACACACCCGAGCGCTTCCTCGAGGCGTTCACAGCTCTCACGGCCTTGCTCGACGGATGACCGGCACCCTGCGGGTCGCATTCCTGCTCGAGCGCTTTCCGGTGGTGAGCGAGACGTTCCTGCTGACCGAGATGCGCGGCCTCCAGGGTGCCGGGCACGTGGTCGACGTCGTCTCTCACCACCGCCCGCGCCGGGGCGAGCCCGTGCACGACGAGGTCGCGGACTCAGGGCTGCTCGGCCGAACGCAGTACGTCGACGCCGCACTGACGCCGGACTCTCTCGACCCCGTGCCGTCGATCCCGGTCGCGCCCGGTCGCCACGACGTGCTCCACGCGCACTTCGGCCCCAACGCCCGGCGGTTCGCGTTCGCGAGGGAGCAGGCTCGAGCGCCGCTCGTCGTGACGTTCCACGGCTACGACTTCAGCGCCCAGCCGCGGGCGCACGGTGCGGCCATGTACGACGTCCTGTTCGAGACGGCGGACGTTGTGACATTCAACTGCGAGCACGCCCGCCGGGCGCTCGAGTCCCTCGGCTGCCCGCCCGAGAAGCTCGCGAGGCTACGGATGCCGATCATGGCCGAAGAGATCCCTTTCCGCGCGCGGCACCTCTGGCCCGGCGAAACCGTGCGCATCGTCACCGTCGGCCGGCTAGTCGAGAAGAAGGGACACGCGGTCGCGCTCGAGGCGATCGCGGACGTCGCGCGCGACATTCCGGTTCGGTACGACGTCGTCGGCGGCGGCCCGCTCGCAGTACCCCTCGAAGCCCTCGTCCGCAAGCTGGGGCTCGAAGAAGTCGTCACGCTCCACGGGAGGCAGGACAGCGCGTTCGTGCGCCACCTGCTGGACGAGGCGCATCTCTTCGTGCTGGCCAGCATGGAGGCCGCCGACGGAGACACGGAGGGCGCGCCGGTCGCCCTCATGGAGGCGCATGCCTCCGGGCTCCCGGTTGTCTCGACCAGACACGCCGGCGTCCCCGAGGTCGTGCTCGACGGGCAGAGCGGCCTCCTCGTGCCCGAGAACGACCCCAGTTCGCTCGCAGGCGCGATCCGGCAGCTCATCCGGGACAACGAGGACTGGCCGACACTCGGTGCCGCAGGTCGCGCCCACGTCGAGGAGACGTTCGACGTTGCGCCGTGCACCGAGGAGCTACTCGGCGTCTACGCCCTCGCGCTGAGCGGTCGCGACGACCCGCGACTGCTCGCCGTCGGGTAGCCCGCGGCTACAGCACCCAGGTGTTGTCGCGCAGGATCGGGGTGGCTCCGCCGTCCGACGCCAGCCCGTCGACCTCGACCTCGGGGCCGCCGATCATGAAGTCCGTGTGGACACCGGCCACGTTGATCCCCCGCTCGATGAGCGCGTCCGTGTCGAGGCCCTCGGCTCCCTCCACGGCGAAGGGAAGCCCGCTCCCGTAGGCGACGTGGCAACTCGCGTTCTCGTCGAAGAGCGTGTTCTCGAAGACGAGCCCGGTCTCCCGGACGCGCGACGAACCGTCCACGAGCGCGACCTCGCCGAGAAACGGCGCCCGGGCGTCGCTCGCGATCTGCGCGCGGATCACGTCGGCGCCGTCGCCCTCTGCCTGCACGTCCGCGACCTTGCCACCCTCGAACCGCAGCTCGAGCCCCTCGACGCGCTTGCCGATCCCAGGCACGACCAGCGGATAGGTCGACCGCACGACGCCCTCTGTCCGGCGCCAGTCCGGCGTCGTGAACACCTCCTCCGTCGGGATGTTCGGCAGGTGCTCGATTCCGGTCTCTGTCTGGAACGTCGCGCACATCCAGCGCGAGCCGCCGAGCAGGCCCACGACGAGGTCGGTGCCCGGCCCGCGGAAGCGGATCGCATCGAAATGTGCCGCGTTGAGCGCGTCTGCGCGCCGTTGGAGCATCGCGGCGTGTGCGCGCCATGCCTCGACGGGATCCTCCTCGTCCAGGCGCATCGTCGCGGCGACGGCCTCCCAGAGCCGCTCCACGTCCGGCTCGCCGAGGACGGCCTCGGCCCAGCCGGGATTCGGCGCGGGCACGATGACCCAGTTCAGCTTCCGGCCCATCACGAAGGGCAGGTAGATCATCCGGACGTCGCGTGCCTCCGCCTTCGCGACGAGCTCCGGGTCGAGGCCGTCGAAGAGCGTCGGTTCCGGATCACCGGTGAGGGAGATCAGCGCCGGCCGAGTGTCGCCCCAGGAGCGGATCCACCCGAGAAGATGCTCCGGCGTCCGGCCGAGCTCGGCCTCGGGGCCGTACTCGATCGCAGCCTTGCGCAGATGAAGGTCGGAGATGACAGGGTGCACGCGCAGTGCGCCCGCCCTGAGCGCCGCTCGTGTGACGGCGCGCGCGATGAGCGTGTGCTCGACCAGGTAGAGCAGCACGACCTCCTGACCCGGCTGGACGTTCGCTCCGACCCGGACGACGAGGTCGGCGAAGCGGTCGAGGCGCTCGTCGGGCGTCATCGCGCGCGACCATAGCGGGATCGACGGCCGGCGTGACGGGGTGCTACTCGCCCCAGTCGAAGTCGCGCGAGCGACTCCAGAGGCCGTCGTCGAGCGCGGCGCCCTCGACCGTCTCGTCCTCGCCGGGCCACGGCAGAGGCTGGCTCGGCTCGGGGGCCGCCACGCCTTCGAGCGTCTCCTCGAGGCGGGCCTGCTCCTCGGACTTGAAGAGCGGGTGGTTCTCGAAAGGGTCCTCGATCTCGTACCGGTCGAGCGGCATGTCGCCGTCGAGCGCGGCATTTCGCTGCTTCAGGTCGAGGTGCTCCTGGATCGCGCGCGAGAGCGACGAGGGATCGTCGTCGACGCTCGCGTCTGCCGTGAAGGGGTTTTCCGGGATGCTGGTATCGACTGCCATTGGTTCTCCGTTACGACGCTCGGAAGGGTCACGGGCCACGCCGCAGTGTAGCCGCGTACCTAGGACGCACCGAGCGCGGTGCGGACGATGCGGTCCTGCTCGACCTGGTGCGCCGTTGGGTATCCCTCGCTCGGGCTGGCCTTCCAGGTGCGGCCGAGATACCGGAGACTCTCGGCGCCGGTCGCACGCACGGCCTCCTCGAGCCGGTGCCGGATCGAGCGCCACGGGCCCATGTTCTGCGGCTCCTCCTGGGCCCAGACGACCTCCTGGAGCCGCGGATAGCGCCCGAGCAGCGCCTCGACGGCGTCGATCGGGAACGGGTAGAGCTGCTCGAGCCGTGCGACGGCGACGGTGCGCGCCTCCTCGCGGAGGTCATGTCCGACGATGTCGTAGTACAGCTTCCCAGAGCAGAGAACCAGTCTCTCGACGTCGTCGTGGCTCGCCCGCGGGTCGTCGAGCACGGCCGAGAACGCACCCGCGGAGAGATCCTCGAGCGTCGAGGCGGCCTGCTTCAGCCGGAGGAGGCCCTTCGGAGTCATGACGACGAGCGGCCGGGCCACGGCGTCGAGCGCCTGGCGGCGCAGCAGATGGAAGAACTGGGCCGCCGTCGTGCAGTTGCAGACGCGGATGTTGTCCTGCGCCCCCTGCTGGAGGAAGCGCTCGAGGCGTGCGCTCGAGTGCTCCGGCCCGTTCCCCTCGTACCCGTGCGGAAGCAGCAGCGTGAGGCGCGACGTCTGGTTCCATTTCGACCGCCCCGCCACCATGAACTGGTCGATCACGATCTGGGCGCCGTTGACGAAGTCGCCGAACTGCGCCTCCCAGAGCACGAGAGCGTCCGGCGCCGAGACGGAGTAGCCGTACTCGAAGCCGAGTGCCGCATACTCCGAGAGCGGCGAGTTGTAGACCTCGAACGACGCGTTCGCGCCGGGCAGCGCCTGGATCGGCGTCGCCGTCTCGCCCGTCCCGGGGTCGTGCAGCACGAGATGGCGGTGCGAGAACGTTCCGCGCTCGGTGTCCTGGCCCGAGAGCCGGATCGGGATGCCGTCCTCGAGGAGCGACGCGAACGCAAGCGCCTCGGCCTGGCCCCAGTCGATGCCTCCCGCCTCGACCGCCTCGCGACGGCGCTCTAGCTGGCGGGCAAGCTTCGCGTTCACGGTGAAGCCGGGAGGAACCTGGAGCAGCTGCTCGTTGAGCGTGCGCAGGCGCTCGGCGGGGACGGCCGTCTCCACCACGTCCCCCGTGCCGGTCGTCGCCGGCGGCTCGGGCGGTGGCGCGGGCGGCTCCGCGATGGAGGCGCGCAGCCGGTCGTGGGCTGCGCGCAGGGTGGCGGTCACCTCGCCGACGATCCCGTCCGCTTCGTCGGCCGCTATCACCCCCGCCTCGACGAGCCGGTCGGCGTACACCTCGCGCACCGTCGGCTGGTGGTCGATCCGCTCGACCATGAGCGGCTGCGTGTACGCCGCCTCGTCCTGCTCGTTGTGGCCGAAGCGTCGGTAGCCGACAAGGTCGATCACGAAGTCGTGCCCGAACTCGGCGCGGTAGGCCAGCGCCAGCGCGACGGCGGAGAGCGCCGCCTCGGGATCGTCGGCATTGACGTGGACGATCGGGATGTCGAAGCCTTTGGCGAGGTCGCTCGAGTACCGCGTCGAGCGACTCTCGGTCGGGTCGGTCGTGAAGCCGACCTGGTTGTTCGTGATCAGGTGCAGCGTGCCGCCGGTCGAGTAGCCCTCGAGGCTCTGGAGGTTGAGCGTCTCCGCCACGATCCCCTGCCCCGCGAACGCCGCATCGCCGTGGATGAGGACGGGCAGCGCGACAGCCGGGTCGTGGAGGCCCGACCCCTGGGAGCGGTCGGTCTGCTCGGCGCGGGTCCAGCCCTCGACGACGGGGTCGACGGCCTCGAGGTGGCTCGGGTTCGGCGCGATCGTCACCTCGATCTCGCCCGAGGCGGTGACCCGCGTCCCGGACGCCGGCAGGTGGTACTTGACGTCGCCGCTCCCGCCCTCCGGGTCGACGACGAGTGCGTCGTACGAGCGCTCGCCTTCGAACTCGCGGAGGATCGCCTCGTACGAGCGCCCGACGGTGTGCACGAGCGCATTGAGGCGGCCGCGGTGGGCCATCCCGACGACGACCTGGTGCGCGCCGCCCTCGGCGCCGAGCTCGATCGCCTCGTCGAGCATCGGGACGAGCACGTCGAGCCCTTCGAGCGAGAACTGCTTCTGGCCGAGAAACGACCGGCGCAGGTACTGCTCGAAGCCCTCGACCTGGGCCAGGCGCCGCAGCAGCCGCACCCGCCGCTCGGGCTCGAGCGGGTCGTGAAAGCGACCGGACTCGATCGCCTTGCGCAGCCAGACGCGCTCGGCGTGGTCCGAGATGTGCTCGATCTCGTAGGCGCTCGATCCCATGTACACCTCGCGCAGCTGCGGAAGCGCTTCGAGCAGCGTGGCGCCGGGGACATAGAGACGCAGCAGGCCCGCGGGGATCCGCGCCTGGAGCTCGGGCGTCAGCGGGGGGACGAGCCGGGTCTCGTCGAGCGCCGGGTCGCCCATCGGCTCCGAGCCGAGCGGATCGAGGCGCGCGGCGAGATGGCCGTGCATGCGGTACGCCTTGACGAGCGCCATCGCCGCGGCGACGGCGCCGAGCAGGCCCGGGTCGGCCGGAGTCGCAGCGGGCGGGGCGACCGTGACCGGAGCGGCGGCAGCGGCCGGCGGCGCGCCGTTTCCGGTTGCCCCCGCGCCGTCGGTTGCCTCTGACGGCTCCTCGGACTCCTCGAAGATCCGGCGCCACTCGGCGGGGACGCTCGCGGGGGCATCGTGGTAGTCCTCGAGGAGCTGCGCCACGTAGGCGGCGTTCGGGCCCGTCACGTCCGTCGATGCCATGTCTCGCTGTGTTGTAGCAGCGTCGCCGGAGGCGGCCGGCCCGGCGGCTCCGACCGGTCGCGCTAGAACAGCGGGCCGTCGGTGACGATCACGACGATCATGCCCACGACCCACGCGAGGGCGCCGAAGAGCGCCGCCTTGAGGGCGAGCGGCTGGTAGCGGGCGCTCATCCGGGCCGCGACGAGCGCCGCGACGATCGCCACCGGAGCGATGCGAGCTGGATGGGCGTCGAGCTGCAGTAGGAGACCGAAGCCCATCGCGATCGCCGAGAGGACGATCGACCCGACGGCGAGCAGCCCGGCGATCGTGTCGGCCGCGGTCGTCCGGTCGCCGTGTGTCTCGTCGACCGAGCTCACGAGCGCACCTCGGCGCGGGAGGCATGCGGACGCGACGGCGCCCGGTGCGGTGCGCGGGCGCCACGGCGGCCAGCGTCCGGCCGGCCGCCGCGAGGCGGCGTCTGCCGGCGGTGCACCGGAGCGTCTCCTTCAGGGGTGTCGGTCACACGAACGGGCGCCGTCGGCTGCTCGTCGTGAGGCTCGGCGCGGATCGCCCACCAGACCACCATGCACAGGTACACGAGGGGGATCTTCAGCAGCACGAGCATGAAGACGATCTCCCAGACCATCCGCCGAGTCTACGCGATCGGCGGGAGCGCTCGCCTCCGCGCGCTTGCAGGCAGTCGCGGGAAGGGCGCGAATCAGAGGGAGAACCGCCTTACACCGCCATAACGCGGTCGGGCTACCGTGCCCCCGTCCCGAATCCGCCCAAGGAGGTCCACGTGCGTTTCATCGTCCGCCTGCTCTTCTTCGCGTGTCTCGCAGCCACTTTCCTCGTCCCTGCAGCAACGGCGGCCGACCGCATGTGGGTCGGCTTCCACGACGACCCGATGTTCCGCTGGGACGGCACGCGCCTGGACGCTCTCGACCGGGCGCGCGCGAACAACGCGACGATCCTGCGGACGATCGTCGACTGGACGAAGGTGGCGCCCACGCGTCCCACCCAGGCGACCGACCCCTTCGACCCGGCGTACCAGTTCGGCGACATCGACGAATTCGTCCGGAACGCGCAGCAGCGCGGGACCGAGGTGCTCATCACCCTGTGGGGCACGCCTTCCTGGGCGAACGGCGGCCAGAAGCCGCAGGCGATGCCGAATAACCTCGCCGACTTCCAGGACTTCGCCCGTGCGGTCGCGTCCCGCTACTCCGGCCGCTACGCCGGCTATCCGTACGTCCGCTTCTTCACGATCTGGAACGAGTCGAACCTCGCGACGTTCCTCGTGCCGCAGTTCAACGCGAAGGGCAAGATCGTCAGCCCGGCGAACTACGCCAAGCTCGCGAAGGCGGGGATCACCGGCATCAAGGCGGGGAACCGCAGCGCCCAGATCGGGATCGGCGAGACCTCGTCCAACGGGCGTGACAAGCCCCGCGCCGGCACCGACACCGTCGCCCCGGCGACATTCATGAAGGGTGTCGCGGCCAACATGAAGGGCGTCAAGTTCGACGCCTGGGCGCAGCACCCCTACCCGTTCCCCGTCAACCAGAAGCCGACGCAGCTCGTCCGCTACCCGAATGTGACGCTCAAGAGCTTCCCGCAGTTCGAAAAGGACCTCGACGCCGCGTTCAAGCGCAAGAACGTCCCGATCTGGATCACGGAGTACGGCAACGAGACCAAGCCGGGCGAGCCGAAGGGCGTCACCGAGGCGCAGCAGGCCGCCTACATCCCGCAGGCCATCGGGATGGCCCGCAAGGACCCGCGCGTCCAGATGTTCGTGTGGTTCGTGATGCAGGACTCGCAGGGCAGCCTCTGGCAGAGCGGGATCTACCGCCAGGACGCGTCGCCGAAGCGGGCCCAGCCCGCCTTCGCCCGGACGGCCAAGCCGCTCAGCCCGGTCAACGGCAAGATGACCGTCCGCGGCGGCACGAAGAACCCGAAGATCACGGTCTACCTGCGCGAGTACTGCGCGAACAACGCCGCCGGCACGACCGTCGGCTACACGATCCGCAGCTACCTGAAGTCGAAGCTCGTGGCGGTCAGCCAGGGCGCCGCCCCGCTCGGCCTCGACTGCACTGTGAAGCCGCGCGTGGCGAAGCTCACGGTGGCGAAGAAGAAGACCTACCGCGTCACAGTGACGGCGAACACGGCGACGACCGCCGAGGTTCTCCGCACGATCACGATCGTCGGCGCGTAGCACCGTAGCTCCGGGGGCGGGTCTATAGGCCCGCCCCCGGAATCCTCGCGACAAGCTCCGCCGATGCGGTGTCCATCCGGACACCATGAGAACATGTGTTCGTGGACTCAAACGCCAAAGGTGCGATCGCCGAGGCTGAGATCACCGTCGCTGCGATCCGACTCGGCTGGGCCGTGCTGCGACCGGTCAACGAACGTGCGCGCTACGACCTGGCGATCGACGCCGGTTCAGGACCGCTTCGCGTGCAGTGCAAGTGGGCCCGCCGTCGGGGCGACGTGATCGTCGTGGGCGTGCGCACGAGCCGTCTCACACCAACCGGCTACGTTCGCACGATCTACACCGCCGATGAGATCGACGCGATCGGCGTCTTCTGCCCCGACGTCGATCGGTGCTACCTCATTCCAGCGACACATTTGGAGGGCCGCGGGATGCTGCATCTTCGGCTCGAGCCCGCGCGAAACGGGCAACGCGGTGCTGTTACCATGGCTGCGCGTTACGAGTTCGGGGCTATAGCTCAGTTGGGAGAGCGTCTGGGTGGCACCCAGAAGGTCGCCGGTTCGAGCCCGGCTAGCTCCACTCCTGAGGGAACCGAGGTCGGCTCGCACGAGTTCCGCGAGCACTTTGGGTGGTATCTGGAGCGATCCCTTCGCGGGGAGCAGTTTCTTATCACGCGGCGCGGTAAGCGCCACGCTCGACTCGTTCCGCCGTAACGACCGGGTCGGCAGGTCAGCACCACCGCCTCGGGAGGAGCTACGCCGTCGCCGCGGCCTCGAGCTTCGGGACGTCGTCCCAGAGGTCCTCGAGGCGGTAGTACTCGCGCGTCTCCGGCGTGAAGACGTGGAGCACGACGTCGAGGTAGTCGTCGACGATCCAACTCGCCTCCGGAAGGCCGCTCGAGGAGCGCGGCGTCACCTTGGCGTCGCGCTTGAGCACGGCGTACACCTCGTCGTGGATCGCCTTCGTCAGACGGGGATTCTTCCCGGTCGCGATCACGAAGTAGTCGGTGTAGTCGCATACCGACCGCATGTCGAGGATCGCCACGTCCGTCGCCAGCTTCTCTTCGCAGAGAGCGGCGATACGTCGTGCGGTTTCGAGAGAGCTCAGGTCGCAGTCGTCCAGTCGGTCACCGCTTGTGCTGCCTCAGCACAAGCAATCTCTTGTCACGAAGCATAGCCCCGGGCACGGCGCACAGGTCACTCCGCGCCGTAGAGGCCGAGCCGCCCGATCTCGGCCGCGACCGCGCCCGGGACGAGGCCGGCGATCGGCTCACCTGCCGCGGCGCGCGCCCGGATGTCGGACGACGAGACGGCCAGCGGGTCGATCTCGAAGAAGACGACCCTGTCGGGCTTGCAGAGCCTGGCGAGCACGTCGTCGAGGGTCGCGCGGTCGACGCCCGGACGCGTCGCCACGCCGAGGCGCGCAAGGTCGAGCACCCGCTCGGGCTCCTTCCAGGCGAGAAAGCTCGCAAACTCGTCCGCGCCGACCAGGAAGACGGGGTCGTCGAGCGCCAGCGCCTGGAGCGAGTCGACCGTCCGCGGGAACGGGTCGAGTGAGACCTCTGCCTCGTCGAGCGGAGCGAACGCCAGCTCGGCGAGGAAGCGGCGGATCTGCGGCGCGGTCGCGACGTCCTTGTGGCCGGGCTCCTCGACGACGCGCACGAGCAGCCGGTCGAGATCGAATCGCTCGATCCCGCGTCGCGCGAGCTCGACGTGGCCCATGTGCGGGGGGTCGAACGCGCCTCCGAGGATGCCGATGTTCATTCCCACTCGAGCTCCTCGTCGCCGATCTCGACCAGCACACCGCGGCGGATTCCCGCGCCGCGCAGCGCCTCCTCGAGCTCGTCGTCGCCCGGGATCGCGCCAACGACCCGGAACCCCCGGTCGGTGCGCAGGATCCGGAACGACCGCCGCGCCGGAGGAGCAGGGCGGTAGTCCAGGAACTCGGGGAGCTCGGCCTCCTCGTCGCCGAGCTCGGGCGCCACCGGGCAGAGCGCGAAGAGCGCGCGCTTCAGATCCTCGATCCCCGCTCCCGTGGCGCAGGAGACCCGATGGACGGCGACGATGCGCGCGTCGTCGACCGAGAATCGCGCAGGATCGGGCGTGAGGTCGGCCTTGTTGAGGACGACGATCTGCGGCCGCTCGTCGAGGCCCGCGCCGTAGAGCGCCAGCTCGCGGTCGATCGTCGCGAAGCGGTCGTCGGCGTCGCCCTCGGAGCCGTCGATCACGTGCACGAGCAGGCGCGCGCGCTCGAGGTGCGCAAGGAACGCGTGGCCGAGGCCGACGCCGTCGCTCGCGCCCTCGATCAGGCCGGGCACGTCGGCGACGGTCAGCTGTGTCCCGTCCCGTGCTTCGACGGTGCCGAGCACGGGCTGGAGCGTCGTGAACGGGTAGTCGGCGACCTTGGGCGTCGCGTTCGAGATGCGGCGCAGGAGCGACGACTTGCCGGCGTTCGGAAGCCCTGCGAGCGCGGCGTCGGCCACCAGCTTCAGGCGAAGCTCGAGCTCCAGCTCCTCGCCCGGCATCCCCGTCTCCGCGAAGCGCGGCGTCTGCCGGGTCGGCGTCGCGAAGCGCGCATTGCCGCGTCCACCGGCGCCGCCGCGCGCGACGACGACGCGAGCACCCGCCCGCGCGAGATCCGATACGAGCCCGCCGTCCTCCCCCGTCACCTGCGTCCCGACCGGAACGGCGAGATCGACGGGCGTGCCGTCCGCACCGTGCTTGCGCGAGCCGCCGCCGTTCCCGCCGCGCGCGGCGGCGAAGACGCGCCTGCCGCGCAGCGAGGACAGGTCGCGCAGCGACGGATCGGCGACGAGCGTCACATCGCCGCCGCGGCCACCGTCCCCCCCGTCGGGCCCACCCCGGGGGACGTACTTCTCGCGTCGGAAGCTGAGCGCTCCGTCACCGCCACGTCCCGAGCGGGCGACGATGCGGGCACGGTCGTGGAACACGGAGCCACCGAAGCCGCCGCGAAGCGGCTTCCGGCGTCAGGCCTCGACGGGAGCCGTGACCGAGATCGAGCGCCGCTCGCCGCTGCGATGGAACTCGACGACGCCCGGACGGAGGGCGAAGAGCGTGTCGTCGCGGCCGATGCCGACGCCCGGCCCCGGGCGGAAGCGGGTGCCGCGCTGGCGGACGATGATCATCCCGGCCTTGACCTCCTGGCCCGCGAAGATCTTCACTCCGAGCCGCTGGCTCTGTGAGTCGCGGCCGTTCTTGGAGGAGCCGAGCCCCTTCTTGTGTGCCATCTAGCTCTCCTCCTCTGCGGTCGCGGCCTCGAGCGCGGCCATGGCGCCCTTGCGCTTGCCGTGCGCCTGCTCGTAGTCGAGGGCAGCGGCGACAGCGTCCGCGTCCCACGACGACGCGGCCTCCTTGATCTGCGCGACCGTGAGGCCCTCGTAGCCCTCGGGCAGCCCGGACGGTGCCTCGGCGGGCGCAGCGGCCGGCTCGGGCGTCGCCTTCTGCTTCGGCTTCGCGCGCTCGGCCTTCCCCGCGCCGCCGATCGACTCGATCTGGATGCGGGTGAGCGAGGAGCGGAAGCCCGTGTGGCGCTTGTAACCCGTCCGCTTCTTGTACTTGCCGATGCGAATCTTGGGGCCTTTTTCCTGCGAGAGCACGGTCGCCGTGACGACCACGTCGGCCGGCGCGATCTGCGGATCGCCGGAGCCGCCCGCGAGCAGCACGGCGGGCGTGAAGGACGAGCCGTCATCGAGCGCGAGACGGTCGACGAGCAGCCGCTCGCCCTCGCGGACGCGGTACTGCTTCCCACCGACGGAGATGATCGCGTAGCTCATGCTCGAGGCCTTCTGACGAGGAAAACGCGGGCAGCGCCCGCGAGCCGCAGGATTGTAGCGGAGATCCGAGGCGCGGAGCCGGTCACGGCCTGCGGTCGAAGTCCTCGATCCACTCGGACATCGGGACGTATCCGGCCTCTTCCGCCGAGTCCGCCGAAGCGTCCGCGACCTCGACGGCGACCTCCTTTGGCGCCGGCTCCGGTGGCGCTGTGTCGCCGTTCGTCTCGAGCTCGACTGCAGCGCTCTCGGCCGCGTCGGGCTCGGTGGCCGCTGACGCCTCGGCGGCCTCGGTGGCCTCGGCGCCGTCGCCGTTCACCGCGGCCGTCGTCTTCTTCTTGCGGTTCCGGCCACCACGCGACCCGCGGCGTGTCCGCTTTCGCGGCGCGGCGCCGTCGCCGTCCGTCCCGGCTGCGGAGGGCATGTCCTCGGCAGGCGTCTCGGGCTCGGTGGCATCGTCTGACGCACCGTCGTCCGGGACGTGGATCCGGGGCGCGCGGCGCTTCGGCGCCGGCTTCTCGACAGCCACGTCATCCGGCGCGGCCGGCGGTGCCGCGTCCTCGGCCGAGGGGCCAGGCTCGGACGGCTGCTCGTCTGCGTCGGCGTCGGCGTCGGCGTCATCGACGGTCGCGGCGGGCTTCTTGCGGCGCTTCCCACCGCGCGAGCCGCGACGGGTGCGCTTCTTCGCAGGCGTCGGCAAGCCGTCCTCGTCCGTCGCCGCCGCCTCCTCGGCCTCGAGCTCGCCTTCCATGACGGCGTCGTCGTCCTCCCCCTCGAGCTCGGGCTCGGGCTCGACGGTCGCGTCGGCCTCCGGCTCCGCGGCCTCGGGCTCGTCGGACTTACGGCGCGCGGGTGCGCGGGTCGGCTTCTCCGCCTCGCTCTCGAAGGTGATCGGGGCGACGCCGGGATCGCCGGCGACGAGCGTCGCGAACGCCTGGCCTTCGAGCACCCGCCCGATCGTGACCTTCGCCTTCTTGCCGACGAGCTTCGCCGCGTCGGCGAGAACGACGTCGATGCCGTCGAGCTTCCCGACCGCCGCGGTGCCGTCATGGAGGTCGATCTCGACGAGCTTCAGCTCGACCTCGGCCCCCTCGGTCAGGGACGTCTGAGGTGCGAGGTCCTCGCGCCGCCCCTCGGCCAGCACCTCGAAGTGGTCCGCGTGAGCGTGACCCTCGGCCGGGACGAGGAAGAACCGCCTGCGGGTCGCGTCTTCGAGCGCGCTGAGCCGCTGGCCGCCGGGGCCGGCGAGAAGCGCGAGCGTCCTCGGGTGGAGAGCGATCCGGTAGGCCTGGATGCGCGACCCGGCCCCCGCGACCGCGAGCGCCTTGAGGCGGCGCTCCACCTGGAGCGCGATCGTGGCGTCGGAGACGACGATCCCGTCGCCCGCGCACGTCGGGCACTTCCGGGTCATGACCTCGCGCGGGCCGTCCGTCACCTTCTGACGCGTCATCTCGACGAGGCCGAGCGGCGAGATCTCGACGACGTACGTCTTCGTCCGGTCTCGCTCGAGCTCCGTGCGGAACGCTTCCTCGACGGCCTGCCGGTTCTTCGGGTTCGCCATGTCGATGAAGTCGATGACGACGATCCCGCCGATGTCGCGCAGCCGCAGCTGGCGGACGACCTCCTTCACGGCCTCGAGGTTGTTCTTGACGATCGTGTCCTCGAGACGCTGGGTCGAGCTCTTCGAGCGCGAGCCCACGAAGCTGCCCGTGTTGACGTCGATGACCGTGAAGGCCTCGGCGTAGTCGAACACGAGGTAGCCACCCGAGGGCAGGTCGACACGACGGTCGAGCGTCGACTCGATCTCCTTGTCGACGCCGAACTTGGCGAAGAGCGGCTCCTTGTCCTTCGTCTTGTGGACCCGCTCGATCATGTGCGGCGACGTCTTCTTCAGATAGCCGACGATGCGCTTGTAGGTGCGCTCGGAGTCGACGTGCGCGGCGACGAAGTCACCGGCGAAGAGGTCGCGGACGATTCGGAGCGGCAGCTCCGCCTCCTGGTAGACGAGCTCGGGGCCCGTCGCGAGCTTCTGGCGGGCCTGGATCGTCTTCCAGAGCCGCTGGAGGAAGACGAGGTCGCGCTCGATGTCCTCCGCCGAGGCGCCTTCGGCCGCGGTGCGCACGATGACGCCGCCCGTCGAGGGCGCGATCCTCTTGAGGATGTCCTTGAGGCGGTTGCGCTCGGCGTCCTCGAGCCGGCGCGAGACGCCGAGGCCCTCGCCGTTCGGCACGTAGACGAGGAACCGCCCCGGCAGCGAGATCTCCGTCGTCAAGCGCGCGCCCTTCGTCTTCATCGGGTCCTTGACCGCCTGCACGAGGATCTGCTGCCCGCGCTGGATCAGGTCGGTGATCTTCTTTCCGTGCCGTTTGCCCTCGAGCTCCGGCACGACGATCTCGTCCACGTAGAGAAAGCCGTTCTTCTCGAGGCCGATCTCGACGAACGCCGCCTCCATGCCGGGCAGCACGTTGTCCACCCGGCCGACGTAGATGTTCCCCGCGATCGAGCGCCGCTCGGGCCGCTCGAGGTAGACCTCGGCGACGCGGTCGTCTTCGACCAGCGCGACGCGCTGCTCGCCGACGTCGACCGAGATCAGAAGCTCGCGCTTCGCCTGCGGGAGCGGCGCGCGGCGCGGTACCTGCCGGCGCCGCTCGCGTCCGCCGGAGCGCTGGCCGGAACGGCTGCGCGAGCCCTTCTCGCCCTTCTCACCCTTCTCGGCGGACCTCTCGCCCTTCTCGCCCTTCTCGGCGGACGTCTTCTGCTGCCGCTTCGGCGCTTCCTCGGCAGGCGCGGAGTCTCCGTCCTCGGCCGCGTCGGCGGATGCGCCGGGCTTGCGGCGGCCCTTGCCACCGCGGCTTCCGCGACGCCGACGCTTGCGCGCGGCAGCGCCCTCGGTCGCGGTCGTTTCGTCGGCCTCGTCGGCCTCGTCTGTCTCCCCGACGGCGAGCGCCTCAGGCTGTGCCTGCGCCTCCTCGGCCGTCGTGGCGGCCTCTGCCGCCGGGTCGTCCTTGCGTCGTCGGAACCGGAACCAAGGCAATCCTCGTGTCTCCTCGTGTAAGCGCGCGCGGGCGCACGACCGCAGGAGCGGAGCGCCTCGCGCAGCGTCGGATGGCGAAATCAATGGCCATGAGCCTGACGCAAGGCTATCAGCGACCCAGGCGGCCCACAGGCCGCCTCGCCATCAGGCTGCGGCGGGGCGCAGACGCGCGCGGCGCGCACGTACCGCCCGCAGGCGCTGGGTGAGCCGTGCCCACGCCCAGGACTCGAGCTCCTGGTAGCGGCTCTCGCCCTGCCCGCGGGTCGACTCGAGGTATTCGAACCAGGCGTCTGCCTCCTCGATCTGCAGCAGTTCCTCTGCGAGCTCCGTATCGGGCACCGTCGACCTCCGCGTCGATAGGACCGTGAACGGGAGCGATCCTAGGTCCCGGACCGGACGGAGCCGGGGCCGACCTGGTCTAGCGCCGTGCGATGCGCCCGAAGGCCGTTGCGAGCGCGTACGTGGCCGCGGCGGCGACGGCGCCGTCGAGCAGCCGGTTCCGGACCGGGAGCCGGCGGACGAGGGCACGTGCGAGGACGCCGGTCGCGAGCGACGCGACGAGCGGAGGGGCGACGGCCTCGGCGGTCGCCCGCGGCGTCTCCGGCGTGGGGTCCGCGCTGGTCGCTGCGACATCGGAGAGCATCCGTGCCTGCGCGAGCGCGAGAAGCGGGAGGCGCGGGCCTCCGCGGCCGAGCGCGAGCGCGCCGGCCGCCAGCACCCCGTCGGTAACGCGCCGCGACTGCACCGCGTCCCGGAGGACGGGAAGCGCACCGGCGAGTGGGGCGCCGTCCGTGCCGAGCGCGGCGGCGAGCGTGCGGGCGATCTCGTCGACCGGAAAGCCCTGGCCGGGCGGGACGTCAACGACGTCGGTGGCGAGGACGTACGGGATCGGCGCCCTCGACGAGCCGGTGCGAACGCCGATCACGGGGACGAGCGCGCGCGTCGCGGCGCGCAGCACCTCTTCGTCGGACGGCGTGGCGGTCTCTCCCACCACGCAGACGACGGCCGCGGCCTCGGCCGGATCGCCGTGCGTGCGCACGAGCGACGCGTCGCCTCCGGCCCGGAGCTCCGTGGCGAGCTGTTCGGCGAGGACACCGGTGACGAAGATCGGGCCTCTCGGCGACAGCGTGCGGCGGCTGTGCCGAGCCAGCGAGACGACGTCGCGCGGCCCGATCCCGAGCGCGTTCACCGCAGGCCGCCCTCCCGCCCGCGCGCGTGGATCGCCTGCAGGATGCCGATGGCGACGAGGTTCGCGACCATCGACGAGCCGCCGACCGTGACGAACGGGAGCGGAATCCCGGTGACGGGCGCGATGCCCATGGTCATGCCGACGTTGACGAACACCTGGAAGAGGAAGCCGAAGACCAGGCCGCCCGCGACGACGGCGCCGTACATGTCGCCGGCCACGGTCACCACCCGCAGGCCCCGCCAGACCACGAGCAGGTAGAGGAGCAGCAGGATCGCTGTCCCGAAGAAGCCGCGCTGCTCGGCGAACGACGCGAAGACGAAGTCCGTCGCGTGCTCGGGGAGGTAGTCGAAGCGCGTCTGGCTCGCCTCGTCCACGCCGCGGCCGTCGATGCCGCCCGAGCCGACGGCGGTGATCGACTGTGTGACGTTGTACGTCAGCCCGCTCGGGTCGGCATCCGGGTTGGCGAAGCCGGTCAGACGGGCGGTCTGGTACGGCTTCAGCACCTCGATGCCAGACGCGGGGAGGAACCACAGCACGCCGAGGACGAGCGTGGCGGCAAGCGTTCCGAGGAGCGCCAGGTGGAGCCAGCGGACACCCGCGACGAAGAGCACGGCGGAGAACGCCGCGGCGTAGACGAGCGCGGTGCCGAGGTCGGGCTGCAGGAAGACGAGAAGCATGGGGGCGGCGCCGAGCGCGAGGGCCACCGCGACCGTCCGGATCCGACCGAGATCGCGCTGCCGCTCGACGAGGAAGCCGGCGATGGCGAGGACGAAGAGCACCTTCCCGAACTCGGACGGCTGGAACTGGAGCGGCCCGATGTCGATCCAGCGCTTCGAGCCCCGGATCGCCTCGGCGAAGCCGAAGACGACCACCATCAGGCCGATCGCGACGCCGTAGACGACGCGCCAGTGGCGCCGGTAGAGGCTCGGCGGGATCGCTATCGCGAGGACGAGCCCGACGCCGCCGAGCGCCGCCGCGATCGCCTGGCGCGTGACGTAGTAGCCCGGATCGCCGGGGACGTCGAAGCGGGTGATACCGGCCACCGCCCACAGTCCGTAGCCGACGAGCGCGCCCGCGGCGAGGAGGAGCACGAGGTCGAGCCGGCGCACGAGCGCGGCCAGGTCGACCGCGTCGCGACGGAGCGGGATTCGCTGGCGTCCGGCGTCGACGATCATCAGTCGGTGCTCACCAGGGTCTGGGTCTCGGCCTTCGCGCCGAAGAACTTCTCGAAGACGCGCAGCGCCGCCGGTGCGGCGGCGGTCGACCCGTGGCCGCCGTTCTCGATCACGGCGCAGACGACGATGCGGGGCGCCTCCGTCAGAGCCGGCCCGTAGCCGCACCACCACGACTGGTCCTCCGTGTGGCCCGCGGGATAGCCGGGGATCGGGACGACCTTCTCCGCCGTTCCGGTCTTGCCGGCGATCGGGATCGGGAAGCTTCCGAACACGCCCGACGACGTGCCGTAGGTCGAGTGGGTGGCGGAGTAGAGGCCGTCGCGAACGACCGCAAGCGCCGCCGGGTCGACACCGACCGCCTTGGGCGGGTCGGGGGCGAAGCGCCGCTCGACGACCGGCGACTGCCCGTTCGGCGCGGCGGTCTCGACCTGCGAGACGACGTACGGGGTGACGAGCTTGCCGCCGTTCGCGATCATCGCGTAGAAGCGCGCCATCTGCAGCGGCGTCACCTGCACGTCCTGCTGGCCGATCGAGAGCTGGATCGAGTTCCCCGGGTTCCAGGCGCGGTCCCAGTCGTTGGTGAACCGCTTCTTCCTCCAGGCGGGTGTCGGCACGAGCCCCTCCTGCTCGCCACCGAGGTCGAAGCCGGTCGGGACGCCGAAGCCGAACTTCCGCGCCCACTGCTGCATGCGGTTCCGGCCGCGATCGCCCTCGAGATAGAACTGGTAGCCGAGCTGGTAGAAGTAGGTGTCGCACGACCGGGCGAGGGCCTCGACCAGCGTCATCGGCTGGTTGACGTACGGGTCCCAGTTTCGGAACTCCTGCTTGTCGAGGCCGTACGTCGCGGTCGGCGTGCACTGGAGCGCCTGGTACGGCTGCAGCATGTGCTCCTGCATCGCCGCGAGCGCCGTGACGGGCTTCCAGATCGAGCCCGGCGGATAGACGCCGCTCGTGACCCGGTTGATGCCAGGGTAGTTCTTCTCCTTCGCGACCTTGTCGTCGACGAGCGGCTCGATCTTCTTCGGGTCGACCCGCCCGACGTACACCGACGGCTTGTACGTCGGGCTCGAGGCCATCGCGAGCACCGCTCCGTCGTTCGGGTCGAGCGCCACGATTGCGCCACCGTCGGCGTAGTACGACTCGTTCGCCCGCGCCGTGGAGATCCCGTACCGCAGCGCCTGCTCCGCGGCGCGCTGGAGCCCGACGTCGATCGTCAGCCGCACCGCCTTGCCGGGACGCGCCTCGCGGCGCAGCTGGAGCGGTCCTTGCGGACGCCCCATCGAGTCGACGCGGATCTCGGCCTGGCCGGCGTCGCCGCGTAGGTACTCGTCGTCGCGTGACTCGACTCCGGTCTTTCCCACCTTGTCGCCCGGCTTGTAGACGTTGGGCTTCTGGTCGAGCTCGCCCTGCGACACCTCTCCCACGTAGCCGAGCACCTGCGCCGCGAGCGACTGGTACGGGTAATGGCGCAGGTAGGTCTGCTGGATCTGGACGCCCGGGAACTCGGAGGAGTGCTCGTACAGGTACGCGACCTGGTCCTCTCCGACGGCCGTCTTCACCGTGATCGGGTTGAGCGGGTCGGCGATGCGCTCGTCCACCTCCTTGGCGAGCTGGAGCGGCGGCACGCGCAGGACATCGGCGAGGTGCTTGATGACCGCGTAGCGACGGTTCTTCGGCAAATCGCCGACCCAGAGCTTCACGGCGGTGCCGGCGACGTTGTCGACGATCATCTTGCCGTGCCGATCGAGGATCGTCCCGCGCGGCGCCTCGAGCCGGATGGTGCGGAGCTGGTTGCCCTGCGCCGCCGCCAGGTACGTGTCGCCGGAGAGGACCTGGAGCGACCAGAGCCGGAAGAAGAGCACCGCGAACACGGCGAGCGCGACGATGCCGAGGATGCCCACGCGGAAGGCGAGACCCGGCGTGAGCCGGTAGGGCGCCTCGACCCCGGGATCGGGCGGGAGGAACCTGCTCGAGGATGCCCGCGGCTCGCCGTACGGCGTGTGCGTGCTCACACGAGCTCCACCTGACGTGGACGCTCGAGCCCTCGGGGCGGCTCGAGGATCAGGCCGGTGATGCGTGAGACGCCGAGGGCGAGCACCGCCGCGAGAATCGCGCTCGGAACCGCCGTCACGAGCGCATCGCGCGCGGCCACCGGCTCGCCGAGGAGGAAGTGGAGCGCGACAGCGCCGAGGCCGGCGAAGATCGAGATCGCAAACGCAGCGAGCGGGGCGGCATAGCGCCGGCCGCGGCCGGTCGTCTCGCCGTAGCGCCCGGCCCAGTAGCCGGCGAGCGTGAGCACGATCGACGTCGTCCCGAGCGTGCCGAGCGTCATCACGTCGACGAGGAGCCCGCCGGCGAAGCCCGCCGCCGCGCCGGGGATCGAGCCTGCGGCGAGCGCGACGCAGACGATCGTGACGAGCAGCAGGTCTGGCTCGGCCCAGAGCACCCGCGCACCGCCGAGCACGGTCACTTGGACGATCGCGGCCACGAAGACGAGCGGAGCGATGCGCAGCGCGACGCTCACCGCGCCAGGTCCTTGCGGTCCACCGGGATCAGCACGAGCACCGCCTCCAGCGAGCTCAGGTCGGCGAACGGCGTCACCTGCACCTGGGTGTACAGATCGGTGTCGGTGCGGCCGACGCTCGTGACGCGGCCGATGCGGATCCCGCGCGGGTAGAGCGACGAGAGGCGCGGCGAGCTCCAGCCCGATGTGACGATCGTGTCGTCGATCGCGACCCGCGCTTCCTTCGGCACACGGTCGAGGCGGAGCGGCGCACGCGCGCCGTCACCGGAGCGGACGATGCCGAACGCCTGCGTCTCGACGTCGAGAGCCGATGCGGCACTCGCGTCGTCCGTGAGGAGGGTGACGCGCGACGTCCGTGAGCTCACGCGGCTGACCTTGCCGACGAGCCCGTCCTGGGTGACCACCGGGTCGTCGGTGCGGACGCCGTCCTCGCGGCCCGCGGCGATCACTATGGCCTGCGCGTAGGCGCCCGCCGGCCGCGAGATCACTGCGGCCGCGAGCCCCGCGTAGCCCTCCGGGAAGCGCGGCCCGTTGCGGTACGCGAGCAGCTTCCGCAGCGTGACGTTCTCGCGGAGCGCGAGCTGTCGCTCGGCGACCTGCTGGCGCAGCAGCTCGTTCTCCTTTTCGAGCCGAGCGGCATCCGAGCGGGCGTCGAGCAGGCTGTTCGACCAGCCGTACGCGTCGCGGAACGGCTCGGCGACGCGGTCGGCGGCGACCTGGAACGGCCGCAGCACCGCGGCCGCCCCGTTCTGCACACTCGCGAGCGGCCCGCTGCCGTCCTCGCGGAAGGAGATGGTGACGAGCACGAGCGAGAGCAGCACGAGGCCGCCCACGACGAGCCGCCGCCTCATGGCGGCGGTGGTTCGTGTCGAGGACTTGCCTTCCGCGGGTCGCCGGACGCTCACGCCCAGCACCGCCGTCCGTGCGGTGCGGTTCCGGGGCACTGGCCAATGGTAGCCGGGGTCGGGGACTGCCTCCGGGGACTGGCATCCGCAGGGTGCCTGTCCCCCGTGGCGGGCGGCGCCTCGTGAGCGTCACTGGGGTCAGGCACCTTGCAGGTGCCAGACCCCGCGCTACCTGCGGTTGCCGTTCCGCCGCGGGCGCGCGCGGTTCGAGCGGTGGATGGCCTCGAACTCCTCGAGGCTGCGCCCGGAGCCGACCGCCACGCAGGTGAGCGGGCTCTCGGCGAGGTGGACCGGCATCTGCGTCTCGTGCCGGAGACGCTGGTCGAGACCCTGGAGGAGGGCGCCGCCGCCGGCGAGCACGATGCCGCGGTCCATGATGTCCGCGGCGAGCTCGGGCGGTGTCTTGTCGAGCGTCGACTTGATCGCGTCCACGATCTGCGACACCGGCTCGTCGAGCGCGCGGCGGATCTCCTCCGACGTGATGATCACCGTCTTCGGCAGACCCGTGAGCATGTCGCGGCCGCGGACCTCTGCCTGCACCTCCTCCGCCATCGGATGCGCGGAGCCGACCTCGAGCTTGATCTCCTCGGCCGTCTGCTGGCCGACGAGGAGCTTGTAGTCCTTCTTGATGTGGTTGACGATCGCCTCGTCCATCTCGTCGCCGCCGACCCGCAGCGACTGCGAGACGACGATCCCACCGAGCGAGATCACGGCGACCTCCGTGGTGCCGCCGCCGATGTCGACGATCATGTTCCCGGTCGGCTCGGCGACGGGCAGGCCGGCGCCGATCGCGGCGGCCATCGGCTCCTCGATCAGGTACGCCTGGCGCGCGCCCGCGGAGAGCGTCGCCTCCTCGACGGCCCGCTTCTCGACGCCGGTCACGCCGGAGGGGACGCAGACGACGACGCGAGGGTGGGCGAAACGGTGCTGGTGCACCTTCTGGATGAAGTGCCTGAGCATCTGCTCCGTGACGTCGAAGTCCGCGATCACGCCGTCCTTGAGCGGCCGGATCGCGGAGATCGAGCCGGGCGTCCGGCCGAGCATCCGCTTCGCCTCGACGCCGACCGCGTGGACGTCGCCCGTCCGCTGGTCGATCGCGACCACGGAGGGCTCCGAGAGCACGATGCCGCGTCCACGGACATAGACCAGCGTGTTGGCGGTGCCGAGGTCGACGGCCATGTCGCGGCCGCCGAAGCCGGTCATCGAGCGGAACATGCCCATGGAACGGCCCAGTGTAGCTCCGGCCGGATTTGCAGCCGTTTTCGACCGACGTGGGGGAACCCATGGTTCCCCACGAACCCCCTCCTTCCGGGCACGCAAACGCCGAGCGAGCTTGGCCTCCCGGGCGACCAATGCGCCCTTCGGCCGCCGCGGGCTGCGTTCCCGACGACCTAGACGACGTGGAGCAACTCCGGCGCGTGCGCTTCGATCACGTCGAGCAGAAGGGCGCCGGGGAGGCCGACGACGTTGAGGTAGTCGCCCTCGATCCGCTCGACGAGCCGGCCGCCGAGACCCTGGATGGCGTAGCCCCCCGCCCGCCCCTCCCACTCGCCGCTCGCCGCGTAGCGGTCGATGGCGGTGTCGTCGAGCGCACGGAACGTGACGAGCGTCTCGGCGTGCTCGACCACCTCGCCGGAGGAGGTGATCAGGCAGACGCCGGAGACCACCGCGTGCGTCCGACCTGCGAGCTCGCGCAGCATCGTCCTGGCGTCGTCTTCGTCCCGCGGCTTCGCGTAGACCCGCTGCCCGAGGTGCACCGTCGTGTCGACGCCGAGGGTCGTGCGTCCGGCCGTGTGGACGGAGCGCGCCTTTCCCAGCGCGTGCTCGCGCACGAGCGCGACGGGGTCGGCGTCGGGCGGGTCGTGCTCGACGTACCGGGGCGCAACGGGGTCGAACGGAATCGCGAGCTGCTCGAGGATCGCACGACGCTGCGGCGACGTGGACGCGAGGACGAGCGGTTGCGTCACGAGGGCTTCGCCGCGACCCAGATCTCCTCGGCGGGCCACTTCCGCGCCCACTCGGCCGAGAACGCCGCGTAGTACTCGTGGTCGGTCGCGTCGTCGGGCGCGTACAGCTCGACGAGGTCGACGACGTCGAAGCCGGTGCGCCGGAGCAGCCGGAAGAGCTCGCCGTGCGGCAGCTGCCACTCCACGCCGACCTCCCCCGGCCACTCCATCCGGCCGAGGCCGCGTTGCGGCCGCAGGAGCGTCTGTCCGGGCGCCGCTTCCTCTTCCGGCGCGCAGAGGATCGAGAGCGTCGAGTTGCGGAGGAACCAGAGGCGTCCGCCTGGTCGCAGCAGCCGGTACGCCTCCGGCAGCCAGCGGTGCGGGTCGCACCAGATGCTCGCCCCGTACTCGGACACGGCAAGGTCGAAGCTCTCCGACTCGAGCGGCACGTCCTCGGCGCTCGCCTCGACGAGCGGGAACACGACGCCGGTCTCCTCCTGGCAGCGTCGCGCGGTCGCGAGCTGGGCGGGCGTGACGTCGACGCCGACCGGCCGCGCACCGCGGCGGGCGAGCCAGGCGGAGACGTAGGCCGTCCCGCAGCCGAGCTCCACGACGTCGAGCCCGTCGACGTCCCCGAGCGTCCCGAGCGACGCCTCGGGCACGGAGAACACGCCCCAGGTGATCTCCTCCTCCGCCCACGCAGCGCTCGCGCGCGCATCCGTGTGCTCCTCGTTGGCGCGCGTCCAGTCGTCCCGGTTGCGGCGCGCGTCGTCCGACAGCTCGGCCACGCCCGGACGGGGCTAGAGCAGACCGTCGGGGAAGAACAGCTTCAGCTCGCGTCGCGCGCTCGCGCGCGAGTCGGAGCCGTGCACGACGTTCTCCGAGAGGAGCGTCGCGAGATCGCCGCGGATCGTCCCCGGAGCCGAGTCGGCCGGGTTCGTCGCGCCCATCAGCCCGCGGACGCCGGCGATCGCGTTCTCGCCGCGCACGGCGAGCGCAAGCACAGGCCCAGACGTGATGAACGAGACCAGGTCGCCGAAGAACGGCTTGCCACGATGCTCCGCGTAGTGCTCGCGCGCGAGTGGCCCGGACACCTTGAGCAGCCGCGCGCCGCGCAGGTCGTAGCCGCGCCGCTCGAAGCGCGCGACGATCTCGCCGCAGAGGCCCCGGCGAACGCCGTCCGGCTTGACGAGCACGAGTGTGGTCTCCACCGCCACGGCGGCGAAATGTACACGCGGCCGTGCATTCGTCCGTGTCTGGCTGTTGCCAGACCGAGCAGTCCTAGGACGCAGGGAGCCCCGATACGGAGGTATCGGGGCGACCCGGGACGACGGAGTCCGAAGCGTCTGGGGGCAGCCGGGCACCCCAGCGTATGCGCGGCCGCGTGTACAAGACGAACGCCACTCAGTCGCCGCGGCGGGTGCGTCGCACGCGCAGCGGCTGAAGCACGTCCTCGCCCGTGACGACACCGGGCGGCACGGGCGTCGCACAGTACGGGCACACCTGCCAGATCGGCTCGAGCGGGGAGCCGCACTCCTCGCAGGCCTGCTTGAGGCGGGTGGTGCAGACCGGGCAGACGAGGAACGACGGGTCGACCGCGCCGCGGCAGACCGGGCAGCGCAGGTCGCGCTCGGCGAGCTGCTCCTCGATCGCGGCCATCTCGAGCTCGCGCTCGCGAACGTCCTCGAGGTACTCGGGCGGCCTGAACAGCATGTAGATGAGCGGCCCGATGAACGGCGGGATCGCACCGAGCAGCGTCGCGATCCCGACGAGCCACGGATCCTCGATGCGCCGCCGCGCGTCCTTGAAGACCCAGTACACCGTCGCGGCCCAGAAGACGACGGCGAGCACGAGCGCGAGGTTGCGCCCCACGTCCCACGTGCTCGAGTCGAAGAAATTGTCGGCGGCGACGATCATCAGAGAAGCAGCTTGCCGAGGATATACCCGGCGGCAAACGCGGTTCCCACGATTGCCAGCACGACGGCCAGCGCGAACGCGAGCACGACGAACCGCTCCCGCATCGTCGTCCTCGTCACGCCGCCTCGAGGTCGACGAGGAGGTAGAGCGAGCCCGTCACGAGCACCGGCTCACCGAGCGCGTGTGCGAGCTCGAGCGCGGCGCGCGGATCGTCGCAGGCCTCGACGACGTCGAACCACTCCCGCGCGCGCCCCGCGAGCTCCTCCGCCGGGAGCGAGCGCGGATTCGACGAGCGCGTCGAGACGAACCGCCGTCCCACGCCGGCGAGCGCCCCGAGCATCGCGTCCACGTCCTTGTCGGCGAGAATCGACGCCATCACCGTGTAGTCCCCCGCCGGGAGATGCTCGACGAGCCACCGGACGCCATCGGGGTTGTGCGCGCCGTCGCGGAACTCCCCCGGCCGCCGCTCGAGCCGGCCGGGAAGCGCGACCCCGACCGCGGCAGACGCGTCGACCGGCCTGCCGAGGAACGCGCTCGCCGCCGCAACGGCGAGCGCCGTCGAGCCGCCCGTCTCGACGACGACCTCGCCTGCGCCCGCTGCCCGGGCGAGCGGCTCCCACTCGGGCTCGCCGAGCACGACCGCGCAGCCGGGGTGGATCACCGCGAGCTTCTCGGCGGCGATCGCCTCGCGCGTCGACCCGAGCACGTCCGTGTGCTCGAGCGACACGTTTGTGAGGACGACGACACGCGTCCCATCGAGCACGTTCGTCGCGTCGTGCCGTCCGCCGAGCCCGGCCTCGACCGCCGCGGCCTCGACCCCGCCCGCGCGAAAGGCAACGAAGGCGGCCGCCGTGAGCGCCTCGAACTGGGTTGCCTCGAGGCGCTCGGCGGCGGGGCGCACCTTGGCGAGCGCCGCCTCGAGGTCCGCCTCCGCGCCGTCGACGCGGATCCGCTCCGCCCACGACCTGACGTGCGGCGAGAGGTACGCGCCCACGCGAAGGCCGGTGGCGCCGAGGAGCTCCTCGACCTTGCGGGTCGTCGTCGACTTACCGTTCGTCCCGACGACGTGCACGGCGGGCAGACCGGCCTGCGGCTCGCCCAGCGCGGCGAGGAGCGCGCGCATTCGATCGAGCCCGAAGCCGTCGCGCGGCCACGGCGAGAGCGCCTCCAACCAGGCGACGTGCGTCATGTGGCTAGGGGCCGAGCAGGTCGAGCTCGCGCCGGTACCGCTCGAGCTTCGCGCGCTCCGCCTCGACCACATCGGCCGGCGCGTTCGCGACGAACCGCTCGTTGGCGAGCATCCCCTCGGCCCGCGCGATCTCCTTCACGAGGCGCGTGCGCTCGGCCTCGACGTCCCCTGCCGCCTGCCGGCGCTCGGGCCGGACGACGGCCGCGAAGATGCGCCGCTCCTCGTCCGAGCCGAGCTCGACCTGGACACCGCTGCGACGGAAGACCTGCGCAGCCTCCTTCACGCGATCGAGGGCCTCGGCCTCGCCGGCATCCGCCGCATCCGGCTCCGGCCAGGGCGAGACGATCAACCGTGTGTCCCTGGAGGGCAGGTGCGACCAGATCTCCTCCGTCACGTGCGGCATGAGCGGGTGGAGCAGCGAGAGCAGCGTCTCGAGCGCGGCCAGCGCCGTCGCGCGGCAGTCCTCGTCGCCGTCGTAGAGACGCGGCTTGATCGCCTCGGCGTACCAGTCGCAGAAGTCGTCGAACGTGAGGTGGTAGAGCGCTCCGGTCGCGGCCGCGAAGTCGAAGCCCACCCACGCCTCCTCGACCATCCTGCGGGCCGACTCGAGCCGCGCGAGGATCCATCGCTCCTCGAGCGACGCGGGGCGCCGCTCCGGGGTGACGCCTTCCGTCTGCTGCAGGATCAGCCGCGCGACGTTCCAGAGCTTGTTCGCGAGCTTGCGGCCCTCCTCGATCGCGCCCACCGCATAGCGAACGTCCTGCGTCGAGGAGATCTTGAGGAGCCCGTAGCGGGTCGCATCGGCACCATGTGCCTCGATCGGCTGCATCGGGTCGACACCGGTGCCGAGGCTCTTCGACATGCGCCGCCCGTCGGCTGCGAGGACGGTCGAGTGGATGATCACGTCGGTGAACGGGATCTCCCCGAGGTTGAAGAGGCCGGAGAAGATCATCCGGTTCTCCCAGAGCCGGATGATCTCGCGCGCGGTCGAGTTGACGTTGCCGGGGTAATAACGATCGAGCTCCGGTGTTGCCGCGGGCCAGCCGAGCGTGGCGAACGGCCACAGCGCGGACGAGAACCACGTGTCGAGGACGTCGGGATCGCGCTCGAGCTCGCGGTTCCCGCACTCCGCGCAGGCATCAGGCGGCGGCCAGGCGCAGGTGAGGTGGCCGTCGGCGCACGTCCAGATCGGGATCTGGTGCCCCCACCAGAGCTGACGCGACACGCACCAGTCGGGCGCCTGCTCGAGCGACTCGTTCGCGAAGCGGTGCTGGCTCTCCGGGTGGAAACGGACGCGACGCTCGCGGAGCGCCTCGAGCGCCGGAGCGGCAAGCCCCTCCATCGCGCACCACCACTGCGGCGACACGAGCGGCTCGATCCGCGAGTGGCACCGTTCGCACGTCCCGACCGAGTGGCGGTACGGCTCGCGCTTCTGGACGAGCCCGCGCTCGTCCGCCCACGCGATCACGCGGGCGTCGGCCTCCTTCTGGTCCAGCCCCTCGAATCCCTCGGCGATCATCCGCCCGTCCAGCCCGATCACGGTGAGCGTCTCGAGGCCGTGGTCGCGGCCGATGTCGAAGTCCATCGGGTCGTGGCCCGGCGTCACCTTGACCGCGCCCGTCCCGAACTCGGGGTCGACGCGCGCGTCCGCGATGACTGGCACGCGCCGCTCGACGACGGGCACGACGACCTCGCGTCCGATCGCGTCGCGGTAGCGAGGATCGTCGGGGTGCACGGCGACCGCGACGTCCGCGAGCATCGTCGCCGGCCGCACCGTCGCGACAGCGATGCCGCCTTCACCGTCGACGAACGGGTAGCGCACGAACGACAGCGTGTCGTCCATCTCGACGTGCTCGACCTCGAGGTCCGAGATCGCCGTCAAGTGGTAGGGGCACCAGTTGACGATGCGGTTCGCGCGGTAGATCCAGCCTGCGTCCCAGAGACGGACGAAGAACGTCATCACAGCCTCGACGTATGCCTCGTCCATCGTGAAGCGCTCGCGCGAGTAGTCGAGCGACGCGCCCAGGCGGCGGTACTGGCCCATGATCGTCCGGCCCGTCGTCTCGAGCCAGCTCCACGTCCGCTCGAGGAACGCGTCGCGCCCGATCTCCTGCCGCGACGTCCCCTCGGCGATGAGCTGCTTCTCGACGACGTTCTGCGTGGAGATGCCGGCGTGGTCGTACCCGGGCTGCCACAGCGTGTCGAAGCCCCGCATCCGATGCCAGCGAATCAGCACGTCCTGGATCGATCCGTTGAGCGCGTGGCCCATGTGCAGCTCGCCCGTCACGTTCGGCGGCGGCACGCAGATCACGAACGACTCGTCGCGGCGACGGCCGGCGCCGGCGGCGTAGAGACCGTCCGATTCCCAGGCCTCCTGCCAGCGCCGCTCGACGGCGGACGGGTCGTACAGCGACTCCATGGCCGAGGAGTCTAGGCGCGCACCCGCGGGGCGCGGGCGTGGCTCGAGGCTCCCCCTACGGGCGTGGCTTCAGCCTCGCCCGCCTTCCCCAACCCAGAGGGGCGAGGCTAAAGCCACGCCCCGCCCGCAGGCGCTATGCCTTGCCCAAGACGAGGATGGTGCTGGTCGCATGCGCGACGAGCCGGTTCGCGCCGTCCTCGAGGCGGGCCTCCGTGGTGACGACCTTCCGACCGGGGTGCACGACTGTTCCGGTGCACCGGACGGGCCCCGTCTCGGCCGTGATCGCCCGCGTGAAGTTCGCCTTCAGCTCGAGGGTCGTCCAGCGCGTGCCAGCCTCCGCGGTCGAGATGAACGCGGTGCCCATCGCCGAGTCGAGAATCGTCGTCGCGAACCCCGCGTGAACGGTCCCGATCGGGTTGTAGTGCTCCTCTCCCGGGACCGCCTCCCAGACGACGCGCCCCCGCGCGACCTCCGCGAGTCGCATGCCCATCAGGTGCGAGATCGGGGGATGCGGCAGCTCGCCCGCGAGCATGCGCTCCAACGCCTCGAGGCCCGGCAGCGCCGTGATCCCGGCGAGCGTCTCACCCGGGTCGGACCAGGAGAACGTGCGCGACCGCTGCTCCGCCACGCGGTGTGCTCAGGCCGTCTCGGCTGCCCCGAGCTCTTCGTCCGGCACGCCGTGCGTGACGAGCGTCGGGTTCAGGCCCTTCGAGATCGTCTCGCGCGTGATGACGCACTTCGTCACGTCGCGGCGGGACGGCAGCTCGAACATCACGTCCAGCAGCGCGCCCTCGATGATCGAGCGGAGTCCCCGTGCACCGGTCTCGCGTTCGAGCGCGCGGTCGGCGATCTCCCAGAGCGCGTCGTCCGTGAAGACGAGCTCGATCGTGTCGTATCCGAAGAAGCGCTGGTACTGGCGCACGAGCGCGTTCTTCGGCTCGGTGAGGATCCGGACGAGGTCGTCGCGGCGGAGCTGGTGGACCGCCGAGACCACCGGTAGGCGACCGATGAACTCCGGGATCAGCCCGAAGTTCATGAGGTCCTCCGGCATCACCTGCGTGAGCATGTCCGCCGACTCCTCGGCGTGCTTCGAGCGCACCTCGGCGCCGAAGCCGACCGCGTTCTTACCGATCCGCCGGGCGATGATCTTGTCGAGCCCGGCGAACGCGCCGCCGCAGATGAAAAGCACGTTCGTGGTGTCGATCGTCAGGAACTCCTGGTGCGGGTGCTTGCGCCCGCCCTGCGGCGGCACCGACGCCACCGTGCCCTCGAGGATCTTGAGCAGCGCCTGCTGAACGCCTTCGCCGGACACGTCGCGCGTGATCGACGGGTTGTCCGCTTTCCGCGCAATCTTGTCGACCTCGTCGATGTAGATGATCCCCGTCTCGGCCTTCTTGATGTCGAAGTCCGCGGCCTGGATCAGCTTGAGGAGGATGTTCTCGACGTCCTCGCCGACGTAGCCGGCCTCGGTCAGCGCGGTCGCGTCCGCGATCGCGAACGGCACGTTGAGGATGCGAGCGAGCGTCTGGGCGAGCAGCGTCTTGCCGCAGCCGGTCGGGCCGAGAAGCAAAATGTTCGACTTCTGCAGCTCGACGTCCGCCTCGTCGGTCTGCCCCATGCGGACGCGCTTGTAGTGGTTGTAGACCGCGACCGCGAGGATCCGCTTCGCCTCCTCCTGGGAGACGACGTAGTCGTTCAGCACCGAGTAGATGTCGCGCGGGCGCGGGAGGTTGTCCAGGTCGAGCGTCGTCGGAGCCGTGAGCTCCTCGTCGATGATCTCGTTGCAGAGATCGATGCACTCGTCGCAGATGTAGACGCCGGGACCGGCGATCAGCTTCTTGACCTGACGCTGGCTCTTGCCGCAGAAGCTGCAGAGCAGCTGCTCGTTTCCCTCGCTCGCTCGGGCCACTGGTCTCCTCTTTTACTCCGATTGCGCGGGTTCGGCTACCCCGGGCGCGCCCTAACGGTGCGTGATCACCCGGTCGATGATCCCGTACTCCGTCGCCTCCTCGGCGGTCATGAAGTAGTCGCGATCCATGTCCTGGCGTACCTTGTCCACGTCCTGGCCGGTGTGCGTCGCCATGATCTCCTCGAGCTTGCGCTTGAGCGCGATGGTCTCCCTCGCATGGATCTCGATGTCGCTCGCCTGTCCCTGGTATCCGCCCCACACCTGATGGATGAGGACCCTCGAGTTCGGCAGCGCCGTCCGCTTCCCTTTCGCGCCGCCGGCGAGAAGGAGCGCGCCCATGCTCATCGCGATCCCGACGCAGGTCGTCGCCACGTCCGGCTTGATGAACTGAATCGTGTCGTAGACGGACAGGCCGTCGTAGACCGACCCGCCGGGCGAGTTGATGTAGAGGTTGATGTCCTTGTCGGGGTCCTCGGACTCGAGGTGGAGCAGCTGCGCGTTGATCAGGTTTGCGATCTGCGAGTCCACCTGCGTCCCGAGGAAGATGATCCGTTCGTTGAGCAGGCGGGAATAGATGTCGAACGAGCGCTCGCCGCGCGACGTCTGCTCGATCACCATGGGGATCAGGGGGCTCATCGACTCTCCTCGCTTCCGGGGGTCCACAACTTCGTCTCGCCGGCGGGCTTCTCCTTGTCGGGCGTCCAGATCGCCTCGCGCGCGGCGTGCGCCTCGGGGTCGATCGGCTTCACGTCGGCTGCGAGCCGGTCGAGCGCGGCGCGCATCCGCAGGTCGTCGCGGAGCGCTTCCTGGTGCCCGTGGGCCCAGATGTCGGCGATCATCGCCTCCGCGTCGTCGTCCGATGCGTCGGCCTGCTCACGGATCAGGTCCTTCACCTCGTCGTCCGAGACGACGATCCCCGCCTTCTCGGCGACCGCCTCGAGCGCGAGCTCGCGCGCGACGGACTGCGCCGCCTCGGCGCGGATCTGTGCGGTCAAGAGCTCCGGGGTCTGGCCGGTCGCGGCGAAGTAGGCCTCGGGCGTCAGCCCGCGGTTCGCGAGCGAGCGGACGAAGCCGTTCAGGAGCTCACGTGCGCGGCTCTCGACGAGAGGGCCGGCGCCCTGCACGTTCGACGCCTTGACGAGCTCGTCGACGGCGGCGGCGCGGAAAGCCGCGTCGATCCGCTCGTCGACCGCCTCACGCACGCGTCCCTCGACGTCGGCCCGCAGCTCGGCGATCGTGTCGAACTCGCTGGCGGAACGCGCCAGGTCGTCGTCGGCCTCCGGCAGCACCTTCTCGTTGACGTGCTTGACGGTGACCTCGACAGCAGTCTCGTTCCCGTCGGCGAGGTCGTAGCGCACCTTGCGCGTGTCGCCGACCGCCGCGCCGACGAGCGCCTCCTCGATCTCGGGGACGAGGCGGCCGGAGCCGAGCTCGACGACGGTGTCCGACTGGCCCGTCCCGTCAGCCCCGGCGAGGTCGACGACGACGGTGTCACCTTCCTGCGCAGGCCTGTCGTCGGCGGGAACGAGCTCGGCGATCGAGCTTCGGAGTGCGTCGATCTCCGCCTCGACGAGCTCCTCCGGGACGACCGACTCCGCGCGCGGCACCTCGAGCGTCGTCCAGTCGACGATCTCCGGGGTCGGCTGCACCTCGACGGTCGCGCTGAAGGTCCAGGGCTCCGTCTCGCTGGACGGAAGCTCGAAGTCGTACTCGGGGGACGCCACAGGGCGCAGGCGCGAGCGGGCGGCGGCGTTCCAGAACCAGCCACCGATGTGCGACTCGACGGCCTCGACCCAGAGCCGGTCCTTGCCGACGTTCGCGAGCAACACCTGGCGGGGAACCTTCCCCTTGCGGAAGCCGGGGATCTTGACGGAGCCCTCGAGGTCGGAGGCCGCGTGCTCGACCGCGTGCTCGAGCTCGTGCGGCGAGACGTCGACCGTGAGGCGGACGCGATTCCCGCCGAGCTCCTCCACCTGGGCCATACGCGGATTCAAGCAGCTGCGCTCTGAGTCGCCGCCGGGCAGCTCTCGGCGTGATGCGGGCGGAGGGATTCGAACCCCCATGCTCTTTCGAGCACCGGCTCCTAAGGCCGGCGTGTCTCGCCAGTTCCACCACGCCCGCGCAGGCGCGGGTCAATCTAGCGGCCGAGCAGCAACCCGACCGTCTCCCGCACCGAGTCGACGACCAGCCCCGTGAGCGCGATGAGCGCGAACGCCGCGAACGCGACGAACGGATCGTTCGTCTGGATCACGAGGAGCGCGCAGAACGCACCGACCACGACGCAGGCCGTGGCCAGAGGGCGACGGGTCTTCGTCCCGATTGCGAGCCCGGCGAGGAACACGAGCCCGAACACGACGATTCCCACTGTCATGGCCGGAGCGTAGGACCTGGTCCGGACGGAGCGGTCCCGGCGGCGACAGCGCGGCCACCGTCCGGCGAAGTACGGCATGTCCGCCACGAAACCACGGCAGCTCCACGGATGCCGGGTCGCGTGCCCCCTCGTACCGTCAGCGCACTGACGACTTAAGGAGGCGTTGTGAACCGAGTGCGTATGACAATGGTCGCGGCGACGGTGCTGGTCGGTGTCACCGCTGCGGCCGCAGGGGCTCGGCTCTCGGCGTGGGGAGCGCCGCAGAAAGTCGACGAGGTCGCCGGCAACCATGCCGACCTCAACACCGCGTCGCTCGACGGCTGTCCAATCCAATCCCCGGACGGCCTCAGCCTCTACCAGGCCTCCAGCCGGCCAGGTGGCAGGGGCGGGCTCGACATCTGGGTGGCCACGCGACCCTCCACGAGCGCGCCGTGGGGAGCTCCGACGAACCTCGGCGAGCCGGTGAACTCGGCCGCCGACGACTTCTGCCCCACCCCGGTCGGCAAGAACGGGCTGTTCTTCGTGAGCAGAGAGCCGCTGCCCGGCGCCTGCGGGCAGGGCGACATCTACTACACCCACCGCACGGGAGCAGCGAGCTGGGCGGAGCCCGACCGGCTCCTCTGCTTCCCCGCAGGGCCCAACAGCGCGCTCGACGAGCAGGGCCCGTCGTGGATCGACCCCAGCGGCAGGCTGCGCGGACAGAAGCAGCTCTACTTCTCGCGCAGCTCGGCGAGCCCCGTCGTCGCCGGAGAGATCTACATGAGCACGCGGGCGAACGGCGCGCGGTTCGGCCCGGCCGCTCCCGTGACGGCGCTCAACGACGCCGCGGCCAACGACATCCAGCCCAACGTGCGGGCAGACGGGCTCGAGGTCGTATTCTCCTCCAACCGCACCGGTTCCCAGGCGCAGGACATCTGGGTCTCGTCACGCGCGCGCGCCACGGACGAATGGTCCGCTCCAACGAACCTGGGGGCGCCGGTGAACACTGCCGCCGCGGAGACCAGGCCGTCGCTCTCGAAGGACGGCAGCCAGCTCCTCTTCGGTCGCGCGCCAGGGCCGGAAGGGATGAGCGACATCTACCTCTCAAGCCGTTAGCGGCCGCGAGCCGGGAGGCGCCGGCGGGGTTCTCATCTCCTCCGGCGCCTCTTGGACTCGCCCGAGTGAGGAGGAGCGGTCCAGTTGATCGGCCGGGAACTCGAGCTCGAGGAGCTCGCCCAGATCCTTCTTCGCGCACGTGGGGGGCAGGGCGGCCTGTTGCTCCTCGCCGGCGAGGCGGGCGTTGGCAAGACGCGTCTGGCCGAGACCGCTATCGCGCAGGCGGCGCTCACTCTGCTGCGAGGGGTGGCCCGGAGCAGGGCGCGTCCTCCTACGCCCGATGCCGCCGGGCTGCGCCACCATGTCCGCGCCGACCCGTTCTCCCTCTCCGGCGAGCCGCTTGTGGCGCATCTCGCGGCGCTGTTGCCCGAGCTCGGATCGCCGCCCGAGGTGACGAATCGCGAGACACTGTTCGAGGCCGTGCGGGATGCGTTCGCGAGGATCTCGGCTCGCGCACCGACGGTCGTCTTCCTCGACGACCTCCAGTGGGCGGACTCGGCGACCCTCGAGCTGCTCCCGTCGCTGGCCGAAGCCGCGGAGGAGTGGCGCCTCCTCGTCCTCGGCGCCTACCGTACCGAGGAGATCCCACGTGGCCACTCGCTGCGGCGGCTCCGCAGCGACCTGCGGCGCGCGGGCAGGCTCGCGGAGCTCGACGTCGAGCCGCTCGACGCGGAGGCGACGGCGCTGATCGCGGCCCGGGTTCTCGGCACCGAGCCCGGCCCCGCGCTTCGCGCAGCGCTTCACGACCGGACGCAAGGAGTGCCGTTCTTCGTCGAGGAGCTGACGGAGGCTCTCCGCGTCGCCGGCCGGCTCGAACCGGGGCCGCACGGCTTGGAGCTGGAGGAAGGATCGAGCGTGCCCGTCCCCGAGACGCTCCGCGATGCGCTTCGCGTCCGGGCGGAGGGCCTCTCCGAGGACGGCAGGGCCGCGCTCGAGGCGGCCGCTGTGGTGGGCGTCCACGTCGAGCTCGAGTTGCTCGCCGAGCTCGGCTACGACGACGGCCTCGGCGAGGTGCTGGACAGCGGTCTGCTCCGCGAGATCGAGCCGGGAATCGCGGCCTTCCGGCACGACCTCGTCCGTGAGGCGTTCCACGCGGGAACGCACTGGCCGAGACGCCGCGCGCTGCACCGCGAGCTGGCAGCCGCGCTCGAGGCCCGTGGCGCCGAGCCTCGGTTGACAGCCGACCACTGGCTCGCCGCCGGCGAGCGTATGCGGGCGCTCCCACTGCTCGTCGAGGCGGCTCGGCGAGCATGTGAGATTCACGCCTACCGGGACGCCGCAGCTTCCGCGCGGCTCGGGCTCGAGAACTGGCCCGAAGGCGAACACGAGAGGGAGCGCCTTCGGGTCCTCCAGGAGCTCGGTCACTGCGCCCAGCTGTGCGGCGAGCTCGGCGAGGCTGGGCGCGCGTGGGAGGAAGTCGCTGCCGGTCTCGACGCCGGGGAGACTGAGAGGCTCGCGGAGGTCAAGCAGCGGCTTGCGACCGTCTATGACCTCGAGGGCACGTCGCCACGAGCGGCTGCCGTGCGGCTCGAGGCGGCAGATGCCTTCGAGGCGATCGGGCTCGACGCGAAGGCTGCAGGCGAGCTGCTCCTCGCCGCCGACGAGCTCTGGCGGGACGAAGTCGCGGCGAACCGGATTCTCGATCGCGCACTCGAAGCTGCGCGCCGGGCGGACAGCTCGGAGCTCGAGTCACGCTGCCTGAGCACCCAAGGTTTCATCGCGGGGAGGGCCGGGCGACGCGACGAAGGGCTCGACCTGATGCGTTCCGCGCTCTCGCTCGCGCTCGAAGGCAACCACGTAGACGCCGCGGTGACGGCGTACTGGACTTTGGGTGCGACGGCGAACGACTGGGCGGACTACGCGGGCGCCCGATCGATCTTCGACGACATGCTCGTGTACTGCCGGGCGAACGATCTCGAGGAGGGCGAGCAGTTCTGCCTCGGCTGCCTCGTCGTCGTGCTCGGAAACGCGGGCGAGTGGACGCGCGCGGAGCCGTTGGCGCGCGACCTCCTCGACCGTGCCGCGCTCCCCGTCGTGAGTAGGGTCCACGCGCTCCTGACGCTCGGGCACATCGGGGCAGCGCGAGGGGCGACGAAGCGCGCCCGGCGTCACCTCGCGCAGGCCTACGCGGCGGCGAGCGAGCTCGGACTCGTGCAGAGCGAGCACGAGTGCGGCTTCGGCCTTGCGCTGGTGGACGAGTTGGAAGGCGTGGAGAGCATGCGGTGGACGGGCATCGTCGCGGATCCGATCGCGCTCATGTGCTCGGCGCGATCGCGCGGCCTCCGCCTCGCCGCGACGTTCGCCGCTCGACGGCGCGACACCGCCCTCGTCTACGCGTGCGCCGATGCGGCAGCCTCCTGGGCGTCGCGGTTCGGCGGCGCCGAGCCGCTCGCGGCGCTCGCTCACGTCCTCGGCGAGGTTGCGCTGCTCGAAGGGAACGCGTCTTCGGCCGCAGACCAGTTCGGCGCGGCACTCGAGCGTCTGGCGGAGGTCGAAGCGCCGTTCGAACGGGCTCTGACGCAAGCGCGGGCAGGCACGGCGCTCTTGGCCGCGGGGGAACGGGAACTCGGTGTCGAGCGGCTTACCGGCGCCTACCACACGTTCAGGAAGCTCGGTGCCCGACCGTTCGCGAATCGCGCGGCCATGGATCTCGAGGCCGCGGGCGAACGCGTCGACGAACGACTCGGCCGCAGGGCCGCCCGCGATCTCCAGCACGGTGGCCTGACTCGCCGAGAGCTCGAGATCGTCCGACTCGTCGCAGTCGGTCGCACGAACCGCGAGATCGCGCACCAGCTGTTCCTCAGCCCGCGCACGGTCGACATGCACGTCCGCAACGTGCTCGCCAAGCTCGGCTGCCGCTCCCGGACGGAGGCCACGGGCCGTGCCCACGAGCTCGGCCTCATCGAGGCGACGCGGGCGTAGCGGTTGGCGGCGTCCACCCACGAGCGTCCCCCGCCTCGCGACGCCTGGGACGGCGTGCATCCTTCCTGCGATGGCCGAGAGGAACCGCTCCCAGGTGTGGCTCGCGGCGGCCTGCGGCGCAGCCCTCGGTCTCGCCGCCGGGATCTTCGTCAGCGTGACGACCGAGGTTTCCGCTCGCGCCCGAGGCCGGGTTGCTGCTCGGCTGGGCCGCGTACCGCATCCGCAGGCGCTAGTCACCGGTTGGCGGGTGAATGGCCCCGGGAGGAGTCGAACCTCCGCACGCAGGTTCGAAGCCTGCCGCTCTATCCGCTGAGCTACGGGGCCGTTGCCGCCACAGAGGGTAACGCCAGCCCATACTGGAGCCATGGCTCTGGTCGTCGTCGACGCGGAGAACACGCGTCGATCGCAGTGGCCGAACGTCTCGCGCGAGGAGCTCGTCCGGCGGGCGCGCGCGTGGGCGGAGCACGAGGGGCACGAACTGCTCGTGGTCTTCGACGGCGTGCCGCCGGAGGACGCGCCCGATCTCGTCGGATCGAACAACGCCGACGACGCGATCGTCGAGCTTGCGCCGCAGCTCGCCTCGCCCTGGTGGCTCGTCACCTCCGACCGCGGCCTCCGCGAGCGCGTCGGCGATCGGCCGGAGCGCGTGATCGGCGGGGGGTCCTTCGTCCGCACGATCTGAGTCAGGGTGGCGGACGGGACTCGAACCCGCGACCACCGGGACCACAACCCGGGGCTCTACCAACTGAGCTACCGCCACCGCGCGAAGACGCAGGATAGCGCCGGTTAGGCTCGACCCGGTGGACGGCGTGCGGCACACGAGGTACGGCTGGTGGCTCGAGGAGACCGACCCGGTCGAGACGACGGCGCCGCTCGACGGTGACACGACCGCGGACGTGGTCGTGGTCGGCGGCGGGTACCTCGGGCTCTGGACCGCCTGGCAGCTGAAGGCGATCGAGCCGGGATGCGACGTGCTCGTGCTGGACGCGGGCCTTGCGGGGCACGGGCCGAGCGGGCGCAACGGCGGCTTCGTCTCGACGCTCTGGGACGACGTGCCCATTCTCCGCGACCGGGTCGGTGACGATCGGGCACTCGACGTGGTCAGGGCGTCCGAGCGCGGCGTGCACGGGATCGGCGACTGGTGCGAGCGGGAAGGCGTGGACGCCTGGTACCGCGCGGCGCCGACGCTCGTCGTGGCGACGAGCGAGGCGCAGCTCGACGGGTCGGACGACGCGATCGAGGCCTGCGAGGCGCTCGGAGCCCCCGAGGAGATCCGTCGTGCGACGGCAGCCGAGCTCCGGGCGCGCTGCGACGCCGGCTTCCTCGGCGGGGCGATCCTCCGAACGTCCGCGACCGTCCAGCCCGCACGGCTCGCGCTCGGGCTCCGCGCGAAGGTCGTCGAGGCGGGCGTGCGACTGCACGAGCGGACGCCCGTCCGCCGGCTCGGCGTGGACGCCGTCGCGGTCACGCCGCGCGGCCGTGTACGCGCAAGCGCCGCGGTGCTCGCCGTGAACAGCGCGACCGCAGGCTTCCCGGGCTTCCGGCTCGCCCACGCGGTCGCGTCGAGCCACATCGTCCTGACGGAGCCGGTGCCCGACGTGCTCGAGGAGCTCGGCTGGACGGGCGGCGAGCCGATCGCGGACGGCCGCACGCTCCTCCACTATCTCAGGACGACGCGCGACGGGCGGATCGCGTTCGGCTGGGGCGGTGGCCGCATGGGCTTCGGCGCGCGCCCGCTCGGTCGGCTCGACGTCGACCCGGACGCGGCACGCACGGCTCGCGACGACCTGCTCCGCTTCTTCCCGCAGCTTCGCGGCCGGCGGGTCACGCACGCCTGGGGAGGCCCGATCGACGTCTCCCCGACGCACCTGCCGGTCTTCGGCAGCCGCGGGCGGGTGCACCACGGGTTCGGCTTCACGGGGAACGGTGTCGGCCCGGCGTACCTCGGCGGCGAGATCCTCGCCCGGCTCGCCCTCGACCGCCGCGACGAGCTCACGCGCCTCGCGCTCGTCGATCCCGACCGCAAGCTGATGCCGCCCGAGCCGCTCCGCTGGGCCGGAGGCTCGCTGATCCGCTCCGCGCTCGTCCGTGCCGACCGGGCCGAGGACGAGGGGCGCGCAGCCGGCCCGGCCACGCGCTTCGTCGCAGGCTTACCGCGTCGCCTCGGTCTCCGCCTGCCCCGCTGAGAGCCGGTCGAGCACCGTGTCGAGCGCGACGTCGTCCTCGACCTCCTCCGGCGCGCCCGCGAGCGCGCGCTCGGCGATGTCCGCATAGACGACGGCGACGGCACGGAAGAGATCGGGCGTCAGACCCGCCTCCGACTGGGTCGCCGCGATCTCCTCCATCTCCGCGACGTACCGCCATGCCTTTGCCGAGGCGCGGGCGAGCGTCGCGCCCGTGCGGTCGCGGTCGGCCAGGCCCGTCTCGGCCAGATCGTCGAGGACGTGCTCCACCACGCCGTTGGCGCGCGCGGTGCGAAGCGCCTGTGCGAGAAGCGCGACGCGGCCCTTGTAAACCGAAGCCGTGCACATCTTCACGGCGGAGGCGACGCCGGGCTCGGCTCCCACGACGACGCGCTCGACCCCGTCGAGCGGGAGGGCCGCCACGGCGTCCGCGAGCGGGCCGGAGAGGTAGATCCGCGTCGTGCCGGCATCGACGGGCGGCGGGCCGGAGATCGCGCCGTCGACCGCGTCGATCCCGGCCGCGGCGAGGAGCGACGCGATCTCGCGCGCGGTGCCCGGCGAGACGGCGTTGAGGTCGACGACGACCGGTCGTGCTCCTGCGGCCGCCTCGACGATCGCCGACGCAGCTCCCACGGCGGACTCCGGAGGGACCACGGAGAGGACGACGTCCGCCTCGCGGAGGAGCGACCCGAGTGCGCCGAGGTCCTCGAGGCCGGCCTCGGCTGCAAGCCGGCGTGTCCGCTCGCTCCGGCCCTCGAGCGCGACGACCACGCGCGCTCCGCCCGCGCGGAGGCGGGCGCCGAGCGAGCTTCCCATCGCCCCCGCCGAGACGATCCCGACGACTTGCATGGATGGACGGATACCAGACCGGCAGGAGGCCCGTAATCCGTCCGCCGGAGGCTGCAGGCGGGACTGCGACGCGCCCGGGAGGATTCGAACCTCCGACCCGCGGATTAACGGATATCACGCCCGCCCAACTAGCGTTCGAAGTCGAGCTTCCTCTCGTCGCCGCTCTTCGGCGGGTGGCCCGTGACCGCGCCGACGAGGATCTCCGCGAACTGCAGCACCTTGGGCTTCTTGTCCTCCCAGTACTGCGCCTGATCGACATCCACGCGGAGAAGACCGAGATGAAGATCGTCGACGCCGCCCGGGAACCAGGCCTGCGCAAAGGTGTTCCAGAGCTCGTCCGCTTTCGCCCGGTCCTGCACGAGCGCCGCGCGTCCCGAGACCGAGAGGTAGAGGTCCTCGTCGGGAGCCGCGTAGCTCAGCCCACCCGAGGATCCCGTTCGAGCTCGCGGGCGAGCGGCCCGTCGTCGGACACGAAGAACCACAGGCTTCCCTGGAACTCGTACCCTGGGTCCACATCGGGCGCGATCGGAACGACCCGTCGGACTCAGCCGTGGTCATCATCGCCGGCCGTACCTTCTCGATGCGTTCCCAAAGCTCCCTCTGCTCGGCGTTCATGGGCGTCGCGGCCTCCCATCGCAGCTCCCTCCGGATTGAACTCACGGAGACGGCCTTCCCCGTGACGCGACCCACAAACGGCGTCAGGGCACCCGGGTTCCGCACGCCGAAGAGCGGGTTTCGCGCAGGGACGATGCGCCCGGGAGGATTCGAACCTCCGACCCGCGGATTAGAGAGTCCGCCGCTCTGTCCTGTCACCTATTTGATTGGGGTCCCGGAGCGTCGGCTCGCATGGGCGAGACTCGCGCGAAGGTACCTGCAAATCGGGCGGCGCGCGCCACCCGCGCGCCTACTCGCCCTGCGGTAGCAGTCGAGTCCTTGCACGCCTGGATGCACACCTTCGGGCGAAATGCGAGCATCCCGTC
>CAVVAW010000002.1:0-301951 GCA_963746445.1 uncultured Actinomycetes bacterium
GGCATGGGTGGCAACGGTGCGGTCTGGGCAATCCGCCCCGAAGCATTCCAGTGCGCACCAGAACTACACCACTATCTCTACGCGGCCGGCGAACTGCTCCCGCTCAACTACAACGGCCGCAACTTCCAGCTGCTCAACGTGACCGAGGTGCTCAACGCCCTGGATACAGAGCGAACCACCTGGGACTATTACGACGACGGAACGAGGGCAGACATCGAGAAACCCGCCTTCCGGTCAGACCGTCTCAGCGAGCAACTCTTCAAGATCCCGGAGACTGCGCTCTCGAAGATCTACTGCTGGGAAGACACACTCAACACCGCGGACGAGTTCAAGGCCTACGTCGAACGTCACGGCCTCACCGGACTCACTTTCGACCTCATAGAGGCGACCTCCAGACCCAGCTAGCCGACAGCTCGTAGTAGAGGCGACCTCGTCTACGACTGCGTGGCTGGCGGCGCGCGTCTTGCGCGGAGGTTCCCGAGCCGTCCCTCGTTCGAGTGAGTTGTCCGGGATGGTGTTGATGATGCCGCGCCTGGATGGGCCGCTCCGGGTCGCGAAACGACGAGGTCGCGGTGCGTGCGCTGTCGCGCATGGTTGGGGAGGCGCGCGGTGAGCGACGCTTCACGCGCTCGGTGTGCGTGGCTCTCGCGGGCGCCGCGCGAGTCTCGGTTCCGACGTCTTCGGGCGTGCTGCCGCCGCTACAGGCTTGCGTCCCGGTGTTCGGGTGGCCGGATTCGCGCACCGTGTTGCGACGGCTGTCGCTGAGCCCGGATGACTTGACGCTGCTGTGGCGTCAGGAGGTCGCCACGGGCGGCGCTCGGGCGTTGCTCCCGGAGGAGGTGCTCCACGCGCTCTTCCCGCCACCGACTCTCGAGATCGCCGGACGGCTGGTCGTGGCTGGCCCCTCGGTGACCGTCGAGCGGCTCGAGGCGTTCTGCCGGACCGAAGCAATCCGGATCGCGCCGGTGACGCGCGCGCGGCCACGACCGGGTCGGATCGCGGCGGGCACGATCGACGCGACCCTTGCCGCGGGCAGACGCTTCTGCCGCGCCGTCTCGGATGTGGCTGCCCGCTGGCCCGAAGCCGGGCTGGAGCGGTGGCGCTGGCTTCCCGTGCCGGTTCGCGCCGCCGATCTGGGGGCGCTGCCGGCAGACACCGACCGCTCCGCACCACCGGTCGAGCAGGTCCGGCGCTTCTCAACTCGTTCAGCGCAGCGATCCACCGCTCGCGGCCGGGATCGCACGCCCGGCGGCGGCTGATCCGAAACCGTCTTCTGCTGGCGCTGCTTGCCACCACCGGCTCGCGGATCGGCGCCGTCTCCCGACTAACCGTTGCTGACTACGACGTCGCGCGCCCAGACGGGGAGAACGGCAGGGGTCCGGCGCTCCGGCTCCGGCCCGGCAAGACACTGCCCTCACACGTCGAGCGCTGGAAACCGCTCCCGCGCGAGCTCGCCGACTGGATCGAACAGCACATCGCCGAATCGATGCTCGGTCCGAACGATCCGCTGTTCCCACACGCTCGCGATCCGCAGCGACCGATGACGCCTGACTCGCTGACCAAGCTGCTGACGGCAAACGACCCCCTCGCGCTCGGCCGCTCGGCTCACACGCTACGCCACCTCGCCGAGCAACTCGCCTACGAGGCCGGACAGCAGGATGCGGCCACCACCGGCCGGGCGATCCCTGCGCAGGCGTACGCCGACGCGCTGCTCGATCACGCGTTCGGCGCCGACCCGCTCGGCTACAAAGACATCAACAGCGCCGCGAACAACTCGCGGGTATCGCGACCCACCACGCCTGGCAGCGACTCAGTCGCTCACCTGGCATCACCCAGACCAGCCCCGAGGCCATGCTCCGCGCCGAGCGGCAACGGCTGATCGCATCCGCACAGCCGGACAACCTCGACGACCGAGAGATCCTCGAACTTCTCCTCGAACACGCCCAACTCTCCGCAAGGATCGACGACCTCCGAGGTTGACTGGGTTGCCAACGGAGGGTCAGGCGCGTGAAGCACCACGCTCTAGGGGGAGGCGCCCGGCGGCGCGGCGCTTGCGAAGGCGCCCCACTCGACAAGCTCGTATTCGTCGCCGTGGCCGAGATGGTTTGAATCGACGCAGATACCGCTCCTGGCATCTCGGGTCGAGAGCATGAGGTCACCTGCTTTTGTGACAAAGAACGCCATCGCCGACTGAAGCATCTTGTTTGCGGGCACGTCGACGCCCACGGGCTCGGAGTCCGCGAGCGCGAGCCAGGCGACCCGTTCGTCGCCTAGGCGCTCTGCCAGCGCACGCAAGTGCTCATTCAGCGCGACGGCCTCGCCCCCGGGGTAATGAAGCGCTTCGAGAGACCGAGCGCGGAGTTCCTCCAAGTATCTCGACCAGATCCGATCGACCTCGAGCAGGGGTAGGGCATCCTCTGCCGATGCGTCGATCCCAACGCTCCCGAGAATCTGGAGACACTCCTTCAGGGCGCTCGCGTGTCGCCGCTCCCGAAGTCGGCGCTGTAGGTCGATTGAGATCACTTGCCGATGTGACCGAAGCCACCGTAGTCGTAGAACTTCGGAGGCCCGCCCTCTCGGTGCTTGCTCTGGGGCTTGGGAATCCCCAACGTGGACCGAACCGTCGGGATGTTCGACGACGATCTTGCGCTTGCCGTTCACATCGTCATATTCCCACCAGCGACCCGTCTTGGCCGAGCCGCCCTGGGCGACAGGACTCGCTGAACGCGGGATTTCACCCTTCTCCTTCGCGAGTCGTCTCTTGGCAAGCTGCGATAGCTCCTTGTCGGCAGCCGTCGTGGCCTTGCCGCCCAACCCTTTGACCGCCGACTTGATGGCCAGCGCGGCGCTCTTGTACTTCGCAGGCCCGAAAAGCAACTCGAGCAGTGGATCGCCTTCATCGACACTGTCGCAATCCGCCCAGCCGCCCTGGAACCTGCACGGCCCACGGGGAATATCGTCGACGAATGCATGGCCACCATCCGCAAGAAGTCGGATTCCGGAGTCGCCACCCGACGAGGCAGGAGCCGGGTTGACTGGGTACGGGTTCCAGTAGCCTCCGCTTGCCGGGTTGACGAGTTGAACGCTCGCACCCGTCTCCTCATCGATCGCGGCGACCGCGTGCCCGTCGCTCTCAACGTAGTTGACTGGGTTGCCCGGCTGGATGCACGTGACCGCTCGCTCGTCGGCATGATCATCTCCGGCGTCGGCGGATCAACGCGATCCCCAGACCGACCCAGCCGACCGTGATAAGGGCACCGCCTACGACGAATGCGACGACCACGCCGGGGGAGTCGTTGGGAAGAAGCCAAGAACCGATGAACGAAATCCAGAACCCGACGGCGCCGATCACCACGCTGCGGAAGACGTCTGGGCGGCGCCGCGCCGCTTGCTGTCAGACTCCTCCGCCATGATCTAACCGCGCTTGCTGCTTCGGGGATCTAGGTAGGGGTTCGACCTTCTTGGCTGGCTCGCCGCATTGAGCCCCGCTCCGAAACCTATTGCGAGTGCTTGGCATGCCTGGTCAAGCTCAAGCCCTTTCCCAACGGGACCTAGCTTCCGGATGCTGCAGCGCAGGTGGCACCCGCGGCAAAGGCCGCCGCACTCGCTCGATCTCCTTGACCCGTCTTGTACTCGTAGACTGAACATCACGGAACTCGCCGCGCGAAGAGCCCGAGCCCGCGTACCGCGGCGGCGGATCCGAGTGTGGCGGCCGAGAGGCCGAGACAGACGGTGCCGCCGACCACGGGTCCCCATCGTCGCGCGGCGGGACTGGTGAGCGTGTCCTTCTGCCCCTCGCACCAGACATCGCGCCTACAAGCGTCACCCAGGGCATCCACGATCGCCTCTGTCCAGGAGCCCGCCGAAGCCGATGCCGCCTTTATCGATTCCTGCCCCGCAGCTCTCGCGAGCGACTGGCATTGACCCGAGTCGTAGGCCTCCTGGCTTGCAGTGCAGCCGCCCAGCACCAAGCCGCCGCGCAACGACTCGGCTGTGAGCGCGGGATCGTACTCACCCCCCATCGAAGCGTCGATGGCGACCTTGTGCCCGTCGAGTTCAACGTAGTTGACAGGGTTGCTAACCGCTGTGGCACGTCATCCCCGTCGCCTCGGCAGTGCTCCTCGGGATGGATCGGTGGATTTGCGGACGGGACAGGTTGACGGAATCTACAATGCCGGTATGCGACTCACGGCCGCGATCACCCACGAAGCTCCTTGGTATGTAGCGCGCTGCCTCGAGGTCGAGGTGACCAGCCAGGGGGAGACGGTCGAGAGCGCACTCGAAAATCTCCGCGAGGCGCTCGAGTTGTACTTCGAGGACATGCCCGTCCCAGAGGTCGCGCAACCTCCGATCATCGCCTCGGTCGACGTCGCCGCTTGAGCCCGCGACTGCCGGTTGTCTCCGGGCAAGAAGCGGTTCGGGTGCTCGAAAAGGTCGGCTTCACGCGGATCAGCCAACGAGGCAGCCACGTGAAGCTCCGTAACCCGCACGGTCGAACCGCGATCGTGCCACTGCATCGCGAGCTCGCACCTGGCACCTTGCGCTCGGTCCTCCGTCAAGCAGGGCTCTCCGTCGAGGAGTTCACCTCCGGCCTCTGACGTCCGCGTCGTTGACGAGGTTGACATCACGTTATCTGTGTGTGCCGCGTCGGATTGCGTTGTAGGGTCGCCGGTCTGCTTCCCGCACGGTGCGCTGGCGCGGCTAACCGAGTTGTTGTGGCCGCAATCAGCGTCGCCCACTCATATCTCCGTAGCTGCGGAAGCAGCAGTAGCTTGGGTCGACCGGTGGTCGACGTAAGAGTGGATGCCAGGCTGAGGAGAATCCAGACGAGCAGGATCGTGCCCGCGACGAACTCGAGTGCGCTGGACTCGACCCAGGACGAAACAATCGCGATGAGAACACCGACCGCCATCGCAAAGGCCGCGATGCACCACCCAAGTCCCGCGAGAACGATGCGCCGCTGCCACCTCGGGAATCGCGCGGCGTTCAGCCGCCTGAGCAACTCGTCGCCTGGCAGCCGGGCGACGTTCCACCCGCAATCGGTATCACGATGATGAACAGGACGCAGCCGACCGCAACCACTCCTGGCCAAGCGACGGCCATCCTTTACCCCGACGCCTTCGTGAAGAGCCAGCCAGCACCGTACGATCCGATCGCTCCTCCCATGGGTACGGTGACGAGACACGACGCCGCGCCACCACCGAGGGATCCGAGGGCGATCACGCTGCAGACCGCGGTGCCCCCTGCAACTCCTGCGGCGTCACCGACTGCCTGAGCAGCCGCCTTCGCCGCCGCTTTCGGATCGGGCAGCGCGATGATGACGCTGACGATGGCTATCGGCGTGCTTGTCTTGGCGACCGGCGCAAGCTTCTTCGCTGCCCGACCGGCGGTGGGGAGGACTTGCCCCCTACGCTCGAGCCCTGGCGTAAACCTCGACCCAGCAGGGATGCTGACTTCTTCGTTCCCTTCGCAAACTCGGCGCCTCGATCGCCAACCCACAGCACCGCGGCCATTGGCGCAACGATGCTCCGCGGTGACCCCTGATGCGTCAGGACGGTGGCCTGGTATCTCAACGAGACGGCTTCGTCGACGACGGCGCTGCAGAACTCGCCCGCGAATGCGTACCCGCCGCCGTTCTTGCACATAGCGTTGAAGTCGTCCTGAAGCGCAGACGCTTGCGCCTCAAGCGCCGCGGCCTGCTCCGCAGGCGTCGCAACAGGTGCTCCACTGTTCGCGCCGGACCCGTATCCCGGTCAGTGGCTTTCCCCCGGTCTCATCGAGGAGCGCCATGTGCCCGTCCAGCTCAACGTAGTTGACTGGGTTGCCATGGGCGTTGGGCGGCGGGCAGGGCTACGGGAGCAGTTGGAACGCGTCGGCGTGCCTGGGTCGGACGACGGCGAAGTCGCGTCTGTTGAGCGTGGCGATCTCGGTGGCCAGGGAGCGCTCGGCGAGCGCGATGATTGAGGCGTCGACGAACCCGAGTCCAAGATCGTGGTAGGTCCTCGATCAGGTTGATCGCGCGGAGGTAGTCGTGGCGGTCGAGCCCCATGATCGTGAACGGCGCGTATCACGGCGCGCAGGAAACGCGCTTCCGCGCTCGGTCCCAGGCGGACTCGATCATCCATGCGGCCTCCGCGATCACCGGCTCGGCGACCGCGAGTTCCGAGTTGCCTCGCAGCAGCGTCGCACAGTCGCGGTGGCGCGGCTCGTCTCGGTCGGCCGCCGACACGAAGACGCCAGTGTCGACGAAGATCACGGCGCGCGGCTAGCTGTCGCTGTGGCGTGTCTGTGCAAGCGCGGCGCGTTCGCGCTTGACGTCGAATGGATCGGTGCGTCCCGAGGCGCCCGATCCGATGAACGATTCCAGCGCGTCGTCGGCCGGTAGTCCGGCTGCGAGCTCGCCAACGAGCGTATCGAGCGTGACGCCGCGCCGCGCAGCCTCAGCCCGAAGCCGCTCCACCACATCGTCTGGAAGTTCAAGCGTCACGGTCACACCCCGAGTATAGGTCGCGCCTCAGCCGACACCCGCCCCCGAACATTATGTTGACAGAGTTGACAGCATGGATGCTGCTGCAGGGTAGTTCGTTGGGCCGGCGTGGGCCATGGAGTCAACTTGCTCACCCCGGGCGAGCTATGCATGACGTCCGGCTGTGCCGTTCAATCCGCAGCTGCTCGCCGAACTTTTGGGTCGCGTGCCTGTCTGAAAAGTAGGTATCTAGGCACGCCGAGGAAAGCTGCCGAGACGGACAGTACCCCACACGCGAGACATGCGATTCCAACCACGAGGAGCGCGGCACGCTCCCAGTTCGACACGCTCGGCTCGGCGACGAGAAGCAGCCCGCTCGCGGCTGTCATTAGAAGCAACATCGCCAAGAACCCCGGGGACGCTAGTGCGAGCGTGCGAAGCACTCGCCCGGTACCTGCGGACTCGATTCGCCGGGCGAACTCGTCGTTGGGGAGACGATTGAAGACGATCACTAGGTAGAGCATGACCGCGGAGCTGGCGCCGAAGAAGAGGAACGGCCCAAGCATCGTCGCTACCTCTTTCCGGCGGAATTGTTCCGTGGAGCGACGGCGTCGAAGACCGCGCGCCCCAGTTGACCGCCGTAATAGCCTGCCGCTGGAACGACAACGAGACACGCGTACGCTGTGGCGCCTCCGGTTTGTGCACCGACTAGCGCGCAAGCCGCACCGACGCCGGCGACCGCCAGACCGCCAGCCACCGCAGACACTGCTGCTCGCGCGGCGTCGCGGGTGTTGGTCGCCTCGATCAGCACTCCGGCGATCGCGACTGGCGCCGACGATCGCGCGAGCGGCTGAGCCCTCTTCGCAAGCGTCGCCGCACGACCGACATTCAGCTTGGCGTAACTGCTGCCGCGCTTAGCGGCCGCTTCTAGCGCGTCAGCCGTACGTCCCATGCCACTTGCGATGTCCGCCCCGAACGAAACCACTGCGAGTGGAGCTCCAGCCCCACTCATCGAGGGCTTACGACCGAGGATGTTGGCGCGATTTTCGAGCGCGAGCGACTCGTGAACCACTGCTTTGCAGAACTCGCCCGCGAACTCGTAAGTCGCAGACGGCGCGCGACACATCGTGTTCGCATCCTTCACGAGTGCATCAGCCTGAGCGTCGAGCATCGCTGCCGCCTCGGCGGCCGTTGCTAGAGGTGAGCCACTATTCGCCCCGGACCCATAGCCCGCCAGCGGCTTTCCCCCGGTCTCATCGAGGAGCGCCATGTGCCCGTCGGTGGGACTGTCAGATTCTTTGTGTAAGTAGTCGTGGCTGTCATTGATTTCAGTTGATGGTGTGCGCGGCGATCCGGTCGCCGTAGTGGACGGTCAGGGTGTTGAGGATGGTCTTCCAGCCGTTGATCTTGCCGGTCAGGTCTTGCCGGTTCTTGCGCTGCTGGGTGGCGACGAGGTAGAGCACCTTGAGCGCGGCCTGCTCGGTTGGGGAAGTGGCCGCGGTGACGGACGGCGCGTCGGAAGCGCGCGTTCAAGCGACTCGATCGCGTTGGTCGTGTAGACGACCTTGCGCAGCTCGGCGGGGAACTCGAGGAACGGCACGAACTCCGTCCCAGACCGATCGCCACGCGCTGATCATCGCCGGGTAGAGCTCGCGCCACTCGCCGGCGAACTCCGCGAAGCGTGCTTCGGCCGCCTCGACGGTCGGGGCGGTGTAGATCTCGCGCATCGCCGCGGTGATCCTGCGCCCAGTGCTTCTTCGAGGCGTAGCGCAGGCTGTTTCGGACCATGTGCACGACGCAGGTCTGCACGGTCGCGTCGGGCCAGGTGAGCCGGATCGACTCCGGCAAGCCCTTCAGCCCGTCGCAGCAGACGATCAGCGCGTCCTGCGAGGCCGCGGTTTCGCAGCTCGGTCAGCATCGTCGCCCACTGCTTGGCGCCCTCGCCGCCCGACGGGCCGAGCCACAGGCCGAGCACGTCGCGCTCGCCGTCGAGGTTGACGCCGATCGCGACGTAGACGGGCCGGTTGGCGACCTGCGAGCCGCGGACCTTGATCACGAGGCAGTCGATCAGCAAGCACCGCATAGAGCGGATCGAGCGGCCGGCTCTGCCAGGCGAGCATGTCCTCGACGATCTGGTCGGTGATCTTCGAGATCGTCTCGCGCGAGACCTCGGTCCCGTAGATCTCGAGCAGGTGCTGCTGGATGTCGCCGGTCGTCAGGCCCTTCGCGTAGAGCGAGATCACGTTGCCCGGCAAGCCCATCGAGGCGGCGCTGGTACTTCGGCACCGTCCGCGGCTCGAACGTGCCCTGCCGGTCCCGCGGGACCCGCAGCTCGACCTCGCCGATCTCGGTCGTCACCGTCTTGTCGTAGGCGCCGTTGCGGGAGTTACCCGAGCCACGGCCGCGCCCGCTCGTGCGGCCCGTAGCCGAGATGCTCGGCCATCTCGACCTCGAGCCCGGTCTGCAGCACATGCCGCATCAGATCGGTCAGCAGGCCGCCCTCGCCGGTCAGCGCGACACCGTCCTCGCGAGCCCGGGCGACGAGCTGCTCGGCCCACTCACGCATCGACTCCGGCACCGCCAGGCCGGCACCAGCTCGCCACGCAGCACGCCTCGCCGGCTCCGTCAGATCCATCGTGCCATCATCGTGTGCTCCCTCCTGCCGCCAGCCCTCAGCCGGCAGCGATCAGGCCACACCACTTACACAAAGTTTCGGACAGACCCCGATCTCGAGACGGCGTTCGAGGCCGCAGCCGCGTTCCTCGACCCAGTTCTCGCCGGCCGTTCCGAAGGCGCGTGGGATCCTCGGCGCCGACGCTGGAAGTGAGCACGTTGCCCCGACAGGCGGCAACACGATGGGGTGTGGATGGGGCGGGACCGCCGGGAAACCCCATGGACGACACTGGAAGGCGCAGCCCCTAGATAGCGCGAACTTCCTGCTAACCAGGCCTTTCCGGGCCTTCGCATGGACGCTCGTGGGGACGCCTACGCCGCCTGTCACGCCGGAGGTCGCGGGTTCGAGTCCCGTCGCTCCCGTCCTTTGTACAAGCCGTTTCCGCCCGATGACGAGGACCCGGATTCGCTCCGAGCCCTGGATTTGTCAGGTTTTATCTCGGCCCCGACGTCGACCATCCGCGCTGGAGCTTCCTGACGATCGGCACGGTCTTCGCCGTTGTGACCTGGCTCGCGGCGTCGGGTGCCTTCGGCGTGTTCATGAGCAGGTTCGACTCCTACGACAACGTGGGGCTCCCTCGCGATCGTGATCGTCATGCTCACCTGGCTCTGGCTCAGCTCCCTCGCGCTGCTCGTCGGAGCCGAACTCAACGCCGAAGCCGAACGGTCCCGGGAACTACGCCACGGCGAGCCCGCCGAGACAACACTCAGAGCACCGCCGAAGGGATAACCGCATAGGAGACCGGACGCGGAAGCTGCGTCGTGATACCGATCCTCTGCGAGACGTTTCGCTACAGGGAGGCTCCTTGCCATCCGAGTCGACTGGCACGTTCGCGAGGGTCGCGCGGTCAGAAGGGTTTCTCGACTATCGAAGTCGGGCAGTCAACGCTTGTGCCTCCCAACTCCGCATCTGACCGCCGTACATGGGAGACACAGCTCGCTGACCTCAAGACGGAGCTAGCCTCGCGGCCGGTCGAGAGCCTCAAGGACTTGCTGCGTCTCGGCGAGAAAGTACTTGCCGACACGGGGCTCGACGTCGGAGCAGGGTCGCGCGGTGTTGCGGGCGATGCTTACGAGTCGAAGCTCACGACGCGTCTTGCGCGGGCGCTCGACTCTCTGTCGGCGAGCACGACAGGAGCGGAGATTCGACCCGCCGACACACAGCAGCTAGCAGCCGATCTGCAGATTTTCGTTCGCGACACCGTGAGGACGGTGCGCTCAGGGCGGCGGCTTCTGCGAGGGACGGCTAGGCGCGGGGCCTCGAGGCGCACGACGATTCTCCGGGCTCAAGGCGCCTACTACCTACTCAGCGGTCTATGGGCGGTGGTCGATCGCCGGGGATTCGAGACGGTGACTGGGAGGAAGACGGACTATTGGCTTGTCCGAACGGTCGGTCTCTTGGCGGCGGCAATCGGAGCGAGCCTGCTGACGGGAGCCCGAGGCGCTCGCCCGTCAGCTGAGACGACGGTACTCGCGGTCTCGGCAGGCGCGTCGTTCACGGCCGTCGACCTCGTGTTCGTCGCTAAGCGGCGAATCAGACCTGTATATCTCGCTGATGCCGCCGTCCACGGGCTGCTCGCCGGATGCGCACTGCTCCCGTCACGCGAACGTGCCGCATAGATACGCCAGCGTGGTCGAGCGTGACCAGCGTGTTCGACAGCGCCCGCGGCGTCCTCGTACAGCAGGCATGGCGAGACACGCGGGTATCCAACAGATGGATTCGCATCGCCCGGAGTACGACGGCGGGGAGTGGGCTGGGCCGATAGGGCACGCTGGACGCAGGCCGTTGCACGGACGATCGTCGCGGAGCACGACGACACGCCGGGCTGACGGCGCGTGCTATGTCTCCGTGCTCCTCCGGGTTACTCGGCTGCGCTTTCGTCAGGCGGTGTCGGCGCTCGCGAGTCCGCTGCTGGCGGTTCGGGCAGCCTCCAGCACGAGCGCCGGGTCTGGTCCCTGACCGTGTCGCCAAAGATCGAGGAGCCGATCGGTGAGCAACGCCCGCCTTGCGATGAAGTCATCCGTCGCCAGCGGGGAAGGGTGGAGCTCGGCAAGTGCCAGAACGCAGTCTCGGCAACGCGTGGAGCAGAAGCTGCTGGATGTGGTTCGGTGACGCTGCTTCTCGAACCCGTGGGTTGTCAATCCGATGCCCTCGCCGAGCCCGACCTGACAAAAGGAGCAGCGCAACTGCTGCCCGGCGTGATCGCGCACCGGATCCGTCGGAGTGTCCGGGTCGAATTCGACCGCCTGGTCCCGAGGTGGACGGAGACGAGAAACTGCTTCGGCCATGCTGACCTTCCTCCAAACGTTGATGGCGAGGAGGTCGGATAGCGAAGCCAGTCCCCCCGAATGCTGCAACACCCGCCATCGAACGGTAGCCCCGATACGTTCGGCTGGCCCCGGTCGTTCGACTAGTTCGGGCTACTCCTCTCGTCCGAGAGACATGGCGGAGAAGGGTGGAACCCGGAGAGACCGAAGAGCTGTGCGGGCGTACTGGGGATCGTCCAGCCATCTCGTCAGACGACGACGAAACTCCCGAAGCAGGACTGGTTCCGGCTGCTCATAACCCATTGTCAAGGTCGAAAACCGTCCGTCGCTTTCCAAATCACGATGACGGTCGAATGCCCTTCCCGGTCGGCTGCAGTTCACTCGCCCGTACGCCGGCGGATGATGACGATGGCATAGCCGGCCCCTCCGTGTTTCGCCGTGGCTGCCTCGGGTACCCCGCTTGTCCCCGGACTTCGACCGGGGCCGTGCAAACCGCATCCAGGAGGTCAACTGTGAGCAGTACTGAGGTCGGGTCGACCGGCCAGCAGGAGGGAAACGCGAGTGTTGCCGAGACGGTGTCAGAGCAGGCGACGCAGGTGAAGAAGAAGGGCCGCGCCGAGCTGCGCGAGCAGCTCGACCAGCGGACGAACGACGTCGGCCGGCAGGCGAGTTCGCTCGCGAGCGCGCTTCGGCGAGCCGGAAGCGAGGCGGGTCAAGATGCGAGCGGCATGGGTGTCGAGCGCGTGACCTCGGGCCTTGCCGAGCGTCTCGAGCAGGCCGGCAGCTACCTCGAGCAAGCGCGGGGCGAGGAGATTCTGCGCGATGCCGAGCGCTTCGTCCGCACGCGTCCCTGGGTCGTCGCCGGTGCCGCCGCGACGCTTGGCTTCGCCGTCTCGCGGATTCTCAGGGCATCGTCGGAGCAGCGATACGACCGCACGAGTACGACAGCGAGCGGCTCGCGGGACTCGCAGGAATGGCGTGCCCCGGCGACGAGTGGCTACGAGGCACGCGAGCCGGTGGCCTCTCGGGCGTCCGAAGCGACCGCCGTCGCGTCGTGAGGTGACCGGGATGTCGACACCCCAGACGGACGATCTGCACGAGCGTCCGATCGGCGAGGTTGCGTCGGCGTTGACGCGGGATCTCTCGCTGCTGATACGCCAGGAGCTGGAGCTCGCCAAGGCCGAGATGCGACAGAAGGGCCGGATTGCACTTCCCGGGCTCGGGATGATGGGCGCCGCGGGCGTCGTTGGCCTCCTCGCGGCCGGCGCGCTCACCGCGTTCGTCATCTTGCTGCTCAGCCTCTTCCTTGACGAGTGGCTCGCCGCGCTGCTCACGGCATTGGCTCTCGCCGGGGTTGCCGCTGCGCTCGCGTTGGCCGGAAAGGAACGGGTCGAGGAGGTCGGATCGCCGTTGCCCGAACAAACCATCGAAACCATGAAGGAGGACGCCGAATGGATGAAAGAACAGGCGAGATCCGCCAGGCGATAGAGGAGACCCGCGCCCGCGTGGGGGACGAGGTCGAGGCGCTCTCATACAAGACTGACGTCGGCGCACGGCTCGACGACTATGTCGACGAAAAGAAGGAGGCCGTCGCGTCCACGGTGCGCGGCGCGAAGGAGTCGGTCACGGGCGCGGTCGGCTCGGTCGTCCCGACCAAGCGGCGGCTGCGCTCGGTGAAGAACACCGCCGAGCGAAACCCCATGGGGCTGGTTGTCGGCGGTGTCGCGGTCGGCTTCGTAGCGGGGCTGCTCCTCCCCTCGACACGCGTCGAGGAGGAGCACATCGGTGAGATGGGCGCGCGTCTCAAGCAGACAGCCCGAGACACCGGCCAGGAGGCGCTCGAACGCGGCAAGGACGTCGCGGAGTCGGCAATGGAGACGGTCAAGCAGGAAGGCGAACAGCACGGCCGCGAGCTTGCGTCCGAGCTGAAGGACCGCGTCCAGCCGGACACCGCGACCCAGGACGAGCCACTCCGTCAGCAGGCGCTCTCCTGAGCCCCTGAACCAATGGTGGCCGGGGGCACCGCGATGCTCCCCGGCCACCACCCGTCCCGGCGCGACCAGCGAGAAGGACGCGACGATCTTCGCCTCGACGGAATCGTGTCCCATTTACGAGCTCCGTTCCGTCCCGCGCGGCCAGCGGGGCGACGCACCCCGAGGCTTGATGTGACGGGTTCCTGAAGTCCACTGCTACCCGTGACCTGGTCTAGTGCGGGCGGCATCGGCTAACGGAAACGACCGTGGTCACTTCCAGCAGCCGTCCCCCCGACTGCCGCCCGCATGCAGATGGTGCCTCCGTGCCTGAACCAGTGGGCTAGACGGACCGCCAGGGATTTCCTGCGGCAGGGCTGGTCCGATCGCGCGACGCGCCCATAGATTGCCGTGCCCGATCGTCGCGGGATGGCGTGAAAGGCGGCGCCTTGTTCGTCACCGACACGATCCGAACGTCATCGTGATTGGGGCCCTTCGGTGCGCGCCGAATGCTGCCACGGCAACTCCCGGGGTCCTCACCTGCAGCGGTCAGTTGCCGGTGCGTCGAGTCTCGAGTACGTGATCCAGGTCGAGCTGCTCCGCTGCGTCCAGCGCCTTCTCCGCTGCCCTGCGGGTGTCGCGGCCGAAGACGCCGCGGAGCAGCCACCTCCGTGCGAGCTTTGCAAGAGGCAAGTCGAGCCTTGCGACGTCGGGCTTTCGCTTCGGCGCCAGGTACAGCTCGACCGCGAGCTTCTTCACGAGTGCCGGATCCGCTGGCGCACCGTTCACCTGCTCCAGCCGGAACGCGAGCAGCGATCCAAGCACCCGCACCTCGCGCACGCCGGCGCGCACCGTCGTGGTCAGCGAAACGGCCGTCGAGGCGACGAGCACCCACGGCACGCGGGTGAAGCGGGCGCCGCGGGCGAGCACCCGTACGGTCGGCGTCGCGACCGCGACAAAGCGTTGGACACGGTCTGCGACCTCTTCCATCCCGTCGTCCGCGGCGATCAGGAGCTTGCCCTCGGCGGCCGTGGCGACGCGCTCCTCGTTGCGCAGGACCCGGTCGACCAAGTCGTCGAGCAGATTGCCTGCGGCGCGAACCAGCGCGGACGTCATGATCTCGTCTTGGACGGACTGACGGTAGGGCGCGATGCTCACAATGCTGTCCTACCCCATCCCGCCCGAATACCACCTCTCGACTCGGCACCCGACCCCGGCATGGATGTGAATCCCAGCGTTCGTGTGCTCGCCGGCTGCATGGTCTGGGAGCCCGCTGAGTGCAGATACCGCAGTGCGGACCAGGCTCAGGCGAGTCGTCCTAGCACCAGGCCGAAAATGGTGTGCCGCCAGGTCGCTTGCGCGAACGCTCGCGGGTTTTCCAGAAGCGGCGGAATTCCTCGCGTCCCCCGCCGCGGATGGAAGCGGTCGACGAAATAGCTGAGGGGATAGAGCGCCACGTGCTCGCCCAGAGCCATCGACATCGCAAGCCGACGAGGCCGCTGCGGCCATCTTCGGCGTGCTTCGCAATAGACGAACCCGAAGACCGCACCGTTCACGAGATGGAGTGCAAGTCCCGCCGGCCACCAAGCTCGCCCACCGATAGCGACCTTCCCGAGCACCGCCACGTCGGAGTAGTGGCTACGGAATACCCACTGGTCAAACGGCTCCTGAACCGCCCAGACAGCAGCCCCCGCGGACCCCGCGAGCACACACCGCAACCGGGCGCCCTCGCACCTCGAGGTTCTCCCACTCTCTACCGGCGACACCCCGTCTTTGTTCTCAGCCGCGCGCCGAACGAAACCTGAGGGCCGCGCGGCAACGGCGCGCCAGCTTGCGGCCCAGCCCGCGAGCGGGTGCGCGCGAACAATCCGGAACCCAGCAGGAACGCTGATGGTCACGCCCGACATCGGCTCGCGGCGCTCGTTCGCACAGCGAAGCTCATCGTGGTAGTAGCCCCCGTTGTCAGGGACTGCGGCACGGGAATCACGTGAGCTGACGCGCCGTTCGACGATACGAACACAACGACGAGGGCGCAGATCGCAAGTGCCACCGAGCGCACGCGTGTGAATGATGCCGACGCAGGGCGCGAGCGCGGGACTGATGCCGACACAGGGCGCGGGGGCGGTCGCGACCATCGCCGGTTGTGTCGCTGCTCCTGGGCCTCGACCGACACTCGCCGAAGTGGCGATCGCTACCGGAACGCACCGCGCGCCGGCGATCGGATCAGCCTTATCAGCGCCGTCGTGTCCCTGTGCGCGCGGTCCGCTGTCAACACCTCAGGTGGCCAGCAAGTTCGACACCGTTCGCGGCGAGGCTCGGCATCAGACGCGGCCCCGAATGCCTCGAACGCTCCTTTGAGTCCCGGATCACACTGATTCGAAAGTCACCGCCCGGTGCTGAACGCAAGTTGCATTCAAGCCCGTCCGGCGGCCACCACTCGCCCGATGCCTCGCCGCGGGAGCCTGTCGTACTTCTCCAGGTCATGCCCTGCGCAAGTCGTGAAGCGGACAAGAATCCTCATGCTGTCCTCCTCGTGGGGATGGAGCCGACGCCATCGCAGGGCTCTGCAGCAAGGTCAACCGCGCTGCCGAGCTGGCCGGCGTCGTCGTGGGGACGCACGGTGCGTCCCCACGACGATGACGTGTTTCAGCCGAGCTGGGCGCGGATTGCGCCGGCAGGGTGTTCCGTCGTGTGCACGTTGACGTAGAAGCCGGCCGGGTTGCCGATGATCTCGTCGATCAACGTCGCGGGAGAGGCTGTGACGCAGCCGCTGGAGTTCCCGTCCGCGCCTGGGGCTGTGAACGGTACGACGACGGGTCCGTTGACCGTGGAGGCACCGCGGTGGATGTGTGCGGCGGTCGTCGGCAGAGTGACGTTCGCTGCGTGGAGCCGGTAGCAGACGAGGCCGGCGTCCTTGCGGATGCGGATCACCGCGGTGCCGGTCGCGTTCGGCTCGCTGGTGCCCTTTAGGTCGAGCGCCACGGACGATCCGAAGGACGCCGTCGACGTGCCCGTCAGCTGTCCGCGAACAGCGCCGGCCTGGAACTCGGATGTGTGGATGTTCAGGTAGTACGAGCCGGGGTTGCCGAGGATCGCCGCCACGAGCGTCCGCGCGGCCGGCGCACACCCGCTTGATGAGCCGGCGGCGTTGGGTGTTTGCAGCGGCACGACCACGGGTCCTGCTACCCCGGTCGCACCCTTGTGGATGTGCATCGCGACGGCCGCCGGAAGGTTCCTCGTCGCCACCTGATAGCAGAGCTGGCCCTGGCCGGCGCGAAGCCGGACAGTTGCCGTCGCGGTGCCGACGGGATCGCCGGCAGGGCTCTCGGCCTCACCGGTCAACGCGATCGGGAACGCACGGCCGCCCGTGGCCGCGGTGAGCAGTCTGCGGGGACACCCGCCGCCCGGCGCGGGAATGATGTCTGCGGCGTGCTTGAGATGTGCTCTCAGCTGCTTGGCCGAGACTCGAAGCTTGACGTACGCGTTCTTCGCGGACGACGTTCGGTGGCACATCGTTCGAGTCGGAGCCGCATGCGCTGTAGTGAGCGCACCTCCAGTGAGACCGACGATTACGAGCAGCAACAAGAGTCGTTTCACGCGCCCTCCTCGTAGTTGTGTCAACCGCGTCTACGAGGGCACACGCACAACGGATTTCGTTGCACTTGTCCGAGCGCGCTTTCAGTCGTTCGGGCCGGAGCCGAAACCAGAGCGCCGTCCGGCGGGCTTGCCGGGGGTGCCATCTCATCGAGGGATCAGAGATCCTGGTGATTACGGTCTCGAGGCCGCGGGTAGGCCGCCGCACTGTTTGGTGTCTCGACCGAATTGAGGGGATGCGATGGAATCCGGATTGAGAAGGATGACGCTCGCCGGGGCAGTGGGAGCCTTGACGCTGTTTGCGACGGCGCTTCTTGTCGGGAGCGGTAGTGCTGCGACCGAGGCTGCTCCGACGAACACCCAGCCACCGACGATTGGCGGAACGCCGGAGGTGGGGAAGACGCTGACGGCGCGGGAAGGTACGTGGACGGGCGACCCGACCGACTATGACTACGCGTGGCGACGCTGCGACGCCGATGGCGGCAGCTGTCTTTTGATCAACGACGCCGAGCAGCGCACGTACGTTCTGAGGGCGTCGGATCAGGGCCACACGATTCGGGTGCGTGTGACCGCGCAGAACGCCGACGGGCGTCGGACGGCAACGTCGGTTCCGAGCGCGGTGATCCGGGCCGCGACCAAGCCCAGTCCACCACCGCCACCACCCACCGATAACCCGTGTGACAAGACACCCGTCGCGGCGAACCAGTTGAAGCCTCCCGAGCGGCTGTTGATCGCGGGCCAGCAGGTGTCGCCGGGTGTGATCGGCGGCTCGACGCAGACGATTGTTGCCCGGTTCCGGATCACGGCCTGCAACGGGAAGCCCGTGCAGGGTGCGCTCGTCTACGTGACCGCGGTCCCGTACAACATGTTCTCAGTCCCGCCGGAGGCCCAGACCGGTGCCGACGGATGGGCCGAGCTGCGGATGAACCGGCAGCGTGGCTTCCCAGCAACGCCGCGCCAGCAGCTGCTCGTCATGTTCGTCCGTGGTCGCGAACCGGGCGGAAACCTGCTTGGCGGCATCTCGACTCGCCGCCTTGTCTCCTTCCCCGTCAAACTGAACAGCTGACAGTCGGGCAACAAGCTGAGTCGGACGGTGCACCGCATCGGGGCGCCGTCCGACTCGCGTCTCCCTCGACGCTCGCGGCTCGTCCCTCCTGCACGGTCGTACTTGCTCGTCAGGCGTCAGGCGACATGCCATGTACCGCCTTCGACGAGAGAGACGCCGCCCATTCACCCAGCTCCGCGGCCCCCAACCAGGCCCCATCGCCATGATCACCGCGAGGGGGGTGGGCTACCCTGCCGGGTCAGGGCTCCCGCGTGCGCGCGCGTGCGCGCGAGAGAGGCAGGTAGGCGGCTGCGGGGCCCGGCAGACCTGCTGCAGCGCCACAGAGCAATGGCCCGACGACGGGTGAGTGACCGGATCCGGTTCCCTCCCCAAACCCCACCCCGGAACCAACGCTCGAGGGAAGGACACCCAGTGTCGACACCTGAGCGGCAACAGGATCCCGGCGAGCATGGCTACGGCGGGACGCACCAGGAAAAGAAAGATGCCGACGGGCATGAGCATCCGCTCGAAGACCCGGACGCTGACTCAAGACAGGATGACGACAACCAAGACGAACACGACGCAGCGCACCAAGCGTCTTCCAAGACTTGCGCGGCGGCCGTTCGTGGCGACTAGATCAACCTGAGCTACCTGTCACGCCCACGCAAAAGACTGCAGGACGAGGGCCGCCCCGTGGGACGGCCCTCGTAGAAGCGGATGCAGGTTGACGCGTCAGCGAGCGGGGGCAGGCCCGCGGTGGCGGAAGACGAGCAGGCCGCCCGTCGCGAGTGCCAAACCTCCGACCGTCAGGCCTCCGATCAGTGCTGCGAGCCAGTCGAACGAGGTCGTGCGGTTCACGTCCGTTCGTATGACGACCGGCGTGACAGAGTTGCGCGCATCGACCGAGTCCGGGACGCTGGCGGCCGTCGGGTCGGCCGGTGACGACCGATGGCGCCGATGACGCGCCTGGCGTGAAGCGGTCACTTCGATCGTCGGGTCGTGTCACGGTCACAGCTTCTGGCGGGTGAATGTCGGCGCCGTCCGCCACAAGCCGCCCGTCCGGTCGCTGCGAGACGCTCGGGGCGCTCTGGCCGGACGAGCCGTCTGCAGCCGCGCTCATGCCTGCGCAGATGAGCGCGACGCCCACGCCGAGAATGAGAGGAATCCGAAACATGTCGAGCTCCTTCGGTTCTGGCCACCGGGTGCGGCCGACCAGGACACCGTCGCGTGCTCCCGCCGCAACGGCGGAAATTGTGGCTGCAGAGCGGCTGCAAGACGGCCCAAACCCCTGTAAGCGTCGCTTTCCGGTCGTGCAGACCGTGATAGCTTCGTCGAGTGACGACGGTGCGCTTCCGCGTCCTCGGCGTCCTCCAAGTCGAGATCGACGGCGTCGCGGCCCAGCTCGGCGGTGCTCGTCAACGAGCGGTCCTGGCGGTCCTGCTCATGCACGCAAACGAGCCCGTGGCGACGGATCGGCTCGTAGGTGAGACCTGGGGAGAAAACGCTCCGGCCACAGCCACCAAGACGGCGCAGGTCTACATCTCGCGGCTCCGCGGAGTGCTCGGAAACGACATGGTCACCACGACAGCCGGTGGCTACCTGCTGCGCGTGCCTCCGGGCGCTCTCGATACCGACGAGCTCGATCAGCTTCGCGTCCGCGCGCGCGAGTCGGATCCCCGTGCGGCCGGCCGCCTCCTGCGCCAGGGCCTGGCCCTCTGGCGAGGGCCGCCGTACGCAGACTTGCGCTACGAGGCGGCGCTGCAAACCGAGATCACACGCCTCGAAGAGCTACGACTGACGACGCTCGAGGAGCGCGTCGAGGCCGACCTCGGCGCCGGAGAGACGTCACAGCTCGTGGCCGAGCTCGAGGCGCTTGTCCGCGAGCACCCGCACCGCGAGCGGTTGCGCGGGCTCCTGATGCTCGCGCTCTACCGCTCCGGCCGCCAGGCGGAGGCACTGGAGATCTACCGCCAGGGACGGCAGCTCCTGGACCGTGAGCTCGGTCTCGAGCCGGGGGTTGAGCTGAGGGACCTGGAGCGCGCGATCCTCGCCCACGACCCCGCACTCGACGGCCCGCAACGAGCAATTCGGCAGACGGCGCGAAGGCGCTCCAGCGCCCTTCTGGCGGCCGGAGGCGCGCTGCTCCTTGCGGCCGCGCTGACCGCGGTCGTGCTCGTCCGAGACCGTGGCAGTGAGATCACCTCTGGAGGCGGCCGCGTGGAGGCTCTCGACACCCGAACGGGTAGGCTCCTGGCGAGCGTCCCGCTCGGCACCACACCCTCGAGCATCGCCGTCGGAGCCGGAGCGGTCTGGGTGCTCGACGCAGACGACAAGACGCTCTCGGCCATCGATCAGGAGACGCGGTCACCAAAGGGAGCACCCTTCAGCACCACGTCGACCCCGACCGACATCGCCGCGGGTGCCGGGGCGCTCTGGATCGGGAACGCGTTTCGCGAGGGCCAGTTCTCGTCTACGAGCTACCCGCAGAGCGTCTCGCGCCTCGACCCGGATTCGCGCGTCGTTGTTGACACGATCCCCCTGCCTCGCCCCGGCGTCGTTCAGTACAACCCGAAGGGCGGCTGGCTCCGCCCGTTGGAGCACATTGCGGTGACAAGCGATGCGGTCTGGGTGGTCGGCGCTGACCAGGGCGTCTACCGGATCGACCCCCGAACGAACAAGCTTGTCGGGCGCGTTAAGGGTATCGAGGCGGTCGGGATCGCCGCCGGAGGCGGCGGCGTCTGGGTGATCGAGTATGGGGACGCCGCCGTCGCGAGGATCGACCCGCGCACGAACACGATCACGCAGAGGATCCCCGTCGCGTCTCAAGGCCTCGGCTCGCTCGCTGTTGGCGCCCGAGACCTCTGGGCGGCGGACCCGTTCGATGGCCTCGTCTGGCGTATCGACCCCGGGCCGAACCACCAGCGCACGATCCCGCTCGACGTCGGCGTCACCTGGGTCGCCGTCGGCGCAGGCGCGGTCTGGGCCACGAACGAGCTCGCCGGCCTCGTGTACCGCATCGACCCGAGCACGAACAAGGCGCAGATCGTCCACCGGACGGCCGCGCCCGCGACGGTCGCCGTCGGCGGGGGCGCCGCCTGGGTCAGCGTCGCCGGGCCGCCGTCCTCCGGCACGGCTCTGCCGAGCTCGGTCTGCAGGCCAGATGCCGCCGGCGGGGAGGCCAACCCGCGGTTCCTGATCGTCTCCGATTTTCCGTTGAAGGGCTCGGACATCGCTGCGACCCACCAGATGGTGGAGGCGATCCAGCTCGTCCTCGAGCGGCGTCACTACCGGGCCGGCGCGTACACGATCGGCTACCAGTCCTGCGACGACTCGACCGCCCAGGGCGGGTGGGTCAGACGACGTTCGCTGCTACACGAACGCGCAGGCGTATGCGCGCAACCCCGACGTGATCGGCATCATCGTCTTCAGCTCCGGCTGCTCTGGGCCGGAGATCCCCGTGGCGAACCAGGCCCCGAACGGGCCTCTGGCGATGATCAGCCCCGCCAGCACAGCATTGACGCTCACGCGGCTGGTACGGGGCGTCAACAGCCCCGAAGACCTCCGGCATCGCTACCCGACAGGTGAGCGGAACTTCGTCCGGACGGCCGCCGCCGGCCACCTGCAAGCCACGGCGATCGCTCAGTTCGTGAAGCAGAAAGGCATCAAGCGGCTCTTCCTGGCCTCGGACGGCGACGAGTACTGGGCCGAATACGCCGCCTACACGGGAAGCGCGGGGAAGTCCCTCGGAATCCAGATCGCCGGCGCCGCCTCGTTCGACCCGAAGGCGCGGAACTACGAGCAGCTCGCGCGACGGATCGCGGCGACCGGCGCCGACGCGGTCATGCTGGCGGCCTGGCCGTCCAACACAACTCCCGCACTGCTGCGCGATCTCCGCGCCCGTCTCGGCCGTCGGTGTGACGCTGATCGGGCACGAGGACTTCCAGCCGAGCTTCGCCCAAGCCGGGCCTGCCGCCCTCGGGGTGTACTTCGCCTACAGCGACGCAGACCCCTCGCTACTCCCCCCGGCCGGAAAGCGGTTCATGAAGGATCTCGAAGCCCGCACCGGCGAGCCTGGCCAGCTCTTCACCGCCTTTGCCGCCCAGTCGGCCGAGATCCTGCTCGACGCGATCGCCCACTCCGACGGCACCCGCGCCTCGGTGACCAGGGAGTTGTTCAAGACGCGAGTGGAGAACGGCATTCTCGGCGACATGCGCTTCGACAAGAACGGCGACCCGGTCGAAGCACTCGTCACCATCCGGCGCATCGTACGCCCCTCGCGCGCGCCGAACGGCTCCGTCGCCGACCGAGTCGTCATCGGTCGAGCGGCGCTGCTTCGCTGAGCGCCGACTGCGAAATCGTTACGGACTCCGCGACCATCTGGCGATCCGCGCCGGCCGTGACGCGCTCGACGAGCTCGAAGACAACTGTGGCCTTGCAATGCGAGCCGCCGCGTCCACAACGTCCCGACGGGCCACGAGCATCGTGCGGTTGATCCGGCCAGCGTGCGACCTCGGCTGGCTGAGGCGGCAGCGGAGAGCGTCGAGGACATTCAACGGACGCTGCTCGATGCGGCTACGTCGGCGTCGAAGCCAGCCTGGGTCGAGTTCGAGTGCACGGACTGTGGCAACCGCAAGCGTGTCGAGGTTCCCATCCCGGTCTCGGTGCTCGGGTTGCAGCGATCGAACTGCTGCTCCAAGGCGGAGATCGAGGCGCTCGGGTGGCGCAGCTGAAGGCGCTCGCCGCTCGTCGCGCAACTCGACCTCTGAGGCCGGAAAAACGCCTTCGGGTCCTCAAGCACACGCGAGGCACTGAGTCGGGAGGTGAGGCAATCTACGAGCTTGGGTCGGGGCGCCACCTCTCTGTGCCGCGTGCTCTCGCGCGCACGCGAGGGAGACTGGCCGTCGGAGCGTCTAGGCGGATTTTGTGGCTGTGAAGCAGAACTGCGTGCTAGCGAAGTAGAACTCGCCTCGTTCCATCAGCTCGTGCTGCTCCGCGCCCCACGCCTCGGCTTCCACCTCGCCGATGCCTTGCCTGCCCGCGACGAACGTCGCGATGAACGGCACCAGCGCCGCACCGAAGGTCTCCGGGTAACCTCCGCTCGCAGCGAACGCGTGCGCCTCCACACGTACGTGCTCGAATCCGGCTGAACGGAGGCGCGCGCCGAGTGTTCGCGGCAGCGACGGGTCGGCGAGATGCTCGTCCCAGGCACGCAAGACGCGTTCGGTCAGAGCGGTGTCTCGCGAGTGAATCGAGACTGTCGCCCAGTCCACGTCCCAGACAACTGCACGTCCGCCCGGTCGAAGAGCCCGATGCAGCTCCGAGAGAACCGCATCCACGTCCGCGACGTACTCGAGAACCTGCACGCAGACCGCCCGGTCGAATGACCCGCTCTCAACCGGGAGCGCGATGGCCTCTCCCTCCAGGAGCCCCACATTGTCGCGACCACCGCACCGGGCCCGAGCAAGCTCAAGCATCGCGGAGCTGCTGTCCACGCCCACAACGGAGCCGGACGACCCAACGATCTCCGACAGCTCAAGACAGTAGAAGCCGGGCCCACACCCAACGTCGAGGACTCGGGCACCGCGCACTGCCGCCAGCGCCTTGCGAACCAGCTCGCGGCGACGCATAGCGTCTTGAATCTGGTACAGGGCCTCGATCCGCCTCGCGGTATCGGCGTCGAACTGCAGCTGGCTCATCATTCCTCCTCGCCAGCGCCTGCTTTTCCCGACGAGCGTACGTGATCTCGTCCATCCCGAACGTCCACTAGCCTGACACGCAGGCGAGAGAGGAGTGCACCCACCCGCGATTCTGCGCGACTCATAAGGTGGTGCATGTCTGTGCCACACTCACCCCCCTCGCGATCGCCTTTGGTGCCCTGTCGCGGGCTCGCAAATCAGTCCGTCACGAGGCGCTCAGAGCGTGATCGTCGTCCCGACGGCGCTTTGTACGAATGCGTCGGGGAAGCGTGCAGCGAGGCGATGGACTGCCTTCCAGCCGGTGCAATGCGCGGGCATCAACAGCTCGGGCTGGAGGTCATCGAAGGCCGCGACCGTTGGCTCGATGATGGGCTCGAACATCGGGCCGCTGAGGTGGAACCCGCCGATGACGGCGGCGATGGCCGTCTCCCCGGTGAGCACCTGCGCGTGTCTCACGACGTTGACGATCCCGGCGTGACCACATCCGGTCAGCACCACAAGGCCGCGACCCGCTAGGCGCATCACGATCGCTTGGTCGTCGAGGATCAGCGGGTCGGGCTCCCAGCTGCCGTGGACCTCGGCTTCGTGTCCCTTAAAGCCTGTCTCGAACGGTGTCGTGCGATCAACCTCGCCGGTCACGAGTACGGAGCCGTCGAGCAGGAACGACGGCTGTTGTTCCTCGACGATCTCGAACCCGGCGCCCTCCAATGCTGAGCGGCTTGTCGCGGGCAGTTCGGCCGGATCGAGGCCGGGAATCGCGATGCGCCGACGCCGCCAGAACTCGGGGTGGATCAGCACAGGCAGGTTCCCACGCCCGACCTCCCTGGCGATCCCCTCCATCCCGGCGACGTGGTCCCAGTGACCGTGGCTGAGCACGATCGTCTCGATCTCTCCCGGCAGGATCTCGAGCCGACGCATGTTCTCGATCACGCCGTTTGGCGTCACGCCTGCGTCGAAGAGGATCGTCCGCTCGCGCCCCGCGCTCGTCACGCGAACGAGCGCTGAGAAGCCGGGCTGGGCGATCAAAGCATCAGGCAAGCCGTCCTCGGTGACGGCGGAGGCTGCGCGTGGCTTCGCCAACTGGTGAAACCAAGTCGTGCGCTCCACATGCTGCGTCGGGAACAGCAGGGGGTCGGTCACGTTGTCCATCACGATCGTGATCCGGACCGCGTCGACCGCCGTGAGCGGAATTGTGATCATGGCCGTGATCCAGCATGTCACCTCCCCGCTGCCACCGCGAGCCGGGAGATCGTGGACGGTAGCCAGCTGCGCGTTGCGAATTTGGCGTTTCCCACCCCCGAAGGTCGTGATGACGATAGGCCCGGTCGCGGGCAGCCCCAGATCTAGAGTCCCCGAGGGATGGCGAGTGGAGATATGAGGGATCGCAGGCGAATCTGGTTTGCCGTCGTGGGCGCGGCGGTTGGGGTGGCTGTTGGAATCCTCGTCAGCGTGACGACCGATGTTCCGCTCGCGCCGGAAATCGGGTCGGTGCTCGGTGCGGTGGCCGGCTGGTTCTCGGCGGGCGGACTACGTCGCTAACTGCCGCGGGGGTGGAGGCCGACGTTGCGTGTCAGATTCGTGTCAGATCACGTCGACCACTAGCCACCAACTCTGACCTCGCGGCCTCCGCCCAAACCGCGTGGCTTCTCGATCAGACCAGCTCCGACTGACCGTGACCAACCTCGGACAGAACTGTCACGCCGGAGGTCGCGGGTTCGAGTCCCGTCGCTCCCGTTCCGTTTCGAGCCGTTTCTGGGACTTGGGAGGCCCGAGCGAGTGCCGGGCCTTCGCTCGGGTGAGTGCGCTGCATCTCCCGCGCCCCTGCATCGACGACACACGGGTTCGAGGGAGGCGGCTCGCCGTAGCTCGTCGAGGACCGGGGTTAGTCCGGCTCTCTGCGGGGCAAGACCAACACATCCACGAGGGCACGACACGAGAGGAGACCGAAGCCGTGAAGCCGGAGCTGCAGACGTTCTACGAGCTGATCGAGGAGCTCGAGGTGGCCATGATGACGACGAGACGGGCAGACGGTCACCTCGAGTCGCGCGCGATGGCGACCCAGCGGCACGCCCCCGGCGCCGATCTCTGGTTCGTCGCCGCGGAGGGAACCGGGAAGCTGGAGGACATCGAAGACGATCCGCACGTCAACCTCGCGTACTACAAGGATCGGACTCGCGAGTGGGTGTCGGTGTCCGGGCTGGCGACGCTCTCGCGCGACCGCGACAAGATCCAGGAGCTCTATGCCCCCGACTGGAAACTCTGGTTCGGTGGCGACGGCGATCCACGGAACGGCACGGCGGACGACCCGCGTCTGGTCCTCATCGGCGTGGACGTCCACGCGGCGTCGTTCCTCGAGATCTCGAAGCCCCAGCCGGTCGTCCTGTACGAGTTGGCGAAGGGATTCCTGACGGGCGACACGCCTGAGCTCGGAGAGACGCAGCGCATCGAGCGCTAGGACTGTTATCCCGTCGCGAGGTCATTGCTTGCCGTCTACGTCGAGGATCACCACGCGGCCGTCGTCGCGGGATCCCGGCTTGCCGCCCGCCTCGCGACGACGACTGCGAGCGAACGCTCCGAAGCGGCGGCTCAAAGTCTCAATCGCGTACGAGACGTCGAAGCTATCCGGAGCAAGGCCGTGGTCGTACCCGTCGCTCCCGTGTAGGGGCCCCGTTCCCCCGACGAAGTGGCGCGCCGGCAACCGGACGGCTCGTGGCTCTACGTGTTCGGCCACGGCTCGCGGCCGACGATCGCGAGGCGTAGGCGCTCCACCCGCGAGCTCGGCCTGCTGGATCACTCGTGCATCGGTCTCGAGGGACCCACTCAATCGCCTCGCGACGATCGTGACGGTGAGACCTGATCGCGGGGGCCGCCGACTCCGCTGCCGTCGAGACGGTGAGCGCGGGTTGGCGGGCGTGAATCGACTACTAGGGTGGGGAGGCGCATGGCAGAGCAGGTGAGGGTGACGCTGTACAACGACGCGGGCTGCCCGTGGGGTTACTCCGCGAACCCGGCGTTTCGGGTGCTCGAGTGGCGCTACGGTGCGCAGCTCGGGTGGCGGCTGGTGCTGATCGGGCTCACGGACGTGGCGCAGGAGTATGTCGACCGGGGCTATACGCCGCTGCGCTCGGCCGAGGGGTATGCACGGCGATTCCGCCGGTTCGGCATGCCCTTGGCGCCGAACCCGCGGGCACGGATCGTCGGTACCGGTCGCTCCTGCAGAGCGGTCGTGGCGGTGCGCTTGCAAGCTCCGGGGCGGGAGTGGTCTGCCTTCCGGGCCCTGCAGTTCGGGTTCTTCACGACCACGCTGCTCCTTGACGAGGACGAGAGCATCGCGGCAGTGCTGCGAGGGGTCGACGGGATTGATGTCGACGCGGCGATCGCCGCGATCGACACGCCGGAAGTGGAGGACGCCTACCAGCGCGATCGGGCCGAAGCACGCAGCGCCGCAGGTTCGCCGACGCAACTGCAGGACAAGCATGCGACCACCGATGGCCCCGTTCGATACACCGCCCCGTCGCTGGTGTTCGAGGGCGCCGGGCGGCGCCTCGAGGCCGGTGGCTGGCAGACGATCGAGGCCTACGATGTGATCGTCGCGAACCTGATCCCGGAGGGCCAGCGCCGAGGAGTGCCGGACGACCCGCTTCAGCTGCTGACGGCATTCCCGGACGGACTCACGACCCAGGAGGTCGCACAGCTTCTCACGCGCGGCAACGACGCTCCCGACCGGGTCGCGGCCGAGGTGACAATGCTGGGGCTCGTCGCAGACGGAGCCGCGATACGCACCCCGCTGGGCGACGACGCGCTCTGGCAGCCGATATAGCTCGGCTACGCCGCACGGTTCGACTTGCGCGCCGGCTGATCGTCCGGCGGATCAGACCTGAGGGCGGAATGCCAGGAGCTCGGGTCCGTGGTCACGCAGCCAGTCGCGCTGCTGGCGCCAGTGCGGGCGATGTCCCTCGACGAGCGCCCAGAACGCTCGCGAATGGTTTGGGACGCGCAGGTGACAGAGCTCGTGCACCACCACGTAGTCGAGCACGTCGAGCGGCGCGAGTACGAGCCGCCAGTTGAAGGAAAGCGTGCCGCGCGGAGAGCACGAGCCCCAAAGTGTGCGTTGCCCTCCGATACGGATTCGGCGATACGCGACGCCGATCCGCTCGGCCTCCCTTTGGGCCAACATCGAAACGAGCTCTCGCGCGGCCGTACGCGCCTCCGACTCGCTGACCGAGGAAGGCTCGAGACAGAGTCGGGGCACCTGACGCCGCCGCTGGTCAACGATCCACGGGCGCTTCTCCTCGAGCACCCGCTCCACATCGGCCCGGCTTGCCCCTCGCGGCACGGTCAACCGCGGCGCCTCTCCCCACGGCACCTCCAGTCGCCAACGCCGCGCCCTCGCCGACCACCGCACTTCGACCTCGACCTCGACCTCGCCCAAGGCCGACGACGTTAGCTACCAGGTCGGGCGGCGATGCCGACTCCGCCTACCTCACTCGGCCGTCGGGTCGCCGAAGAGATGGTCGAGTCCGGTGATCTCGAACGCCCGCCGGACGGGCGCCGGGGGTGGGAGAACGACGAGCGCGCAGCCGTCTGCCGTCAATGCCCGATGGGTGGCTACAAGGAGCCGAAACCCGTGCGAGTCGACGAACTCGACTGCGGAGAGATCGAGGACGACCGTTGCGGGACTGTGCTCGCACTCCGACTCGACGATCGCTCGAACCCGTGCGACCGCGGACATGTCCAGATCACCGGTGAGCACGATCCGCGTCACGTCGGGATCGCGAACCACCTCGGCTACGCCTTGCTCGAACTCGTATGGCCCGGAGAGAGCTCCGTTGGCCCGCGTCATCTCTCCTCCTCTGAGACTGCTAGCATCTACGACGAGTCAAGTGCGATAAGTGTACCGCGAAACAAAATATACGATAAATTTGTCCTCAAACGCAAATCATGCCAATGGCAAGCCCTGGCGGTTCCTGACGAACCACACCCAGGTGCTTCTCTGCGTCGCGCGAGACCCGAATGTCCGGACGCGAGACATCGCCGAGATGGTGGGCATCACCGAGCGCGCGGCCCAGCGGATCGTCGCCGATCTCGTCGAGGCGGACTTTGTGATGGTCAAGCGCGTGGGCCGGCGGAACCGCTACGCGATCAATCGGGACACCGCGATGCGCCACGAGGCACAGGCCGGGCATCCCATCTGGGAGCTCCTCGACGTGCTCGAGCTCGCCTCCGACCCCGGCACGGGTGAGACATCGTCCGGCGCCTGATCGACCGTCTACCTCGACGCCTTCGGCGCTCTACGATCGGTCCCATGAGCGAGTTCGTGCCGCCCGACTTCGACCCGCCTCTGAGGCTCGAGACCCCGCAGCTCGTGCTCGAGCCTCTCGGGCCCGAGCACAACGACCGCGATTACGAGGCGTGGACCTCGTCGATGGACCACATCGGCGCCACGCCCGGGTGGGAAGGGAGCAGCTGGCCGCACGAGATGACGCCGGACGAGAACCGGGCGGACCTGCAGCGGCATGCCGATGACTTTCGCAACCGGGCGGGGTTCACGTACACGGTTCTCGATCCGGCCGGCAGCGACGTGATCGGATGCGTGTACATCTATCCGCGCCGCGATAGCGACGTCGGTGCGCGTGCGCGCTCCTGGGTGCGGGCGAGCCGCGCGGAGCTCGACACCCCGCTCTGGCGCGCGGTGAGCGAGTGGCTCGCGTCCGATTGGCCGTTCGGCAGCGTCGAGTACGCACCGCGCGGCTGACGACGCTCAAGCGCCGTCCGACCCTCCGTTGCGATCAGCGGGACGTCTTCGTCTCAGCCGAGCGCGGACCCGGGCACGATCGGCGGCACCACGACCACGGGGCACGATGCTTCGGCGAGAACGCTCGTCGAGAAGCTGCCGAGCACCGCGGCACGCACCGCTCCGAGGCCGCGCGAGCCGACGACGATCAGCGCCGCGTCGAGGTCGCGGGCGAGCACGACGAGCGCGGAGGGCTCGCTGCCGTCGCGAACCGTCTGCGTCTCCTCCTCGGGAATGCCGAGCTCCCTGGCGACGCCGGCGAGCAGCTCCTCGGCCTTCTGCTCGTCGACCTGTGCCAGCTCCGCTCGTGCGTCCGGCACCACCGAGACGCCGGGAATGGGACGCACCGTGTAAGCGTGGACGAGTCGGAAGCCGCGCTCGAGGCGGCGGTCGAGCGCTAGAGCGATGCGAGCTGCGTCCAGGGAGAACTCCGACCCGTCGATGCCTGCGACGATCGGCCCGTGCCCGAACGTGGCGGACGGCCCGACGACGAGGACCGGGGAATGCGCACCGCCCGCCAGCGCGGCGGAGACGCTGCCGAGCAACGCCGAGGCAACGGCCCCTCGGCCGCGAGAGCCGACAACGATCAGGTCCGCGTCGAGCTCGGCGCCGGCGGCTATCAGCTCGGCGGCGGGGTCCCCCCGCCGCCTGAGGGTGACCGCGGGCGTGCCGGTACGGGCGACCGCGGCACGTGCCTCGGCCAGAAGCTCTTCCTGCTCGGGATCCTCGACCTCGGGCGAGCCAGCGAAGTCCGGCTCACCGAGCGGCTGCACCACGTGTGCGATCGCGATGCTCCCAGCCGGGCCGAAGACCTGCGCGGCGAGCTCGAGCGCCCGCTTCGCGCTGTCCGATCCGTCGTATGCGACGAGCGTCCGCATGCCTTCCCCCAGCAGGCTAGCCGCGCCTGGCGTCTCCGCTTCCCGCGGACCGTCCTCGTCCGGCCCGGGACGAAGCCAGGCCGCCCTCGCGATGGCGTGCCCCGAGAGCGGGGCGGTGATCAGGACGAACACGAAGAGCAGCGCGGCGCTCGTGACGATGTCCGCGCTCCGCGTGGTGAGCGCGGCGAGCAGGATCACTAGCACCGCGGGGCCGGTGACGAGGCCGGCCGCGTGGAGCTGGTCGAAGATGTCCGGCATCCGCAGGACGCCGTAGAGGCCGACCGTGGCGAGCAACAGCCCGAGCCCGAGGAGGCATGCCCCGAGCACGTCGAGCGCCGTGCCCATCACGACGGCCTCCCGCGGAGCACGTGCCTGACGGCGACGAGGGTGGAGACGAAGGAGAGGAGCCCGAGCGCGAGAGCGCCGTCGACGTAGTACGAGACGTCGCGGAGGTAGGAGAGGATCGTCAGCAGCGCGACGACGATCGAGACGAGAACGTCCAGCGCAAGAACGCGGTGGAGCGTGTCGCGAGAGCGCAGGAGCACGACACCGCCGGCCAGCAGCAGCAGCGTCGCCCAGGCGAGCCCGACGGCTGCGACCGCCTCGGGCACCGGCTAGTGCACCACCTTCCGCTGCCACCGCTCGTGCGCGGCGGCGTGCCGGGCCCGCACGGCGTCCGGATCGCCGGCGTCGACGAGATGGACGATGAGGGTGTCGCTCCGGGCGTCCACGACAACCTCGTCGGGGGCCTCCCCCGTGAGCACGCCCCAGAGCGCGGTCTCGTGCCGCGAGCGAGCGTCCCGGGGGATCTCGACGAAGCCGGGTGCGTCACGATCGCCCAGGCAGAACCGGGCCACGCGCCAGCTTCCGCGCACCATCTCGACGGCGGTTTGCAGCCCGACGACGGATGCGGCCACGAGGCGCTCGGACAATGGAGCCGATGCTCGGTTCGCGCCGCGTCCTCGAAGCGCCAGTGCGATCCCGAGCCCCAGCATCGCCCCGACGAGCACGTCGCCGGGAGCCAGACTCGTGAGGACGAGCAGGTAGATCGCGGCGAGGAGCGCGGCGCGCACGAGGGTGCGGGTCACCGGCCGCCTCCGGCCAGGAGATCGGCGGCGGCGTGGCTCAACGCGAGCAGCGGCTCGGGCCACACGCCCGCGGCGAGGACGAGCAGCGCGAGGGCGGCGACCACCCCCTGCTGCGGCAGCGTGCTGCGCTTACCCGTCCGCTCGCCGCGCCAGAAGTCGTACTGGTACGTCTGGAAGGCGTAGACGAACGAGAGCGCGCTGCCGAGGACGAGCAGCGCGATCAGCTCGGGATCGTCCGCCGTCGCGCGGAAGAGCTCGAGCTTGCCGACGAACCCGGCCGCGGGCGGCACCCCGGCGACGCTGAGCGCGCCGATCGCGAACGCGGCGCCCACGATCGCGCCGCGCATCTGCGCGGTCAGGAAGAGCAGCGTCTTGTTGAGTGCGTTCACGACCGTGTAGAGGATCGCCGCGGCGAAGCCGACCGGGCCGCCGACACCGATCGCGACGAGGACGTAGCCGACCTGGCCGATCGCCGAGTAGGCCAGCATCTCGCTCGCGCTACGCCGCGAGATGGCGAGGATGCCGCCGTAGACGATGGAGGCGCCGCCGATCACGATCAGCGCGCCGGCCGCGAGGTCGAGCTCGTCCGGCAGAAGCTCACCGCCGAACCGCAGCAGCCCGTACGCACCGATGTTCGCAAGGCCTCCGCTCAGGATGGCCGCGACGGCGGGTCGCGCACCCGTGTAGACGGTCGGCAGCCAGAAGTGGAAAGGAAAGAGGCCGAGCTTCACGCTGAAGGCGACGAAGAAGCCGACCGCAATGAGCACGGCGGCGTTCGGGTCGACGTCGTCCATCCGCGCCGCGATCCCGGACATCTCGAGCGTCCCGGTGACGTGGTACACGCCGGAGACGGAGAGCAGGAAGATGAACGTGCCGAGCAGGTTGACCGTCGTGAAGACGAGCGCCGCACCGAGCTCTCGCCTGCCGCCGCCGTACGTCGCGAGGACGTACCCGGCGGTCATCGCGAGCTCGAAGAAGACGTAGAAGTTGAAGAGGTCGCCCGTCAGGAACACGCCCGTCAGCCCGGCGGCCAGCAGGACGACGAGGCCGGGGAACGTCCGCTCGCGCACACCGTCCAGCACCTCCACCACGGTCGCGGCAAGGAGCGAGAGCGACGACAGAAGCGCGAAGAGCACCCCGAGCGCGTCGGCGCGGAGGGTGATCCCGATGCCGACCGGCCAGTCGCCCGTCGTCACCACGACGGTGTCGTCGGGCAACACCGCGGCGGCCAGCGCGACGAGGGCGCCGAGGTTCACCGCGAGGGCCGCGACGGCGACCCAGCCGATCACGCGCCGTCGCCCGTCGAGCAGCGTGAGCAGGAGACCCGCGGCCCAGGGGACGACGAGCGACAGCGACAGGGCGGTCACCGGGCTGCCGCCTCCTCCTCCGCATGCTCCCGCTCGTGGAGTCGCTCGAGACGGGCGTCGCGCTCGGCCTCTTGCCCCGCGAGCTCGCCGAGCTCACGGGAGCGATAGGCCTGGACGACCCGGAGGACGAGGGCGAGCAGGAGGGCGGTGACGGCGAGACCGATCACGATCGCCGTCAGCGCCATCGCCTGACTGAGCGGGTCGGCGATGGAGTCCCCGCTCAGCGGGTAGATCGGCGCCGCGCCGCGGCTGAGGCCCGAGGCGACGAGCGTCAGCACCGCGGCCTGCGAGACCAGTACGACACCGAAGACGACGCGCACGAGGTCCCGGTCGAGCAGCAGGACGGCGCCGGTGCCGAACAGCACCGCAGCCGCCAGCGCGAAGACGAGATTCACGGCCGCGGCTCCTCGACCAGCCGCGTGAGCTGGTGGATGAGCTCGACCAGCGAGCCGGCGACGAGCAGGAAGACGCCGACGTCGAACGCCACCGCCGTGGTCAGCTCCAGCGTGCCGACGTGGACGACCGGTTCGCCGGACCTGGGATAGTGCGTGAGCAGCGGCTCGCCGAGGAGGATCGGGAAGAAGCCGATCGCGAGCGCGAACAGGAGCCCGGAGACCGCTACGGCGGGCGCGTAGCGAAGCACCGGAAGAGTCCGCTCGGCGCGCTCCGCTCCGAGCGTGACGTAGCGGAGCGCGACCGCGAGCGCGACCACCACGCCGGCGCTGAACCCGTCGCCCACGTCGCCGTACCCCTTCACGATGATGGCGGCCGCGACCATCATCGCCGGACCGAGCAGGCGCGGGCAGACCACCTCCAGGATCACGCTCACCAGGCTCTCCCGCGGCTGAGCAGGCTCGCGACGCCGACGACCGCGACGGCGAGGACCGTGATCTCGACCATCGTGTCGAGCCCCCGGAAGTCGGCAAGGATCACGGTCACGACGTCGCCGCCGTGTGCGTCAGGCGTCCTGTCGATGTGCTCGGCTGCGACGCCGGCGGTCGCCGCCGGGCGGGACAGCGCACCCCAGATCGTCGCGAACGCGGCCACGCCGGCCGCAACGCCGATTCCGGCATTGCGCGCGCGCCGCCGTGGACGGCGCAGGGTCGTCGGCGGCAGCCGTGCGAAGACTCCGACGAAGACGAGGGCGAGGACGGTCTCCACCAGGACGGCCACGAGCGCGACGTCGGGAGCGCCGACCATCGCGTAGACGCCCGCCAGCGCGAAGCCGAGCACCGAGAGCGCGAGGACGGGCTGCAGCCGGCCCTTGTCACGCGCTGCCGTCACCCCCGCGAGCACACCGAGACCGAGCAGGACGACGATCGGAAGATCCCGGAGAGCGACCGGCCCGACGTCGTAGGACCCGCGGGTCGGCGTCACGGCGAACGCGATCGCGATCAGCGCAGCCGCGGGCACGAGCACGGCGGCGATGCTGTTGCGCAGGTCGCGGACCTCCTTGTCGTGCGCCCAGTCCGAGAGGCGGTTCAGCCCGAGGAGCGAGAGGGCATACCAGCGACGGGGGCCGGCGATCTGCCCAATCCGGCCGAACGCGCGTACAACCGGGTCTCTCACGCGCGGCGTGAGCAGCACGAGCGCCCCGAGCGCCCACGCGGCGAGCGCCATGACGTTCGCGGTGCCGGTGTCCAGGTGGTACGCAGGCGCGACGTCGACCACGCCCGCCTGCGTGACCTCCGCCGCGTCCTCCGCCAGCCGTGCGAACGGCTCGACGACGAGGCCGCCGACGAGGGCCAGCACGGCGAGCACCGCGACGGGCGCGAGCAAGAGCGGCGGAACCCGCCCCCTGGGCCTTGCCCGCAACGGCCCGGCGAAGATCCCGAGCCAGAAGCGCCCGATGTACGCGACCGTCAGCGCCGCCGCCCCGACGGCGAGCACCTGGACGAGTCGGCCGTGCTCGCTGGCGGCCGAGAAGAACAGCTCGTCCTTGAAGAAGCCGAGCGTCAACGGAAGCGCCGCCACCGTCGCCGCCGCGATACCGCTCACGACCGCGAGCGCCGGTAGCCGCCGCCCGAGGCCCCCGAGGCGAGAGAGCTGCGACTCGCCGGTCGTCACGGTGACCGCACCGGCGGTCATGAACAGGGCGCTCTTCGCGATCGCGTGAGCGAGCACGTAGAGCGCGGCAGCCCCGGCCGCGGTCGCGCCCCCGATCCCGTAGAGCGTGACCACGTAGCCGTACTGCGAGATGGTGGAGTGGGCGAGGATCTGCTTCAGCTCGTCCTGCGCCAGCGCGAGCACGCCCCCGACCGCGATCGAGACGAGCCCGACGACGAGCAGCAGGTCGAGCACGAGGTCGCTCTTCGCGAGCAGCGGATGGACGCGCCCGAGCACGAGCACGCCCGCGGCGACCATCGCCGCGGAGTGCAGATAGGCGGAGACGGGTGTCGGAGCGGCCATTGCGCGCGGCAGCCAGAAGTGCAGCGGCGCCTGCGCGCTCTTGGCAAGCGCGGCGACGGCGATCAGCACGCAGGCCGCGGTCGTCGTCGGGCCGCTCTCCGCACGCTCGAAGAGCTCCGGGAGCGAGAACGTGCCGTAGGTGTTGTAGAGGAGAACGGCCCCCACGAGCATGAGAACCGCGCTGACGCCCGTCACGAGCAGCGCCATCAACGCCGCTCCACGCGCATCCCGGTCGCGGTCGAAGCCGATCAGGAAGTACGACGCGACAGCCGTCAGGTCGAAGAAGACGAAGAGCAGCACGAGGTCGCGCGCGCAGGCGAGCCCGACCATCGAGCCCATGAAGAAGACCATCCAGGGCCAGAACCGCCACGCGTCGCCGGACGGACGCCGGAGCTGCTCCAGGTGCCACGGCAGGTAGCCGGCGCCGTAGACGAAGACGAGAACGCCGATCCCGGTGGCAAGCAGGGCGTAGAGGGCGGCGAGCCCGTCGAAGGCGAGGTCGAGACGGAGATCGATCGTCGGGGCCCAGGCGACCTCGACCGCGCCTCCTCCGGCCAGCCAGCCCGCCAGACAGGCAACGAACGCCACCGCCGCGCTCGCCACCGCCGACCAGGCGAGCACGTCGGCGCGTCGCAACGTCACGCGACGAGGACGTAGATGACGAAGACGGCGTAGAGCGCAGCCCAGACCGCGATCGCGAGACTGGTGAACCTCCGCTGGACCTGCAGCGTCACGATCGCAACCAGTCCGCCGGCGAGCGCGAGGCAGCCGGCGAGGATCGAGTACGTGTCGAGCTCCCACGAGGTGAAGGCCAGGCCGACGGCCATCGGAATCGTCGACTGGAAGACGAGCGCGCCGGTGATGTTGCCTAGCGCGAGGGAGTCCTTCCCCTCGCGCACCCAGAAGAAGCTGTTCGCCTTCTCGGGCAGCTCGGTCGCGAAGGGAGCGAGGACGAGCGAGAGGACGAGCGGCTCGAGGCCGACGGAGTCTGCGACGTGGAGCACCTGCTCGACGAAGAGGTGCGCGCCGCCGACGATCGCCCCCAGCGCGACCACGAGCTGGAGCACGACGATGCGCATCGTGGGCGGGTCGCCCCGCGTCGAGTCGAGGACGAGCGGCCGCAACTCCTCCTGCGCTTCGACCGAGCCGCTGTTCCGGAGCGTCCAGCGCACGTAGACGCCGTACGCCAGCACGAGCACGACCGCCGCCGGGATCTGGACCTCCGTCGGCGCGCCGAGTCCGAGCAGGAGCCCGACCGCGAAGCACCCCATGAAGAAGGCGAGGTCTCGCTCGAGCGTCGGGAAGTGGACGTCCAGCTTCAGACCGGACTCGCGCCGGCCGCGGTAGAGCACGGCGCCCAGCCCGACGAGGGCCATCGCGATCGTCGCCAGAAGCAGCGGCGCGCCGATGATCGCCCCCACGGCGACGTCCTCGGACCCCTTGCCACCCTCGATGAGCGCGACGATCGGGATCAGCGATTCCGGCAGCGCCGTCGCGACGGCGGCGAGGAGACTCCCGACCGCGCCCTGGCCGAGCCCGACCATGCTGCCGAACCACTCGATCGCGTTCGTGAAGAGAAGGGCGCCGGCGAGGAGAATGGCAAAGCTCGCGGGCAGCAGGACGGCGGAGCTCACGGAGGCAATCCTGCCCGTCCCGGCCGCGCCGTGAACATAGGGACCGCGGACGGGTCAGTTCTCGCGGGCGATCCGCAAGGCGGCCCGGAGGCCCAGCCCCGAGCCGCCGTGCAGGAGCCCGAGCGCGTAGACGCGGCCGGCGAAGCGGACGAGCGCATAGATCGCGGCGAGCACGAGGACGATCGCGAGCGCGTGTTGCCAGAGGGGGACGCCGACGAGCGCGCTCCGCGCAGGAAGCACGAGCGGCGCGGTCAGCGGGAAGACGGTGAGGACTGTCGCGAGAGTGCCTTCGGCATTTGCTGCCAGGACGATGTACGAGGCGAAGTAGACGGTGAGCAGCGCGTAGGTAACGGGCTGCGCGGCCGTTTCCGCGTTCTGCTGGTTCGAGGCGAGCGCGCCGGCGACCGCGTAGGCGACCGCGTAGAGCGCGAACCCGAGCACGAACCACGGGACGACGAGCGCAACGTCCGCCCCGAGCGATGCAGGAACGTCGAAGACGCCGGTGACGAGCAGCCCGACGGCGAACCCCACCACGAGCACGAGCTGCGCCAACCCGAGCGTGCCGATCCCGATCACCTTCCCGGCCAGCAGGTCACGCGGTCGCACCGCCGACAGGATCACCTCGACGACACGGTTGTTCTTCTCCTCGACGACGCCGCTGATGACCCACTGCCCGTAGAACGCGAGCGACATGAACAGGAGCAGCGAGCCGGCGTACGCGACCAGCACCGCAGCGTCGCCGGGCTCGTCGTCCGGCGGGTGGAGCGTGGACGTGGTCAGCTCCGGCTCCGGCGGCAGCTTGTTCCGAACCGCGCGCACCGCCGCGTCGGCGGCCGCCGCCACCTGCGCGTCCACGTTCTTCCGGAAGACGAGGCGGTCGTTCGACACGAGCAGCAGCGCGTCGACCTTGTCGTCCTCGAGGAGCCGGCGTCCGGCCTGCGCCGAGTCGACCGTGTGAAGCTTCACCTTCGCCTCGTCGAACGGCTCCGCCGCCCGTTGCAGGGCGACGGCGAGCCCCGGGGGCGCGGGAGCGGTGACCGCGTAGTCGAACGTGCGCTGTGGGTCGAAGAGCCGCCCGATCACGGCAGAGACGGCCAGGAGCGCGAGGATCAGGAGCGTCGAGGCGATGAAAGCCTTGCTGCGAAGCCGCTCGCGAATCTCTCGCGTGGCGACGAGGGTTAACGCGCGTCTGCCACTCATCGCTCCACGAGCTCCAGGAAGAGCTCCGCGAGCGACGGCGGCCCGTAGCTGAACCCGATCACCGGCGCGGTCCGCTCGGCAGCTGCGAGCACGGCCTGCGGATCGACGTCGCGATCGACCAGCAGGCGGAGGTCGCCGTTCGTGCGCTCGACCACGTCGGCGCCTCGAATCTCGGGCTCCCACCCCGGGGGCGCACCGTCGAGTCGCAGCGCAATCCGCCGTCGCTCCGAGGCACGCCTCAACGCATCGAGGTTTCCCTCCGCGACGATCCGGCCGCGGTCGATGATCGCGACCTCCTCGCAGATCTCCTCCACGAGATCGAGCTGGTGGCTCGAGAAGAGCACCGCGACCCCTCGGGCCGCCTCGTCGCGGAGGACCTGGGCGAGCGTTCGCACCGCAACCGGATCGAGACCGGCGAACGGCTCGTCGAGGACGAGCAGCTCCGGTGTGTGCACCAGCGCGGCCGCGAGCTGGGCGCGCTGCTGGTTGCCGTGCGAGAGCTCGACCACCTTCGCGTCGGCACGATCGGCGAGACCCAGCCGCGTCAGCCATTCCGACGCCGCGGCGTCGGCGTCGCGCGCGTTCAGGCCGTGGAGGCGGCCGAGGTAGGCCAGTTGCTCGCGGACTCGCATCCGCGGGTAGAGCCCACGTTCCTCCGGCATGTAGCCGAACCGCAGGCGCTCGACAGGGCCAATCGGGCGTCCGTCCCAGAGGACGGCACCGGTGTCGAGCTCGACGAGGCCGAAGATCGCGCGCATCGTGGTCGTCTTCCCGGCGCCGTTGGGGCCCAGGAAGCCGAGCATGCGTCCGCGCTCGACGTTGAACGAACAGCCGTCGAGCGCCGTCACCTCACCGAACCGCTTGCCGATGGCGTCGATGCTCAGCATCGTCGATGTCACGTTACGTCGCGGCGTGCGACGAGCGTCGCACCGGCCGCGACGACCACCAGCGCGTATGCGGCAAGGAGCAGCGCGCCGAGCGCCGGCGCGAGCAGATAGTCGGCGAAGCCGGCCGTGACTGAGTCGCTCGCGCCGACCGGGGTGAAGCGGCCTACGTCCGGGAGGAGTGCACGGATGAGGTCGTCGACGAGGAGCGCCCAGACGATCACACCGATGACGGCGAACACCTGGTTTCGGACAACCGCGCCGATGCCGACGCCCATCGCCGCCCAGAGTGCCGTCATGGACACCGTGCCGACCACGAGCAGCACGACGTGACCCGTGTCGAGCGCGAAGTCGATCCCGCGACCCGTCAGAATCGCGTACCCGACGCCGAACGAGATGCTGATCGCGACGAGCCCGAAGACGATCCCCATGAGAAGGCTCGCGACGACCTTGGCCGCGATCACACGGCTGCGGCGCGGCGTGACGAGGAACGTGGAGCGGATGGTCCCGTGCCGGAACTCGCTCGTGATCGCCATCACGCCGATGAGCGAGGCGAAGAGCGCGCCGGACGTGCCCGCGGAGAGCAGCAGGTGCTGGTTGTCGTGGCCTCGGCCGGCCCCTCGGCTCAGCGCCGGGAGCCGACCGATCCGCGATCGCTCGACAGTCGAGAATCGACGCCGTAGAGATAGGAAAGCGGAGCCATCAGCACGATGAACGCAACAACCAGAAGCGCACCCATGTCTTTCACCTCCTACAGAGATCAACGGCTCGGAGCGTCGGAAGATTCCGGCCGCGCGAGGAAGACGCTGCCCGCTCGGGGGTGATCCGCCGGAGACGGCACGGACCGCCGTCGCGCCCGGTCCGGAGAGTCGCCTTTACCCGAAGACAACGCCGGCTTCACCGGGACTTCCCGCGCTCTCACGTCTCACACAGGTCTCGCTGCTTTTCTGGAGAGACCCACAGTTCTTCCACGTGCAAAGGAGCACAGATGAGCGAGACAGGAAGCACTCCGAACGGGCGGCCGCGCCGGGCGCGGATCGCCGTCCCGTTCGCCGTCGGAGCGATCGCCGGCGCGACCGTCATCGGCGGCGTCGCGCTGGTGGCGCACGACGACGGGTCCGGCGCCGGGGTCGGAGCGCTTGCCGCCGCGACGCCCGGAACGGCCATCGCCTCGAAGGCTCAGTCGCTCTCGGCGGAGCAGATCTACCGCCAGGACAGCCCCGGCGTCGTCGACATCAGCGTCACGACCGGCGCCGCCTCGCAGAACGGCGTCTCGCCGTTCGGCCCGAGCGGCGGCAGCGCGCAGGCGGAGGGCACCGGGTTCGTGTACGACACGTCCGGGAACATCGTCACGGCGAGCCACGTCGTCGACGGCGCGACCGCGATCCAGGTGCGCTTCGAGGACGGCAGTGTCGCGAAGGCGACGCTCGTCGGGACGGACCCGTCGAGCGACACCGCGGTCATCAACGTGAAGGTGGCTTCGTCGAAGCTCAGGCCGCTCGCGCTCGCGGACTCGGGCGACGTCCAGCCGGGGCAGGGCGCGGTCGCGATCGGCAGCCCGTTCGGCTACGAGGAGAGCATCACCGCCGGCATCGTGAGCGCGGTCGACCGTTCCATCGAGGCGCCGAACGGCTACTCGATCCCGAACGCCATCCAGACGGACGCGCCGATCAACCACGGAAACTCCGGCGGTCCGCTGATCGACGCCGGCGGCAAGGTGATGGGCGTCAACGTGCAAATCGCCGCAGACGATTCCGCCGGCAGCAGCCAGAACGCGGGTGTCGGGTTCGCCGTGCCGTCCAACACCGTGAAGCGCGTCGTCGACGATCTCGTCGCCGGCCGGACGGTGCAGCACGCCTATCTGGGCGTCTCGATCGGCACGAACGCGAACGGCACCGGCGCGGTCGTCGGCACCGTGCGGGCGGGCGGCCCCGCCGCGGCAGCGGGCGTCAGGTCCGGAGACGTCATCGTCTCCGTGAACGGCAAGCCGATCTCGAGCGCGAACGAGCTGACCTCGGCGGTCGGGGCACTCCAGCCCGGCGACAAGGCGACATTGAAGGTGCAGCGCGGAGGCTCGACCCTCACGCTGACCGTGACGCTCGCCACGCGCCCGGCGACGGCTCCCACGGCCTGACGCATCGCGCCTCCGGCGATGGGGCCGACCCGGCCCCATCGCCGAACCGCAATACTCCGGCGAGATGAACGCGGCCGCGTGCTCACATCTCGACCAGGTGACGATCTTCGATCCGCCCGGGCCGATCGACGGGTGCGAGGAATGCCTGAAGACCGGAGACCGGTGGATGCACCTGCGCATGTGCCAGACGTGCGGGAAGATCGGCTGCTGCGACTCCTCTCCCAACCGGCACGCGAGCCGTCACGCGGGTGAGGAGGGACATCCGGTCGCCCGCTCGGTCGAGCCCGGCGAGGACTGGAGCTGGTGCTACGTCGACGAGGTGATGTTCGTCCTGTCCTCCGGCTGAGCTAGCGCGGGTCCGCTCCGTTGGCCAGCGCTGCCGCGTCGGCGGTGCGTGTCGCCGAAGACTCGCTGCCGCAGCCGTAGGCGTACGGATGGTTGAACGCATCGAGCGCGCGGGCCGGGTCGACGGCGATGCGAAATGCCTCGTTCGTCCGCGCGTCCTCGACCGCGACGTAGACCTTGCCGCTGCGCGCGCTCCAGAGAAGCGTCACGTCGAAGCCGTCGCCGCGGCGGTGATCCAGCTCACGAAGCTCGGAATGCTCGGCGTGCGTGCCCATCGCGATCCTCCTCGGTCGTCGGCTTGCAGCGTGTCCTCTCGAGACTGCCACGCAGCTCGTTCGGGGACACGGCGGTCTGCCGACGCCCGAGGGTGCGGGAAACCGGCGGATTCGTCAGTCGCCGACGAGCTCGCGGAACCCGGGCTCCTCGCGGATCGCATCGAGGTCGGTGTCGTTCTTCGCGAAGCCCCGGAAGAAGTCGGAGCCCTCGATCGCCGCTCGGAGGTGCTCGAGCGCCTCGGTCCGGCGGCCGGTGAGGCTCTCGACACAGGCGAGGTTGTAGGCGAGGAGCGGGTACTGGGGATGGTCGGCGACGAGCGGCGTCAGCGCCTCGACGACGGCCTCGTGCTCGCCCGCCTCGTAGCGGGGCCGGATGGGCGACCAGAGCTCCCAGCCGACCGCCTCGTACGGCTTGCCCGCCGTCGCCCCGACAGCGACGATCGTCGTGCCAGGCTCCTCCGCGAACGCGGTCCGCTTGGCCTCTGGCTCGACGGAGACGAACGTCCCGGCCGGCGCGTCGACCGGCTCGCCATCGAGCTCGAAGCGGGCCCGCCCTGCGAGGACGAGATACAGCTCCTCGTTGCGGTCGTCCGTGTCGTTGTCGGCCTCGTCGTGCTCGTTCAGGATGCGGTCGCCGACCTCCTTCCCCGTCCAGGCCGTGACGCCGAACGCCGTGATGCCGAGGTGATGGCGGACGGCCCGGTACGGCTCCCGCCCGTCGTCGATCTCCTCCATCTCGTCGAGCCGTGCGATGCGGTACTTGCCCATCGAGCTCTCCTCCTCCGTTCGCGGCGCGGACCGGTAGAGGATGCCAGCGACGGTCGCTCAACCCGGCGGCAACGGAAAGCGGACGTGCATGTGGTTCTCGTGGTTCGGATACGGAACGACCACGCCGGAGGGGCCCGAGAGCCCTGCCGAGAATCCGACGAACACCATGTGCGCGCCGGCGGCGACGAACCGGTCGAGCAGATCCTGCGCGAGCCGGTGGTCGATCTGGCTCGTCGCGATCGGCGCGCTCAGGTGCCCGTCGCGACGCGGGTAGTAGACGTCGACGTCGAGCCCGTTCTGATGAGAGGCGTGCTGATCCAGCGGACCGCCGCCGCGGCGGCTGATGTCCCCGATCACCACCCGCGGTGCCTGAGGGTGCGCGGATCGGTAGGCGGCGATCACGTCGACGAGTGTCCTGATCGTTCGTTCGTTCCCGTACAGCCGCCACGGCTCGTTCGGCGTCCTGTCCGTGACGGGATCCCACGTGACCCAGTCCGGCCCGGAGAGCGGCAGCTGCGTTCCGTCGACGAGGTGCCCGGCGTACCAGACGCCCGCCGAGGTCGCTCGTTGCCACGAGACCGACTCGAGCTCGGCCGACAGCAGCTCGCCGCGGCTGCGCTCGACGCGGACGGGCAGCGCCGGCTTGCGCGGGAGGTGGAAGCCGAACTCGTCGGCTCGGAACGTGAGGCTGGGCGGATCCTCCAGCAACGGGCCCGCGGCTCCTGCGGATCCGTGGCGAAGTGCGGCGATGGGCAGCATCGTGGCCGAGCCGAGCACGAGCGCGACAGCGGGGACCGTGCGCGTTGCGAGCTTCCGTCGTCGGGCCGCGCGTGAGGCCAGACGGCGCCGCCGCGACGCTTCGAGCCCGGTCTCGACCGGCGCAAAGAGCCGGCGATCGAGCAGGTCGCCCGCGAACGCCGGCGCCGCGAGCGCCGCCGCCCCGAACGGCGTGCGCCGCTCCTCCCGGAACCAGAGCAGATCGGCGTCCAGCCAAACCTCGTCCACGCGCCATGCCATGGAATGACGTCCTTCGCCCGAAGTGCAGGGTGTCCTCCGAGGGTACGGGACAACTCCCGTGCGAAGCGCGGGCATCGGGGACGCCGCGCGGGGCGGAGACGCGCAAAGATGGAGGAGACGATGGAGGGAGAGTTCGTTCTCGACACGCACGTCGTCCGGGCGTTCGTCTCCGACGTCGAGCAGGCGATCGCCGGCTCCTCGTCGCCGGAAGCGGCATGCGACGCCATCCGGCCGCGTTTTTCGGAGCTGCTCGCAGACCCGGACTGGCTGCCGGCGGCGTTCCAGGCCGACGCACCGGAGAGCGGGATGGGCGGAGGCATCGGCCAGTGGCTCCTCTACCGCGCCGGCGACGGCTCGCTGTCGCTCTTCTCGCTCGTGGTGCCGGCCGGCTCGCAGACGCCGATCCACGACCACCTCGCCTGGGGGCTCGTCGGCCTCTACCGCGGCACGCAGGACGAGGAGATCTACGCGGAGGGAGGCGGTGTGCTCGAGCTCGTCGAACACCGGTCGCTCCGCCCCGGCGACTTCTACGCGCTGATCCCGCCACACGACGACATCCATCGGGTGCGGACGACATCGGCCGAGACGTCGGTGTCGCTCCATCTCCTCACGAACGACACCGGCTGCGTCTGGCGGCACGCCTACGACGCGGAGTCCGGGGAGACGCGGCCGTTTCGCTCGGGCTACGTCAACGTCGCCTGTGGTGAAGACGACCCGCCGCAGCACTCGCACTGACGGCCCTCGACCCGCCGGCGCACGCGTGAGGCCCCGGTTCCGATCGAAGTCGGAGCCGGGGCCTCTGGTTGCAGGTGCTTACGCCGAGCTGCTCGCCGGGGCCACGTCGGACGCGGTCTCCGGCTCGCCGGGCTCGAGCCGCGGCAGCCACTGGAGCCACCGCGGGAGGTACCAGTTCCACTCGCCGAGCAGCTTCATGCTTGCGGGCAGGAGCACCGCCCGGACGATCGTGGCGTCGATCAGGATCGCCACCGCGAGCCCGACGCCGAACTGCTTGAAGAACAGCATCGAGAGGGTTGCGAAGATCGAGAACACGAGCACCATCACGATCGCCGCGCTCGTGACGACACCTGCCGTGCGCTTGATGCCGTTCGAGATCGCGTCGTCCATGCTCTCCCCCCGGTCGTAGAGCTCCCGGATCCGGCCGAGGACGAGGACGTGGTAGTCCATCGAGAGCCCGAACAGGATCACGAAGAGGAGCAGCGGCACGACCGGGTCGATCCCGGCGGTGGAGCTGAACCCGAGCAGGCCCCTCCCGATCCCATGCTGGAACACGAGGACGAGCACGCCGTACGCCGCGGCGACGGAGAGCAGGTTGAGCAGCATCGCCTTCGTCGCGACGACGATGGAGCGGAACGCGACGAGCAGCAGCACGAACGCGATCACGAGCACGAAGCCGACCACGGGTGGCAGGTTCGACTTCAGCTCGTCGGTCGAGTCCTTCCACTGCGCCGCGAGGCCGGTGACACCCGTCTCCGCGTTCGGGAGCCGGCCCACGGTGTCAGGAACGATCCGGTCGCGCAGGACGGCGAGCGCGGCCTCCGCCTGACGGTCGGTCGTCTTGCCGTCGATCGGGATCGAGACGTTCGCGACCGTCGCTTCACGGTTGACGGAGACGGTGATCGGCTCGTGCATCCGACCGCTCGCGAGCGCCTGCCGCTCGAGCCGACGGATCGCCGTCTGCACGGCAGGTGCCTTCACGTTCGGCGCCTTCACGACGACGTTGGCGGGCAGCGCCGTCCCGGGGAAGGACTGCTGCATCTTCGTGTACGCCTGCACGACGGGAAGGGACCGCGGGAACGTGTCGGGGCCGGCCATCGCCATGCGGAGCTGGAGCGCGGGCACCGCCAGCGCCACCAGCAGCCCGCCGGCGAGCAGGACCGACAGGAGCGGCCTGCGCAGGACGCGGTCGACGATCGCGCCCCAGAACCGGCTCTCGCCGCCGGCCCGGCGGCGGCCGACGAACGGCACGCGGCCGCGGTCGACCTTGTCGCCGAGCCGCGAGAGCAGCGCCGGCAGCACCGTCAGCGAGCCGAGCACCGCGATCGCGACGACGGTGATGGCGGCGACGCCGAGTGACTCGAAGGTCGAGTCGCCGGTGAGGAACATGCCGGCCATCGCGACGATCACGGTGAGACCGGCGACGAGCACGGAGCGACCCGACGTCGCCGCCGCGGCCTCGAGCGCCGCCTGTTCGCTGCGCCCGGCTGCCCGCTCCTCGCGTTCGCGCTTCAAGTAGAACATCGAGTAGTCGACGCCGACCGCGAGACCGATCAGGAGCACCAGTGCGGGCGCCTGCATCGCGACCGGGAAGACGTGGCTCGGGATCGCGACGAGGCCGAATGTCGCGAACACGGCAGTCAGCGCGAGCAGCAGCGGGATCCCGGCTGCCACGAGCGTGCCGAAGGCGACCAGGAGGATGACCAGCGTGACCGGGAGCGACAGCAGCCCGGCCTTGCCGAGGTCGTCCCCGTACGCGGTGACGAGGGCGTCGACCTTGCTCGCGTCGCCGAACTGCCCGATGAAGACCTGCGGGTGCGCCTTCTGCAGCTCGTCTACGCGGTCGAGGACCGGGCCGATCCGGTCGACCGCCGTGTCGGGGTCGCCGCGGATCTGGAGCCCGACGAGGGCCGCGTGCCCGTTCGGGGCGATCTGCCCGCTGTTCGCGGGAGCGAGGGGCGAGCGGACGTGCTGGACGGCGTCGAGCTTCGAGATCGCCGCGACGACGTCGTGGACGGCGGCCCGGAACTCCGGGTCGGTCGTCCGGAGGGTCGAGCTCTGGACGAGGATGCTCTCGCCGGCCGGCTGCGGAAATCCGGCGTCGAGGATCCTGTCCATGCGGCCCGACTCGCCCGGCCCAGGGGCGTCGGCGTCGATGGTCTTCATGCCGACCATGCCGCCGATTCCGAACGAGACGACGACGAAGGCGAGCCAGCCGAACGTCGCGGTCTTCCAGTGGGTTGCGCTCCAGCGACCCATGCGGGCCGCGATGTTGTTGCGGTTCATGACGTGGTCCTCCTTCGTCCTTCTAGGTGTGGGTGACTCCATGGCTCGACGCTAGGAGCCAGGACGCTTCGTGACGTCGTCGCGAGGCCGGATTCGCGCTCGCACCCGGCGACGATCCGGGCTCCTACCCAGGTAGGAGGCGAGGCTCCGAGACGAGGAGTACGTTCAGCCCGTGAGCCGCTTCGGACAGGTCGCGCGGGGCTGGTGGTTCGACGTGCTGATCGTCGTCCTGGCGAGCGCTGCCGTCCTGGAGGTCGCGATCAGGCGGGAGCACAGCGATGCCCCGCAGACGACCCTCTGGTTCTGCATCCCGGCGGCCGCGGTCGTCGCGCTCGTGCTGCTGGCGCGCCGGCGCTACCCGTTCGGCGCGCCCGCCGCCTTCTGGCTCCTGGCGGCGGCGACCTCGTTCGTCGACGGGCGGCTGATCCCGTACCCGGCAGGCCTGTACCTCGCCGGGATGCTCGCCGCGTTCCTCCTCGGCAACCTGCGCGATCCCGTGCTTGCTCGCGTCGGGCTCGCGGTGGTCATCGGCAGCATGGCGACGATCATCCTCAACCAGCCCGGCCACTCACCCGGCCAGGTCGTGTTCATCCCGCTCCTCTTCGGGATCGCCTGGCTCGCCGGCTTCGCGCTCAACGCCCGCGCCGAGCAGGCGGATGCCGCCGAGGCGCGCGCGGCACAGGCGGAGCGCGAGCGCGAGACCGCGGCGCGGATCGCCGTCGCGGAGGAGCGGGCCAGGATTGCGCGGGAGCTCCACGACATCGTCGCCCACGCCGTGAGCGTGATGGTGCTCCAGGTCGGTGCGGTGCGCCACAAGCTCTCGGAGGATCTGGCCGACGAGTCGGACGCGCTGCGCGGCGTCGAGGGGGCGGGTCGCACGGCTCTGGCCGAGATGCGAAGGCTTCTTGCCGCTATGAGGGACGACGGCGACGATCTCGAGCTGGGGCCGCAGCCCGGTCTCGACAGCGTCGGCTCGCTCGTGGCCGAGGTCGAGCGCGCGGGCCTCCCGGTCGCGCTCCACGTCGAGGGCGAGGCCGCGCCGCTCCCACGGGCGATCGAGCTCTCCGCGTACCGCATCGTCCAGGAGGCGCTGACGAACGCGCTCAAGCACGCGCATGCGCACCGGGCCGACGTGACGCTTCGCTACGGGCCGGACGATCTACGGATCGAAGTTCGCGACGACGGCTCGGGCGGCGGCGCGACGAGCAACGGGCCGGGTTACGGCCTCGTCGGCGTCCGCGAGCGGGTGAAGATCTACGGCGGCACGATGACCGCCGGCGCGGCGCCCGAGGGCGGCTTCGTCCTGGACGCCACCCTCCCGCTCCGAGGTGACGGCCGGTGACGATCCGCGTCCTCGTCGCAGACGACCAGTCGATGGTGCGTGCCGGCTTTCGCATGCTGCTCTCGGACGAGCAGGACATCGAGGTCGTCGCCGAGGCATCGAACGGCAAGGAGGCGGTCGAGAAGGCCGCGCGCTTCGACCCCACCGTCGTGCTGATGGACATCCGCATGCCCGAGCTCGACGGGCTCGAGGCGACCCGCCGGATCCTCGCCGCCGACCCGGACGCGCGCGTCCTCGTCCTTACGACCTTCGACCTCGACGAGTACGTCTACGAGGCGCTCCGCGCGGGTGCGAGCGGCTTCGTCCTGAAGGACGACCCGCCGGAGCAGCTGATCGCGGCCGTGCGGACGGTTGCCTCGGGCGACGCGCTCCTGTCGCCCGCCGTCACGAGGCGCGTGATCGGCGCGTTCACCCGGATGCCGCGGCCGGCCCCGCCGAAGGAGCTCGACGACCTGAGCGCGCGCGAACGGGACGTGTTCCGGCTGATCGCGCTCGGTCTCTCGAACGCGCAGATCGGGCAGGAGCTCTTCATCGGCGAGACGACCGTGAAGACGCACGTGACCCACATCCTCTCCAAGCTCGGCCTCCACGACCGCGTGCAGGCGGTCGTCCTCGCCTACCAGTCGGGTGCCTTCGATCCGAACGACCTCGAGCTGCGTCGCTAGATGTCGAGCCGCTCGTCCTCGAGGTCGAGATCGCGCTCGACGCGCAGCCACACGTCGTTCGAGATGACGCCGGCGCGGCGGAGCCCCAGGAGCGCGTCGCGCTCGGCATCGAGCAACTCGCGCCGCAGCCGCTGGTAGTCGAGCGAACGGCTTTCGATCGATCCGTCGTCGCCGTCGTCGAGGCGGGCCTCGAAGCGGTTCGTCCGGAACCGATATGCGCCGCGCATCCGTTCGGCGGTATCCTCGCGCACCCACTCCTCACCGACGAGCTCTTCGAGACGCGCGAGTGCGGCCTCCGCGCCGCGGATGCGCGCTTCCGCGTCCTCCCGCTCCTCGACGCCGTCGTCCTCGAGCCCGAGCCAGCGGATGAGGAGCGGCAGCGTCAGGCCCATCCCGACGAGCGTGAAGAGGATGACCGCGAAGGTCAGGAACAGGACGAGGTCGCGCCCGGGGAACGGCTCGCCGGCATCCGTGGTGAGCGGGAGCGCGAGCGCCGCCGCGAGCGACACCGCGCCGCGCATCCCGGCCCAGGACAGGAAGACGCCGCCCCGCCAGCTCGACATCCGGCCCGCGAACCACTTCGGCGCCTGCAGGACGGCGAACACCCACGCGAAGCGCACGGCGACGACGGTGAGGCTGATGAGCGCCGAGTACCCGATCAGCGCTCCGGCGGAGATGTCCCCGAGCGCGTCGACGACGACGGGGAGCTGGAGCCCGACCAGGACGAAGAGGAGCGCGTTCAGGAGGTATTGCACGATCTCCCACACGGCCACGGACTGGAGGCGCACCTGCGCAGTGGTCAGCTCGGGCGTGAACCACCCGAGGTAGATCCCCGCCGTCACGGCGGCAAGGACGGCCGAGACGCCGAGGAGCTCGGCGGGGATGAACGCGAGGTAGCCCGTGAGGAGCGAGATCGTGATCTCCGCCGGCGGGTTGTCGACGCGCCGCCGGAGCTGCCGCACGAGCCAGCCGACGCCCAGGCCCACGCCGACGCCGCCGACGACGCTGAGGACGAACAACCCGCCGGCTTCCCACGCCGAGAACGACCCGGAGATGACGGCCACGACCGCGACGCGGTACGCGACGAGCCCGGTCCCGTCGTTCACGAGGCTCTCCCCCTCGACGATCGTCACCAGCTTGCGCGGGACGCCGAGGCGGCGCGCGATCGAGGTCGCGGCGAGGGGATCCGTCGGCGAGACGATCGCGCCGAGCACGAACGCGCTGCCCCACGAGAGCCCGTCGACGAACGCGTGGGCGACGACTGCCACGCCGACCGTCGTCGCAACCACGAGTCCGACCGCGAGCGCGGTGATGGGGCGCGCGCTCGCGCGCAGGTCGCGGAGCGACGTGAAGAAGGCGGCGCCGTAGAGGAGCGGCGGCAGCACGCCGAAGAACACGAGCTCGGGCGGGAGCTCGAACTCGGGCATCCCCGGGACGAGCCCGAGGACGAGCCCGCCCACGACGAGCAGGATCGGGTACGGCACGCGCAGCGCCGGCGCGATGACGAGCATCGTCGCGATGGCCAGGATGAGGCCGAGCTCGACGAGCCCGTCGTGCACCTCCAGATGCATCGGCGCATTTTGCCCGCGGCAAACCCTCGGACAGACCGCCGGCGTCGGTGTCGGACTTCAGTCCGACACCCCCGACCAGGAGAGACGCTCTGTTCTGACCGAGGTGTCCGACTGAAGTCGGACACCGACTCACTCCCAGGTGACGAGCACCGCGTACAGCACGAGGAACAGCATCGCAACCATCGTCAGCGCGAGGAAGGGCGCGAACGGCATCCAGTAGAACCAGCGCAGGCAGCCGATCGACGCGGCCACGATCGCGACCCACCGCCCGAACGACCGGCCCTCGAGAAGGCTCTTGCCGGCGAGCGCGAAGAGCACCACGAGACCCGCGTCGACGAACCCCCAGAGCCAGTGCTTGTCGCCGAGGACGCCGTCCGAGACGTTTGCGAGCCACGCGGCGTCCGACCAGAGATTGACCGCCCAGATCGCGCTGAACCCTGCGGCGACGAACATCATCACCGCCGCGTAGGTGAGCCAGCCGCTTCGCGTTGCCGTCATGTGAGCTCCTTCTCGTTCGTCGACCGGGACGCGTTCAGCGAGGAGGCTGACAGCTTCGACATGCCTCGGCAACCGGGAACCTGTACGTAGGGTCGAGGCGAAGCCCAGAAGGAGGAGCGAATGATCAAGCTGCTGACCGATCTCCCCGCGGGCGTCGTCGGGATGGAGGCCGTCGGGCATGTCGAGGCCGACGACTACACGAACGTCGTCGAGCCGGCCGTTCGGGCCGCGCTGCAGCACTCCGACAAGGTGCGCCTGCTCTACGTCCTCGGCGAGGGGTTCGAGGGGTACTCCGCCGCCGCGTCCTGGGAGGACGCGAAGCTCGGGATCGGGCACTGGAGCGCCTGGGAGCGGATCGCGATCGTGACCGACCGCGGCTGGATCCGCGACGCGCTGAAGGCATTCGGCTGGATGTTCCCGGGCGAGGTCAAGGTCTTTCCCGTCGCCGAACAGCCGGAGGCGGTCGCCTGGGTCGGCGCGTAGCGCGACGCGGTCAGCGCGAGGCGAGCGGCTCCGGCTCCGGCTCCGGCCGCCGGGTGACGCGTGCTCGGGGTAGCCGTACGACCGCATCGAGGCCTCCCGAGCGCGTCTCCCGCAGCTCGACCGACCCGCCGTCGGCCGTGGCGAGCCGCCGGACGATCGCGAGGCCGAGGCCTGACCCCTCGCCCTCGCGCCCCGTGGCGCGCCAGAAGCGGTCGAAGGCGCGATCGCGCTCGTCGGCGCTCATCCCGGGGCCTTCGTCCGCGACGTCCAACTCGACCCAGCCGTCCTCGACGACCGCCGACACCGTGATCGCGGTCCCCGGGGGCGACACGTCGAGCGCGTTCGCGAGGAGGTTGTCGAGCACCTGCTCGAGCCGTCCCGGCGTCGCGAGCGCGACGGCGTCCGGCGCCACGTCGCGTCGGAGAGCGACACCGCGCTCCTCCGCGAGCGCGGTCCACGCCGCGACGCGCTCGTCAACGACCCGCGTGACGGCGATCCGCTCGGGCGCCCTGAGCGCGCGGTCTGCCCGGGCGAGCGTGAGCAGGCCGTCGACCAGCGTCGAGAGCCGCTCGACCTCGGCCAGCGCCCCGTCGAGCTCGTCCTTCCCTGAAGGCGCCACGTCGCGGTCGAGGTTCTCGAGGCGGAGCCGGAGCGCCGCGAGCGGCGTGCGCAGCTGGTGCGAGGCGTCGGCGACGAACGCGTCCTGCGAGCGCAGGAGCTGATCGAGCTCGGCGGCCGTCGTGTTGAACGTCTCGGCGAGACGGCGCATCTCGGGTGGACCGTCGACGGGCGCGCGGGTCGAGAGGTCGCCCGAGCCGATCGCCGCGGCGGCCACCTCGAGCCGCGCGACCGGATGCGTCATCCAGCGCGAGAGCACGATCGCGACGAGCCCGGCGGCGGCGAGGACGGCGGCCGCGATGATCGCGAGCAGCGTCCAGTAGCGGTGGATGCGACTGTCGACCGCCGAGGTCGGGTAGCTGATGCGGACGGCTCCGTGCACGACGCCGCTCGAGGCAACCGGGACGGCGACGTAGAGCAGGTCGGTGCCGAGGGTGCGCGAGTGGCGGATCCCGCTTGCGACCTCGCCCGCGAGCGCCCGCGCTACCTCCGGACGCGTCGCGAAGTCGCGGCTCCCCGTCGGAGCCGAGTCGACGACTTCACGGCCGCTTCGATCGACGACGACCACGCGGCCGCCGGTGTCCTGCGTGTAGGTCCGCGCGATTCCCGAGACGCGCGCCGGAACGATCGTCCCGTGCTCGAGCGCGTCCTCGACGAGAGTGGACAGCGCGACAGCGTCTCGCTCGACCTTGTGGGTGAGATCCTGGCGTTCGTTCTTCGCGTAGGAGATCCCGAGCGGGATCTCGAGCAGGGCAAGGACGAGGACGGCAACGGCGAGGTAGCTGAGAAGGAGCCGGCGCCTCACGACTGTGGGGCGAGCCGGAGACCGACTCCGCGGACCGTCTCGATCCAGCGTGGGTCACCAAGCTTCTTGCGCAGCGAGGCGACGTGGACGTCGACGGTCTTCGTCGGCCCGAACCAGTCCGTCTTCCACACCTCGCGGAGCAGGTGCTCGCGACTCACGACGGCGCCGGGATCGGAGGCGAGCAGTGCGAGGAGGTCGAACTCCTTCGGTGTCAGCTCCACCTCGCGTCCGCCCAGCACGACCCGCCGGGCGCGCAGATCGATCTCCAGCGACCCCGCCACGAGGCGGTAGCTCGAGGGCCCGCGCTGCGTGCGGCGCAGTACGGCGCGGATACGCGCGAGCAGCTCGCGGAAGCCGAACGGCTTGACCACGTAGTCGTCCGCCCCGAGCTCGAGCCCGACGACGCGGTCGACCTCCTCCCCCTTGGCGGTGACCACGATGATCGGCACCTCGGAGCGCGCGCGCAATCGCTGGCAGACCTCCGTGCCGTCCATGTCGGGAAGCCGGAGGTCGAGCAGGACGAGATCGGGGAGCGCCGCGGCGAGCGCCGCCGTGCCGGTCGCCACGCGTTCGACGTCGAAGCCCTCGCGCCTCAGCCCCTCGGCGAGCGGCGCGGCGATCGCGTCCTCGTCCTCGACAAGCAGGATGTTCATGCCCTGATGGTCGCAGCAGCGGCCGCGCCGGGCCTCGGTGAAAACCCGAATCCTTACCTCGGCCTGGGGATGATTTACCCCGCCCCGGGGCGACCCTGGGGCACGCCGCCCTACCGTCGAGGCATCGAACGGAAAGGACGGATCCCGATGCCCCGCAAGCACCTCTTCCCCCTCGTCGTCCTGCTCGCCGCCGCCGCGATGGCGGGCCTCCTCGCGCTCGGACGCGCCGTCGACCTCGGCCGCGCGGCAGGTGGGCCGACGAGCGAACAGCCGGCGATCGCGTTCCGCATCGCGCAGCTCGACAAGGCCGAGAAGTCCCTGCGGAGCCAGCTCGCCGATCTGCAGAAGGCTCCCTCGGCGGGAGCGCGCACGGTGTACGAGCGGCCGGCGACGCCCGTCGCCGCGCAGAGCCACGGCGAGCACGAAGACGACCACGCTGACGACGAGCACCACGCGGACAGCGGCCGCGATGACTGACCACGTCACACGCCTCTACGTCCTCGCGGCCTCCATCCTCGCGCTCTTCCTGGGCTGGATCGGCATCGCGGCTCAGCCCTGGGCCACCTCGAAGCCGGCAGCGCAGGTCCAGCCGCCTGCGCTGACGAGCCTCGAGCGCCGGCTGAATCAGGACGCCGCGCTTCTCGCACAGGTCGGCGCAGCGCGACGGACCGCCCCGCAGACCGTTCGGATCGTGACGCTGCCGCCCCTCACGACGACGAGGACGTCCTGATGCTTCGCCGCTCATTCCGGGCGATGGGGACGGAGATGGAGCTCCTGCTCGACGCGGAGAGCGACCCCCCGCTCGCCGAGGCGGAGGAGGAGCTCCGGCGGCTCGAGAGCCTCCTCTCGCGCTTCCTGCCCGAGTCGGAGCTCTCGCGGCTCAACGCCGCAGGCTCGCTGGAGGTCGGCCCCGAGCTGCTGGAGCTCGCGGAGCTTGCAGTCGCCGCCCGCGTACGCACCGGCGGGCGCTTCGACCCCACGGTCCACGACGCGCTCGTGGCGGCGGGCTACGACAGATCGTTCGACCTCCTCGACCCGGGCTCGCGGTCGGTCGACGAGGACGGCGCCCGCTGCGGCGGCGCCGTCGACGTCGACAGCGACGCGGGACGAATCGTTCTCGAGCCGGGCTACCGGCTCGATCTCGGCGGCATCGCCAAAGGCTGGGCCGCAGACCGTGTCGTCGCGTTCCTCTCGCAGGCAGGCCCCGCGCTCGTGAACGCCGGCGGAGACGTCTCGGCTGTCGGCGCGGCCTGGCCGGTCGGGGTCGAGACGCCTGCCGGGACGCTGACGCTCGAGCTCGAGGCCGGCGGTATCGCGACGAGTGGGCGCGACCGCCGCATCTGGCAGCGCCATGGCGAGGAGCGCCACCACCTGATCGACCCGGTGACCGGTGAGCCTGCGACGAGCGACGTGCTCACGGTCACCGTTGCCGCAACGAGCGCCGCAGAGGCAGAAGTGCTCGCGACCTCGCTCTTCCTGGCCGGAAGCGTGGAGCACGCGGCCGCCGAGGCGGACGCGGAGGCGATCCCGGCGGTGCTTGTGGGCGCGGACGGCGAGGTCCGTCTCGCGGGTGGTCTCTCGTGAAGGCCGACCCGTCCTTCTGGTACCTCGCCAGGGCGAGCGGCCTCGTCGCCTACGCGCTCCTGACCGGGTCGGTCCTTGCCGGGCTCGTGCTCAAGGCGCGGCCGTTCGACCGGCTGCTGCGACCCGCGGCGATCACCGACTTCCATCGGTTCGTCGCGCTCCTCGGCCTCGGGTCGATCGCGATCCACGGGGCGGCGCTCGTGCTCGACAACACGGTGCAGATCTCACCCGTCGCGCTCCTCGTGCCCGGGCTCGTTCCCTACCGACCGCTCGCGACCGGGCTCGGGACGCTCGCCTTCCTCGGCATGCTCCTCGTCTACGTCTCCTTCCCCCTGCGCAAGCGGATCGGCGCTCGGGCCTGGCGGCGGCTGCACTGGCTCACGTACGCCGTGTTCGCCCTCGCCACCGTCCACGGCCTCGCCGCCGGCAGCTCGACGCAGCAAGGGTGGGCGCTCGCGCTCTACGGAGCGGCCACCGGCGCCGTCCTCGGCGCGACGGCCTGGCGCATTCTCGTTCCCCCGACCCGAGGAGGTAACCAACGTGTACCGGATCGAGATCGACCGCTCTCTGTGTAGCGGCTACGGCTTGTGCATAGACGCAGCCCCCGAGCTCTTCGAGCTCGGATCGGACGGGGTCGCGGTCGCCCGCGTCGACGTGACGGAGAGGGCCGGCGCACTCGATGCGGCGAGGGCCTGCCCGATGGCCGCGATCGCCGTGGCGGAGGAGGAGGGGCGCGGCCTCGCCGCCTGACCGGTCATGGTCGGCCGCGGCTATAGGCTGCGCCGATGCCGGAGGAGCGCGAGACCGCACTGTCCGCGACATCGGTGGACGGCCTCCACTTCACGCTCGACGTCCCCGTGGAACGGCTCGCACTGGGCGTGGGCAGCTACGTCGTCGTCGGCGACGGCGGCAGCGAGCGGCTCGCGTACACGACCGAGGTGGCGCTCGACCCGTCCGACCGGCGCCTCGCGCGCGTCGAGGGCCGGATGCTCGACGGCCGCGGCGAGCCCTTCGGCGACGCCGCCGCCCGTCCGGCCGGGCCGGACGACGTGCGCCAATGGCTCGAGGCGGCGCGGCCCGCTCGCGCGGCGCTCGAGGTCGGCTCGTTGACATACGCCGACGGGGTGCCGCTCGCCCTCGACGCCGGTGCGTTCGACCGCCACACCTTCCTCTGCGGCCAGTCTGGTTCGGGCAAGACGTACGCCCTCGGCACGATCCTGGAGCGGCTCCTCGCCGAGACGACGCTCCGTGTCGTCGTGCTGGACCCGAACTCGGACTTCGTGCGGCTGCACGAGCTGCGCGACGACGCCGGCCACGACGTCGGCGCCCGGTACGGCCCTGCCGCGAGCTCGATCGACGTCCGCCGGGCGGGCGCCGACCTGGAGCGCCGCCTGCACGTCCGCTTCCGCGACTTCGACGCGATGGAGCGGGCTGCTGTGCTGCGACTCGACCCCATCAACGACCGAGAGGAGTACGGTGCGCTGCTCGATGCCGTCGAGCGCGCTGACGACCAGGGCGTGGCAACGGTGGCGGCGACCATCGAGGCGCTGCTCAAGGCCGACGGCCCCTTCCGCTCGCTCGCCCTTCGGGCACGGAACCTCGGCGTCGACCGGTGGCAGGTGTGGTCGGGCGCCGACAGCGGGTCGCTCGAGGAGCTCGTGCAGCCCGGCGGCCCGCGGTGCGTGGTCGCGGACCTCGGCTCGCTCGAGACCCGCGACGAGCAGGCCGTCGCGGCCGAGGCGCTCCTGGCGGCGCTCTGGCGCCGTCGCGCGGCACGTGAGCCGGTGCTGATCGTGATCGACGAGGCCCACAACGTCTGCCCCGCGCGGCCCGAGGACCCGCTCACCGCGCTCGCTACCGACCACGCCGTCCGCATCGCGGGCGAGGGGCGGAAGTTCGGGCTCGTCCTGCTCGCCGCGACGCAACGGCCGCAGAAGGTGCACGAGAACGTCGTCTCGCAGTGCGACAACCTCGTCCTGATGCGGATGAACTCCCGCTCCGACCTGGCCGTGCTCTCCGAGACGTTCTCCTTCGTCCCGCCGACGCTGCTCGCACTCGCCGCCGAGTTCCGCCAGGGCGAGGCGGTCGTCGCGGGGAAGCTCGTCCCGAGCCCGACCCTCGGCCGCTTCGGCCCGCGCTGGACGGTCGAGGGCGGCTCGGACGTTCCGAGCGACTGGGCCGCGAAGCGTCCCTAGACCGTCTCGACCGGCCGGCCCGGCGAACGTCCGACCGGCGTCGTCGGGATGCGTTGCGCGAGGAACAGCGCGACGAGATCGAGCAGCGCCAGGATCGCGAGCGCGGAGCGAAGCCCGTCGATCCGCGCCTCGCCGTAGGCCTCGAGCGCGGCGCTCGTCGTGCGCCGGCTCACGTGCGCGTCGTCGAGCGCCGTCTCGAGGTCGGCGTCCGAGATGAACGGCACCCCACCCGCCAGCTCGACCTGCGCCTGCTCCTTGACCCGACCGGGGATGTCGGGGCTCGCGAGGATGCCGGCGACGAACGACGAGGCGACGGCGCCGATCATGATCGACCCCGCGAGCGCCGTCCCCATCGACGCGCCGAGGTTCGTCATCCTGTTCTGGATGCCACCGACCTCGGGGCTTTGGTCGTCCTGAACCGCGGACACGGTGATCGCGCCGAGCTGCGAGGCGAGGGCGCCGATGCCGAGGCCGATCAAGAGCATCGGCACGAGCACGATCTCGGCACCGGAGTCGGCCTCGAGCGCGGCGAGGAGGACGACCGTCCCGGCCAGGAGCGCCAGGAGGCCCGCGCGCACGACGAGCCGGGGGGAGGCGTGCGGAAAGACTCGCGGAACCCCGAGCGCCGCGATCAGCAGGGTCAGCGAGAGCGGCAAGAGCCGAATGCCGGTCTCGAGCGCGGTGAGCCCCAGGCACACCGAGAGGTAGAGCGGGACGACGAAGAACAGCCCGGCCTGCGCCAGGAACTGGAAGAAGAACATCATCAGGCCGCCGTTCAGCTGCCTGTTCCGCAGCATCGCCGCACGGATGAGCGGCTCGCCACCCCGTGCCTCCACGCGCTCCTGCCAGCGGAAGAAGAGCCAGATCACGAAGAGCCCGGCGAGGACGAGCCAGACGGTCGGAGACAGGCCGGCCCAGGAAGGCCCGTCGGGCTTGGGCTGGATCCAGCCCCACTCGCTCGTCCGCAGGACACCGAAGACGAGCAGGCCGAGGCCGAGAGCGGAGAGCACGGCGCCGACCAGGTCGAGGCGCGGCCGCTGCTCGACCGGCGCGACCGCGATCCGTCCGTCAGGAGCAGGATGCCGAGGACGACCACGACCTCGCCCGCGAAGACCCAGCGCCAGGAGAAGTACGTCGTGCAGAAGCCGCCGACAAGAGGCCCGACGGCGACGGCGATCGCACCCGCCGCCGCGACGAGCCCGTACGCGGCCGGACGCCGCTCGGGCGCGAAGTTGCCCGCGACGAGCGCGACGATCGCCGGGAGGATCAGCGCCGCGCCGACGCCCTCGAGGAACGACCAGCCGAAGAGCAGGACCGGGAGGCTCTGCGCGATCGAGGTCGTGAACGAGCCGCAACCGTAGATGACGCAGCCGATCGCGAACGCGCGCTTGCGGCCGATGATCGCCCCGATCTTCGCGCCGGTGATCATCAGGGCGGCCATCACGAGCGTGTAGGCCGTGATCGCGCCCTGGATTCCGGTCACCGTCGTGCCGACGTCCTTCGCCACTGTCGCGATCGACACGTTCATCACCGACGTGTCGAGGGTCATCAGGAACTGCCCGGCCGCGAGCGTGAGCAGCACCGTCACAGCGCCCTCGCTCGGTCGAGGAGGAAGCAGCCGTCCCTCGGCCGGTGCTACCGGCTGCCGGCACTCGTCCGGCGAGGGCGGCGGGCCGCGCACGCGCTTCCAGACGACGTCGAGGATCACGGCCAGCGCTCCGACGACGACGATCGCCGTGAACGTCTGTGGCGCGTTCCGCACGGTGTCGACGGCGAAGAAGGCGAGTACGACGAGCGTCACGGCGACCCCGACGATGATGAGCCATGCCTTGGCGCCTGTGTCCCGGCGCACGCGGTAGCCCGCGATCCCGACGAGCACGAAGATCGCGAGCGAGCAGGCGCTTCCCACCGAGGCGATCGCCGAGAGGTTCACGGTGTTCGCGACAAGGAGGACGACCGCGGCGCTGATCAGGACGCCGCTCTTCGCACCGAGCCGTGACGCAGGACCGAAGAACGGCGGGAACTGGCCGACGTCGGACAGCATCCGCGTGAGCCCGGACGAGGCGTAGAGCGTCGCGACGACCGACCCGGCCATGCCGACCATGGCGGCGATCGCGATCATCGTGAATCCCGCGTCCCCGAGCGCAGGCCGACCCGCCTCCGCGATCGCGGTCGGGCCGTAGGCCACCACCTCGGCCACGGTCAGCGTCCCGAACACGCTGACGGAGACCAGGATGTAGATGAGCGTCGTGACCCCCAGCGCACGGTTCATCGCCTTGGGCAGGTCCCTCGCAGGGTTCTGCATGTCCCCGACTGCGAACGTGATCACGCTGAAGCCCAGGAAGGCGAAGAACGTGAGCGCGACGCTCGCGACGATGTCCGACACCGACGGGTACTCGCTGAAGGCGAGCATGTCGAGGTCGATGCTCGGCAGCGTCACGACGACGAACACCGCGAGGATTCCGACCATGATGACGACGATCAGCGACTGTGCCTTCGCGACGAGTTGTGGCCCCATGACCACGATTAGCGCCATCCCCACGACGATCGCCGAGGTGAAGACATTGTCCCACCAGTCGGCTCCGCTGTCGCTCACGAACAGTGAGACCGCATAGTCGCCGAACGAGACGGCGCACATCGAGCAGACGATGAGCACGGCCGACATGTAGCCGAGCCACGCGGCGATCCCGAGCAGACGTCCGTTCCCGAAGCCCTGAAGCAGGTACTCGAAGAGGCCGCCCGACGACGGGTAGCGCACGCCGAGCTTGACGACGTTGTAGCCGATCAGCAGGGACACGATTCCCGCGACCAGGAACGAGATCCAGGTCGCGGCTCCGGCGACCGCCCCCGCCTCGCCGAGGAGCGCGAAGATGCCGGCGCCGACCATGGCGCCGACGCCGAGCAGGGCGGCGCCGCGAACCGTCACGTCAGGGAGTTGCGGCCGTTGTCGGCGTCGGCGGGGCGGGCGTGTGGCCTCCGAAGAACAGCCAGACGATGACCATCCCCACCAGTGCCGTCACGATCCAGCAGACCTGCAGCGGCAGCTGGAAGGAGTGGTCGACGACCCTCTTGCCGAGAGTGAGTCGTGCCCGTCGTGTCGGCCTCGGCGGCCGCGATCTGCGTACCGTTCGCCGGCAGGAAGAGCACGCCGGCGACCGCTGTCCACATTGCGATCATGTAGCCGGCCCCTATGCCGAGCGCGAGTCCGAGCGGCACCATCGTGCGGGTCGCGGCCGACTGGCTCGTCGTCAGCCCGGCGACGAGGAAGATGGCGATCGCGATCGTGAACGGCCAGTTCTCGGCGAGGCTCCCGAGGGCCTGGACGATCGCATCCTCGTTGTTGGCGATGAACGTGTCCGCCATCCAGGCGATGCCGAAGAGCGCGATCATCGCGACCATCCCCGAGCGGAAGATCGACGTCGAGCGGGATCTCCGTGGCCTTGACGTGGGCGAAGACGAGGATGAGCGCCGCGGCCGTGAGCATGATCATCTGGATCAGCGGCGTGACCGACATCGGCTCGACGCCGCCGCCCTCGGCGGCGACCGTCGGCCTGATGTCCTCGACGAAGCCGAAGACGCAGATCGCGGCGACGGCGGCGAGGAAGATCGCGACGCTGCGCTTCGCGAAGGGCATCAACACGATGTCGGCGGCGGGAGCGGGCGGCTTCATCTCGCCGGCGGTGACCCTGCGCTGGTACTCCACGTCGTCCTCGAGGTCGGTTGCCGTGGCGGCTCATCACGATCGACATCGCGAGGATGCCGACGATGCTCGCCGGGATCGTGATCAGCATGACGTCGACGAGGTCGTAGTGGTAGATCTCGACGAGAGGCAGCAGCGTCGCCATCGCCGCGGCGACGGGGCTCGACGTGATCCCGAGCGCGTTCGCGACCGTCGAGCCGGCAAGCGCGCGCTCCGGTCGGATCTTGTTCGCGTACGCCATCTCGTTGATGACCGGGATGATCGAGAAGAACGTGTTGCTCGTGCCGGTCAGGATCGTGAGGAGGTACGAGATGTACGGCGCGACGAAGTTCAGTGCCTTCGGCCGTGCCCGGAGGGCGCCGCTCGCGATCACGACCATGTAGTCGACACCTCCGGCGGCCTGCATGGCAGCGGCCGCGGAGACGACGGCGATGATGATCAGCATCGCGCTGACCGGCGGCTCGCCGGGGTCGAGCCCGAAGACGAAGACGAGGACGAGCGTGCCAACGCCGCCCCAGAGGCCGAGCCCGATGCCGCCCGAGCGGACACCCAGGGCGATGAACCCGATGACGACGAGGCCCTGGAGGAGGACGAGGATCCAGTCCATCGTGCTCATGAGGTCGTCTCCTCGCGCAGCTGCTGACACGTGCTCGAGTCGCGCAGCGCGGCCGCGAGCTCGGGATCGGTGCGGCCGACGTCGGCGACGGCCTTCACGCCGCTCGTGACGGCGCCGGTGATGGCCCGCACCGCGTCGGTCAGCTGGGCGATGGCGTCCGCGAGGGTGTCCGCCTCGTTGTCGAGCGAGTCCTGGGCGTCCTCGAGGTCGTTGCGCGTCGCGTCGGCCCACCCGGAGATCGCATTCGCGGACTGGTCGCCCTGCGGCGTGTCGGGGACACCGGCGTTCTCGACCCCGGTGATCATCGTGTGCGTGGCACGCACTGTGCGCTCGAGACCCGAGCGGATGAGTCCCGTCCTGCCCTGGGGTGTCTCCGACTGAGGCTCCTCGCTACGCGGGAAGCCGGTGGCGCTCGGCTGGCGGATCTCGTCGACGATCGACTCGATCTCGCCCCGCCAGACGGCGACCGACCCGCAGACGCCGTCAGCCCACTCGCCCGCCGACACGGTCTGGTTCTCGCTGTCGTCGCGCCCGACGAGAGCCACGACGCCCGTGACCGCGACGAGTCCGGCGAGGATCACGACGACCCAGAGCCACCCTCCGCGCATCACGCGTCCTGTCCCGGCTTCGAGAGCTCGTCCACGAACGCGACCAGCAGACGCCAGAACCGTTCCACGGTCGGGATACTGACACGCTCGTCGGGCGAATGGGGTGCCTCGATCTGCGGGCCGAAGGAGATCATGTCGAGACCGGGCACCTTGTCCCCGATCACAGCGGTCTCGAGGCCGGCGTGCACCGCCGTCACGATCGGCTCCTCGCCGAACAGGCCCACGTAGGACGCGCGCAGCGCCGCGAGCGCGGGCGAGTCGAGCTTCGGGCGCCAGCCGCCATAGTTGTGCTTCACCTCGAGGTCGCCGCCGGCGAGGCGCGCGGCGGCGTCGAGCGCGCCGATCACCTCCGGCAGCGCCGAGTCGTTGGAGGAGCGCGAGAGGCTGTGCAGCGTCAGGCGGTCGCCCTCGGTGAGGGCCTCGCCGAGCGAGGTGGAGGTCTCGACGAGGTCGTCGAAGTCCTGGCTCATGGCGAGGGGACCCGTGGGGACGAGGGCGACGGCGTCGAGCAGTCTCGTCGTCGCGGCGTCCGTCCACGGGTCGCCGGCCGCGCCGGCCGCGTCCACCGTGACGTTCACGCCGGCGTCGGTCGTCGAGAAGGCGTCGCGGATCGTCCCGGCGGCCGTCTCGACCGCCGCACGGAGATCGGCCTCGCGACCGCCGTCGACCGCGACGACGGCCGTCGCGTCGCGCGGGATCGCGTTGCGGCTCTTTCCTCCGTCGAGCGAGACGAGGCGGAACGGCACGGCTGCGTGCGCCTCGCGCAGCGCACGCCCGAGCACCTTGATCGCGTTCGACCGGCCGTACTGCGATGTTCATCCCCGAGTGGCCGCCGAGCCCACCGAACACCGTGACGGCGAGGGTGGCGGCGTCCGCCGGGGCCGCCTCGCGCGGGGCATCCACGTGGATCCACGTGTCCGTGCTGCCGGCGCAGCCGACCGTCAGCTTCCCGTCCTCCTCGCTGTCGAGGTTGACGAGGATGCGGCCCTCGACGAGCGAGCCGTCGAACGCGTTCGCGCCCTCGAGGCCGACCTCCTCGGCGACGGTCATCAGGAGCTCGAGCGGCCCGTGCGGCAGGGACCGGTCCTCGGCGAGCGCCATCATCGCGGCGATCGCGACGCCGTCGTCCGCGCCGAGCGTCGTGCCGTCCGCCTTCAGCCAGTCGCCGTCGCGAACGAGGGCGATCCGGCCCTCCGCGGGGTCGTTCGGGCTCGAAGGCTCGCGCTCGCAGACCATGTCGAGATGCCCCTGGAGCGATACGACCGCGGCACTCTCGCGCCCGGGCGTGGCCGGCACGCGGATGACGAGGTTGCGGCCGGCGTCCTGGTCGAGCTCGAAGCCGTGCTCGGCCGCCCAGGCGCGCACGTGCTCGATCACCGGCTCCTCGTGCCGCGAGGGCCGCGGGATCCGCGTCAGCGTCTCGAAGTGCGCCCAGAACGACGCGGGCTCGAGCCCCGCCAGGATCGTGGTCTCGGTCACGCCTCCCCGCGCATCACGCGAGCGCCTTCTGCTTCAGCGTCTCGAACTCGGTCTGCGTGATCGCCCCGCTGTCGAGCAGCTGCTTGGCCCGGTCGATCTCGGAGGCCGCGCCGCCCTCGCCCGCGCCGGCGGTCTGGCGCACGTAGTCGTCGAACCGGTCACGCTCCGCCCCGGAGCGCTGGAGGTTCCGCTCGGTCATGCCGACGTTCTGCGTGATGAGGTAGATGAACACGCCGAGGAACGGCAGCAGGATCGCGAAGACGATCCAGCCCGTCTTGCCCAGGCCGGAGAGGTCGTGCCTGCGGAAGATGTCCGCGAAGACGGTGAAGAGGAGCCAGAACCACAGGATCCAGACGAAGAAGATGACCATCGTCCACATCAGGTCGAGGAACGGATAGTCGGTCGCGAGCACGGTGCCTCCTTCGCCCCCCGGGCGTCTTGTTTGTCTGACGGTCGGCGCGACTCTACGCGATCGGTGCGCGGGTTTCTCGACGGCCGCCGGGGCTACGGGCGCGTGTAGTCCTTCCTCCGCACCCACACGACGTAGACGATCAGCGTCGCGATGCTGAAGACGAGCCCGAAGATGATCCAAAGCACCTTCTCGATGCCGGAGAAGTCGCGCCGCACGATGATGTCGAAGATCATCCAGATCACGGCGGCGTAGACCGCCAGCACGACCACGGCGAGCAGGGACTCGGCGAACGTCAGTGCCAAAACGTCTGTCAATGCGGTTCCTTTCGCTCGTGGAGGTCGCCGGAGTCTAGGGACGACCGCTCAGAGGAACGGCGAGATCAGCGCGAAGGCCGTTCCACGAGCCCGCTCCTTCGCGCCCTTCAGGCGGCGACCCGGCGAGGAGACCGCTTCGGCCGGCTCGCTGAAGCGCTCGTCGAACTGGGCCGCGACCGCGCGCGACTCGACCAGGAGGTCGATCTCGAAGAATCGCCTGAGGCTCCACGCCTCCAGGTTGCAGGTGCCCGCGAGCAGCTCCTCGCCGTCGCGCACGAAGGCCTTGGCGTGGAGCATCGTCGGGTACTCCAGGATGCGGACGCCCGCGTCGAGGAGCGCCGCGTGGTGGTGCTGCTGCGCGGCGGCGCAGGCCCAGTTGTTCGCGTTGGCGGGGACGAACAGCCGGACGCGCACTCCACGGCGAGCAGCCTGCTCGATCCTGCGGATCATCCCGCGGTCGGTGACGTACGGGTTGACGACGTCGAGCGTCTCGGCGGCGCCGTCGAGGATGCGCCCGATGGCCGCCGTGATCGGCCGGAACCTGCCCGGGGCGTTGTGGAGCACGGTCGCCGGGATCTGCGCGTGCGTGCCGTCCGCGGGCAGCAGCTCGTCGAGTGTCGACACCGGCACCTCGCCGCCGAGCCAGCGAAAGCCCCCGAGGAAGACGAGCTGGAGTTGCTCCACGACCGGACCGGTCACGCGGAGGAACAGGTCGTGGAAGCGGCCGTCCGCGAAGTGGTCTTCGATGCCGGCGCCGCCGACCCACCCGATCCGCCCGTCTACGACCACGACCTTGCGGTGGTCGATGTGGCCCAGCGCTCCCAGATTCCAGTGCAGGGCGCCCCCGGTGCCGAGCACGCCGCGCTGCGCCCTCGGCTTCGTCGCGCGCACCACGCAGACCTCCGCGCCGGCCTGGGTCAGGCGCTCGTAGAAGACGCGCGCGCCGCCTTCGGGGTCCGAGCCCTGCCGATCCACGACGAGTCTGACCGGGACGCCGTCGCGCAGCTTCTCGACGAGCGCGTCCGCGAACTCCTCCCCCACTCCACCGGGACGGAAGCCGAACTGGTTGATGTGGACCGAGGAGGACGCCGAGCGGATGTCGGCGAGCATCGGCGGGTAGAACGACCGCCCCTCGACGAGCACCTCGACCGACGCCGCGCGGCTCTCGGGGAAGCGCACCGCGAGGTCGCGAAGCGCAACCGGTCGCGTGAGGAGCCGTTCCGCGTGCTCGTGGATCCGGTCACCGTCGACGGCGATCCCGAGGCTCGTCCCCATGCTCCCGGACGTCCCCGAGCGGCGAGCGGCCGCCGTCCTAGTAGGCGTGACTACCGCGCATTCGCTGCGCGGGCTTCGCGGCGTACGTCGCGATGTCGAGCGCGAGACCGAGCGCTATCAGGACGTAGTCCCAGGAGCCGTCGATCCCGACGATGGGCGACCAGGCGATGATGTACATCAGCGTCGTCCAGGGCAGGAACAGGAACCCGAGCAGCCCCCAGACCCAGCTCGAGATCGCGGCGTCGGGCTTGTCGCCGAAGACCCACCAGAAGAAGAGGGCGATCCGCGGCCCGATGCCGCCGGCGAGGAGGAGAACGCAACACACGCGCGCGAGTCTGGGCTATCGCCGACCGTGTGTCAACCGTCAAGCGTTCCGGGCCGCAGTGCGCGGCCCGGAACGCGACGTGCTGCTGACCCGCTGTTAGGGCAGGAAGTAGTTCGGGTTCGGCAGCTTGAAGGTGCGGTCGGCGTGCCCGCCTTCGAGGTCGGAGAACTGATCGCCGAAGTTGCCGACGATCTCGTACCCGAGCGACTCGATGTGCGCCCGGGTCGCCGATTTGTAGTGCACGGTGGTGCACGACTTGCCGGCTGCGAGCTCGTCCGCGCACGCCGTCTTCAGGTAGTCGGGGTAGTCGGCCACCGCCGGCTTGGTGAAGAGGCCGTCCTCGCCGTTCGACAGTGTCGTCGGCGTGGGGTAGCCCGCGTCGACGCCGACACCGTCGGCCGTGAGATTGCCGAGCGTCGCCGGCTCCTGCGAGGCCGGACGACCGGTGAGGAAGAAGATCGCGTATCCCTCGCCGGCCGCGGCGTTCACCATCTGCACCATCCCCGGGACCGCCGGGAAGAGCTGGCCGAGGACGAATGTCGCGTTCGTGGCCGGGTTGAAGGCCCAGTTCGAGGCGATCTCGTAGTTCCACGTCGCAAGCGTCGTGTCGTCGACGTCCAGGACGATCGCCTTCGGGCCCTTGACCGCATGGGCACGGGCTTGCAGCCAGCGTGCGCCCGCGGCGGCCGCTGAGCTCGCCTCGTTCGCGTAGTTGCTGTCGCTGCCGAACGTCCCGCTACCCAGCGGGTCGCCGTAGTAGTTGCGGATCTGCTGGCGGAGCACGTCGATGTTCGTGATCTGGTTCTCGGACTTCGGCGTGCTCGTCTGGATCGCGGGCTGCGGATCTGCCGCGATCGCCACCGCCGCCGCGATCGTCGCCACCACGGCGACGAGGGCTGCGACCAGAAGCCGCGGCAGCCGCCGCGGGCTCGTGTGAGCTTTCACTTACGAACCTCCTCGTTCGTGTCGCTCCAACGCCTGGGCGCACGACCGGAGACCTCACCTCACGGGTGCGGCGTCACGCCCAACCGGGGCGCGACCACCGTGCCTGCGATCTCCCCTCGACCGCCCAGACCCAACGGCGTTCACCCTACCCCCTCGGCTGACGGGGGCGTTGCAGACCGGGTGTCAGCCCTGCTTCTCGATGAACGCGACGAGCGCGGCGACGTCCTCGGGCCTCGTGTCGAACTTCTGCGAGGCGACGGCGCCCGACATGATCCCGGCCTTGTAGCCCTCGGAGACCTGGGCATCCGGATCGACGATCGCCTGCTCGAGGTAGGCGTCGTCCGCGGTCACCGTCGAGCCGTCGTCGAGCGTCACGGTCGAGCCTGCGAGACCCTGCATCGTCGGCCCGACGCCGGCGGCTCCGTCGAGCGAGTGGCAGCCCGCGCAGCCCGTCGAGCTCCAGAGCCCCTCGCCGCGGGCGACGAGCTCCGCCTGCGACGGCGCGGTCTCCGTCGGCTGCGTCTCGGTTGCCGGCGGCGTCGTCTCGGCCGGCGTCGTCTCGGGCGCGGTGGTCGCCGGCGGCGGAGTCGTTTCGGCCGGCGCCGTCGTTGCCGGAGGCGTCGTCGCCGCCGGCGCGGCTGCGTTGTCCTCGCCGCGGTTGTAGCCGATCGCGTACGACGCGATCAAGAGGCCGAGCACGGCGGCGCCCGCCGCGATCCCTCCGACGATCCACTTCCACAGCGCGTCACCGGTCTTCGCGTCCGCCACGTCAGCCTCCTGTCACTCCGGCGGCGTACATCAACGCCATTCCGATCGAGAGCACGAACACGAGCCGGCCGGTGACAAGACCGAGCGTTCCCGCCGCGAGGCCGGTGACCACACCGAGGGCCGCCATGCCGACGTGATAGAGCAGGTGCAGCCCGGCGTTCGACTCGAGGGACTCGTAGATCGACGGAACCATTCCGAGCATCATCACCACTGGTCCTGCGATCACGAGTGTGATCCCGAGGTTGGGGTGGCTCCGGATCCGCGCGAAGACCGAGGGCAGCGACGCAAAGGCGACGCCGACCAGCAGGCCGACCAGGTACATGGCGCCGTGCTGGAGGTGGTGGTAGCGCACGTTCGACTCGACCGCGTCCGTGATCGGTGGCGCGTACGCGCCGATGAACACGACCGTCGCGGCGCAGACGGCCGCGAACTGGAACCCGGAGGAGAGCAGCGGCTCGGGATCCGCGCGGGTGGGGAGCGACGAGCTCGGCGCCGGGATCCTGTCCCAGCGCTGCACGCTCGCGATCCGCGCGAGCCGCAGGCACTCGAGGAGCATGACGAGGAACCCGATCGCGAAGACGATCGCGAAGATGCTCGCGACCAGGCTGTAGCCCGCGGTGTTCTCCGGGTGGATCGCCCAGCGGCGGGGGATGCCGAGCGTGCCGGAGACGAACCAGACGCCGACGAGCCCGTAGCCGCCCACGAGGAGCGCGCCGAGCGAGAACGCAGAGACCCCGTCGCGGGCGGTGCGGCCGGCGCTCTCCTCGAGCATCCGCACGAAGAGCGCGAACGCCCAGAGGATGACGGCCATCAGCAGGTACGTGTGGAAGTGCGCGGTCACCCAGAGCGTGTTGTGGAACTTGAAGTTGATGGGGATCAACGAGTCGATCACGGCACCGGTGCCACCGATCGCCCAGCCCATGAAGCCGAGGTAGAGGAGCGCCGACGCGAGCGTCCAGCGGTACCGCGAGCCCCAGATCAGGACGACGCCGGTGAAGATCGTCACGACCGCGGGCGGGAGCGCCGCGCCGAACGAGGCGATGCTCGAGAACCCGGCCGCCCACTCCGGCTGGACGAAGTCCATGTACAGGTGGTGGCTGTACGCCGTCGCGACGAACACGAGGGTGAACAGCCAGGCGACCACGATCGGCTTCGTCGTCTTCCACGGCCGCCCCGTGTAACCGGGAAGCAGCACGTAGACGGCGCCGGCAGAGAGATAGATCGTGAGGTTGAAGGCCGAATGGCCGAAGAAGTAGGTCAGGTTCTTCGCCCAGAGGGCGTCCATCGTGAGGCCCGAGTCGATCGCGTGGCCGATCAGCGCGACGATGATCGTCGTGCCCGCGGCGCCGGCCATGAGCCCCTCGATCGCGACCACCATCGCGGCGAGCACCGCGGGTGGCGGGGGTGAGTCGTCGCGGTCGCGCAGGTAGGAGATCCCGAGCGCGCGCTGGAGGCCGCCGTACGTCGCGCACGTCTGCATCAGAAGATCGAGGCAGTAGACGAAGAAGCCGGCGCCGACGAGCAGGTTTCCAACCAGGAACACGTCGGTCGACCACGGCCGCCACGCGTCGAAGGAGTCGAAGGGCAGCGGCCAGAGGAAGGTCCAGGCGGACGCGTAGCCGCCGAGCAGCGTGGCGATCACCACGAGCACGGCGCCGGAGACGATCGCGGCGTAGCTGAAGAGCATGCGGCCGAGGTGGAGCGGCACGGTCGTCCGGAGCACGAACCAGAGCGCTCCCATCGAGACGAGCAGGGCGGCGACGAGCATCCCGGCGCCGTGGAGCGTCAGCAGCCGGTAGAACCACGAGTCCGAGAGCGTGATCACCTCGGCCTGGTTCAGGCGCATCGCAATCCCCGCGAGGCCCATCGCACCGAACACGGTCAGCCCCGTGCAGACGTAGAGCCACGCGACGCGCCGCTCGTCGACCCGCGCGGTGGCCAGGATCTCGGTGCCCGAGGGATGGACGACGGACGCGGCGTGCGCTTCCATCACTCTCTTCCCTCCTCGACGCGGAACGAGGCGATCATGTTGTGGTGGCTCAGGCCGCAGTACTCGAAGCAGCGGATCCGGTACTCACCCACCTTGTCGAACGTCAGGCGGAGGTCGTTCACGTAGCCGGGCATGGCCTGCACCGACCCGATCAGCCGACCGTCCGGGTCGTAGACGCCGAAGCCGTGGTTGACGTCCACCGAGGTCACGTCGAAGGCGATCTTCTCGTGGGCCGGGAGCACCGCCGGGTCGATCGTCCAGTAGAACTGCCCGCCGGACACCTTGACGACGGTTGCCGGGCGGCCACCACTCGCGTACGGCAGGAGGAGGAACGAGGTGCCCACCGTGAGCACGAGGAGGGCGGTCAGGAACGCGAGCCAGGGGCGGCGGAACCGGTAGCCCTTGCGCGACACGTCCTCGTACGGGATGTCCTCCTTCGCATGGGTGGCGATCACCAGCGCGAGCACCGCGATGGCGAGCGCCAGCACGCCGAAGACGATCGCGATGGTTACCTGAGGTTGGCCGAACTCGAGCACCACGACTCCCTGGCGGTTGTCGAAGGCGATTCTCTCCCCGCGTCGAGGTGGGCGCAAGCAGCAACCGTCAGCGGTGCTCGCGCAGGAGCTCGGCGAGCACGACGGCGTCGTTGTGCACCTCGTCGCGGGCGCCGTAGACGAGGGTGAGCGCCCCCTCCCGAGCCCGGCGCCGGAGCTCGTCGAGCTTCTCCTCGTGGGCGGTGAGCTCCGCGCGGTACCGCCGCTCGAACTCGGCGAATCGCTCTGGGTCGTGCCCGAACCACGTGCGCAGCTCCGCGCTCGGGGCAAGCTCGCGCGCCCACTCGTCGAGACGTGCCCGCTCCTTGGAGACCCCACGGGGCCAGAGGCGGTCGACGAGCACGCGATACCCGTCGCGCGGCTCGGCCGGGTCGTACGCCCGCTTCATCCGAACATCCGGCTCGCCGGCAGGATGCGCGTCGCTCACGGCTGGATGAGGCCACGACGGATCGCGTACCGCGTCAGCTCGACGCGGTCGCGCATCCCGAGCTTCTCGAGGATGTTCTCGCGGTGGCGCTCGACCGTCTTCACGCTGATCGTGAGCTCGCGTGCGATCTCCTTCGACGAGTATGCCTCCGCTATCAGCTTGACGACCTCGAGCTCGCGCGGCGTCAGGACGTCGAACGGCCTCTCGCCCGCGGCGTCGCGATCGAGATGGTCCTGTACGAGCGTCGCAACCGCAGACGGGTAGAGGAAGGAGTCGCCGCGCATCGCGGCGCGGACGGCGTCGACGACGTCCGTGTCGGCGCCGGACTTGAGGACGTATCCGGACGCGCCTGCCCGCAGCGACTCGAAGAGAAACTGCTCGCTGTCGTGCATCGAGAGCATCAGCACGCGGAGCTCGGGCCGCTCCCGCTGGAGCTGCGCGGCCGCCTGGATGCCGGTCAAACGCGGCATCGAGACGTCCAGGATCGCCAGGTCGACGTCCTCCGCCAGCGCGCGCTCGACCGCCTCGGCACCGTCTTGCGCCTCGGCGACGACGCGAAGGTCGGGCTGGGTGTCCAGCACCTTGCGCAATCCGGAGCGGACGAGCGCATGGTCGTCGGCGACCAGGATCCGGGTGACGAGCGGGATCGGCATCAGCGATCGCCGTTCCTGCGTGCCGGAACCTCGACGCGCACCTCGACGCCTCCTCCGTCCGGCTCGCGGAGCTCGAGCGCACCGCCGACGAGCACCGCACGCTCGCGCATCCCGCGGAGGCCGCCGTGCCCCATCCGGTCGCCGTCGAAACCCGCCCCGTCGTCGCGGACGACGAGGACGACGCTCGCTGCATCCGAGGCCAGGTCGACGCCGACACGGCTCGCACGCGCGTGCCGCGCGACGTTCGTCAGACTCTCCTGCGCGATCCGATAGAGCGCGAGCTCGGTCTCGGGCGCAAGGCGTGGAAGCACGTGGTCGAGGCGCGTGTCGACCCGGACACGGGCCGCGCGCCCGAACGTCCGCGTCAGCTCGGTCAGGGCGCTCACCAGGCCGAGGTCGGCGAGCATCTCCGGCCGGAGCTCCCGCGAGATCCGCCGCACCTCGTCGAGGGCGCTGCGGACGGAATCACGCGCCTGCTCGAGCTCGTCCTCGGCCTGCGCCGTGGAGACCGCGATCGAGCCGAGCTGCAGGAGGACTCCGGTCAGCGCCTGCCCGACCTCGTCGTGGAGGTCACGCGCGATGCCGACCCGCTCGGCCTCCTGCGCCGCGAGCACCCGCCGGCCACTCTCGCGCCGCTCGGCCTCCAGACGGGCCAGCATCCCGTTGAACGCGTCGACGACGCGGCCTACCTCGTCGTCGTGCTCGACCTCCAGTCGCTGCCCCGGCTGCACCAGGTCGACGGAGGCCATCCGGCGCACCAGCCGGTCGAGTGGTCGGAATGTCCTGCGCAGGAGGATCGCGTTCGCAACCAGCGTGAGAGCCAGCGCGACGAGGACGATCGCCGCCTCGGTGAGCGCGATCGGCGCGCTGATCGTCACCGGCGTGACGAGCAACAGGACGGCCAGGAGCGCGAGGAAGCCTGCGTTGACCGCGAAGACGCGCCAGAACAGACCCACTCTCATCCGACCGACGGTAGCCGCCCGGCTGCCGATTCAGATGGGCTCGAGACCCCATGGCGCCGGGCGGCCCGCGTGGCGAGACTCCTTGCACGGGGCCGATCACGTCTGGCCCCGTCGAATTGCGAGCGAGAGGAGTCTGCGATGAGCGCGGTGCCGATGGAGCACGACGTCGAGGACGGCACGCTGATCACGGCCGGCGGCCTGGCGCGGCTCGAGCAGGAGCTCGAGGGACTTCGCGACGTCGGCCGCCAGGAGCTCGCCGAGCGCTTCCGCACGGCGCGAAACGACGGCGACGTCGCCGAGAACCCGGCGCTGATCGACCTCCTCGAGGAGCACGGGCAGCTCGAGCGGCGGATCGCTGTTCTCGAGGCGCAGGTCGCGAACGCGCGGGTCGTCGCCCCGTCGCGCGACGGTGTGGCGGGCCTCGGGACGTCCGTGCGCGTGCGGGACAACGCGACGGGCGAGGTGGCCGAGTACGAGCTCGTCGGCGCGGTCGAGGCAGACGTGGGCAACGGACGCGTGTCGCTCGCCGCTCCGGTGGGCCGGGCGCTGTTCGGACGCCGGAAGGGCGACGTCGTCGACGTCGAGACACCCCGTGGGACGATCGAGCTCGAGGTGCTCGCCGTACGTCTCGAGCGTGCCGCGGAGCGGAAGGCCGCGTGAGACCGGCTCCCGAGCCGCCGCGTCCCCGCTCGAGCTCCGACCTCGCGTTCGGGTTGTGGTGCGTCGTCGCGCTCCTCGGCGCGATGCTCGCCACGGTGTGGCTCTTGCCTGCCTGACCGTCGGCTACGCCTCGGTGTCGGCGCTGGTACAAACGGCGCCATGCAGGAGCCGCGCGTCTCGAATGCGGTGCGGGCGGAGCCGGGACGGCTCCGCCGCCTCGTCGAAGCAGGGATCGCGCTCACCTCGGAGCTCTCGCTGGAGGCGCTGCTCCAGCGGCTGGTCGACGTCGCGGCCGAGCTGACGGACGCGCGCTACGCCGCGCTCGGGGTGATCGACCCCGCCGGCCGCGGCCTCGAGGGCTTCTACACGGCCGGCGTCGACGTGGAGACGAAGGTGGCGATCGGCGAGCTCCCGCGCGGGCGGGGCCTGCTCGGCGTCCTGATCCGCGAGGCGACGACGCTCCGGCTCCACGACATCGCGGACGACCCACGATCAGTCGGGTTCCCGCTGAACCACCCCTCGATGCGGACGTTCCTCGGCGTCCCGATCGTCCTGCGCGGCGTCGCCTACGGCAACCTCTACCTCACCGAGAAGGCCGGCGGGCAGGACTTCACCTCCGAGGATGAGGAGCTCACGCAGCTGCTCGCCGCGCAGGCGGCCGTCGCGATCGAGAACGCGCGCCTCTACGAGTCGTCGACCCGCTGGCTGCGCCAGCTGGAGGGTCTCAACGAGATCGGCGCGGCTCTCGCATCCGAGGTCGAGCTCGAGCCGCTCCTCGACCTCGTCGCCCGGCGGATGCGGGAGCTCGTCGGCGCCAGGATCGTGCTGATCGCCCTCCCGGACGCCCGCGGCTCGCTCGCGGTCCGGGCGGCCGCGGGCCGCGACGACCTGGTCGGCATCGCCATCGATCAAAGTGCGAGCAAGGTCGGGCGCGTGCTCGAACGGGGCCACACGGAGCGCGTCGACGCCATGGTCGACGACCCCGAGGTCGACCAGCGCGTCGCGCGCGAGCTCGGCGTCACCTCGGCGATGTACCTGCCGCTCACCGTGCGGGGCGCGCCGATCGGCGTCGTCGTCGTGCACGACAAGCTGGGGACGGACGCGCGCTTCGACGAGTCCGACGTCCGTCTGGCCGAGTCGCTCGTGTCGCGCGCCGCGATCGCCGTCGACCTCTCGGAGCGCGTCAGCCGCGACGCGCTACGACGCGCCGTCGACGCCCAGGAGCTCGAGCGGGCGCGGCTCGCGCGGGAGTTGCACGATGAGACGGGCCAGGCGCTGACGTCGATCCTGCTCGGCCTCAAGCATCTCGACGACGTCGTCGAGACGGACGAGGCGCGGGAGGCGACGGCGTCGATTCGCGAGCTCGTCGCCGCGACGCTGCAGGACGTGCGACGCCTGGCGGTGGAGCTGCGCCCGAGCGCGCTCGACGACTTCGGGCTCGTGCCCGCGGTCGAGCGCCTCGCCTCCAATCTCTCGGAGCAGTCCGATCTCGTCGTCGACCTCGAGGCCCGGCTCGGCGATCGCCGCCTGCCGCCCGAGGCGGAGACGGCCCTGTACCGGATCGTGCAGGAAGGGCTGACGAACGTCGTCAAGCACGCAGCCGCCCACCGTGTCAGCATCACGCTCGTGCGCAAGGAGGCAGCGGCGGTAGTCGTGATCGAGGACGACGGGCAGGGGTTCGACCCCGAGGCCGTGCGCGCGGGCGCGCTCGGGTTCACCGGCATGCGCGAGCGCGTCGAGCTCGTCGGCGGTCGCCTGACCGTCGAGACGTCGCCTGGCGCCGGCACGACGGTCGTCGCGGAGGTGCACGTGGCGCCCGCGCCGCTGCCGGAGGAGGACGTCGCATGACGATCCGCGTCGTCCTCGTCGACGACCACGCGATCCTTCGCTCCGGCCTGCGCCGGGTGCTCGACGCGGAGGCGGACATCGAGGTCGTCGGAGAGGCCGAATCGGCCGACCGGGCCGTCTTCGAGACGATCTCGAACAAGCCCGACGTGGTGGTCATGGACCTCGTGATGCCGGGCAAGTCGGGCATCGAGGGGATGCCGGCCGTCCTCCAGGCGTCGTCCGACGTGAAGGTGCTCGTGCTCTCGATGCAGGACGACCCGCGCTACGTCCGCGAGGCGTTCGAGGTCGGCGCGGCTGGATACGTCCTCAAGGAGGCAGCGGACACCGAGGTCGTCGGCGCGATCCGGGCCGTGGCAGCAGGAGAGCGGTACGTCCACCCTGCGCTCGGCGCGCGCCTCGTCGCGGCCGAGGCGGAGGAGCGAAAGCGGGCCGCGGCCGATCCTCTGTCCGAGCGCGAGCGTGAGGTGCTGCGGCTCCTCGCCCTGGGTCACACCAATCAGGAGATCGCGAAGATGCTCTACATCTCGGTGCGCACCGCCGAGACGCACCGGGCGCACATCATGCAGAAGCTCCGCCTGTCGAGCCGCGCGGAGCTCGTCCGCTACGCGCTCGAGAACGGCCTCATCGAGGGGTGACTCGCCTCAGCGAACCACGAGGACGTCGCACGGCGCGTTCCGCACGACCTTCGCGCTGACGGAGCCGAGCACGACGCGGCGCAGCGACCGGCTGCGGCGGCCGAGGACGACGAGGTCGGCATCCAGCTCGCGGGCGGCGTCGACCAGCTCGACGGCGGGCTCGCCGACCGGCTGGAGGTACGTCGCGGCCACCTGCCGCCGGACGAGCTGCTCGCGGGCCTGGTCGAGCGGCCCCGCCTGGTAGCGGCCGCCGTCGCGTGCGACGCTGACGACGGTGAGCGACGACCCGTACCCGGCGAGGTCCGCCGCCCGGTCGAGTGCGCGACGCGCAGCGTCCGAGTCGTCGTAGGCGACCATGATCTTCCGCGGTTGCGCTGACATGCACTGCATGGTGGCGGAGCGCGATCCCGCAGTCGTCCGCTGCGAGCCGCATTCGCGTGCGGGGAAGTACGTAGCGCCGCGTTCGGCGGAAGGTGTCCGACTGAAGTCGGACACCGGGCACCGAGTCGTCACCTGGGCCGGATCGCTCACCGTTGCGGCCGGAGGGCGGCTTCGCCGCCCGGGAGGCCAGGCGGCGTCTGCTGCGGCGCTTCCCGGAGGAGGGGGCACGTGGGGAACCAGGGGTTTCCCCACGCTCGGGTTCCGCCACGTAGAGAGGGCGGCCCGGGGGCCGCCCTCTCGTCTCACTCCGGGAGGTCGGAGCGATCAGTGGCCGATGGCCACCTTCGTCGTGACCCCGGCTGTCCCGGCGGCCTCCTCACGGAACCGTCCGCCGAGCACTGCGAGTGCCAGGATCATCAGTCCGCCGCCTGTCAGGAGCAGCGCGATCCCGACGACGATCCCGAAGACCGAGAGCTGCGAGGCCATGTAGCTCGTGTTGAGCGCCGTGGTCAGCGCCGTCTCGGTCACCCAGAGGTTCCGGGCGCCGTTCGCGATCGGCTGGCCGCTCGGGTCCTTCGCGGCTGCTGCCTCGTCGTTCGTGCCCTTCTGGTCGGAGGGGTTCGCTGCCGACTGGAAGCGGCCCATCTGCGCGTAGGTCAGCCCACCACTCGACTCGAGCGTGTGCGTGCGCATGATGTTCGCGAACGCGCGGGCCTGCTCGCCGGTCTTCACCTGCTGGCCGGCCCACTGGTCGGCGTACTTCGCGACGGCGGGGTCGGACGCCTCGCCGAAGAAGATCTGCTCCTGCTTCAGGCTGTCCTGCACGGTGCTGCGGCCGTCGAATCCCATGTAGAGGGCAGCGGCGCCGAAGATGATCAGGACGACGCTCGCTGCGAGGCCGCCCCATTCGAGAAGCCTTCTGGTGTTCATCACTCCTCCTCCCGATGGATCACTGATCGAATGCCCGGAGCTTCGTCGCCGGGCGCCGCTGCGCCATCAGGGATTGGTCGCCGACGGACTGCTGCGAAACCCCGCTTCCGACCTGTGGAGAACTACGCACGAGGGTCTTTGTGGGGTCTGGCACCAAAGGTGCCTGACCCCGGCGATGCCCACGACCCCAGCGAGCACTCGATGGCAACGCGCCACGGGGGTCAGGCACCCCACGGGTGCCAGACCCCACCAGTTCCTTACCAGCTCTTGGTCCGAGCCACCGTGTCCGGGCGCCGGACGCGGACGCGGGCGTCGACGGCGACGCAGCGGTCGGGGAGCGCGAGCACGGGGTTCAGATCGAGCTCGGCGACTGCGGGAAGGTCCTCACCGAGCCGCGCGAGGCGCAGGACGAGATCGACGAGCGCGGCGCGGTCGGCCGCCGGGGCGCCGCGGAAGCCGGAGACGAGGCGGCCCGCCTTGCCGCCGTCGACGAGCTCCTCGGCGTCGATGTCCGTCAGCGGCGCGATCCGGAACGCCGCCTCGCCGATCAGCTCGGCGAACACACCGCCGGGGCCGAACGCGACGAGCGGGCCGAAGACGGGGTCCTGCACCACGCCGGCGAGCAGCTCGGCGCCGCCCGCGAGCATCGGCTGGACGATCACCGGCGGCCCGATGCGCGCCGCGGCGGCTGCGACCGCCTCCTCGTCGGCGAGGTCGAGCGCGATCCCGCCGGTCTCGGTCTTGTGGGCGCCGGGCGCTGCGGTCTTGACGACGGCCGGGAAGCCGAGCTCACGCGCAATGGCCACTGCCTCGTCGGCGGAGCCGGCCACGCGCTCGGGGACGAGGGGCAGCCCGTACGCCTCGAGCAGGTCGCGGGTCGCCGCGGGGTCGAGCCACGTGTCGTCGGAGCCCTCGAGCGCCGCGTCGACGACCGCCTCGGCGCGTGCTCGCTCGATTCCCTGCAGCGCAGGAACCGCACCTTGCGGACGGCGCAGCCAGGATGCGCGGTCAGCGACGCGGCCGAGCGCGCGTGCGGCGGACTCCGGGTAGTTGAACGACGCGACGCCGCTCGCCGTCCGCAGCGCGGCGGGCGTCCCCTCCGAGCTCATGATCACCGCGAGCACCGGCTTGTCCGATCCTGCCTCCGAGACGGCGTCGACGACGGCGGCCGCGACCTCGTCCGCCGTGGCGCTGACGGCAGGCACGAAGAGAACGACGCACGCGGCGACGTGCGGGTCGGCCAGGACGTGCGGGATCACCGCGGCATAGGTCGCGGCGGTCGCGCCGCCGAGCATGTCGACGGGGTTCGCGACGCTGGCCTCGGCGGGAAGCACCGCCCGCAGCGCGGTCACGGTCTCGTCGCCGAGCGCCGGGAGCTCGAGACCTGCGGCCTCGCACGCATCGGCACAGAGGATCCCGAGGCCGCCGGCGTTGGTCACGATCCCGACCGAGCGGCCGTCGAGCCGGCCGCCCGCGGAGAAGAGCGAGGCGACGTCGACGAGCTCCTCGAGGGTCTCGGCGCGAATGACGCCGGCCTGCCGGAAGAGCGCGTCGGCGGCGGCGTCGGAGCCGGCGAGCGCCGCCGTATGAGAGCTCGCCGCGCGCTGGCCGCTCTGCGAGCGACCGCTCTTGAGCGCGAGGATCGGCTTGCGGCGCGCGACGCGACGCGCGATACGGGCAAACCGGCGCGGATTCCCGAACGACTCGACGTAGAGCAGGATCGCCTCGGTCGACGCGTCGTCCTCCCACCACTCGAGCAGGTCGTTCGTCGAGACGTCGGCCTTGTTCCCGATCGAGACGAACGCCGAGAGACCCAGACCGCGCGTGACCGCCGCCTCGAGCAGCGCGAGGCCGAGCGCTCCGCTCTGCGACGAGAAGCCGATGTTGCCGGGCGGCGTCGAGCGCGAGGCGAACGTGGCGTTGAGGCTCGGCCCGGCGACCGAGATCCCGAGGCAGTTCGGCCCGATCAGGCGGGCCCCGTGCGCGCGGACGAGCGCGAGCAGCCGCTCTTGGCGTTCGATACCGTCGCTCCCCGTCTCGGCGAACCCGGCCGAGATGACGACGAGCGCCCGGACTCCGTGCTCGAGCGCCTCCTGGGCGGCATCGACCACGCCCGCCGCCGGCACGCAGATCACGGCAACGTCGACCGGATCGGGGATCTCGGCGACCGAGCGGTAGCCCCGCACTCCCGCGACCGACGCGCCGTCGCGGTTGACCGGATAGGCCGCACCCTCGAAGTCGGCGTCGATGATGTTGCGGAAGAGCTCACCGCCGATCGTGCCGCGCCGTCTCGACGCGCCGATCACGGCGACGCTGCGGGCCTCGAAGAACGGACGCAGGGATGCCGCGACGGCGACATGGTCGCGCTCGGCGAGGCGCTCCTCGAACCGCTCGGTACGCCCGATCGGGAACGCGACCTCGACCTCCCCACCCGCGAGCTCGCGGGTCAGCTCGAAGCCGAGCGCCTCGAAGACGCCGAGCATCCGCCGGTTGTCGGGCAGCACGAGAGCGACGAACCGCTCGATGCCGTGATGGGCCGCCCGCTCGGCGAGCTGCTCGACGAGGCGCGTGCCCACGCCGCGGCGCTGGAACGTATCCGCCACCGCGAACGCCGTCTCGGCCGTGGTGGGATCGCGGAGCCGCGTGTAGTTCGCAAGCGCGACGACCCGCTCCGACCCGTCCTCGACGAGCGAACCGAGCAGCGCGCCGCGCTCGACCCAGTCCGACTCGAGCACCTGCTCGACGACCTCGGGCCCGAGCGACGGAAACCCGTGGAAGCGCATGTAGAGGCTCTGCTCGGAGAGGGCTCGGAAGAAGTCGAGGATCGCGTCGGCGTCCGCGCGGGCGGGCGGGCGGAGCCGCAGGGTGCTTCCGTCGCGGAGGATCACGTCGACGACGTCGGTCACCCGCGCATTCTCCCGCTCGTGAGGCATCGCCGCCACGACACCCAGCGTCGCGCCTCGCACCGGCCGACGCATGGGTAGTTCCCCACGGCCCCGATCCGGCGGACCGCTGATGCGACGCCGGCGCGACCGCCTCAACCTTCAGGCAGAAGACAGGAAAGGGGTTGCGATGGACGCCAGGGCAGTCACATCCGGCGCGATCGGGCTCGAGGAGACGAGGGTGCGCGACGCGATGCACGAGGGAGTCCTCTCCTGCTCCGCGGACACGCCGCTGTCGGCCGTCGCCGAGCTCATGGCGGGTCGCGGCGTTCACTGCGTGGTCGTCACCGAAGCCGACGACCTCGGGGTCTGGGGCGTGATCTCCGATCTCGACCTCGTCGCTGCGGCGGGCGTCCGTGACCTGGACGCGCAGTCGGCCGGCGGATCGGCAGCGACGCCCGCGCTCGCGATCGGTCCCGACGACACCCTGCAGCGCGCGGCGCAGATGATGACCGAGCACGCCGTCGCCCACCTGCTCGTCGTCGACGAGTCCGGTAGGCCGGTCGGGGTTCTCTCGACGCTCGACGTGGCGCGCGTGCTCGCGGAACGCAGCCTGCAATGACGCGACGCGCGGCCGGATGGACGCAGCCCGCGCACCGTCTCGGGCTCGTCCTCGCGGCCGCGCTCGCGCTCGTGCCGCTCGGCGCCGCCCGCCCGAGCGCGACTCCGCTCAGGGCGTGCACGCTCGCCGGCGGAGTGCAGGCGAGGTGCGGCAGGTTCCGGGTGCCGGAGAACCGCGGCATCGCGAACGGCAGGACGATCCCGCTTCGCGTGGCGGTCGTGCCCGCGCGCGACGGGCGATCGAGGCCGGACGCTTTGCTCTACCTCGCGGGCGGGCCCGGCGGATCGGCGATCGCGGGCGCGGTCGGGGTGCGACAACTCTTCTCCGCGACGAACGAGACCCGCGACATCGTCCTCGTCGACCAGCGCGGAACGGGCTCCTCGAACCGGCTCGACTGCCCGGTGCCGAAGAGGCCGCTCGGGGCCGACGCGAAGGCGATCCGCGCCTACGTCAGGGCATGTGTCGCGCGGTTCGACGAGGACGTCAGGCAGTACACGACCGTGCCCGCGATGGAGGACGTCGCCGAGGTCGTGCGCGCGCTCGGCTACGAGCAGGTCGATGTCTACGGCGTCTCCTACGGCGCGACCGCAGCGCAGTATCTCCTCGCGCAGCACCCCGACCTCGTGCGCACGGCGATCCTCGACGGCGGGACGCTCCTCGACGTCCCGATCTTCGAGCTCTGGGCGCGAAACGGGGAGCGGTCGCTCCGCTCGATCCTCTCGCGCTGCGCGGCGTCGCCCCGCTGCGGCCGAGCCTACCCGCGCGTCCGCAGCGAGGCGTTCGAGCTGATCGCGACGCTGCGGCGCGCGCCCGTGCGCGCGAACGGGATCGTGATCCGCCCGGCGGAGGCGGCCGGAGCACTCCAGGCGCTGACGCGGACGCCCGAGGGCGCGGCGCGGATCCCCTGGATCGCACACCGCGCCGCCGTCGGCGACTGGGATCCGCTCGCCCTCGCGATGGACGAGAACGGAACCGGCGGCGTGGAGACGAGACGGCTGATGTTCTGGTCGATCGTCTGCAACGAGCCGTGGGCGCGGTGGAATCCGGCGCGGACGCAGGCGGCGGCGCGTGGGACGTACCTCGCGGAGCGCACGGCGGCCGACGCAGCGCTCGTGGGGGCCGTGTGCTCGGCGATGCCGAAGGCCGCGCAGCCGGCCTGGTCGAGGGCGCGCGTCCGCTCGGACGTCCCGGTGCTGCTCGTCGTGGGCGGCGACGACCCGCAGGATCCGCTCGAGAACGTCCGCAACGCCCGCCGCGAGCTGCCCGCGAGCCGCACCGTGGTCGTCCCGCATGCCGGGCACGGCGCACTGCAGCTCGGCTGCACCGCGCGGGTCGCGCAGCAGTTCGTCGAGCGTGGGACCGCGGACGGCCTGGACACGCGGTGCGTCGCGCGGTACACGCCGCCACCCTTTGGCGTCGTAGGCTGAGCTGAGCTGAGCCGAGGTTCCAAGAGGAGGAGTCGATGTCCGCCGTCCCGTCCTATCCCGTCCGCGTCGAGGGCAGTCTCGAAGGAGAGCCCAGCCGCTGGCTGTGGCTCGTCAAGTGGCTGCTCGCGATCCCGCACTACATCGTCCTCGTGTTCCTCTGGATCGCGTTCTTCCTGCTCGGGGTGGTCGCGTTCTTCGCGATCCTGTTCACGGGCCGCTACCCGCGCTCGCTCTTCGACTTCAACGTCGGTGTGCTGCGCTGGACGTGGCGCGTCGGCTTCTACACGTACGGCGCGCTCGGGACCGACCGCTACCCGCCGTTCACGCTGAGCGCGGAAGCGGACTACCCGGCCTCGCTCGACGTCGAGTACCCCGAGCGGCTGTCGCGGGGCCTCGTCCTCGTCAAGTGGTGGCTCCTCGCGATCCCGCAGTACCTGATCGTCGGCGTCATCGCGGGCGGCGGCAGCTGGCTCGCGTGGCAAGGCGAGCACTGGGGCTGGACCTGGGGCGGCGGGCTGATCGGGCTACTCGTCCTGATCGCGGGCGTCGCGTTGCTGTTCACCGGGCGCTACCCGCGCGGGATCTTCGACCTCGTGGTCGGTCTCGACCGCTGGGCGCTCCGCGTCGCCGGCTACGCGGCGCTGATGACGGACGTCTACCCGCCGTTCCGGCTCGACCAGGGCGGCTCGGAGCCCGGCGCTCCCGCGCCCGACGAGGTGGCGCCGGCGCCGTTGGCGACGGGCACGGGAGCCGCGGGTGGTGGTGGCTGGAGCGGCGGCCGCATCGCGCTGCTCGCGGTCGGCGCGGTCACCGGGCTGATCGCGCTCGGCGCCCTCACCGCAGGCGCAGCGGCGCTCGTGATCGACCAGACACAGCGCGAGGACGGCTTCGTGACGAGCCCGTCGCACACGTTCGTGACACCGACGCACGGGCTCGTCTCCGAGACCGCCGACCTCGACGGCCCCGACTGGGCCTGGAACGACCTCGTCGGCACCGTGCGGATCAGGAGCCGGAGCGACCGTCCCGTCTTCGTCGGCATCGGCCCGGAGGCGGAGGTGCAGCGCTACCTCGCCGGCGTGTCGCACGACGTCGTCGGCGACCTGCGCGACGACCCCGGCGACTACGATCGCAGCCCGGGCGGCGCGCCCGCCACCCCTCCCGGCGAGCAGACGTTCTGGGCTGCATCCGCGACGGGAACCGGCGAGACCGCGCTCGACTGGGATCTCCGGAACGGACGCTGGGCGTTCGTGGCCATGAACGCCGACGGCTCCCGTGCCGTCGACACGAGTCTCGACATCGGCGCCGAGCTCGACGGGCTGCCGTGGTTCGGCGGAGCGCTGCTCGGCGTGGGAGCGCTCCTCGCCCTGGTCGCCGCCGGGCTGATCGTCCTCTCACTACCGAGGGGTCGGCACTCGGGCGCCGAGGCACGACCGTGACGTTCATCTGGTTCGTCATCTGGCTCGTCTCGGATCTGATCGGCGACCGTGAGCCCCTGACGTTCGACCCCGTCAACGCCTGGACGGCGACGCTGATCCTCTGCATCGCGCTCGATCTCGGGCGCCAGCACGCGATTCCGCCCGGCAAGCGAGACGGAGGAAGGGGCACGCCATGACGCCCACCCGTTTCACCGTCGCACGACGACCACAACGCCGCGCGCGTGCGCGGCGCAGTGCTGGCTGACCGAGCCGAGGAGCAGGCTCGTGAACCCGCCGCGGCCCCGCGAGCCGACGACGAGCAGGGCGGATCCATCCGCCGCCGAGACGAGTGCGGGACCTGCTGCACGCCGGACCGCCTCGCCCGTCACGCCGACACCGTCGGGCGCCGCCGCGTAGGCAGCCTCCAGCACGTCCTCGGCCTCCACGGCGAGCGCGGTGCGGACCTCAGCGACCGCGGCGGCGCTCGACATGCCGGCAGCGGCGATCCCCCACGGCTCGTCGTACGCGCACACCGCGAACACGCCGACGTCGCGCAGCTCGGCTTCGGCGTACGCCCATTCCAGCGCCGCCCTCGCCCCCGGCGAGCCGTCGACGCCGAGGACGATCCGCGACCGCTCGGTCGGGCCTGCGTCGTGCACGACCGCGACGGGGCAGGGCGCATGCTGGAGACAGGCGCGGGAGACGGATCCGAGGACCGTTCCCGTGACGCCTCCACGACCGCGTGAGCCGACGACGAGAAGATCGGCTCCGGCCGCCGCGTCGACGAGCACCCCGGCCGCGTCGCCCTCGGCGACACGTTGCTCGATCTCGAGGCCGAAAGCGGGCTCGGCCGCGTCCGCGAGCTCGCCGGCCACCACCTGACGCGCCGAGTCGCCCAGCTCGGCGCGCATGAGGTCGAAGGCGGACATCAGCCCGACACCCGTCGCGGCGAGCGGCGGGACGGCCCACGAGCTGACGACGTCCACCCCGGCGCCGCGCAGGGCCGCCTCCGACAGGGCGAAGCGAAGCGCATGGCGGCCGTGGGCCGATCCGTCGACGCCGACGACGATGCGGCCGGCCACGTGCCTTCGCCTACGAGCCGGAGGGAAGCAGCCCGTCGCACGACTCCGCATCGGTGAACGCCTGCCGAAGCTGGTCGTCCACGTCGCGGAGCGAGCCAAGCTCGTCCAGCGCGTCGGAGAGCTCGGACGAGACGTTCGCGAGTGCGGCGCTGACCTCGGACACGGCTCCGAGCAGACCCTGGACGCCGGAGGCGTCCTGCACCGCCTTTTGAATCGTGTCGAGGTCGCCCTGCAGCCCGGACGAGAGGGTGTCGAGCGCGCTGCGCGCCTGGTCGCCCGACTCGGTGTCGGGGGCGCCGAGGCCCTTCAGGGTGTCGACCAGCGTCTCCGTCGTGCTCTTCGCCTCGTCGGCAGCCTGCTGGAGGCCCGCGCGCGTCGGGTTGCTCGTGACGGAGCTGGCGGTCGTGGAGATGTCGCTGCGCCACGTGTTGACCGCGGTGCAGACGTCACCGGCCCACTGCGTGGCGGCCGACTCCGACTGGTCGTTCCCGCCGCACCCGGCGGCGACGACCGCGATTCCCGCCACGAGCGCGGCGGCGAGCGTACGTGCACGGGTCATCGGCCTCCCTTTCGGCGTCATTCGCCTCGAGAGATTACCGCCGGTTCGAGTTGCCCGACCGGTCGACAGCCCACGAGAGCTCGGAGCGGACGCCGACCACGCCGGCCACGAGCGGGATGCGCTTCTCGAGCAGCCCCGCCTCGACCTCGGTGTCGACCTCGCCGCGCAGAACGACCTCGCCCTGCTCGACCTCGATCTCGATTCGCTCCGGAGCGATCCAGAGTCGCTTGACCACGTCCTGCCGGATGTCCCGCGCGATCTCCTCGTCGCTGCGCGTGAAGAGCCGGACGAGGTCGGCACGCGTGACGATGCCGACGAGCCGTCCGTCTTCCACCACCGGGAGCCGGTTGACCCCCAGCGAGACCATCGTCCGCGCCGCCTCCGAGACGGGGCTGGCAGTCTCGACGGTGACCGCCGGCGAAGTCATCGCCTCGCCGGCCGTGTGCGCGCGGAGCTTCGCGAGATCGGGCGCGCTCGCCGTCTCGACGAGCCAGGCGAACAGCCCGCCGGATCTCTCGGGCGACCCGCCCTGCTTCACGAGCAGGTCCGCCTCGCTCAGCACGCCCACGACGGCGCCGTCCGCGTCGCAGACCGGCAGGCCGGAGATCCCGCGCTCGACGATCGCTGCCGCGACGTCCTTGAGCGGTGTGTCCGGCGTCACGGAGACGACGTCGCGCGTCATGACGTCGCCGACCCGAACGGTGCTTTCTCCCACGGTCCTCTCCTTCCCTCAGAATCCCAGTCCGATCGAGAGCCTGTCCGGGCTGCGCCGCGATCGCGTCACGTCCCGGAGCCCGACGATCCCGACGGGCTTCTCGTCCTCCACCACGGGCAGGTGGTGGATGCCGTACTCCGTCATCAGCGTCTCTGCCGCGTCGAGCCTCGTCGAAGCCGTCACGGTGATCGGGCTTGCCGTCATCCACCGCCCGACGGCTGCATGGCCCGGGGTGACGCCGTGGGCGACCGCGCGGAGCACGTCGCGGGCGGTGAGGATGCCGACGAGCCGCTCACCGTCGACCACGAGCACGGATCCGATGTCGCGCTCGCGCATTCCGCGCGCCACCTCCGCGAGCGTCGTCCTGGATTCGACGAGTGGCGGGCACGAGCGCATCGCCGTGCCGACCGACCTTGCCTCCGCCGCGGGCGAGGCCGGCGGCACGTCCGAGCTCGAGAGGCCGAGCTCGAGCGCGCGAGGGTCGAGCGGCAGGTCCACCGGCACCCCTCCCGCCGGGGGCTCGAGACCGGAGACGGGCATCTCGCCCGTCAGCGCTGCGAGAAACGGAGCGAGCCGCCGGCCGACGATCTTCGTCGGCGGCCACCAGATCGGCGAGGAGCTGGCCCAGTCCGGCTCCTGGCCACCGGAGAGGTCGCGCCGGAGATACTGCGGCTCGGCACCGGTCAGGAGCAGGCCCCGGAGGATCGGATGGAAAGGATGGGGCACCAGGGACGCGCCTGCGAGCACGGCGATCGCCTCGGCCGCGGCGGCGGCCTGCTGCGCGGCGATCCCGCCCTGCTTCACCGGGAAGCTCGTGATGTCTCCCGCGGCGAACACGACGTCGGTGCCGCCGACGCGGCAGTGCTCGTCGACGTCGAGGAAGCCCTCGAGCGTCTGGGGTATGCCGTCGATCCGCTGCCCGCGGAGTCGCGGGAGTGCGACGACGCGATCCACCGAGAGAGCCTCTCCGGAGAGGAGCACGAGACTCCCGTCGACGTGCTCGACCGCGTACGAGCCTCCGACGAAGGCCACGCCGGCCTCGTCCAGCAGTCCGCGGACTGCCTCGCTTGCGGTGTCGCCGAAGAGCTGAAGGGGACGGAGCTCGGGCGTGACGATCGCGAGCTCGACGTCGTGCCGGCCGGAGGCCTGGAGGTACGACGCGGTCATGAGTGCGAGCTCGTACGCCGGCAACGACCAGGTCGCGCCCCACGGCACGACGAACGCGACCGTCGCGACGTCGCCGCCGTCGATCGCGTCGAGCAACTCGCGGATCCGCTCGCTGTCGGCGGGGCCGCGGAACGTGAGGGCGCCCGGAATGGCGGCGTGCGGCACGGCGCCGCAGGCGATGAGAAGCGCGTCGTAGCGGAGCGTCCCGCCCGCCTGGGTGCGGGCCTCACGCCGGTCGACGTCGACCGCAGCGAGCGCACCGAGGGACAGGCCGACTCCGATGTCCTCGGCGAGCGCGCCGAGGTCGAAGTGGCGCACCGTCCCGAGGCCGAAGGGCTCCGCCACCGCCACGGGGCGGTACCAGAACGTCGGCTCGGGAGCGAGGAGCTCGACGCGCGCCCGTTGCTCGCTCACCTCGCGCAGCGTCAGAGCCGCCTCGAGCGCGGCCACGCCGCCGCCTGCGATCAGGACCGAGAAGTCGTCGCTCGTCACCCCCCGATCGTGCGCCGGCCGCGCGACGCGGGCATCGGGGAATCGGCGCGAAGGCGCTCGGCTTTCTACGGATCGGATGCGCCGGCTCGGAGGGGCGACGGAGCACTTGTGCCTTCCGCCGCCCCGGAGCCACGGTGTCTGCGTTCCGTGGCTCGCGTGAGGCTCCGAGCCGATGGGGGAGGCATCGGATATCGCACACGAGACGCGCGTTTCGCGGTTTCGTCCACAGGTCGGGGTGCGAACTCTCCGCAAAGTGCAGAGAACGCCGAACGCCTGTCCACAGGTGTCCACAGGCGGCGCCACCGCCTGGGGAAAGCCTCAGACCGGCTCGATCGCGACCTCCGCGGGAAGCTCGGTGCGGACGTCGCGCGGCTCGAGCTCGAGCCGCGTGCGCGCGTCGAAGTAGACGTACGCGGTCACGAGCGCGACGAACGGCAACGCGATCGCGTAGACGACCCCGGCGACGAGGTTCAGGACCGCAAGCGACGAGTTGGAGAGGAAGATCAGGAGCGCGCCGATGAGCGGGCCGGCGGCGAGTGCGACCAGCCCGCCGACGCCGACCAGCGATCCGACCCGGAGCCAGCGGCCGCGCACGAGCGCGCCGCTCCGGCGGAGCGCCTGGTACGGGCCCCGACCCTCGAGCTCGACGACCGGCGCGAGCAGCGACCAGCGGACGGCGAGCCAGACCGCAATCGGGATGCCGACGACGCTCGTCGTTAGGATCACCAGCGCCGCGACGAAGATCGCGATCGCGCCGAGCAACGGCCGGATCCGGCGCAGCGCGAGCCGGTAGGCACCGACCGGCCCGACGTCGCGTCCGGCGTCGATCTCGACGAGCGCGCACGCTGTCGCCGCCTGGACGAGCCCGAGGCCGAGCAACGTCAGCGTCGTCCCGACGACGAGGGCTATGTACGCGAGCGAGCCGGCGAGGCTGCCGGTGACGCTCGAGATCGCGTCGATCCCCGACACCAGGAGCCACTGCACGGCGGCGATGACCACGGTGATCGGGATCAGGAGGAGCCCGAGCCCCACGAAGAGGCGGAAGCGCTTCACGTACATCCGGCCCGAGACGGAGAGGATCTGCCCCCATGAGCGGCGGCGGCCGACCCGCAGCGGCGCGACCGGGGTCCACGTCGCCTTGACGACCGCGAAGACGAGGAGCGCGAGGATCAACCCGAGTACGAGGACGGTCGCGCCGGGGTTCAGGAGCAGCTTCGAGAGTGCGGCCGAGCCTCGTTCGACGCCCGAGCAGAAGAGGTCGGTGGCGCCCGTCCCGAGGATCCCTCCGGTCGGCACGGCATAGCTTCGGTCGCGCCAGTCGGCCGCCCATTCCATCGGCGCGGTCCACTGCGTCTTCATGTTCGGGCCGGTCGGCCCGTTGAAGAAGGCTCGCTGCAGCTCGCCCCATCGTCCCTCGAAGGTGATCCACGGGTACGCCTCGGCCGCCGCCGCAGGGTCGCTCGGGATCGTCCGCACGACCGGCCGGAGCTCGCGGTGCGGTCCCTGGGTGTTGTCGCATCCGACGCCGGCCTCCGCCGAGCTGCCGAGGTAGAGCGCCGCCGTGTACTTGTTGGCGTGCGACCCGGCGGCCGGATAGACGACCGGGTGCGTGCCGTCGACGATCTCGAGCTTGTCGTCGCCCCAGGCCGCCCGCTCGGCGCCCTCGTGCGAGCTGTACCCGACCTCGGCGGGCTCGTCCTCCGCGAGCGCCGCCGCGGCATCGGGCGCGTCGAAGACGAGCTGGATCATCTCCCAGTCGCCCTCATGCGTGTTGTTGAAGTCGTTGAAGGGGTAGAAGAACCAGTACTGCACCGCGACCTCGCCCGGATTGCCCGGGTCGGTGGCGACGTGCGCGTAGACGACGGGCTCGTGGCCCGTCGTGAGCCGCCGCGCCCAGCGCTCGTAGTCGCAGCCGGGGTCGAGCGCGTTCCCCGGGAAGTCGAGGTGGTACTCGTAGAGCCCGGCAACGTCCTTCGCCGACGGCCCGATCTTCACGAGGTCGGTCGCGTTCCACGGGCCACGAAGTGCGACGGTCGACTGGCCGAAGATGCGGTCGACATCCATCGGCTCGTAGGGCTCTCCGGGGCCGCACTCCTCGGTCTGCTCCACGAGACGGACGACGGGCGCGTAGCGGTCGGCGAGCGCCTGCTCGTCGCGCAGGTCGGCGGCCGCAGTCGTCGGCAAGAGGAGCACGAGCAGGAGGCCGACGGCGCCGAGGACCACGGTGCCGGTGCGGCGCCTCATCGCCGCGATCCTCTCACACGGCCCGGCGCGCTAGACGGCGTAGCGGAGAATCGCCGCGGCGGAGCCGCCGCCCGGCACGTCCTCGCGGCGGACGGCGAGCACCCTGCCGCCGTTGAGCCACGCGCGGCGGGCGATCTCGTCGACGACGCCGTAGGTGATCGCGTCGTCCACCTCGGCAAGGGTGACCGCGCCCGACTCCTCGTCGACCGTTCCGGGCACGACGTCGTCGATGTCGACGATCGCCGTGTCGACCGCGCCGAACGTGGCGGCGCGCGCGATGTCGCCGACGTCGAGCATTGTGCGTCCTTGCGACGAGCGGCGCTCGTAGAGCTCGCGCACCGACGCGAGCTCGGCGGCGTGCACCGCGTCGAGCACCGTCCGCGCGCCGGCGACGAGATCGGCGTCCGACGCCGCCTCGGGGCTGCCGGCGACGCTCTCAGCGGCCAGGTGCGGATACGTGTTGACGGAGCGATAGATGCCGTCGAGCGGCTCGGTGGAGGCGAGGATCAGCGGGACGTCGAGCCCCGCGAGGATCGGCCGCAGCGCCTGGTCGACCTGGCGGCAGTACTGCCGCATGCGCACCTTCTGACCCTCCGAGCCCTGGAGCGCGCCGCGAGGCGCGCGGTCGGCGATCGACGCCATCCCGGCGGCGCTCGCGACGTCGGTCGGCAGGTCGGGCACCTCGACATCCCAGGAACCGAGCTCGGGGCCGACCTCGAGCACGCGCACGGAGCCCTGCGCGAGGGCGAGGACGAACGCGACCTGCGGGAAGGTCACTGCGCGGAGGAGCGGCTTCAGGTGGAACCGGTCGGAGACCTGCACCTGGGCGACGAGCCGGTTCGGAAGCCTGAACGTGACGAGGGAGCCTGGTGTCGCGAAGAGTGCGAGGCTCCGCGCCTGGAAGCGCCAGAACGTGCCGTCGTTGTCGAGCTCGCCGAGCTGCTCGTCGATCGCCGAGACGTCCGCCTTCGACATCCCGGCGTCCTCGAGCTGCCGCACGGCCTCGCCGGCGAGATTCTTGAGCTCGATGCGCTCGGCGTCGCCGCTGGAGGCAGGGTCGGTGGGGACGTAGATCGAGACGCTGGCAGGGTCCCGGTTCGTCAGCAGTCGATCGATCTGGCCACGGGCAGGGATGTCGGTGTGCAGGTTCACGAAGTTGCTCCTTGGTGGCCGGCGACCGTTTGCAGGACGCGAAGGGCGATGCCTGACAGGAGGCTACCCTGGCCCGGTGGAGGACGGCACCGCGGTCGAGCGTGTGAAACGGAGGCGGCCGTTCTGCGCCGACCTCTCGCGCACGCGCGAGGAGCCGCTCGGCGCGACCGCGAGCCGGATCGACAACTGGATCCTCGTCGAGTACCGCGGCGCCTGGCGGCGCGACATCCTCGGGGGCAGCCTCCTTTCGCCCAAGCTCAAGACTCATCTGCGCGAGCACCTCGAGCTGCTGCGGCCCGCCCGCCTTCTCTTCGTCAAGCAGCCCGAGCGGCGCGCAGAGAGCGGCAGGCGCGTCTTCCTCGCGTCGACGACACCCGGTGCCGAGCGCCTGCTCGGCCTCGAGGTGGAGCACCAGGACGACCTCCGTGACGTCGACCTGGCCGACGCGCTCGCCGGCGGCGACGCGCCCTTCCACCCGATCGCGGATCCCGTTCTCGTCGTCTGCACGCACGGGAAGCGCGACCGTTGCTGCGCGCGGTACGGCGGCCCGCTGTACGACGCGCTGCGCGCGGCCGCTCCACCCGGAGAGGTGTGGCAGTCGAGTCACGTCGGTGGGGACCGCTTCGCGGGCAACGTCGTCGCGCTGCCGCAGGGGACGTTCCACGGGCGTGTAGCGCCGGGCGACATCCCGGGCTTGCTGAAGGCCATGGCTCGAGGTTGCGTCGACCTCGACCGCTACCGCGGCCGCAGTGCCTATTCCTTCGCGGTACAGGCTGCCGAGCGGGCGCTGCGTGAGACGGAGGGCATCCTCGGCCTCGACGACCTGGTGCTGCTCGGGTCCGAGCACAGAGGCGACGAGACCTGGCGCGTGCGCTTCCGCACGCCGGACGGTGCGACCCATCGTCTCGACGTCGTCGCCGAGCTCGGCGAGCCGGAGCTCCTCACGTGCGAGGCCGCCGAGCCCCGCCCCCCGCGCCGCTTCCGCGTGACCGCCCACCGCACCACCCGCGCGCGGCTGGGGGGCTAGTCAGCGACGACGCGGAGGAAGCCCTCGCGGACGAGGCGGCGGACGAGGACGAGGCGCCCGTCGGCGTCGAGATCACCGGGCAGGTCGGCTGCCCGAAACGGCCCCTCGGCGTCGAAGCACGCATGCACCCCCGGGGCTGCGTGCGCGGGAAAGCCGATCTCCTTCCCCTCGAAGACGAGCGTGACGATGCCGTTGGACTCCTCGAGGTCGGCGATCACCGTCGCCCGGCGCTCGAGCATGGTGGCGCCGTCGAGGCGCTCGAGCGCGCGGAGCTGTGAGAGACCGTCCTCGCGGATCGGCCTGCGGGTCTCGACGAACCTGCGGCGCCGGCGGCGCTCGACCGTCTCCGGGTCGAGCTGCGCGGTAAGCGCGGCCTCGAGCCCGGCGGCCTCGCCCCGCGCGACGTCGGGCCGGAAGCCGGGCTCGTCCTCCAGCGCCGCGAGGGCGCCGCGCGCGGCGTCGAGCCAGGTGTGAGCCGCGATGCCGATCGTCAGGTGGAGCGAGTCGGTCGCGGATGTCTCGGCCTCGTGCAGCCAGCCGCGCGGGAGATAGAGCGTGTCGCCCGCCCGCAGGACGAAGTCGTCGGTCGGTGCCCCGGAGTCGCCGAGCGAGCTCGAGTAGCGCTGGTGCTTGAGCGGCAGCTCGAGCAGCGGGTCGTAGAGCTTCCAGCGTTTCTCGCCCGCGACCTGGAGAACGAGCACGTCGTGCGTGTCGTGGTGGACGTCGAACCCCTGCGAGCCGCTCGGCGTGGAGTACGAGTTCGCCTGCACGCCGCGTCCGAGCGCGTCCTCGAGCAGCCGGCAGAAGACGGCGAGCGGATGCCAGTTGACGTGGAGCGCCTGCAGGACGATCGTGGCGCCCGCCTCCCACTCGGCGACGACGCGCGGGACGTCGGCCGTGCCGGTGAACGGGGGCCGCCACGAGACCTCCGACGTGTAGGCGCCGACCGGTATCTGGCTGCCTTCGCGGACGAGCCTGAATCCGGGGTAACGGATCGCGGTGGAGCAGACGAGGCGCTCCACGTCCGCCTCTGAGAGGAGGTCGTCGAAGCGCCCCGGCTCGTCCCGCGGCACGACCAGCGGGCGCTGCTCCCAGTGCTCGGCGAGGAACGCCTCGGCGTCGACCGGGTCGAGGCAGCGCGCGAGCGCCGCCCGGGAGGGTCTACGCGGCGTCGCTGTCGTCCGCGTCGGCGTCGCCGCCATCGGTTCCGTCGGTGTCGTCGGAATCGCCGTCGGTCCCGTCCGTGTCGTCCCCGTCCGCGTCGGCCTGCGGGTCGAAGCGCTTGCCGTCCTCGATCGTCTGGATCTCGTCGTCGCGCAGCGTGCTCACAACTTTCCTCCCGTGTCGTGGAACGAGCCTTGAACCCTACTCCAGCACCACCGTCAGAAAGACCAGACGACGGGGACGAGGAGCACCGCGACGAGGCCGAAGAGCACCAGCATCGGGAGCCCGAGCTTCCAGTAGTCGCCGAACCGGTAGCCGCCCGGCCCCATCACCATCAGGTTCGCCGGCGTCGCGACGGGTGTCAGGAATGCCGCCGCCGACGCCACCGCGACGGCCATCAGCACAGGCTTCGCGGAGACGTCGAGCTCGTCGGCCGCGGACACCGCGACCGGCAGCACGATCAGCGCCGTCGCCATGTTGCTGATCAGCCGCCCGAACACGAAGGTCAGGAGCACCAACCCGAGCAGGAGCGCGTGCGGCCCCGCGTCTCCGCTCGAGAGCATCGCGGTCGAGCGAGAGCATCCCGCCGACGAGGATCACACGCGGGGAACGCGAGCGGCAGCAGGAACTGCGAGGGCGACATCCGCAGGCGGGCGGCGGTCACGGCGCAGGCGAAGAGGCGACCGTGACCGCGAGGACGAGAAAGGTGATCGTGAGTCGCTCCTCTACGTTGGCCGCTTGGTGTCCGACCTGAAGACGGACACCACTGTCGAGCCCACTCCCGAGGTGTCCGACTGAAGTCGGACACCGATTCACTCCAGCGCCGCCGCGATGCCGAGCATGACGACGGAGACGACGGCGAGGATCGCCATCAGGGGGAGGATGAACCGGATCCAGCGGTCGTAGCGGACGCCGGCAAGCGCGATGCCGGCCATCACGACGGCGCTCGTCGGCGTGACGAACCGCGCGATGCCCGCGCCCCAGCTCCAGCCCGTGACGACGAGCGGTCGCGACACGTCGGCGAAGTCGCCGAGCGGCGCGAGCAGCGGCATCGCCAGGGTGGCGTGGCCGGACGACGAGGGGATGATGAACGCGATGCCCGTGTTGATGATGAAGACGAGGCCGACGAACCCGACCGCAGACGTGCCGCTCACGGCGTTCTCCATCCAGCTGAGGATCGTGTCGATCGTCTGCGTGTTGTTCAGGATCACCGTCACGCCGCGCGCGAGCACGACGGCGACGCCCGCCCCGATGAAGTCGCCGAAGCCGCGCGCGATGTTGCCGGTGATCTGCTTCTCGGAGAAGCCCGCCACGAGCCCGACGACGACCGACGCAACGAGGAAGAGCGCGATCAGCTCGGGGAACCACCAGCCGAGGTTCCACCACGGGTCGTGCGGAAGGGGCACGTGCGTTACGGGGTCGACCTCGACGCTCAGGTGGAAGATCGAGTCCCACGGGATGACGGAGAACACGAGCAACACGAAGGTGAACGTCGTGATCCCGAGGATGATCTTCTGGCGGCCCGTGAGCGTGAGATGGGAGGCGGACTCCTCTTTCTTCACGAGCTCCGCGTCGTCGGGGAGGAAGCCGACGAGCGAGCGGTCGGGGTTGGCCTTCGCCCGCTCGGCGTAGCGCACGACGTAGGCGATCGTGATCGCGGTGAGCACCGCCCAGCCGACCCAGCGGAGGCCGATCCCGTCTCCGATGCCGGTGTTCGCGAACTCGCTCGCGACCCCGATCGAGAACGGGTTGACCGTCGACGCCATCGCGCCCACGGTGGTCGAGGCGATGATCATCCCGGCGACGGCCATGCGGTCGTAGCCGAGCGCGAGCAGCAGGGGTATCAGGAGCGCGTAGAAGCCGAGCGTCTCATCGGCCCACCCCATCGTCGTGCCGAGCAGGGAGAACAGCGCCATCACGGCGACGATCACGAGCCACGGCCGGCCGCGCATGGCGTACGCGAGCTTTCCGATCGCGACGTCGAGCGCGCCGGTGGCGAGCACCATCGTCATGAAGGCGCCGATCGCGAGCACGAAGGCGAACACGCCGACCGCGCCGAAGAGGCTGCCGACTCCGAACGGCCGGACGAATCCCGTCTCCGGGTCCTGCAGGCCGTAGAGGCCGTTCACCGGTGCCTTGAAGAAGTCGCCGACGCGCTCGCCGAAGTCCTGAGGCGAGCTCACCTCGGCGTACGAGCCCGGGACGGGGACGCCGTTCTCGTCGTGCTGGTACGCGCCCGAGGGAATGAGGAAGGCCGCAAGCCAGACGATGAAGGTGACGATGACGAGGACGGTCATCGTCCCCGGGAACTCGAACCCCTTCTTCTTCTCCTCCTCGGGCTCGGCCGTCTCGGCCGTCGTCGCCTGCTGGTCGTCACTCACCGCGTTCTCCCTTCCATCGCCGTGCGAGCTCACCGAAGAAGACGGCCTCCGCGACGGTCGCCTTCTGCCACTCGTCGACCAGGACCCGCTCGTTGGGCCCGTGGATGTTCGCGAAGCTGTCGGTCGCGCCGAAGACGAACATGGACGCATCGGGCACGCCGAGGCTCATCGCCTTGACGAGCGGGATCGCGCCGCCCGTCGCGATCTCGACGGTGTCCGCTCCCCAGGCGGTGCTCATCGCCGCGACCATCGCATCCCAGGCGGGGCCGCTCGAGCTCGCGCGGAAGCCGTCCCCGGTGGCGCCGGCCGTCACCGTGAGCGGCACGCCGAACGGCCGCAGCGCCTCCAGGTGGCGCATCACGACTGCCTGGGCCTCCGCCGCCGGCTGCTCCGGGTGGACGCGGACGTTGAGGACGGCCCTCGCGTGCGACTGCACCGCGGCGGGCGCGCCGTCGACGGCGGGGCAGTCGATCCCGAGCACCGTGATGCCCGGCCCGCTCCAGATCTTCGACCCGATCCCGCCGGTGCCGACGATCGGCATGCCCTCCTCGATCTCGGCGAGGGAGCGGAACTCGTCGTCGGTGTACGACTCGCCCTGCCACTCCTCGCGACGCAGCCCTTCCACCGAAACGTCGCCGCTCTCGTCCCAGAGGCTCGCGATCGCCGTCAAGAGGACGACGAGCGCGTCGGGGGCGGCCCCTCCGTACTGGCCGGAGTGCTTGTTGCTGGCGAGCGTGCGCGTCTCGACCGTGATGCGGGCATCGCCGCGCAGCGACACCGTGAGCGAGGGCTGCCCGGCGCGGATCGAGCCGCCGTCGGCGACGAGGATCGCATCGGCGGCGAAGAGCTCGGGGTGCTCGGACGGGTACCCCTCCTCGAGGACGCTCCCGACCTCCTCCTGCCCCTCGAGGAGGATCTTCACGCCGACGGGCGGACGGCCGTCCCACGCGCGGAGCGCGCCGACGTGGACGAGGAGGTTCGACTTCGAGTCGGCGGCGCCGCGGCCGTAGATCGCGCCGTCGCGCTCGCTCGTCTCGAAAGGCGGCGACTCCCACAGCTCCTCGTCGCCGGCGGGGACGACGTCGTAGTGGCCGTAGAGGAGCACCGTCGGCGCGCCTTCCGGGGCCGGGATCTCGCCCGTGAGGATCGGCGCCGTGTTCGGCAGCTCGAGGCTCGAGATGCGCCCGACTCCCGCGTCGCGAAACAGCGGGATCAACGCCTCGTGCGCCTCGAGGAGCCGGGCTCGCGTGCGCTCCGGGAAGTCCCATTCCGAGATCCCTGGGATGGCGACGAGTGAGGCGAGCTCTTCCTGGAGCTGCGGCATCCCTGCCGCGACATGCGCGGCGAGGTCGTGAGCGTCTGCGGCCATGCTTGGACCTCCGGGGTGGGGCGAGGGCGGAGTCTGTCACAGGGCAGCAGCGCTAGACGGGGCCGGGAGGCTTGGGCGGCTGCTGCCGCACGAACAGCCCGAGGACGGCGTCGCGCAGCTGCCGGCGGATCGGAACGGCCGGTCCCGTCCCCGGGGGCGCCGACCAGGCCGCCGCCACCTCCGCGCCGAAGAGCAGCGCCGACGCGTACAGGTACACGGAGTACAGGAACACCAGCAGCGCGGTGATCGAGCCGTAGACGACGGAGAGGCCGGCGACCTGGTCGTAGACGAACGCGGACGCGGCCGAGATGGCGAGCAGGAGGATCCCGGTGACGATTCCTCCCGCGACGGCGTCCCCGACGCGGAGACGCCGGGCGGGAACGAACCGGTAGAGGAGCATCACGACGATCGTCGCGATCACGAGCGGCACGGCGAGCCGGAGCAGCTCGGCGAGCAGCCCACCCTCGAGCCCGACCGCGTCGGCGACGCCGCCGACGAGGCGCGTGACGACCTGCGCGACCACCGTCACAGCGACCATCGTGAGCAGGAGCGCGCCGGCCCCCGCGACGAGGATCAGGTCGACCAGCTTCGCGCGCACGGCAGGCCGCCGGCGGTCGGGCTCGACCCGAAGCGCCGCCTCGAGCCCCGTCCGTACCGCCCCCATCATTCCGGACGAGGCCCAGAAGAAGAGAACGAGCGACACGAGGCCGAACGCGCTCGTCGGGCTCGCGAGATGCGTGATCGCTTCCTCGACGGAGGATGTGCCCGATTCCGTGAACGGGAGGTGACTGACGATGTCGTCCACCACCTCCTGCCTGCGGGCCTCGTCGCGCAGGAAGATCCCGGCGATCGAAACGAGCACGATCGCGAGTGGTACGAGGGAGAACAGGACGCGGTAGGCGATGCCCGCCGCGTGCTGCATGAGCCGGTCCGTGAAGAAGCCGTCGATTGCCACGGGCACGGCGCGGAGGAGGTTCTGCACGATCCCGAGCGGCCACCGGGCCGCGCGGGCGACCCAGGACGGCTCCTCCGGGACGCTCGCCTCGGCCATGCGCTGAGTCTAGGGTCGTGCGCCGCCGACTTCCGCCACCGCGCCTCGTAGGCTTGCGCCGTTGCCCAGCCGAGCTCGACCCCGAGCTCGCCGTGCTGGCACTCGCCGGCCGGCGTCCCGCCGCGCTCGCGCATGAGGCGCTGTCCGTTGCGTTCGTCGTCGCGATCACAGTCGACTCGTCCCGCGAATCGTCGACGGGCGACGCCGTGCTCGCGCTCCGCGACGCCTCCCGGGCCTTCGCACCGCTTTAGGCGGACGACGTCGCTCTCGACCGGCGGCGGCCGCGGCGGGGAGGGCTCCGCCGCGCCGCCGCCAGTGCGCCGCCCGGCCCTACGAGCGGCTGATCCCCATCGTGATGCGTGCTGCGTAACCGGTCTTGGTCTTCGCGAGCTTCAGCATCGACTTCGAGCCGCCGTTCCGGAAGATCGAGTCGGTTGCGTTCCGGGTGTCCCGGCTCGGGCGCCGGTTGTACGGCGCCCGGCGGTACACGGCGTCGGTGAGCTGCTCCGGGAAGAAGAGCTGCCCGGTGTGGAGCACGTTCCCGCCGAGGGAGACCTGGACGTGGATGTGGACGGTGCGGCCGGAGTACCACCCCGGGTAGACCGTGACGAACGTCGCGAGCCCGGTCTTTGTCGTCCGCTGGATTCCACGCATGAACGTGTCGCCGTCGGTCCCCTCCTGCGCGAAGCCGGAGTACGTCCCACCGGCGTCGCAGTGCCAGATGTCGACCGCCGCGCCCTTGATCGGCTTGCAGGTCGAGACGTCGACCACGGTGGTCGCGAGGTCGAGGCGCGTGCCCGGCCGTCCCTCGCGGATATCGCGTCGCACCTTGTCGCCGTCGAGGTAGTAGGGGCCTTCCGTCATCTCCGGCGTGAGGACGCAGGTGACGAGCCCGGACGCGACCGCGGCGGGGCCGCTCGAGGCAGCTTCGGCGTCGTCGCCGTCGAGCGCCGCAAGGACGCCGCCGGCGCCGAGCGCGGCGGCCGCGATGCCTCCGAGCCCGAGCAGCGAGTCGCGTCTCGTAAGTGTGGTCGCGTGGCGCACGTCGGTGTCGTCGTTCATCGTGGCTCCTCCTCTCGGACCGGTCAGGACGGCCTCGTGCCCAGGGTCACCGTGACGGTGCGGTGCGCTCCGTCGCGGAGATAGTCGAGGATCACGCGGTCGCCCGGCTTCCTCGCGTCGATCGCCGACTGGAGCGCTGCGGCCGACGAGACCGCGTCTCCATCGACCGCGGTGAGAACGTCTCCCGCTTGCAGGCCCGCCTCGGCCGCCGGCGTGCCGCTTCGCACCTCGGCGAGCTGCGCGCCCGCGGTGCCGTCGGCGGCGGCCGTCACGGAGACGCCGAGGTACGCGTGCTGCACGGAGCCGTCCTCGAGGATCTGCGCGACGATCGACTTCACGGTGCTCGACGGGATGGCGAAGCCGACGCCGTCGTTGCCGCCCGACTCGCTCTCGATCTGCGCGTTGACGCCCACGACCTTGCCGTCGAGGTCGAGCAGCGGGCCGCCCGAGTTGCCGTGGTTGATCGCGGCGTCGGTCTGGATCGACCCGGTGATCGTGTAGCCGTTCGGCGCCTTCATCGAGCGGCCGAGCGCGCTGACGATGCCGGTGGTGACGCTGTTCTCGAGCCCGAACGGGCTGCCGATCGCGACGACGACGTCGCCGACCGCGGCCTGCGAGGAGTCGGCCAGCTCGAGCGGATGCAGCGCCGACGAGGGCGCCTCGACCTTCAGCACGGCGAGGTCGGTCGAGGCATCGACGCCGACGACGGTCGCGTCGTACGTCTTGCCGTCCGCGAAGCGAACCTTCGCCGACTCGGCGCCGTCGACGACGTGGGCGTTCGTGATCACGTGGCCGCTCGAGTCGTAGACGAAGCCGGAGCCTTGCGCCTGCGCCGTGCCCGAGCCCATCGGGCCGTCGGCGGGCGCCTGCGTCGTGACGGTGATCTCGACCACGGACGCGTTCGTCCGGTCGTAGATCTGGCCGATCGTCAGCGCGCCGTCCTTGACGGTCTGCGCGGTGCCGGAGCTCGAGGAAGGTGCGACTGCGGTCGTGCCGCCGTCGTCGAGGGCGGCGTAGGTCGCGGCGCCTGTGCCGGCCGCGATGACGAGGGCGGCGGCGCCGGCGGAGATCTTGGTGACGGTGCGCTTCATGTGTGTCCTTTCGCGGGGGTGTCTCTTTCCATGACACCACCCGGGCATCGGCAGCCTCTGTGAGCCGCCTGTGAATCGGCTGTGGGCGCTCAGCCCGCGTCACGGGCGAGCGGAAGAGCGATGGCGACGGTCGTCCCCTCGCCCGGCCGCGACGACGCCGAGGCGGTGCCGCCGTGGGCCTCGGCGACGGCGGCGACGATCGCGAGGCCGAGCCCGACCCCGCCGCTCGCCCGGGAGCGGGAAGCGTCGGCCCGGTAGAAGCGCTCGAAGAGGTGCTCGAGGTGTTCCTCGTCGAGGCCCGGCCCCGCATCCGTGACCGCGATCTCCGCGCTCCCGTTTTTCCGCCTGACCGAGACGGATGCCGGCGTCCCGGCCGGCGTGTGGGCGCGAACGTTCGCAAGCAGGTTGTCGACGATCTGACGCAGCCGGACGCGATCGCCGAGCACGGTCGCGGGCTCGGCGTGGAGCTCGATCGCGCGCTCGGGGTCGACGGCCTGCGCCGTCTCGACCGCCTCGCCCACGACCTCGTCCAGCTCGACCGGCTCTCGCTCGAGCGGCCGACCGTCGTCGAGGCGCGCGAGCAGGAGGAGATCCTCCACGAGGACGCTCATCCGCTCGGACTCCCGGCTGATCCCCTGCATCGAGCGCTCGAGGTCGTCAGGCCGCTCCGCCGCGCCGCGGTCGTACAGCTCGGAGTACGCGCGGACGGCCGACAGCGGCGTCCGCAGCTCGTGCGACGCGTCCGCGACGAAGCGCCGGAGCTTGCGCTCCGACGCCTCCTGCGCCCGGAACGACGACTCGATCCGCGCCAGCATCGAGTTGAGGGCCAGGCCGAGCCGGCCCACCTCGGTGCGCTCCTCGGCGCGCTCGACCCTGCGCGACAGGTCACCCGCGGCGATGGCCGACGCTGTCTCGCCGATCGCGTCGAGCGGGCGCAGGCCGAGCCGGACGAGCCAGAGGCCGAGGCCGGCGATCGCGGCGAGCACGAGCGCCGTGACGACGAGCTCGATCGCGAGGAGCCGGTGGAGTGTCGAGTTCACGTCCCGGAGCGACGACGCGACGAGGAGCATCGCCTCGTCGTCCTGCGCGATCGAGGCCCGCACGCGGTACTCCGGGCCGCCGTGCGCGCCCCCGACGGTGAAGTACCGAACGGCCTCCCGCGAGCGGTTGAGCGTGGGCGGCTTCACGGTGCCGGGCAGCTTCGGCGCGGGGACGCTCGCCCCGGGGAGCGTCGCCCCCGAGAACGTGGCGACCACCGTGTCGCCGTCGAGCGAACGCACCTGCACGAACGTGCCGGGCGGCGCCGAGCGGATACCGCCGCCCGGCCCGGGACGCCGCAGCGTCTCGGCCGTCTGGTCTAGCGTCGAGTCGGTGCGATCCAGCAGGTACGAGCTCAGGGTCGAGTACGTCGCGACGTTCGCCGCGACGAGCCCGATCGCCGCCAGCACGACGACCGCCAGCAGGAGCCGCGCGCGGAGCGACAGGCGCTTGCTCACTAGGACTCTTCGAGCATGTAGCCCGCCTGGCGCACGGTCTTGATCAGCGGCGGCCCGGCGGCGTCGAGCTTGCGCCGCAGGTAGCTCACGTACGTCTCGACGACATTGGAGTTGCCGCGAAAGTCGTAGCGCCAGACGTTCTGCAGGATCTGGCCTTTCGAGAGCACCCGGCGCGGGTTCAGGAGGAAGAACCGGAGCAGTGCGAACTCGGTCGCGGTGAGCTGCAGCCGGGTGTCGCCGCGGAAGACCTCGTGGCGGCTCTCGTCGAGCGTCAGGTCGGCGTAACGGAGCACGTCGCCCGGAAGGTCGCCGCCGGTCCGCCGCAGGATCGCCTGCACGCGCGCCACGACCTCGGCGAGGCTGAACGGCTTCGTCACGTAGTCGTCGCCGCCCGCGCGGAGCGCCTCGACCTTGTTCTCCACGGCGTCCTTGGCGGTCAGGAACAGGATCGCGTTCCGCTGACCCTGCTCCCGCAGCCGGCGCCCGACCTCGATCCCGTCGATGTCCGGCAGCATCCAGTCGAGCACGATCAGGTCCGGGTCGAACCGCGCCACGGCCGAGAGCGCCTCCCGGCCCGTCGCGGCCTCCTCGACCTCGAAGCCCTCGTAGCGGAGGGCGGTCGCGACGGCGTCGACGATCGAGGTCTCGTCGTCCACGACAAGGATCCTCCCGCCCCCGTTCGTGCTCTCCCTGATCCCGCTCATACCCGTACCGTGCCCCCGGTTGCTGTGAAGCGGCTGAGAGTGGCCGTGCGCTGCCTGTGAGTCACCTGAGAATCGTACGGGCGCCTACGATCGGCCCGTGGACGACGCACCCGGCACCGCTCGCGCGAGCATCCGGTGGATCGGCCACTCCACCGTCTTGATCGCGCTCGACGGGGTGCGCCTGCTCACCGATCCGATGCTGCGCGTGCTTGCAGCCCACCTGCGACGGCGCGTGCCGGTCCACCCCGAGGCCACCCGGGGCATCGACGCGGTGCTCCTCTCGCACGCCCACCACGACCATCTCGACCTCGGCTCCCTGCAGCGGCTCGGACGCAAGACGCCGCTCGTCGTCCCTCGGGGGCTCGGCTCGTTCCTGCGGCGGCAGGGATTCCGGGACGTCCACGAGCTCGCGGTCGGGGAGGGGCTCCAGATCGGCACGGTGCGGGTGGAGGCGACGTTCGCCGCGCACGACGGCTCGCGTCCGCCCTACCCGGCGCGCGCCCACGCCGTCGGTTACGCGGTGCTCGGCTCGCGCCGGGTCTACTTCGCCGGCGACACCGACCTGTTTCCGGAGATGGACGGCCTCGTGCCCGACCTCGACCTCGCGCTCATCCCGATCTGGGGCTGGGGCCCGAGCCTCGGCCGCGGAGAGCACCTCGACCCCGAGGGGGCGGCCGAGGCGATCGCGCTCCTACGCCCGGCGACCGCCGTCCCGATCCACTGGGGGACGTACGCGCCGCTCTACCTCGGGCTGCGCGCGGTGCCCGCGTATCTCGCCGAGCCGCAGGCCGCCTTCAGCGCGGCGGCGGCCAGGCTCGCGCCGGACGTCGACGTCCGGGTGCTCTCGCCGGGCGAGGCGCTCGACCTCTGACCCGGCGGCTCACGCGCCCGCGCGGGGGAGCAGGCGGCCCTTCGCTGCGGCGTACTCGTCCTCGGTAAGGAGATCCTCCGAGCGCAGCTTTGCGAGCCGTTCCAGTTCGTCGACGCTGCCCTCCGTCGCCGGGGGCTTCTCCTTGCCCCACGGCACCGAGAGTGGCCGGCGCTCCGGAGAGCCCTCCGCCTCGTACTCCCGCACGATCTGGCGCCGTGCGATCTCGAACCCGGCTGCGCCGAGGACGACGAAGATCGCCGCGATCAGGAACCGGTCCAGCGGGAGCGCCCAGACAAGGAGCAGGAGCACGACGGCGAAGACCGCCCAGGCCGCGCCGGTGTTCCGCATCCACGGACCGAGCCAGCGCCGTGCCGAGACGGCGCGAGCGCCCTCGCCCGTGAGCCACGCGCCGAGCGTCCCGATCACGCCGAGCAGGATGACGACCCATGCGGCCGCGGCGAGACCGTCCGAGAGGATCGTCCAGAAGGCGCGGACGGCGGGACGGACGGTGTCGGAGGCGGTGAGGTTGTCGACGAGGTACCCGCCCGCGACCCTGCGGATCACCAGGATCGCGATGCCGCCGACGATGAGCCCGATCCCGATCGCCCGGATCTCCTTGCGCCGCCGGCCGCGCACGAGCCAGAGCGCGGCGGCCCACGCGAGGAGCGCGGGGATCCAGATCCAGTCGGCGACATCCTTCAGGATCTGCGTGAGGTTCTGCGCCGTGTCGAGCTCGTCGGACTGGAGGATGACGATGCGGCCCGCGTCCGGCGGCAGCTGCTGGGACACGTTCCCGAGGAAGCCGAAGCGGTCGCCGAGCCGCACCACGAGCGGGCGGAGGTCGAGCACGACGTCGCCGCCCGTCGTTTGGAGCCGCGACGTGTTGCCTTCGAGCACGTTGACAACCTGCGACTGGGAGAGTGACGCCGCCGTGACGAAGGCGGTCTGGACGCGCGGGCGCTGCAGCAGCTCGTTGGCGGCGCGGTCGATGAGCTCGCGCGAGAGACCCGAGATCGGCCCGGCAAGCGCCTGGAGGTTCGGCGGCAGCTTCTGCTCGAGCTGCTGCGACACGTCGACGTTGGCGTACAGCTGCTCGACCATCGTCTGTGCGAGCTGCTGCTGGATCGCGGGGTGCGCGATCAGCTCCTGCGATGTCGAGCGGAACGTCGACTTGTCGAGCGCCTCGCGCTTGACCCAGTTCGACAGCAGGCTCACGATCACGAGCAGGACACCCAGGACGACGAGCGTCCTCGCGGCGATGATGCGGCCCCGCGACGGACCGGGGGGCGGAGTTGCAGCGGTCGACGTCATGCGGTCACCTCGGTTGTCGGGATGGTTGCGGGTCGTTCGGCGTCGCCCTTCAGCTCGGCGCGCCACTCGCGGAGGAGCGCGTTGACCGCCTCTGCGCCGACGACCGCGTCGTCGGGCATGCGCAGCCGCCCGGGATGCAGGATGAACGGCTCTGTCTGCGGGCCGCCGAGGCCGCCGTGGAACGAGATCAGCTCCTCGAAGGCGCAGCCCTCGTCGAGGTCCGGATCGTAGAACGAGCCGACCATCAGGTCGGCGACGTTCGAGAAGCCGTCCGTCCGCAGCAGGTGCCGGGTCGCGTTCGGCGAGAAGCCCGCGAGCGGGTCCTCACCGTCGACGCGCCCGTCGGCGAGGTGGCGCGTGCCGCCCGGGCCGAGAGCGAGCGGGCCGTGCTCGGCCGAGCGGACGAGGACCCAGCCGACGTGGGGATGTGCCGTGAGCTCCGGCAGGAGCCGTGGATGACGGGCGTCGATCTCTTCCCGGGTCATCCGCCGCCGCTCGTCCATCAGGTAGACGAGCCCGAGGTTGCCTGAGGCGAGCACGACGACGTCCTCGCCCGAGACGTCGTTCTTCGCGCGCTTCTTCTCCTTGGGAGGGCGTCCTGTCGCCTCGCCGATCGCCGTGCCGACAGCGCTGTCGTGCTCGTCGCCACCGACCAGCGCGGTCACGTCCGCCGACTCGAGCGAGCGCGTGACGAGGTCGTGGAGCGCGTAGCCGTTGCGCTGCTTGAACGTCGCGCCCTGCGTCTGGCCGTGGTCGGAGAGGACGACGATCTCGTAGGGGCGCGGCGCGTACGGGCGAGCGCGCGCGATGCGCCCGAACTGGTGGTCGAGCTTGCGCAGCGCCTCGAGCGTGTCGGCGCGCTCGAGCCCCGAGTGGTGAGCGACCTCGTCGTAGCTCGAGAACGTCGCGTACACGGCGGGCCGCCCGGCCATCATGTCGGTGAGCACGGACTGGACGATCAGGTCGCGCACGACGACGCACATCGCGGCACGCATGAACGGGTAGATGCCGCCCCGGTGTCCGCGTGGCCGCACGTCGCGGCGGCTGGCCCGCAGAGCGGCGGTCCACTCGAGGACCACCTCCCACGTGAACAGCACGAGCACGCGCATGACGTTGAACCCGTTCGCGAAGAACGTGCGGTAGCCCGGGTTCGCGCGCTTCTCGGCCTCGATCCGGCTGACGGTGAGGATCACCGCCTCCGCCTGGCCCGAGAGCAGGTTGCCGCGGCTGGCGCCGCCGTCGAGCAGGAGTCCCTTGTCGCTCGCGTGCCGCCGCTCGAGCTCGGCGCAGTCCGCCGGGGCGGAGCACGACATCACCGTCGCCGCCTCCTTCTCGACCCAGCGGAACGCGGGAATGTCGACGTTCGAGCCGAGCAGGATCCCGGCCTGGCTGGCGCCGGTCTGGGAGGAGAGGTCGGTCTCCCAGCCGCTCAGCGTGTAGTCGTCCTCGGCGAGCCAGCGCGCCATGTGCGGCGCGTTGCCGTCGCGCATCGCACGGCGCAGGACCGGAAGCGCGAGCCCGTCGATCTCGAGGAAGACGATCCCCGGTGCGTCCGTGCGGACCGGCGCCCCCGTCTTCCGAGCGATGCGCTGGACGACCCGGAACGAGAACTCGCTGTCGTCGTCGACCCCGGCGACGACCTCGATCACGAGGGTCACCGCCGAGGCGAGGAACGCGACGAGGAGCGCCCACCAGAAGCCGTCGATCTTCATGCGCTCGTCCGTGATCGCGTCGGCGGCGAGCAGCATCAGGGCGTCCACGACGAGGATCGCGAGGAAGCCGAAGACGAGTGTCAGCGGAAGCCGGATCGCCGCGATGATCGGTGGCAGGATCGCGTTGAGCGCGGCGATGACGGCCGCCACGAGGAGCGCCGCCCAGAAGCCGTTGATGTGGGCCCCCGGGACGATCCACGCCGCGATCAAGAGGCCGATCGCGGAGAAGAGCCAGGTCCGCACCATGTGCAGCGGCCGGAACCGGATGCGCTCCTCGCGCCATTCGGTCTCCGACGCGGGGCCGACCGGAGGCTCGGCGGTCACGGGGGGAGCGTCGTCGGCCGGCGGGGGGCTCATGGAGTGGCGATTATGCGCTTCGCGCCGCCTTGACGCGAGACCGTCGACTGGACCGCCGAGGAGAACCGAGATCGTCGCAGCCCACTACCCGTTCCCCGACCTCGTCTGGACCGCGATCGTCATCGCCTCGCTGGCCGTGCTCGTCTGGCTGGTCGTCATCGCTCTTGGCGACGCCTGGCGTCGTCGTGACATCGACCGCGCCACGAAGGCGGCGTGGACGCTGCTCGTGGTGCTCATCCCGCTCGCGGGCGTGTTCGCCTACCTGATCGCGAACGGCGAGGGCATGGCGCGCCGGAAGGCGGAGGGCAAGCGCACGCGTTGAGCGTGGCCGTCAGGCGTCGGCGTCCGCAGGCTGGGCGTCGCCCTCGCCCTCGCCCTCGAGGACGTCGAGCCCCTTGCCGCGGCTCGACTTCATCTCCGACGCCTTCTCCTTCGCGTCGGTGTACGAGTCCTTGACGAGCTTCGAGCCGCCGCTCCAGCCGAAGACGATGCAGATCAACACGATCGCGAAGCCGACGTTGAAGGCGGTCGTGACCAGCTGCTGGCCGAGCGAGTAGGCGGTGGCAGTCGTGTTGCTCGTGTAGCTCGAGAGCGCGAACGAGTTGAACGCCTGGTTGACGCCGAGGCCGCCCGGCGTCAGGGAGAGCAGGTTCGCGAGCTGGTTCGAGCCGAGCACGCTCATCACCGATCCGAAGGTGACGGGGATCGAGTAGGCCGCGAGAAAGATGATGATCACGAGCACCTTGGCGACGTAGCCGCCCATCTGCGGGAGCAGGACGAGGCGGGTGTAAGCGCCTAGGTCGCCGAGGATCGCGGCGCCCTTCTTCGCCTTCACCCACATCCCCTTCACCCAGCGCCAGAAGATCCGCACGAGGAGCACGATCAGGAAGAGCCCGCCCCCGATGATCCCGAGCACGAGCACCGGATGGTTCGTGATCGCGTCGCGCTCGCCGCCGAACCGGAAGTCGAACGACCCTTCGATCTGGAGGAAGAGGTACAGGTAGATCAGCGTCCCGATCACCATGTAGAAGATCTTCTGGACGAGGTAGCCGGCGAGGATCCCGGGGAACGTCGAGCCCCGGACGACGGCCACGTACATCACGAGCGTGACGAACGTGCCGATGTTGGCCGGCAGGAAGTTGTTGAGCGCCACGCCGGCCGCGTACGAGGCAAGCACGGCCATGTACGTGACGCCGCCCGGGTACGCGTAGCGCAGGATCCCGTACCAGCCGAGCGCGGTGAGGGTCGTCTGGAGCGCCTGGAAGACGCAGGCGAGAAGGATGTAGAGGATCGAGATCTCGGTGAGGGTGTCCCAGAGCTCGGTGATCCAGCCCCAGACGTCGACGCCCGCGAGGTGGAGCAGCACCAGCAGCACCACGAGGCCGAGGATCCAGGAGACGATCTTGACGATGCGGCGGCTCTTCGGCGGGCGCTCGACCGTGACGACAGCCTCGGACATCACGAGCCTACGCGGGAGCCAGCTGGGGCTCGGGAGCGATGTCGTCACGGCCCTTCTCGTGGGCGGACGAGACGACGACCGCGCCGAGGAGCGCCAGGCCGAGCGACGCGCTCGCGACGACGGCGTGCCACGGCGGCTCCCGGTCGAGGCGCTCGAGCAGGACGAGAGCGCCGAGCATCACGCTCACGACGGGGTTCGCGACAGAGACGGTCGCAACCGACGGGACGAGCTTCCCCGTCGAGAGCGAGAGCTGCTGGAACAGGAACCCGACGATCCCGGCGGCCGCCCAGATCCAGAACTCGAGGCCCGCGATCACCTCGGCGAGCCCGTCGGTGTGCAGGTTCTCCACCACCGGCTTCATCATCGTCGCCGAGAGGCCGTAGAGCATCCCCGCCACCGTCCCGAGCACTGCCGCCCGCGTCGACAGGCTGCCGCGGTTCGCGAACAGGAGCAGCGCGGTGCATGCAAGGCCGATCAGGATCACGGCGATCGCCCAGTCGGCGTTGGACGCGTCGTCGACCCCTGCCGCGGGATCCCCGAACGACGCGAAGCCGACCAGGCCCACGACGATGATCGCGGCCCCGAGGATCTCTCGTCGACCGACCGTCTGGTGCGTGAGGAAGTAGCCGAGCGGGAGCGCCCAGATCACCGTGGTCACGAGGAGCGGCTGGATGATCGAGACGCGGCCGCGGTCGAGCGCCGCCGCCTGCAGCGCGACGCCGACGATCTGCATGAGGAGCCCGAGCAGCCAGACGGACTGGCCGAGAAGCACCGCAAACGAGAGAGGGTGCCGGAAGGAGACGCCCTCGAGGTTGAGCGCCGCCTTCTGCCAGAGCGTCGCGGCGAGCGCGAAACAGACGGCTGCGGTCAGCGCGAGAAGGGCGGCGACGTCGTCCACGGGCGCCCCACTATAAGACGGGCGCCAGCCGGACAAAGGCCGCTTGTGAGTTGCCGGTCCGCCCTCGGGTGCGCGAGAGTGCCGCTTTGCGGATGTCGTTCCCGCGCGCGTAGCGCGCCGGGGGCCGTGCGGACGGACGGGAGGACGGGATGGACAGCGCTGCACCACGCACCGGCGCGGCCACGGCGTCGGCCGGCGACCAGGCGCCCGACCGGGCGCAGCTCGTCCTCCTCGCGCTGATCGTCGTCGCCGGGGTCGCCAACCTCAACCTGTCGGTCGCGAACGTCGCGCTGCCGGACATCGGCGAGGCGTTCGACTCCTCGCAGACCACGCTCAACCTCATCGCCGTGGGGTACTCGCTCGGGCTCGCGGCGTCGGTGCTCTGGTTCGGCGCGCTGGGCGACCGCTACGGCCGCAAGCTGATGATCGTGCTCGGGATGGGGCTGTCGATCCCGGCCTCCCTTCTCGCAGGGTTCGCGCCCTCGGACGAGGTGCTCTTCGTCGCACGTGTCGCAGGAGGGTTGTCCGCCGGGATGGCCTATCCGACCACCCTCGCGCTGATAACGGCGCTCTGGTCCGGCGCATCCCGGACGAAGGCGATCGCGCTCTGGTCGGCACTCGGCGGCGGGATCGCGGCGCTCGGCCCGCTCGTATCTGGCGCGCTGCTCGAGCACTTCGACTGGGGCTCGGTCTTCCTCGTCACGCTGCCACTCGCCGTCCTCGCCCTCCTGCTGGCGATCTCGCTCGTCCCCGCCCACGTGAACGAGTCGACCGAGCCCGTGGACAACATCGGGGGCCTCCTCTCTGCCTTCCTGGTCGGAGGGCTCGTCATCGCGATCAACTTCCTCCCGGTCCCGGGCGAGAAGACGCTCGCGCTGTCCCTGCTGGCGGTCGCGGTCGTCACGGGCGTGCTCTTCTTCCTGCGGCAGCGCCGGGCCGAGAACCCGCTGTACGACCTGCGGATCGCGGCGCGCCCGACGTTCTGGGTCGCGGGCCTGGCAGGAATCATCGTCTTCGGCTCGCTGATGGCCGCGATGTTCGTGAACCAGCAGTTCCTCCAGAACGTCCTCGGCTACTCGACGATCGACGCCGGGGCCGCGATCCTCCCGGCGGTCGTCTGCATGGTCCTCGTGGCGCCCCGCTCGGCCAAGCTCGTGCAGGCGAACGGCTCGCGCCAGACGCTCTTGATGGGACAGGCGCTCCTCCTCGTCGCCTTCGTGCTGATGCTCCTGCTCTGGAAGGACGACATCGCGTACTGGAAGGTCGCGCTGCCGCTCTGCTTCCTCGGCGCCGGGGTCGGCCTCGCGGGCACGCCCTCGTCGAACTCGCTGACCGGCTCGGTGCCCGTGCGGCGCGTCGGCATGGCCTCCGGGACGGCCGACCTGCAGCGCGACCTCGGCGGCGCCGTGATGACGTCGGTGCTCGGCACGCTGCTCACGCTCGGCTACGCGTCGGCGATGGGCCAGGCGATCGACCAGTCCGGCAAGAACGTCACCGATGCAACGCAGGCACAGCTCCAGCTCTCGTTCGCGAGCGCCGAGGACCTCGCGAAGCAGAATCCGCAGTACGCGAGCCAGATCACCACTGCGGCGAAGAAGTCGTTCCTCGACGGCGGCGACTGGGCCTACGTGGGCGCCATGGTCGCGATCGTCGCGGGCATGGCGCTCGTCTTCTTCTTCTACCCGCGGAAGGAGCGGGAGGAGGAGCTGCGCGCCGGTTACCACGCCGGCGACCAGCAGGCGGCCGCGCAGACGGCGACCGCGTAGCCTGCGTCGACCCACTCCAACCACCGACAGAAGGAGAACGACATGCCGGATTCCGACACCCCGGTGCTCGACCTGCTCGCATCGATGACGGCCGACTCGCTCGAGGCGTCTAGCCTCGATTCGGAGGAGCTGATGCTCGTCCGCCTCGCCGCGCTCGTCGCTGCCGACGCGCCCCCTGCGGCCTACGTGCTGAACCTCGGCGCCGCGAGCGAGCTCGGCTTCGGCCTGGAGGACGTGCAGGGCGTGCTGGCGGGGATTGCCCCGATCGTCGGCACGGCGCGGATCGCCACCGCGACGGGGAACATCGTCCGCGCGCTCGGCTTCGCGCTCGAGACCGCGGGGCTCGACGACGAGTAGGCCATGCGCCCGGACGCGCTGGTGTCCGACTTGAAGTCGGACACCAGCCGACCCGGACGCCAGGGCGTGACTTCAGCCTCGTCTCTCTTTCTGCAGCTCGTTCAGCCCGTCCTCGAGCAGCGCGACGACGGCGTTCGCCCAATCCGAGACGTCGTCGCGCGGCTCCTGGTCGCGGATCCGCAGGAAGCCGCCGAGCAGCACGTCGAGCTCCTGCTCAGTGAGACCGTTCGAGGGCTCGGGGTCGACCCGGCCGGCCGCCACCTCCGCCCGCCGGGCGGCTGCGAACCCGACGACCCGCGCGTCCGCCCGGGCCGCCTCGGCGAGCTGTTCCAGAAGCTCCTCGACCCGCGCGCGACCGTCCGGCTCCAGCGCCGCGACGGCCCTGGCCAGATACGCGCTGTGGTGGTCCTCCAATGCCACGCCCGGCCTACGAGCCCACCGGCTCGTCGCCGACCCGGTGGCGGAAGACGTAGTACGACCAGCCCTGGTAGAGCAGGACGAGCGGAACGAACACCAGCGCGACGACGCTCATCACGGTGAGCGCGTAGTGCGACGAGGCGGCATCGCTCACGGTGAGGCTGTTCCCGAAGTCGGGGCTCGAGACCATGACGCGCGGGTAAAGGCTCGTGAACAGCGTGGCGACGGAGGCCACGATCCCGATGCCCGTCATCGAGAACGCCCTCCCGTTCCGGCCGCGCACGAGAAACAGCGGTGCGAGCACGAGCGCGACGAGCGCGATCGCTGCGGGCAGCGCAGGCGGGAAGAGATCCTTGTCGTTTCGATCGATGGCAACGGCGACCGTCCAGATCACGAAGACGGCCCCGAGGGCGACGGCCGGAAGCGCGAGCCGCCGCGCCGCGCGCTCGGCGCGGTCGTGCAGCTCGCCGACCGTGCGCAACGTCAGGAACGTCGCGCCGTGGAAGGTGAACAGCAGCACTGCCGCGACGCCGGCGACGAGCGTGTAGGGGGAGAACAGGTCCCAGAAGCTGCCGGCGTAGTGCCCGTCGGAGCCGATCGGCGTCCCGGAGAGCAGCGCGGCGAGGCCCACGCCCCACACCAGCGACGCGCCGAAGCTCCCGATCGTGTTCGCCCACGCCCAGACCGACCGCCAGCGCGGGCTCTCGCTCTTCCCGCGCCACTCGAACGATACGACGCGGACGATGAGGAACACGAGGACGAGCAGCAGCGCCACGTAGAAGCCCGAGAACATCGTCGCGTACCACGCCGGGAACGCGGCGAAGGTCGCGCCGCCCGCGACGATGAGCCACACCTCGTTGCCGTCCCAGACCGGGCCGATCGTCCGGAGCAGCGTGCCGCGCTCCGCGTCGTCGCGCGGGACGAACGGCAGCAGCATCCCGACGCCGAAGTCGAACCCCTCGAGCACGAAGTAGCCGGCCCACAGGAGCGCGATCAGGCAGAACCAGAAGGTCTCGAGGTCCATCAGTACTCCACCGCCGGGAGCGAGAACTCGTCGCCGTCGCCTCCGAGCTCGGGTGGATCGAGCCGCGCATACCGGCGCATCAGCACGAAGTCGACCACGGCGAGCGCGCCGTACAACGCCGCGAACACTGCCAGGCTGAACGCGATGGTGGAAGTGCTCACGCTCGGCGAGTTGGCGTCGGCGGTCTTCAGCAGGCCCCAGACGATCCACGGCTGCCGCCCGACCTCCGACAGCACCCAGCCCGCGAGCGCCGCGATGTACGGCAGCGGGATCGTGAGGACTCCCGCCCAGAGGAACCAGCGGGTTGTCTCGAGCCGGCCGCGCCAGATGAGGAAGGCGCCGAGCGCGAAGACGAGGAAGACGAGCGTTCCTGCGTACGCCATGATCCGCATGCTCCAGTAGGCGGTGCGGATCGGCGGCGTGTAGTCGCCCGGCCCGAACGTCGCCTCGTCCTGCTGCTGCAGCTCGTTCATCCCCTGGACCTGCCCGTCGAGCGAGCCGGTCGCGAGGACGGACAGGAGCCGCGGGATCTGGATCGAGAACGACGGTGTCTCGTCGTCCGAGCTGAAGCCGCCGATCTGGAAGAGCGAGAACGAGCACGGCTGGCACGTCGTCCACTGCGCCTCGGTCGCGGCGATCTTCATCGGCTGGTAGTCGGTCACGACGACGCCGAGGTGGCTGCCGACGGCGAGGTTGAGGGCCGAGATCGGAACGCCCACGATCAGCGCCAGCTTGACCGCCGGCCGGAAGAGCTCCCTGTTGCGGCCCCGGACGAGGTGCCAGCAGCCGACGCCGAACACGATCGCCGCCGCGGTTGTCAGGCCGACGAGGATCACGTGCGTGAACGCGGCGATCCCGAAGCGATTCGTCATGAGCGCCCAGACGTCGGTCAGCTCGGCCCGGCCGTCGACCACGTGCGAGCCGACCGGCCGCTGCATCCACGAGTTGGCCACGATGATGAAGAACGCGGACAGCCAGGTCCCGAGCGCCAGCAGCCAGATCGTCGCGAGGTGCACGCGCCGCGGCAGGCGGTCCCAGCCGAAGATCCAGAGCCCGAGGAACGTCGACTCGAGCATGAACGCGGCGAGCCCCTCGATCGCGAGCGGCGCGCCGAACACGTCGCCGACGTAGGTCGAGTAGACCGACCAGTTCATCCCGAACTGGAACTCCTGGACGAGGCCCGTCGCGACGCCGATCGCGAAGTTGATCAGCATCAGCGTCCCGAAGAACCGCGTCAGACGAAGCCAGTGGTCACCGCGTCCGCGGTACCAGAGCGTCTGCATCACCGCGACGAGCGGCGCGAGCCCGAGCGTCAGCGGGACGAAGAGGAAGTGGTACAGCGACGTCGTCGCGAACTGGATCCGCGCGAGGTCGACCGTCGTCACCGCGAGCATGCTCATCGGGGCCACATCATCTCACTCCTCGCGGCTGAGGTCATGTCTCGCGGCCGGAGTGAAGGTTGGCGATCGCATTCGCGAGACGTGCGCCATTTGTAATGCTCGTCACGTGACCATGACGTCACGTCCCCGCGTTCTCGTCCTGGGCGGCGGCTTCGCCGGCATCGGCGCAGCCCGCAAGCTCGGGGGCGCGGACGTCGACGTCGTGCTCGTCGACCGGCACGACTACCACACCTTCCAGCCGCTGCTCTACCAACTCGCGACGGGTCTCCTCGAGACGACCGCCGTCGGGCACTCGCTCCGTGACCTGGTGAAGGATCAGGACAACGCCGTGATCCACAAGGCGCCGATCACCGGGATCGACCTCGACGCGAAGGAGGTCTCGTTCGACGGGCTCGCGCCGGAGACCTACGACTACCTCGTGCTCGCTCTGGGGGCGGAGGTGACGTTCTTCGGAACCGAGGGCGCCGCCGAGCACGCCTTTCCGATGTACACCATGGCCCATGCGCTCAGGCTGAAGGACCACGTGCTCGAGCGGTGGGAGGCGGCCGACAAGGACGCGGACCTCGTCGAGGACGGTGCGCTCAACGTCGTCGTGGTGGGTGGCGGGCCTACCGGCGTCGAGACTGCAGGGGCGCTGGCGGAGCTCTACCGGGACAACTTCGCGAGGGACTACCCCGGCATTTCGCAGGAAAAGGCGCGCATCGTCCTGGTCGAGGCGGGGGACGAGATCTTCGCGATGTTCAAGCCGAACCTCCAGAAGTACGCGCGCGAGGCGCTCGAGAAGCGGACGGTCGAGGTCGTCACCGGCGCGCGCGTGCATTCGATCTCGCCGACGCGCGTCACGCTCGCTTCGGGCGAGGTGATTCCCGCGCATACGCTCGTCTGGGGCGCCGGTCTCCAGGGCAACAGCCTCGTCAGGTCGCTCGGGATCGAGCTGCAGCACGGCGACCGGATCGCCGTCGGCCCCGACCTCGAGCTCCCCGGCCACCCCGGCGTCTTCGTCGTCGGGGACATCGCCGTGATCACCGACGCGAGGACGGGGCAGGCTCTCCCGCAGCTCGGCTCGGTCGCCCTCCAGTCGGGAGAGCACGCAGGCGAGTCGATCGCCCGTCGCGTCGCCGGCAAGGCGACCAAGCCGTTCTCCTACCGCGACAAGGGCACCATGGCCGCGATCGGCCGCAACGCGGCGGTCGTGCAGATGCTCGGCGGAAGGACGATGAAGGGCCACAAGGCGCAGTTCGCGTGGCGCACGGTGCACCTCGCGCTCCTCCCGACGAACGAGGATCGGGCGAAAGCGGTCGTCGACTGGGCCGGGAGCGAGCTGACGCACCAGCGCGTGGGCAGGATCAGCGTCGGCCCAGACGAGTAAGCGGAACAGGAGGGAGCGCAAGACGTGAGCACCTCGGAATCGACGACAGCGCCGGCGGACGTGCTGGTCGTCTTCGGCATCACGGGAGACCTCGCGAAGGTCATGACCTTCCACTCGCTCTACAAGCTCGAGCAGCGAGGGCTCCTCGACTGCCCGATCGTCGGCGTGGCGGTCGACGACTGGACGATCGACCAGCTCGTGCAACGTGCGCGCGAGTCGATCGAGGGAACCGGCGAGTCGATCGATCCAAAGGTGTTCGACCGCTTCGCGGCCCGCCTCTCCTACGTCTCCGGCGACTTCACCGACAGCGCCGTCTACGAGCGCGTCGGCGCCGCGATCTCGGGCACGCGCTCACGCGTCTTCTACCTCGAGATCCCGCCGTTCCTCTTCGGCACCGTGGTCAAGGGGCTCACGGAGGCGGGGCTGACGAAGGAGGCGCGCGTCGTCGTCGAGAAGCCCTTCGGCCACGACCTCGAGTCCGCGCGGGCGCTCGCGGCGGAGCTCCACCAGTACATCGACGAATCGCAGCTCCTGCGGATCGACCACTACCTCGGGAAGATGGGGATCGAGGAGATCCTCTACCTCCGCTTCGCCAACACGATGCTCGAGCCGGTCTGGAACCGGAACTACGTCGAGAGCGTGCAGATCACGATGGCCGAGGACTTCGGCGTCGAGGACCGCGGCCACTTCTACGACCCGGTCGGAGCGCTGCGCGACGTCGTCGTCAACCACCTGATGCAGGTCGTGGGCATGACGGCGATGGAGCCCCCCGCGGGCGGCGACGTGGACACGCTCCAGCAGGCGAAGGTCGCCTTGTTCCGCGCGATCAGCCCTGCCGACCCCGCGCAGTACGTGCGGGGCCAGTACGACGGCTACGGCTCGATCGAGGGCGTGGCCGACGACTCGACGACCGAGACGTACGCGGCGCTCCGGCTCGACATCGACAACTGGCGCTGGTCGGGCGTCCCCTTCTTCATCCGCACGGGGAAGCGCCTGCCGGTGACGCAGACCGAGGTCCGCCTCGTCTTCAAGCACCCGCCGCGCCTCGGCTTCGCGGCCTTCGACCGCAGACCCGAACCGAATCAGCTCGTGATCAAGCTCGACCCCGCGACCGGCGCGCGCATCGTCCTCGACGCCCACCGGGCGGACGTCGGCACGGCGGCGCCGATCCTGTTCGACGTCGAGTTCGCAGAGATGGGCGGTGAGGGCCCGACCCCCTACGAGGTCCTTCTGCACGCCGCCATGGCCGGCGATACGTCCCGATTCACGCGCCAGGACGGCGTCGAGCAGACCTGGCGGATCATGCAGCCGCTGCTCGACGCTCCGCCGCCGGTCCACGCCTACATCCCCGACTCTTGGGGGCCGACCGAGCCGGCCGACAGGCTGGTCGCCGGTCACAGCCGTTGGCAAGACCCGTGGATCGTGTCGTGAGCGCGGCAGCGGTCGACAGCGTCATGCCGGGCGCAGGCGCCTCGCCGTTCCCGCCGATCGCCGACTACGGCTTCCTCTCGGACTGCCATACGGGTGCCCTCGTCGCCCACGACGGCGGCGTCGACTGGCTGTGCGTGCCCCGGTTCGACTCCCCGAGCGTGTTCGGGAGCCTGCTCGACCGCCAGGCCGGTGTGTTCCGGTTCGGGCCGTTCGGCATCCACCACCCGGCCGCCCGCACGTACGAGCCCGGAACGAACGTGCTCGTCACGACCTGGAAGGTGCCCTCGGGCTGGATCGTCGTGCGGGATGCGCTGACTCTCGGCCCGTGGGACAAGGAGGACTCGGTCACGCCGCACACGCGTCCGCCGGCGGACGACGACGCCGAGCACCTGCTCGTGCGCACCGTCGAGTGCATCGAGGGCCACGTCGAGGTCGAGCTCGTCTGCGAGCCGGTGTTCGACTACGGCCGCGCTCCGGCGGAGTGGACGCTCGTCGACGGGGGCCGCCACCTGGCGGACGCGTCGAGCGGGGGGCTGACGATCCGCCTCGCGAGCGACCTCGCGCTCGGGATCGAAGCGAGCCGCGCGCGCGGCCGTCACACGCTCCGGGCAGGGGAGCGCGCGTTCTGCGCGCTGAGCTGGGCCGAGGGCCTGGCGACGCCGCACGATGTCGACGACGCGGAGGCGCGGATAGCGTCGACCATCCGGTTCTGGCGCGACTGGCTCGGCCGCGCCCGCATCCCCGACCACCGGTGGCGGGATCCGATCCAGCGCTCCGCGCTCGCGATCAAGGGCCTCACGTACATGCCGACGGGGGCGACGGTCGCGGCTCTCACGACCTCGTTGCCGGAGACGCCGGGCGGCGAGCGCAACTGGGACTACCGCTACACGTGGATGCGCGACGCGACGTTCACCCTCCAGGCGCTCCACTTCCTGAACCTCGACTGGGAGGCCGACGAGTTCATGCAGTTCGTCGCCGACGTCGAGCCGACCAAGGACGGCTCACTCCAGATCATGTACGGGATCGACGGACGGCGCGACCTGACCGAGTCGACGGTCGACGAGCTCACGGGCTACGAGGGCGCCCGACCCGTCCGAATCGGGAACGCCGCCTTCGACCAGCGCCAGAACGACGTGTTCGGCTCCGTGCTCGACTCGATCCTGCTGCACACCCGGCGGGCCCAGCGTCTGCCGCGGCGCCTTTGGCCGCTCGTCGAGTCGCAGGCCGACTGCGCGAGCAAGGTCTGGGGCGAGCCTGACCAGGGCATCTGGGAGGCGCGCGGTGCACCGCAGCACTATGTCTCCTCGAAGCTCATGTGCTGGGTCGCCCTCGACCGGGCCGGGCAGCTGGCGGAGATCAGAGGCGATCAGGATCGAGCGCGGGGCTGGCGTGAGACGGCCGACGAGATCAAGGCGGACATCCTCGAGCACGGTCTCTCGAAGCGCGGGGTGCTCCGCCAGCACTACGAGACCGACTCGCTCGACGCTTCGGTCCTGCTCGCGGCGATGGAGGGCTTCCTGCCGCCCGGAGACGAGCGACTGCACGCGACGGTGCTCGCGATCGCCGACGAGCTCACCGAGAACGGGTTCGTCCTCCGCTACCGCACGGACGAGACCGACGACGGTCTCTCCGGGAAGGAGGGCACGTTCCTGATCTGCTCGTTCTGGCTCGTGTCCGCGCTCGCGATCGTGGGCGAGCGGCAACGCGCGCGTGACCTGATGGAGCGCCTCCTGCGCATCGCCTCACCGCTCGGGCTGTACGCGGAGGAGTTCGAGACCGCGAGTGCACGCCATCTCGGCAACTTCCCCCAGGCGTTCTCGCACCTGGCGCTCATCGAGGCCGCGGGGCGCATCATCCTCGACGAGCTCGTCTCAGAGATCACGTAGAGAGGACGCAATGGACAGATACGACGTGATCATCATCGGCACGGGCGCCGGAGGCGGGACGCTCGCCCGCCACCTCGCCACCTCCGACAAGCGCATCCTCCTCCTCGAGCGGGGCGGCTGGCTGCCGCGCGAGCTCGACAACTGGCTAACCGGGTCGGTGTTCGTCGACAACCGATACGTGTCGCCTGACACCTGGTACGACAGGGATGGCACGGCGTTCCAGCCCGGCGTGCACTACTACGTCGGCGGGGCGACGAAGCTCTATGGCGCGGCGCTCTACCGGCTCCGCGAGGAGGACTTCGGGGAGCTCCGTCACCAGGACGGGATCTCACCGGCCTGGCCCATCGCGTACGACGAGCTCGAGCCGTACTACACGCTGGCAGAGCAGCTGTACCAGGTGCACGGCGCACGCGGCGAGGACCCGACCGAGCCGCCCGCGAGCGCGCCGTACCCACACCCGCCGGTGTCTCACGAGCCGCGGATCCAGCAGCTTGCGGACGATCTCGCCGCCGCCGGGCATCACCCTTTCCATGCGCCGTGCGGGATCATGCTCGACGAGTCGAACCCGGCCTTTTCGACGTGCATCCGCTGTGCCACCTGCGACGGCTTCCCCTGCCTCGTCCACGCGAAGTCGGACGCGGAGGTGCTCGGCGTCCGCCCCGCGCTCGAGCACCCGAACGTGACGCTCCTGACCGGGGCGAAGGTGACGCGGCTCGGGACGGACCAGGCGGGGACGTCGGTCACCGAGGTGGTCGTCGACTGCGACGGCTCCGAGGAGCGCTTCACGGCCGACGTCGTCGTCGTCTCGTGCGGTGCGGCGAACAGCGCAAAGCTGCTCTTGCAGTCGGCGAACGACCGGCACCCGAACGGTCTCGCGAACGGCTCCGACCAGGTCGGCCGCAACTACATGTTCCACGACTCGACCGCCGTGCTCGCCCTCTCCCGTGAGGAAAACGAGACCGCGTACCAGAAGACGCTGGGCCTCAACGACTTCTACTTCGGCGCCGACGACTTCGAGTACCCGCTCGGCAACGTCCAGATGGTCGGAAAGTCGCAGGCGGCGATGTTCCGCGGCGAGCGTCCGCGGGAGACGCGGCTCGCGCCCGAGTGGACGCTCGAGCGCATGGCTAAGCACGCGATCGACTTCTGGCTCTCGACGGAGGACCTGCCGCGGCCTGACAACCGCGTCACGGTGGATCGCGAGGGGAACATCACGCTCGCGTACACGGAGACGAATGCGGAGGCGAAGAAGCAGCTCTACACGAAGGTGAAGTCCCTGCTCGGGAAGCTGGACATGAACCCGGACCACCTGATTCACCGCTTCGCCTACATGAAGAACGACATCCCGATCGCCGGGTGCGCCCACCAGGCCGGGACCTGCCGCTTCGGCACCCACGAGGCGACCTCCGTGCTCGACACCGACTGCAAGGCGCACGAGCTCGACAACCTGTACGTCGTCGACACGAGCTGCTTCCCCTCGATCGGGGCGGTGAACCCCGCACTGACCGCGATGGCCAACGCGCTCCGCGTCGGCGACCATCTGCTCGCACGGCTGAACTGACCGTCGGGGCCGGAGCAGGCGTGCACAACCCCACCGGTGAGCAGTACGAGATCGCGCACGACGACCAGCGCGTCGTGGTCGTCGAGGTCGGCGGCGGCCTGCGCTCGTACACCGTCGGCGAGCGGCAGATCCTCGATGGTTACGGCGCGGGGGAGATGGCGACCGCGGGCCGGGGTCAGGTGCTGGCCCCGTGGCCCAACCGGCTGCAGGACGGGACGTACGAGTTCGAGGGGAGGCGCCACCAGCTGCCGCTGAGCGAGCCCGAGCATGCGAACGCCATCCACGGCCTCGTCCGCTGGGCGGCCTGGCAGGCGCGGGAGCTCGAGCCGCACCGGGTGGTCCTGGGGCACGTCCTCCACCCCCGACCCGGCTACCCGTTCGCGCTCGAGCTTCGCGTCGCGTACGAGCTCTCGGAAGCCGGCCTCGCCGTCCGGATGACGGCAACGAACGTCGGTGTCGGGACCTGTCCGTACGGGAGCGGCGCGCACCCGTACGTCAGCGTCGGAACGGCAACCGTCGACGACATCGTCCTGCGCGTGCCGGCAGGGACGGCGTTGCGGTCGGACGAGCGCGGCATCCCGGTCGGCTCGCTTTCCGTCAGCGGGACGGAGCTTGACTTCCTCGCCGCCCGCCCGATCGGAAGCGCGAGGCTCGACACCGGGTACACCGACCTCGAGCGCGACAGCGATGGTCTCGCTCGCGTCGTGCTGACAACTCACGACGGCGGACGCCGCGTGACCCTTTGGGTCGACGAGGGGTATCCGTACCTGATGGTGTTCACGGGAGACCACCCGGACGTCCAGCGCCGCGGGCTCGCCGTCGAGCCGATGACCTGCGCACCGAACGCATTCCGAAGCGGGGACGGGCTCATCGTGCTCGAGCCGGGCGCGTCGGTCACCACCACCTGGGGGATCTCGCCGCAGGCGTAGCCACGAGACGGAAACCGACAACGCCCTGGAGACAGGCTTCCCGTTCCGAGGTGTCCGTCGCCGTCGACGGCATCTTTGCGGCGTTGCAGGGAATCGAGCCCCGGTCGCCTTCGGCGGCGGCGTTCTACGACGACTCCGTGAGGCAGCTCAATGCCGCACTCGCGGCCCGCCGAGATCGCCTCGACGACGCACGCGGCGGCCTGCCCTGGGTGATCGGGGCGCTCCTCTTCGTCGGGTCCCTCGTGATCGTCGGCTATGCGGTGCTCGTCGGGGCGCGCAGCTTCTGGTTTCACGCGATCGGCGCAGGATCGATCGCGCTCGTGATCGGCATGTCGCTCGTGGTGCTCGCGACATTGGTCTACCCGTTCTCAGGTGATCTCGCCATCGACTCACGGCCGTTCCAGCACGGGACCCTGTCGCAGTTCTTCGGACGCCCGTAGATCTCCCGTCCGCCGGCTCCCCTAGCTTGCGCTCGCAATGTTCTTCTCGCTGAGCAGCTGGCAACTCGGGCTCTTCGTCTTCGCTGTGGTCATGAGCGCGTCTGCATTGGGCGTGTTCGCGGGCCGGTTCCTCCGCGCGAGCTCCGAGAGGCATCGCGAGCCGATCGGTGTCCTCCAAGGTGCGCTCCTGGGAATCGTCGGCCTCATTCTCGCCTTCGGCCTCTCGCTTGCCGTCGGCCGGTACCAGGATCGCCGAGCGGATGTCGTGATCGAGGCAAACACCATCGGCACGACCTACCTGCGCGCGCAGACGATCGCCGAGCCGCAGCGCACCGCCTCCCTCGCACTGCTTCGGAGCTACAACGACCTCGCGATCCGCGTGACGTACGAGGTCCCCGGCCACGCAGCCATCCGTGCAACCTCGACGCAGCAAGCGCGATTGCAGCGTCGGCTGTGGCGTCTCGCGGGTCAGAGCCTCAACGGCCGCCCCCGCGACAGCGCGCCACGGCTGTACGTGGACAGCCTGAACGAGATGATCGACCAGCAGGCCGTCCGACTCGCCGGGCTGAACAACCGCGTTCCCGCCGCCGTGCTCTGGCTCGAGCTACTCGGCGCCGCGGTCGCACTCGGGCTCCTCGCTCTCCACCTCTCCTTGCTCGGGAGGGGCCTCGTCCCGATTGTCTCCGCCGCCGTGATCGTCAGCTTCCTCGTGCTCGTCACATTCGATCTGGACCGCCCGACGCGGGGCCTCATACAGGTCCCCGCGACACCGCTCCTGGCGGAGAAGGCGACCATGAGCCTGCCTCCCGCGGCGCCCGCACCTTAGGCCTCGCGTCCGCCTGTACGCGGCCCGCCGATCCCCTGGCCGTCTGGCAGACGGGCGAGGTCGAGGTCGACAGAGCGCGACCAGTGCTCGTCGACCGTCGCGTCGAGCCGCCTGAGCTCCTCGTCGACTGCCGCCCGGTACTCGGGCTTGACCTGCTCGCGAAGGTCCTCGAGCACCGCCCGCAGCCTCCTGACCACCTGGACGGAAGAGCCGCCGTACTGGCGGATCTCGGTGAATGCGAGCTCCACGATGTCGTCCCAGCTCCTGGCACGGACCACGAGCCCCGGAGACGCGGCCTCCGCGCCGTCCGGGTCGGGAGCGGGTCGCCCCGTCGCCCCGAGCAGCCGGAGGGTCTCGCCCAGGTGGTCGAGGACCTGCACGGCGGTCGTCGGGTCGTTGACGGCAGGCGACAGGGCCCTGATCGCGATGTCGACCATGACGCGGATCGCGAACGCCGGGTCTTGCTCGATCGTGCGCTCGACGCCGAGCACGATCATCGACAGCAGACGCGCGGCCGTCGCGTCGTCGAGCGGCCCGGCTCCGTAAACCTCGAACAGGGCCGCGCCCTGCGACACGAAGTCGCCAACGGCCGGGCGGACCACGATGAGACAATCCCTCTCGCGGGCAAAGCGAGTGAGCCCTGTGGTGTCGAGCGCCTGCACCGCCCCGGCATGCAGGCTCGGGACGACCAGCGTCGGAGGGGTCCTGGAGACGTACGCGCCCAGCACGTGCACCGGCGCGTCCGCCTCCTCGACCTCGTGCAGGAGGTCGAGGAAGGAGCGCCGGCCCGCCTGCGCGACCAGGGCCGCCACGGCAACGGGCCGCAGCCGGTGGATCGAGCGGTTCAGGAAGACGAGGAAGAGGAGGACGCCGGTCGCGAGGAAGAACCCGGCGAGGGTCACGCCGAGGCTCGGCACCGAGTCCTGCTCCACGCGCCTGAGGAGCCCGTACGAGAACGTCAGCGTCCCGACGAGCATCGCGAGCACGGCCTTGAGCAACCGGTCGCGGTAGAAGATGCGCATGTAGCGCGCGGAGAACGTGCCGGTCGCCATCTGCACGATCAGGACGCCGACGGTGACGACGAAGCCCGTCAGGCCCACGCTCGCCCCGACCACGGACGCGAGCACCGCCTGCGCGGTGCCGGCCGAGTAGGTCCACCCGTCGGGTGGCTCCCACAGCCGCCCGCTCTCCGCGGCGGCGATCCCACAGAGCGTCCCCGCGATGCCGCCAAGCACCGGGACGAGCCAGATGCTTCCCCGAACGAACTGCCTGACCCGGAACCGGGTGCTCCAGCTCATCGTCCGCTCTCCGCGCCGGCGCTCACGTCGCGGAGGCTACGCGGGCGGGCGCGGCGCGAAGGGTCGCAGCTCGTCCTGCCCTTCCTGGACGAGGCCCCAGCTCGACTCGGGCACCTCGTTCCAGGCGCCCTCGAGGTCGCCGAGCGGTTCCGAGACGACGAGCCGCGACTCGTCCGAGAGCTGGTGGAGCACGGGGTTGTCGGGGTACTGAGCGCGGAGCGTGTCCACCCGTGTCGAGAAGAAGAGCGACCGTGACTTCCCCTCGCTCGAGTACCGAAACCCCCAGACGCTCCGGCCGTCGGTCGTCGCGACCGTCATCTGGATGGGGTACGTGACGTCGTGCGCGCGACCGACGCGCTCGATCATCCCCACCGCCCGCTCGACAGCGCCGGGCGGGTCGTCCTCGAGCCCGAGCGTCAGCGCGAGGAAGAAGAACGCCTCCGAGTCGGTCGAGCCCTCGAGGTCGGGGTAGAGCGACGGGTCGACGGCGAGTAGGAGGTCACGCTTGACCTCGTGGAACCGAGCGATCGCGCCGTTGTGCATCCACAGCCAGTTGCCGTGGCGGAACGGATGACAGTTCGTCTGCTGCACCGGCGTCCCCGTCGACGCGCGGATATGGGCGAACACCAGGCCGGAGCGGATATGCGGCGCCAGCTCCCGGAGGTTGCGGTCGTTCCAGGCGGGCTCGACGCTCTTGAAGACGGCCGGCGTCTCCTCCTCGCCGTACCAGGCGACGCCGAACCCGTCGCCGTTCGTCGTCTCGACGCCGAGCCTCGAGTGGAGGCTCTGGTCGATCAGCGAGTGCGCGGGCTTGTAGAGCAGCTCTTCCAGGGAGACCGGCGAGCCCGAGTATGCGAGCCAGCGGCACACGACCAGCTAGTGGGCGAACCCGGTGCCGCTCCACGCGTCGTGCACGGGCTCGGGCTGCCGCTGCAACCGCGGCAGCTGCCGTTCGAGGTCCGCGACGAGCAGGTCGGCGAGGTCGTGCGTGAAGCCCCTCCGGACCACGATCCGGAGCGCGTCGAGATCCGTGCGGTTCGCGGGGAACGCGTACGCGGGAACCTGCCAGCCGCGCTCGCGCAGGGCGTTCGAGACGTCGTAGACGGTGAAGTTGTCGATGTCGTCGGCGAGCTGGAACGCGAACACCGGCAGCTCGTCGCCGTGAGTCAGCAGCTCGAACGGCCCGAGCTCGGCGATCCTGTCGGCGAGGCGCGTTGCCACGTCCCTCGCGTAACCGTGCACCCTCCGATACCCGTCGAAGCCGAGACGAAGGAAGTTGTAGTACTGCGCCACGACCTGCGCGCCGGGGCGCGAGAAGTTGAGCGCGAACGTCGGCATGTTGTCGCCGAGGTAGTTGACCCAGAAGATGAGGTCTTCCGGCAGCGCGTCCGCGTCGCGCCACACCACCCAGCCGACGCCCGGATAGACGAGCCCGTACTTGTGGCCCGACGCGTTGATCGAGGCGACGCGCGGGAGCCGGAAGTCCCATTCGACGTCCTGGTCGAGGAACGGCGCGACGAAGGCGCCGGACGCGCCGTCGACGTGCACAGCGATGTCGAGCCCGGTCTCGCTCTGGAGCGCGTCGAGCGCGTCGCAGATCTCCTTCACCGGCTCGTAGGAGCCGTCGAAGGTCGAGCCGAGGATGGCGACGACGCCGATCGTGTTCTCGTCGCAGAGCTTGACCGCCTCCTCGGCCGACAGGTGGAAGCGGTCGCCCTCCATGGGCACGAGCCGCATCTCGACGTCCCAGTAGTTCGCGAACTTCTCCCAGCAGACCTGAACGTTGATGCCCATGACGAGGTTGGGCGCGTCGGCCGGCTTGCCCTCGGCTGCGCGGCGCTTCTGCCAGCGGCGCTTGAGCGCGAGGCCGCCGAGCATCGCAGCCTCGCTCGAGCCCGTGGTCGAGCATCCGGTCGCCTGGGCTGCGTCGGGGGCGTGCCAGAGGTGGCTCAGGATCCCGACGCAGCGGGACTCGATCTCCGCCGTCTGCGGGTACTCGTCCTTGTCGATCATGTTCTTGTCGAGGCACTCCGCGATCAGCCGCTCGGCCTCGGGCTCCATCCAGGTGCTGACGAACGTCGCGACATTGAGCCGGGCATTGCCGTCGAGCATCAGCTCGTCGTGGATCACCTGGTAGGCGACCTCGGGCGGCATCTCGCCTGGCGGTAGCTCCTGCCGTGGGACCGCGTCGCCGATGAGCCCGAAGCGCGGGCCGACGCTCAGCTCTGACGCCTTGGCAGTGCCTGCGCTCGGGTGCTTGAGCGTCACGGTGCGGCGACGCTACCACCCTCGACAAGAGGGCGAGGCTGAAGCCACGCCTCGGCTCGGGCGGCGTTAGGGTACGGCTACTCGGAGAACAGGAGGCTCTACCTTGGTTGCCGCTGACTATCCATTTCTCGACGTCCTCTGGACGATGCTCATCATCTTCGCCTGGATCATCTGGTTCTGGCTGCTGATCACCGTCTTCTCGGATCTGTTCCGCCGGCACGACACGTCCGGCTTCGCGAAGGTCTTGTGGATCATCTTCGTCATCGTTCTGCCGTTCCTCGGCGTCTTCATCTACCTGATCGTGAACCACGACGGGATGACGCAGCGGACGATGGATCAGGCGAACGCGCAGAGAGCGCAGATGGACGACTACGTGCGCAACGTGGCCGGCAGCGGCGGCGCGGCGGGCGAGATCGAGAAGGCCAAGGGTCTGCTCGACTCCGGCGCGATCACACAGGCCGAGTTCGAGTCCATCAAGGCGAAGGCGCTCGCAGCGTCGTAGCGTCGCCGTCGGGGGAGACAGGAAGGAGCAGGGATGGAAGAGATCGGCCCCGTGGACTACGCGGTGATCGCGTTTCCCGGCAACCAATTCAAGGGAGAGATCGCCCCGGCGCTCGCCGACCTCACCGACGACGGGACGATCCGGATCATCGACGTCGCGTTCGTCGGCAAGAGCGCCGGCGGTGACACGGTCGCGATGGAGCTGACGGAGCTCGACCCGGAAGTGCAGGCGTCGCTCGACAAGCTCGGCATCGAGGTCGGCGGGCTCTTCAACGAGGACGACCTGCAGGACATCGCAGACGACCTCGAGCCGAACTTCTCCGCGGCCGTCCTCCTCTGGGAGAACGTCTGGGCGAGGAAGGTGACCAAGGCGATGCGCGATGCCGGCGGCGAGCTCGTCGTCTTCGAGCGGATCCCGCACGAGATCGTCCAGTCCGCCCGCGAGTGGGCGCTCGAGCAGGCGAACGCGTAGGAAGGAGACGGAGGATGTTCGGAAGACGAGGGCCCGGGCTCGTCCGGGCGGCGGCCACGACCGCGGTCGTGGCCGGCACCGCCGGGGCGGTACGGCACCGGCAGGATCAGAAGTACGCAGCACAGGATCAGGCCGCATACGACCAGCAGATGGCCGCGCAACAGGCTGCCGTCGCGCAGCAACAGGCTGCCGCCCCGGCCGTGCCCGACTACGCCGCCGAGCTCCAGCAGCTCGCGGCGCTCAAGGGTCAGGGGCTCATCACCGAAGAGGAGTTCGAGGCGAAGAAGAAGCAGATCCTCGGGATCTGATCCCGAGACCGAAACGCGACAGTGGTCGCCCAGGTCGTCGCCCCTGACCTGCGCTCGTTGGCGCTGGTCCTCCTCGCGTCGAGCCTGGGCGCCCTGCTGTCGCGGCTGTCACGGCGCGTCGTCCTCCCGACGGTCGTCTGCGAGATCGTGCTCGGCATCCTGATCGGCCCCGAGGTGCTCGGCATCGCGGAGGTCGACCCGTACCTGCAGTACCTCTCCACGCTCGGCCTCGGGCTGCTGTTCTTCTTCGTCGGGCTGGAGGTCGTCGAGCACCGCGTGCCGAACGCCGTCCTGGCGCGCGGAACGCGAGGGTGGGCGCTCTCCGCAGCCGCCGGCCTCGCCGTCGGAGTCGCCCTCCAGGCGCTCGGCCTCGACGCGAAGTGGTGGGTGCTCGGGATCGCGCTGACCACGACCTCGCTCGGAGCGCTCGCTCCGATCCTCCGCGACGCGGGCATCCTCGCCACCCCACTGGGAGTTGCCCTCCTCGGGAGCGGCGTCGCCGGGGAGTTCTGGCCGATCGTCGTCATCTCCGTGTTCCTCACGGGGACATACGGCGCGCTGACCGAGATCCTGCTGCTCGCCGGCTTCGGCCTCGTCGTCTTCCTCGCCGCCACGGCCGCATTGCGCGCGCGCCCGCCGGGCGTCGTGCGGGTGCTCCAGGAGACCGTCCACACGACGGGGCAGACGGCTGTGCGGATCGCGATCTTCGTGCTCGCCGCGCTCGCGCTGCTGGCGCACGACGTGGGACTCGACTTCGTGCTCGGCGCCCTCGCGGCCGGGCTCGTCGTCGGCCTAGCGCTCGATACGCCGGACGCCGAGCCCGTCCGGATGCGGCTCGAGGGGATCGGATTCGGCTTCTTGATCCCCGTCTACTTCGTCACGACAGGCATGAACTTCGACCTCGACAGCCTGCTGAGCGCGAAGGGGCTCGGTCTCGCCGCGCTCTTCCTCGTGCTGCTGTTCGCGGTGCGAGGGCTCTCCGCGGTGCTCTGGCTGCGCGAGCTCGGAGCACGGCAGGCGGTCGCTCTCGGCCTCTTCGCGGCGACCGCGCTGCCGCTCATCGTCGCAATCGTGGACGTGGCCGACGACCACGGGGCGATCGCGACGGACACGGGCGCCTCGCTCGTCGGAGCGGGGATGATCTCGGTCCTGACCTTCCCGCTGCTCGGTCTACGGGTCGCCGGGCGCCGCGTCGAAGAGGCGCCCCCGGGCGACCTCGAAGGCTTTCCGTCGGCCGAGCTCTGAGCCTGCGTCCGGCGGGCCTCGTAGGATCGTGCCCGTCGCGAAAACACTCACGGGAGGCACAATGTCCACGTTCGACCTCGAGGAACGCGAGGCGGTCGCCGAGTTCGGGAGGGCCTGGTGGATCTTCCTCGTCACCGGGATCCTCTGGTTCCTCGTCTCGATCATCATCCTGCGCTTCGACTACACGTCCGTCAGCGCGATCTCGATCCTGTTCGGGGTCGTCGCGATCTTTGCGGGCGTGAACGAGTTCATCATGCTCGCGGCGTCGGGCGGCTGGTGGAAGGTGCTGCACGGCCTGCTCGGCGTGCTCTTCGTCGGCATCGGAATCGTCGCCTTCATCCATCCGGGTAACACGTTTGCTGCGCTCGCGGCAGTGTTCAGCTTCTTCCTCATCTTCAAGGGGGTCTTCGACATCGTCGTCGCGATTGCGACGAAGGACGAGATCCACGTCTGGTGGCTGCAGCTGATCGTCGGCATCGTCGAGCTTCTGATCGGCTTCTGGGCCGCCGGCTACTGGGGCCGGAGCGCCACGCTTCTGATCGTCTGGGTCGGCGTGATCGCGCTGACCCGCGGGATCACCGAGATCATCTTCGCCTTCAAGCTCCGCTCGGTCGGCAAGGCCGCCGCGGCCTGACCACCGCTCACTCCGAACGGCGCGAGGGCCCTGGGAACGGGGCCTTCGTTGTCTCTAGGTGGCGGGCGCCGGGCCCGGCGGGTCGCCGGGCGGCGGATCGAGCGCTTCCCGCGCGGCCGCGACCGTGGCGCGCCGGGCCTTCGTCACCTCCTGCGCGACGATCTGCAGCGACGCGGTGACGGGCACGGCGACAAGCGCGCCGAGCACCCCGAGCAGCGCGCCGAACAGCGTGACGCCGAGGATCACGAAGAACGCCGAGATGTTCACCGCCTTGCCGTAGATCGTCGGGCTGAGCAGGTTGTTCTCGAGCTGCTGGTACACGAGCACTACGGCGAGCATGATCAGCGCGTCGGTGAGCCCCTCCTCGGCGAGGATCGTCGGCACGAGGATGAAGCCCGCGATCGTGGCGCCGAGGTTCGGGATCAGGTCGAGGAACCCCGCGATGATCCCGAGCGCAAGCGCGTAGCTCGAGCCGAGCAGCGCCGCCGTGCCTCCCTGGACGGTGCCGGCGATCAGGGCGATCGTGAGCGCACCGATCGCCCAGCGAGACACGGTCTGGGTCACGTGCTCCCAGACCTCGAGCCAGCGCTCCGCGTCGTCGGGCATGAGCATGCTCCGGACGACGCCGCGCAGCCGCTCCATGTCGACCAGCAGGAAGAGCGTGAGGAAGATCAGCGTGAACAGCGTCAGACCGACGGAGAACGCCGAGCCTGCGACGCCGAGGATCGCCGAGATCGCATTCGGGATCGAGTCGGCGAGGTTCGCCGCGCCTTGCTGGGCGTTCTCTGCCGCGCCCGAGTCGCCGAGCCACGACAGCTCACCCGAGTCGCGCAGGTCCTCGACGAGCTGAGGGAGCGCCTTCACGAAGTCCCGCAGCGAGGAGACGAGGGGGACGAGCAGGATCAGCGCGAGCACCGTCACGCCCACGGCCGTCCCGAGCACGACGATTGTCGCGGAGAGACCTCGGCCCAGCTTCGTCCAGCGCATGAAGGCGCGGAGCGGCACCTCGAACACGAGCGCCCCGAAGACGCCCAGGAAGACGACGAGCAGCGTGTCGCGGATCGAGATCACGGCTGCCGCCAGCGCGACGACGGCGGTCGCGGCGATCAGCAGCCGCCACGGGATGGCACGGGACGCACGAGTTACGGGGGTGACAGCGCTCACGACGCGGCCCATCGGCGCCCGAACTCGGGGATGAGGTCGCGTCGTAGCCGCGGCACCGGGCGAGCATAGAGCAGTCCCCGGCGGACGGGCCAGGATGCGAGGCGTATGATCGGCGCCCTTGGCGCACGGTAGGAACGCAGGCGTAGCGCCGGGCGGCCCCTCGGGCGCCGGAGGCCTCGATGGGCGGGCGTATCTCCGCCTCGTCGTGCTCGGGGCGGCCATCGGGGTCCCGGCAGCGCTCGTCGCGGCACTCTTCCTCGCGCTCGTCCACGACCTGGAGCACTGGCTGTGGCACGACCTGCCGGACGCGCTCGGGCACTCGTCGGCGCCGTGGTACCTCGTCGTCGGGCTCCCCGTCGTCGGCGCCGCGATCGTCGTCGCGGCGCGCCTGCTGCTGCCGGGCGACGGAGGACACTCCCCGATCGAGGGCCTCAGCATGGCCCCGACTTCGGTCGCCAACGCGCCCGGCGTCGCTCTCGCTGCGCTCGGCACGCTCCCGTTCGGCGCCGTGCTCGGGCCGGAGGCGCCCGTCATCGCGCTCGGCTCGGTCGTGGGCGTCGTCGCGGCGCGGTTCTCGCCCGCAGGCGAACGCGCCACGAAGGTGCTCGCGAGCGCGGGCGGCTTCGCGGCGATCTCGGCGCTCTTCGGCGGACCACTCGTCGCCGGGATGCTGCTCGTCGAGGGGGGCATCGGGATGGGCGCAATACTTCTCCCCGTCCTCCTTCCCGGGTTCGTCGCGGCGGGCGTCGGCTACCTCGTCTTCGTCGGCTTCGGGAACTGGGGCGGCCTCGGGGCGCCTGGCCTCGTCGTGTCGGACCTGCCGCTCTACGACGGTGTGCACCTGCTCGACCTCGTCGTCGCCGTGGTCATCGGGGTGCTCGGCGCGCTCATCGTGCTGGTGGCCCGGCGTGGCGGGGAGCGGGTCGAAGGCGTCGGCGGCCGCCTCGGGCTGCCTGCGTTGCTGCTCGGCGGCGGGCTCGCCGTCGGACTTCTCGCCGAACTCGGAGGCCGGCTCGGCGCCGACCCGATGGACATCCTCTTCTCCGGGCAGACCTCGCTGAACGCCGTCACGTCGGCGGGCTCGACCAAGATCGTCCTGATCCTGCTCGTCGGGAAGTTCCTCGCCTACGTGGTCAGCCTCGGCTGCGGCTTCCGCGGCGGGCCCGTCTTCCCGGCGATCTTCCTCGGCGTCGCACTCGCCTCGCTGACCGTTGTCGTCTTCGACGTCTCGCCGACACTCGCCATCGCCATCGGCACGGCGGGGGGCGCGGCCGCGCAGACGCGCCTTCTGATCACGCCCATCCTTCTCGCCTCGGTGCTCGTCGGCACGCAGGGAGCTGACGCGGTTCCCGCAGCGGTCCTAGCGGGCGCCGCCGCCTGGCTGACGATGGCCGCGATCGAAGGAGTCGAGCTCGGCCCGGAGACGCCGGTCGAGAAGCGGCCGGCGACCTAGGCGAACACCGTCGCCCAGACGTCCTTCACGCTGACGACCGTCCAGCCTTCGCGCCGCGCGCGATCGAGCGCCGTCTCGGCGCCCTTGACGTAGTCGAACTCGCGCGCCGGATCGTCGTGCACGAAGACGTCCGGCTGGGCGAGGTAGGCGAGCGACCCGCCGTGCTCGTCGTCGACGTACTCGAGGCCGAACGAGCTGCCCACCACCCGTTCGGGCGGGATCCCGTAGACCTCGCCCGTCACCGTTCGCATGAAGTCGCGGCTTCCGCCCGACGCGATGAAGCACGTGAACCCGTGGGCCTCCAGGTGCCGGAGCTTCTCGCACCAGAGCGTGCCGTCGTTGTCGAAGACGGCGATCCGCTCCTCGGGCGGCACGGTCTGCGCGGCGCCCTCGGCGAACGCGACGATCGCCTCCGTCGTCTCGGTGTCGTTCCAGGAGCGCAGTTCCGACATTCAGTGGCCGGAGGCGATGGCGGCCTCGAGCCGCTCCTGCACCTGGTCGATCGTGAAGCTTGCAGCCTTCATCCGCGGCGGATAGTCGAGAAAGGTGCCGAGAGATCCTGCGACGAACGCGTTCGCCGGAGACACGCTCTGCCCCGTGATGAACGCCGACCGCCCCGCGGTGCAGCTCTGCTCGCCGTACGCGTCGGTGAACCGCATCCCCTCGCTCGCGAGACGGTCGATGTTGGGCGTGCGGAAGCCCATGAGGCCGTCGCTGTAGCAGCTCAGGTTCGAGATCCCGATGTCGTCTCCCCAGAAGATGACGATGTTCGGCCGGTCGGCCATCAGGCGACTCCTCTCGCAATTCCAGGTTCGCGGACGATGCAGCGGAAGCCGAGATGAGACATCGACGTGTCGACCATCTGCGGCTGGCGGGCCGCCGGGCGGTAGCGGAGGCAGTAGTTCGGCGCACAGAGGTGCGAGCCGCCCTTGATCACCTTTCGCGGGATGTGCTCCCCGGGCTGACCCGGGTTGTAGCTCTGGTTCGGGGACGTGACACGAGGATTCGACGGGACGCAGCACGGGCTCGCGACCTCGTCGGGGTGGCGCGGGACGTACCAGTCGGACGTCCACTCCCAGACGTTTCCCGTGATGTCGTAGAGGCCGTAGCCGTTGGGCGGGAAGCTCCCGACCGGCGACGTCCGCTCGTAGCCGTCGAGCTTCAGGTTCTGCCACGGGAACTCGCCCTGCCAGGTGTTCGCCATCGGCTTGCCGTCCGGGAAGTGCTCGTCGCCCCAGGCAAAGACCTTGCCCTCGAGGCCGCCCCGCGCAGCGAGCTCCCACTCGGCCTCGGTCGGGAGCTCCTTGCCGGCCCAGGCCGCATACGCCTCGGCGTCCTCGTACGCGACGTGCGTGACGGGATGGGTGTCGCGGCCGTTGATCGTCGTGCCCTTTCCGCCCGGGCGCTTCCAGAACGCGCCGGGGACGTACTCCCACCAGTTGCGGTAGTCGTCGAGGTCCACGGGGCCCGAGGTGCCGCGGAAGACGAGCGAGCCGGGCACGAGCATGCTCGGGTCCGCGTCCGGATACTCGATGGGGTCGAGCGGCCGCTCCGCGACGGTGACGTACTTCTTCTCGCGGACGAAGCGCCGGAACTCGGCGGCCGTGACGGGCTTCTCGTCCATCCAGAACCCGTCGAGCGTGACGCGGTGGACGGGCCGCTCCTCGGGGTAGAAGGCCTCGGACCCCATCGCGAACGTGCCGCCCGGGATCCACGCCATTCCCTCGCGCTGCGAAGCCCGTTCGACGGTGGTGGCCACGGCGCACCGAGTCTAAACAGCCCCGATTAGGCTCCGACCCAGACGATGCAGCAGCGTCCGGACAGCCGGGGACCGCTCGAGGGCCTCCGGGTCGTGGAGCTCGGGGGGATCGGCCCGGTGCCGCTCTGCGGGATGGTCCTCTCCGATCTCGGCGCCGAGGTCGTCCGTGTGGATCGTCCCTCCGAGGCAGGAGCCGATCCGCTCGTTCCCACCCTGCACCGCGGCCGCCGCTCGGTGGCGATCGATCTCAAGACGCCGCAGGGCGCCGATCTCACGCTCCGACTCGCCGACCGCGCCGACGCGTTGATCGAGGGGTTCCGCCCCGGCGTCGCCGAGCGTCTGGGCCTCGGGCCCGAGACCTGCCTCGTACGCAACGAACGGCTGGTCTACGGACGCATGACGGGCTGGGGACAGAACGGTCCCCTGGCCCAGGAAGCCGGCCACGACATCGACTACGTCGCGGTCGCAGGAGCGCTCGGCGCGATCGGGCCCGCGAACGGCGATCCCGTCGTGCCGCTCAACCTCGTCGCCGACATGGGCGGCGGCGGCATGCTGCTCGCGCTCGGCGTCTGCGCGGGCGTCCTCCACGCGCGGGCGACGGGCGAGGGCCAGGTCGTGGATGCTGCGATGACGGACGGGACGGCGCTCCAGCTCGCCGGAACGTACGGGCTCCTCGCGCGCGGGCTCTGGGAGGACCGTCGCGGCGCGAACCTCCTCGACGGCGCCGCGCCCTTCTACCGGGCCTACCGCTGCGCAGACGGCGGGCACGTCGCGGTCGGCTGCCTCGAGCCGCAGTTCTACGCGGCGTTCCTCGACGTCCTCGGGCTCGACGCCGACCCCCTGTTCGCCGACCAGCACGATCGGTCGTCGTGGCCCGCGATGGGCGAGCGGCTGGAGGAGGTGTTCGAGGCCCGACCGCGCGACGCGTGGGTCGCCGTCTTCGCCGGCCGAGACGCGTGCGTTGCGCCGGTGCTCGGGCTCGCCGAGGCGGCGCTGCATCCGCACAACGCCGCGCGTGGGACCTATGTCGTCGACGAGGCTGGGGCGATCCAGCCGGGCGTTGCGCCGCGGTTCCTCGCCACGCCGTCGCCGGCCCCTACGCCGGCGTCGACCGTCGGCGCCGATACGGACCACGTCCTGCGCGAGCTCGGAATCGACGACGCCGGACTGGCGGAGCTCCGCGAGCGAGGCGTCGTCGGTTGAGCGCTCTAGCGGCGGGCGATCGCCGCGATGAAGCCCATCAGGATGAACCCCGCCCCGATGCCGATCAGGAGCCAGGCGAAGAAGTCGTCGAGCATGATGCCGAGCCCGATCCCGACGAGGATCCCGCCCGGAAACGCCGGCCCGCCGTACTCGTAGCCTCGCCCCGATCTGGATTCGTAGGACATCTCCGACACCTCCGCGTTCGGTCGCGCGTGCGACGGCAGACGAGTTCTATCGCACGCCCGAGAACGGCTGAGGGCCGCTCACGCGGCCCTCAGTCCTTGTAGGGGTCGTGGACGCCGCGACCGGCCATCGCGACGCCGAGCGGCCGCAGCCGGTGCTTCACGCGGATCGTGCCGGCATGCGCGGCGAGCACGTCCGGCAGGCGCTTGTACACCTCAGGCGCCTCGTCCGCACCGCCGCCGACCAGCACGATGCCCTGCTCGCGCAGCCGAGCCTGTACCGCGGGCCAGTCGACGAGACCCGGCTTCACCTGCTCGACCACCGACGTCTTCATCACACCGGCATCCGGGTGCACCGGGCAAGGCTCGCCATCCGTGATCCGGTCGCAATCGCGGTTTCGGCAGACGAACCGCTTGCCGCGAGCCGAAGTGGACGCCGACCCAGACGCGGTCGTCCTCGTCGGCCATCAGGTTCACGTAGTGGTTGCCCGAGCCGACGGTGCCGAGCTGCGACTCCGCGAGCTGCGCGAGCTTGCGCTGCGGCGCGAAGTCGGCGCCCCGGATCCGGTCGACCACGGGATGGTCGACCCGCTCCTGCGCCGGCACGCCCACGGCGAACGAGATCCGTCGGGTGATCTCGCCCATGACACCGTCGACACCGCCGAGCGCGTCGAGGTCGTCGCGCCGCAGGTCGGTCAGCGCAGCCTTGTTTCCGCAGCCGATGTCGTAGCCGACTCCCGACGGGGAGACGTAGCCTGGCCGCTCGGCCACGGTGTCGGGGAGGCCTCCGAGAGGATTCGAACCTCTGCGCCCGGGGTCGAAGCCCGGTGCTCTCGTCCGCTGAGCTACGGAGGCGTGACGTCGCGGTCGGCGAGAAGCTCGCCGACGCGGACCTGCTCGGTGAGCAGGCGACGGAAGCGGGCAGCGTCTGCGCCGACGTATGCGTGCACGAGCTCGCGCCCGGCCAGGTAGGTGATGATGTACGTCCGCGACGTCGGCTCCTGCAGGAAACGGATCACGTGCGCCGCCATGTCGGGTGCGAGGAGCCCCCACCGCTCGAGATACGCCTGGGCCTCCGACTCCTTCGCCCCCGCGTCGTGGAGCATGAGTGCCGCGTTGAGGTTCGCCCACCGGCACGGCTCGAGCGCGCGCCCGACGGCGAGCGCGAGGTCGAGATCGAAGTCGACACCTGCCTGGCGCCGCACGACGTCGGCAAGCGCCGCGGCGCCGTTCCCCTCGAGCAGCAGCCATGGCGCGACCGTGGCGATTCCCTCCGCGACCAGCGACTGAGGCGTCGGGACGAGCACCAGCGTCTCCTCGAGCAGTCCGAGGCGGCGGACGAGCGCTTGCTCCTTGCAGCAGCGCTCGGTGTGGTGGCCGGGATACGTCTCGTGGATCGCAAGGGTCAGGAGCTCGATCGCAGAGCTGGGCAGCTCGCCGTTGACCGAGATCGTGCTCCGCAGGTCGCCGCGGTACTCGCAGAACGCGAGCCACGGCTCGTCGTGGACGATCTCGACGGTGACATCCTCACCCTCGGGAAGCTCGACGAGAGCCCGCGCCTGCCTGCGCGCCTCCTCGATGATCGCCTTGACCGCGCGCTCGATGGCGTCGCCCGGCACGCGCATCGACTCCTCCCAGGCCCGATGTCGCTCTCCGACGGGACCGGCTCCGGGAAGCAGCCGGTCGAGCTCGTCGTGCGCGGCCGCGAAGACCGACTCGTCGGTGCGGCGCGGCCGCACGCCGTAGCACTGCTCGACCTCGTCGGCGTACGAGGGCCCCTCGCCCGCGAGCACGCCCGCGTACGCCCGCAGCCCGCGCACCTGGTCGCGAAGCCAGCCTTCGGGGAGTTCGGCGAGCAACCCGTCCGCTCGGTCGACCAGCTCGCTCGGCTCGACGAGCGGCGCTGCGTCGACCGCTTCGGCGAGCTCGGGCGGGCCGAAGTACGACTCGGCGATCCCCTCGACGTGCCGGCCGAGCTGGAGGCCGAGCACGACGTATCGCTCCGCGGGGGTGTCGATCACCGCTCGAGGCTATCGCTCGGACGCCGGCGTACCGCCTGGACGACTTCGGCGGTGCGCGCCGATTGCCGCGCAAAAATAGAGGTGTTGCGGCGGCGAAGCCGACGCCTTCAGGGATCTGCCCCGCCCGGAGGGCAGGGATCCGGGCGAGGGGAATCCGCTCGGGGGATTCCCCCTTGCGAACAGATCGAGTGCGGATGGAGGGAGTCGAACCCCCACGGCCGAAGGCCGCCGGTTTCTGAGACCGGTGCGTCTGCCAGGTTTCGCCACATCCGCATGCGGCCCGACGCGGGCACCCCCCGAGCCCGCGTCGAGCGCGTGCGACGAGCCGCAGGCGTGAATCCGGCGGGCGGCTCGTCGGTCTTACGCGGCATCCCGCGGTGGCTGCCGCTCGGGTCGTGCCGCCTCGAGGCGTGCCTTGCGACGGGCCTCGAGGACGATCACCTTCGCCGGGCGCTCCGGGCGCACAGGCCGCGGAGGCACGAGGCGGACGATGTGCAGGTGACGATGCATCACCGCACCTCCTCTCGCGTTACAGGTAGTTGCGGCGGCGAAGCCGCCGCCTTCAGGGATCTGCGCCGCCGCAGGCGGGGATCAAGCGGCGGGCAAGGAATGGGCGAGGCCGGGCTCGAACCAGCACCCTCTCGTTTGTGAGACGAGCGCTCTCCCGTTGAGCTACTCGCCCGGACTCGGTAGAGGCAGTTGCGGCCCCGAAGGGGACGCCTTCAGGGATCTGCCCCGCCCGCAGGGCGGGATCCGAGCGGCGGGATTCCGCTCGGCGGAATCCCGCTCGCGAACAAGTTCCGGGACAAGGGGTCGAACCTCGATCTCCACGTTCAGAGCGTGGTGTCCTGCCGGTTAGACGATCCCGGAAAGGTCGGCGTCTCCATCCATGTCCCCGAGCAGGGACGTCGATGCAGCGGCAGACCAGTTCCGTGTCGCTCGCGTCCTGTGTCTCGCTCGACCAAGCCGAACGATGTTGTCCAAGCCACTCGCCTACCCTTCGACCCTGGATCACCGGCCGCCGGATGCGCTATCCGGGATGGTCGACGTCCTACGTGGAGGAGCTTTGGAGCCCGAGCCTCGCGGACGTGTCGGAAATGGGCAGGCAAAAGCCGGAGCTAAATACCAGCGTCCATTTCTTCCTCCGTACGAGAGGAGTCTTTCTCCCTCAGGCGGGGCCTCGATTCGATCTCGTCCATTTCAAGCTGAGCATCACCTCGTTGTCGTATCGGTCGGTCGCCTCCTGAAACGACGAAGGCGACCCGGTGGGTCGCCCTCGACTGGCTCGGAATGCGCCTAGAAACCTAGTCTGCACGCCTCCCAGCGAGGGCTGGAACATGACCGGGCCCGAACCTCGCGACGAGGTTCTGCCAGGTCGAGTCGATCGCGGCCGGGGCCGCGTCGGCAAGGTAGTTGGTGGGGTCGGTCAAGTGTCTCATGATGTATCCGGTTTCCTCCGGGACGGAGGATAGAGCATCGCGACAGATTGCGCAAGGGTTCAACGTAAGAAGTGCGCACGCATTCCGTCGCCGCTGCGGAAATGTCCCGCGGAAATGGCGCGGATCGATGCGGCGGGCGGCGGGCCCATGGCCCCGCCGCCCGCTGCAGAGCTCAGAGTCGAGCGGCCGGCTCCGGCTGCGACGCCGGCTCGAAGCCGCTCCGGCCGTCGCCGTCGTGCGGCGGCTCGATCGTGACGTTCGGCAGGAGCCGGTCGAGCCAGCGAGGGATGTACCACGTCTTCTCGCCAAGGAGTGTGAAGAACGCGGGCACGAGCGTCATCCGCACGACGAGCGCGTCCGTGAGGATCGCCACCGCGAGCAGCAGCCCGAACTCTTTCGGGATGCGGTCGGCGCTCAGGATGAAGGCGGCGAAGACCGTGCCCATGATGAGCGCGGCCGCCACGATCACGCGCCCGATCGCCGAAACCCCGTGCTCGACGGCGTCGCGGGTCGCGAGCCCGTGGACGTGCTCCTCCCTGATCCGGCTCATCAGGAAGACCATGTAGTCCATCGAGAGGCCGAACAGGATCGCGAACGCGATCGGCGGCACGAACGTCTCGATCGGCCCGGTCTTGTCGAGGCCGGTGAGGCCGAGCAGGTGGCCCTCCTGCACCACCAGCGTCAGCACTCCGAACCCGATGAACGCCGAGAGCAGAGTGGTGACTGCCGCGGTCAGCGACACGACGATCGAGCGGAATGCCATCGCGAGCACGATGAACGTGACGCCGACGACGTAGAGCAGGAACAGCGGCAGCCGTTGCATGATCCGGTCGCCGATGTCCTTGAACGCCGCCGTCTGCCCGGAGACGTAGGCGACCGCCGGGCTGTTGTCGGTCGCCGCCGGTACGACCTTGCTCCGCAGCCGGTCGACGAGATCGTCGGTGGCCTGGGCCTGCGGCGCCGACTTGGGCGTCACGAAGACGATGGCGACGGTCTTGTCATCGTTGAGCTGCGGCTCACGCACGGACGCGACGTCGTTCTGGCCCTGGACGCCCTGGTAGATCCGCTGCGGCGCCTCCTGGTCGCCCTTCATGTCGACCACGATCGGGATCGGGCCGTTGAACCCCGGCCCGAAGCCCTCGGCGAGCAGGTCGTAGGCGCGGCGGCTCGTCTGCTCCTTCGGCTGCGTCCCCTGGTCGGCGGCGCCGAGCCGGACGAGCGCGGAGGTTCCCGCGAGCACGAAGCCCGCCACGAGGAGCACCGGGAAGACGATCCGCGCGTTCCTCGTCACGAACCGTCCCCAGCGGGCGACCAGTGTCTTCTCGCGCGTCTCCTCCGTGTCGTCGACCCGGCGCAGGAACGGCACCTTGAGCCGGTCGACCTTGTGGCCGAGCAGCGCCAGCACCGCGAGCAGGAACGAGTTCGCAAGCAGCACGGTCGTCAGGACGCCGAGCGCGCTTCCGATCCCGAGCTTCGTCACGAAGTCGAGCCCGAAGAACGCGAGCCCGGTCACCGAGATCGCCACCGTGAGCCCAGCGAAGAGGACCGCACGGCCCGCCGAAGCGCCCGCCTCGGCGGCCGCGTCCCGCGGCTCGAGGCCCTCGTGGAGGAGCTGCCGGAAGCGGGTGACGATGAACAGCGAGTAGTCGATGCCGACACCGAGCCCGATCATCGAGACGAGGATCGGCGTGACCGTGTTGATGTCGGTCAGCCCGGCGAGGATGAAGAGGAGCAGGAATGCCGTCGCGAGAGCGACGATCGCGAGCATGATCGGGATGAACGCGGCCACGAACGTGCGGAAGACGATGAGCAGCACGATGAGCGCGGCGAGGATTCCGAGAAGCTCGGAGACCCCCTGCTCGATCGGCGGGAACTCGGCCTCGCCGTTGTACTCGACCGTCACACCGACCGGCTCCAAGGCGTCGCGGACCGCCTCCTGGACGGCGACCACGCCGTCGCGATCCGTGTCCTCGATCGTCTGGTCGAACTGCGCCTCCGAGTACGCGATGCGACCGTTCTCCGAGAACGTCGCCTTCGAGAAGGGGTCGCCGACGCTGGTCAGCTTCGGCGTGCCGTCGACGGGCTCGGCGCCCTCGTGGGCGGAGAACGGCGCGGCGCGAAGCTTGGCCATCGCACCCTCGATCGCAGCCTTCCGCTCCGGTGTGTCGAGCCGCTGGCCCTCGGGCGCGGCGAAGACGATGTTGAGGACGCCGCCCTGCTCGGACGCGAACTCCGACTCGATCAGGTCGGTCGCCCGCTGGGTGTCCGACCCGGGGATCTCGAACTCGTCGCGCAGGGAGCCGCCGACGGTGGCGACGAGCGCGATCAGGAGGACGACGATCCCGAGCCACGAGCCAAGGACGCGCCACGGATGCGTCGCGCACGCGCGCGCCCAGCGCGCGAGCGCTCCGGTCGACAGCCGTTCGTGCGCGGCAAGCCGCGCGCCTCCGTTCCCCTTCTCCGCGGTGTGCTCGCTCATGGAGCCGCCCCTTCCCTCATGTTCAGCCGTCGTCGATTCGCCCAGGATTCCACCCGTCGTACGCGTGCACAGTACGGCGGTCAGGCGCGAGGATGGTACGGGCTGCCGCACCATCCTCATCGGGGACGACCCCCACGCGCCCCTGATCTCATCGGTGCTTTCGGCTCGTATGCTGGCGGCGTGGACGACGATCGCACGAGACCGCTCTCCGGGCGCGTCGCCGTCGTCACCGGCGCGAGCCACGAGATCGGCGCAGCGATGGCCGAGGAGCTCGCGCGGCGCGGTGCGGCGGTGGCCATCGCACACCACGGAGCACCGGAGCTCGCCGCGGCGGTCGCCGACCGGATCGGAGCGGCAGGCGGGCGCGCGATCGAGGTCGACGCCGACCTCTCGATCGTCGACGACAACCGGCGTCTCGTCCAGCGCGTCGTCGACGAGCTCGGCCGGCTCGATATCTTCGTCGCGAACGCAGGGCTGACGCGCTGGGCGCCGTTTCTCGACGTCGACGAGGCGACGTGGGACACGGTCGTCGACCTGAACCTCAAGGGCTCGTACTTCGGGGCGCAGGCCGCGGCACGGCAGATGATCGAGCAGGGCAACGGCGGCCGGATCGTCTTCTCGTCGTCGGTGACCGGCACGCTCGCGATCGCGAATGCCTCCGCCTACGCGGTCACGAAGGCGGGTCTCCAGCACATGGCGCGCGTGCTCGCCCTCGAGCTGGGCGCGCACGCGATCACGGTGAACGCGCTCGCCATCGGGGCCACGGTCAACGAGCGGAACCTCGCCGAAGACCCCGAGTACGCGGAGCATTGGGCCGGCGTCCTTCCCAGCGGCCGGGCCGGGACGACCGGAGACGTGGCTGCCGCGCTCGGATTCCTCGTCTCCCCGGCGGCAGCCCAGGTCACCGGACACACGCTGACGGTCGACGGCGGCTGGTCCGGGACGGGAGTCACACCATGACGACGCTGCTCGCCCACGACGAGCGCGGGAGCGGCCCCGCGATCGTGCTGATCCACGGGCACCCGTTCAGCCGGCGGATGTGGGGCGGCCAGCTCGACGCGTTGAGCGACCGGTTTCGCGTCGTGGCGCCGGACCTGCCCGGCTACGGCGAGTCGCCGCCCCGCGGCGAGACCATCACCCCGCGCGGGCTCGCGGCCGCCGTCGTCGAGTTGATGGACGCGCTGGGTGTCGAGCGCGCCACAGTCGTCGGGCTCAGTCTCGGCGGGCTCGTCGCAATGGAGCTCGGGCTCGGCTTCCCCGACCGGGTCGACGGGCTCGTCCTCACCGCGACGACTGCGGCGCCGCTCACGCCGGAGGAGGCAGAGATGCGGCGCTCGACGGCCGAAAGGCTCGAGCGCAACGGGATGCTCGACCATGCGCTCGAGATGGCGGGGCGGCTCTTCGGGCCGGCGGCGCGGCGCGAGCCGGCCCTCGTGCTGCCGATCCTCGAGACGATGCTGACCACCTCGGCCGCGGGCGCGGCTGCCGCGCTTCGCGGCCGGGCTGAGCGGCCTCCGTACCACGAGCTGCTCCCCGAGCTCCGAGCGCCCTCGCTCGTGCTCGCCGGCGACGCGGACTTCTTCTCCACCGCGGAGATCACCGCGCAGCTCGTCGCGGCGCTGCCCGAGCCCGAGGTGGTGATCCTGCCGGGGATCGGCCACATGCCGAATCTCGAGGCCCCCGAGGCTTTCAACGGCGCCGTGCGGACGTTCGCCGCCTCGGCTCGCTGAACGCCTCCGGCAGAGCGGCGCGTTAGCCGGGCTGCGAGGCTTGCTCCTGGAGCTTTGCGAGAAGCTGCTTCACGCGGCGGAGCAGGTCGGCCTCCTCGTGACCGAAGTCGTCGAGGTAGGAGCGGACCGCCGCGAGGAGCAGCTGCATCTCGCCCTCATCGAACGTGAGTGTTCTCATGGCCCGAGCGTACTTCTCGCGGAGCGGCTCGCCGTCAACCTGTCTCGGAGGAGACGAGGGCCAGCAGGCTGGCGTGCTCCTCGTGGCAGGCCGGGCACCCCTCGAGATGGGCGCGGAGGCCCGGGAGCGCCGCGTCGGCGTCGGCGCCTTCGACCTCGAGCTCGACATAGCGGTCGAGCAGCTCGAAGCACGTCTCGCAGCTGACCTCCGGGCCGACAGGCCCGAGCGCTCTGGCGATGGCGCGATTCTGTGGATCGGACCCCGTCACGACACCTCCTTTCCGTACTCGATCTCCCTCTGCTCGCCCACCGCGAGGCCGGCCGCCGCGAGATGGCGGCGCAAACTGCGGCGAGCGTCGTGCAACGACTTGTAGAGCGCACCGCGTGTCGTCTGCAGCCGCTCCGCGAGCACGTCGATGGGCACGTCGTTGAGCGCGAGCGCGACCAGGACGCTGCGCTGATGGGGCGTGAGCGCTGTGCGGATGCCGTCGCGGATCGCGCCGAGCAGCTCGCTCTGCTCCACCTCGTCCTCCGGGAGAGAACCGGCGCTCGCGAAGACACTCCAGGCCTCGTCCTCGACCGGGACCTCGCGACCTTGCCACGAGCGGCGCCTCACCTTGACCGACGCCTGGTAGAGGGCGAACTTGTAGACCCAGGTGGTGAAGCGGCTCAAGCCCCGGTAGTCGTCGAGGCGCGCCAGCACCGCGAGTAGCGCGTCGTCGGCCGCCTCCTGCGCGATCTCGTCGAGATCACCGCGGAGATGGGGATGCGACGCGCGTCGCCGCCCCGTCTCGAAACGCGCAGCGCGGAGGAGCAGCGCGTGCAGGCGCTCGACAGCCTCTTCGCGGACGTTGCCGTCGGCGCGCAGGTCGCGAAGCCACGCACTGGACTCGTCGTCGAGGAGGGCCCGGCGGTCGTCCTCGGTCGAGGCGGAGGCCCGAGCGGCGCTCTCCATGCGCGACACGATAGGCGCCCGCGTGCTCATGCGGCGAGCGGCGGTTCGTCGAGCGGGGCAAGGATGCGCGCCGCGAGGGAGGGCGGGCAGCCCCGCTCGACGAGCTCGATCAGGGCGTGGAGGTCGTAACGCGTGTCCCGCGCGAGCCGGAGGGCGAGCCCGCGCGGGAACCCTGCGTCGACGAGGCGGCAGCTACGCCACGCGAGCGTCGACGGGGGAGATTGCCGGTCCCCGGTCACTCGCTCGTGGTGGACGTGTGGCATGCCGTCTCCAGCCATCTACGCGGCGAACCGCGCCGGGAACTGGTGGATGATCCCCGCGCTGAGCATGTCCGACATGCCGAGCGCCTGCTTCACGATGGCGTCGTAGGCCCGCACATCCGCGTTCCACTTGCCCTGCAGGCGCGCAACGACCTCCTGCGTCGTGAGCGTGAGGTGCGAATGCAGCATCGTCTTCATCTCTCCGAGCTTCCACACGTCGGGGTTCGCCTTGTTGAGGAAGACGGCGATCGAGTCGGCGTTCCGCTGCCATGCCGTCTGCTCGGTCGCGAGCTTTGCCTTGTCTCCCGCCCTCGCGGCGGCGACCAGGTCGGCGGCGACGAGGATGTGCTCGCGCAGAAGCCGCGTCAGCTCGTTGCCCGCTTTCGCGCCGTAGTACGGCTTGATCGCGTTACCGATGTCGGACTGGTTCCGGAGCAGCCGCGCGACGGTCGCCTTCGTGTCGGGCGAGTCGGTGGTGAGGCTGATGATCGCGAGCCTCGTCCAGCTCACGTGATCCTCCCAGAGGCTCCGCATTCCCTGACGGAGCGCAAACTCGGAGCTCGTCACGGCGCCGTTGGCGGAGGCCGCCGGCTCGCCGTGCGCCTGGGCGTCGTGCCCGCCCGAGAGCGCGAGCGCGACGAGCGCGGAGGCGAAGGCGATCAGCGCTGTCAGCCCGAGCGAGACCGGCCTGCTGCTGCGTACCTGGGTCATTGGGTCGTTCCTTTCGGTTGGAGGCGTGTGAGCCGGCCGTCGGGGCGGCCCGGCGAGACGAGGAGGAGAGCGGCTGCGAGGCCAACCAGCTCGACCGCCTTGGTCGCCAGGCCGAGCCCGTCGGCCGGCTCGACGTCGGGGTGGAGCACCGGAACCCCCGTCGTGACGGCGAACGCGTACGCGACGAGGAGGCCGACGAGAACGGCTGCCGCGGCGGCGGCTGCCGCCCGGCTCGCCGGACGAAGAATCAGTGCCACGGCCAGCGCGGCGAGGAGGACGGTAGACACGAGGAACCCGATGCCGGCCGCCGGCCCCTCGCGGAGGTGCTCGGGTGTCAGCGCCGCGTGGATCCCGGCGCTGACGGCGCACGCGACGACGAGGGCATCACAGGCGACCTCGGTTGCGGTCGCGGCCTTCGCATCATCACGCTGTCCTTCCCGGTGCATCGCTCCTCCGGCGTCGGTGGTCGATGCACGTTGGTGTCCCGGTCCGGCCGGGTCTTACCCCGCCCGCTAGACGGGCCGGTGGGCGCGGACGAACGCGTCGATCGCGACCGCTTCGCCGTCGGGCAGCGCAACCGTGCGTTCCACGGCCTCCGCGCGCTCGACGACGAGATCGCCGAGTGCCGGCACGATGTCCTCGGGGGTGTAGAGGACGGATGCGTCCTTCGGTCCCCCGTAGCCGCGCGTGAGGTTCGTGGTGTCGTGGCCGAGGACGACGAGCGCACCGCCCGGCGCGACCGCGCCGGCCGCTGTCCGCACCGCGTGGAGGATCTCGTCCCGCGCCAGCTGCAGATAGAGGAGCGCGACGAGATCGGAGCCGTGCCGCTCGGGCTCGTAGTCGAGCACGTCCGCGACGACCCATTCGGCCTCGACGCCACGGCTCGCCGCGAGCTCCGCCGCCTTCGCGAGCGCGACGTCCGAGAAGTCGACGCCGGTCACCCGCCAGCCCTGCTCGGCGAGCCAGACCGCGTTCCGGCCCTCGCCGCAGGCGAGGTCCAGGGCGCGGCCGGGAGAGAGCGCAGCGACCTCCGCGGCGAAGAGCCGGTTCGGCTCGGCGCTCCAGACGAGCTCCTGCTGCGCATAGCGCGCGTTCCAGTCCTCCCGGGCGAAGCCGGGCCGGACGGACGACTCGGGCCGGCGATGCTCGGTCACGACGCGAACGCTACGCCACGAGCCTGGCGAGGGCGGTCTCGGCCATCAGCGGGACCGCATGCTCGAACGCCGCGGCCCGCCCGTCCTCCGCGCCGAGCTCGCCCCGTGTGAAGCGGCCGTAGATTGCCTCGCAGAAGACGGCCGCCTTCCAGAGCGCGAGCGCCTCGAACCAGCCGAGCGGCCCGACCCCGCGCCCGCTTCGTTCCTCGTAGCGCGCGACGAGCTCCGTCTTCGTCGGAAAGCCCTCGAGCGCCGTGACCGGCGAGACCCCGAGCGGGCTCGGGCCGCCGCCCGGCTCCGTGTATGTCGCCAGGAGGTAGCCGAGGTCGGCGCGGGGATCGCCGATCGCGCCCATCTCCCAGTCGAGGACGGCCTGGACGCGGTCGGGCCGCTCCCGCTCGACCATGAGGTTGCCGAGCCGGTAGTCGCCGTGGACGACGGTGTCCGGCAGGGGCTGCGGCAGCTCGTCCGCGAGCCGCGTTCCCACCTCGACCACGTCAGCGATCTCGCGCGTTGCGTTGATCTCCCAGAGCTGCGAGAAGCGGCGCACCTGCCGCTCGAGGTAGCTGCCCGGCCGCGCGAACGCGGCGAGCGCCGGATCCGACACATCGGCTGCGTGGATCTCGACCAGCGCGTCGACGAGCTCGTCGCCGAGCCGCCCCCTCGCGGCCGGGTCGTCGAGGCCAGGCGCCAGCCGGTCGGTGACGACGTGGCCGTCGAGGAACGCCATCACGTAGAACGGGACGCCGAGCACGCCCTCGTCCTCGCACACCGCGAGGATCGGCGGCAGCCGGATGCCCTGCGGCGCGAGCGCGAGCTGGAGCCGCGCCTCGCGCACCATGTCGTGGGCCGAGGGCGGCAGGGGTGGCCTTGGGGGCCGGCGCAGCACGAAGCGCTCGCCTCCCCGTTCGAGCAGGAAGGAGAAGTTCGACCCGCCGCCGACCCCGATCCGCGACGCGCGCAGCGGCCCCTGTCCGAGGCCGTGCCCGTCGAGGAGCGCCTCCACCCGGTCCAGCACGAGCAAGGGCTCCCGCGCCGCGCCGGATGCCTCGGTCGCAGTCGCAACGATGTCGTTCGCCTCGGTCACGGGGCGATCGTGCCACGACCGCCCCGTTGACCGGAGGAGACCTACGCGATCGACGCCGCTGCCCTGCAGATCTCGCCGGACGGGCTCGTCGCCCGCGCGACGAACCGGCCGGCGCCGGCCGACACGAACCGCGCGTCGAACGACCCACTCGGAGCGCGTGTCACCGCCGCGCGGCTCGCAACCCGCGTGCCATTCCGGAACAGGACGACGCGCCAACGGACGCCGTTTCGATTCTGGTCGACCTCGAACTCGACCTCCGTGCCCGCGTCCTCGCGGCCGAGCTTCAGCTTCGACGTGCTCGCCTTGGAGCACTTGCCGGAAACCCGGACCCCGTCCTTCGCGAGCGCCGTGGGCGAGAGCGCGAGCGCCGCCACGACTACTGCCATCACCATGACCCGAACCGTCCATGTACTCATCTCGTGTCCCTCCGTGCTCGACCATTCGACGCCTCGGAGGGTGCCTCCGACCGGGTCCCGGCGACAATGGGACCTTGGTCGTAGGCCCCCCGCACTCACGATGAGACACCCCGTCACCCAGTTCGCTCTTGCCGGGCTTGCCGTGCTGGCGGTGTTCGGAGCGGCAGCGGTTCTCGCCTTGCGCAGCCTCGGGAACGCCGAGGCCCTGCGCGACGCGCGGCAGTTCGCGACGCTGGCCGGCCAGGGGATCGTCGAGCCGACGGTGGCGCCAGGCCTCCTGCGCGGCCGGCCGGAGGCGATCGCCGCGGTCGACCGGATGGTCCAAGAGCGCGTGCTCGGCGAGCGGGTCGTCCGCGTCAAGTTGTGGGCGCGCGACGGGAGGATCGTGTACTCGGACGAGCCGCGCCTCATCGGCACGCGGTTCCCGCTCGACGCGGAGAAGCTGGATGTCCTGCGGACGGGAGCCACGAAGGCGTCGCTGAGCGACCTCTCGGGGCCCGAGAACCGCTACGAGCGCGAACAGGGCGACCTCTACGAGGTCTACCTGCCGATCCGCGCGCCCGACGGCACGCCGCTCCTTTTCGAGACCTACCAGCGCCGAAGCGCGGTCGCGTCGACCGGGCGGCGCATCTGGATGCCGTTCGCCGCGCTGTTGCTCGGCAGCCTGCTGCTCCTCTGGCTCGTCCAGGTCCCGCTCGCGTGGCGGCTCGGCCGCCGCCTGCAGCGCACGCAGGCCGAACGGGAGGCACTCCTCGTGCGCGCGGTCGAGGCATCCGACGACGAGCGGAGGCGGATCGCGGCCGACCTCCACGACGGCCCCGTCCAGGATCTCGCGGGCATCTCCTACTCGCTGAGCGCCGCAGCGCAGACGGAAGAGTCGCCCGCCACGCGATCGACGCTCGAGCAGGCTGCCGCCGGCACGCGGGACGCGATGCGCCGACTCCGGTCGCTCCTCGTCGAGATCCACCCTCCGAACCTCCGCGCGAGCGGCCTCGAGGCGGCGCTCGCCGACCTTCTCGCCCCACTCCAAGCACGCGGGGTGGAGACGGAGCTCAGGGTCGACGCGCCGCTCGGCCTCGACGAGGAGGCGGAGCGGATCGTCTACCGCGCGGCCGCCGAGGCGCTGCGCAACGTCGCGCGGCATGCCGGCGCCAACCGGATCGCCGTCTCCGTGGAGCGGGACGAGATCCGCGTTCGGCTCGTGGTGGCCGACGACGGCGCGGGCTTCAGGCCTGAGGACCGCGAGCGACGTCGCGAGGAGGGCCACGTCGGCCTGTCGCTCCTCGAGGAGCTCGCGGCGCGTGCCGGCGGACGGCTCGATGTACGCTCGGCGCCCGGGGAAGGGACGACCTTCGAGTTGGAGCTGCCGCACGCATGATCCGACTGGTGATCGCGGACGACCACGCCGTCGTGCGCGAGGGTCTCGAGCGCCTCGTCGCGACGTTCGACGGCGTCGAGCTCGTCGGCGCGGCGGCGAACGGTCAGGAGGCGGTCGAGCGCTGCCGCGCAACCGAGCCCGACGTCGTCCTGATGGATCTCGAGATGCCCGTGCTGGACGGCATCGCCGCCACCCGCGCGATCGCCACGGCCCAGCCCGACGTCGCCGTCGTCGTGCTGACGTCGTTCTCCGACCGGGACCAGATCCTGCGGGCGCTCGACGCCGGCGCCGTGGGCTACCTCCTGAAGGACGCCGAGCCGGACGAGATCGCGAAGGCGGTGATGGCGGCAGCGCGCGGCGAATCTCCGCTCGACCCGCGCGCAGGACGGGCGCTCCTGAGCGCGCGCAGCTCCGGGTCGCCGCTCGACGCGCTCTCCGAACGCGAGCGCGAGGTCCTGCGTCTCGTCGTCCAGGGGCTTCCGAACAAGCTCATCGCGCGTGAGCTCTCCATCAGCGAGAAGACCGTCAAGACGCACCTGACAAACGTCTTCCGCACGATCGGCGTCACCGACCGGACGCAGGCCGCGCTCTGGGCCGAGCGTAACGGGCTCGGCACGGGGTCCTAGGACCGAAGTCCGATTGCGCGGTGTCCGCGCCGAGGGCACGATCGGCCCGTGGTGCGAACCAGGTATCTCCTCGTCCTCGCTCTCGTGACGCTCGCTGCCGTCGCCGCCGCGACCCCCGCGGCGGCGCGCGCAGACGACGGCAACGACGTGCGCGTCACGCGCTCGTGCACGGCCGGAAGTGCCGTGCGCCTCCGTGTCCGCGAGCGCGACGGCGACCTGCTCCGGGTCGACATCGACCTCCGCGCAACCCGCCGTGGGACGGCGTGGATCGTGACGATCGTCCACGAGCGCCGGCTCGCGCTCCGCATGACGCGGCGCACCGGCGGGGGGTCGCGCTCGCTCTCGATGCGTGTCGCGATCTCCGACTGGCCCGGCCGTGACACGGTCACCGTCCGCGCGCTCGGCCCGAGCGGCGAGCTCTGCCGCGCGGTCGTGACGCTCGCGGACGCGGTCGACGACTAGTCCCGCGCCCTAGCTCGGCGGCTTGCGGCCTGCTGGCGCTTCGACGCCGAGAGCTCGACCTTCCGCAGGCGGATCGATGCCGGCGTCACCTCGACGCACTCGTCGTCGCGGATGAACTCGAGCGCCTGCTCGAGCGAGAGCGGCCGCGGCGGGATCAGGCGCACGAGCTCCTCGGCGGTCGACGAGCGGATGTTCGTCAGCTTCTTCTCCTTCGTGGCGTTCACGTCGAGGTCTTCTGCCCGCGCGTTCTCGCCGACGACCATCCCCTCGTACACCTCGACGCCCGGGCCGACGAACAGCGAGCCGCGCTCCTGGAGGTTGAGGAGCGCGAACGTCGTCGTCGGGCCGCGCCGGTCGGCGACGAGGCTGCCGCTCGGCCGCGTCCGCAGCTCGCCGTGCCACGGCTCGTAGCGGTCGAAGACGTGGTGGAGGATCCCCGTGCCGCGCGTCTCGGTGAGGAACTCCGTCCGGAACCCGATCAGGCCGCGTGCGGGGACGAGGTACTCCAGCCGCACCCAGCCCGTGCCGTGGTTGACCATCTGCTCCATGCGCCCCTTGCGCAGCGCGAGCAGCTGCGTCAGGACGCCGATGTAGTCCTCGGGCGCATCGATCGCGACGCGCTCGACGGGCTCGTGCACCTTCCCCTCGACCTCGCGCGTCACGACCTCGGGCTTGCCGACCGTCAGCTCGAAGCCCTCGCGGCGCATCAGCTCGACGAGCACCGCGAGCTGGAGCTCCCCGCGGCCCTGCACCTCCCACGCGTCCGGCCGCTCCGTCGCGACGACGCGGAGGGAGACGTTGCCGACGAGCTCCTGGTCGAGCCGCTGCCTCACCATCGGCGCCGTCAGCTTCGAGCCCTCCTGGCCGGCGACCGGCGACGAGTTGATGCCGATCGTCATCGAGAGGCTCGGCTCGTCGACGGCGACGACGGGAAGCGCCCGCGGGTCGTCGGGATCGGCGAGCGTCTCGCCGATCGTCACCTCGGGGATCCCGGCGATCGCGACGATCTCCCCCGGCCCGGCCTCCTCCGCATCGACCCGGTCGAGCGCCTCGGTCACGTAGAGCTCGGTCACCTTCGCGCGCTCGACCGTGCCGTCGATGCGGCACCAGCCGATCTGCTGGCCCTTGCGCACGGTGCCGTTCGCGATCCGGCAGATCGCGAGTCGGCCGACGTACGGCGACGCGTCGAGGTTCGCGACCAGCGCCTGCAGGGGATGGCCGTCTTCGAACGACGGCGCCGGGATGGTGCGCAGGAGCGTGTCGAAGAGCGGTTCGAGCGTGCTTTCCAGATCTGAGGGGTCGGCGGTCAGGCCGGCCGTGCCGGCCCGCGCGTTGCAGTAGACGATCGGGAACTCGATCTGGCTCTCGTCGGCGTCGAGGTCGAGGAAGAGCTCGTAGACCTCGTTCACGACCTCGTCGACCCGCGCGTCCGGCCGGTCGACCTTGTTGACGACGAGCACGACGGGCAGCCGCGCCTCGAGCGCCTTGCGCAGCACGAATCGCGTCTGCGGCAGGGGGCCTTCGCTCGCGTCGACGAGCAGGAGGACGCCGTCGACCATCCGCAGCGCCCGCTCGACCTCGCCGCCGAAGTCCGCGTGGCCGGGCGTGTCGACGATGTTGATCTTCGTCCCGCCGTGGCGCACCGCCGTGTTCTTGGCGAGAATCGTGATGCCCTTCTCGCGCTCGAGGTCCATCGAGTCCATGACGCGCTCGGCGACGTCCTGGTTCTCGCGGAACGAGCCGGACTGCCAGAGCATCGCGTCGACGAGCGTCGTCTTGCCGTGGTCGACGTGCGCGACGATCGCGACGTTGCGGATGTCCTCCCGGGCGGGCACCGCGGGAGGGTAGCCCTCAGGCGGGTCCCGGCGGCATCTCCCCAACGGGCCACGGCTTCCCGCCGAGGCCCCAGTTCTTCGGGTCGTGGCCTTCGACGATCACCCAGGTGTGGTCGCGAAGTCCCTCGTTGGTGGCGGCGCAGAGCGCGTCGGTCATCCCGGCGATCAGCTTTGCGCTCGTCTCTTCGTTCAGGCGGTAGTCGAATAGCTCGACGCGGATCAGTGGCATGGGTCGCTCCTTCCGAAGACAGCGTGTGGGGTTGACTTCCTATGCTCTCGCAGATGACCCGCGTCGTGCGACCCGATGCCCACGCCGAGAGCCAGACGCTCGTCCCGACCGAGCGCGGCTCGGAGCTCGCGCTCGACACGATCCGGCTTGGCCCCGGCGGCGAGACGGCGATCTTCGACGACGTCCACGACACGCTGCTTTTCGTGCACGGGGGATCCTGCGGCGTCGGCGAGGATGAGCTCGGCGGCGCCGGCTCGCTGCTCGTGGCGGCGGGCGAGCGGAGGGCGGTCGTCGCTGGCCAGGACGGCGCATCCCTCGTGCGCGCGACGCTCGGCGCCGGGACCGATCTGCACGCCCCGATGGGGCCCGCAGAGCCCGTCGTCGCGCTCGAACACGTCGAGCCCGGCAAGGCAACGGGTGCGCGGTCGTTCCAAGTGCTCCACGGGCCGCACAACGGCTCCACCCGGGCGACGATGTTCGTCGGGTACATCCCGCCGGGGAAGGCACCGTGGCACTACCACCTCTACGACGAGATCGTCTGGGTGCTCCGCGGGGAGGGCGAGCTCCACATCGGCGACACCGTGGAGCCGCTCGAGCACGGAGCGGCGTTCCGGCTGCGCCCCCGTGAGGTGCACATCGTCGAGAACACCGACCCGGCGGTCGAGCTGGCCGTGGTCGGGATCTTCACGCCCGCGGGAAGCCCGTCCGCCGCGTACCTCATGCCCGACGTCGCCGCGACCTACGCGATCGGCTGACGCCGACGCCGTAGTACGGCGGAGCCGACTACGCGCCGGGTGTCTACCGAACCGTGGCCGCACGAGGCGCGGCCTATCCTCGGTGCATGTCGGACCCCGTCATCCTCGCTGTCGACGCCGACCCGGCCGGGCTCGCCGGAATCGAGCGCGAGCTCCTCGACCGGTATTCCCGGCACTACGACGTCGTCTGCACGGCGTCGGCCGCGGAGGCGCGCGATCGGCTCACGCAGTTTCGCGAGAACGGCAACGACGTCGCCGTCGTGCTCGCGGGGAAGGAGGTCGATGATCCGAGCTGCAGCGAGCTGCTCGCCGAGGTGCGCCGGCTCCATCCGCACGCGAAGCGCGCGCTTCTCGTCGGGTGGGGCGAGTGGGGCTTCCGCGAGACCGGCGACGCGATCCTCGAGGCGATCGAGCACGGGAAGATCGACCACTACGTCGTCAGGCCCGTGGCGCCGCCGGACGAGCTCTTCCACCACTCGATCTCGACGTTCCTGCTCGAGTGGGCCGAGGAACGGCGCACGGCGCCGTACGCGATCCAGGTCGTCGGCGACTCCTGGTCCGGCCGGGCGGCCGCGCTCCGGGACGTGCTCGAGCGCTGCGCGTTCCCCCACGCGTTCTGCCTCGCCGACTCGGACGAGGGACGACGTCTCCTGGAAGGCTCGAGCCGGGAGACGGAGCTACCGGTGGTGATTCTCCCGGACGGGACCACGCTCACCAACCCGAGCGACGTCGAGCTCACCCGCGCGACCGGGTCGTCGGTCGAGCCCGGCGAGGGCGAGGTCGACCTGCTGATCGTCGGCGCAGGCCCCGCGGGGCTGTCGGCCGGCGTCTACGGCGCCTCCGAGGGGCTTCGCACGCTGATCGTCGACACGCACGGCATCGGGGGACAGGCACGGTCGAGCTCGCTGATCCGGAACTACCTCGGGTTTCCTCGCGGCGTGAGCGGCGGCGTGCTCGCCCGCCAGGCCTACGAGCAGGCGTGGGTGTTCGGCGCGCGGTTTGCCTTCATGCAGCACGTCACCGGACTGCGCGCCGACGCAGACCGGCTCGTCGCGACGTTGTCCGAAGGAGCGACCGTCTCGGCGCGCGCCGTCGTCCTGGCGACAGGTGTCGCGTATCGCCGCCTCGGGATCCCCGCGCTCGAGGCTCTGGCCGGCGCGGGCGTCTTCTACGGTGGCTCGGGCTCCGACGTGCACCGGATGTCGGGCCAGGACGTCTATGTGCTCGGCGGGGCGAACTCTGCCGGGCAGGAGGCGCTCCACCTCGCGCGCTACGCGCGCCGTGTGACGCTTGTCGTGCGTGGCACCCCGGGAATGTCTCACTACCTCGTCCGCCAGCTTGCGGCGACGCCGAACGTCGAGATCAGGCTCGGAACGGAGATCGTCGGCGGGGGCGGCGACGGTTGGCTGACGCATCTCGTCCTCCGCGACCGGGCGAGCGGTGCCGAGACGTCGGTCGCCGCCGACGGGCTCTATCTCTCGATCGGGGCCCGCCCACACACGGAATGGCTCCCCGCAGAGATCGCGCGCGACGACCGGGGTTTCGTCCTCACGGGCGCCGACGTCCCGCGGGACACCTGGCCGCTCGAGCGCGACCCGCTGCCGCTCGAGACGAGCATGCCGCGCGTCCTCGCGGTCGGCGATGCCCGGCACGGATCGGTCAAGCGCGTGGCGTCGGCGGTCGGCGCCGGCTCGATCGCGATCCAGGTCGTCCACCGCCTGCTCGAGGCCGACGATGCGAGCGCGCCGGTGGACGAGCTGGTGGAGCTGCGCCCGGCGTAGAGCGGACTACCGCGCGAGATCGGCGGTGAAGAGCCGCGGCGTGGGGCCGTCCGGCTGCGGCAAGCGGTCGGAGAGGAGGATCATCTCCGCGATCTCCTCTCGGGCGGCCGCGCCGTCCGGATGGTCGAGCTCGAGGAGGTTGCCGGACGGGTCGCGGATGTAGAGCTGCGCTTCCCCGCCGGGCAGCTCCGCGATCGCGTAGCCGAAGCTCTCGCGGTCGAGGATCCCGAGCTCGCGCGCGCGCTCGTACACCGCGACGACGTCGTCCACCTCGAGCGCGAAGTGTGCGTACGACGGCGGCGTGTCCGGCCGCTCGAAGAGGTGCACCTGGAGCGAGCCTGCGCGAAGCCACTGCACCGGGAAGGCGAAGTCGGGCGTCGGCAGAGGCTCGAGGCCGAGGACGTCCACGTAGAAGCGCACGGACTCGTCGAGGTCGCGCGTGACGACGCTCACGTGGTTCAGCCCGACGGCTCCGCTCACGAGGACGATTCTCTCAGGTCGCGAGACCGGCCGCGATGTCCCGCGCGGCGTGCGTCGCGGTGAGCGGCTCGCCGGTTGTCGCCTCGATCAGCCGGTCCCAGCGCAGCGACTGGCCCGGGCGGAACACCTGCTCGCCCAGGAATGCGCCCGCCTCGCGCCGGCCGACGAGCCCGCCCGCGACGCGGTCGACGGTCGCGCGGAGCTGCGACGCGACGAGGTTCCCGTAGAGATACGTGTGGTAGTAGACCGGCGCGCACGCCACGTGAATCTTCGCCGCCCAGTCCGGCGCGTTGCGGCCGTCCGGCGGCGTCACGAGCTGGTAGCGGGACACGAGCCTCCACCAGACTGCATCGAGGTCGGCCTCGGGGTCGGCGTAGAGCGCGCGCTCGAAGTTCGTCATCACGAGCACCCAGCGCGTGAAGACGAGGAGCTCCGCGGCTTGCGCCGCGCGAAGTCCTGCCTCGAGCCGCTCGACGTCCGCCGAATCGAGCCCGGCAATCTCGCGCAGCCACTCGGCGTCCTGCGCGAGGCGACCCATCAGGATCGCGATGCCCTCGGTGACGGTGAGATGGCAGTCGCGCAAGAGCCACGGGAGCCCCTGGTCGAAGCCGATGTCGTACGCACCATGCCCGAGCTCGTGGAGCATCGTGTCGGCCCAGTAGCGGTCGTTGGCAACGTTCGCGAGCACGCGGACGTCGCCCTCGCGGTCGACGTCGATGCAGAACGCGTGCTGGCACTTGCCGTCGCGCGGGAAGAGGTCGCTGCGGTCGAGGATGGCATTCGTGTCGACGCCGAGGCCGTCGTACGTGGCACGCGCGAGCGCCACGACGTCCTTGCCCGCGAACACGTCCGTGAGGTCGACCCCACCGGCCGCCGGCACCTCCTGGAAGAAGGGGTCCTCGTAGTGCCAGGGCCGCAGCTCGCCGACCGCGCAGCCGAACTGCTCCGCGAGCCGTGCGTCGGTCGCCGCCTTCCAGCCGGCGAACGCATCGGCGGTCAGCCGGTCGCACTCGTCGAGCGTCTCGAAGAGCCGCGTCTCGTCCATCTCCGAGGTGTCGACGGCCAGCGCGAACCAGTCGCGGTAGCCGAGCGACCGAGCCGCCTCGTTGCGGAGCCGCGCGAGCTCCCGCACGTCATCCGCCACCGCGGCGCCCACGGTCTTCGACGCCTCCCACGCCTCACGCCGCTCTGCGACGTCGTCGCTCTCGCGCAGGATTCGCTTGATCTCGTTGTCGTCGACCGGCCTGCCGGAGACCTCGCCGCGGTGCTGCGCGAAGCGGGACTCGACCGACGCCTCGAGCTCGACGATCCGGTGCCTGAGCGACTCCGGGACCTGCTGCGGCACGAGGCTGGCGTGGAGCAGGTCGAGCTGGCGGCGAACGAGCGGCTCGGCCCCGTTGGCCCGGGCCGTCGCGATGTCGCCGAAGAGGTCGGCGTCGGCGAGCGCATCGGAGAGCGCGAGCTCGGCCGCGACGCGACGCTGCTCGTTCTCCTCGGTCGCCGAGACGTTCGCGTCCCACCAGGACAACGACGCTGCCTTGTACAGGGGGCGCAGCCGCTCGACGGCCCGCTCGACGACGGCTTCCGGTTCGCTCACGGCGCCCGGAGAGTACCCGACGAGCGGCGCCGAGAAACTACGATCGCCTTGTGGGCACCGATGCGCATCGTGCCGCCGCCGCCGAGCTCGGCCCGATCGCCGTCGGCGTGATCACGGTCAGCGACAGCCGCACGCCGGACGACGACACCAACGGGCACTGGCTGCACGAACGGATCCCCGCGGCGGGTGCAGTCGTCTCCGGCTATCGCGTGGTGCGGGACGAGCCCGACGAGGTGCGCGCTGCCGTCGACGCGCTCGTCGAGGATGCCCGCATCGTCGTCGTCAACGGAGGCACCGGCGTGTCCCGCCGAGACACGACCTACGACACGCTGGCGGGCATGCTCGAGAAGACGCTGCCGGGGTTCGGCGAGCTGTTCCGGATGCTCAGCTGGGAGCAGGTCGGGTCGGCCGCGATGCTCTCACGCGCGACTGCCGGCACCTACCACGGAGCGGTCGTCGTCTCGGTCCCCGGCTCGCCCAAGGCCGTTGCGCTCGCGTGGGAGAAGCTGATCGAACCGGAGCTCGCCCATCTCGCCTGGGAGCTCGGGCGCTGACCCGGCGGTGCTCGCCGCGACGATCGGCGCGGCGAGGATCCGGCGTCGCTTGCGCCGCTTGAGCGCCTCCGACGCGACGTAGCTCCCGACCACGAAGGCGAGGGCCGCCGCCTGCAGGAGCAGTCCCTCCCAGGTCGGGAAGACGCCGAACCACATCCCGGCCCAGAACGGCAGCGACAGGCCCTCGACGGGCGTCACGGGCATCCAGCCGACGACCTGCATGGTCTGCACCGTGTGGCCGACGAGCACGGCGAGCACGCCGGTGATCAGCAGGCCGGTGGCGATCAGCATCTTCTTGTGCGGCAGCCTGCGCTCGAGCGAGACCACGAGCGCGAAGACGCCGACGACGCCGGCAAAGCCGAGGAGCACGCCCTGCAGCACCGTCCACGCGCCGGCCTCGAGGGTGAGCGCCTGGAGGAAGAGCACCGTCTCGAAGCCCTCGCGGTAGACGCTCGAGAACCCGAGCATCACGAGCCCGAGCGCCTGCGCGGAGAGGAAGCCGATCGAGGCGCCCGCGAGCACGCGCTTCTTCTTCTTGTGCAGGTCCTGGAGGTTCTCCTGCCAATAGACACGGTGATAGAACCAGTTGAGGATCAGGAGCAGCACGCCGATCGCGATCAGCGAGACGACCGCTTCGAGCTTCTCCCCCCAGCCGGCGAGCGAGCCGAGCACTGTTTGCGCGACGACCCCAGGTCACGACGCTCGCCGCGAGCGCGATGCCGACCCCGGCCATGAGCGGCTTGCGGAACCGGCGCTGGACGCCCACCATGCTCGCCATCAGCGCGGCGAGGATGAGCACCGCCTCGAGCCCTTCCCGGAAGACGATGATCGCGCTGTTCGTGACGACGGCGGCGCGGGACTGTGGACCGCTGCCGATCGCCTCGGCGGACTCCCTGAGCGCGAGATCGAGCGCGGCCATCGTCCCGGCGAGCTCGTCCGCGGTCGCGTTCTGGCGCAGGAGCTGCGCGAGGCCGTCATGACCGTCGGCGCCGTACCAGAAGAGCCCTTCGACCCTCTGGAACAGTGACGGCGCGAGGCCGCGCAGGCGCTGCTCCGGGCCGAGCTCGAAGGTCGCGTACGCCTCCAGGCGGCTCGACTCGGCGCGCCGCAGGTCGCCGGCGACGGCGAGGGCGGAGACCTTCTTCAGGAGCGTGGCGATGACGTCGAAGTCGGCCTCGGCGGTACCGGCCTTCCAGTCGGCCGGGTAGACGTCGCCCAGGGTCGAGGTCGCGGTTGTCGCGAGAGCCTTGACCTCGTCGGGATCGGCCACCGCGGTGCCGCGCTCCGCGTCGCCGAGGCGGGTGTCGAGGCCCGCGAGCGCCAGCTGCACCGAGCGGGTGGCCGGGAGGTCGCGTGCGGCGAGGTACGACTGGAGCTCGCCGAAGGCGATAGCAGCGCCGTCACGGAACGCGATTGCCTCCTGGATCTCGATCGGCACGACGACGTTGCCGTTCGCGACTCCCCGTCCGTACTCGACCGGCACGAGCCCGAGGTAGCGGATCAGCTGGCCGGCACGGCGCGCCTGCTCGGAGGCCGAGAGCGGCGCCGCGCGGAACGCGAGCAGGTCGTCCCCGATTGTCGCTGTCGCCGCCGCGGTGGCCGCCGGCTGTCCTGTCCGGGCGGCGCCGACAAGGCGCTCGAAGGCGCGATCGAGCTGCGTCGCGGCGGGCGCTCCGCGCTGGCCTATGAAGGTGTCACGGAGGATCCACCAGTACCCGCGAGCCGTCGCCGCCGACCCCGCCGCCTTCTCGGGGAACCCGGCACGGAGCGCGTCGCCGGTGTCGGCGAGGGACGAGCGCAGGAGCGCCTCGTACGTGTCGAGCAGGTCACCGCGGATCGAGCGCACGGCACGCGCACGCGGGACGACGCCGTCCGCAAGCGAGGCGATCGCGACGCTCGACGCGGCGCTCGGGTGCGTAAAGCGGGTGACCGGCTTGAACTCGCGGACGAGGAGCCACTCCCGGGCCTGGCCGAGGTCACCTGCGCGCGTCGCGGCGAGAACCGTCGCGTATGCACCGGCGAGCGCTGCCTGCCCGCGCGGTCGCTGACTCCACCGCGAGGTCGACGCCGCTCCGCTCCGACGCGACGGCGGCGGCCGCGCCACGGAGCCGCGCGGCGCTCGAGCCGGCGGATGGGTCGAAGCCGGCCGCGAGCTCGTCCGCCGCCGTCACGGCACGACGGCCTGCCACGGCGAGAGCCGCGCGGTCGTTCGTCATCGCAGCGAGCTCGGCGTCGAAGAGCGCCGAGTCGAGGGCGTCGAACTGCTGCCACGGCGCGCCGCCGTCCGCTGCGGAAGCAGGCCTGGCCACGAGGGCCGCGACGAGGGCGGCGACGGCGAGGACGAGAAGCGCACCGCCTCCGGCCCCTTTTCCGCAGCGTCGCACCTCCCTCACCTTCGTCCAGTCCGCGCCCGACTCAGGCCTTGAGCTCGATGCCGAGGACGCCTGCGACCTGCGAGATCTGTCCTGCGATCGCGTTTGCGCGCTGCTGGGCCTGGCCGCCCAGCAGGTCTGCCTGCTTCGGCGTGAACTTCTTGCCGGCCCGCTCCTGCGCGTAGATCTCGTCCACGAACCGCGTCAGCTGCTGGAGCGCCGTGCCGATCCGCGCGCTCTGCGCGGTGCCCGCCTTCGCGACGAGCGGCCGCACGCCCCTGTAGACGTTCTGGAGGCTCGAGAGGATGCCGTGCACGTCGACCAGGCGAGAGTGGGCGACGAACGCCTTCTCCTTCGTACCCGACCCGGCGATCGCGCGCGAGCTCTTCCACTCGCCGAAGTACCCCTCGACGGTCGGGACCATCACGACGAGCGCCGTGAGGACGTCGGAGGCGTTCGGCTTCCACGCACGGGCGGCCGCGTCGCTCTTCTTGGCGTACGAGACGAAGCTCCTGGCCGTCGCCACTAGGACGTTCGCGTCCGGCAGCACGTCGCCGAACTCGACCGTGCCGTCGCGGTCGAGGTCGGCCTCGACGCCACCCGGCGCGACGAACCGCCTGTCCGTGCCCCAGATGGTCGGCTCGAGGAGCGCATGGAAGAAGTTCCCCGGCTTCGCGAAGACCTTCCCGTTCGGAAGCGTCAGGTCGAACGGCACCACGGTCTGCGGGTCGTCCGCAGCGCTCGTGCCCGAGTCCATGATCACGTCGAACTGCGCAAGCGACGGGACCCCCGCGATGATCCCCTCCTCCTCCTCGTAGGCCTTGTGCGCGCGGCTGAACGCCGGCTTCAGGCCGAGGAGGATCGAGGAGACCTCGGCGCGGTGCGTCCGCCACAGGTTCGGATACGAGAACCGCTCCTTCTTCGCGAGCGCGTAGTAGCGCTCGGAGCGCGCCTGGATCCCGGCCAGCTGGATGACGAGCTGCTTCGAGCGGGCAAGCAGGTAGGTCTTCACGCCGGCGTAGTTCGGCGCGCCGGTCGCAGTTGTCCGAGCGGGCGACGCGGCGGCGGTCGACGCGAGCGCCGCGACGAGCGCGAGGCAGGCAGCGCCGACCAGGAGCGAGAGCCGGATACGGTTGGGCACGCGCGGAGAGTACAGATCTGCGACGTCGCGTGTAAGGGAACCCTTACATCGACTGGAGCGAGGCGGTCGGCGGCCTCCACCGGGGTAGATTGCGAGCGATGGCGGCCGTCGCCGGAGTCCGAACGCTTCCATACGACTGGTACGCGGACGCGGCCGTCCTCCGCCTCGAGCAGGAGCGAATCTTCGCGCGCTCGTGGCAGTACGCAGCCCGGCTCGACCAGGTCGCCGAGCCCGGGCAGCTGACGACGGCCTGGGCCGGATCGCTTCCCGTCCTGCTCGCGCGCGGCCGGGACGACGAGCTCCGCGGCTTCGTCAACGTCTGCCGCCACCGCGGGCACATCCTCTGCGACGGCGACGCGCGCCGCGAGACGATCCAGTGCCCGTACCACGCGTGGACCTACGGCCTCGACGGCGCGTTGCGAAGCGCGCCCCGCTCGGATCGCGAGCTCGGGTTCGACATGTCCGGCCTCGGTCTCGTCGGTGTGTCGGTCGACACGTGGGGGCCGTTCGTCTTCGTCAACGCGGATCCTGAGGCCGCGCCGCTCGCAGACGACCTCGGCGAGCTTCCCGACCTTCTCGCCGCCGACGGCATCGACGTGGGCGCGCTCCGCTTCCACGCGCGGGCCGAGTCCGAGGAGTACGCGTGCAACTGGAAGATCTGCGTCGAGAACTTCCTCGAGTGCTACCACTGCGCGGTCGCGCACCCGAGCCTCTCGAAGGTGCTCGACGTCTCGCCCGACGCCTACGGGCTCGAGGCGCGCGGCCGGGTCGCGAGCCAGTTCGGCCCGCCGAAGAAGAACAGCGTCGGTGCCTGGATTCAGCCTGGCACCGACACAGGTTCCACGTATTCGGAGGGCGAGGTCGCCCGCGGCCAGTTCCACCTCCTGTTCCCCGGCACGGTCGTGAACGTGATGCCCGGGAAGCCGAACCTGTCGATCGGCCCGGTCATCCCGCGCGGCCCGGACCGCACCTACCGCTTCCTCGACTACTTCGTCGGTCCCGACACGGACGACGAGTGGCTCGCCGACTACTTCGCACTCGACGATCAGGTCGGCGCGGAGGATCGCGTGCTCGTGGAGAACGTGCAGCGCGGCGTCGCGAGCGGCGGCCTCGAGGCGGGGACGCTGCTCCCGGAGTCGGAGAAGCTGATCGCCTGGTTTCAGTCCCTCGTCGTCGAGGCGTTGGGTGCCGACGGTTGAGGTCTCCAGGTGTCCGACTTCAGTCGGACACCTGCGAACCACCTCCCCGTAGGGCGTCAGGTGTCGGACTGAAGTCCGACACCAAGTTCCAGCGTACGATCCGACAATGGCGACCGCCACCGAGCCTGCCCCCTCACGTCTTCTCAACCGCGAGCTGTCGTGGGTCGAGTTCGGCGCGCGCGTGCTCGAGCTCGCCGAGGACGACCGTCTGCCGCTCCTCGAGCGGCTGAAGTTCGCGGCGATCTTCTCGCAGGGCCTCGACGAGTTCTTCATGGTGCGCGTCGCCGGCCTGCTCGAGCTCGACGAGGCGGGTGTGCCGGTGCGCTCGGCGGACGGGCTCGGCGCCGGCCAGACGCTCGAGGCGATCCGCGAGCGCGTGTCGGAGCTGACCGCGCGCCAGGGAAAGCTCTGGAAGCGCGACCTCGCGCCGGCGCTCGCCGCTCGAGGCATCGACGTCGCGACGATCGACGACTGCTCCGAGCGGGAGCGCGAGAAGCTCCGCAAGTTCTTCGAGCGCGAGGTCTACCCGATCCTCACGCCGCTGGCAGTCGGGTCGGGCCAGCCATTCCCGTATGTCTCGGGGCTCTCGCTCTCGCTCGGCGTGATCGCGGTCGACCCGGATACCGGCGAAGAGCGGTTCGCCCGCGTGAAAGTGCCCGAGGTGCTCGACCGGTTCGTGCCGGTCGGGAAGCGCCTCGTTCCGCTCGAGTCGGTCATCGCGCACTTCCTGCCGATGCTCTTCCCGGGCATGGAGATCGCCGAGCGGGCGCTCTTCCGCGTGACGCGCGACGCCGACTTCGAGCTGTCGGACGACGCGGACGACCTCCTCGAGGCAGTCGAGTCCGAGCTGCGACGCCGGCGCTTCGGCGACGTCGTGCGGCTGGAGCTCTCGCGCTCGGCCTCCCGCGATATGCGCGACCGGCTGATCCAGGGTCTCGACGTGCGACCCGGTCAGGTCTACGAGATCGAAGGCCTGCTCGACCAGTCGGAGCTCTGGGAGCTCGTCGCACTCGACCGCCCCGACCTGAAACCGCCGGCGTGGGCGCCGGTCGTCCCACCGCGCTGGGCGCGCGCGGCGAGCGGCGCCGAGGTGTTCGACGAGATCCGGCGCGGTGACCTCCTCGTCCAGCAGCCGTACGACTCGTTCCGCGCGAGCTTCGAGGCGTTCGCGGAGGCGGCGGCGCGCGACCCCGACGTGATTGCGATCAAGACGGCGGTGTACCGCACGAGCGACGAGTCGTCGCTCGTCTCGTCGCTGATCGAGTGCGCGGAGCAGGGCAAGCAGTCGGTCTGCCTCGTCGAGCTGAAGGCGCGGTTCGACGAGCGCCGCAACATCGAGTGGTCGCGCGAGATGGAGGAGGCGGGCGTCCACGTCGTCCACGGCTTCCCCGACCTCAAGATCCACGCGAAGATGACCCTCGTCGTGCGGCGCGAGCCGGGCGGCCTCCGGCGCTACGTCCACATCGGCACCGGGAACTACAACGCGTCCACCGCGCGCGTCTACGAGGATCTCGGGCTCTTCACCGCGGACGAGGAGATCTCCGCGGACGTCGCCGACCTCTTCAACCACGTGACCGGCTTCGGACGCCCGCAGCTGTTCCGCAAGCTGCTGGTCGCGCCGTTCACCATGCGCGACCGGCTCGTGGAGGAGATCCGCCGGGTGGCTGCGGCTGCCGCCGACGGCGCGCCGGCGCGGATCCGGCTCAAGGTGAACGCGCTCGTCGACCCGACGGTCGTCGAGGAGCTGTACACGGCCTCGACCGCCGGCGTCCCGATCGAGATCCAGGCGCGCTCGATCTGCATGCTACGTCCCGGCGTGAAGGGTCTCTCGGAGACGATCCGCGTCACGTCGATCGTCGACCGGTTCCTCGAGCACAGCCGGGTCTACTGGTTCGATGCCGGCGACGAGACGAACGTCTACATGGGGAGCGCGGACCTCATGCCGCGCAACCTCGACCGCCGGATCGAGGTGCTCGCTCCCGTCGAGAACGCCCGTGCGAAGGCCGAGATCGGCGCGATCCTCGACAGCGCGTTCGCCGACACGAGGAACACCTGGGAGCTCGGCGCCGACGGCGAGTGGACGCATCGCGAGGCCAAGGCCAAGAAGGCGCACGCACATCAGGAGGCGATGATGCGCCGCGCCCAGCTCCGCGCCCGCCGCGCCCGCTCGTAGACCTCCGAGTCAGGCGGCGGCAGCCGACGACTGAACCCCGGCGAGCGCGAGCGCCGCGCCTTCGCGCACCCCGCCGCGGGCGAGCTCGAGGGGGCGGTCGAGCAGCCGGCTCGTCTCCGAGAGGAGCAGCGCACCGCCGAGCACGGACGCCGCGCGAACGGGATGGATTCCCGCGGCACGCGCGACCTTGGCCGACGAGCGACGCGTAAACGTGTCGACGGCCGACTCGACGTCCTCGGCGTCGAAGACGGGGCCGACGATCTTCGCTATCGCGCGTGCGCTCCCGCCCGTGGCGAGCGCGCGATCGGGGCGGGACGGCTCGAGCCCCGCCGTCCCGTCGCGAACGGCATCGCGCGCCCTCCGCAGCTCGCGTCTTCCCGGCGGGTCACGGCGCAGGTACTGGCGCGTCAGCCTGATCGAGCCGAGGTCGATCGAGCGAATCCAGACGGGTCCGCGCCACCTGTCCCCGAGCACGATCTCGGTCGATCCGCCACCGACGTCGACCACGGCCGTGAGGCCGGGCGAGGAGGCGGCGCGTGCGACGGCTCCGACGTACGAGAGACGACCCTCCTCGTCGGAGGAGAGGACACGCACCGGCAGCCTCGTCGCGTCGGACAGTGCGGACACCAGGCGCTGGGGTTCACGCCCCTGGCGACCCGGAGCGGTGACGATCGTCTCCGCACGCTCCACGCCGAGTGCCCGCGCGAGCTTCGCGTACCCCTTGCAGGCCCGCGCCACCACGCCGACCGTGTCGCGCGACAACGCCCCTCGCGCCGCGATCTCCGCACCGAGGCCGAGCCGCTCGCGCCGCTCCTCGACCGCCTCGACGCGACCGTCCGGAAAGACGTCGGCCACGAGCACGCGCGCAGTGTTCGAGCCGACATCGACGACCGCGACGCGCACCCGCGAAAGCCTGCCCCGCGCCCCGGACGGCGCCGACGCGGAGGGTGAGCCGCTACGACGGGCGGACGAGCGGCTTGTAGGCGATGCGGTGCGGCTCGAGGGCCTCGGGGCCGCGCGTCTCGCGGACCCAGTCGGCGTACTCGGCGTAGGACCCCTCGAACCACGTCACCTGCGAGTCGCCTTCGAACGCGAGCATGTGCGTCGCCACGCGGTCGAGGAACCAGCGGTCGTGCGAGATCACGACGGCGCAGCCGGCAAAGTCGAGGAGCGCCTCCTCGAGCGCGCGGAGCGTGTCGACGTCGAGGTCGTTCGTCGGCTCGTCGAGCAGGAGCAGGTTGCCGCCCGAGCGCAGCAGCTTGGCGAGGTGGACGCGGTTCCGCTCTCCTCCCGAGAGGTCTTTGACGAGCTTCTGCTGGTCGCCGCCGCGGAAGTTGAACCACGAGACGTACTGGCGCGAGTTGACCTCGCGCTTGCCGAGCTGGATCACGTCCTGGTTTCCCGAGATCTCCTTCCACACCGTGTTCTTGCCGTCGAGCGCGCTCCGCGACTGGTCGACGTACGCGAGCTCGACGGTGTCGCCGACCTCGAGCGTGCCGCCCTCGACCTCGACCTCGCCGGCGATCATCCGGAAGAGGGTCGTCTTGCCCGCGCCGTTCGGGCCGATCACGCCGACGATCCCGCCAGGCGGCAGGTCGAACGTGAGGTCCTCCATCAGCAGGCGGTCGCCGAAGCCCTTCTCCACGTGCTCCGCGCGGACGACCACGTCGCCGAGCCGGGGGCCGGCCGGGATGTGGATCTCGACGATGTCGAGCCGCGCCGCCTGGTCCTCGGCCAGCAGCTTCTCGTACGCGGTGAGGCGCGCCTTCGACTTCGCGTGCCGCGCCGTCGGGCTCATCCGCACCCACTCGAGCTCGCGCTGTAGCGTGCGGCGGCGAGCAGCGTTCTGCTTCTCCTCGACCCCGAGCCGGGCCTCCTTCTGCTCGAGCCACGACGAGTAGTTCCCCTGGAACGGGATCCCCTTGCCGCGGTCGAGCTCGAGGATCCAGCCTGCGACGTTGTCGAGGAAGTAGCGGTCGTGCGTGACCGCCATGACGGTGCCCTTGTAGCTCTCGAGATGACGCTCGAGCCACGCGACCGACTCGGCGTCGAGGTGGTTCGTCGGCTCGTCGAGAAGCAGCAGGTCTGGCGCCGAGAGCAGGAGCCGGCAGAGCGCGACGCGCCGCCGCTCGCCGCCGGAGAGCGTCGTGACGTCTCGGTCACCCTCGGGCAGCCGCAGCGCGTCCATCGCGCGGTCGAGGTGCTGGTCGAGGCTCCAGGCGTCGGCGCGATCGATCCGGTCCTGCACCACCGCCTGCTCGGCGAGCAAGGCGTCGAAGTCGGCGTCCGGCTCGGCGAAGGCGGCCGAGACGGCGTTGAAGCGGTCGAGCAGGTCGCGCAGCTCACGCACGCCGTCCTCGACGTTCCCGCGCACGTCCTTCGCCGGGTCGAGGTCCGGCTCCTGAGGGAGAAAGCCGACCGTCGCCTTGGGGTCGAGCTCGGCGACGCCGGACGACGGCTCCTCGAGGCCGGCCATGATCCGGAGCAGCGTCGACTTGCCGGCGCCGTTCGGCCCGAGCACGCCGATCTTCGCGCCGTGCAGGAACGACAGGGAGATGTTCGAGAGCACCTGCCGCTCGGGGCCGTAGAACTTGTCGGCCCGGTGCATCGTGTAGACGATCTCTGAACTCACGGCCGCCCAGTGTAGGGCCGGCATCTCAGTCCCCGCCGCCCGCCGGAATGGGCGAGGATCCCTGCGTGACAACGCGACGCTGGATGGCTCTCTCGTTCGCTCTCGGCTCGGCGTGCTTCCTCGTCGGCCCATTCCCCGGATACACAGAGCTGGTGGGCGACTCGGCCGACGCGATCACGTTCTTCGTCGGCTCGATCCTGTTCACCGTCGGTGGAGCGCTTCAGAGCGGGCTGGCCTGGGGTGAACGGCGCTCACCGGGCGGCCGCGCCGCCTGGTGGTCGGCCATCGTCCAGTCGGCCGGCACGCTCTTCTTCAATGTCACGACGTACCAGGCGCTGCACGTGGCCCAGACGAGCTCGGACTACGACAGGCTCGTCTGGCGACCCGACTGGCGCGGGTCGATCTGCTTCCTCGTGTCGGGCGCGATCGCCTACCGGGCCTCCGTTCGCCACGGGTGGCACGGCTGGCTGCCGGCGCGAGGTGGCGAGGGATGGTGGCAGCCGGCAGTCAACCTCCTCGGCTGCGTCTTCTTCGGGATCTCGGCCGTCGCCGGATACGTCGTTCCCTCGAGCGGCTCCGTGCTCGACCTGGCCGCCGCCAACTGGAACACGTCGCTCGGGGCGGCGTGCTTCCTCGCCTGCGCGGCCGACACGTTGCGCACCGGCAAGGCGTCGAAGATGCCGCTGCGTCGGGAGCTGCACGAGCTGGAGAACGCGCTCGAGCGAGACTTCCGGCGGATGGCCTGAGCAACACGCGACGGCCGGGGCGCGGCCGCTCACCAGACGCCGAGTCGCTCCAGGACGCGGTCGACGGCCGGGTCGCCGCTCGGCGGCCGGTGACCCGTCGGCGCGCCTGCCGTCACGAGCACCTCGACGGTGCCGGCGTAGTCGCCGTCGTGCGCGTGGTTGTTGCGTATCGCCCAGATGGCGGCGTCGAGCGGCCGCGGCCCACGATCTTCCCAGGCCCGCTCGGTCAGGTTCGCGCCGCGCTCGATCAGCAGCTCGACGGTCGCCCGGCGTCCGTGCGCCGCCGCCTGGATGAGCGGCGTGAAGCCGCTCCACCCCGGCGTGTCGACGTCCAGCCCGGAATCGAGCAGCGCAGCGACGATCTCGGTGCGGTCGAGCAGCGCGAACTGGCCGAGGATCCAGCCGTAGTCGTCCGTGTCGGGGTTGCCGAGTGCGGGCGGCCGCGCGCGCGGCAGCACGACCGACTCGCCGCGCGCGACGGCGAGCACGGCTGCGTCGACCTCGTCGAGCTCGGCCGTCGCGCCGAGCGACTCGAGCAGCTCGTACGCCGCGAGATGCCCGCACCGCGCGGCGAGCGCGAGCGGCCTGCGGCCGACGTCCCAGAACGTCCACGGCCGGTCGACGTCGGCACCTGCGTCGAGGATCAGCTGGATGAACCGCAGGGTGCGGCCGCGCGCGATCGCGTGGTGGAGGCAGCAGCGCTCGTTCACGTCGGCGCCCCGCTCGAGAAAGAAGCGAAGTCCCTCGAGATCCTCGAAGTCGACCTTGTGGCCGACGTAGTCCTCGGCTCCGGGCTTCCAGAGCGCCTCGAGCAACGCGGTGCCGCCGTGCTCACAGGCGTGGTAGATCGCGTCGTCGTCGCGCTCCGCGCCGTGGTCGACCAGCAGCCGCACGAGCTCCGCGTCGTCGCGATCGACGGCGCTCCGAACGGCGGTGAAGTCCCAGTCGCCCCACTCCTCGACCTCGTGCGTGAACGCGTTCGGGTCGGCGCCGGCCTCGAGCAGCAGTCGCGTGCACTCCCGGATGTCGGCGCCGCTCGCGGCGGAGCGCCGGAGGAGGTAGAGCAGCGGGACCAGGCCGTCGACCGGCGTCCGCCCGGCGCTCGGGTCGGCGGCCAGTGCCTGCGCGAGGCGCTCCGGATCCCCGGCATCGAGCAGGTGCCCGATACCGACCGTCGCGCGGAGCACCGTGAGGTCTCGGTCGTAGCTGAGCAGCGATTCCGCTTCGGCCGCCGAGACCCAGCGCGCATCGTCGGCCTCGTGGACGAAGCGGAGCTCGCCCCCGACGATGCGGAGCCGCCAGTAGCGCACGCGCTTCGGCCGGTCTTTCGCGTCCGTGTAGGACGTCGACGGCAGCTCTTCCTCGAGCGAGCAGACGAGGCCGGTCTCCTCCTCCACCTCGCGGGTCGCGCAGGCCTCGTCGCTCTCCCCCGGCTCGCACTTTCCCTTCGGGAAGCTCCAGTCGCCGTACTGCGGGCGGTGGATGACGAGCACCTGGAGCCCGTTCGGCGTCTCGCGGACGGGGACGCCGCCCGCCGCACGGACGAGGCTCACGTGAGCGGCTTCGCAGCGCGGCGCAGCGACTTCCACGCGCGCGGCCACGCCTTCCGGGCACTCTCCATCCGCTCGTGCTCGTGCGCCGCGAGGAGCGCCGCGGCATGCGCGTCGGCGCCGCCGGCGGCCCAGGCACGGATCCTCGCCTCCGCCACGACGGCGTCCTGGTGCTCGCCGAGCACGTCCTGCAGCTCCTTCGCGGCGGCGACGAACGTCTTCCCTCGCTTCCCGAGCTCGTGGGACGCGAGCTCTGCCGCGTAGCGGGCCCGTTTCGCGCGGAGCCGCCCTGCGTGGAGATCCGCGTCGCTCGACGAGCCGTCGAGCCGCGCGAAGGCCTTCCGGGTTCGCCGCCACTCCGCCCGCCAGACGTCGCGGAGCGTCGGCTCCGCGTCCCCTGCCTCGGGCTCCGACGCCTGTTCCAGGCGATCGAGAAGCGCGAGATACCGATCGCTCGAGAGCGCGGCTACGACGGTGGCGCGCGCCTCTGCGCGCTCGGCGTCGAGCGCACCGAGCAGGTCGGAGGCAGCTGCCCCATCGTTGCCTAAACCGGCGACGTCCGTCTCCAGCCGCTCGGCGAGCACGTCGAGGTCCCTCGCAGGGCCGAGCGCCTTCCCGAGCCAGCCGAGCTCGTCGCGGAGCGGCTCGGACCACGCCGCATCGAGCAGACCGCGACCCGCCCGGAGAAACGCCCGCAGGCGCCTGACCGCCACGCGAAGCTGGTGCAGATCCTCGGGATCGGAGCCCAGCCGGACGCCGGGGTCGTGGAGCAGGAGCCGGCGCGCCTGCGCTCCGAGCGCGAGCCCGACCGCCGTCACCGGGGGTGTCCCGCGAGGAATGTCCGTGGTGCCGCTCGGAACCTCGAGATCGAGCGCCCGATAGAGCTTCGGGCGCAGCTCACCGGGTGCGGCGCCGGCCTGTTCGAGCTCCCCCACGAGCCGCCGCAACGTCCGCTCGTCGCCGCCCACGAGCTCCACCTCCAGCTCGCGGAACCGCCGCGTCACGCGCTGGCCCTCGAGCACCGCGACGGAGTCGTCGACGATCTCCGCACCGTTCGCGCGCACGACCTCGCGCCGCGTCCGCAGCCGCGCGACCCGCCGCAGCTCACGGCCGCGCAGGAACCCGACGAGGAGGGAGGAGAGCTCGAGCGGCGGCTTCGCCGGCGGACCGGGCTGCTCCAGCTCGGTGCGAGCGGCGCCGCGGGGAAGCTTCAGCTGCCAGAGGCCTGTCCCGTCCTCGACCCGGTGCCGCAACGTCACCCCGTGCCGCGCGAGCACGAGGTCGCCGGTGTCGTGGTACGTCGAGACGAAGACCCGTGTCGGCTGCGCTTCGCCGCCGAGCTCGGGTAGGACGAACCCCTCGCCCGGTGTGAGCTTCAGCTCCCGCTCGACGGTCTCCTTCATCCCCCGAGCGTATCCCGGGGCGGGACGCTCGTCGCGTGGCGCATTGTGAACATACGGTTTCGGCTAGCGTGCGCGCCCGTGCGCCTGTCGCTCACGCCGAAGACGAGCGAGTTCTTCGTGCTCTTCTCGCGGGCCGGCGAGAATGCGCTCGAAGTCGCCCGGCTCGTCGACCGTCGCTTCCGCGAGCACCCGAACTCGGGGATCACCCAGGAGCAGGTCAAGGCGGCCGAGACCGCGGGCGACGAGGTCACACGCGAGCTCATCACGCTGCTCAATACGCAGTACCTGACGCCGTTCGACCGCGACGACATCTACATGCTCGCGATCGAGATCGACGACGTGGTGGACGATCTCGAGGAGGCGTCCGACCTGCTCGGCCTGTACGGGATCGAGCTTCCGACCAAGCACGCCGTGCAGCAGACCGGGCTGATCGTGGCGGCGACCGAGCAGCTCTCGATCGCCTGCGACAACCTCAAGAGCTTCGCGGGCGTCCAGGAGGCTCTCCTCGAGCTCAAGCGGCTCGAGGACGAGGGCGACCGTGTCCTCCGCGACGGTCTCGCCTCTCTCTTCCGTGACGACCGGATCGACCCGTTGATGGTGATCCGCTGGAAGGACGTCTACGACCGGCTCGAGCGGGCGCTCGACAGCTGCGAGACCGCTGCGAACGTGATCGCGAACATCGTCGTCAAGAACGCCTGAGGCAACATGCCTGCAGAGCAGTGCGGAAACCCGGTGTCCGACTTCAGGCGGACACCAACCGCCGGCCGCTCGCCGGCAGGTGTCGGACTGAAGTCCGACACCGGAACGGGGCGCGCGTAGATGAACCTCACCCTCGTGGCGGTCGTGGCGATCGCGCTGTTCTTCGACTTCACGAACGGCTTCCACGACACCGCCAACTCGATCGCGACGAGCGTGTCCACGCGCGCGCTCAGCCCGCGGGTGGCCGTTGCGAGCGCGGCCGTCCTCAACTTCGCGGGAGCGTTCGTCTCGGTCGCGGTCGCGGCGACGATCGCGAAGGGCATCATCGACCAGGACGCGATCACGCTGGAGATCGTCATGGCGGGTCTCGTCGGCGCGATCACCTGGAACCTCATCACGTGGCTCATCGGACTGCCCTCCAGCTCGAGCCACGCGCTGATCGGCGGGATGATCGGCTCCGCGATCGCGGCCTCCGGCTGGGGCGTCGTGAACTGGGGCGGGATCAAGGACAAGGTGCTGATCCCGTCGCTCATTGCGCCGTTCCTCGGCGTCGCGTTCGCCTTCCTGCTCATTCTCGGGATCACGTGGCTCGTCGCACGACGGGCGCCGACGAAGGTGAACCGCGGCTTCCGCAAGGCCCAGCTCGTCTCGGGGGCGTTCGTCGCGTTCACGCACGGGACGAACGACGCGCAGAAGACGATGGGCATCATCGCCCTGGCGCTGGTCGCCTCGGGTCACCTCGACGCGAACTTCGAGCGCCCTCCGACGTGGGTGATCGCCGCCTCGGCGCTCGCGATGGCCGCGGGAACGTACGCCGGCGGCTGGCGGATCATCAAGACGCTCGGCCAGCGCATCGCGAAGATCGACCCGGCGCAGGGGTTCGCGGCGCAGACGGCGTGCGCGTCGATCCTCTGGGGGACGGCGCACTTCGGCTTCCCCGTCTCGACGACGCACACGATCTCCGGGTCGGTGCTCGGTGCCGGCGCCGTCCGCGGCTTCCACGCCGTGCGCTGGGGCGTCGCCGGGAACATCCTCGTCGCCTGGATCCTGACGATCCCCGCGGCGGCGCTCGTCGGCGCGTTCATGGAGCTCGTCACGCGGCTCCCTGGCGGGCACGTGATCGTCTTCGTGCTCGCGATCCTGATCGCGGCCTCGGCGTTCCTCGCCCGCCACTTCGAGCGGCGGCGGCTCGCCCCGCCTGCCGAGCCGAAGAATGCCGCCGTGGCCGCTGCCGCCTGAGGTCGCGCTCAGGCGCCCTCGCTCCTGCGCCGCTGGCGCGCCGCGACGACCTTCGCGACGATGTTGAGCACGAGGACGAACAGAATCAGGACGAGCGCCGCGGCCCAGCCCATGGCCTGCTCGTTCGGGTCGGGCGACTCGGAGAACACGAAGATCGAGACCGGCAGCGTGGGCAGCGCGTGCGTCACGTCGGTCGAGACCTGGTTCGCGGCGATCGAGGACGTGAAGAGCAGCGGCGCGGTCTCGCCCGCGACCCGCGCCACGGCGATCACGACGCCCGTCAGGATGCCGCCGATCGCCGTCGGCAGGACGATGCTGACCGTCGTGCGCCAGCGCGTGACGCCGAGCGCGAGGCTCGCCTCCCGCAGGCTCCGTGGAACGATCTCGAGCACCTCCTGCGTCGCGCGGGCGACCATCGGCAGCATCAGCACCGCCAGCGAGAACGCTCCGAAGATCGCGCTCTGGCCGCGGCCGACGACGAGCAGCCCGAAGACGAAGATGCCGACGACGATCGCCGGGACCCCGTTCAGGACGTCGAGGACGATCCGCAGCGCCACCGAGACCCGTGGCCCGGCGTACTCGGACATGAAGATCGCGACGAGGATGCTCATTGGGATCGCCATCACCATCGCCATGCCGACGATAAGCGCGCTGCCGACGAGGGCGTCGGCGATGCCGCCCGTCTGGCCGAAGAGCGGCCGCGCCTTCGTGAAGAAGTCGAGGCTCACCTGGCTCAGGCCCTTGTGGAGCACGGTCCCGAGGACGAGAGCGAGGATGCCGACCGCGATCACCGCGCTCGCCACGGCGAGCCCGGCGAATGCCTTCTCGGTGAGCTTGCGGCGGCGGAGGCCGGCGGAGCGCGACGGTGATGTCGTAGCGGTCGTCCGAGGGGATCGTCGTCATCAGTACGCCCTCCGGGACCGCTCGAACCGCCGCACGATCACCTGCGCGATCACGTTCGTCACGAGCGAGATGACCATCAGGATCGCGCCGAGGTAGAGGATCGAGCTCGCCTGCAGCCCGGATGTCGCGCCCTGGTACTGCGCCGCTATCCGCGAGCCGAGGGAGTCCGCCGGGGCGAAGAGCGAGATGTGGATCGAGTTGGCGCCGCCGATCACCTGGTTGACCGCGATCGCCTCGCCGAACGCGCGGCCGAGCCCGAGCAGGACGGCCGCGGCGATCCCCGGGGCGGCGTAGGCGAACATGACGCCCCGGATGGCCTCCCACCGCGTCGAGCCGAGCGCCATCGACCCGTCCATGAGGTCGCGCGGCGTGCGCGAGAACAGCTCGCGGCAGATCGCCGAGGTGATCGGGATGACCATGATCGTCAGGATGAGGGCCGCGGGGAGCATCCCCGCTTGCGACGGCTCGCCGGAGAAGAGGGGGCACCACCCGAGGAAGCTCTGCAACCACGGCTCGAGGGTGTCCCGCACCCACGGACCGAAGACGAGGATGCCCCAGAGACCGAGGACGACGCTCGGGATGGCCGCCAGCAGCTCGACGAGCGCCGCGATGGGCGCGGCGACGCGTCTGGGAGCGATCTCGGTGAGAAAGAGTGCGATCGCGATCGAGAGCGGCGTCGCGAGCAGCAGCGCAATGAACGAGGTGACGACCGTCCCGTAGACGAACGTCAGCGCGCCGTAGGAGTCCTTGACCGGGTCCCAGGCCTCCGTCCACACGAACGAGAGGCCGAACTCCACGATCGCCGGCCAGGCGTCGGAGACGACCTGATAGACGATCATCCCGAGCAGCACGGTCGCCGCCGCGGAGGCGGCGACCGCGATGCCCTGGAAGAGGACGTCGCCGAGCCGGATCCCGCGGCGCTCGAGCTCGGCGCCCGGCGCCTCGGGGTACTCGACCGAGGTCACAGTGCTATGCCGCCACCTTCACCTTGGCCAGCTCGCGGTACGCGTAGGCCTTGACGGAGGTCGGGAGCGGGACGAAGAAGAGCGGCGGGGCGAACTTCTGACCCTGCGTCACCGCCCAGTACACGAACTTGCGGAGGTCTGCGGCCTTGGCAGAGCTCGTCGGCAGGATCACGTACGTGAAGGTCGTGATCGGATAGGCCAGCTTGCCGGCCGCTTTGGGCGGATCCACGATCTTCAGCTGCGCCGGGCTCGTGATCTTCTTGGGCAGCGTCGAAACCGCCTGCGTGATGCCGCGCAGCCCCGGCGTCGTGAAGCGCCCGGCCCGGTTCTGGATCATGGCGAACAGGAGCTTGTTCTGGATCGAGTAGGCGGCGTCCACGTACGTCAGGGCGCCGGGCGTGTTCTTCACCACTCCGGCGACGCCCGAGCTACCCCGCGCGCCGACGCCGGTCGGGAAGTTGACGCTCGTGTTGTTGCCCACGCGGCTGGAGAACTGGCCGCTGACGGCGGAGAGATACGCCGTGTAGGCGAAGGTCGTGCCCGAGCTGTCCGAGCGGTAGACGGGCGTGATCTTCGTGTCCGGCAGGGTGAGCTTCGGGTTCAGCTTCTTGATCGCCGGGTCGTTCCAGCTCGTGATCGAGCCCATGTAGATGTTCGCCAGAGTCGCACCGTTCAGGTGCACGCGGCCGTTGAGGCCCGGCAGGTTGTAGGGGATCGAGACCGCCGCGAGCCCCCACGGGATCACGACGCAGCCCTTGCAGTCCGTGAGCTGCTGGGCGGACAGCGGGGCGTCCGACGCGCCGAAGTCGACGGTCCGTGCGGTGATGCCCGCGATGCCGGCACCCGACCCGGTCGGCGAGTAGGTGACGTTGATGCCGTAGGCCTTGGCGACCTCCGGGATCCACTTCGAGATGAGCGGGAAGGGGAACGTCGCTCCCGTCCCGACCAGCTGTGTGTCCTGCTTGGCGCTCGACGAGGCCTGCGCCTGACCGGCGACGGCCGCGAGCACCAGCGCGCCCACGAGGGCGAGCGTCGCGAACCCTGCTCTCTTCATCGTCCTTCCACCTCTCCGTTGGTCTCGAGTCACGTGGTTACGGCCGCCACGGTGCCGGTACGCCGGCGGAATGTGGGGCACGCGGTGGTATCCGAGTGGTGACGCATCGGTGAACGCGCCAGGGCGTCAATGCGACGCGTCCGAGAACTCGTGGAACTCGCCGGTGATCAGGTACTCCGTCTGCTCGCCGATGTCGACCGCGTTGTCCCCGATCCGCTCGATGCAGCGCGCGACGACGATCATCCGCATCCCCCACTCCTGCATTCCCGGGCTCGCTGACATCGCGAGCACCTTGTCGACGACGGCGCGGTTCGTCCGGTCGATCAGCTCGTCCAGGTCGACGAGCTCGCGCGCGCCGTCGACGTCACGGGCGGCGAAAGAGTCGAGTGCGCGGCGCACCATCTCGGCCGCGCGGGTTCCCATCTCGCAGAGCCCCTCCACGAGCTCGGTGTGCTGCTCGAGCGCAGCGGAGAGCTTCGTCAGCTTCGCGACCGTGACGCTCTGGTCGCCGATCCGCTCGAGGTGGATCGAGCTGTGCAGCACGGCGAGTACGAGGCGGAGGTCGGTCGCCACGGGCGCCTGCTGCGCGAGCAGCTCGCCGATCGACCGCTCGATGCGGTGGTAGCGGTCGTCGATCTCGTCGTCGAACGCGATCACCTCGTCGCAGAGCTCGACGTCCTGCGTCTCGAGTGCGTTGATCGCGCCGGCCACCGCGCGGAGGACGACGCCGCCCTGCTCCTGGAGATCGGCCTCGAGCGCCTCGAGGCTCGCCTGGTACTCGACCCGCGCCACTAGCCGAACCGCCCCGTTACGTAGTCCTCCGTCCGCCGGTCGGACGGGTTTGTGAAGATCTTCGTCGTCTGGTCGTACTCGACCAGCGTCCCGTGGCGGCCCGTCCCATCCTCGCGCACCTCGACGCTGAAGAACGCGGTCATGTCGGCGACGCGCGCTGCCTGCTGCATGTTGTGCGTGACGATCACGATCGTGTACTCGCGCTTCAGCTCGTGGATCAGGTCCTCGATGCGCGACGTCGAGATCGGGTCGAGCGCCGACGCGGGCTCGTCCATCAAGATCACGTCCGGCTCCACCGCGAGCGCCCGCGCGATGCAGAGGCGCTGCTGCTGGCCGCCCGAGAGGCCGAGCGCGTTCTCGGAGAGGCGGTCCTTCACCTCGTCCCAGAGCGCGGCGTGGCGGAGCGTTCGCTCGACCCGCTCGTCGAGGTTCTTCGTCAGCTTCAGCACCCGCGGGCCGAACGCGATGTTGTCGTAGATGGACTTCGGAAACGGGTTCGGCTTCTGGAAGACCATCCCGATCCGCCGGCGCACCTCCACCGGGTCGACGTTCGACGCATAGAGGTCCCTGCCGTGGTACAGGATCCGGCCACCGACCTCGGCGCCCGGGATCAGGTCGTTCATGCGGTTGAAGCACCGGATGAAGGTTGACTTGCCGCAGCCCGACGGACCGATGAACGCCGTGACGAAGTTCTTCCTGACCTCGAGCGACACGCCGTCGAGCGCCAGTGCGCCGCTGTACGAGACGGAGAGGCCTTCGACGTCGAAGACCACCTCGCGGCCGCGATGGTCGGAGTCGATCTGGCTCGCGAGCTGGCCGATCCTGGTCGGGTCGATTCCGGTGGACACGGTGGCCCTCGTCGTCGTCTGCGACATCGACGCCAGTGTCCGGCCGACGGGCATCTGCATGGGGCGCCGTCGGGTGAACGTCTGGTGAGAAACTGGTGAACCCCTGCCGCCCTTAGCCCGGAAGTCACGGCCACTGCCGCCGCGACAGCGGCGGCCTTCAGGGATCTGCCCCGCCGCAGGCGGGGATCAGCGGCGGGAATCCGCTCCTGCGGATTCCCGCTTCGCGGAGGAGGGAAGGAACGTGCATCGGATCTCGAGGCCGGCCCCCAGGCCGCCGAGCGCCTCGACCGTGCCGCCGGCCTGCGTGACGACGTGCTTCACGATCGCGAGGCCGAGACCCGTCCCACGCGAGGCGCGCGCCCGGTCGGCGCGGAAGAAGCGCTCGAACAGCCGTCCGAGCTGCGCCTCCTCGACCCCGACGCCGTCGTCGGTGCCGCGCAGGACAACCGCGTCGCCCACACGCTCGATCGCGAGGGTGAACGTCGCTCCCGGCCCTGCGTAGCGGATCGCGTTCTCGGCGAGGTTCTGTGCGACGACGCGGAGCATCCGCGGACGGATCGCCAGCTCGACGGCCGGGTCGCCCTCGACCACGACCGCGACGCCCGCCCGGCTCGCTCGCTCCTCCAGCTCCGCCGCGACGGTGTCGAGCTCGGGGAGCACCGCCACGGCGCCGAGCGACACGACACGGGTGCCGGATTCGAGCTCGCTGAGGAACAGCACCTCGTCGATCAGCTCGCGGATCTGCTCGACCTCGGCCCGCGCACGGTCGACGAGCTCCGCCACGTTCTCGCCCGGCAGGGTCGCCATCTCGAGCAGCGAGAGCAGTCGTGCGAGTGGTGTCCGGAGCTCGTGCGAGACGGCAGCGGTGAACCCGGCGCGAAGCTCCTCGTAGGCCGTGAGGTCGCCGCCCCGAGAGAGGTAGACGAGCCGCTCCCGGCGCCCGTCGACGTCGTACGGCACGACGAGCGGGATGATTCCCGCCTCCCCGGAGAGGAGCCCGTCCGGCAGCTTCGCGCCTTCCTCGAGCCCCTGGATCGACTCGCGGGCGCGACGACTGGCGACGAGCACCCGGTCGTCGCCGTCCACGACGACGACAGCCTCGCGGCTCTCCTCGAGCAGCACCCTGGCCCGCGCGGCGTCGGCGTCCATGCTCACGGCGTTCTAACAGACGCCTGACGCAGAGCTTGCGTGCCGCTCACGAGCACCTCAACCCGTCGGCGGTGAATGGGGAGCGTCAACGACGGGAGGAGCAACGATGAAGTGGAAGATGACCATATTCGTGGCGATCGGCGCGCTCACGCTCGCCTCGGGTGCACTGGCGGCGATGATCGACGGGACGTCGGGGAACGACCACCTGCGCGGCACCATGCAGGCCGACGTGATCCGCGCGTTCGCCGGCGACGACTTCGTGAACGCGCGGGCGGGCAACGACCTCGTCCGTGCCGGCGCAGGCGCCGACGTCGTGCAGGGCGACCGCGGCAGCGACATCGTGTTCGGCGGGACCGGATCCGACCGGCTCGACGTAGGCGGCGCCGACGACGTCGTGTGGGCCGGCTCCGGCGACGACGCGGTCAACGGCGGCCAGGGCTCCGACGAGCTCCACGGAGGCACGGGTGACGACACGGTCCGCGGCGGACCGGGTGACGATCGTCTCTGGGCCGGACCCGGGCACGACGTCGTCCGCGGCGGCGTCGGCGACGACACACTGCACGCTCTCGCGGCGGACGGCGCACCGGACACGCTCGACTGCGGCCCTGGGCGCGACACGGCCTGGGTGCTCGCCTCCGAGCGCTCGAGCACGACGTTCCGGGGCTGCGAGACGATCATGGTCGTCGTCAGGCCGAGCGAGGCCGACGAGGCCGCGGAGGGCGACCGCGACGCGGACGCGGACTGACGCGAGAGGGACGAGGCTGGGGCGTGGCTTCAGCCTCGCCCCTCTTCGTTCACCACTCGGTTACCATTCCTTCACCAGCGCGCAGCCCTCCGAGCTTGCGCCGATCGCCAAAATGTGCGGAAGAAATGGCGAAGATCCTGATCATCGAGGACGACGAGGTCATCGCCCAGGGGATGTCGCGTCATCTCCAGGCGGCGGGCTTCGACGCAGTCGGCGTCGCGAACGGCGAGACGGGCCTTGCCCGGCTGCGGTACGAGCGGCCTGACGTCTGCGTGCTCGACCTCATGCTTCCGGGTGTCGACGGGTGGAAGGTGATCGAGCAAGCCCGCGGCGAGGGCATCGGCACGCCGATCGTCGTCGTCTCGGCGCGCGGCACCGAGCACGACCGGGTGCACGCCCTGGAGATCGGCGCCGACGACTACCTCGTCAAGCCCTTCTCGATGAAGGAGCTCGTCGCGCGTGTCGGGGCTGCGGCACGCCGCGGCACCCGCGCGCAGGATCCGCGCCGCGGCGAGGAGATCGTGATCGAGGAGCTCCGCCTCGACCCCAGGAACGTGCAGGCCTACGTCGACGGGGACAGCGCCGACCTGACGCCCACCGAGTTCCGCCTCGCCTACGCGCTCGCGCTGGAGACCGGCCGAGTCCTGACGCGGGACGAGCTGCTGCAACGCGTCTGGGGGCGACGCGCGTCCCACCGGGACCGAACGGTCGACGTCTTCGTCCGCAAGCTCCGCGAGAAGATCGACGGCCGCGCATCGCGGCACACGTTCCTGCAAACGCGCTACGGCGTCGGCTACAAGCTGGAAGCCGAGCCCAAGTAGGGGACGCGGCGGGCGGTCCCCGCGCCAGGTATACTTCGTCTCACGAATGATTCGTGAGACTACGCGTTCACCGCTCGAGATCGCCGGAGAGCTTCGTCCGGCGCTCCTTCGCCTCGCTCGGAACCTGCGCCGCGAGACCGCGGCGCTCGGCGTTACCTCGCACCAGGCGACGCTGCTCGCGCTCGTTGACGGCCGCCCGGGGCTCTCGCTGCGGGAGCTCGCCGATGCGGAGGGCATCTCCGCACCGTCGCTCTCCGGACATGTCGACCGGCTCGAGACAGCGGGGCTGCTGCTCCGTATGCGGTCCGAGGAAGACCGCCGGCGCGTCGGGCTGGAGCTGACACCCGAGGGCCGCGCGATCCTAAAGCGGGTCCGCGCGCGTCGTACGACCTGGCTGGCCGATCGGATCGCCCACCTTTCCGACGATGATCGAGAGCGTGTCGAGGAGGCGCTCCCGGCGTTGCGCCGGATGCTGGAGCGGCCGTGAAGCTCCTCTCGTTCGCGCTCCGCAGGCGCACCTTCCGCTCGCTCCGCCGCCACCGCAACTACCGGCTCTTCTTTGCCGGACAGATCGTCTCGGTCGCCGGCACATGGATGCAGAACATCGCGCTCGCGTGGCTCGTGATCGAGCTCTCGAACGCTCCGCTCGCCGTCGGCGCGCTCGCGTTCTGCCGCTTCGTGCCGTTCTTCCTGTTCGGCCTCGCCGCCGGCGTCGTGATCGACCGGCTCGACACGCGCCGGCTCCTCCTTGCGACGCAGGGCGCGGCGATGATCGTGTCGATCGCGCTCGCGGTTGTCACGCTCGCCGGCTGGGCAACGCTGCCGGTCGTCTACGCCCTGGCGGCAATCGGCGGGCTCGTGCTCGTGTTCGATGCGCCGGGACGGCAGACGCTGACATTCCAGATGGTCGGCGAGTCGGAGCTGCAGAACGCCGTCGCACTCAACTCCGGCCTCTTCAACGCCTCTCGCGTGATCGGCCCCGCCCTCGCGGGGCTCCTGATCGCGGCGGTCGGGACCGGCATGTGCTTCGTCGTCAACGCGTTCAGCTTCCTGGCGGTGCTCGTCGCGCTCTACCTGATGCGCGAGGACGAGCTGCACCCCGTCGAGAAGCGGCCCGGGACGAAGGTCGTCACCGGCATTCGGGAGGGCCTGGCCTGGGCGGCGCACACGCCGCTCGCGCGCGTCGTGCTCGGCGTGGTGACGGTCGTCAGCCTCGTCGGCTTCAACTTCAACGTGCTCGTCCCTCTGCTCGCCTCGCAGACGCTCGACGTCGGCGCGGGCACCTTCGGCCTGCTCTCGGCGGCTTTCGGCCTCGGCGCGCTCGCCGGTGCGCTCGCGACGGCCAGCATGCGCGAGGCGAGCCCGCGGGTCTTCGTCGGCGGCGCGATCGGCTTCAGCCTGGCGATGCTCGGGCTCGCGTTCGTCCACTCGGTCGACGTCGCGCTCGTGCTGCTCCTGCTGCTCGGCATGTCCTTCTCCTTCTTCACCTCGAGCGCCAACGCGCTCGTCCAGCTCGCCTCGCCGCCTCATCTGCGCGGGCGCGTGATGAGCCTCTACCTGTTCGCGTTCGCCGGCCTTGCCCCGATCGGCGGGCTCGTCGCGGGCTTCCTCGCCGAGCAGGGCGGGACGGAGCTCGCATTCGGCCTCGCGGGCGTCGCCGGCCTCCTCGCGATCGCATGGGCGGCGTACTCGCTGTTCTCGGAGCCTTTGCGGCCCGCGCGCGCCCAGGCCTGACGGGACAGCACACCGCTGCGTTACGGTTCCTGTCGGCATCGCACGGACGTGACCCCGCCGCCGCCGCGGCATCCCGGACGTGCGATGCCGAACGTTCCTGCTAGAGCTGCTCGACCGACGTCAGCCACAGCGGGCCGTCGGCCGCGTCGAGACGAAGCGGGTTCGGATCGTCCGGCTCGTCGAGCGAGGCGTCCTGCACGTGCAGGCGCCGGCCGTCGATCGTCGCCACGGGGCCGATGACGGATTTGTCGAACATCAGCTGCCAGGCGCGAACCTGGCGAAGGAGCTCCGCGCGGGCCTTGCCCGGGTCGAGCTCGGTGTAGTCCGTGCCGAAAGGCCCCGCCCACGTCGCACCCTCCGTGCGCTGCGGATCGCCCCGCTCACCGGCGAGGACGCGGCGGAGCGCATCCGGGTAGAGCTCGCCGGCGAGCTCCCGGAGCACGGTAACGAGCCCGCCGATCGTCTGGTCGGCCGGCATCGGACGCGCCCCCTGGGCGAGCACCGGGCCGGTGTCGAACGTCTCGTCCATCAGGTGGAGCGTGAGCCCCAGCTCTGCGTCGCCCTCGCGGATCGCCCACGCGAACGGGTACGGGCCGCGATGCCGCGGGAGGAGCGCAGGATGGCTGTTGACGACGCCGAGCCTCGGGATCGAGAGCACCTCGGGCGGGAGCAGCCAGCGATACCCGGCGCAGAGGCCGATCGCCGGCTCGTAGGCGGCCGTGAGGCGGACGAGGTCGGCCTTGTCGACCACGAAGCAGACGTCCAGGTCGTCGGGCGTCTCGGCGATGACCGCTGCGCGCCGTTCAGCGTCCTCCGCGCTGCGAACGTCGCGCGGCGTGAGCACCGCGACGGGCTCGAGCCCAACCGCGCGCGCCGCCTCGGCCAGCCCGAGGATCCCGGCGGGGATCATCGAGTAGATCACGGCGCGCATCGGGAGCGATCCTATGCGGTTCCTCTTCGGAGGCTCGAGACGCGATCGTTACGCTGCGCAACGATATGACGGAGACGCGCCAGCATTACGGCCTCACCCTCGCGATCCTGACGATGGCGGCGACCGCGTATGCGCTCCAGCAAACAATGGTCGTCCCGGCGCTGCCGGAGCTCCAGCGCGAGCTCGGCGCGTCGACGACGTGGGTCACGTGGGTGATGACGGGATTTCTCCTCTCGGCTGCAGTGCTCACGCCGATCCTCGGCAAGCTCGGCGACCGCTACGGCAAGGAGCGGCTGCTCGTCCTCTCGCTCGTCACGTTCCTCATCGGCTGCATCGGCTGCGCTGCGGCGCCCGACATCTGGACGCTGATCCTGTTCCGCATCGTCTCCGGCGCGGCGGGCGCGGTGTTCCCGCTCAGCTTCGGGATCATCCGGGACGAGTTCCCGCCGGAGCGGATGAAGGTCGGGATCGGGCTCCTCTCGGCCGTGTTCGGAGTCGGCGGCGGGCTCGGGCTCGTGATCTCCGGGCTTATCGTCGACAATGCGAGCTGGCGCTGGCTGTTCGTCATCGGCGCCGCCGGTGTCGCGGTGGCGATCGTGCTCGTGCACCGGTTCATCCCCGAGTCGCCCGTCCGCTCGACCTCGCGCATCGACGTGCCCGGCGCGGCCCTGATGTCGGTCGTCCTCGTGACGTTCCTCCTCGCGCTGTCCGAGGGCGCGAGCTGGGGCTGGACGTCCGCAGCGACGCTCGGGCTGTTCGCGTTCTCGGCCGTCTGCGCCGTGCTCTGGGTGGTGCTCGAGCTCAACGTCGACGAGCCGCTGATCGACATCCGGGTGCTCTCCGACCGCCCGGTGCTGCTCACGAACATCACGGCGCTCATCTCCGGCTTCGCCATGTTCGGCTCGTTCATCCTCGTGCCGCGATTCGTCGAGGCGCCGGGCGGCCTGCCCGACGCGGTCGCCGACCGGCTCGGCTACGGGTTCGCGGCGACAGCGACGATGACGGGCCTCTACCTGCTCCCGGGCTCGCTCCTCATGCTCGGCGCGGGTCCCGCGGCCGGGCTGCTCGGACGCCGCTTCGGCTCGAAGTGGCCGCTCGCGCTCGGCATGGTGCTGATCGCCGTCTCGACATTCGGGCTCGCCGCGCTCCACTCCGAGCCGTGGCAGATCGTCGTGTCGATGGCCGGCCTCAGCGTTGGTGTCGGATTCGCGTTCGCCGCCATGGCGGCGCTCATCACCGAGGCGGTCGAGCCGACCGAGACGGGTATCGCGACCGGCATCAACACCGTGATGCGCACGATCGGCGCCGTCGTCGGCGCCCAGGTCGGCGCAGCGATCCTCACGGCGACGACGCTCCCGGGCACGACGGTCCCGACCGAGGGCGCATACGTCGGCGCGTTCCTGCTCTCAGCGGTGGCCGCCGCCTGCGCCGGCGTGATCGCCGTGTTCGTCACGCCGACGCGACGGCGACGGCGCGCGAAGCTGGCGGTCGAGCCGGCGTGACCGTGGCGACCTCCGACGCGCGGCTCCTCGCCGGGGCCGTCGAAGGGCTCGTTGCCGCGCTGGTGCATCAGCGACGCGCGGCGCACGATCCAGCGCCAGGCGAGCTCTCGACCTTCCAGTCGCTCGCACTCGCGTCGATCGTCGACCTCGGCGCGTTGCGCCTCGGCTTGCTCGCGGACGCGCTCGGCACGACCGATGCGACGGCATCGCGCACGGTAGACGTCCTCGAGCTGCACGGCTTTGCGACGCGCCGTCCCGACACCGGCGACGGCCGGGGCGTGCTCGTCGAGCCGACGTCCGCCGGCCGCGACGAGGTCCGACGGCAGCGCCGCCGCCTGACGCGTCTCGCCGAGCGCGCGCTCCGTGACCTCGGTCCCGCAGAGACTGCCCGCGTCACCGCGGCGCTGGTAGAGCTCCGCGTGTTGCTCGACCGTCGCTGACCGGGGTCAGCCGATCGTCCAGGTGTCGGCCCCGTGGAGCAAGGCGGCGAGGTCGCCTTCGCCCTTCTGCTCCACACTCGCCTGGACCTGCTCGTGCACGAGGTCCTCGTACACGGGCCGTGCGACCGAGCGGAACACCCCGAGCGGGACTGCGCTCGCGGTCTCCCAGGTGAGCCGCGCGAGCGCGAACGCGAGCCCCGGGTCGTCGCGGAGGGGATCGTGGCGGAGGAGGCCGCCGACCGACGCGTCGACGATCTCGAGCGTGCCGTCGGGGCGCATGCGCACACCCTTCTCTCCCCAGCGAACCTCGTCGCCCGCCTTCAGGTAGAGGCGGTTCTCCTTGTGGTCGCGGACGACGTCGAAGGCGCCGTCGTTGTAGATGTTGCAGTTCTGGAGGATCTCGACGAAGGCCGCGCCGCGGTGGGCGGCGGCGGCCCGCAGCACCTCCGCGGTCCCCTGCTTGTCCGTGTCGATCGCCCGCGCGACGAACGTCGCCTCGGCGCCGATCGCCACCGAGAGCGGGTTGAACGGCTGGTCGACCGAGCCGAACGGCGTCGACTTCGTCACCTTGCCGAGCTCCGAGGTGGGCGAGTACTGACCCTTGGTGAGCCCGTAGATCCGGTTGTTGAACAGGACGATCGTGATGTCGACGTTCCGGCGTAGCGCGTGGATCAGGTGGTTGCCGCCGATCGAGAGCGCGTCGCCGTCGCCGGTCACGACCCAGACGGACAGATCGGGCCGCGACGTGGCCAGGCCGGTCGCGATCGCCGGCGCGCGCCCGTGGATCGAGTGCATCCCGAACGTCTCGACGTAGTACGGGAAGCGCGCCGCGCAGCCGATCCCGGACACGAAGACGAGGTTCTCGCGCGGGATCCCGAGCTCCGGCAGGAACGACTGGACACCGGCGAGGATCGCGTAGTCGCCGCAGCCGGGGCACCAGCGCACCTCCTGGTCCGACTTGAAGTCCTTCGCCGTGAGCTGTACGAGGCCGTTGCCGCCGGTCATCGCTCGCTTCCTCTCTTGGTCGTCCCGACTCGAAGCTCGCGGACGACGCGGCGCCGTGAAATCGCTCATACCGTGGCCGCCATGGTCGTGATCACGTCCTCGAGCTCCCGCGCGCCGAGCGGGCGTCCTCGCACCTTCGTGTACGAGACCGCGTCGACGAGGAACTTGGCGCGAAGCAGCATCGCGAGCTGGCCGAGGTTCATCTCCGGGATGAGGACCTTCTCGTAGCGGCGGAGCACGTCGCCGGTGTTGCGCGGCAACGGGTTCAGGTACTGCAGGTGCGCCTGCGCGACGCGGACGCCCTGCCGCCGCGCGCGTCGCACGCCCGCCGTGATCGGGCCGTACGTCGATCCCCAGCCGACCACGAGGAGCTCCGCGTCGCCGTCGGGATCGTCGACGGCGAGCTCTGGGATGTCCCCCGCGATGCCCGCCACCTTCTGCGCGCGCAGCCGAACCATCAGGTCGTGGTTGTCAGGGTCGTAGGAGATCGCGCCGGTGACGTCGGCCTTCTCGAGCCCGCCGATCCGGTGCTCGAGACCCGCGGTGCCGGGGATCGCCCATGGCCGGGCGAGCGTCTCGGGATCGCGGCGGTAGGGCTCGAACGGCTCGCCGTTCGCCTCGGCGAAGCTCGTCGAGATGTCCGGCAGGTCCGCGACGTCCGGGATGAGCCAGGGCTCGGAGCCGTTGGCGAGGTAGGCGTCGGAGAGGAGGTATACGGGGGTGCGGTACTTGAGCGCGATGCGAGCCGCCTCGATCGCGGCCTCGAAGCACTGCGACGGCGTCGACGCTGCGACGACCGGGACGGGGCTCTCGCCGTTGCGGCCGAAGAGGACCATCAGCAGGTCGGCCTGCTCGGGCTTCGTCGGCATGCCCGTCGAGGGGCCGGCGCGCTGGATGTCGAGAATCAGGAGCGGGAGCTCGAGCGCGATCGCGAGGCCGACGGTCTCGGCCTTGAGGACGACGCCCGGCCCGGCCGAGGCCGTGACGCCGAGCGCGCCTCCGAACGCGGCGCCCACCGCGGCGCCGACCGCGGCGATTTCGTCCTCGGCCTGGAACGTCACGACGCCGAACTCCTTCTTGCCCGCAAGCTCCTCGAGGATCGACGACGCCGGCGTGATCGGGTAGGCGCCGAGGAAGAGCGGCAGCTTCGCGAGCTTCGCCGCGGCGATCAGCCCGTAGGAGATCGCGGTGTTGCCCGTGATCTGGCGGTACGTGCCCGGCGCGAGCGGGGCTGGCGCGATCTCGTAGGAGACCGCGAAGTCCTCCGACGTCTCGCCGTAGTTCCACCCGGCGCGGAAGGCGCGGCTGTTCGCCTCCACGATCTCGGGCCGCTTCGCGAACTTCTTCGAGATGAAGTCGATCGTTCCGTCCGTCGGTCGGTGATAGAGCCACGACATCAGGCCGAGCGCGAAGAAGTTCTTCGACCGCTCCGCCTCGCGCGGCGTGACGCCTTCGATTCCCTTGAGCGCGCCGACCGTCATGGAGGTGAGCGCGACCTCGTGGAGGTGGTAGTCGTCGAGGGAGCCGTCCTCGAGCGGGTTGGCCGCGTAGCCCGCCTTCTGCAGCGTGCGATCGCCGAACGAGTCGGTGTCGACGATGAGCGTCGCGCCCTTCGGCACGTCGCGGAGATTCGCCTTCAGCGCGGCCGGGTTCATCGCGACGAGCACATCCGGGCGGTCGCCCGCGGTGAGGATGTCGTGGTCGGCGAAGTGGACCTGGAAGCCCGAGACGCCCGGGAGCGAGCCGGCCGGCGCACGAATCTCGGCCGGGAAGTCGGGGAACGTCGCGAGGTCGTTCCCGAGCATCGCGGTCTCGCTCGTGAACCGGTCGCCGGTGAGCTGCATGCCGTCACCGGAGTCACCCGCGAAGCGGATGATCACAGCGTCGAGGTGCTCGACCTTCTTGGTGCTCACCTCGGTCAGGGTAGCGCGAGGCCCAGAAGCGCGGGGTCGGCGAACCGCGGTGTCAGACACCGTTGACTGTCAAGGCCAAAAAACACCGCGTTCGTGCCGATGTCTCCACAGGACGTCGCGTCGCACGCATCCGGGGCACACTGCCCCGTTGTCCACAGCGTGTCGCCCCGTTCGGACGAGTCCCGAACGGACGTCTTGACAGAAAGCCGTGTCTGACACCGACATCCGCCTCACGGCGAGCGTCGCACGAGGCGGATGCCCCACGCGGCGCCGGAGGCGAACAGCGCGTCCGCGTCGACCTCGTCGGCCCAGCCCAGGAAGTGCCTCTCCTGATCGTCCGGGGTCGAGCCCTCCACCGCGAGACGCGTGGCGGCCGTGGTGGCCTCGCTACCGGTCGCGAGCTCCTCACGCCGGCGCTCCGCCTCCTCGGCCGCGGGGCCTTCCGCGTACCCCTTCCCCATGCGAGGAAGGTTAGATGGTCGATCGACAATCCACGCGAACCGGATGGCACCCCCGACACGGCGTCGGATCACCCCGTCCGGTGCGCCCGGCCTGGCCCGGGACGCCCCCGGACGTCACGCCAATTACCGATCGACCATCTACGGCGCGAGGAGCGAGGCGGCGGCGCGCCGGAACGCGTCGAAGCTGGGCTTCCGCTTGCCGTCGAACGTCGTCAGGCCGGACTGCCAGCCCGAGACGCGCTCCTCGTCACGGAGCAGGAACCAGAGGAACAGGTCGATCCGCGGGTTTGCGCGGGCGACTGCCACGGCCTGCGTCAGGTACTTCGCCTGCTTCGACAGGGTCACGCCGAAGATCCTGTCGGGCGGATTCGTCTGGTAGCCGTACTCGGTTACCCACACGCGCGTCCGCTTGCCGTAGAGCTTGTCGAGCTCCGCGATCAGAACGTTGATGTTGCCCAACGTGACAGCGGTCGGTGGCTGTCCGCGCTTGCCGGGTGGCGGCTTCGTGGTGGGCGTCTCGGCGGGCGAGCCGTAGTACGGGTGGTGCGCGTAGGCGTCGAACCCCTTCGCGCCGCCCGCCTTCATCGCGCGCAGGAAGGGGATCGGAGAGACGGACGGACGGCTCGAGTTCGGGTTGTTGTTCCCTCGCGGGCCGGTGGCGCCGCACGCGACCTTCGACGAGCGCTGCACCGACTTGATCCCCTGCACGACGGCGTTGCACATCTTCGCGTAGTCGCGGCCCGACTGGATCGTCCAGGTCTTGCCCGCGCGCCGGTACTGGGGCTTGAGGAAGACCGGGTTGTTCGGCTCGTTCCAGGCCATCCAGAGGCTCACACGCGGGAGGGTGATGCCGTCTGCGTTGACGAACGTCCCGCTGTAGCGCTTCTGCGCCGCGGCCGCGAAGTTCTGGAGGTCGCGCGGCTTGGTGGGCGCGACGTTCCATCCCTTGGCCGCGTTCGCCCAGGGTGGCGTCCCGATGACCGAGAAGATCGGCACGATCCCGTTGACGATCGAGAACCGCACCGTGCGGTCATACGTGTCCCAGTTGTAGGCCGGGTCGTTCGGGTCGGTTGGGCGCCTCGGCTTGCGGGTCGCGACGCTGATCCCGGGCCCCGACCACCAGAGGTTGACGCGCAGCAACTGCGTCCCGGTCTTCTTCAGCTGCGGGAAGACGAGGTCGGGCTCGCCGTACAGCACCACGCCGTCGTCGAAGATGCCGAGGCGCAGCGACTGGGACGCCGATGCGCCCGACGCGAGCAACATCGAGGCGGCGACCGCGAGGGCGACGGCCACCGCCGCCGTCCTACGCACGCGTCGCGTCTCTCTCGAGCGACCCCAGGGTGCGGCGAAGCCCCTCGTCGAGCTCGATCTCCGGCTCCCAGCCGAGGATCTGGCGCGCGCGCGTGATGTCCGGCTGGCGCACCTGCGGGTCGTCGACCGGCAGCGCCTCGTAGAGGATCTGGCTCGGCGAGCCGGTCGCCGCGAGGACCGCCTCCGCGAGCTGGAGGATCGTGTACTCGCCCGGGTTGCCGATGTTCACCGGCAGGTGCTCGCCGGACTCGGCGAGCAGGACGAGGCCGCGAATCAGGTCGTCGACGTAACAGAAGCTGCGCGTCTGGGAGCCGTCCCCATAGACGGTGAGCGGCTTCTCGGCGAGCGCCTGGCTCAAGAAGTTCGGGATCGCGCGCCCGTCGTTCGGCCGCATCTTCGGGCCGTAGGTGTTGAAGATCCGCACGATCGAGGTGTCGACGCCTTGCTGGCGGTGGTAGGCCATCGTCAGCGCCTCGGCGTAGCGCTTCGCCTCGTCGTACACGCCGCGCGGGCCAATCGGGTTGACGTTCCCCCAGTAGGTCTCGAGCTGGGGGTGCACCTCGGGGTCCCCGTACACCTCGCTGGTCGAGGCGAGCAGGAAGCGCGCGCGCTTCCACTTCGCCACACCGAGGGCGTGGTGCGTCCCGTACGAGCCCGTCTTCAGCGAGTGCAGTGGGAGCCGCATGTAGTCGATCGGGCTGGCGAGCGCTGCGAGGTGGTAGACGAAGTCGAGCGGCTCGTCGATCGCGATGGGCTCGCTTACGTCGTGGTGGAGGAAAGAGAACGCGTCGTCGCGCAGATCCTCGATGTTCGCGAGCGACCCGGATTCGAGGTTGTCGAGGCAGATCACCCGATGGCCCTTCGTCAGGAGCGCCTCGCATAGATGGGAGCCGAGAAAGCCGGCGCCGCCGGTGACGAGGGAGGTGGGCATCCGCGCGATCGTAGCGGCCTCGGAGGATGCGAATCCCCGTGCTTACGAAGTCCTCACGCCGCCCCGTGCAGTGTCGATCGGGTGATTGCCGTCGGCGGCGCACGCTGCTAGCGTCGCAGCGAGGGAATGCCGCAGTCCCGCACGCGCCGCCAGCAGATCCGACCCCGCGCGCTTCTCGCGCTCGGCCTCGGGCTGGCATTTCTCGCCGCGATCCCGGTCGTGACGGCCGCCGGATTGGACAACGAAAAGCAGGTGCGGATCTGCCACGCGACCAGTTCGAAGAGCAACCCGTACGTCGAGAACACGCCCGCGATCGCGAACAACGGCGACCTGAAGGGCGGCCATCTCGACCACACGGGCCCCGTCTTTCCTACCGACGATTGGGGCGACATCATCCCCCCCTACGAGTACGTGGACGCGGACGACAACCCCCAGACGTTCCCGGGCATGAACTGGTCGCCAGAGGGCCAGGCGATCTGGGGGAGCCGCTGCAACCCGGTCACGCCGCCCAAGCCGCCGCCCGACCCGATCACGCCGACCTTCGAGTGCGTCGAGCCGTCGGGGGACGGGTTCATCGCCCACTTCGGCTACGACAATCCGAACAGCGCCGGTGTCACGCCTCTCGAGAGCGAGAACTACTTCTCGCCCGATCCGAGCGGCCGGAACCAGCCGACCACGTTTCAGCCAGGTTCGCACCCTGACGCCGTCAAGGCCCCGTTCACGGAGAGCTCGATCACGTGGCACCTGACGGGCAAGACTGCATCCGCCGGCCAGGGGTCGACACCCTGCGAGGCCTCGATCACGGTGGTCAAGCGCCTCGTCCCGAGCACGGACCCCGGCAAGTTCAACCTCGAGATCGGCGGCGTCGTGAAGGCGTCCGCAGTCGGAGACGGGGGCACGACCGACTCTGTCACCGTCGACGCCGGACGGCGCACGGTGAGCGAGTCGGGCGCCGGGGGAACGAAGCTCACCGACTACCTCACCTCGATCACGTGCACCGGCGGCGGGAGCGACGTCTCGCAGAACGGCACGTCGATCGACGTGTCCGTGGCACGCGGCGGCGCCGTCGTCTGCACGATCACGAACGAACGCAAGGGCCAGCCGCCTCCGAAGCCGGTCTCGCCCGTGCTCGAGTGTGTCCTCTTCAACGATGGGCAGCCGGACGTGGCGTACTGGGGATACAAGAACCCGAACGAGTACGCAGTGACGATTCCGTTCGGCGACCTGAACAAGTTCTCGCCGGGAAAAGCCGACCAGGGCCAGCCGACGGTCTTCGAGCGGGAGCGCCAGGTCGGTGTGTTCCACACGCCCTTCGACGCCTCGGCCGGCAACCTCGTCTGGTCGCTGTCCGGAAAGACCGCGACCGCCGGTCAAGGCTCGAAGGCCTGCAACCCGACGATCGAGCTCCGCAAGGTCACCGTGCCCGCGGACGACCCGGGCGTGTTCCAGCTGCGGATCAACAACACGGTGGTTGCGACCGGGGGCAACGGGACGACGAGCGGGCAGCTGCGGACGGGCATTGGCGAGGGCAGCGTGAGCGAGACCGCGGGCGCCGGAACGAGCCTCGCCGACTACGACTCCAAGGTCGAGTGCACACGCAACGGAACGGTCGAGATCTCGGTGACCGGCACCAAGGTCGACGGCGCGGTGGCACAGGGAGACGTCGTCGTCTGCACCTTCACGAACACGCGGAAAGGCACGCCGCCGCAGCCGCCGACGCCGCCCACGCCGCCCACGCCACCGACGCCACCCACGCCACCGACGCCACCCACGCCACTGCCGCCGGTGCCACCGACGCCGCCCGGCCCAGGCCCGCTGCTCGATCTCGTCGTCACAAAGTCGGTCGAGCCCACGATCGTCACTGTCGGGGGGCGGCTGACCTGGACGATGACCGTGACCAACCGCTCGTCCGTCGCGGCCGCCGACGTCAACGGCCTCAAGCTCGACGATCCGCAGTCGTTCAGGACGCGCCTGATCTCGCTCCACCCGTCGCAGGGCACGTGCAGGCCCTACACCTGCAATCTCGGACGACTCGCGCCGGGAGCCTCTGCCACGGTGATCGCCGTCACCGAGACGACCCAGGTCGGAGTCGTCGTCGACATCGTGCGCGTGGGCTCCGAGGAGGTCGAGTCGAACTACCGCAACAACGTCGCCGCGGCGCTCGCGCGGGTTATCGGGCCGCTAAAGCCTCCGAGAGCGCAGAACATCTGCCTCACGCTGGTCGCCGAGCCCCGAGCGCTCGAGAAAGGCCGCTCGTCGGTCGTGCGCCTCACTGCACGGAATCGGCTCGGGCGGCCGATCAACGGGTTGCGGGTTCGCGCTCGTGGCGCGAGCGTCGACGAGCGGGCTCGAACCGACCGTCAGGGCGTGGCGCGGTTCTCCGTGACGCCGGCAAGGCTCGGTCTTCTCGTCTTCATCGGAGACAGGGCGAAGGCGACCGGCCCGCGCACGTGCCAGACGCGCCTCGGCGTCCTCGGCGCGCACGACACGATCGTCACCGGCTAACGACGCACGATGTCGATCGGCGTCCCGAGCGGCGCGAGTCGACGCAGGCGGGCGGCCACATCGTTCGCGACGCGGACGCAGCCGTGCGACACCGCCTCGCCCAGGAGCTCTGGCTGGTTCGTGCCGTGGATGCCGACGACGCTCGTCGGCCAGTCGCTGACGCGGGCGTAGGCCGTCGTCTCCAGCGCGAACGACCCGAAGAACGGATCGGTCGGCACGAAGGCCGACTGGACGTAGAAGTCCCGGCCGAGCGGGGTCGCCGAGCCGGGAGCGCCAACCGCCACCGTGGTGGAAAGGAGAAGCTCGCCGTCCCGAACGCGGCGCACCTCGAGCTGCCGCTCGCCGAGCCGCACGACGATCCGGTTGACGACAGGTCGCACCTCGACGGCATCGGCCGGTACCCAGCCGCGCGCGCCGTTGGGCTTCCCCGGCAAGCTCAGCCGGAACCACTTCGCTCCGTTCCTGTCCCGGCGCGAGCCGACCGCGAGCACGATCTGGAACTGATGGTCGGGCCGGAAGCGGGACAGCCGGCGCACGACCCGCGCCGACGACGCGGGCGCCACCCTGACGGCGACCGCCCGCGTCAACTCGCCCGCGGCCGGGAAACGCGCCGGAACGGTCGTGCCCGCCAGGACGCCCGGGGCCACCGCCAACGCGCCGCCCGCCACTGTCGAGAGGAGAAGCGCTCGGGGAAAAGGCCGCGCACGACTCGACGCTAGCGCCGCAGGTCGCGATGGCGTATCGTCCCCACCGTCATGGGCGAGCCTCTTCGGACGGCGACGACCCCCGACGGGCGCACGCTCGCCTTCGCTGTCTGGGGCGATCCCGACGGATTTCCAGTCGTCCAGCTCCACGGGACGCCGGGCTGCCGGCTCGAGCGCTGGCCCGACGAGGATCTCTATCGCCGGCTCGGGGTGTGCCTGGTCACCAGCGACCGGGCCGGGTACGGTCGCTCCGACCGCCATCTGGGCCGTCAGGTTGCCGACGAGGCGGACGACGTGCTCGCGCTCGCCGATCACCTGGGCTTCGAGCGCTTCGGCGTCACGGGTGGGTCGGGAGGCGGGCATCACTCGCTCGCCTGCGCGGCCCTGCTCCCCGATCGTGTCGTCAGGGCGGCGTGCATCGTCGGCCCGGCGCCGCTAGGCGACCCCGGGCTCGAGCACGATGCGTGGCTCGCCGGCCAGGATCCCGTGAACGTCGAGGAGTTCGGCTGGGCGATCGCGGGGGAGGACGTCCTCCGGCCAGCGCTCGAGAAGGAGCTGGCGGGGATGGCGGCGAGGGTCGCCGTCGACCCGTCGACGATCCTCGGCGACTTCGACCTGAGCGACACGGACCGCGCGGAGTTGCAGCGGCCGGAGCGGATGCAGATCATCCGCGAGTCGATCACCGAGCAGGCCGCGACCGGGGTCGACGGTTGGGTCGACGACGATCTTGCGAGCGTCGCGCCGTGGGGCTTCGACGTCGGCCGGATCACGGTCCCGGTTCTCGTTCGCTACGGCGCCACGGACGTGCTCGTCCCGCCGGCCCACGGCGAGTGGCTGGCCGCGAACGTCCCCGGCTGCGTCGTGAAGGTCGACGACGACGCCGGTCATCTCGGTTCCGACCCCGAGCAGGAGATCGCAGAGCACGTGCTCTGGCTGCGCGACGGCGTGCCGCCTGCGGGCAGCCGGTAGCCGGCCGTCCGTCGCCGGGTCAGATGGCGAGGACCTCCGCCAGTCTAGAACGGGGACGCCTGACTCAGGCGCCGTCGGGCCTGAAGCGGTAGCCCATCCGCGGCTCCGTGATGAAGTATCGGGGACGCGACGGCTCGGGCTCGAGCTTGGCCCGGATCTGTGCGAGATAGACGCGGAGGTAGTTCGTCTCGGTCTCGTACTGCGGCCCCCAGACTTCCTGCAAAAGCTGGCGCTGGGTCACGAGCCTGCCGGCGTTCCGGACGAGGACCTCGACGACGTGCCACTCGGTCGGCGTCAGGCGCACCTCCCCAGCGGGAGTCGTCACGCGCTTTGCGGCGAGGTCGACGGTGAAGTGCTCCGTTTCGACAATCGCCTCGTCCTCGCCCGGCGTCGACCGGCGGAGCGAAGCGCGGAGGCGGGCAAGCAGCTCGTCCATCCCGAATGGCTTCGTCACGTAGTCGTCCGCGCCCGCGTCGAGCGCCGCAACCTTGTCGCGCTCGGCGTCACGGACCGAGAGGACGATGATCGGCACGGCGCTCCAGCCTCGGAGGCCCCGGATGACGTCGACGCCGTCGATCCCGGGGAGCCCGAGGTCGAGGATCACGAGGTCGGGGTGCTTCCGCGCCGCGAGCGAGAGGGCCGCCTCGCCCGTCCCCGCGAGGTCGACCGTGTAGCCCCGCGCACGGAGGTTCGTGGCGAGCGCGCGGAGGATCTGCGGCTCGTCGTCGACGGCGAGGATCCTCGTCACTCGGCCGCCCGGAGCCGCGCGACGACCGTGAGCCCGCCGCCCGGCGTGTCGTCCGCCTCGAGCTCGCCCCCCATCGCCTCGATGAAGCCCTTCGCGACCGCGAGGCCGAGGCCGACGCCTTCGCTCTGCCCCGCGTCGCCGAGGCGCTGGAAGGGCTTGAAGAGCCGCCCGCGCTCCTCGAGCGGTACACCCGGGCCACGGTCGACGACCCGGATGTCGACGGCGCCGTCGATGACGCCCGCCAGGATCGAGGGCGGTGTCCCGGGCGGCGAGAAGCGGATCGCGTTCGCGATCACGTTCGCGAGCGCGCGCTCGAGCAGCCCGCGGTCGGCGAGCACGCGGGGCAGTGTCTCGGCGACGTCGAGCCGGACGGCGCCGGTGGGCGCGCCGATACTGGTGAGCGCCGCCGGCAGCACCTCGTCGAGCGCGACGGGCGTCGCGGCGATGTCGAGGGCTCCGGTCTGGAGGCGGCTCATGTCGAGGAGATTGCCGACGAGCGCATCGAGCCTGTCGGTCTCCTCCTCGATCGTGGCGAGGAACTCGTCGCGTGCGTCGGCCGGCCACACGACGTCGCGTTGACGGAGGCTGGAGACGGAGGCCTTGATGGCCGCGAGCGGCGTCCGCAGGTCGTGCGAGACGGCGGCGAGGAGCGCCGAGCGGAGCTCGTTCGCGGCTGACAGCGCTCCCGCCTCCCGAGCCTCCGCCTGGAGCTCGCCGAGAGCGACGGACGCGGCGAGCTCGCGCGCAAACGCGTCGAGCACGCGTTGGTTCTCGCTGCGCAGCGGCGCGCCGGCAATCGCGAGGACGTGGTCCCGGTCGAGGTCGATCGCGATCGCGGCGAGGTTCGGGTCTCCCGGGATGTCGTCGCCGGCGCCCGCATCGATCCGCCAGCCGTCGTCCGTTCGGTGGAGGACGGCCGCCCCCTGGAGGCCGAGCACGCGGACGAGCGTGTCGAGGGTCGTCGCGGCCGGTGCGGATCCTGCGAGTCGTCCGAGCGTCTCCGCCTCCGCCCGGGCGCGTTGCCCCTCGACGGCTCTGCGCGCCGCAAGCGAGACGAAGCCGCTCATCGCCGCGGCGACCGTCAGGAAGACGGCCAGCGCAAGCAGATGTTCGGTCGATCCGATCGTGAGCGTATGGAGCGGGGGGACGAAGTACCAGTTGACGAGGAGGTTCCCGAGGGCCGCTGCGGTGAGCGCCGGCCAGAGGCCTCCGAGCGCCGACACGGCGACGACGAGCAGCAGGTACAGGAGCATCACGGTCGGGATGCCGAGGTCGCCGCGGAACTGGGCGAGCGTCCAGGTCAGGATCGGCAGGCCGACCGCGGTGAGGCCGAAGCCGAGGAGCACGCGCCTGCGGGGTAATGCGGCAGGGCGCCTCGTGCGCGGCACGACATAGGCGTCCTCGGAGCGGCCTTCCGGGTGGCTGATCACGTGGACGTCGATTCCGACGCCGGACTCTCGGATCACGCGGCCGATCACCGAGCCGCGGGTGATCCGCTGCCAGCTCGAACGGCGGCTCGCGCCCATCACGATCTGCGTCACGTTCAGCGAGCGCGCCGCGTCGATCAGCGCCTCGGCGACCTCGGGCCCCACGACCTCGTGGTACGTGCCGCCGAGCTCGTCGACGAGGAGGCGCTGGCGCTCGAGGAGCGCGGCCGAGGGTGCGGCGAGCCCATCCTGCGGGATGACGTGGACGGCCACGAGCTCGCCTTTCGTACGCTGCGCGATTCGCGCAGCGCGTCTGACGAGCCGCTCGCCGTCCGCCGAGCCGGTGAGAGCGACGAGGATCCGCTCGCGCGTCTCCCACGGCTCGTCGATGCCGTGGCGGGTGCGGTACTCCGACAGAGCCTCGTCCACCCGGTCGGCGAGCCACGCGAGTGCCAGCTCCCGGAGGGCGGAGAGGTTGCCGGGGCGGAAGTAGTTCGCGAGGGCTGTGTCGATGCGCTCTGGCGGGTAGACGTCGCCGCGGGCGAGCCTGTTGCGGAGCGCGGTCGGGGTGAGGTCGACGAGCTGGAGCTCGTCGGCGCGGCGCACGACCTCGTCGGGGATCGTCTCGCGCTGGGTCACCCCCGTGATCTGTTCGACGACGTCGTTGAGGGACTCGAGGTGCTGGACGTTCAGCGTCGAGATCACGTGAATGCCCGCCACGAGAAGCTCCTCGACATCCTCCCACCGCTTCTCGTTCCGCGAACCCGGGACATTCGTGTGCGCGAGCTCGTCGACGAGCGCGACGCGCGGGCGGCGGGCGAGGACTGCGTCGACGTCCAGCTCCTCGAACCACGCACCGCGGTACGCGACCTGGCGACGCGGGACGACCTCGAGGCCCGCCGCCTGCTCGGCCGTCTTCGGCCGCCCGTGCGCCTCGACGAGCCCGACGACGACATCCTCGCCGTACTCGGCGCGCCGGCGTCCCTCGTTCAGCATCGCAAACGTCTTGCCCACGCCGGCAGCTGCGCCGAGGTAGATGCGGAGCGTCCCGCGCGTCATGACCGAAGCGTGCCGTTACCGGCCGATGCCGTCGAGCGCGAGATTGAGCTCGACCACGCTCACGCCCGGCTGGCCGAGGAACCCCAGCGAGCGTCCGTGCGTGTGCGCGGAGACGAGCCCGAGCACGTCCGCCCGTGAGAGGCCCCGTGCACGCGCGACGCGGTAGGCCTGGATCCGTGCGTTGGCCACGGAGATCTCCGGGTCGAGCCCCGAGCCGGACCCCGTCACCGCGTCCGGCGGGACGGGGGCGTGCGCCTGGAGCCCGTTCTCACGCCGATACGCCGCCGCGCGGCTGCGGACGTCGCGGAGCAGTGTCCGGTTCGTGGGGCCGAGGTTCGACGCCGAGCTGGACATCGCGTCATAGCCGTCGCCTGCCGAGGACGGCCGCGGGCGGAACCAGCGCGGCCCGTCGAACCGCTGGCCGATCAGGCTCGAGCCCACCACGACGCCGTTCCGCTCGACGAGTGAGCCGTCCGCGCGTCCAGGGAACGCCAGCTGCGCGATCCCGGTGACGACGAGCGGGTAGGCGAGCCCCGTGAGCACGGTCAGCACGACGAAGGCGACGATCGCAGGCAGGAGCTGTCGCCGGACGACCGCCATCAGACGATCCCGAGCCCCGTGACCGCGAGGTCGATGAGCTTGATCCCGACGAACGGCGCGACGATGCCGCCGAGGCCGTAGACGAGCAGGTTGCGCCGCAGCATCGCCGCCGCCGACACGGCCCGGAAGCGCACTCCACGGAGGGCGAGCGGGATCAGCGCCACGATCACCAGCGCGTTGAAGATCACGGCCGAGAGGATCGCGCTTTGCGGCGTCCCGAGGGCCATCACGTTCAGTCGGTCGAGCGTCGGGAACGTGCCGGCGAACATCGCCGGGATGATCGCGAAGTACTTCGCGACGTCGTTCGCGATCGAGAAGGTCGTCAGCGACCCGCGCGTGATCAGGAGCTGCTTCCCGATCTCGACGATGTCGATGAGCTTCGTCGGATTCGAGTCGAGGTCGACCATGTTCCCCGCCTCCTTGGCAGCCTGCGTCCCGGTGTTCATCGCGACGCCGACGTCGGCCTGGGCCAGCGCGGGCGCGTCGTTCGTGCCGTCGCCGGTCATCGCCACCAGCGCGCCCTCGGCCTGCTCGCGGCGGATCAGGGCCATCTTGTCCTCGGGCGTCGCCTCGGCCAGGAAGTCGTCGACGCCCGCCTCGTCCGCGATCGCCTTCGCGGTCAGCGGATTGTCGCCGGTGATCATCACCGTGCGGATCCCCATGCGGCGCAGCTGCTCGAAGCGCTCGCGGATCCCGTCCTTGACGACGTCCTTCAGCTGGACGACGCCGAGCGCCGTGCCGTTCTCCGCGACGACGAGCGGCGTGCCGCCGTCGCGGGCGATCCCGTCGACGAGCGGCCCGAGCGGCTCCGGCACCGAGCCGCCGCGCTCCTCGATCCAGCGGCGGACGGCGTCCCCGGCGCCCTTGCGGATCGAGCGGTCGTCGAGCTCCACGCCGCTCATGCGCGTCTGCGCGCTGAAGGGGACGAGCGTCGCGCCGGCGAGCTCGCGCTCGCGGAGGCCGTACCGCTCCTTCGCGAGCACGACGATCGACCGGCCCTCCGGCGTCTCGTCCGCGAAGCTCGAGAGCTGCGCAGCATCGGCGAGGACACTCGCGTCGACGCCGGGCAGCGGGAGGAACGCCGTCGCCTGCCGGTTCCCGAGCGTGATCGTCCCGGTCTTGTCGAGCAGCAGCGTCGAGCAGTCTCCCGCCGCCTCCACGGCGCGGCCGGACAGCGCGAGGACGTTCCGCTGGACGAGCCGATCCATTCCCGCGATCCCGATCGCGGAGAGCAGCGCGCCGATCGTCGTCGGGATCAGGCAGACGAGCAGGGCGACGAGCACGATCACCGGCTGCTCCGCGCCCGAGTAGACGGCGAACGGCTGGAGTGTGACGACCGAGAAGAGGAAGACGATCGTCAGCCCTGCGAGGAGGATGTCGAGCGCGATCTCGTTCGGCGTCTTCTGGCGGCTCGCTCCCTCGACCAAGGCGATCATCCGGTCGAGGAAGCTCTCGCCGGGCCTGGACGTGACGCGCACGACGATCCGGTCGGAGAGCACGCGCGTGCCTCCCGTGACCGCCGAGCGGTCGCCGCCCGATTCGCGGATGACCGGTGCCGACTCGCCCGTGATCGCCGACTCGTCGACGCTGGCGATGCCCTCGATCACGTCGCCGTCGCCGGGGATCACCTCTCCGGCCGAGACGACGACCAGGTCGTCAGCCAGGAGCCCCGAGCTCGGCACGTCCTCGAGTCCGCCGTCCGGTCGGCGCCGGTGCGCGATCGTCTCCGAGCGCGTTCGTCGGAGAGTCGCAGCCTGTGCCTTGCCGCGGCCCTCGGCCATCGCCTCGGCGAAGTTCGCGAACAGCACCGTGAACCACAGCCACACCGCGATCAGGCCGGTGAAGACCCCGGGATCGGCGAAGAAGAGGGCGGTCACGAAGGCGCTCCCGATCTCGACGACGAACATCACCGGGTTCCGCGCCATCCGGCGCGGGTCGAGCTTGCGCACGCTGTCGAGCGCGGCCGGGCCGGCGATCGCAGCATCGAAGAGGCTCGGGCTCCCCGTCACTGGCCGAGATGCTCCAGGATCGGGCCGAGCGAGAGGACGGGGAAGTACGTGAGGCCGACGACGATCAGCACGACGCCGACCAGAAGTCCCGCGAAGAGCGGGGTGCCCGTCGGCAGCGTGCCGGCAGTAGCGGGAACGTACTGCTTCCGCGCCAGCGAGCCTGCGATCGCGAGCGCCGGGACGATCAGCAGGAAGCGCCCTCCGAGCATTGCGAGGCCGAGGGTGGTGTTGAGCCAATCGGTGTTCGCGCTGAGCCCGCCGAACGCGGACCCGTTGTTGTTCGACGCCGACGTGAACGCGTAGACGATCTCGGAGAGGCCATGTGGGCCGGGATCGAGGATCGACCGGGTCGCCGAGTCGAGCACCACCGAGACGCCCGCGAACGTCAGGACCAACGCGGGCACGGCGAGGAGGTAGAGCACGACGAGCTTCATCTCCGCCGCCTGGATCTTCTTGCCGAGGTACTCGGGTGTTCGCCCCACCATCAGCCCCGCCATGAACACCGCGAGCAGGGCGAAGACGAGCATCCCGTAGAGTCCCGAGCCGACCCCGCCCGGGCTCACCTCGCCGAGCATCATGTTGACGAGCGGCACCGCGCCGCCGAGCGGCGTGAAGCTGTCGTGCGAGGAGTCGACGGCACCCGCCGAGGTGCCGGTCGTGGAGGCTGCGAAGAGGGCGGATGCGGGTGCGCCGAAGCGCACTTCCTTGCCCTCCATGTTCGCGCCGACGGCGCCGAGGGCATGGAGCTGGGGGTTGCCGCCGACCTCGGCCCAGGTTGCGAGCGCGGCCGAGCCGGCCCACAGCGCGAGCATCGCGGCGAAGATCGCCCAGCCCTGACGGCGATCGCCGACGAGGCGCCCGAACGCGAACGTGAGCGCGAACGGGATCGCGAGCAGTGCCCACATCTCGACGAGGTTCGTCAGGCCGGTGGGGTTCTCGAACGGGTGCGCGGAGTTCGCGCCGAGCGGGCCGCCGCCGTTCGTTCCGAGCTCCTTGATCGCCTCCTGGCTCGCGACCGGGCCGCGGAAGATTTCCTGCGTCGCTCCCGCGACGGTGTGCGCGGTGGCCGGACCACTCAGCGTCTGCACGACACCGAGGCCGGCCAGCACGAGCGCGAGGACGAGCGCGAGCGGTAAGAGGATGCGCGTCGTGGCGCGTGTCAGGTCGGCCCAGAAGTTCCCGATCGTCTCGCTCCTGCGGCGGGTGATACCGCGGACGACGGCGATCGCGACAGCGATGCCGACGGCGGCGGAGACGAAGTTCTGCACGGTCAGCCCGGCCATCTGCGTGAGGTGGCTCATCGTCGACTCGCCGCCGTAGCTCTGCCAGTTCGTGTTCGTGACGAAGCTGACCGCGGTGTTGAAGGCGAGCGCCGGCGCGACGCTGCCGACATGGGTCGGGTTCAGCGGCAGCGCGCCCTGGACGCGCTGGAGCAGGAAGAGCCCGAGCACGGAGACGCAGCTGAACGCGAGCATCGAGAGCGCGTACACGCTCCACGGCTGCTCGCGCTCGGGGTCGATCCCACCGAGGCGATACAGGGCGCGCTCGACCGGCGAGAAGATGCGGTCGCCGGGGGCAGGGCACCCGTCGAAGACCCGCGCGATGTAGGCGCCGAGCAGTGGCGTCGAGAGACCGACGAGCCCGAGGAGGGACGCGGCCTGAGCCCAGGCCTGCCAGCTCACGACGGCCTGGTCATCCGAGCCGTTCGGGAGCCAGAAGGGCGTAGACGAGGTAACCGACCAGCAGGATCGCGGCCACGAGGCCGACGACGTTCTCGAGGCTCATCGCTCGCGCTCGACCCCGACTGCCGACCTGCCGACGACCCGCTCGCAGCCCGCGACGAACGCGACCGCTGCCGCGAAGAACCCGAGGGTGAGGCTGACGAACACGAGATCCCGCACTCCCTCGTCGTACCGCGAGCACGCGCCCGACGGGCCACTCTTGACGCGACTTCTACGCCGCCGCGCCGGATCTTGACGCCCCCTTAGCGGCTGCGACGGGAGAGGCCGTTGGACGACCTTCGAGGCGCGCGCCCCTTCCGGCCCGCGCGAGTGCGGCCGATACCGCCGCGAGACGGATCGGCGCAGCTCCTCCTTCGCCTGGTCAAAAGCTCGGCTTCGCAGCCATGTTCACCACGATCAGCAGGAGGAGCACGGTGTCGAAGCGGAAGATCGTGAACAGCCGCTTCACGCGCAGTGCCGCCTCCGGCGAGTCCGGTCCGTGCGTGCGTACGGCCTCGTCGATGCGGCCGAGCTCCGGGCCGACGAAGGCGACGCCGACGACAGCGGCGATCGCCCAGCCGACGAGTGCGAAGATCACCCAGAACTGGCCCCAGTCGAAGTTGCCCTTCTGCATGAGAATGACCCCGAAGACGAGCGTCACGACGAGCGTCGGCGTATAGACCCGCGTCCCGATCCAGGCGCCCATTCGGCCGAGCGCACCGAGCGTCTCTCCCTCGCCGCGCCGCTCGAACACGATCCCGAGCACCGTGAGCGTGACGTCGCCACCGACCCAGATCACGGCCGAGAGGATGTGGATCGCGAGGTAGGCGTAGTACGCCGACGGCGCGAGCGCCAGGAAGAGGATCGCCCCCGCGAAGAGGAGGGCGCCCGCGAGAATCGTGTCGACGCCGAACCCTCCGAACGGCCGCGCCACCGGCACCGCAGCACCGCTGTCCTGCTCCATGGTGCCCCAGTAAACGACATGGCCTGCCGGAGCTCAAGCCCCGTGCCAGGAGGGCCTTTCAGCGGAGCTCTTTGTTCGCCTCCTGGTCGAACCACATGGCGAACAGCGTGAACTGCGTTCCCGACACGAGGAGGAGCGCGACGAGGACGACCGTCGCGGTCGTGATCTCGTTGCCCCAGAAGATCCGCGAGGCGGCGACGACGACCCCGAGGAGAAAGCCGACGACGGTCATCAGGATGCCGAGCCCGTAGAAGAAGACGAGCGGGTGGAAGTCGCGGATCACGTACTTCTCCTTCATCCGCCACCAGAAGCCCTTGAACAGGAGCCACGCGATCCGCGGCGCGACGCTCCGGACGCGGATCCCCGAGCGCTCGCCGACGCCGTAGATCGGCCGCGAGGGGACGTCGCGCACGCGGGCGTTCTGCACGTTCAGGTGGACGAGCATGTCGTTCGGGAACCCGTAGCGGCGGTAGAGCCTGTCGAGATCGAGCCGCCGCAGCGCGTCGAGCGAGAGCGCCGTGTAGCCCGCCTGGGAGTCGGCGACGTGCCAGTAGCCGGAGGCGATCTTCGTGAGGAGCGAGAGGACGGCGTTGCCGAGGTACCGCGAGCGCGGGATGAGCTTCCAGGCCTCGCCGCTGACGAGACGATTCGCCTTGGCGTAGTCGACCTCGCCGCGCGCGACCGGCGCGACGAGCTCGGCGAGCTCGGCCGGGTCCATCTGGTTGTCGGCCGCCATCACGCACGTCACGTCGATCCCGAGCTCGCGCGCCCGCGCGTAGCCGGTCGCGATCGCCGCGCCGACGCCGCGGTTCTCGTCGTGGACGAGTACCTCCAGCCGGGGATCGCCGGTCGCGCGGGCCTGCTCGACGGTCGCGTCGTCCGAGTGGTCGTCGACGACGAGGATCGTGTCGGCGAAGTCCGGGATGCCGCGGATCGTGTCCGCGACGAGAAGCTCCTCCTGGAACGCCGGAACGACGACTGCGACGCGCTTGCCCTCGACCACGGCGGGCCTTATGCGGCGGCCGTGCTCCTGCGCCGCAGCCACGGGTCGGCGATCAGCGCCGCGATCGCGCCGAGAAGGAGCCCCGCGAGCGCGCCGATCACGGCGGCGTTGCGCCTGCTCGTCGCGGACGCGCGGACGGCCACGGCCGGCTGTACGACCCGCGAGAGCTCGACGTTCTCGGCGAGCGACAGGAGCTGCCGGGCGCTCGTCAGGTCGGCCACGGTCGACCCGCGGCGCGACTCGGCCGCGTTCACCGTCGCGTTCGAGTTCGTCGAGACGAGCAGCTTCTCTGCGAGCGAGAGGGTCGGGTCGGCGTTGGCGGCCCGCTGCTGGGCGAGCGCCGCGTCGATACGGGCGCCGATGTCCTCGAGCTGCGCCTCGTCGTTCGCGACCTGCTGCCTCAGGAGCCGCATCTTCTGCTCGACGAACGGCACAACCTCCGTGGTCACCGTGTTCGCGTACGAGTTCGCCGCCTTCTCTGCCTTGACCCTCGTCGGCGCGCGGACCGCGATCTGCACGAGCGGCGTGAAGTTGCGCGCGACCTGCCCCGCCTGCACGACGGGTGTCGACGTGACGTTGCCGCGCAGTCCGGCCGGGCTCATGTCCGCCGCGTTCGCGGCGGTTTTCGTCGCCGCCTCGCTGCGGAGGATCTCGCTCACCGTCTTCGGGTTCGTCTGGAGGCTCTGGATCTGACCGCCGCCGGACGGCGTGAACGGCTGGCCGAGGTAGATCAGGGCCTCCGCCTTGTAGACGTCGCCGCTCCCGATCGAGACGAGGACGCCGAGGATCGCGCCGAGGACGAGCCCTCCGACGGGCAGCCACCAGCGCGCGGTGATCCGGTCCCAGGCCGACCGCAGATCGACCTCGCGCTCCGCGTCGGGGTCCACACCGCTGTCCTTCGTCCGAACCTCGCTCACGGCGCCGCGACCCTAGCAGCGACCCACTCCCAGTGGGCATGGAGCCCGTCGGCGAGACCGGTGGTGGGAGCCCACCCGAGCTCGGCACCCGCCTTCGCGACGTCCGCACGCGTGCGGCGGACGTCGCCGACCGCGGCGCCGTGTCGCTCGATTGCGAGCTCCCGGCCCGCAATGCGCTCGGCAAGGGCGATCGCCTCGCTCATCGACGCTTCCTCGCCGCCGCCGACGTTGTAGATCTCCCCGGCCCGCCCCTTTGTCATTGCGGCGATGGTGGCCGCGACGGCATCGGCGACGTAGGTGAAGCTGCGCGACACCGAGCCGTCACCGAAGAGCCGAAACTGCATCCCGGCCGCGAGCGCCTCGAGCATCCGCGTGAACGCCATGTCCGGCCGCTGGCGCGGCCCGTAGACGGTGAAGTAGCGGAGCCCGACGGCGTCGAGGCCGGTCGAGCGCGCGTGCGCGAACGCGAGGTGCTCGACGCAGAGCTTCGTCACGCCGTAGGGCGCAATCGGCCGCGGGACGACGTCCTCGCTCGTCGGGTAGGTCTCGGCGTCGCCGTAGATCGAGGAGGACGACGCGTAGACGACACGGGCGCCACGCCGTGCCGCCGCCTCGAAGAGCCGCCCGCTCGCGTGGACGTTCCGCGCGACGTAGAGCTCGAACCCCGGCCCGAAGCTCGCGCGGACGCCGGGCTGGCCGGCGAGATGGAAGACGCCGTCGACGTCCGCGAGAAGCCCATAGAGGTCGGCGTCCAGCAGGTCGGCCTCGACGACAGCTCTGCCGTCGGCGTTCGCGCGCTTGCGCGCCGGGTCGTAGTAGTCGTTGAAGGAGTCGAGCCCGACGACGTCGTGCCCCTCTGCGACGAGAGCCTCGGCGAGGTGCGACCCGATGAACCCGGCGGCGCCGGTGACGAGGTACCGCATCAGGGGCCTACGTCTGTCCCGGCTCGGCGGCGAGCGGCTCCGGCAGCTCCTCGGCGAAGGGCACGAGCTCCCCGTCCTCGCCGAGCACGAGGCAGAGGTCGGAGAAGAACCGTGTCATCACGACGCCGGCCCGGAACTCTCCGAGGCGCGGCTCGGGGCTCTCGCCGCGAGCAAGCGCCAGTGCGAGCTCAGGGTAGCGGCTCCCCGCCGCGAGCGGCAGCGGAAACGCGCCGCCGAAGCGGGGGTTGACGTCCGTCACCGGCAGCGAGCCGTCCGGCTCCCGGAAGCACTGGATGTTCGCCGGGCCGACGATCCCGATCGCCTCCGCCACGCGCGCACCGTGCTCGATCAGCTCGGGATCGGCGAGCGACTCGCCCTTGATCGACTCCCCGCCTTTCGACTGGATCATCGAGCGCGGGATCGCGTTCAGGCAGCGGCCGCTCGTGTCGCAGAAGACGTCGATCGAGAACTCGACCCCGAGGCAGCGCTCCTGCACCATCGAGTCGACCGGCGTGGAGCGGAGGTGGAAGTCGAGCTGCGCGCGGTCGTCCGCGCGGTAGATGTGCCGGGAGCCGAAGCCCTCGCGCACCTTGACGAGGAGCGGGTAGCGCGCGTCGTCGGGGACGTCGGCGGGGAGCCACGTGCGCGGGCTCGGGATCCCGTTCGCCTCGAAGAACGCGTGCGCCAGGTACTTGTCGCCCATCGTCCGGCACACCTCGGGTGCCGGGGCGAGCACGAGCGCGGGCGCCAGCTCTTGCCGGGCGGCCGAGACGATCTCCTGGTCGAGGTCGGTCAGCGGCACGACGAGCCGTACGTCGTGATCGGCGACGAGCCTCGCCAGCGCCTGCACGTACGCGGGATCGTCGACCCGCGGGACGATGGCCCGGTGATGAGCGTGGTAGAGGGCCGGGGCCAGAGGGTCGAGATCGCTGGCGACGGTGGTCGCACCCGCTCGCCCGAAGGCGCTCACGATGTCGACGCGCTGGCCGGCGCAGGTGAAGAGAACCGCCGTCATCTCGACGTCGGAGGGTAGCGGGGTCAGAGGATCAGGAACGGCAGCTGGACGGCAACCAGCACGCCGAGTGCGACGACGCCCGCCGTGGCCCACACCCGGCCGCGAGGGCGCAGCGCGTCGATCACGAACGCCGCGCCGAGGGCGGCAGCCGGAAGCGCCATGAGCAGGTACGTCGCCTTGATCGTGTCGCCGTCGGTCGACGGGTAGCGCACCGCGAAGACGACGTATGCCGTCACCACTCCGACGGCCGAGAGGGGGAGGAGCGCGAGTGACGCCGACCGCCGCGCTCCAGAGAGCAGGCCGAGCGCGATCAGGCCCGCGAGCGCGAGCAGGGAGGGTAGGACGCCGATGAAGGCCTGCCGCGCACGCTCCGACACGATCCCGGACGGGAGCAGCGCCGCCGGAGCGGGCGGGGGCGGACTGTCCCACGTCAAGGCCCAGTCGCCCCACCAGTCCGCGTAGAGATGGGGGACGAGCTCGTTCCGGAACAGCGGCGTGACCGGATGCTCGAGCGCGCGGAGCGAGCGCGGGCCGAGGTAGAAGCTCGCCGGACGCCGGTCCAGCATGGATCCGGAGGGCGGAGATCGGTTGAACGCCAGCGCGCTGCCGTGCGCGAGCTCCTGGTTCACGAGCCACGGCGCGAGCAGAGCGAGCGAGACCGCACCGCATGCCGCGAAAGGCGCCCAGCGCCGCGTGTCCCATGCGTTGAGGCCTGCGACCACGAGCACGGCCACGAGCACCGGGACCGCCCAGGCACGCGTCAGGCACGCGAGTCCGAGGAGCGCGCCCGCGGCGACCGCCGACCCGAGCGTCCACCGCGTCCGGAGCGCGCGCGCCGCGACGAGCACGCCGCCGGTCGCAAGCGCCACGGCCAGCGTCTCCGGGTGGTACATCGCGGACGCCCGGACGAGCGCCGGCGATGCGGCAACCAGCACGAGCGAGACGAGGTGGAGCACCCGCCGCTCGGGGAAGAGAACGCGGGCGAGGAGGAAGACGAGGATGCACGTCACGAGCCCGGCTGCGGCGGCGAGGAGCTGGCCGGGGCGCTGCGCGTGCCCCAGGCCGAGCACGGTCGTCAGCCGGCCGAGCGTGCCGGCCAGCGCGAACCAGAGCGGCGGCGTGTGCCAGACGCCCGACTCGCCCACGGACGGCAGCCGGTACTCGCGCGACACGACGTCGGCGTACTGCTCGTTCGCGAAGGCGTCGTAGCCGCGCAGCCAGTCGTAGTGCCAGGCGTTCCAGGCGAGGAGCGCCCCCTCCGCGATTAGCATCGCCGCAGCGGCGCCCCAGTAGCGACGTGAGGCCGGATCAGTACGCGCAGTCGTACGTCACCTGCCGCTGGGTGGGAGACGGATCGCGGTGCCAGAGCGCGACGTAGCGGCCGTGGAGGTCGAGCCTCGTGCCCGGGTCGCCGCTCGCGGAATACGCTGACCGCAGCCGCTCGACCTCGGCCTCGCTCCGCGCGACGCCGATCGTGACGGCGTTCCCCTCGACGACCGTCGCGAGCGCGCCACCGCTCGCCGAGGCAGCGATGGGGTCGTTCGTCGTCTCGACCGCGAGGCCCTTCTCTCGCTCGAGGCACTGCCGGGTGAGCGCGAGCTCGGTGGGGTCGTCGTGGCCGAGCGACCACGCCGACGCGACGATCAACTGGGCGAGGATCACGACGAGCGCGCAGACGACCCCGATCCGGGCCGCACGCCGCTCGGTCATTCCTCCGCGCGCCATCCCCCCGTCGTGCCCTTGTACGTGCCGCCAAGGAGCGCGATCGGCGTCCGCAGGAGGATCTTCAGGTCGACGCGCGGTGAGCGGTGCTCGACGTACCAGACGTCGAGCTCGATCCGCTCGGCCCACGGAAGGGTCGTGCGCCCGTGGATCTGCGCCCAGCCGGTGAGGCCCGGCAGGACCTCGAGGCGCCGGCGCTGGCGCTCGGTGTAGCGCTCGACCTGGTAGCGGAGCGTCGGCCGGGGACCGATCACGGACATGTCCCCGCGGACGACATTCCAGAGCTGCGGCAACTCGTCGATCGACGTCCTGCGTATCACCCGCCCGACGCGCGTGATCCGCGCGTCGCCGCGGTCGACGGCGAACCCGGCGCCTTGCCGCTCGGCGTCGACGACCATCGAGCGGAGCTTGAGGAGCTCGAAGTCCTTCCCGTCCTTGCCGACGCGCACCTGCCGGAACAGCACCGGCCCGCCGTCCTCGAGCTTCGCCGCGAGCGCGGCGACGAGCCAGCAGCGGGCTTGCGACGACGAGCCCGAGCCCCGCGAGCGCGACGTCGAGCGAGCGGTTCACCGCGTACCCTCGGCGGCGTCCCAGGTCGCCGGCACCCCGCGGCGGAGGTAGTTCCAGAAGCGCCTGGACGGTCGCCCACGTGACGTAGACGTAGTACCGCGCGATGGGAACGCCCGCGGCGAAGGCGGTGAGCACGGCGAGCTGGCCGAGCAGGACGAGCGCGTACGGCCAGCTGGTCGGCGCCAGCACGAGGCTCGTTCCGAGCAGCGCAAGGTGGAGCACCCCGCTCCCGTACCTGAGCAGGCGGTGCGAGATCACGGAGACGAGGTAGCCGGGTGGCAGCCGCCTCAGCATCGAGCCCCGCAGCGTGATCTCCCAGCAGTGCTCGAACATCCGCACCTTGCGGGCGTACTCGGCCTCGTTCGTCGGCGTCGGCTTCTCGAACGCGAGGGCGGCGGGCTCGTAGACCGCGCGCCGGCCCGCCTGCACCATCCGGTACGGGAACGCGAGGTCGTGCCCCCAGCGCGGGTCGACCTCGACGTAGTCGCCGCGGTTCAGGGCGTAGATCGAGCCGTTCCCGCCTGTGATCGAGCCGAGGCGCGACTCCTGCTCGCGGAGCCAGAGCTCGTAGCGCCAGTAGAGGCCCTCGCGGTTCGAGCCCGTCGCGTCCTCGAGCCGCAGCCGGCCGCAGACGTACGCGACGTCGGGATCGGCGAGGTTGGCGACGAGGTGCCGGAGTGCATCGGGAGCCCAGGTGGCGTTCGCGTCCGAGAACGCGACGACGTCGCTCGTCGTCTCGCGCACCGCGCGATCCTGGGCGGCGACCTTGCCTCCGCGCGGGCAATCGAGCAGGCGGACGCGCGGCTCGCGCGCCGCCACGGCCTCGACGAGCTCGTTCGTCCGATCATCGGACGCGTCCGAGGCGACGACGATCTCGAGCTTGTCGCCGGGATAGTCGAGCGCGAGCAGGTTGTCGAGCCGTCGCTCGATCACCGGCTCCTCGTTGTACGCCGCGACGATCACCGTCACCGCCGGCTCGGCGGCCGTGTCCTTCGCAACCCGCCGCTCGCGCACGCGTGCCAGCGCCCCGGCGGCCAGCGGATAGCCCGCGTGGGTCCACGCGAGCGCGGCCGCGGAGCCCCAGAAGAGCGTCTTCAGCACCGGCATCCGCGCGAGTGTAGTTCCGCGGCCGTCGCTAGTCTCGCCGCGATGAGCGCCTCCCGCGAAGGCCGGCCGATCCGCGTGCTGCGGGTGATCGCGAGGCTCAACGTCGGCGGCCCGGCGCTGCACGTCACGTATCTCGCCCGCGGTCTCGCCGGCCGCGGCTACGAGACGACGCTCGTGGCCGGGGACGTCGCTCGCGGCGAGGCGTCGATGTCCTTCGTCGCAGAACAGGCGGGCGTCGAGGTCGTGACGTTGCCCGGCCTGTCGCGCGAGCTGTCTCCCGTCCGAGACGCGCTCGCGGCGTTCCGGCTCGCGCGCCTGATCCGCAAGGTGCGCCCGGACGTCGTCCACACGCACACCGCGAAGGCGGGCGCTGTTGGCCGCGCCGCTGTGCTGCTCGCGGGTACGCGTCGCCCGGTCGTCGTGCACACGTTCCACGGGCACGTCCTCCGCGGCTACTTCGGAACCGGTGGGACGCTCCTCTTCCGCGCCATCGAGACCGATCCTCGCGCGCGCCTCCCACCGGCTGATCGCCGTCAGCCCCGAGGTGCGGGACGAGCTCGTGGCGCTCCACGTCGCGCCGCGCGAGAAGTTCTCCGTCGTCCGGCTCGGGATCGAGCTCGAGCCGCGCGTCCGCTTCGACGGCGACCCGGCCGAGGTCAAGCGCCGCCACGGCATCGCCGAAGGGAAGTTCGTCGTCGGCTGGTTCGGGCGGATGACGGCCGTGAAGCGGACCGACGATCTTCTGACGATGCTCGCCGGCGTCCGCGAGCGCGGTGTCGACGCGCTGCTGCTCCTCGTGGGCGACGGCGACGACCGTGAGCGCCTCGAGCAGCGCGCGCACGACCTCGGTCTCGCGCGCTCGTGCCTCTTCCTCGGCTACCAGGAGGACGTCGCAACCTGGTACGCGATCTGCGACGCCGTCGTGCTGACGTCCGCGAGCGAGGGGACGCCGGTGACGATCATCGAGGCGCTCGCCGCAGGACGGCCCGTCGTGGCCACGAAGGTCGGTGGCGTGCCCGACGTCGTCGACGAGGGCGAGACGGGCTTCCTCGTCCGGCCGCACGACACGCACGCGCTCGCCGAGCGGCTCGAGATCCTCGCCGGCGATCCGGTGCGCCGGCGCGCGATGGGAGAGCTCGGACGCGAGCGCATGCTCGAGCGCTATGCGGTGGAGCGCCTCGTGGACGACGTGGACGCGCTCTACCGCGAGCTGCTCGCGACCACGTCGGCGACGAGCCGGCGGTAGCGGTCGAAGGCGACCTCGCGGTCGGCCTCGCGCTCCACCCAGGCCCGGCCGAGGTCACCCATTCCGACGAGCGAGAGACGCCCCTCGGCGACGTCGCGGATCACACTCGCGACGCGCTCGGGCCGGCCCGGCGGCACCACGATTCCACAGCCGACCTCCTCGACGATCCGCACGATCTCGCTGTCCGCGTCGGCGGAGACGAGCACCGGCCGTCCCGCGGCGAGGATCCCGTACAGCCGGCTCGGGACGACGAACCCGGAGAGCCCCTGCGCGAGCCCGACGTAGTGGAGGTCACCCGTGGCAAGCGAGAGCGGTAGCTGCTCCCGCGGCTGGTAGTCGAGGAAGTGCACTGCCCGCGTTACTTCGAGGCGCTGCGCGAGCCGGGTGAGCTCGCCGTGCCGCGCCCCGAAGCCGATCACCATGATCCGCAGCCGGTCGAGGTCGCGGAGGAAGGTCGCCGCGCGGACGAGCGTGTCGAGGTCCTGGGCGTGCCCGATGTTCCCGGAATGCATGACCACGAGCTCGTCGTCCAACCCGCGCGCCGCCGACCAGGCGTTCCGACGGGGGTGCGGCTGGATCTCGGTGGTATCGACCCAGTTGGGGATCACCTCGATCCGCCCTTCACGCGCGCCCTTGTGCACCAGGCGCAGCTTCATCGTCTCGCCGATCGCGACGACCCGGTCGGCGCGACGCAGATAGAGCCCCACGAGCTTGCGCAGCGCTCCGAGCACGAGCGGGTGCTCGAGCCGCTTGACGCGCTCGGCGATCTCGGGGAAGACGTCCTGGCTGATGACGAGCAGCGGGACATCGAACCGCCGCGCGACGACGAGCCCGATGTCCCCGACGACCGGTGGGTCGGTCATGCAGAGGACGAGGTCGGGCCGCTCGCCGCGCAGCGCCGTGCGAACGGACTCGCCGAGATAGCTGCCGTAGTTGGCGGCGCGGTGGTGCAGTTGCGAGCGCTCGTAGGTCGTCGAGCGCACGCGGACGATCCTGACGCCGTTCCGCTCCTCCTCGTCCGGCAGCTCGTGGCCGTGGAGATGACCGGTGACGACGGTGACGTCGTAGTCGCGGGCCAGCGCCTCGCACAGCTGCGCGAGCAGCTGCGCCGTCGCCTCGACGCCGGGCCAGTAGTACTGGTTGAGGACGAGGATCCGCGGGCGGGCGCTCATCGACTTCTCACGCTAACGCACGCCCGGCGTAGGGTCCGCGCGGATGCGCATCCTGCTCGCGAGCCCCGCGTACTGGCCGGCCCACGCGTTCGGGGGGCCTGTGGTCGTGGCGCGCGAGCTCGTCACGCGGCTCGTCGCGCGAGGGCACGTCGTCGAGGTGGTGACGACGACGCTGACCGACGTCGCAGGACGCCCCGGCGGGCGCACGCGGGTCGAGACGGTCGACGGAGCGCGCGTGACGTACCTCGCGACGCCGCTGCGGTACCGGTGGATGGGGATCACGCCGACGCTGCCGCTCGAGCTCCGCCGCCTGCCGCGACCCGACGTGACCCACGTGATGGGCTTCCGCGACCCGGTAACGACAGGTGTCGCCGCGTGGTGCCGCATGCGCCGCGTTCCCTATCTCTTCGAGCCGGTCGGGATGTTCGCGCCGCGGTTGCGAAAGGTGGCCCTGAAGCGGCTGTTCGACTCCACCGTGACGCGGGGCGTCGCATCGGGCGCGGGGCTTGTGGTCGTGTCGTCACCGAAGGAGCGCGACGACGTCGTGGCGTCGGGCGTCGACCCGCGACGGGTTCGGATCCGCACGAACGCCTTCCCCGAGCCGCCGCCTCCGGGCGACCTCGATCCGCTCGCAGGCGTCGTGCCCGACGGCGCGCCGGTCGTCCTCTACGTCGGCCGGATTGCCGCGGAGAAGGGCGTCGAGCACCTCCTGGAGGCGGCGCGGAGGCTACCCAATGTCCACGTGGTCCTCGTCGGTCCGGACGACCGGCACGGGACGCTCGCGGTCGTCGAGGCCGCGCAGGCGGACTTGCGGACCGCCGGCCGCGTGCATCTCCTCCCGCCCACGCCAGGCCCGCCGTTCGACCTCTACCGGCGGGCCGACGTATTCGTCCTCGCCTCGGGCGGAGAGAACTTCGGGCTCGTCGCAGCCGAGGCGGCGTCGGTGGGGACGGCTGTGATCGTGTCCGACCGGTGCGGGGTCGCCGCGTCGTTCGAGCCGGGCGAGGCGCTCGTCGTGCCGTACGACGTCGACGCGACCGTCGACGCGATCGCGGCGCGTCCTCGGGGACGCCGCGCTGCGGCGGCGGCTCGAGGAAGGAGCGCTCCGGGCGGCGCGGCGCTCGACCTGGGACGCCGTCGTCGAGGAGCAGCTCGCGCTCTACGCCGAGGCGCTCGCAGGCTGACGCCCGGCGACGCGGTGCACGACGGCGACGAGGCGCTCGATGCTCGGCTCGTAGCCCCACTCCGCGACGATCTCCCGCGACGCTGCGCCCATCGCGCGACGAAGCTCGGGGTCGGCGGCGAGCTGGCGGAGCGCGTCGCCCGCCGCGGCCGCGTCGTCGACCGGGACGAGCCGGCCATTCCTGCCGTCCTCGAGCAGGTCGAAGGCCGCGCCGACCCGGTCGGAGAGGACGAGCGGCAGGCCGCACGCCGCCGCCTCGTTGACCACGACGCCCCACGGCTCGTGCCGCGAGAGCAGCGCGAACACGTCCGCGACGGCGTACCGCTCGACGATCCGCTCCCACGGGATGTCGGGCAAGAGCACGAGCCGCACGCCGAGCTCCGCCGCGAGCGACGCGAGCCGCTCCCGCTCGGGCCCGGAGCCCGCGAGCGCGACGACGAGGCGGGGCTCGCCCGCCGCCGCCGCCGCGGCGCGCACGAGCGTGTCGAGGCCTTTCTCGGGCGCGAGCCGCGCGACGGAGAGGACGACGACGTCGTCCTCGGCCGATACCGGCCTCTGCGCGGAGCGCGTCGCGTCGGGGCGCGAGCGCGTCCGCCGCCTCCGCGAGCCGAGCGATGTCGACCGTATTGGCAACGACCGAGATGCGATCGTCCGGACACGCCCCGCGCACGCATCGACTCGCGCGCCAGCGACCCGACGACGAGCACCTCGGCGGCGCCGCCGACGACCGTCGGCACGACCGCGTTCTTCACGGTCCGCCGCCAGCCGGGCCTGCGCGTCGCGCTCGTTCGACTCGACGAGGAGCACGTAGGGGACGCCGTGCCGCCGGCACCACGCAACCGTTGCCTGCGACAGCGAACGTGCTCCAGCCCGAGACGACGACGACCTCGGGATCGGCGTCTCCGAGCGCGCCGAAGATGCCGGTCGACAGCGGGTAGTCGTGCCGGAGCACGCGCGACGGCGCCCGGCACGCGCTTGCCGTCGAGGAAGACCGCACGGTGGCGCACGTCGATGCCCCATGCGCGCTGCTGAACGGCGGTCGCTGCGTAGACGACGGTCAGGTCGAGGTCGGGCCGTTCCGCGAGGGGGTCGAGCATCCCGGTGCGGTAGGGCGTCGGCTCCGGGAGGACGATCGTCAGGCGGACGGGTGCGTGCGTCGCGCGAGCCCGGCCCCGCGTCGCGGCCATCCGCTCGGCCCGCGCCGAACGGCGCTCGGACGTGCGCCTCGCGACTCCGAGCGGCAGGAAGCGATCGAGCGCGATGGCAGCACGGAGGAGCACTGCTGATTCGTCGCGCGCGTCGGCCCGCCGGATGAGTGCCCAGGCAGCCGCACGACGCGCCTCCGAGCCGCCGTGACGCGCCTGCAGCTCCGCGAGGCGGTCGAGCATCCCCGTCCGGTACGGGGTGGGCTCGGGCAGGACGATCGCCAGGCGCATCGAACGATCGCCGGCCGCCGTCGAACGGAGCGTCGCGCGCGCGACCGTCGTCGCCCGTCGATGCGCCAGCGTGCGTCCCGCACGGCGCTCGGCGACGTGCAGCGGCAACGCGGGATCGAGGGAGAGCGCACGGCGCGCGAGCCGTGCCCCGAACGCGCCCCGGACGAGCCCGCGCGGCGCGCGGCCGTCCTGGCGGCATGCGCCGTGCCGGCTCGAGCTCGTCGCGCGCGTAGGCCCCGATGCTCCGAAGGCGCGCAGGAGCTCCGCAAACGCTCCGCGCCACGCTCGACCTCGCGGCATCGAGCTCGAGGAGGAACCCGAAGCGCCACGCGAGCTCGCCGTCCTCCTGCGAGCTGCGGAGCCATCGCCTCGATCTGGCGAGGGCCACACGGCCGCCGAGCATTCGAGCTGCAGCTCCGCACGGCGCTGTCGACGCCTGCGCGTCGTGCTTGCGGTAGAGGACGAGCGCCGCGGCGACGTTGTCGCCGTCGGCGCCCCGCGAGCAGCCGCGTCCAGAGGTCGTAGTCCTCGCTCTCGTCGAAGGAGGTGTCGTAGCGGAGCCCGTGCTGCTCGACGACGCCCGGTCGACGACGACGGTCGAGTGGAAGAACGGCGACGAGAACAGCGCGGCCCAGCGCAACGGCGCGGGCCCCGGCGGCCATGCGGTGCACCGTTCCGAGCGCGCCACGGGCGTAGGAGGTCGATCAGTCCCGTCCCCGACGACGGCGACCCGGCGGCTCGCGCGCGATGCGCCCGAGGACACGCTCGAGCCAGCCGGGAAGCGCGACATCGTCTGCGTCCATCCGCGCCACGTAGGTTCCGCGGGCAGCGTCGAGGCCGATGTTGAGCGCGCCGGCGAGGCCCGAGCGGCTGTCGTTCCGGACGACCCGGAGCCGCTCGTCCGCCGACCCCAGCGAGCGGGCGCGTCCCGTCGGTCGACCCGTCGTCGACGACGACGAGCTCGAGATCGCGTACCGACTGACCGAGGACGCTCTCGGCGCGGCCTCGGCGATCGTCGCCTCGGCGTCGCGATGCGGCAAGGACGACGAGACAGCGGGGTCGGCCACGGCCGGCGTGAGGGTAGCCTGCGGCGGTGGCGGGAGCGGCTCCGACCTCCGCTTCGACCTCGTCGTCGCGACGGTCGACCGCACCGACGACGCTGGAGGCGCTCCTCGACTCGCTCGAGGGGCAGACCCACCGGCCTTTCGCCTCGTCGTCGTCGACCAGAACGCCGACGACGCGGGTCCGCGGCGCGTGCTCCGCGCGCACGCCGCGGCTCGACGTCCTGCACCTCCGCTCGCCGCGCGGCCTCTCGCGCGCGCGCAACGCGGCGCTTCCCGAGCTCGACGGGCGGACGTCGTGGCGTTCCCCGACGACGACTGCCGTCTACCCACCCGATCTGCTCGCGCGGCGTCGCCGAGCGGCTTCGGAGCGACGGCGCTCGGACGGCCTCACGGGCCGGGCCGTCGCCGCCGACGGGCTCGGCCGACGCGTGGCGCGCGGAGGGCGAGCCGTCGCGCTGACGACCCGCGAACTCTGGAACCGCGTGATCTCGTTCGCGCTCTTCCTCCGCCGGACGTCGTCGCGAGCGTCGGGCGCCTTCGACGAGCGGCTCGGGCTCGGGGTCGGGGACGCCGTGGTCGTCGGGCGAGGAGATCGAGTACGTCCTGCGCGCCATCCGGGCCGGCGCCCGCATCGACTACGACCCCGACCTGACCGTGACCCACGCGCGAAAGCGGCACATCGGGGTCCGGGCTTCGGCGCGGTGGGGCTCCGGGACGGTGCGAGCGTCGGCTGGATCGCTCCGCCGACACGGCTACGACCACGCACGGCGCCCGCATGCTGCTCCGGCCCGTCGGCGGGATCGGTGCCTCGCTCCTGCGCGGCGACCTGGGCCGAGCGTCGGTTCCACGCTGCGACGCTCCGCGGGCGCGTGCGCGGCTATCCGGCGCGCTACCGTCCTGAGGAGCGAGGCGCGCCGAAGAGTGCCGCGTGGCGGTCGAGCCAGTCGGCGAGCGCGAATCGCTCGACGGCGCGTGCCGCGCGGCCGCCGCAGTACCGGTGGCGGTCGCCGAGGATCGCGAGTCGACCGCGTCGGCGAGCGCCTCCGGGGCCGGCGGCACGTCCCGCTCCCAGTCGTCGGGTGCGGAACGCCGATGCCGGCCTCGTCGCCGACGAGCTCGACGGTGCCGCCGCTCGCCGCGTAGGCGACGGGGAGCCGCAGCGCCATCGCCTCGATCACGGCGGTCGGGCACGGGTCTTTCACCTTCGTGTGGAGGAGGACGTGCGCCGCGCCGCAGCAGCGCGGGCAGCGTCCGCTGCGTGTACCGCGCCGACGTAGCTCGACGCGCGCCGTGCGAGGGCCAGGCGGCGCGAGCGGCGCGGGGTCGGAGACGAGGCGGCCCGTGACGAGGAGCCGCGCCTCGGCATGCCGCGTCGCGGACGCGGCGAAGCGTCCGGAGCGCGAGCTCGAGCCGGTAGCGCCTGCGTCTGGTCGCCGCCGAGGAGGAGGACGGGCCCGTCCGGCGGGGCTCGGCGCCGGGCGCGAAGCGCTCGACGTCGACGGCGTTCGGAAGGATCTCCCACGTGCCGTCGGCTCACCGAGGAAGAGGTCGGCGGAGAGCTTCGAGAACGCGCTCTGGTACAGGACGTGGTCGGCTGCGTGCAGCGCCGCCGGAGCGGCCCGTTGAGCTCGTCCGTTCGGTCTCCCGCCCAGCCGGGATAGGCGACACCGTCCTGGTTCACGACGAGCGGGATGCCGGCGCGCGCGAGCGAGAGGAGCGGCCGGAGGTCGCGCGGGAGCCACGTCGTGCCGAGGTAGAGGAGCGAGAAGGCGGTGGGGCGGTTCGGGAAGCGCGCCGCGAGCTTCTGCAGCTTCGCCGTGCCCCCGGCGGCGGGCTCGCCCGGCGCGGGGACGCGGTCGCGGCCGTAGAAGACCCGCACCCCGGCCGCGCCGCCGCATCGTGAGAAGGCGCGCCCACCGCCCGCCGCGCGGCCGTAGCGTGCGGCTCGGGCGCGGCCGGCGCCATTCAGCCGACGCGTCGGGGAGCGTCACGAAGCCCTCGAGCAGGTCCGCCAGCGCGGCCGGAGCGCGACGTACGCGTTCTCCTCGGCACGCGGCGGCCCGGCGTCGAGGACGGGGTCGAGCTCGCTCTTCGCGGCGCCCCGCGAGTGGCGTCGCAGTCGACGAGCCCGTCGACGTCCTCGGGCTCGACCATCCAGCCGTTCTCGCCGTGCGCACGAGGTCGGCCGCCTGCCCGACGCGCGTCGTCACGAGCGGCACGCCGATCGCCATCGACTCGAGCACCGCGCGCGGCCCGCCTTCGTCTCGCGAGGCGACGAGGCAGACGTCGATCGCCTGGTAGTCCCGCGCCCGCGTCGAGGCTCGGAAGCGAAGGTGGCGGTACGGGATGCCGGGGCGCTCGAGCCCCGAGCGGACATAGCCCCGGGCCGGGCCGGTGAGCAGGAACCGCAGCTCGGGGAGGGGCTCGCAAAGACGTTCGGCGACGGCGACGCAGGACGTCGGGGCCCTTGATCAGCTTCGGCTCGAGTCCTTCCCCCCAGCCGACGCCGTCCTTCTGGAACGAGCCGATGACGAAGGCGGCTCCGGCAGGCCGAGCCGCGTGCGTGCGCGCGCGGGATGTCCGTGCGCAGGGGGAAGACGTCCGTGTCGATGCCGATCGGGATCGGGTGCACCTTCTCGGCCGCGATTCCCGTGGCGAGCACGAGGCCCTCCATCGCGCGGTTCGTCACCTGGACGCGGTCGATCTCGGTGCCGCGCTGGCAGCTCGTCGTAGCAGGCGTCGAACTCCGGGAAACCCGGCGTTCCCGGCCGGCCGTGGAAGTACGAGAGACCGAGGTTGTTCCCGCGGGCGTCGAAGTCGTGGTGGAGGAGCGTGAACTGGCTCTGGTGGAAGATCGCCTGCCCGACACCGCGTTCACCCAGCGCTCGGGGCCGACCGGGACGCCGAGCGCGGCGGCGCGTCCCGAGCTGTCGTGCCTCGTACGCGAGCACCCAGTCGGCGGCCTCCTGCTCGACGAAGAGGTGCGAATGCGGCGGCCAGTCGCGCGTGCGGAGGCCGACGGCGGCTCGTCGCAGGGGCCGTCCGACCGGCGCGGCGAGACGACGCGCGCGCGTCGCGACGCTCATCGGAGTCTCCTGGCCACCGGGCGGCGAGGATAGCGGGGCCGGCAGCTCGACGTGCCGGGCGCGGCTAGCATCGCGCGATCGTGGCGACCGACCTCGAGACGGCCGAGGCTCTCGGCACTGCGGCCACCGACCCGTGGCGCCGCAGGACTCCGGTCGGGATCGCCGGCCGGTCGTGGCGCTCGGGCTGGTCGCGGCGGGCGCGTTCGTTCTCTACGCGCTGCTCTCGCTCGGCGCGGGCGGGCCGCGCGTGCACCCAGACGAGGAGCGCTACCTGATCGCCGCGTCGTCGCTCGTCGAGGGCGAGAGCCTGTCGCTCCGCGGACAGGGCTACGGATTCGGGCCGCTCCTGCCGCTGGTGCTCGCCGCGATCCTGCGCGTCGCGGGAAGCATCGACGCGGCTTACGACTGGTTCAAGGCGGCGAACGCGCTCTTCTTCGCGCTGACGGCGGTGCCCGTGTATCTCCTCGCCCGCCGGATCGTCACGGCGTGGTGGGCCGTCGTCGCGGCGGCGCTGGCCGTCGCGATCCCCTCGTCCGTCTCGGTCGTGACCGTGATGACCGAGAGCCTCTCGTACCTGACCACCATGTGGGCGCTCTACGCGATTGCTATTGCTCTCGAGCGGCCGACCGTCCTTCGCCAGTTCGCCGTCCTCGGGACGGTCGCCGCCGCGCTTCTTACAAGGACCCAGTTCGGGATCCTGTTCGTCACCTGGGTCGGCGGCCTCGCGTGCCTGTGGCTGCTCTCGCCCGCGACGAGGCCGCGGTCCCGCAGCGAGCTCGTGCGGTTCTGGCCCACGGCGCTGCCGGTGGTGCTCGGCGCGCTCGCGTTCGTCGCGCGACTCGCCTCCGGCACCTCGGCCAGGGACACCTTCGGCGCGTACTGGGAGCTCTGGCGTGGGTACGACCCGTTCGCAGTCGGCAAGTGGTTCGTCTACCACCTCGGTGACTTCGCCGTCTACCTCGTGATCGTGCCGGTCGCCGTCGTCCCGATCGTGCTGTGGGAGCTCGGTCGCTCGGGGAGAGCGGGCTCGCGCCGGGCGGCCGCGTTCGTGAGCCTCTTCGTCGCGGCCAACGTGTCGGGGCTGCTCGTCGTCGCGGCCTTCACGAGCACCCCGTGGGGCTACGACCGGCTGCACGACCGCTACGGCTTCTACCTCGTGCCGCTGTGGCTCGTCGGCATGGTCTGGTGGCTCGCCAACGGGCTTCCACGGCCTCTCGTCGCGGCCACGATCGGCGCGGTCGCCACGCTGGCACTGGCGCTGATCCTCCCGTTCGCACAGCTCGCGAACGAGGCCGGGATCGACACCGTCCCCGGTGCGCTCTGGGTACGGATCGAGGCGGAGCTGGCCGGACCGGGGCCCGCCTCGGGCCGCCTGGCGCTCGCGCTCTTCGTCGTCGGCTTGCTGGCGGCGACGTTCTTCTTGCCGCGGGGCACCGCCCGTCTGGCGCTGCCGGCCGCGGTCGCGGTCGGGTTCGCGGCGATGTCGTACTTCGCCTGGCAGCGCATGATCGACGCACCGGAGGACCTCGTCTTCGCGGCGGCCTGGAGCGTGCGTGGATCGACGATCGTGTCGCGCCCGACGCGGCGGTGACGAAGCTCTACGTCGACACGACCTGCGAGTCGGCGCTCGAATGGCACGCGCTCTTCCTCACGGAGTTCTTCAACTCGACCGTCGATCGCGCGGCCTACGTTCGCGGGTCGACGCCGGACGGGCTGCCGATCGACCGCGTCGACGTCGCGTCCGGTGGCGCACTGGAGCTCTCGCCCGGCGATCCGCTCCGGGCGGAGTACGTCTACACGCAGCCGGGCGTCGAGCTGGCCGGGCAGCGTGTGGCGACGGGAACGGCGGCCGGCCTCGTGCTCTGGCGGATCGACGGGCCGGTCCGCGTCGTGGGGGCCACGTCGAACGCGGCGCTGCGCAAGGCCGTCTGCCCGACCGGCTAACGCACCCGGCGGAGGTAGCCGCTCGGGTTGAAGGTGATCAGGAACTTCTCGCGCGCAGGGTCGATCTCGAAGGCGTCCGTCGTCGCGAGGAAGGGCTCGATCGCCTCGAGCGGCCCGGGGAGCAGGTCTTTGCGGATCTGGCCGATGTTCGAGTCCTCGACGATCACGTAGCCGCCGACCGGGGCGAGCGGCGCGTACTCCGAGAGCTCCGCCTCGACGTGTGCCTGCGAGTGGTCGGAGTCGAGGATCACGAGCGTCCGCTTGCCCTCCGCGCGGGCACGAACCTCGGCGAGGACGTCGGGGTCGGTCGAGGAGCGGCCTCCGAGATAGGTGATCCGCCGATGGGCCGGGTAGTCGTCCCGCACCGGCTCGATATCGATCGAGACGATCTCTCCCTCGCCGAGAAGATCGCACATCGAGGCGAGGAACGCGGCGCTCCCGCCGCGGTACGTCCCGGTCTCGACCACGAGGTCGGGCTTCGTCTCGAACATGATCTCCTGGTACACCCACAGATCGAGCGGGTTCTTGAGCGCCTGAGCGCCGAGCCAGGTCGCCTCGGTCCACACGTCGGACAGGTAGAGCACGTCGTGGGCGCGCGAGACCGCGGCCCGGTCGAGCCGCTTGTCGACACGGAAGCGAGCGCTCCGGATGCCCCGTCGCAGGTAGTTCTCCATCGTCGCGGGAGTCTAGGCGGCCACGCGCAGGCCGAGCACCTCGAGGTAACGATCCGCGACCGACGCGAGCGACGGGGTCCCGATCGCTGCGCGACGCTGGTCGAGCTCGGCGACGAGGCGATCGAGCACGTCACCGAGCTCCTCGTCCGACCCGAACGGGAGCCCGCCCGCGCCGACGAGCTCGGGATGCCCGCCGCTGTCCCTGAAGGCCGTCGGCAGGCCGCACGCAAGCGCCTCGAGCAGGGCATTGGAGCAGGGGTCGTCGCGACTCGGCGCGACGTAGACATCCTGCGTCCGGAGAAGGTCGGCGAGCGCGGTCGAATCGAGCGGGCCGGCGGCGCGGAAGCGCTCGAATGCGGCGGGCGGGCGGCCGGCGAAGGTGAGCTCGAACCGGTCGGCGTCGAGGTTGCGGTCGAGCCACGCGAGTGTCTCCCCGCCCTTGCGGGGATTGTCCGACCAGCTGCTCGCGATGAGCCGCACCCGCCTGCCGTCAAGCGGCTCGCGACCCGCCGGCGGATGGAAGATCGCCGGGTCGACCGCATTCGGGATGACCGCCGGCTCCCGCAGCTCGAAGCCCAGCTCGCGGTGCTTCGCGAGCGAGAACTCCGACTGGAAGATCGTCGCGGACGCGAGCGCGGCGTTGACTTCCGCGACCCGCGCGTCCGTGCCGTCGTCGAACCCTCTGTACGCGCCGATCGGCCCGTCGACCCGGTGCACCATCCGCGCGCCCCGACGCGCGAAGCGCCGCAGCCGAGCGAAGTCGAAGTTGAACGAGTTGAACAGGCACGCCGGTGTCCCCGCCGAGATGCGGTTCGGCTCGATCACGAGACCCCGGCCCTTGAGCTCGCGGGTCAGCGCGCGGAGGAACTGGTGTCCGCCTCCGGACGGCGAGGGCGCGAGCTCGTGGAAGAGCGCGAGGTCGGCGTGGCCGCCTCGCGAGCGCACGAGGTCGGCCTCGGTGCGAACGCGCCCGGCCACGCCCTGCGCGGTGCGCCGCCCGACACGCGCGATGTCCTTCGGGTGCACGGCGGAACGCTAACGGCCCGGCGTGTCGTCTCGGCCGTGTGCGGCTCCGTCGACGAGGCAGGACAACCGCCCGACGTAGCGCTCCCAGTCGAGCCGGGCCTCCACCGTCGCCCGTGCGCGCAGCCCCAGTGCCCGTACGCCGCCCTCGTCCCGGAGGAGGTCGGCGAGGCTGCGACCGAAGCCGGCCGTGTCGCCTGGGGCCGCAACCGCAGGTTCTCGCCGTCGACGAGCCCATAGCCGGCAGCGATCGCGGCCGTCCGCGTCACGACGACGGGCTTCGCGAGCGCCATCGCCTGGAGGAGGACCGTCGTCGCGCCGGAGTAGCTGTTCTCGCGCACCGGCAGTGCGACGACGCGTGCCCGCTCGAGCCGGTCGCGCATCGCGTCGAACGGCACGTCGGTCTCGATCGCGACGTTCGCCGGGCGGTCGTCGAGCGCACGCGCGCACTCGGCAGTCGTGACGACCAGGAAGCTCGTCGCCGGCATCGTGCGAGCGAGCTCGAGCGGCGGCCGTAGTCACGGTGCGGGTCCGCGCCGACCGAGACCACGTCGACAGTCGGCGGCGCGACCGGTCAGCCGGAACGCCTCCACGCCCACACCGAACGGCACGAACTCGACCGCGGCGTCCGCGCCGCGATCGCGCGGCCGCGCCGACGGACGTCCGCCTCGTGCTCGCTGTAAGCGACGATCGTCGACGCCGCTCCAGCGCGCGCGCGTAGATCCCCTCCATGCGCCGCGACCCGAGCCGCACGAGCAGCTCGGGCAGGCCGATCGCCACGTAGACGAACGGCGACCGCACGACGTGAGCGCGCGCCAGCAGCATGAGCGGGATCCCCACCGTGTCGACCGTCGAGAGGACGACGTCCGATCGGTTGAGCAGCCCGAGCGACGACAGGACGGTCGCGAAGTCTCCCCCGTACCCGCCGGCCGCCTGGAGCGCCCACTCGACGCCGCAGCCGGCGGCGCGCGGCCGGGCTCGAGGGACGCGGCCGCTCGAGGTTGTGGCGTACGACGTATCCGCGCGCGACGAGCTCGTCCAGTCCGTAACGGCGTACCGGGCAGACGAGCCGGTCTCGAGCTCGAGCGCCGCGCGTCGCTGCGTCGCGTCTCGGAAGAGGTAGAAGACGGAGGTCACCGTTCGCCGCCGGTAAGGTAGGCGACGGTCGGCCACCGGCACACAAGACATGCCGCCAGGCAGACGACGACCTTCTCCTCGCGCATGAACCGCGTGTTCACGTCCCCGCGCGAACCGGGTGTCGAAGGCCATCGAGCGCCAGGGCATCCGCGCCACCTACGAGCTGCACGACCGGCTTCTCTCGAACCGCGAGAGCCGGGGCCGCTTCGGTGAGGCTCCGCCGCAGCTCGACGACGCCCAGCGCAGCATCCTCGACGACGTCCGGGAGCAGGGATTCTCGCTCCGCTCGTTCGGCGATCTGTTCTCCGACCCCGGCGACTGGAACGCGCTCGTGGAGCAGCGCGACCGATTCGTCGCCTCCACCGAGGCGGAGCTCGCTGCAGGCGGCGAGCATGTCCGCGTGCGCCCCGGCAAGGAGTTCGTCGTGCGGCTCCAGAGCTACGGCGTCGAGCTCGGGGCGAGAAGCAACCGTGGTTCAGGATCGTGTCGTCGAGCCGCGCTTCATCGACCTTGCGAACGCCTACCTCGAGATGTGGTCGAAGCTCGAGTACGTCGACGTTGGTATCGGTGCCTCAGCCGACCGTCGCCGAGCGCATCTCGTCGCAGCGCTGGCACCGCGACTACAACGACAAGCACCTGCTGAAGGTCTTCCTCTACCTGGTCGACGTCGACGAGGACATGGGGCCGTTCCAGTACGTCGCCGGGAGCCAGCCGGGGGGGCCGTACGCGGACGCCTGGAGCTGGGCAACCGCTCGGGCAGAACTACCCCACCGAGGAGGAGCTCAAGGCGCGGGTGCCCGCGAACGCGGTCCAGACGTTCACGGGACCGGCGGGATCGCTCCTGTTCTGCAACACCGCGGGATTCCATTGCGGCGGGTTCTCCACCACCGCGCCTCGCGTGCTCGCGACCGCGACGTACTCGTCGCCCGCGTCGCTGGCCGCTCTGACCGTGCGCAGCTACAACGTATGCCGGCGCGCTCGACGAGCTCGACTCCCGCCTTAGCTGCTATGCGCTGAGCTGACCGCCGGTCTCAGCTCACGTCCCGTGCGCTCCGCGGACGGCGATCGAGGGGCGCCGAGCCCTTGCCGCGCCACGCGCTGCGGGCAAGCCCGAGAACATCCTCGGCCGCCGCGTCTGCCGCCGTCGGCAGCGTTCGGCGGCGGTCATCGCAGCCGTCGACGGGAACCGGGCTGCCGGTCGGCGGCCCCGGGGCGAGGACAGCGTGCGCCTTGCGGGTGACGGCTCCGAGCAGGACGCTCCGCCAGCCTCCGCGAGCGGGCCAGCGCGCCCGCTCGTCGTCGACCAGGAGCAGGTACGGCAGGCGGCGCGCCACGCACCACACGACCGCGGCCTGCGCCGCAAACGTGTCCGGGCCCGCGATGATCGTGCAGTCCGGCCGCAGCCGGCGCAGAGACCTCCAGATCGTCCAGCTGATCGGGTAGGGCCGGCCGAGGACGCGATCGACCAGCGAGACATGCAGGCTGCGCGGAAACCAATGGACGTGCTGCGGGGGGCGCATCGCCTTCGAAACGGCCCCCGATGCCCGCGACGCGTAGAGAACGTCGAGATCGACGTCCGCCGCCCGGTCGAGAACGTCCAGGAGGCGCGTGGTCTCCAGCCTCGGATGCGGGAAGATGCCGACCAGGCGCAGCGGGCGCTCGTGCCCCTTGCGCACCCGGCGCACCTCGATGCGGGCGCCCAGCCGCCACCTCGCACGGCGCGCACGCTCGCGCAGGCGGAACGCCGAGCCCCAGTAGGGAACCGGTCGCCCGAGCGGACGCAACCTGTGCGTCGCGTCGTGGAGCGAGTAGAGGTGCTCCTTCCCGCCCGCCAGCTGCCGGTTGCGCAGCGCCTCCGCGCCGGAGTACGCCCCGGCGCGGCCACCCCTTGTATGGGAGTAGTCGTGCGATTGATGGATTGCGACAACGCTTCGCGTCGCGTCGACGACGGGGTGACCCGACGCGCATGCGCGCCACACGAGCCAGTTGTCAAGGCCGGCCCGGCCGATCAGAAACGGGGGCACGGGGTCGAACAGCCCGCGCGGGAAGACGAAGTAGTCGAGTGCCGCGTAGCCTCGGAGGCGCCCATGCTCGCGGGCCAGCTCCTGCAGCCGGAAGCGCGCGACGGGATCCTCTGTCGGCGCTCCCGCTGGGACGTCGAGGTCGCGGCACTCTCCGATCAGCAGAAACGCGTCGAACGCGGAAGCGACGCGCTCGGTCGCGCGCCGAAAGTCGTCGAAGAGCACGATGTCGGCGTTCACGAAACACCACAGAGGCCATCGCGCGACGGTCGCCGTCCGCTCGAACGCGCTGTCGAGACGCGGTGTCCCCCGATCGCTTCGGGCCAGTCCGCCGACGTGCTCGACGTGCGCGTCGCGCGCGGCCCGCTCCACTCCCTCCTCGTCCCCGACGAGCACGACCTGGACGTCGTGGTGAAGCGCCCGCCAGCTCTCGATCGCGTTCCGCTGGATGTCGCCGATGTGGCCGCGAAACGGCTTCGGAACGGTGAAGAGCGTCAGCACGCGACGCTATCGGCGACGCCCGGAGCGGCGCGAAAACGCGCGAGGGAGGCTCATCCCGAGGGTGGTTCGCCGGCGATCGTCCACTCGAGCAGGGGGCGGACGACCCCGCGCCACTGACCCGTGAACGGTGCCGCGCGACGAGTCGCCCTCCGCTGGGTCCTGGACGTGGAACGACACGGCCTCGTGCACCGAGACGTGGTGGCGGAGCTTCGGCGAGTCGATCGAGCAGACGGCAGCATCGACGCCGACGAGCCCCTCGTTCAGCAGGTTCCCGGGGATCCACGCCGTGGCGACGTAGTCGCCCGGCGGCGACGGCTCGTGCCAGCGCGGGATCGACGTCCATCGCGTTGAATGCTGACCCGGCCGCCGGTCGTGACCTTGAGCTTCGGCAGGACGGGAGGTCCGCCTCCGTCGCAGGACGGTGAACCCGAGCTCGATGCCCGACCGGCCGCCGCACGTCGACGTAGTCGACCGTCGCTGCCCTCGGCGTCGACGATGCGCACCGAGCGGAGCCGCACGAGGTCGTCACCGGGCGCCTCCTCCTCGGACCACGTCCGGCTGGAGCCGGCACCGGCCGACGTCTGGAGGTAGTACGCGACGATCTCCTCGCTCGGCCCCTCGCTCGACCAGGCGGCCGCCTTCGAGCAGGATCGCGCGATTGCAGAGCTGTGCGACCGCCTGCATGTTGTGCGAGACGAAGACCACGGTGCGGCCTGCCTTCGGCGACCTCGTGCATGCGGCCGAGGCATCGCCGCTGGAAGTCGGCGTCGCCGACGGCGAGGACCTCGTCGACGATCAGGATGTCGGGGTCCAGATGGACGGCGACCGAGAAGCCAGCCGGACGTACATGCCGCTCGAGTAGCGCCTCACGGGGGTGTCGATGAACCCCGCGAGGCCCGAGAACTAGACGATGTCGTAGATGCCCGCGATCTCCCTGCGGCTCATGCCCGAGGATCGCCCTGTTCAGGTAACGTTCTCGCGCCCGGTGAGGTCCGGGTGGAACTCGGCGCCGACCTCGAGCAGGCTGCCGACGCGACCCCGGATCTCGGCCCGGCCGGCTGTCGGCGCCACGATCCGCGTGAGGATCTTGAGAAGCGTCGACTTCCCGGCGCCGTTGCGTCCCGACGACGCCGAGGACCTGCCCCTCGGGAACATCGAAGGAGACGTCCTGGAGCGCCCAGATCTCGGTCGCCGCGCGATGGTGCTCGCGGCCGGTGAGGCGCCTTCCCGCGTGGACGAGTGTCTCGCGCAGCGTGCCGTATGCGGCCTGGTACTCGCCGAGGCGGTACTTCTTCGAAAGCCCGTCGACCTCGATCGCGACGGCCATCAGATCGTGTCCGCGAACGTGCGGTTCCGACGAGCGGAACGTGGCGAGCCCGATCACGAAGAGCGCGAGCGCGACCGCGACGCCGATCGCGACCTGGCCCATGTCGGGCTGGGCCGCGTCGAGCACTGCCCAGCGCCAACCGGCGATGACCGAGGTCATCGGGTTGAACGCGAGGATCCACTGCCACTTCGCGGGGATCTGGTCGACGGCGAACATCACGCCCGAGAGGAGCGGCAGCACCTGTAGGAACACCGGGATCATGTAGCGGACGTCGCGGTAGCGGACGTTGACGGCGGCGAGAAACAGGCTGATGCCGAGCACCGTCACGACGGCGAGCAGGATGAAGAGCGGTGCCGTCAGCGTCTCCCAGCCCGACGGCCAGGTGTCGTACTTCCAGATGAGGAAGACGAGCACGGGAAGCCCGACGACGAAGTCGACGAGCGGCACGACAGACGCTGCCGAGCGGGAGCAGCGTCCGTGGGAAGTACACCTTCGTGACGAGCGGGAGGTTCGACAGAAGGCTGAGGCTCGCGAGGCTGAGCGCCGACGCGAAGTACTGCATCGGCAGGACACCGGCGACGCACGAGGCTCGGATACGGCGTCGAGCCGGCGGGGAAGTTCGCGAACTTGCCGAACACGATCACGTAGACGAGCGCCGTGAAGCGCCGGCACGAGGATCGCCCACGCGACACCGAGGAACGTCTGCTTGTAGCGGACTGCGACGTCGCGCCAGACGAGTGCCCAGAGGAGCTCGCGGTAGTGCCAGAGCTCGCCGACGTCGAGTCGAGGGAGCCGGGTCGCCGGCCGGACGACAACCGTCCGCTCGGGCGAGATGCTCGACATCGGCGGCATGGCCGCCTCGACCTGCGGGATGTCGACGTCGATGTCGACGTCGCGCTCCGCCTGGACGCCGCTTGCTCCTCGGCCCACCGGGCCGATGCTACCGGCCGAGGTGGAGCGCCAACCCCGGAGCCTCGGCCCGAGCCGCTGCCCGCCCTCGCTCGGAGCGGAGCTCGGACACGCCCTGTACCACGCTGACGTCACCGGACCGGAGCGTCTCCTGGAGCAGGCGCCACGTCGGTCGATCGGTCCGCATCCTGCTCTCGTGCGCCAGGTGGAGGAGCGTTCGAGCCGGGACCCGCCCATCCCGATCGAAGCCCGTGTCGACGAAGCCGCACGGCGAGATCGACGTCCTCCTCACCCCATCCCGCGTACCGCATGTCGAACCCGTTCACGGCCTCGAAGTCGGTGCGATGCATTGCCATCAGGAAGCCGTAGGCGTTTCCGCGGGGCACGAAGTCGGGCAGCCGCTGCCGCCATGGACGCGTGCGGTCACGGGAGGTCACGTCCACGAAGGGGTGCAGCTGCCGGCGGCGTGCGGCGAACGATGCGACCGTCCAGCGAACCCATCGAGAGGTCGCCTCCGAGCACCGTGCGACTCAACGAAGGGCTCAGATCGAGGCGTTTCCCGGCGAGGAACCAGCCGGGGACGGCCGCCCGCCGAATCGCACCGACGAATGACCGGCGCGGAACGCAGTCGCCGTCGACGAACACGAGGTAGTCACCATGGGCTTCGAGCGCCCCGAGGTTGCGAACGCGGGCAGCGCGAAACCCGTCGTCGTGCTGCCAGGCATGCGCGATCCGGGTGCAGAACGCCCGCCGCCATCTGTCCACCACCTCGGCCGTCGCGTCACCCGAGCCGTCGTCGGCGACGACGATCTCGAAGTCGTCGTCGGTCTGGTCTGCGAAGCCGCCGAGCACGGCGTCGAGCGCCTCCGGCCACTCATATGTCGACACGACGATCGCCGCCAGAGGAGCGCGACGATGCCGACGACGATCCACAGCGGCGGCCGGGGGAAGCGCGGCGTGATCCGGTCGAGGATCTCCGTCACCCAGGCCTGGCCCGAGCGGGACGGGAGCTCGGCATCCCATGCGCGCACCTGCGAGACGACCTCCCGGTAACGCTGCTGCGTCCTCGCGTCCTTCCAGACGACGGACGGGTCGTCGAGGGTGCACGAGTCGATGTAGTCCGAGGCGCACCAGACGAACCCGTACGGTACGGCGTCGACGAGGACGGTCGCGGCAGGGTTGGGCAGCACGACGCCGTCGCGGGTGAACGTCGCCGGCGGCGGAGCCGGCTCGGTCTGCGCGCGTGGCGCGATCCCCTCCCGGATCGGCGCCTGCATCAGGAACTGCCAGAAGACGTCCGCCACGCCCCGGACGTACGTCCGCGGATGCGCCTTGATCGCCTCGATCGCGGAGCCGAAGATGGCCTCGTAGTTGTCGTCCCTGCCGAGGTAGCGGTCGGAGAGCGCGATCAGCCGCACGGTCTCGTAGTTCGAGCCGTTTGCGAGGTAGGCGTCGAGGGGCACGTGGAGGCTCGCGAAGGGCTCCTCCGTCAGGACGTGCCGCTCGATGAGATCCGCGAGGCGCCTCGACTGGGCGCCGTTCTCCGGCGCGACTGTCCGGTCGTCGAGCCACACCTTCAGGAACGGCACCCAGGCGCGTCCGCCGCGCGCCACGGTGGCGTCGTCGTAGCGGATCCCGTTGTGGACGGCCCAGCCCGCGAGCGGCAGCACCGCGGCGGCGAGGCATACGGCAACCCACGTCAGGCGCCGTCGCCACGGCGCGACGACGAGCAGCGGGACGAGAACCGCGGGCAAGAGGACCTGGTTCGCGGGCCGGATCAGGACGAGGATCGCGATACCGAGCCCGATTGCGACGAACCCCCAGGTGCTCGGCCACCGGAGCGTCCGCGCGAGCACGAGCGCCCAGAGCGCGAGACCGGTCGCGAAGACGGCGTCGCTCGACGCCTGGTGGTAGAGCGTCGCCCAGGCCGGATAGACGAGGAGGAGCACCGCCGAGGCGAGTGCCGGGACGCGCCCGAAGACGAGCGCGGTTGCGCTCCAGGCGACCACGCCGACCGCGAAGAGCACACCGAACACGACCTCGAGCAGGGCGCTTCCCCCGATCGCCATCGGCAACCCGACCGCGAGCGGGGTCAGCGGCGTCCGGAAGAGCTGCACCTGCGACAGCGGCGGGTTCGCATCGAACAGCTGCAGGTAGTAGACGAGGTAGTCCCAGGTGTCCCGGCCCTTCGCCATGGGCCAGCCGAGCGCCTGGAGCCAGTAGACGCCGAGAGCGACGACGAAGAGGACGATCGCCGCCCGCCGCGTCGGGACGAACGCCAGCAGGCGGTCGCCGAGGTCGCTCACGAACGCAGGCTTTCGGCCAGGCGCCGGGCGCGCGCGGCGGGGCCGCGCTCGAGCCGGACGAGGCGATGCTCGAGCTCGTCGATCCGCTCCCCGAACGTCATACCGAGGTCGGCCTCGCCGAGCACGCTCACCTCGCCGGCGAACACGGCGGCCTCCTGCAGCGGGAGCGGCCCGCCCGTGTCCTCGGCCGGCTCGGCGTCCCCGTCCGCGAACCCCAGGCGGCGCAGCGCGTCGCGCAGCCGAACGTCGAGTCGCGTAGGTCCCATCCTCGAGGCCGGCACGTCAGGCTCGCGTCGTCGACGACGAGCGGCGCGTAGAACGCGTCGAGCTCGCCGGCGCGGTAGGCGTCGTACGCCTCCGCCATGTGGCCGGGGATGCCCTTCTCCGCGTTCCGCTCGAGCGCGACGAACTGCGTGACGTACTTCCTTCGGCACTGCTCGAGCGAGCGAACGGGGAAGTGGAGGATCTCGATCGGGTACCAGCCGCGGAGCGCGACGAGATCGTCGGCGAGCGCCTCGTGGTTGCCGCGGCCGATCCGCACGTCGGGGCGGGCGCGATGCGCCGACTTGAAATGCGTGCTGAGCGGATGGGGATGGAAGCTCGGCGTGCAGAGGCGCGCCGTCATGCGCTCCGCGAAGAACCGCCCGTCGTCCGGGCGCGGCACGAACGTCCGCCAGGCCCCACGGACGGCGCCGAACCGCTCGGGGACGGCCGCGAACAGCTCCTCGAAGCTGCCGCCGCGCGGATGCCAGAACTCGTCGGCGTCCGCGTTGAGGATCCAGTCGGCGCCGAAGTCGGTCGCCGCGAGCCGTGCCATCCGCGTGACCCACTCGCTCTGGCGCAGGTCGTCGCCCGGCTCGCGGATCAGGTGGAGCACGCCGTCGCGCTCGTACCGCTCGAGAATCTCGGTCGTCCCGTCTTGCGAGCGGTTGTCCGTGGCGACGACGAAGTCGACGCCGGCGTCGAGGTGGTACGCGATCTGCGCATCGACGACGTCGGCCTCGTCGCGGATGAGGAGTGTCATGACCAGCTTCATGCCGGGAGGAGGTTAATTCGCGGCGTGGACGCGCCAGACCGCACGCCACTTCGCGACGCTCCATTTGCACGAGATGGCGGTCGCTTCTAGTGCGGCTGCCACTCCGAGCCGTGCTTGGGAAACTGGAACTCGACGTCGGGCCCGAGGGTTCGCTCGACCACTGCGACGAACGGGTAGAAGTGGATCGCCCGAGCTGCTCGCTGGAGGCTGCTGGCCGAGCTCGCCACTCCGGGCTCTGCCAAGGGCGTGCTCTTGTAGGTCATCAGATGCTCGGACAGCCCTCCGAGATACGCGAGGAACTCGTTGCCGTTGATGATGTCCTCGCAGATGTAGACACCTCCAGGGCGGAGGATCGGGAACAGCTCCTCGAACGTCACGCGCATCTCGTTCGGGTGGTGTCCCCCGTCGTCGATCAACACGTCAATGAACGGCACCTCGTCCTTGAACCGTTTCCAGAAGGCTCGATCGGCCTGGTCGCCCACGTGAATGTGCACACGGTCTGCCTCGTAGATCCGACACGCCTCTTGAATGTCGACGCCGTGGACCGTCGCCTTCTCTCCGAAGTAGCTCGCCCACATTCCGAGACTGCCGCCGCTGTACACACCGACCTCGACGACCACCACCTCGCGGCCGACGAACTCGGCCAAGTGGCGCGCATAGAGGTCGAAATAGTGACGGGCTTTGTAGATACCGGGGCCTTCGCGATGCTCCTCGAAATAGTTCCGCAACGCATTCGTCCCGTCCGGGGACGCGCCGGGGGAAGCCGGCACGTCGATGGGACGGACATCCGAGCCGAACCGATAGCCACGAACGGTCATCGGAGCCGACTGCGCCAGGAGCCGGGCGACGCGGCTTGCCTGGATCACCGCCGTGGGCAACCGCGGGTAGATCGTCCGCCGGGCCTTCGCGACCGCACGGGGCAACAGATTCTGCATCGCACCGGCCACAGTACTCGGCGTCCCTACGAGCCAGACCCTTTGGCTATCCAGGATCTGTCCTCAGCGCGCCAGGCAACCCACTCGGGAGTCGCCGCATAGCGATAGGGGCCGCGCTGCAGGCTCCTTCGCATCGCGAGGAGCGGGAGCTGTGAGGCGTAGCAGCGGATCGCGCGCCACTTCGCGATGCGGTCGTCCGGCCGTGCGGGCACCGGCGCGAAGCCGGCGTCTGCCGGATCGATCCCCGCGCGGAGCGTGTACGGCTGCTCCGCATAGCGGCCCAACCGAGGGTGGGTGAGCGCGCCGGCGAGGAGCTCCGCGAGCCAGGCGTGGTCGGGGTGGGTCAGCGGAAGGCCGGGCACGACCACTCTGTCGGCCCCGTCGAGCGCGCGCAGGACGGTATCGCGCACCTCCGTCTCGTCTCCGTGGCGGTCGTAGTCCACGCTCCCGTACGGCAGCCACACCGGCGTCGCGCCGATCACGGCGCACGCCTGCCGATCCTCCTCGCGGCGCGCCCGCGCCGATTCGCCCTCTGTCTCGAACCCGCCGCGCGCGTCCCACCCTCCGGCCGGCGCCTCCGAGGCCGGATCGCACGCGAGGACGGTGAGCAGCTCGACGGCCGCGCCGCGCCGCGCCCACGACGCCATCGACGCTCCGAGCGAGAGCACGCCGTCGTCCAGGTGCGGGGAGACGACGACGATCCGGTTCCCGCGGCTCGGGGCTGGCTGGGACGCGGCCACGACGCCGTATGATCGCGCCCTTGCCCGACGGTCATCCCGTGAACAGCCGCCGCTTCGTCCCGCAGGCCGTCCGCACGCGGCTCCGCCCCGTGCGCGCCAGGTACGTCGCGTGGCGGCGCCGACGCCCTCCGTCGCTCGGAGACCTGCGCCGTGTGACGCCGATCGACCCGAACTGGGGCTTCGAGCGCGGCACGCCGATCGACCGCGTCTACGTCGAGGAGTTCGTCGGCTCGCACGCGGCGGACATCCACGGCCGCGTGCTCGAGATCGCAGCTCCCGACTACACGACCCGCTTCGGGCGCCACGTCGAGCGCAGCGAAATCCTGATGGCCACGGAGGGCAATCCGCTGGCCACGATCGTCGGTGATCTCGCGGACGCGCCGCATATTCCGGACGAGGCCTTCGACTGCGCGATCGTGACCCAGACGCTGCAGTTCGTCTGGGACGTGCGCGCGGCGTTCGCCACGTTGCACCGCATCCTGGCCCCCGGCGGCGTGCTGCTCGCGACGGTCCCCGGGATCACGAAGATCTCGCCGCCCGAGGACGAGGAGTTCGGCGAGTGGTGGCACTACACGGCACGCTCGCTCGGGCGCCTCGCCGAGGAGCCGTTCGGCGCCGGGAACGTCGAAGCGCGCTCCTACGGCAACGTCCTGAGCGCCGCGGGATTCCTGTACGGGCTCGCCGCTTCCGATCTGCGCCCGGAGGAGCTCGCCGCGGGCGACCGCCTCTACGAGGTGATCGTCGCCGTACGCGCCGTGAAGCGAACGCGCTAGCCGCAGTAGCCCGCCAGCACCGCGCGCGTGGTGAGGCTCGGGCCAGCGAGCCGCACTGCGCCGTCCGTCCGCCACAGCACCAGGCCCGCTCCCGTGCCGCGGGCGATCCGGCGGCCGGCGAGCGCGACTTCCGGCTGCGTCACGACGTAGTCCGCGACGAGCGGGTCGCCGCCCGCGAGAAGAAGTCGCCCGCCCGCGCCGACGTCGACCCTTGCGGCCGGCAGGCCGTCGCTGGTCGAGTCGCCGATCGCCGCGACCCGCTCGACGGAGCGGTTGAAGAACTCGGTGAGGAAGAGCGCGTGCCGCACCATCTCCGTGTAGGGGCATCGCGGCGGTGAGACGTAGAGCTTCGTCGCCTGCGCCCCCTGCGGCAGCGCGTCGTCGACCCACGTCCCGGCGTCGCGGTCGGCCTGGACGAAGGCGAGAGGCGCGTCGACCTGACGCTTCCAGGCCAGCGTCGCCGTGAGAAGGAAGCCGGCGAGGACCACGGCGGGAAGGAGCGGCCACGCGCGACGCGGCAGCGCGACGGCGGCAACCACGAGGACGATGACGACAAGCCCAAGCACACGCCGGCCGTCAACGTGCGGCGCCCCCTCGACCACGTCCCACACCAACGACCAGAGCGCCGTCGGCACGACCTCGAGGACGAGGTTCCCTCCGATCAGGCCGAACGGAAGGCTCGCCGGCAGGACGAGCGCGACCAGGGCGGAGACGGCCGTCAGGACGGGCGGGCGTGGCAACCCGCGCTCGAGCCACACGGCGAATGCCACGAGCCAGAGCGGCGCGACGTAGAAGAGATACCGGTCGTGGAGCTCCGAGAACCCGTACGGGGTGGTGGCGAACGCCGCGGCGACCAGGAACGTAACGGTGTTCACGGTGAGGAACGCCGCGACGAAGGCGCCCTCGCGTTCGGCGCCGCGACGGGCCGCCTGGAGCAGCTCCCTCACGACGATCGGCGCCGCGACGAACGGGACCACGAAGAGATAGAGCTCCCAGCCGGCGAGGTGGTAGACGAGGAACTGGGCTACCGCGGCCGGGTCGTATTCGCGCCAGAGGTTCGCATAGCCGCCGAGCGAGCCACTCGGCGACGAACGCGTGACCAGGAGGCCGGCGCCGCCGACCGCCAAGCCGAGTGCGAGCGCACCGAGCGCCGGCCACAGGCGTGCGGCGGCCCGTCGCAGGGGCGGCCGCCCGGCATCAACGGCCCAGAGGAGCACAGCGCCCGCGACGAACGCCGGCAGGAGGGCGGCGAACTGCGGCCGCGTCGCGTACGCAAGGCCGACGATCGCCAGCATCACGAGCTGCCGCGGGACAGTTGGATGCTCGAGGGCGACGACGACCGCGAGCAGCGCAGCGCTCGACGCAAGGTATGCCGTGCTCTCCGTCAGCACCACCGAGGTGTAGATCGACGAAGGGATGAGAATCGCCGTCGCCGCGACGGCGACGCTCCACCATTCCGGCAGGAGCCGCCGCGCGAGGAAGTACACCGGCACGGCGACGAGCCCGAACAGCACAGCATCGGCAAGCTTGAACAAGGGGTAGGCGACCTCGAGGCTCCCGGCGAGGGCGAGGATGGGTGCGAGCAGAAGCGGATAGACCGGCCCGTAGCCATATGCGTCGCCTCTCAGGTTGAGCCATTCGCCGCCCACGAGGCCTCTTGCGGCAAGCGTGTAGCGAAGCTCGTCGGGGTTCAGAAGCGGCATCCGCACGAGCTGCGCCGCCGCCCCGTAGCCGATCGCGGCGAGGACGACGAGCGCCGCAAGCGCCAGCGCCAGCGCCGGCCAACGGCGAGACGCCCGCTCCCCGTGCGGCCGAGGCTCGATGAGCCGCGGTTGAACGACAGGCTGAAGCCGCGCGTCCGGGATGACCGGCTGCGGTTCCACGCACCGCGCATACCCCGCCGCGCAGCGCCGGAAACAGCGCCGAGCTTCAGCCCGAGGCCGACCGGCTGCCGAGCACCCGCTGCGTGCTCCGCGTGAGCTTCCGGTACACCCGCCGCGGCAGGCGCTGCTCGACCGTCTGGAGCCGACGCTCGAGCTCGTCGAGCCGCCGCTGGAGGCGGACGACGTCGGCCTCGCCGAGGACTGCGGCCTCGACCGCATACTCCGCATCCTCGACGAGCGTTGGGAGTGGAAACGCGGACTTCGCACCGGCCGCGACCGTCCGCAGCGCGTCGCGAAGGCGCGTGTCGACGACGAGCCGCCCTTCCGCGAGCCCGCGCTCGAGTTCCTCGTCGATTGACGACGAGCGCTTCGTAGTAGTTCGCTGATCCGGCCGCTGCGGAACGCCGCGTACATGTCCGCGTGGTAGGCGGTCGGCGGGCGCGCGATGTGCTTGGCGAACGCCGAGCCCTGGAGCTCTGCCTTGTGCGCGCACTGCGCTGCCGAGCGGAGGGGGAAGTGGAAGCACTCGATCGGGAACCATCCGCGGAGCGGCGCGAACGGGCTGTCGACGAGGGCATGGTTGCCGCGCGTCAGCCCGATCTCGGGGTGGCCGCGGTGGATGACCTTCCGGATCGGCTTGTACAGCGATGCCGGGTCGTTGATCGGCGCGAGCGCCGAGAACCGGACGGTCATGCGCTCGGCGAAGTCCTCGTCGCCCGGGCCGTGGGCAGAAGACGCGGAGGAACGCCCCGACCGTCCCGTACCGCGGCGGAACGGCTGCGAGCACCTCGGAGAGGGACGCGCCGCGCGGCCACCAGAACTCGTCCGCGTCCGAGTTGATCACCCAATCGGCCGCCGTACTCGCGTCGCCGCGAGACGCGCCATGCGCGTCACCCACTCGTCCTGGCGAAGGTCCTCGCCGGGCTCGCGGATCAGGTGGACGTGACCCGACCGCGCGTACTCGCTCCAGCACCTCGGTCGTCCCGTCCTCCGAGCGGTTGTCGGTCGCGATCACGAGGTCGGCGCCGGCGTTCAGGTGGAACGCGAGCCACGCGTCGACGATGTCGATCTCGTCCCGCGCGAGCAGCGTCATGACCAGCGTCATCGCCGCGCCAGTCTACGAGCAACCCGGCGCGGCCCCTCGCTCGAGCGCCTCGAGGCGGCGCTCGAGCGCGCGCACGCGGTGCTCGGCGCGGACGATGCCGTCGATCTCGACGAGCACTGAGGCCTCGGCGGCGTAGGCCGCGTCCTCGGGCGACGGTCGGGCGCGGGAACGCGAGCCGTGGCCCGTCACCCGGGAGGACGAACGTCCCGTCGTCCGCGCGCAGGTCGCGCAGTGCGTCGCGGAGCCGGGTGTCGACGCGCGAGCGTGCCCTCCGCCAGGCCGCGCTCGAGAGCCTCGTCGTCGACGCGAACGAGGCGTAGTAGGCGGCGATGCGTGCCGCTCCGAACAGCGCCTCGTCGAGCAGCGTGCCGATGGCACGCGTGGCCTCGTAGTCCCGGGCTGCGGAGCCAGCCGCCGCGTCCGCCTTGCGCTCGAGCTGGGCGAGCGAGCGGAAGCGAGAAGTGCAGGACCTCGATCGGATGCCAGGCGCGGAGCGGCTCGAGCCCCGGCGCCTCGGCGTTGTGGTTCCCGCGCTCGATCTCGACCTGCGGCGTGCGCGCGGTGCGCGACCTTCTGGTGGGCGTGGAAGATCGTCTCCTTGTCGCCGGGGTGCGGCGGGCGTCGCGAGGCGCACGGTCATGCGCTCCGCGAAGAACGCGCCGTCGTCCGGGCGCGGCAGGAAGTGGCGCCAGCAGCCGCGGACGACGCCGAACCGGGCGGGCACCGTCGCGAGCACGTCCTTCAGCGACCCGCCGCGCGGCCACCAGAACTCGTCCGCGTCGGAGTTGATCACCCAGTCGGCGCCGTGGTCGGTCGCCGCGAGCCGCGCCATCCGCGGTGACCCACTCGTCCTGGCGCATGTCGTCAGCCGGCCTCGCGGATGAGCCGCAAGACGCCGGCGCGCTCGTACCGCTCGAGGATCTCCGTCGTCCCGTCGCTCGAGCGCGTTGTCGATCGCGAAGACGAAGTCGACGCCGGCATGGAGATGGAATGCGATCTGCGCGTCGACGACGTCCGCCTCGTCCCGCGCGAGGAGCGTCATCACGAGCCTCATCCCACGGGCTCCCCGACGATCTCGAGCGCCGCGTCGACGACCCGCTCCGCCGCCCGGCCGTCGACCGTGCCGACGACCTGCTCGACGGCCCGGCGCCGCGCCTCGGCGAGCTCCGTCCGGCTGCTCGAGCGCGCGCTCGATCCCGGCGACGACCTCCTCGAAGCGCTCGGCGCGATAGAACGCGCCGGACGCCGCGAGCTCCTGGTAGTGCTCGCCGACGACGTTCTTCGCCGCCCACGACTCCCCCGGCGGTGCGCCCTCGTCGTAGAGCACGCAGACGGCCGGCCGGTCGCCCGACGAGAGCGTCGAGCAGGATCGTGCCCGCGTTGCAGACGACGACATCCGCATGTTGGAGCAGCGTCGCGAGCTCCTCGATGTCCGAGTAGCTCGCCTCCTGCACCACGGTGCCCTCAGACCCAACTGCGGCCGCGAAGCGCTCCTGCCAGCGGGTGTCGCGCGGGTGGGGCCGGAAGAGAAGCTGCAGGCGCGTCGCGCGAGGTGTGATCCCACCACTCGACGAGACGCTCGACGAACCGCCCCTCGTAGGGCGCGTTGCTCGGGGTGTTGCCGGCGACGAGCACGAGCGGTCGCCCGGGGTCGAGCCCGTAGCGGCGCAGCAGCAGCGTCGTAGTCGTCGCGCGGCCTGACGCGGTGGAACAGGTCGGTCTGCGGCCAGCCGCTGATGCGAATCCGCTCCGGCGCGATCCCGTGGTAGCGGCGCAGGTCGTCCTCCATCACGCGGTTCTGGACGACGTAGAGGTCGCAGTGCGGGGAGATGACGCCCTTGCCGACGGTGTGGTCCCAGCTCGCGACGTGCGCTACGACCGGCAGCCGCAGCCGCCGCGCAGCTGTGAGAAACGGCACCGCGTTCATCGGCTGCACGTTCGAGAGCAGGAGGCCCGAGCAGTCGCGGCTCATCGCCTCGAGCAACCCGTGCGGGACGTGACGTCGTGGGCTGAAGAACCACCGCTCCATCGCACGGTCGACCGAGGGCCGATGCGGGAGGCGGCTGTCACGATTCGTGTCGAGCATCCAGTTCGGATGGCCCGGCTCCATCCGCTCGGTGTGGAAGCCGTGCCGGCGGTTCAGGCGCATCGCGAGCGGGTGGTAGCCGAGCTGCCGGTCGAGCGCGGCGTCGACGCGCCCGAGGGCACGGTCGGCGAGGCCGTCTCCGGCGGTGAGATCGTCTCCGTGGAGCACCTCCAGGCCGGGCACCCGGTCGAGCCATTCCACCGCCGCGTCGCGCGGCACGAGGAAGATGGCCGCGAGGCGCCCGCCCAGGTGCTCGTGTAGCCCGCGGGCGATTCCCGTGTCGAAGAAGACGCGGATCGAGAGCAGGTCGGGGAGGACGACCCAGGGGCGCCTGGTCATCGAGCGGCGGACGACGCGGCTCTCTCGGCGCCGCGACCGGCGGCCGAGGCGATCCGCGCAGCGAGAGACGCGCCGTCGAGGCCGTGGAACCGGAGCGCCTCGTCGGGCGTCCCGCAGGCGGGCCAGCCCTCGACGCCGAAGACCGTGACGACGCGGCCGGGAAGCGCGGCGCGAAGGCTGTCTCCCAGGCCGCCCACCGGCGCGTGGTCTTCGAGGACGAAGAGGTGCTCGAAGGGGGCGACCTCGGCCGCCAGCCAGTCCGCGTCGAACCGGTTGAGCCAAGGCATCGCGACGACCCGCAGCGACAGCTTTCCGCTCTCCGCCAGCCCTTCGGCAGCGAGCAGCGCCTCGTGGAGCATCACGGGGCCGTAGGCGACCAGCACCGCGTCGTCGCCGTCGCGCACCACGTTGCCTTGACCGACGACGGGCGGCGTGGGAAGCTCGATCCGGCGCGGCGACGGGCCGATCGCGAGTCGCATCGCGACGGTCTCCTCCGCCTCCTCCGCCGCCCACCGGAGCAGCCCACGCGTCTCGTCCCACGAGCCCGGCTGGACGATCGTGACGTTCGGGAGCGCCGCGAGCAGCGAGATGTCGCGCACGCTCTGGTGCGACTTCCCGGGACCGGCCGGGATGAGCCCGGCGTAGTGGAGCGCGTACACCACCTTCGAGCCCTCGCTCGCCTGGTTGTAGATCTGCTCGTTCGCGCGGGACGCGAGGAACGAGGCGAACGAATTGACCACCGGCAGCAGCCCGTGGCGCGCCATGCCCGCCGCGGTCGAGACCATGTCCTGCTCGGCGATCCCGCACTGGAAGAAACGGTCCGGGTACGCAAGCTCGAACGCCCGCGTGCGGCAGTCGGAGGCCAGGTCGGCATCGAGGACGACGAGGTCGTCTCGCTCCGCGCCGAGCTCGAGCAGCGTCTCGCCGTAGGCCTCGACGACGTACTCCGCCGAGTCGCGGAGGCTCGACTTCGCCGTCGTGCGACTTCCGGCTCCCGACTCCGGCTCGCCCTCGAGGCCGGCGGCCGGCGCCTCGGTCTCGACGGGCTCGAGCACGGGCGAGTCGAGGCCGAGCGCGGCGCACCGCTCGGCGAGGCGCGTCTCTAGCTCGGAGACGGCGCGCGCGAACGGCTCGTCGGCGGGGGCACCCGCGTGCCAGCGGTAGGTGCCGCCGCCTTCCGCGAGCGCGACAGGATGCTCCATGAAGGAGACGCCCTTCCCCTTCACCGTCTGTGCGACGAGCGCCTTGGGCGCGTCGCCGCCGGCCCGGAAGCGCGCGAAGGCGGCGCGCAATGCCGCATGGTCGTGCCCGTCAACCGTCTCGACGTCCCAGCCGAACGCACGGAGCTTCGCCTCGAGGTCGCCGAGCGCGACGATTTCCTCGGTCGGCTTGTCGGACTGGACCTCGTTGCGGTCCACGACGACCCAGAGCCTGCCGAGCCGCTCGTGCGCGGCCGGCCTGGAGCGCCTCCCAGTTCTGTCCTTCCTGGAGCTCCCCGTCGCCCGTCATCACGACGACCAGCCCCTCCCGGCCGAGCCGACGCTTCGCGAGCGCGATCCCACGGCCCTTGGAGATGCCCATGCCGAGCGAGCCGGAGCTCGCCTCGATCCCCGGCACTCCGACGTCCGGGTGCCCGTCGAGCCCGCCCAGGCGGCGGAGGCGAAGCAGGCGCTCGCGCGGGACGACGCCGAGCGCGAAGAGCGCGGCATACAGGCCCGGCACGTCGTGGCCCTTGGACGAGAAGAAGACGTCGCGGCCGGCATCGTCGAATCCGCGCTCGACGACGTCCAGCTCGTCGAACAGGAGCTGCGCGACGATGTCGAGCGCGCTGAACGTCGAGCCGAGGTGACCGGAGCCGGCGCGCTTCACCGCGACGAGCGCGTTCAACCGGCAGGCATCGGCAAGGAGCGCCAGCTTCGCGTCGGGGTCGACGTCGGCGGCGCGTATGCGGTCTAGCTCAGCCTTCGGGACGAGGCGCAGGTCCGGCATCTCCGACCGGAGACCGTAGCCGACGTCGGCACGCGCCTTCAGGGCGAGCGCAGGCCGAACACGCCGGCTGTTGCGAGCAGCACGAAGGCCGGGACGACCGGAACCGAGTACTCTGCGACCGCGTACACGGCGAGCGACGTCGACACCATCACCCCGAGCGCAGCGGCGGCGAGCACCATCGGGACGACGATCCGCCTCGGGCGGCGCCAGAGCACTGCTGCGATCCCGACCAGAAGCCACATGAACGGCCGCGGGTAGAGACGCGAGACGTCGTTGAGACGCGCGACGAGGGACGGGTGGCCGCCACGATCGGGCAGGCCGGCGAGCAGCGCGTTCACGTCGCGGTCGAGAGCTGCCGACCGGGCAGCGTCGGCCGGATAGCGGAAGACGATCGAATGGTCGGTCGGCGACGCCCACACCTCGCGTATCCGCCCGTCCGGCGTGGAGATGTACGGCGCCTCGCGCGACGACGGGATCGGCTCGTCATCCGTCTGCGGCGCGGCAGACGCCGGCGCGGCCGGCCGCGCGGCGGCGCCGGAAGGGCTCGCGGCCGCTGTATCGACCGGCCCGTACAGGGGCCACAGGAGCAGGCGCCAGAGGTCCTTCGCGACCCCGCGGGCGTATGTCCCGGGATGCGCGCGGATTGCCTCGCGCGCAACGCGGCCGAGGTGGCGGTAGTCGTCGTCCCAGCCCCACGTCCGGTCGGAGAGGACGGTCAGGTCGTCGTGCATCCGCGAGCTTCCCGACGAGAAGAACGTCTCGAGGTCGATGCCGCGCGACCGGTACGGCTCGTACGGGAGCAGCTCTCGCGACACCGCCCGCGCCAGCTCGTCGGATGCCTCTCCGTTGTCGGGCTCGACGATGCGGTCCGCGACGAACGTGCGGAAGAGAAGCGACGCCGACCCGCCGCGGACGACGGTGAAGTCGTCGGCGCGCGCCGCGTTGACGCCGGCGAGCGCGACCAGCGGGACGATCGCCGCGACGGCGAAGGCGAGCACTGCCTCGACGCGAGGGCGCCGGCCACGTGCGGCGAGGAGCGGCGCAAGCCCGAGCAGCAGCAGCACCTGGCCGACGGGGCGCGCGAGCACGAGCGCGACCACGCCCAGCCCGAGGACTGCCGCGCGCGCCATCGTCGGGCGCTCGACGGCACGCGTCAGCAGGAGCGCGACGAGCGCGAAGGTGGCCGCGAAGAGCGCGTCGCTCGCCAGCTCGTGGAACAGGAGGACATAGCCGGGGTATGCGAGCAGCGCGGCGGCCGTCGTCAGCGCCGCAACCGGGCCGAACCGGCGCGCGATGCAGAACCAGGCGACGATCGAGAGCGCGTAGAGCACGGCGAGGCCGGCTTCGCTCACGATGGGGCCGCCCTCGAGCAGAAGCCCTGTGACGACCGGCGTACCCGGCGTCCGCGCGAGCAGCGCGTTCGGGAAGACGACGTGCGTGTCGAAGAGCTGCCCGTAGACGAGCAGGTAGCGCGCCAGGTCGCGGCCGGCCTGCAGGGGAAGCGCGAACGACACGGCGGCGTACACCGCGAGCGCGATGCCGAACACAGCAGGCGCCGCGTTCCCGCTCTCGGCGAACCGCTCGAGGGCGCGGCCGGCGCGAACGACCGTGCCTCGCGGGGTCGTCACCGCGCCAGCGTACTCCGGGCCCTGGATGGTCCTGCAGATGCGCGTGCTACGGTCGAGCGCCGAACGCGATGTCCGCCGCCGCGCCCGAGATATCCGTCGTCATCCCCTGCCTGAACGAGGAAGAGGCGGTCGGGAAGGTCGTCGACTCCTCGCTCGAGGGGATCCGCCGGTCGGGCCGCCCGGGCGAGGTGATCGTCGTCGACAACGCGTCGACCGACCGCTCTGCCGAGGTCGCCGCCGAGCACGGCGCGACCGTCGTCCGCGAGGAGCGGCCGGGCTACGGGAGCGCCTACCTCGCCGGCCTCGCAGTGGCTCAGGGCGACTTCATCGTGATGGGCGACGCCGACGAGACGTATCCGATGCAGGACCTCGCGCCATTCGTCGAGCGGCTGGCGGAGGGTGACGACCTCGTGATGGGATCGCGCTTCGAAGGGACGATCCACGGCGAGGCGATGCCGTGGCTGAACCGCCACGTCGGCAACCCGATCCTCACGGGCCTCCTCAACATCCTCTTCGGCGTGAAGATCTCCGACGCGCACTGCGGCATGCGGGCCGTTCGCAAGGACGCACTCCCCACCCTCGACCTGCACTCGACCGGGATGGAGTTCGCGTCCGAGATGGTCTTCAAGGCGTTTCGGCGCAAGCTCCGCGTGAGCGAGATCCCGATCGACTACTACCCGCGCGTCGGCGAGTCGAAGCTGAACCGCTTCGGCGACGCCTGGCGGCACGTGAAGTTCATGCTGCTCTACAGCCCGAGCTGGCTGTACTTCGTCCCCGGGCTGACCCTGCTCGTGCTCGGCATCCTCGGCGCGCTCGCGCTGGCGGCCGGACCGGTCGAGGTCCTGGGACGCACGTGGCAGATCCACACGCTGTTCCTGTTCATGTTCGCGATCCTCCTCGGCATGCAGGTCGTGCAGCTCGGCATCTTCGCCCGCGCCTTCGCGGCGGCCCACCTCGGCGAGTCCGACAGCTTCGTCGAGCGCGCCCACGGCCGGCTGCGGCTCGAGCACGGCCTCGCGGGAGGTGGGCTCCTGCTCCTCGCGGGCATCGTGACGCTGCTTGCGATCTTCGTCAGCTGGGCGGTCGGCGGCTTCGGCGAGCTCTCCCACGAGTACGCCACGGCGATCGGGTTCACGCTCATCGCGCTCGGCGTCCAGGTGATCCTCGGCTCCTTCTTCCTGAGCCTGCTGACGATGCGCACCACCGATCCATCGCAGGCGACGATCGTCGAGCGCGTTCCCGTCTGATGAGCGGCTACGTGCCGCTCAACGAGCGGCCTCAGGGTGGCCATGCGCGACTGCTCGAGCTCACCCTCGCCGACGGGCCGCGCGACGTGCTCGACGTGGGCTGCTCTTCCGGATACCTCGCGGCACCGCTCGCCGCGGCGGGGGCCCGCGTCGTCGGGCTCGAGCTCGATCCCGACGCAGCCGAGGCGGCACGGGCCTACTGCGCCGAGGTGCTCGTCGGCGACGTGGAGGGCATGGAGCTCCCGTTCGAGCCGGCATCCTTCGACGCGATCGTCTGCGGCGACCTCGTCGAGCACCTGCGCGACCCCGGGACGACACTCGAGCGGCTGCGGCCGCTGCTCCGTCAGCGCGGCCGGCTCGTCCTCTCGACGCCGAACGTCGCCAACTGGGCGATGCGTCTTTCGCTGCTCGCCGGTCGCTGGCGGTACACGGAGCGCGGGATCCTCGACCGGACGCACGCGCACCTGTTCACGAGGAAGACGCTCGCGCAGACCGTCGAGGCGGCCGGCTACCGCATCCTCGAGCTCGACCACACGGCGCCCGTCCCGCTCGTCGGCACGCCAGCCGTCGAGCGCGCTGCGCACGCGATCGCGGGCGTTCGCCCCTCGCTCTTTGCCTACCAGTTCGTCCTCGCTGCGACGCCGGCGTGATCTCGGTCGTCATTCCCGTCAAGAACGGCGGTGCCGATCTCGCGCGTTGCCTCGCCGGCATCACCGCCCAGAAGGTCGAGGAGGAGGTCGAGGTGGTTGTCGTGGACTCGGGCTCCACCGACGGGAGCCCCGAGCAGGCGCGTGAACACGGCGCGGTCGTGCACGAGATCGCACCTGAGGAGTTCGGCCACGGCCGCACGCGGAACCTGGGCGTCGAGCTCGCGCGCGGCGAGATGGTCGTCTTCACCTCGCAGGACGCGGTTGCGGACGACGACGGCTGGCTCGGGCGACTCGTGGCTGCGGCGCGCTCGGGCCAGGACGTCGCAGGCGCGTACGGCCGCCAGCTCGCTCATCACGACGCGCGGCCGCCCGAGCGCTTCTTCCTCGAGTTCATGTACGGGCCGAAGGCGCGCGTCCAACGGCTCGAGCCGGGGGCCGAGCCGACCTTCGAGACGACGCTCTTCTCGAACGTCAACGCCGCGATCCCGCGCGCGATCCTCGAGCGCTACCCGTTCCGAGACGACCTCACGATGAGCGAGGACCAGGAGTGGTCGCGCCGCGTCCTTCGCGACGGGCTTCGCGCTCGTCTACGAGCCACTCGCGGCGGTCCGCCATTCGCACGCGTACACCATGCGGTCGGCGTTCCAGCGGTTCTTCGACTCGGGCGTGTCCGCGGAGCACGCCTACGTCGAGGGCGACGAGTCGCGGGCGGCTCTCCGGCGCGCGGGCGCGCGGTACGCGCAGGAGGAGCTCGCATGGCTGTGGAGTTCCGGGCACCGGCGCTGGATCCCGTACACCGTCGTCTACGAGCTCGGGAAGTTCGCCGGGCTGCAACTCGGGCTGCGCCACCACCGACTGCCGCGCTCGGTCGTCCGGCGGCTCGGGTCCTACGACACAGGGTGAGCCGCGAGCACGTCCTCGTCGGACGTCGCAGCCCCAGCCGGGGCCCTGACGGGACGACGAGCTCGCCGTCGCGAATCTCCGGCACCGCGGTCGTCAGCTCCTCGCGCCAGGGGACGTCGTCGACGTCGATCTCGAGCATCCGCACGTTCGGGATCGCGGCGCACCACTGGGCGGCGATGAACGTCGCGAGGTGGCTGTAGTAGTTGTGCGGCGCGCAGGCGACCTCGTGCGTCTCGGCGAGCGCGGCGATCTTCAGCGACTGCGCGAAGCCGTTCCAGATCACGTCGACGGACGCGACGTCCATCGCGCCGGCCTCGAGGTACGGGCCGGAAGCCGCGGAGCGTGTAGAGGTTCTCGCCGGAGCAGAGCGGGATCGGCGACCGGCGCCTCGCGTGCGCGAGCGCGGCGGCGTCGTACGAGTCGACCTCGAGCCAGGCGAGGTCGAACGGCTCGAGCGCGCGCGCGACGCGGACGATCCCCTCCGTCGTCAGGTTGAAGTTGAGGTCGACGATCGGCTGCGCCTTGCCCTCCGTGCCCTCGCGGAACGCGTCGAGCAGCCGCGTCAGCGCGTCGAGCAGCTCCGGGGTCGGGTTCCGGTCGATCCCGCCGTCGCGCCCGAAGCCGGGCATCAGGACGCGCGGCTCGTCGCCGGGGACGACGATGTTCGTCTTGAAGGCGCGAGTACCCGCGCTCGACGACCTCGCGGCCGAGCGCGGCGACCGCGTCGTACGAGTCGAGCTTCGGCGTGCCGGTCACCTCCCACGCCCGCGCCCGCGTCGTCCCGCAGTGCGACCAGTAGAGCGGGATCGTCTCGCGCGTCGGCCCGCCGAAGAGCTCTGCGACCGAGACGCCGAGCGCCTTCCCCTTCAGGTCGAGCAGCGCGTTCTCGATCCCGCCGATCGCCTTCTGCACGATCGAGCCGGGGCTCTGGCGCGTCCGCCGGTAGAGATCCCAGTGGATCGCCTCGAACGCGCGCGGATCGCGGCCGACGACGAGCGGCGCGAGATCGGAGACGACGCCTGCCAAGCCCCGTCGGCGACCCGTGAGAGTCGGTCACCTCCGACCAGCCGACGAGCCCGTCGTCCGTCGTCGCCTTGACGAAGAGCCACGGCCGCCAGCCGGCGTCGCAGGACAGCGTCTCGAGCGAGGCGAGCTTCACGGCCCGCCAGGATACGGCTCGCGCGCGATGGCCACGAGTTGCGCCCGGCCGTCGGCGACGAGCTGCTCCGCCCGCGCGAAGTCCTCCTCGTCGTCGATGTTGAGCCCCTCGTAGCCCGCCGGTGAAGAACGGCGCGAGCACGCGCCCCTCGCGGGTACCGGTCGCCTCGACGACGCGCGTCCACGCGATCTCGAGCGCGCTGTTCTGCACGTAGACCGGCGGCAGCGCCTGGTACTGCCCGGCATGCCAGGCGACGTCGAGGTGCGACTGGTCGAGCAGCGGCCGCATCAGGCGGTCGACCTCGTCGACCACCCACATCTTCCCCGGATGCTGCTTGACGCGCTCGACGGCGCGGATCGAGTCGGCCTCGGGCGTCGCGAGCAGCTGGTCGAGCCCGCGGCGGATCGCGTCCGGCCCGCGGAAGGGGTTCGTCGCGCGCACGATCGCGAACAGGTCGTAGCGCTCGTCGAGCTGGGGCAGCGTCCACGCGATCCACTCGATGTCGGGCGAGGTCGACGTCGAGTACTCCTCCGGGCGAAGGAACGGCACATCGGCGCCGTACCACCGGGCGACCTGCGCGATCCTCTCGCTGTCCGTGGAGACGACGATCCGGTCGAAGACCTCGGACTGCCGCGCCGTCTCGATCGCGTAGGCGAGCAGCGGGTGCCCGGCGAGCCGCCGGACGTTCTTGCCCTGCACCCGCTCGGAGCCGGCGCGTGCGCCGATCAGCGCTATCGCCGTGGGCATCAGGTCCCGGGCTCCTTGCGATAGAGCACCGTCTCCCCGCGCCGCATGACCTCGCGGAACCCGCGGCGCTCGATCTCCGCTCTTACCTGCTCGACGGTAGGAGAGCCCCAGAAGCGCATGCCGGGATCGAAGACGACGTACTCGAGGTCGTGTGTCGCGCGCTCGCGGTCGGCGGCGGTCCACTCCGTCCCGACGCGAACCGCGATCATCGGCTCGGGCACGACGTACAGGTGCCGGCGCTCGGCGAGGTGCGACAGCGCGTGCATCGGGGCGGACACGCTGGCGCCGGACGGGATCGCGTCGAGCACGGCCTGGCGGTCGGCGCGGTGCGGCCATTCGAAGCGGATCTGGCGCGTGATCGCGCTCATCCACTGGAGCGAAAGGGCGAGCAGGACCACGGCCGCAACTCCGGCCCAGCCGAGCCACACCCGCGCCGTGCGCGGCCCGACGCGTCCGGCGCCGACGGCGCCGGCAGCGGCAACGACCCCCATCGACACGATCCAGTAGTGGTACTGGATCGTGTGCTGGAGGTCGTAGGCGGAGAGCAGGTTGAGCGCGGCGGCCGGCACCACGACCAGCAGCCTTCGCGGCGCGAGCAGGCAGAGGCCGCCGGTCGTCAGCACGAGCATCGCGAGGACGCCGACGTCGGTGGGCGTCAGCGCGCGGTCGACGGCGCTGAACGGATGGAGGACGCTGTAGCGCGCGACGTCGGCGAACGAGTCGCCCCGGTCGCCGGCGAAACGCGGCCCGAACTCCTCGGACGCGGCGTTCCCGAACGCGGGCAGCACCGCGTAGACCGCGATCACCGACCACGCCGCGGCACCCGCTGCGAGGCCGAGGCCGAGCCGGCGTCGACCCTCCCAGGCGAGGACGAGCCCGAGAGCGGCGAACGTCAGCCCCACGTCCTCCTTCATCGAGCACGCGAGCACGACGGTCAGGAGGAACCAGAGGAGATGCCCGCGGGCGAGGAGGACGAGTCCACCCACGAGGAGGACGGGCACGAGCGTCTCCGGATGGAAGTCGTGCAGCGCCGGACGCAGCACGACGGGCGATGCGCACCAGAGCAGCGCGGGAACGGCCGCCACCCAGCCGCGGGCACCGCTTTCCCGTGCCAGGAGGTAGAGGAGCGGTGCGGTCGCCGCGAGCGCGAGCGTCTGGACGACGAGGATCCCCGCGGCGCCGACCCCCAGGGTCCCGAGCGGCGCCAGCAGCGCGATCCCGGGCTCGACGTGGTCGCCGAGCAGCGTCCGCAGGACGATCGTGTTGAACGGCTCGTGCAGGTGGCCGAGCAGCCACACGTACTGCGAGAAGATCCCGTGGTCGAAGTCCGAGGCGAAGGACTCGTAGCGAAGCAACGCGAGCACGCCGACGACGAGCGCGTAGAGGGCGGCGAGGCCGAGGACGACGCGCCCGATCAGCCGCGTCGAGCCCGAGGTGGGCGTGATCGACGCGTCCGCTGGGGGCCGTTGAGCCGGCTCGGCGTGCGTCGAGGTCACCGCGCAGTCGCCTCCTCGGCATCTCTGAGGAGCCTCTCGAGCGCCGGCATCGGGACGCCGTGACGACGCCCCGCACGGACGACCGAGCCGGCGATCGCATCCAACTCGGTCGGGCGACCCGCGGCTGCGTCGCGGGCGGCCGAGGTCGTGACCTCCGGCGGCATGGCCTCGATGATCGCCCACTGGTCGGCGGCCGCGAGCGCGACGCCTTCAGCGGCCGCCGCCGCGACCGCCTCGTCGAGCCCGTCCCGCAGCCTCGGGCGCCAGGCGGGGTCTTCCCGGAGCCCGCCGATCGGTCGACCGGAGGCCACCGTCGCGACGGCGAGCACGGCAAGCCGTGCGGCCTTCTCCCAGAGGACCTCCTGCTCGTCGTCTCGGACGACGAGCTCGAGACCGGCCGAGGAGAGCGGCTCGAGCCGCGCCGCGAGGGTCACGCGGTCCAGGTCGGCGGACGCTGCGGTGATTCTCCCTCCCGCCTGCTCGACCTGGACGACGACGCCTGGTTCCGGCGAGGCCGACGACACGCGCCCGATCGACCCGGCGACGACAACGGGCGGCGCTTGCAACACACTGTTGCAAGCGGCTCCGAGCCGCCCCCGGATCGCCTCGACGTGCTCGAGGCCGTTCAGAAGCGGGAGGACGACCGCGCCGTCGAGCGCCTCGGGCGCAACGCGATCGAGCGCCGCTTCCAGGTCGTAGGCCTTGACGGCGACGACCAGCAGCGCCACCGGCCGCTCGAGCCGGGTCGTCGCCTCGGGGTGCGCGGTGATCGCCTCGCCCCCGCTGACGAGGCGAAGCCCGTGGGCGCGGATCGCTTCGACCGTTCGCTCGGTGCCGACGCAGAGCGCACCCGTCGTCGCAGCGAGGAGGCCGCCGATCCCGCCGAGCCCGAGTACCGCGACCGGCGTGCGGGTGGTGCTCAAGTCGGCCCGGCGACAGACCCAGGTCCGACAGCTCCCGACCTGGGAGCGTGCGGCGCGCCGTTCACGGCGGCGATCGTAACCGCCCTGCTCAGCGTCGGGCCGCGACGTAGTACTGCGCCGCGAGCGGTAGCGACGCGAGCATCCGTTCCGCGGCGACGATGCGCGGAGCCTCGGAGGGGATCAGGATGACGTAGCGGCGCTCGACGGGATGCAGGCCGCCTCCGCGAAGCAGGAGCTGCGCGTGGCGCGAGGTCAGCAGGACGGCGTCCTCGTCGAACGCGCAGCGGGCGACCGCGAGGCGGGTGAGCGGATTGAACGGGTTGTGCTCGAGCACGACGACGAGCCCGCCGGGCCGCACGACCCGCCGGAGCTCGGCAACGAACGGTCGTCGCTCGTCCGGCGGAACGTGATGAAGGACGCAGAATGCGAACGCCATGTCGAACCGCTCGTCCTCGTACGGGAGGGAGTCACCGTCGTAGGGCGTGTAGCGCACGGCGGGGTTGGCCTCCGCCGCTCGCCGAACCGCCTCGGCCGAGATGTCGGTCCCTTCGAGCTCGCCGAGGCGTCCGACGAGGTACGCGTCGGACAGGCCGACCCCGCAGCCGACGTCGAGCGCCCGCATGTCACCGGGCGGGCCGAGCCGGCGACGGACGATGTCGAGCAGGTGGCGGGCCTTCCGGCGCGTGAAGAGCTCCTGCTCGACGCCGGAGAACGCGATCGAGCGCTGCACGACCTCGCGATAGTTGTCCGCGTACTCGTCGAACTCCGCGGCGGCGCCGGAGCCGGGGCCCGAGTCGCCGCCGCTCCTGCTCACTGCGGTCAGCCCGCTCCCAGGGCAGGGTCGGGCAGCGGGTCGTGGAGCTCCTCCATTCCGACCCGGTCCCGCACGAGATAGAGCGGCCGACGCTTCACCTCTTCGTGGATCTGCGCCACGTACTCGCCCATCACGCCGAGCACGGTCAGCTGTACCCCGCCGAGGAGTGCGATGACGACGACGATCGACGCCCACCCGGGAACGGCGTAGACGTCGAAGACCTTGACCAGGATTGCCGAGAACCCGACGAGAAAGGCGAGCACGGAGACGAGGAACCCGAGGTTGAGCGTCAGCCTGAGCGGAGCGGTCGAGAAAGACACCAGCCCATCGAGCGCGAACCGCACCATCTTCCGCAGGGAGTACTTCGACCGGCCGGCGTATCGACCGTCGCGGACGTACTGCACTCCAGTCTGGTCGAAGCCGACCCAGGCGGACATGCCTCGGAGGTAGCGGTTGTGCTCGCGCATCGACGTCATGGCCCGCAGCGCACGACGATCGACGAGACGGAAGTCTCCTGCATCGCCGGGGATGTCGATCTCCGTCAGTCGGCCCAGCAACCGGTAGAAGACCTTCGCCGTGACCAGCTTCATCCGCGTCTCCTGGACCCGACGCTCGCGCACCGCGTAGACCACGGCATAGCCCTCGCGCCAGCGCTTCGCGAGCTCGAGCGCGACCTCCGGGGGGTCCTGCAGGTCGGCGTCCATCATCACGACCGCGTTGCCTCGTGCGTGGTCGAGCCCGGCGGTGAGCGCGATCTGGTGGCCGAAGTTCCGGGACAGCCGGACAACCTTGAACCGCTCGTCGCGCTCGTGGAACGAGAGCATCTGCTCGAAGCTCCCGTCCGTGCTGCCGTCGTCGACGAGGATGACCTCCGCCGTTCCGTCGAGGCCGTCGAGCACGGGGACCAGCCGTCGGTAGAGCTCCTCGAGGGTCTCGCGCTCGTTGCAGACCGGAACGACGAACGAGTATTCGGACGGCACGGCAGCGAGGGTACCCCCGCCGGCGGTCGCGCGAATCGACGCTCAGGCGAGCGCGGGATCGACCACGAGGTTCACGTACTGCGTCTCCGAGTAGACGTCGAGCGCTTCGACCCCGGCCTCCTTCCACCCCGTGCCCGACTGGCGTACACCGCCGAAGCCCATGTGCGGCTCGCTGCCGTGCGTCCCTGCGTTGACGACGACCACGCCGGTCGCGACCCGTTCGGCGAAGCGCATCGCGCGATGGACGCTCGCGGTGTGGATCGCGGACGTGAGCCCGTACGACGACGTGTTGACGACCGCGACCGCGTCGTCGAGATCGCTGACGCGGAAGAGCGCCGCAACCGGGCCGAACAGCTCCTCGCAGGAGAGCGACGCCTCCGGGGCGAGGCCCTCGAGGACGGTCGGAGCCACGTGCCACCCGGCCGTGCCGACGCGCTCGCCGCCGCGGACGACGACCGCGCCCTCGTCCCGCGCCTGGGAGACCGCGTCGAGGATGCGCTCCATGCTCGCCTCGCTGATCACGGGGCCGGGCGGCCCGAGCCTGTCGACACCCGCGAGCAGCCGCGCGCGGAACTCGTCGTAGACCGCGTCGAAGACGACCACCCGGCTCGCGGCGGCGCACCGCTGCCCCGCGTTGGAGAACGCCGACGCGAGCGTCCACTCGACCGCCCGGTCGAGGTCCGCGTCGTCGCAGACGACGAGCGCGTTCTTTCCGCCCAGCTCGAGACACGTCTTCGCGAGCCGACGGCCCGCCGCCTCCGCGATCACCCGTCCGGTCCCCGCCGAGCCCGTGAAGCTGACGAGGTCGACGCGCGGGTCCTCGACGAGCGGCAGCCCGACCTCGGGTCCGAGCCCGTGCACGATGTTCAGCACACCAGGGGGAAGGCCCGCCTCGAGACAAAGCCTGCCCATCCACCACCCTGACAGAGGTGCGTGCTCCGACGGCTTCAGCACGGACGCGTTGCCGCAGAGGATCGACGGGAAGACCTTCCAGGCGACGTTCGGCAGCGGCGTGTTGAACGAGATCAGGAGCGCCGCGATGCCGACCGGCCGCCGGAGCGTCATCACGGTTCGGTGCGGCATCGAGGCGGTCGTCGTGCGACCGTAGAACCGCCGGCCCTCCCCGGCGACGAAGAACCCCATCTCGATAGCGGCGGCGGTCTCGCCGCGCGCGAGCGCGAGTGGCTTCCCGGTCTCGGCAGCGACGAGCTCGCTCGCCTCGTCCCGGCGCTCGCGCAGGAGCTCGGCGATGCCCCGCACGACGTCCCCGCGCTCGACCGTGGGCCGCGCCGCCCAGGCCGCCTGGGCGTCCCGGGCCGCCTCGACGGCGGCGGCCGCGTCCACAGGCCCCGAGCGCGCGAGCCGGCACAGCGAGGCGCCGTCCGCCGGCCGCGTCTTGTCGAGCCACCGTGCGTCCGCCGCGGGCCGGTCCTCGCCGGCAACGAGGTTCGGCACCTCGGCGGGGATCACCAGGCCGACCAGCCGCCGTCGACGACGATGTTCGCGCCGGTCACGTAGGACGACGCGTCCGACGCGAGAAAGACCACCGCGCCGACGGCCTCGGAGACGTCCATCAGCCGGCCGAGCGGCGAGCGGGAGGCGAACGCCTCGACGAACGGCGCCGGCTGGCCGTTCTCGATCCCGTGCGGCGTCAGCGTGTTGACCCGCACGCCGCTGCGGCCCCAGTAGGTCGCGAGATATCGGGTGAGGTTGAGGAGCGCCGACTTCGAGACCGCATAGGCGACGGGCTTGAAGAACTCCTCGCCGGCGTCGCGACGGAAGTCGTAGATGCCGTGGTCCGGGGAGAGCAGGCCGTACACCGAACCGACGTTGACGATCGCACCCCGCCCCTCCCGTGCCATGGCGCCGCCGATCACCTGACACGGGACGACGACTCCAAGCACGTTCACGTGGACGACGCGCTCGAGCGCGTCGAGCGGGACGTCCTCGAACGGCCCGACCTCCGCGGCGGGGGCGTCGGGCGGGGCGTCGATTGCGGCGGCGTTGACGAGGAGGTGCGGGACCCCCCAGTCGACCTCGACGAGCGCGAGCGCCGCCTCGACCGCCCCGCGATCCGTGACGTCGCAGCGGTGGACGCGGATCTCGCCCTCCTCGAGCCCGGCGCGGAGCGCCGCGGCGGCGGGGCGCGGCTCGGTCTCGAGGTCGAGGATCGCGACCCGCATCCCACGACCGGCGAGCGCGACCGCGAGCTCGGCGCCGAGCTGGCCTATCCCGCCGGTGACGACGGCGGCGCGACCGGTGAGGTCGAAGAGCGGGTCGCTCACGGCGCGATCCTAGATGGTTGATGCCACGAGATCGCTCGCTCCGGGGCGGGGGCTGGCCGCTCTGGGGCGGGGGCCGGGCAGCTCGGCGATGCTGGTGGCATCGGTGAGGTGCCCGGCCCCCGAAGCGCACGAGGCTGGCGGGCCCGCATTGCGGGCACACCAGCCCCGGAAGTGGCCCAGACGCCCCAGACCACGCAGCCGGACGCGCGAGATCGTGGCATCAATCATCTAGAGGCGGTCGAAGGGTGCGGGCGCGCCGGCGCGGGCACCGGCCGGGCAGCTGCGGAGTGAACGACCGCCTTGTCCCAGGCCAGGCCTACGAGCACGGGCGCGCACGTGGCGAGCGCGAGCACGACCGAGAAGACGACGCGGTCCGAGGATGTCCCCAGGAGCCAGTCGATCGGGGAGACGCTCGCGTAGTACACGCCGACGACCGCGGTCAACGCGAGCAGGCCCCAGAGGACGACGAATGCAACGTGCCACCAGAGCCGAACGAGAGACGCGGCCACAACCGCGGCGGCCACGAACGCGCACGCGAGCGGCCACCCGTTCCAGCTCTCCGAGAGGAGGCGCCAGGCGGCGTCCGGGATGCGTCCGGACGCGTCGAGCATCGCTCGAGGGTCCGTGAGCGTCGCACGGTCGACGTTCTGTGCGCCGGGGCCGTTGAGCCGGTCGGTCACGGCCCAGGTCACCGGGACGACGAGCACGGCGCCCGCGAACCACCCGACCGACCGCAGCGGCCGCCCGAAGCCGCGGGCGGTCGCGAGGACGGCCGCGAGCGCCGCGAGGGCGAACAGCAGCCCTTCGGCCTTGGTGGATGCGGCCGCGGCGAAGAAGAGCGCAGAGAGCGCGAGCATGGGCGACGCACCTCTCGACAACCACACGAGCGCGCACAGGAGGCCGAGCGCCGTGAACGACGCCACGGCGGTGTCCGCATAGTTCCACGACCCGTTCTCGATCAGGCGCATCGACCCGGCCAGCCCGAGCGCGACTCCCGCCGCGAGCGCCGGCGTCACGACGAGCCTGAGGAGCGCCCATGCGCCCCACCCGAAGGAGACGAGGAGGGCGCCGGACTCGATGTCGATGAGCGCGCGATCGAACCGGCCGACTGCGTCCGCCGAGAGCGCCTCGAGCGACGGCAGCAGCACGGGGTACTCCTGGTGCTGCATCAGATAGGCCGGGTCGCGGAAGACCGGTCCCCACACGTCACGGTCGACATAGAGCGCGTGCGCCTTCGGCGCCCACATCGCCCAGCCGTCCCACTGGGTGAGCCCGGTCGCCGCGTAGAGGCGCAGGATCGCGACCGACAGGACGCCGAGGAACGCGAGGGCGACGAGCTCGAGCGCGCGGCCGGCGATCCCGCCCGACGGACGCGGTGCGAGCGACCCCGTGCCCGGCCGGCGGCCCCGCAGGAGGAGGCTCGCGGCGGCGAGCGCCAGGACGACGAGCACAGCGGTCGACAGCAGCCCGACACCAAGGCCCGTCATCGCGCAAAGGGCCGCGACGAGCCCGCAGGCTGCGATGCCGACGGCCGGCGAAAGCCCGACGAGCGTCGCACGCCACCCGCGGCCGCCGGGCACGCCGGCGAGCCATGCGATCGCGACGCCGACCGCGGCGAAGGCCGCGTTGAGGGCGACGAGCCGGACAACGTCGCTCACCGGCGTTGCCCCAGCCAGACCCCGTCCACGACTCCGGTCTCGTCGAACGCCGAGCGGACGGCGGCGGACGGGTCTCCGAAGACCATCACCGCCCGGGCGTCCCGCGGGTCGTCGACGGCGATCGCCGGGTACAGGTACGACAACGCGACGAGGCGGTACGTCCCCTTGTCGTCGATGCTCGTCTCCGGCGCGAACAGGAGCGCGAAGCGCTCACCCGGTTGCAGCGTCGCCCGGAAGCTCCGGAATGCGTTTCCCGCGTTGCCCGCGACGTCGGCACCGTCGGACCGCGCCGCGATCGCGTCGCTGCGGCGCGTGCCAAGATCGCGGATCTGCCCGACGGCCTCGAACGCGCCCCACGCCACGAGGGCGACGAACACCGCCGTCACGGCGAGCGTCGCGAGCGTCCGCAGCGACGACCCGCGGAATACGTCGCCAAGAGTGTCGCGCGCCGGCTCCATTTCGTCATGCCGACGGTAACGCCTGGACAGGCGTGATGGGGTGCGGCCGGGAGAAGGGCGACGGGTCGGCGCGCGGCGCTGGTACAAACGGCCGATGCGCGGCCGGGTAGGGGTCCTCATCTGCCTCCTCATCGTCGGCCTCGTGGCGCTCTGGACGTACGAGCCTCGTCTGCACCACGACTTCCCCTCGATGGTCGACGACTGGAGCGCCATCCAGAACGCGCCCGACCAGCTCCGCGGAGTACTCGAGGGAGGCATGCCCGAGGGCACGCGGTACCGCCCCGGGTTCGTGATGTGGAACGCGCTGCAGTGGCACACGCTCGGCGCGCCGACGCACTTCCTCGGGCCCCAGCTCTGGGGGATCGCACGGTGGGCAGTGCTCATCCTCGGCGTCACCCTGCTCGCGCTCCTGCTGATCGGGCGTCCGAAAGGTCCTCGAGATGGGCGCTGGCTGCTCGTCGTCGGAGTGCCGCTCGTCGCCGTGACCGCGCCGTCGATCGCGATCGACATCACGCGCTTCGGCCCCCAGGAGCCGCTTCTCGTCGGCAGCATGGCGCTCGGCGCGGTGCTGCTCGTCCATGCGATCGACCGACTCCTGGACGGCGATCGGGCCGGGCCCGGTGTGCTCGCTGCCCTCGGGTCAGGGCTCGTGCTCTGGGCGTTCGGCGTCCTCCAGAAGGAGCCGTCGATCTGCGTGCTGCTCCTCGCGCCGTTCCTGTGGCCGACCCTGGAGCAGCAGCGTGGCCGCTGGGCGCGGCTCGAGACGAGAAGGCATCGCGTGATCGGCGCCGTCGTCGGCGGGATCCTCCTTCCGTTCGTGCCGATGGTCGTCCGGACCGTGCAACTCGCGATCACCGGAGAGCCGCTCTACGGCGATCTCACCGCGGGCACGAGCCTGACGACGCGCCTGTCCAACCAGCTCTCCCAGGCCGGCGAGGTCCTCCACACCCAGCTGCCCACGCTCGTCGTCGTCGCCGCGATCGTCGTCCTCGCCGCCGTGGCGCTCCGCGTCGGTGTCGACTGGCTCTCGGTCGGCCTGCTCGTCGTCGCGTTCGGATTCATCCTCTTCGCGGCCCACGCGGGCGTGGTTGCGAGCCGCTACTACATCCCCTCGATCACGCTCGCGGCGCTCGTGCTCGCGCGGGGCGCCGTGCGCCTCGGGTCGGCGGTCGTGGTCGTCGTCGGGGTCCTCCTGATCGGCGGCGGGGTCGTCACGGCGCACGACGCGCGCGGCTGGGTCCGAGACTGGGTCGACAGCGAGCGGGCACAGGAGGGGCTCGTCCGCCAGGCCGATGCGCGGGCCGCCGGGGGCTGCCCCGTGGCGATTGTCGGCCTGAACGCCGAGTTTGTCGCAGCGCTACCCGTGCTCATGCCGCTCGCCCGCGAGCGTTCCCGCGACTGCGCCCCCGGCGAACGGTTCGTCGCGCTCCTCGACGAGGGCGGGCCCGGCACCGTGACGCCGCCGGACAACCCCGTACTCGCAGCCTGCCGCCCGGACCCGGTGCCGGTCTGGGAGTCGAGCGTCGGGAAGCTGCTGCGCTGCACGGCCTAGACGCCGCGGGCGACACCGCTCAGACGGTGCTATTGCTCCCGGCGCGGAACGGCGTGGAAGTGTCGACGTCCTGGGAGAGGATCGCCTCCTCCTCCTCCAGGGCACGGGCGAGTGGCCGCCCGACGAGCTCGCCGAGCACAGACGGCGGGAGGCCGCTGTCCGCCGGGGACTTCGCCACGAGGTCGCCCTCCACGAGGACATGCCCTGCCGCGAGCGGTCGGGCCGCCACGAGCTTCTTCCCCATCTTCCGGAGCGGCTGCTCCTCGCTCGGCAGGGGTCGCTTGACCCCGTCCCCGATCGCGATCGGGACGCGCCTGAGGTCGCGGACCAGCTTGCGCATGCCTTCGGGCATCAGCGAGAACGCGTGGTCGGTTCCTTTCGCGGTGTGGCTCAGCGTGAAGTGCTTCTCGATGACACGGGCGCCGAGCATGAACGCGACCGGCGCCATCGCGATCCCGTCCTGATGGTCGGAGAGCCCGATCACGAGCTCCGGGTAGCGGTCGCGCAGCGTGCCGATCACGCCGAGGTTCAGATCCTCGACCGCCGCCGGATACGCCGCCGTGCACTGGAGCAGGCACAGCGTCCCGCCTGCGCCGGTGACGACCTCGACCGCGCGGTCAACGTCCTCGATCGTGGCGCCGCCGGTCGAGACGACGAGCGGCTGGCCGAGCGAGGCGACGTGACGGAGCAGCGGCGTGTTCCTCAGGTCGCCGGACGCGATCTTGAACGCGGGGACGTCGAGCTCGGCAAGGAGGTCGGCACTCGACTCGTCGAACGCGGTGGCGAAGAAGACGAGGCCGAGGCCCCGCGCCTCCTCGCGCAGCTCGACGTAGGCGTCGCGGTCGAGCTCGAGGGCCTCGCGATGGGCGCCGTACGTCGGCCCGAAGCTGTTCTCGTTGTCGTACGCGCTGTCGTACAGCTCGCGGGTGTAGAGGCGGCGGTTGTCGCGCTTCTGGAGCTTGACGGCGTCCACGCCGGCGTCCTTCGCGGCCCGGATCAGCTCGCGCGCGCGCTCGAGGCTGCCCTGGTGGTTGTGGCCGATCTCGGCGATCACGAAGCAGGGCGTGTCATCGGCGATTCGCCTGCCGTCGATCACGAGCTCGCGCACGGCGCGATCGTAGCGACGCCCCAGGAGAGGCTCGACGCCCAGGACGACAGGTGTCACGTCGGCCCGCTTGTCCGCCGATAGGGATACGGTGCCGCCGATGCCGACCACGCTTTCGATCCTGATGCCCGTCTTCAACGAGCGGGCGACGCTCGAGCAGGCCGTTGCGGACGCGCTCTCGGCGGAGCTTCCGGTGGACTCGCGCCAGCTCGTGATCGTCGACGACGGGTCGACCGACGGGACGCAGGAGCTCCTCCGCGAGACGACGTGGCCCGAGAGCGTCACGGTCGTCCACCACGAGAGGAACCGGGGGAAGGGCGCCGCGCTCCGGACGGGTCTCGAGCACGCGACCGGAGACTTCGCAGCGATCCTCGACGCGGACCTCGAGTACCGCGCCGCGGATCTCGCGCCGCTGCTCCAGCCGCTGCTCGACGGGGAGGCGCGGGTCGTCTTCGGCACGCGCTCCTGGTCGAGCCATTCGGCGTTCAGCTTCTGGTACGTGATGGGTAACAAGGCGGTCACGATGGCGACGAACGTGATCTACAACTGCTGGATCTCGGACGTGATGACCTGCCACAAGGCGATGAGCACCGAGCTGTTCCGCTCCCTGAAGCTGCGCGAGCGGGGGTTCGCGATCGAGCCCGAGATCACCGCGAGAGTGCTCCTGTCAGGCGAGCAGATCTACGAGGTGCCGATCACGTACAAGGCGCGCTCGCGGGAGGAAGGCAAGAAGCTGACCGCGCTGGACGGCGTGCGCGTCCTCAAGACGCTCGTCCGCTGTCGCGTCCTCTGACCCCTCGCCGTCACTGCCGCTTGCCCAGCCGGCGCGCGCGCCGTGCACCACCCATTGCGGCCTGCCCCGCGCCGACGGCGGCGTCCGCCGCGAGCCGGAACCCGCGCCTCCGGCGGTAGACGTCCACGAGGAGCACTTCCGAGTCGGCTCGCAAGGTTCGGTCCGGCCCCGGGATGAGGTCCAGGAGGCGCCGGCTGACCGGCCTCGGCTCCCGCGCCAGCGCGCGGTCGTACACCTCGAGATAGCCGGCCGCGGCACGGTCCCACGTCAAGTCCCTTGCAGCCGCGTCGATCGCCTCGACGACCTCCCGTCGGCGCGCATCGCTCGCGAGGAGCCCCGCAACGAACGGGCCTGCCTCCTCGAGGTCGAACGACGGGAGTCCCCCGACCTGCGGCAGGAGCTCCTTCATCGACGATCCATACGTGTACACGCAGGCCGTCCCGAGCGCGGCGGACTCGAACGGCACGAAGCCGAAGCCCTCGTAGTACGAGGGGAACAGGGTCAGCTCCGCGCCTGCGAGGAGCGCGAGCCGCTCCTCGTCCGAGACGTGGCCGAGGTCCTCGACGCGGCCCGCGAGGGCAGGCGTCTCGTGGAGCAGCCGACTCTCCGCCTCGAGGGAGGACCCCATGTCGGGATGGCCCCCCGCGAGCACGAGGCCTCCGTCCCAGCCGTGCCGCTCGACGAGCCAGCCGAGCAGGCGGAGGGCGAAGGTGCGGTTTTTGTGCCAGTACGCGTTGCCGACGACGAGCAGGTAGGGCCGGCCGCCGAGCCGACGCGCCGGGTCGGGCACGTGCCGCCCGCTCAGATGGTCGACGCCGCAGTAGACCACGGTCGCTCGGTCGAGCTCCAGCTCGCCGTCGCTCGCCGCATCGAGTGCCGCCGCCGTCGACAGGAAGCCGATCTGATCGACCGAGGCGAGCGCCGCTGCGGTCGTCGCGCGTTGCTCTTCCCACTTCTGTCGGTTCCGCCGATACGCCGGTGTGCGCTCCAGGATCATGTCGAGCTGCGTCAGCACGACCCGCTCGGCCATCGCGAGCGACTCGGCGAGGTCGTGGAGCGACCAGAACTGGTGCGACTTGTGGACGAGCTCGACCCGGCCGATGCGGGAGTGCTCGACGAAGCGCATCGCATCGACGAGCTCGCCGAGCTCCGTGCGGACAGTCTCGTGCAGTTCGGCCGTCAGCGCGACCGTGACGTCCGTCCCCGCGCGCACGAGGCCGCCGAGGAGGCCGATCGTCTGCACCTGCGTGCCGGACAACGTGTACGCGAACGACCGCCCGTCGAAGACCACCGTCGCGGGGCCGCGTCCCGCCGAGCGATCCTTCGCCGCCTGCACCATGGCCGTCTCGCTCGGAGGCGCGGCGGCGCGGTGAACGAAGCCCGGCCGCTCGAGCCGCGCGAGTACACGGCCGACGAGATCGCTCGCCTCGTCCGTGGCACCTGCGAGCGGCTCCTCGTCGAGTGCGAGCAGGAGATGGTCGCGATGCACGAGGACTGCGCCGCGCCGGGGCCGCGGAATCGTCTGCGGCGGGATCCCGGGCGGCGACGCGCGCGCGTCCGGGTTGATCGAGACGGTGGCACACGACGGATCGGACGCGAGCTCCCCACGGAGGCGGTCGACGAGCTCCCAGTTGAGCGGGCGATCGCCGGAGAGCAGGAGCACGTTGCCGCGATGCTCGCCGACGAATGCCCGCAACTCCGGGCTCGACGTCGCTGCCTCCACCGTGAGCACCACGGAGGCCTCGGGCACGTCCGCGGCCCCAGGCACGTGACCCTCCGAGACGACGACGACGTCTGCACTGTCGGGCCGCGCGACACGGCGCTCGAGCTGCTCCGCGAGCGTCGGGAAGGTCGCCACGGCGACGACCCTAGATGATCGATGCCACGATCTCGCGCGTCCGGCTGCGTGGTCTGGCGCGTCTGGGCCGCTGCCGGGGCTGGCCTGCTCGCTACGCAGGCCCGCCAGCCCCGTGCGCTTCGGGTGCCGGGCACCTCACCGATGCCACCAGCATCGCCGAGCCGCCCAGCCCCCGCCCCGGAGCGAGCGATCTCGTGGCATCAACCATCTAGACGCTCGGCGGGCCGGGCGGTCGGCCGCGAGGAAGCCCGCGCGCGTCGTCGTATGCGGCGACGAGGGCCGCGACCTGCACGGCGCGCGAGAAGCCGTCGGCGATGCGCATCGCAGCAGCCTCGCCGAGCCGCCCCCGGAGCTCGGCGTTCCCGAGAAGCGTGGTCAGCGCCTCGCGGAGTGCGCCGCTGTCGCCGGCCGGAACGAGCAACCCCGTGACGCCGTCCTCGACGGCGTCCACGAGCCCGCCGACCGCGGTCGCGACGACGGGTCGCCCGTGCGCCATCGCCTCGCGCGCGACCATGCCGTAGCCCTCGCGGCGCGACGGGACGACGACGACCGACGCGCGCTCGTAGTACGGGCCGAGCTCGTGCGGCGGCACGAAGCCGACCGCGTCGGGAAACAGCGACGCGGAGCGGCCCGTCGCCGACGACGACGAGCGGCAGGTCGCGCGCCGCCTCCGCGAGCTCACGCACGCCTTTCTCCTCGGAGAGCCGCCCGACGTAGAGCGCGTGCGGCGGGTCGTCCGGCTCGCCGACCGACTCGGGGATCGCCACGGGGCTCGGGATCACCCGGACGTCCCGCGCGCCGAGCCGTCGTGCGTCGTCGGCGAGCGACTGCGAGGCGCAGACGACGACCCGCGCCCGTCGAACGAGCGCGGCGTGCCAGCGGCCGCGCGTGCCGCGCGAGGGCGACGTCGGAGCCCCACAGCTGGAGCACGAACGGCTTCCCGGTCGCCAGGGCGGGCAGCGCGCTCGGCAGCCAGTGCGCATGCACGACGTCCGCGTCCCCGCTCGCCCGCCGCGCCGCGATCGCGAACGACAGGAGAAACAGCGGGAGCAGAACGACCTTCCACGGCGCGCGGCGGAGGTTGTTCACGATCCCGTCGCCGTAGGCGATGCCGTAGTGGCGGAAGCTCGCCGGTGAGACGACGCGCACATCGAGCCCCTCCGCCCGCAGGGCCTCGACCCCGTCTCGCACGAAGCTCCCGGCGACGTCGTCCCGGTCGCGCGGATAGGACGTCGTCAGGACGACGAGCTTCACGCGCGGCGGCGGGCCAGCCCCGTGGCGAAGACGGTCGGTGCGGCGATCGCGAGCAGCGCGAGGGCGTAGAAGTAGTAGAAGGACATCGTCAGGTAGAAGGCGTTCGAGGCGAGGGTCGCGACGAGGGCGGCGGTGAGCCCCCACCCGAGCGGTCGAACCCGCGCGGCAAGCGGGTCGCCGGCGGCCGCGAGCGCCCTACCGATCCGGCGCGTCGCGCCTGCCCTGCGGAACAGGTAGACGAGGAACGCCGCGAACACGAGGGCGCCGACGAGCCCGCTCTCCACGAACAGCGCGACGTAGAAGGAGTGCGGGCCGAAGTTCGTCCGGCCGGTGACGAACTCGTAGTACACGGAGAACGTGTTCAGCCCGAGCCCGAAGAGGGGGTGCTGCGAGAGCACGTCGGGGATGAAGTCGTAGACGACGAAGTGCGTGGAGGCGGCCTGCCCCTCCGTCGAGATCCGTGAGCGCAGCACCTGCTCGAAGAAGTTCGCCCGGCGCGCGACGAACGCGAGCACCCCGAGCAGCACGATCGCGAGCGGGACGAGGAACCGGGCCGTCAGCAGGTGCCGGCGATACGGGACGGCGAGCACCGCGAGGCCGCAGACGAGCCCGAGCAGGCCGCTGCGCGAGAGCGTCGCCAGCTCGACGACGAGGAGGAACGCCAGCAGCACCATCAGCGGCGTCCGAAGCCGGTGACCGCGCTCGAGCCGGAGGTAGATCGGCAGGAGGAGGACGAGCACCGCGGCGAGCTCGATCCCGAGGTGGTTCGGGTCGCCCGTCAAGGCGTTGATCCGGTAGACGTCCTGGCCCTGGATCGCGCCGTAGACGTTGATCTTGCTGGCGCCCCCGGTGAGCGGCTGCAGCCACGCGGCGTCGAGGTTGCCGCCCGCGCCCTCGGCGACACCCAGTTGTAGGACGCCGTACACCGCGTTGAAAGTGACGCCGATGACGAAGGCCGCCAGCGTCTGCCAGTAGAACCGCTGCCCCCGCCGGGCGATCAACGCGACGCCGGCGACGAGGAACAGGAAGTGGAGGAGGAACTTGCCCATCCCCTTCGCCCACTGCGCCAGCGACTCGGCCGTGTCGAGGTTGAAGAAGCCGATCAGGTAGACGAGGAGGAACGCCGCGAAGAAGGCGAGCGTGATCCACGCGGCGCGCGCCATCCGGCCGTCGAGCCGCTCGAGCCGGTACAGCGCAAAGGCGACCAGGAAGAGGAACGTGACGACGTCGGAGAACGCGAGCGTCCCCGCGACCTCCCACTGGAGCTTGGCGAACGTGACGGTGAAGACGGTCGCGAAGAACAACCCCTCGACCACCGGTGCGCGGGCGGCGACGACGCGCGGTCGGTCGAGGGCGAGGGTCGCCACGGCGTCGAATCGTAGGCGTCAGAGCTACGGCGGCGCGATCTCGATCTGGGGCTGGAGGCCCGCACCGCGCGCCTCGGCCGCGGAGCTGGCGCCCTGCTCGTAGGACTCGATGCCCGTGTAGACGACCTTCCAGCGGAGGCAGCCGTCCCCTTGGACCTGGGCGTCGACGTAGCCGACGCGCTTGACCTGCTCGAGGAGCTGCTCCGCCTCTGCCGGCGTGTCGCGACGACCGAACACGAGGTCGAGGTCGCCGGACTCGCCCGGCTTTGCGATGTGGACGCAGTCGTCCGCTGACGGGAAGCGTGCGCCGTCGGCGAGCACGACCGCCGGATAGCCGACGAGCGGCACGACGACGATCGCGGCGGCGGCCAGCCGTGCCGTCGAACGTCTCACCGGCGCTCCTCCGTCCCGCTCCGCCACACCGAGGCGAGCAGCAACGGCATCGCCACTGCTGCGAGGAGCACGATCGCCCCGGTGTAGCGGACGATCGGGTTCAGCGCCTCGTTCGCGGTGATCGGGACGTCCCGGTACGAGTACGTCACCCAGGCGCCGCCGAGAAAGACCAGGCCGAGCACCGCCGCGAGGAACGCGGCCACGCGCCGGTCGCCCCAGACGAGCGCGGCGCCGAGGGCGATCAGCGCGACGATCGGGACGACCGACCAGAGCGTCGTATCGAAGAGCACGTCGAACGAGAGCCGCAGAGAGTCCCCGCCGCGGCCGAGCGAGCCTCCCGCGCCGACGTTGGTCGGTGCCTCACCGCCGATCCCGTTGCTCCGGTACCAGAGCCGCCACGGCAGCGCGGCCACGCCCACGACTGCCGCGACGGCAAGGAGGCGCGGCCAGCCGGCTCGTCTCCCGATGAGTGACACGGCGAGCGCGACGACGAGCGCCGCCGCGACGAACAGGAGCCCCTCGCGCTTCGTCAGTCCGGCGCCCGCGAACAGCACGGCGGCGGCGGCGAGCCGCCAGCCGCGCCCGTCGCGCAGCCAGAGGGCGAGGAGCAGCGCGCCGACGACGAACAGCGCGTCGACGAGCACGTCCGCCTGGGGCGTCAGCAGACCGGAGGCGACGCGTGGAACGGCGAGCACGAGCACGAGCGGAGGCCAGAGCAGCCATGCAGGCACGTGGCGGTAGAGGCAGCCCGCGATCGCGGCGACCGTGCCGACGACGAGGAACCAGTACTGCAGGTGGAACGTGATCACGTCCACGCTCCCCATCGAGTGGAACGCCGCCGCGTCGAGGATCGGGACGAGCGGCGGGTAGGTCGGCCCCGGGAACGTGGTGAAGACCTGATGGTCGAGGCCACCGAAGAAGTAGATCGCCTTCGCCTTGGGCACCCAGAACGCCCACGCGTCGTACGCCTGCAGGCTCTGCAGGCGCGCGGAGCGGAAGAGCGCCTCGAGCAGCAGTCCCGTGAGCGCGATCCCGGTGGCGGTCACGAGCAGCATCGCGCTCGACGCGTGCCGGTCCGGGTCGCCGAAGCCGGATGGGCGCGGCCGGCGGAGGACGAAGCCGGCGGCGGCCGCGGCGGCGGTGCCGCACACGAGCGAAAGCACGATCGCCCACCCGCCGAACGGCACGCCGACGACGAGGAGCAGCGTCCAGACGGTTCCGAACGCGGCGACGCCGAGGAGGTACCCGAGGCCGGCGAGGCGCAGCACGTCGGACCAGCGCGGCAACCCTCGGATCGCCCAGAGGAGGGTGACGCCGAGCACGGCATACGCCCCGTTCAGCGCGGCGAGCCCCAGAATCGCGCGGACGGTCACGACTCGCGCCGCAGGATCGAGAGCCCGTCGTCGCCTTCCCAGACCGCGTCGGCGCCGGGATACGCGTCCCGGTCGCACGCAAGGCACACGATCCACGGCCCGTTCGGATCGAGTCGGCGTGGGAGGAGGTAGGAGCGCAGGAAGGGCTCGGCCGACCCGGCCGTGAGCTCGGTCCAGCCAGGCTGCGGATCGCCGACGGCGACGGCGAAGCTCGCATTGGGCGGGATCAGACCGCGGGCCTCGACGAGCAGCCGCTGGTCGGGGAAGACGGAGTTCCCCGCTCCGACGTCGCGGTCGACGAGGTCGAGCGCGGCGTTCGCGCGTGCCGTGTCGTTGGCGTCGCGGAACGCGTCGGGGAACCGCACCACGAGGGCGACGACCATCACTGCGACGCAGAACGCCACGACGAGTCGGCGGGTGCCGACGCCGGCCGAGAACCACCGCTGGAGCACGTCGTCCGTCGCGCGAGGGTACCGCGGTGGGCGGCTTGCGTCAGCGCCCCACGACGTCGTGGAGGAGCTCGGCCATCTCCTCGACCCTCGTCCGGCGGGAGAGCCGCCGATGCCAGTCCTCGCCGAGATCCACGTCCGGCAATCCGTCCTCGCGCCATCGCGCGTGCAGGCTCTCGAGCGCGGCCCGGATCGCCACCGGGTCGTCCGGAGGTGCAACGACGCCGGAGCCCGTCTCCCGGATGAGCTGGGCGGCGGCACCGTCGGGAGGCACCAAGGCGAGGATCGGCCGGCCAACCGCCACGTATTCGAAGACCTTCCCCGAGAGGACTCCTCGTCCGCGTCCGCCCGCGTCCGGGATCAACAAGAGGAGCGCCTCGGAGTCGCGCTGGAGGGCGAGCGAGGTGGCTCGCGGCGCGTACGGAAGGAGCTCCAGCCGGTCGCCGAGACCCAGCGATTCCGCCCACTCGCGGTCGGCGGGCCTGAAGTCGCCGAGGAACCGCGCCACGACGTCGAGCCCCGAGTCGTGCAGCGCCTGGAGGAACGGTCGCGGGTCCCGGCGCCCGAAGAAGCTCCCCGTGTGGGTGATCCGGAACCGGTCGGAGGGGTGCCGGTCGAGGCCGACGACGTCGTCGAAGTCGCAGCCGTTCGCGATCGTGACGACGCGGCCGCGCGGCGCGAGCGCCCGCGTCTCCTCGGAGATCGCCTCGGAGACGCAGGTGATCGCGTCCGCCCGCGACGCGACGAGCCGCGCGACCCTGTGGTGGAGCGACGACTTGGCGCGCGTCGCGACGCTGTCGGCGCGGCGGTGAGCGTGCGCGACGAGCGAGTCGCGGAGGTCAGCCACCCACTTCGCCCCGGTCGCGCGGGCGATCGCGGCCGCGATCAGGTGGGTCGACGGCGGCGGCGACGTCGAGATGACCACGTCGATCCCGTGCTTCCGCACCAGCTTGATCCCGGCGGGGATCGCCGTGAGCGCCCAGGTGGCGTTCTCGTCGGGCACGACGAGGCGCCGCAACTGCAGACGCGCTTGGGTCGCGACGCGCTCGAGGCCGTGGGTGCCCGCAAGGACCTCGGCCGGCTTCCCGCCGGAGACGCCGACGTATCGTGCCCTGTGCACCCACGCCTGGGACGGCATCCGGAGCCCGTCGTCGCGGTGGATCCAGCGTGGGTCGTCGGGTGCGAGCACGTGCGTCTCGATGCCCATCGCGGGGAGGTACTGGGCAAGCTTGAGCGGTCTCTGCACCCCGCCCCCGCCGGCCGGCGGGAAGTAGAAGCTGACGAGGAGGACCTTCACTGAGCCGGGGCGATCGGCGTCTCGAGCGGTTCGAGCGTCTCCAGCGGTTCGAGGGTCTCCGTCGTGTTGTCGAGCTCGGCGAACGGCTCGGCGCGGAGCGGCCGCAACCTCTGCCACACGAACGCGGCGAGGCCGAGCACGGCGAGCGCGACGAGCAGCGAGAGTCGCGGGCGGGCCTCGAGCCGCGGGAGCTGAAGCACGAACGCGGGCGCGAGCACGAGCAACGCCATCACACTGGAGCGCTGCGCCACGTGGAGCGCGATCGCGATCGTCGCGAGGACGAGGAGCACCGCGATCGCGCCCTCGTCCGTCTCGTGGGCCTCGTCGGCCGGCTGCAGGTCGGGTGCGACGAGGACGATCAGCAGCCAGGCAGCGACAACTCCCGCGAGCTGCGGTGCCTCACGCCGCCAGTCGCGGAAGAGCGGCACGCGAGCGAGTGCGACGCCGCACGCGAGCGCGAGCAGGACCGCGAAGGGGAGTGCGGCGACCCACCTCGGCTCGACGCCGAGCCAGCCGAAGAGCGTCTCGACCACCGCCCCGTTGCCGACCCGGTCGAACCACGTGTCCACCGAATACTCGACGCCGGTCAGCGGGCCCGTGATCGTCGCCATGGCCATCACTCCGACCGACACGAGGCCGATCCCGGCGACGACGAAGGGACGCGCTCGGAGGACGAACGCGAGCGGCAGCGCGAGAAACGGGAGGACCGGGACGAGGAAGCGCGGCCCTGGGCTCTGCCCACCGTACGGCAGGTAGTACCCGGCGTTGTAGGCCAGGAACAGCAACGCCACAGCCCCGCAGACAAGCGCCTCGGCCCGCCGACCCAGGCGCCAGAGCAGCGGCAGCCCGAACAGCGCGGCCACGGCGAGGGGTGTCACGATGAGGAGCCCCTTCTCCGAGACCAGGAGGGAGAGCGCTGCGCGCGGATCAGGGAACCCGACACCGTAGAACCCGGCCGCGTTCGCTCCGACCGAAGGTGTCCCGCCCGCGACGGGGGCGGTCAGCGCATTCGTGTAGCTGAGGGTGAACGGAGAGCCGAACGCCCAGGTGTTGAACGCCAGGAGCGGGAGGACGCCGACGACGGCACCGATGCCGTAGGCCATGACACGGCGGCCAGGGCGCTCCCCGGCAGCGGCGTAGGCAGCGAGCACGACCGCGACGATGCCCAGCGGGAACTCCACGACGACGGCGAGACCGGCGAGCAGCCCCGCGAGGGCGGGCAACAAGGCGCCGCCGCCGACCCTCTCGCGCGCGAGAAGCAGGACGACGAACGCCGCGAACCCGAGCGCCGCCGAGAGCACGTGGTCGAAGAAGAGCGTCGCGAACGGGAGGAGCAGCGTCCCTGCCCCGGCGAGAACCGCCGTCGGCGCGCCGTACCCCGGAACCAGGCGTTCGACCGCGAACGCGATCAGCAGCAGGAGCGCGACGAACGGGAGGACGCTCCCGACGAGCTCGAGCTCCCAGACGCGGTGTCGGTATCCGTCCGCGCTCGCAAGCGACTGGTCCTGAAGACCCGCGGCGCGCAGCGCGCCGTACCACGGCAGCGTGAACATCGCGAGCCCCGGCGCCTTCGCCGCGTAGAACTTGCCGTCGACGTAGGCGGAGTCGATCGTCTCGCCCGGGTGGATCTCGGGCGTCCCCGCCGCGAGGGAGCGCACGAGCGCGAAGTGCGCCGACTGGTTCGGCCCGCTGTCCGAGACGACGAACGCGCACGCAAGTCCAAGCGCCGCGATCGCGACGAGTGCCGTCGCGCGCGGGGAGGAGAGGCGAGCCGTGGCCATGCGCGTGCGCGGGATCGTACTCCCCGTCCCGGATTGGCGCCCGCGTCCGCCCCAGCCGCGGCGACGCGGCCTCAACGACCGCGGCGAAGCAAGAGGTTCGTCCCCTCGAGTAGCCCGAGGTCGTGGGGCACGGCGGCAAGCTCACCGGCCGGCTCCTCGATGACGGACACCTCGAAGCCGTCGGACACGATCTCGTCCATGAACGCCTTCTCGCTCTCGCCGGTCTGCGCGAAGTGCGTCGATGACCACTCCATCACGATCGTGAGCCGAGGGTTGTCCTGCCGCACGCGGGCCATGCCTCTCCACACCCGCGGCTCCGCTCCTTCGACGTCGATCTTGACCAGGTCGATGCGTTCGCCTGGGCCGACGACCTCGTCGAGCGCGGTCACGTCGACGTCCACGACCTCGCCCCACGGGGAGTCGGCAGGATGGAAGAGCGAGCTCAGCGGACTGTGGCTCGCGACGAACAGCGTCCCTCGTCCCGTCGTGTCCCACAGCGCGAGTGGGTGGACCCGCGAGCGATCGCCGACGCCGTTCAGGTGGAGCGTTCGCTCCAGGGCCGCCGCGACGTGGAGGACGGGCTCGAAGCACAGGACCCGGCCGGCGGGACCGATGCTCATCGCGATCGCCACCGAATGGATCCCCACGCTCGCGCCGGCGTCGACGACGACGTCGCCGGGACGAAGCTCTCGTGCCAGGACGTGTCGCACACCAGGCTCGACCCATTCCACGCCGTGCTTGACGAGGTGGGCGAGCAGCCCTTCCTCGCGCGTCGGGACGACGACGTCGGCCACGGGGCTCAGCACGATCGCGTCGAGCGAAGGCCCCACGAAGAGCACGGGCTGTCCCCCGCCCCCGACTGCCTGCCGTGTCGCGTCGGCGTGGTAGACGAGGTAGCCGTCGAGCCGGTCGATCTCCTCGGACACGTGCCGCTCCAGAGCCCTCAGCGCGTCCTCCTGGGCCTGCAGCGCCGACCGTTGCTGGTCGAGCTTCGCCATGATCGCCGGCTGGCCGACGAGCGGGAGGACGATCCGGCGCAGGCGACGTCCGGCCCATCTCAAGACGTCGATCATGCCGCCGCCGCGCCCAGGGCCGCCGCCCACTGCGTGCGGGCGAGCCGGGAGGTGAAGTGCTCGAGCACGCGGCCCTGACCGGCGCGTATGGCCTCGGCCATGAGACGGTCGCCGCCGAGCAGCGCGTGCGCCTTCGTCCGCATCTCGGCGGTGTCGACGCATGCGCCCGGCAGGTCCGCCCCGTCCGTCAGCAAGTCGATCAAGGCGCCGCGACGGTAGAGGACGGGCGTGCCGACCACCATTGCCTCGAGCGGCGAGTAGTGGACGTGCCGAGGCTCGGTCGACGGATAGACGAACACAGGCGCACCGCGGTAGAGGTCGAGCAGCGCGTCGTCGGAGAGATACGGCAGCACCGCGGGGTCGTCGATGAGCTCTGTCTGCCGCCCGAAGACGAGGTGGGGAAGGTCGCCGAAGTCTCGTTTGATCCCCTCGTAAACCATCCGGTAGTACCCGCTCTTGCGGATCCCGGGGCACAGAAGGATGGCGTGCGTGTCCCGTCCGGTCCATTGACCCTCGTGCTCGAACGCGTGGGCCGGCAGCGGAACGGTGATCGTCGCCGCGCGGTCGCGGAGCTCCGGCGCCTCGATCTCGGCCAGGTTCGGGTAGCCCTGTCCGAAGACGAAGCGTCGTCCCATCGCTCCGATCTGCTCGAGCAGCGGCGCCGGCCCGGCCTCGAGGAGTTCCGAGTAGCACCGTGGATCCTCGCGACCGAACACGCGGGCGACGACGATCCCACGGAACTTTCGGCTGGCCTCGCTGAGGGGCGTGAGATAGGCGGAGACCGATGTGACGAGGACGTCGAAGTACCTGTCGAGGATGCCGGTCACGGTGGGGCTCCAGGCGCGGCGATAGAAGTCGTGGGTGTTCAGCACCCTCAGCGCCCCGGGCGGCAAGCTCAACGACTCGTCGTATTCGAGCGTGACCACGCCGCTGCGATACTCGGGGTCGTCGCCCGGGATTACCTTGGGGAGGAACACCTCGTGACCGAGGTCCTGGAGGATCGGTACCTCTGCCTGCATCAGGGTCCGGTGGTTGACGATCCACAGCAGCCGGCTGACACCGGTCACGTCAATCGCCTCCCGCGCAGCCGTCGCTCGTGCTCGACGGTGTCGACCGGAGCGCCGTCACGTCGAGCTCGTCCGCTGCGACACCGAGCCCGACGTTCGTCGCACTCGGGCCCGCGAGGTGCGGGACGATGACGTCGATCCTGTCGAAGAAGCGTGTTCGTGCGAGCACAGCGCGCGGAATCGTGGCCAGCACACAGTATGTGCCGTCCGGCTCCCGAACGGTTCGCCGGCGCAGCAAGACGTGGTTCACTGCGAGCTCCAGGCCACGAGCCAGGTCGGGAACGAACGTCTGGATGACGGTCAGCCGCAACACGTAGTCCCGGTCGGGGGCCAGCGAGGCCGTCAGCGACGCGACGTTGTCGACCGACCACTGGTAGGACCGTCCTCTGGGATCCAACCCCGCCCCACCCCAGCCCGGTCCGGCGATCCCACTCCCGAAATCGAATCGGACGTGGTCACGAGGTTGCAGCGTCGGGGGGAGCTCGGACGTCGGCGGCCACGGTGAGATCTCCGTCGCCGCGCGGGTCGGCGGCGCTGCATCGGCCGCGATCAGGGCCTCTGGGTCATAGTCGGCCGGTTGGGTTCCGGCGGACGTCAGCGCGGCGAGGTCGTCCAAGAGGTGCAGTCGGCCGTCGAGGTCGTACTCGACGAACATGGCGCGCGAGTAGGGAATCGTCGGCCCCTGCGTGATGTCGGCGTACGTGACGTCGGCTCCGTCGGGGCCGAGCGTGCAGCCCCAGGGGAAGGTGTGCCCCGGATAACAGAGGAGGACGTCCAGTCCGGGCGCGCGGTACAACTGCCGGACACGGTTGGCGAGCACCTCGGGGTACTGGAACGAATAGTCTGTCGCCAACGAGCCCGTGTCGTCGACGACGATCACCGCCGTGTCGGGCCGGGTGAACGCGGGGGCCGTCTCGACCAGTTGAGCGACGAGGTGATCCTGTGTCGTCTTCACATCGACCCACGATCGGTTCTGCTGGAGCGCGCCCGCCGACGCGACGGCGAGAAGGCACGACGCAAGCACGAGCGCCAGCACACGCTGAGCGACGACCAGCGCCACCAGCGCGGAGACCGCGAGCGCCGCGCCCGGTGCCGCGGTCTGGAGGCGGTCTGTCAGGTCGCGATGGGACGGGAGCATCGCGTATGCGACGTAGCCCAGGCCGAGGGCGACGAGCCCGACGATGCACGCGACCGCGAAGTCTCGTCGCCGCGCGCGCGGCTCGTCGCCCGTCTCGGTTCGCCATGCGACGACGAAGAACACAGCGCCGACGAGCACGCCGACGGCGAGCGCGGTCGGGTGCCGGTAGACGGAGGTCACGGCGTTCGACCACGCGTCCCAGAAGTGCCAGCGATAGCCCCGAAGGAGCGCCGGCACTCCGTGATGGATCGCGTCGGACCACGACAACGATCGGAGCAGCTGGTCTTGCTGAGCGACGTCGCTCCGCTTCCCCACGCTCGAGACGAGCGCCCACGCGACGAACCCCGCGATCGGCGTGTACCACACCATGCAGAGCCTCGGGAGCGATGTCGTGAGGGACCGCGCCGGCAGGAGGAGGAGCGCGGGCGCCGCGACCAGGAGCGGCGCCGAGGCTTCGTAGGTGCCGATGCTCAGGAGCGTGGCCAGCCACATCAGCGGGACGAGCCACGGGCGCCAGCGCTCGGCGAGCAACAGGAAGAGCAGCACGGCGAGCAGCGCGGACGTGAGCGCAAGGTGGACGTGTGCGAAACGCAGCAGCATCAACCCCGAGTCGGCGGGGTAGACGACCACAAGCCCGGCCGCGACCAGGCTCAACCCCCTCTGTCCGGGCAGGAGCCGCCGGAAGAGCGCGAACGCCACGAGGCCCTTGGCCACGAAGATCGCGATCAGCAGCACCGACAGACCACGGAAGCTGTCCGCAGAGAGCCGATGGCCGACCGCGAAGACGACGCCGTCGAACGGACGCAGACGGTGCTCCTCGCTGTACGAGCCCGCCGGGACCAGCGACACGCCCTGGTCGGCGAGCAAGTAGAGCCCCGGCTCCTCGATCAGGGCCGGCGTCGCCATCCGCGTCGGCACCCAGAGACACGCCACGAGCGCGACGAAGCAGGCCAACGGCAGAACGCGAGTCAAGAGCGCGGACAGAGACACCGAGCGAATGGTTCTGGGATCGTGTCGTGCCCCTGCGGACGCGGACACCGCAGCCCTCAGTGGTCTCGCGGGACGGCGACGGCGAGTGCATAGACGTGCCGGATCGTGAAGGTCTCGAATCGCTCCAGCGTGAAGGAGCGCTCCAGAGCGTCGCGCACGGTGGTGCGGGACCTCGGTGGCTTCCGCGATCGATTGCCCACAGCACTCTGCTCGGCAGCCGCGGGACGTCCAGCGCGTCCACGAAGATCAACTTCCGGCGCGTGACGCGGGCGAGGCCCGCCACCAGCCCGGTCAGCTCGACGTCCGTGAGATGATGGGAGACGTCAATGCAGAGGGTGTAATCGGCCTCCGCATCGGCGAGTGGGAGCGTCGTCGCATCGGCGAGCATCGTGCGGACACCGGGGTACTTCTGTCGGGCGCGGGCGAGCTTCCGCTCGTCGACGTCGAGCGCGACGTACGTGAAGCCTCCGGGAACGACGCGGTAGAAGTTGCCCGTTCCGGCGCCGACGTCGACGATCAGTCCCGGCTCGAGCGACGCGAGGACCGATCCCACCCTTGGGCGAAGGGCCTCGAGGCCAGCGATCCGCTGGACACCGTCGTAGAGGCGAGCGCTGCCGAGCACGTGGTCGAGCACCACCCCGTCCATCCTCTCACGCGACGCGTCGCTGCAAACTGGGCGCAGGCCGAGGCGCGGCTCGCACACGTCGTCCGACGCCCGGCGGCATGAGGACGCAGCACCCCGAGCTCTCCGTCGTTGTCCTCTGCTTTGCGGCGGGTGAGAGCATTCTCGAGGTGCTCGGCCCGCTATCGGCGCAGCTCGACGGGGCAGGCATCCGCTACGAGCTGGTCCTCGTGGCGAACTACTGGCCGGACACGCACGACGACACTCGCGACGTCGTCCGGCGGTTCGCGGAGCCCAGGGACGACGCCGTGGTTCTCGCCGCCGAGAAGCAGGGCGGGATGGGCTGGGACTTCCGACGCGGACTCGCCGCCGCCACGGGCGACCTTCTGCTCGTGATCGACGGCGACGCCCAGAACCCCATCGGGGACGTCCTGCGGATGGTCGAGCTCATGCGCAGCACCGACGCGGACGTCGGCAAGGGCGTCCGCACGAACCGCGCCGACGGGTTGTATCGCCGCGTGATGTCGGGCGGCTACAACGCGCTCTTCCGAGTGCTGTTCGGGACCTGGGGCCTGTGGGACATCAACGGCAAGCCGAAGGCGGTCACGCGAGCCGCATACGACCGAATGTCGCTGACGTCCGACGACTGGTTCGTGGACGCCGAGCTCGTGCTCGCGGCCCAACGCTCGGGCATGACGATCGTCGAGCTGCCCGTTCTCTTCCTCGAGAACAAGGCGCGATCCTCGTTCGTGCGGATCACGACGATCTGGGAGTTCGCCCGGAACATGGTGCGCTATCGGCTGCGAGGCCGAACATGAGCGAACGCGGCACCGTGCTTGTGACCGGCGGATCCGGCGGTATCGGCACGAGGCTCCTCGACGCACTCGGCGAGCGCGGCTGGCGTCGCCGGTGCCTCGTCTACCGGCGACCGGTCGCGCAGGCGGACGAGACTGTCGGGGGGGACCTCGCCGATCTCGGTGCGCTGGCCCGCGCCGCAGAAGGAATCGACGCGATCGTCCATCTCGCCGCGGTGACCCACAGCAGGTCGAGCGCGCGCTACGACGAGCTCAACACCCAGGGCACCCGGAACCTGCTGTCGGCCGCGCGTGCCGGCGGGGTCCATCGCTTCCTCCACGTGAGCACCCGCGCGATCTCGCCCGAAGGCGGCGCGTACAGCATGTCCAAGCTGCGCGCGGAGGAGGCCGTCAGGTCCAGCGAGCTCGGCTGGACGATCGTCCGGCTCCCAGAGGTGTACGGCGCAGGCGGCGGCGAGGGCGTCGACCAGGTCTTGCGGCGCGTCCGGGAGGGGAGGCGCGTGCCGATCGTCGGCCATGGCGAAGACGTGCTCTGTCCCGCGCACGTCGACGACGTCGTCCACGCGTGCGCCCTCGCGCTCGATGCGCCGTCGGCGCTCGGCCGCACCTACACGCTCGCGGGACCGTGTCTGACGATGAGGGAGCTCGTGCAGCTCGCGAGCGATGTCCTCGCGAAGCCCGCCCGCATGGTCTCCGTTCCCGTCCCGGGGGTCGCCGCACTCGCGGCGATTTCCCGCGTGGTGCCGCTTCCCCTCTATCCGGATCAGCTCCGCCGGCTTCGCAGCGAGAAACCGCCCGCGAGCCCCGAGGCCGCGGTCGACCTCGAGTTCCATCCGAGGCCGCTCGAGACGGGCCTCACCGAGGCCGCAGCAGCCGGCTGAACGACGGCCGGAGCAGCCTTCAGCTCAGGCGGAGACGCTCTCGAGCAGGCGATCGACGACGAACTCGGCGTCGCGATAGGCGAGTGCCGCGCCCGAGGGAAGGTTGATCCCGCCGGCAGCCAAGGCGTCCGCGACCGGAAACGGACGGTCGTCGGCGTGTGGCGGGAGCGTGTGCATCGGGTAGAAGAACGTCCTCGTCTCGACGCCCGCTCGCTGGAGCGCCGCCATGACCGTGTCGCGTTCGTCCGCGGTCCTGCCCTCCAGCACCACACTGCTCATCCAGTAGGAGCTCGTGGCCCACTCCGCCTCCGGCGAGAACGCGATCCCAGGCCGGTCGCCGAGCAGCTCGCGGTACCAGCCCGCGATCTGTCGCCGCCGACCGACGTGCCACTCCACCTTCTCGAGCTGAGCGCACCCAATTGCGCACGCCACATTGGTGAGGCGGTAGTTGTAACCGACGACCGGGAACCGGTAGCGCTGGGTGGGGTCCTGCCCTTGTCCTCGGAGCAACCGCACCGTCTCCGCGAGGGTCGCGTCGTCCGTCACGACCATGCCGCCCTCGCCCGTGGTGATGACCTTGTTCCCATAGAAGCTGAACGTCGCGACGTCCGAGAGGCTCCCTACCCGCCGACCGCGATGACGCGCCCCGAGCGCCTCGGCCGCGTCCTCGACGACGCGCAGGTCGTGCGCGTCGGCGATCCGGCGGATCGCATCCATGTCCGCCGGATGGCCGTAGAGGTGCACCACTAGGATCGCCTTCGTCCTGGGCGTGACCGCAGCCTCCACCGCGGCGGGATCGAGGTTCCACGTCGCCGCCTCCGCATCGACGAGCACCGGCGTCGCACCGCAGTAGACGACGCTGTTCGCGGCCGCGACGTACGTGAGGGTCGGGCAGATTACCTCGTCGCCCGGGCCGATGCCCAGCGCGAGCAGTGCGAGATGCAGCGCGACGGTCCCGTTCGCGCACGTGATCGCGTGCTCGACGCCGCAGAACTCGGCGAAGCCCGCCTCGAACCGTCCGATGTACAGCCCGGTGGACGAGATCCAGGTCGAGTCGATGCAGTCCAAGACGAACTCCTTCTCACGTCCGACGAGTGCCGGTTCGGCAACGGGGATCGCTCTGCGCTCCTCGATTGCGCCCGCGTGAGCGTCGGTGAGCGTCTGCTTCGTCTCGGGCTCGAGCTCCTTCACCATGACGACGCGGATCATCTCCCCCGATTCGCGGCGGACGACCTCGCGGCTCTGCTCGACGAAGCCACGCCGCAGGTACATGCCCGCTGCGACCTCGTTCGACGCGTAGACGGAGAGGCGGACCTGTGGGGCTCCGTCGGCCCGCGCCCGCTCGATCGTGTAGTCGGTGAGGCAGCGGCCGACGCCTCGCCCGTGGCACTCGCGGTCCACGACGATCCCGAAGGACGGCACCTCCCACCCCTCGTCGAGGCCTCGCAACATCGACAACCCGACGATTCGACTGTCCTGCACCGCGACGAAATAGCCGTCGCGACCGCCGTACGCACAAAGGTCTCGCGCGGTCTCGCGCGTGAGCGGGAAGGGATCGAACCGCCCTCTCGTCTCGGGCGTGTCGTTCCGCTCGAAGAGCGAGGCGAGCGCGTCCTCGTCAGTGGGCACCAGCGGCCTGAGGATGAGGTCGTTGCCCGTGTCTTCGGTCATGGCCCCGCGAAGGTCGAGACCTCGCGGGCGATCGCAGCGACGGCCGGCGACGACCCGCTCAGTCCCATTGTCCTCAGCTCGGTCGCGACGCGGTCGATGAGCGCCAGTCCGGGTCGCCAGACGGCTGCCCGCTCTAGGAACGCGAGGAGCTCCGCGGCGGAGCGCCCTGCCGTATCACGGCGTTCCCCGATCGGCTCGTGGATGCGGCCCACGGGGCCGAACCACCGCTGCTCGATCCGTGCCCGCTGATCCTCTGAGTGGACGACGATACCGAGCGCGCGGACTACCAGCTCCGACTCGGCCAGGAGCGACATGTCGACCGGATCATGGAGCACGCAGACGCCGGGCGCCCACGTCGCGCCCGGCGAGATCGTCTCACGGGAGGACGGATCGCCTCCAACGACGTAAATCCGCAGAGCGTCCTCAGCCACTACGCCGTCACGATCGGCTTCCCGGATCGGCACGGTAGTCGCCCGCCAGGGGGACGGATCCAGCGCATGAAGCTCCACGTCGCACGACGGCGCCAGGGCCTCGCACATGGCGATGCTGTATCTCGCGAGCACACTCGTCTCTCGCAAGGGCGTGAACCAGGCGATCTTCATGCTGTGACGCGCTCGATCACGTGGCGCCAGGACGGCTTGCCCGTCGCGTCGTTCGGATCGGCCGGATGCAGGAGCTCCGCCGCAAGCCCGTAGTCGGCTTCGACGGTCTCCACGACTTCTTCGGAGGGCGCGAAAAGCATGCTCGCATCCGCGAGCGCCTCACGGTTGGCCCGGTGGAGCGAGGCTGCGACGTCCTCGCGCTCGAGCTCCGGGTCGGCGGCATGCCGGTTCAGGGCAGGCTCGCCGTTGCGCTCGACGAGCCAGACGACCTTCTCGTCGTGCCGGACGTGGTACACGGGGAAGCCCATCGTCACGACACGGTCGACGTGCGCCAGGACGAAGAGGCGGAGCGCGAGCACTTGCTCGAGGACCGCCTGCGTGCCCGTGAACGGCAACCGGAGCACCGCGGCGGCGTGGCCGTGCCCTTCGAGCTCGATCGCGAGTTTGTCCGCGAGCAGGTCGACGGCGTCCCGCTCGAACAGCGCGTACGCGGTCACCACTGCAACTCTCATGCGGTGAGGCGCTCGATCACGTGCGGCCACGAGATATTCAGCTCGCCCATTCGCTCGTACCCCGTCTCACCCATCCGGCGCGCGTCCTGCGGATCGGCGTACAGGCCGTCGATCGCCTCCGCCACCCTGACGGGATCCGCCTCGACCACGCGGCCCGTTACGCCGTCCTCGACCAACTCGAGCGTCCCGCCGGAATCGAGACACGTGATCACCGGCTTGCGCGACTGGAAGCTCTCGAGCGACACGTAGCCGTACGAGTCCTCGTCCAATGGCACGTACGCGCACGCCAGCGCATGCGCGAACAACTCGCGCTTGCGTTCCTCCGAGATCCAGTCGGGCAGCAGCACGACCCGGTCCTCCAGCCGGTGCTCCGCCACCAGCGACTCCAGCAACTGCAGGTGCACGGGGGCGTCCGGATGCCCGGCGATCACCAACCGAGCCCCACTCCGGACGTGGGCCATGCTCTCAACGAGCAGCCACTGGCGCTTGACGTGGGCGATGCGACTCGGACAGAAGACATAGTCGCCAAAGCTCTCGCACCGGTAGCCGTCGAGCAGGCCCAGCGGTGGGTAGAGAACCTCAGCCCGAACGCCGTTGAATCGCATAAGGCGGTCGGCGACGACCTGCGAGTTGGAGAACACGCGCCTGGCTTCGCGCAACCCGAGGTTGTCTGCATCGAGGAGATGGCGTCGCTGACGGATGCCGTCCTCGGTGAATGGCAGGTCGCGATACCCCGTCGACCACAGGTCGAACGACGGCCTGTGATGGTGGAGGAACCAGACGACCTTGTTCGGGTGCCGCAGGAGGTAGCTCGGCGTGCGAATCGCGATCAGGAGGTCCGATGCCTGCGAGACCTCGAGCAGCCGCAGGCCGAGCATCTGCTGGGTCATCGTCGGCTGGTCGGACGCAAAGGGGATGAGGACGGTGTCGACCTCGTGTCCCGCGCCACGCAGTCGCGCGACGAGGTCGTCGACGATCGCCGTTCCCCCGCCCCGGAGGAGCGGGACGATCGTGCTCGCGACGATGATCCTCACCGAGACGGCTTGGCCCCGTGGACTGCGTACCGAGGCGGCGCGTCGAGCGGCTCCGCACTAGCGTCGAGTTCGGCTGAACCAGGGAACTCGGTCTCGACTTCCACGAAGCCGCGGTGCCCGAGCAGCGACGCCACGGCCTCCGGGTCGTACGGCCGCACGCTCGCGAGGTCACGGTAGAAGCCAGCCAGCCCGTAGGACGAGCGTGGGTTCACGCTCTCGACGACGATCACGCCGCCCGGTCGAAGCTTCTTCCCGGCGAGGGCCACGAGCGCGGTGACGTCTCGCGGAGTCATGTACTCGATCGTTCGCGCGGCAAAGAGCCCACCGAGTGAGGCGTCTCCGGCGGCGGCGAGAGCGTCGAGGCCGTCTTCGAGGCTCGCGGCCAGCCCGCGGCCACGGCAGTGCTCGACCATTGCGGGGTCCATGTCGACCCCGGTCGAGGCGATTCCAGCCGCCCGGAGCAGCTCGAGAAACTCGCCCTTCCCGCACGCGAGATCGAGTACCGGCGCACTGCCCCTGAAGTACTCGACGAACGGCGTCAGACGCCGTCGGATCGCGTCGCTGTCCCCACGAAGGCCTGACCTCAGGGCGAGGAGGTCCGCGTCCTGTCGCCGAGCAGGCGACGCGCCGGAATCTGCTTCGCCAGCCCGCTCGAGCTGGCGCACGCGACTCGTCAACTGGAGCGCGATGCGCGCGTTGGCCTCGGCGTACTTCCGTTGCTGCTCGTGAAGGGGAAACAGCACGCGATACAGAACACGCCGAGCGAACCGCGTGATCGGACCCCGTCCGTCGGTCGCGACGCGGGCGAGGGCGCCCGGGTCCGACGTGGCGTCGAGAATCAGCAGATCACGCGTCTCGTCGGCGACCGCGGCGTCGACGGGCTCGAGCGCGCCTCGAATCCGACGCTCGACGAGATGTTCGGACCGGATGTGAGTCATTCGGTTCGGAGACGCGGCGCCGGACGGCGGTCATGCCTGAGCACGGCGCCGCCTATCGAGCGGTAGCCATCGGCATGATGGCGCACGGTACCAACCATTCGGGGTCGACCGGCGAGCCGGGTCGGGGTAGGTTCCGCGCCATGGAGCCACGGACGGATGCGCTCGACGCACAGGTCGTGATCGACGCGTTCCATCGCCTGTACTACGACGCGCAGAAAACGACCTGGAAGCAGACGTTCTGGCTCGGGCGGACCGTGCGCAAGTGCCCGCTCGATCTCTGGGCCTACCAGGAGATCCTCACCGAGACGACGCCCGACCTGATCGTCGAGACAGGGACATACGCCGGCGGCAGCGCCTACTACCTCGCCACCGTCTGCGACCTCGTCGGACGCGGGAAGATCGTCACGATCGACGTCGAGACGCTCGCAGGGCGCCCGCGTCATCGGCGGATCACGTATCTCCACGGATCGTCTGTGGAGGACGAGGTCGTCGAGCGCGTCCGGCGCCGCGCGCGACGCGCACGCCGCGTGATGGTCGTCCTCGACTCGGACCACAGCCGCGACCACGTGCTCCGCGAGCTCGAGCTCTACGCCCCCCTCGTCACGCCGGGGTGCTACCTCGTAGTCGAAGACACCAACGTCAACGGCCATCCCGTCTCCCCCGGCTTCGGCCCAGGCCCGATGGAGGCGGTCGCGGCCTTCCTCGAGACGACGGACGACTTCGAGGTCGATCGCGGCCGCGAGAAGCTCATGCTCACCTTCAACCCGTCGGGCTACCTCCGCCGACGCTAGGCGGCCTCCTCAGAGGCGGTAGAGCGCCCATCGCGCGTCGCGGTACGCGGGCGCCGCGGCGGGCGCCAGCCGCGCGAACCGCTGCCGATCGACCACGAGCCACGTGGCGCCGCACGCGCGCGGGATCGCGAGATCGCCCGTGCGAGCGAACCGCCTGAACTCCTCGACCCGCTCCCGGGGGCGGTTCGCGACGGTGTCGGCGACGTGGCCGGGCGGGGCGACGCAGATCCGGATCGGGGCAAAGGCTCCGAGGCGGTAGCTCGCCTCCGGATCGGCGTAGACGACGGCTCCGACCGGAACCTCGTGGCGCACGGCTGCGACCAGCCCCGCCGAGAGCGGGTTGGGTGGTCGGGACTCCGACGGCGTCCAGTGGGTCAGGCCGTGCACGTAGGTCGGCAGGAGCAGCAGCGCCGATGCAAGCGCGGCGCTCCGCTCGAGTGGCGGGCGCGCCCGGAAGCCGAGCACGAGTGCGACAAGCACACCGACGACCGCGAACCACGTCGCGAGCGCCGGACCGCCCGACTCCAGCGTGTAGCCGAAGTCCCCGGGGTAGAGGAGCTGGAGCGCGACGCCCGCAACGAGCGCCACGGGGGCTACGAGGGCGCCGATCAGGCGCGCGAGCACGCCGATCCCCCCGGCCACCGCGAACGCGAGCGGCAGGAAGCCCGCGAGCCGCCGGGACTGGGAGAGGGAGACGGCGTCGGAGAACGGCGTGAAGATCCACGGGACGAGGCAGACGACGAGCACCGCGAGCGCGCCGCCCACGACGTACGCAGCCCAGCGGCGTCGCGCGGCGAGGCCGGCGAGCGGGACGAGGAGGAGCCCGGCAACAGCGACGGCTCCTGTCCGGCCGAAGAGCTCCGGCACGACCGAGAAGCGGTCGGGGTTGCCCGCGAGTTGGCCCGCGTACTGCGCGAACGCGCGGGAGCGCTCGGCCGGGTCCGGGTCGACCGACGCGGTGTCGTTCACCACGGGCAGCAGCCAGGCGAAGAACGCCGCTGCGGGGACGACGAGCGCGCCGAGCGCAAGCAGCCCGGAGCGTCCGTCGCGGCGTCGCCAGAGCCAGCGGACGGCGAGAAACCCGATGAACGGGATCCAGAGGAAGAGCGCGTAGGTCGGATGCACGACCGCGAGAACGAGCGAGGCGGCCGCCGCGGAGGCGAGGAGCGGCCGGGTCGGCGTCCGCGTCGCCTCGACAGCGAGCGCGAGCGCCGCCGGGAGCAGCAGCTGGCGCGACGCAGTCGCCGGGAGCGCGAGCGCGGTGAACGCGCCGCCGTGCGCCGGCGCCATCGCCACCAGGGCGACGCCCGCGGCCGCCGAGGCCGCGGCGGGGACGACCCGGCGGAACAGCGCCCAGCCCGCCTCGTAGCCGACCACGGCGGCCAGTGGCCCGAGCACCGTCGGGCCGTGCAGCACGACGTCGACGGGGTCGGCGCCGGAGACCTTCGCGACGAGCGCGAGGAAGCCGTGCCACAACGGGAACGCGTACCCGGGATGGAGCCCGCCGTCCGGGAACTCGTCGGGTGCGTGCAGCGAAAGGTCGTCGAACGCGAGGAGCTTCTGCATCCGCGCGAGGTGGAAGAAGCCGTCGCCGCCGACGTTCCCCGCGACGTGCCAGAGGAGCAGACCGAGCACCGCCCCGGCAGCGAAGACCCACCACGTGCCCGGTGCGCGTGTGCCTCCGCCGCTGCGCCGGGCGAACGGAACGGCGGCGAGCGCCGCCGCGAGGAGCAAGACGAGGGTGAGGCCGAGCGAAGCGGAGACGGCGAACGTCACCGTGAGCGCCGCGAACACGATCGCGAGCGACCACGCGAGCGCTGCGGACAGGCGCCGGACGCCCAGCGCCCACGCGACGAGGGCGCCGGGGGCGAGGACGACCGCCACGCCGAAGACGAGCTGGACGAGGAGGAGCATCAGGCGAGCAACGACTCGACGTCGCCCGAGCCGAGCCAGGCGGCGACCTCGCGATAGAGCCGTCCGCGGTCTCCGCGGTACAGGCGGCCGCGGACAAGCAGCGACGCCCGGAGCAGCCGACGCGCGCGCTCGGCTTCGCCCGGCCGGCCGTGGAGCGTGAGGTAGCGCAGGTGCCCGCTGACGTTCTCGCGGAACAGGCGCCCCCCGTGGGCCGCCCCGCCGACGTGGACGCAGCTGGCCTCGGGCGTGAACACGACCGACCAGCCGCGGTCGGCCGCGCGCCGCAGCCAGTCGACCTCCTCGCTGAACATGAAGTACCGCTCGTCGAACGGGCCGACCTCGTCGTACGCCGCCCGCCGAACGAGCAGGCAGGCGCCCATCACCCACTCCACGGTCCGCTCGGTCCCGTGGTCGAAGCCCGCCCCGTAGAACGCGTTGAGGGCGCGCGAGCGCGGCGCGAGCTTGCGGAGGTAGAAGTACTCGGTCGCCAGGCGCCAGAGCGTCGGGTAGCCGCGGACCGAGCGCTGGAGCGTCCCGTCCGTGTTGACCAGGCGCGGGCCGATCGCGGCGGCGCGGGGGTGACGATCGGCCGCGGCGGCGAGCGCGCCGAGCGCGTCCTCGACGAGCCAGGCGTCGGCGTTGAGGAGCAGGACGTGCTCCGCGGTCGTCGCCCGGATCCCGGTGTTCCAGCCGGCGGAGAGGCCGCGGTTCTCGCTCTCGACGACGTCCACGCCGGGAAACCGCTCCCGGACGAGGTCGACGGTGCCGTCGCTCGAGCCGTTGTCGACGACGATCGTCTCGGCGCCGGAGACGCTCTCCAGACACTGCGCGATCCATGGCAGCGCGTCGTACGTGACGACCACGCATGCGATGCGCACCCCCGCGTCAGCCATGCTCGAGCCGGGGTCGCGTGCCGCCCCTGATCGCTTCCCAGAGGAGGATCACCGCACCCGGCAGCGCGAGCGTCGCGGTGACGAGGAAGAAGAGGAACCCGGCCGCGAAGGCCTGATCGGCGGGGACGCCGACGCTCCCGAGGAAGCTCACGAAGAAGGCTTCCCGCACCGCGAAGCCGTTGATCGTGAACGGGACGAGCAGCACGAGGAAGAACAGCGGGCCCATCACGTAGTAGATCCGCGGCCCGAGGTCGATCCCGACCGCCTTCCCGGCCGCCCAGATCGAGAGCACTCGGACGGCCTGGATCGCCGTCGTGAACACGAAGACGACGACGAGCAGGCGGACGTGCTCGCGGAAGTGATGGACGCCGGCGTAGAAGGCGCGCATGGGGCGCTCGACGCGCAGCCTCCGCAGGAGCGGGCGCGTCCGCTCGAGGAGTGGCCGCGCCGAGCGGGCGAAGAACAGAAACATGAGCACGAGCGTTCCCAGGACGAACAGCCCTTCGAGCCAGAGGTAGGCACCCACGTCGTAGGTGCCCAGGGCGAGGACGAAGCCGATGGCACCCAGGAGCACCGTCCCGGCGCCGCCGAGACCGCGCTCGAGCAGGACGATCGCCGTGATGTCGGCGGTCCGGCCGCCGTGACGCCGCGACGTCTCGTAGACGCGCATCGCGTCCCCGCCGACCGAGGTCGGAAGGAGCTGCCCGGCCGTGTACGCCACGAAGTACGCCCGCGTGAGCCACCAGAAACGGTCGGGCATCCGCTGCGCCGCCATCAGCCACTGCCATCGGAGTGCCATCGGCAGGGCCGTGCCGACCATGATCGCGACCGAGAGGGCGAACCACCACGGATCGGCGTCGACGAGGATGTCGATGGTCTGGTGGAGGTCGATCTTCCACACGAGGTACGCGAGCGCGAACCCCGTGAAGAGGAGCGTCAGGGTGATCCGCAGCGAGCGCTTCTTCATGCCGTGAACGAGGCGTGCACGCGGCGGACGGCGTCGATCGCGTCGAGGATGTCCTCGTCCGAGTGCGCCGGCGAGAGCGGGAGCGACAGCACCTCCTCACCCGCCCGTTCGGCGACGGGCAGCGGCGCCTGGACGGGGTAGCGCTCCCGGAACCACGTGAGCGTGTGCACCGGCAGGAAGTGGATGCTGGTCGAGATCAGCTCGTCCGCGAGCGCACGCTGGTACGTGTCCCGCGTGGCCCCGGCGTGCTCGGCGTCGATGCGGACGACGTAGAGATGCAGCGCATGCGTGTCGCGTGGGTCGCGGGCGAGCGGAATGATGCCGTCGAGGCCGGCCAGGCCGTCGTCGTAGAGCGCGACCTGTCGCGCGCGGATCGCGCCGTGGAGCTCGAGCTTGTCGAGCTGCACGAGCGCGATCGCGGCGAGGACGTCGGACAGGTTCGCCTTGAATCCGGGAGTGCGCTGGTCGTAGCGCGAGCCGTCGCCGCGCCGTGTCAGCCGCATGTCGAGGATCGCCTCGGCGACGTCGTCGCGAGGCGTGGCGACGAGGCCTCCCTCGCCGGCGGCGAGGTTCTTCGTGGCGTACAGCGAGAAGCACGTGGCGTCGGAGAGCCCGCCGAGCTTGCGGCCGCGGTACCGGCTCTCGACCGCGTGGGCGGCGTCCTCGACGACGGGCACGCCGAGCGCGTGGATCGAGTCGAGGTCGCAGGGCTGCCCGGCGAGGTGCACCGGGAGGATCGCCTTCGTCCGCTCGGTAATCAGTCCTGGCAGGAGGGACATGTCGAGGTTCAGGTCGTCGGCGCGGACGTCGCCGAACACCGGGGTCGCACCGGTGTGCTCGATGACGTTCGCGGTCGCGGGCCACGTGATCGGCGACGTGATCACCTCGTCCCCGGTGCCGATCCCGAGCGCGAGGAGCGCGAGGTGCATCGCGCTCGTCCCGGAGCTCACCGCGAGCACGTGCGGCACCTCGAGGTAGTCGGCCAGGCGCTCCTCCAGCAGTGCCGCGCGGGGCCCGGTGGTCAGCCAGCCGGAGCGCAGCGTCTCCTCGACGGCGGCGACCTCCTCGTCGCCGATCGCGGGTGGCTGGAACCCGAGCCTGGTCTCACGGCGCGTCCGCATCGACCCGGAAGCGTACGGCGTCCGCCGCACGGCGACCCCGCTCGAGCGCCTCGCCCCTGTTCGCGCCCGTCGCGAGGATCGCGCCCGCGCGGTCGGCGCCGCGGCGGAGCGGCCCGAAGACGTGCCCGGGGCGACCGTAGACCCGCACCCAGCGCACTCCCTCGCTCTGCCGCGCCTCGTCGACGCCCTCGACCTCGACGAGCCTTCCGACCGGCGGCACGAGGAACACGACCGCGGCGCCGCCCGCCCGATCCGAGGGCGCTTGCAGACAGACTGTTGCTTGCACGCGCCGAGCGCGGCGTCGATCGCGAGACCGTTCAGGTCGACGCCGAGGGCGGCCTCGCAGAGCTCCGCGTCGTGGCCGCCGCCGAGCCGCGCGGCGACCTCCATCACGACCGGCCCGTCCGCACCGAGCCGGACCTGCGTGTACGACGGGCCTTCGCGGATGCCGACCGCTTCGACGGCGCCCGGGCCGCGTCGACGACGGCATCGGTCTCGTGCGTGGACGGCCAGACGTGCGCGAGGGCGACGCCGAACGCCGGGTGGCTCGGCCGTCAGCCTGTCGGTCACCGTCAGCGGGACGAACCGCCCATCCTGCGAGAACGCGTTGACCGTCAGTTCCGGGCCGTCCACGAGCTGTTCCACCAGCGCCGTCCCCGAGCGCGACTCCGCCCGCGCCGCGGCGAGCGCCGGCTCGAGCTCCGCTCGCGAGCGCACGAGCCTGAGGCCGCGCTGGCCCTGCCGGTCGGGCGCCTTGACGACGCACGGGAGCGACGTGTGGGCCTCGCGTGGAATCGAGCGCCCGCGCATGCGGGACGCCGGCTGCGGCGAACGCCTCGCGCTGGCGGGTCTTCGACGTCGCGAGGGCGCCGGTCTTCGCGTCGATCGGATGGTGCAGGCCGATCCGTCCGGCGACCCGCGCCGCGATCCCTACCGGCCAATCCGCGCCGGGGGAGACGATCCCGTCGACCCTCCGCGCGCGGGCGAGCCGGTCGATCCCCTCCTCGTCCTCGGACGAGAGCACCGCGCGCTCGTCGGCGAGCGGGAAGCCCGGAGCGCTCGCATCGCGGTCGACGGCGATCACGTCGACGTCGCCGCGCACCCGAGCCGCCTCGAGCAGGCCGAGCTGGGCCGGCCCTGCGCCTAGGACGAGGAGACGCGGTCGCGCGCCAGGATCCCCCGCCACCAGGCCTCGTTGTCGCGGTACCAGGCAATCGTGCGCTCGAGGCCGTCCGTGAAGGAGGTCGACGCGCGCCAGCCGGTCAGGCGCGCGAGCTTGTCGGTGGAGCCGATGTGCCGGTCGACCTGGCCGGGCCGCTCGTCGACGTGGACGACGTCGATCGTGGGATCGCCGACCGCCTCGAGCACGAGCTGCGCGATCTCGCCGACCGTGATGTCCGTGCCCGTCGCGACGTTGACGACCTCGCCGGCAACGCTCTCGAGCGGCGCCTCGATCAGCGCCTCGATCGCGGATGCGGTGTCGTCGACGTAGAGCCAGTCGCGGCTCGCGTGCCCGTCGCCGTGGACGGTGAGCGGCTCGCCGAGGAGCGCCTGCGTGACGAAACGTGGGACGACCTTCTCGGGATGCTGCCTCGGCCCGTAGTTGTTGAACGGGCGCACGACCACGATCGGCAGGTCGTACGTGACCCAGTAGCTGTACGCGAGCCGGTCCGCTCCCGCCTTCGTCGCGGCATAGGGGCTCCGCGGCTCGAGCGGGTGCCGCTCGTCCATCGGCGCGTACTCCGCCGTCCCGTACACCTCGCTCGAGGACACGAGCAGGAAGCGCTCGACCTCGCACGCCCGGATCGCGTCGAGGAGGATCTGCGTCCCCTCGACGTTCGTCGTCACGAACTCCGACGCCCCGTCGCGGATCGACTTCTCGACGTGCGACTCCGCCGCCGCGTTCACGATCACGTCGACCCCGCTGACGACCTCGTCGACCAGCCCCGCGTCGCGGATGTCGCCGTGGACGAACTCGAGTCGCGGGTGGCTCATCACGTCGGCGAGGTTCTCGATGCTCGCCGCGTACGTGAGGGCGTCGAGCGAGATCACCTCGTGCGGCGTGTGCTCGAGGAGATGCCGGACGAGGTTCGACGGGATGAACCCGGCGCCGCCGGTGACGAGCACGCGGCTCATTCGACACTCCCTCCACGGATCGGGATGCAACAGCCGTTTCTCGTTGATCCGGTCAGCGGGTGTTGCGGCCGGAGGCCGGCTTTGCCGGCCGGGAGGCCAGGCACGGTCTGCGCGTCCAGGAGCCGGAAGGAGGGGGCTCGTGGGGGAACCATGGGTTGTTGCGCGGGGGAAACCATGTTTCCCCCGCGGGCCCCCTTCTTTCCAAGAGGAGGGGGCTGATGGGGGAACCATGGGTTCCGCCATGCTCGAAACATGGGTTCCCCCACGTCACAGCTCGCGATCGACGACGTAGAGGGGCCGCTGCTCTACCACGCGCTGGATTCTGCCCAGATACTCGCCGACGAGCGCGAGGATGAAGCCCTGCACGCCGAGCACCGCGACCACGAGGGCCCCGAGGAGCAGCGGGCCTGGAAAGTCGTGGTTCGAGATCCAGTACACGACTCCGTAGATCCCGAGCGCGGTGGAGGCGAGGGTGCAGAGGGTGCCGAGCACCACGCCGGCGGTCTGGATCGGCTGTGGCCAGAACCCCGCGAGGACGTGGAGCGCCAGACGCGTGAGGCGGAGCGGCGAATAGCGAGAGGCGCCCTGGCGCGCGGCGTGGCCGACGTCGACCTCGACGACCGACGCGCCGCCCGAGAGCACGAGTGCCTTCGTGAACTTCTGCCGGCCGATCGAGCCGAGCATCGGCTCCACCACCTCGCGCCGGTACGCGTTGAAGGCGCAGCCGAAGTCCGAGATCGCGACACCCGTGAACCGCCGCAGCATCCCGTTGATGAGCCGCGACGGGAGCGTCCGGCCCCACGAGTCGTGTCGGGCGGCCCTGCGTCCGCTCGCGACGTCGTAGCCCGCCTCGACGGCCTCGACGAGCCGTGGGACGTCCTCCGGGAGGTTCTGCAGGTCGCCGTCCATCGTCACGACGATCTCGCCGCGGGCCCGCGAGAGCCCTGCGTGCATCGCCGGATGCTGGCCCGCGTTCCGCTTGAGTCGCACGGCCCGGACGTGCGGATCGTCCGCGTGGAGGCGCTCGAGGATCGCGAAGGACCCATCCGTCGACCCGTCGTCGACGTAGAGCGCCTCGTAGGGCCGGTCGAGGGACTCGAGCGCAGCGGTCAGGCGCCGGTGGAGCTCCTCGAGCGTCCCGGCCTCGTCGAAGAGCGTCACGACGACGGAGACGGACGGCCCTCGCGCCGCGTCGAGGTCGTCCTCGGGCGCGCTCAAGGTCTCCCGGCGGGACATGGCCGCCCTGGAGCGTACACCGGGGGAAATCCCCGCACGCTCGCCGCTTTTCCAAGGACTTGACTTCGACCGGAAGAGGCGTAGATTCCGCGCCAAAGGGTGACGGCGCGTGGGGGTGTGGAGGCCGTACCTTTTTGGGGGGACACCGAGGGAACGCCTCGGTGTTGCCGGAACGCAGGACCCGGCCTGGACGCCCGACGCTCGCACCGACCCGCCGGGGGGCCGCCGCCCCGAACGTCGGGAGAGGAAGGAGGCCCCCGCTCCCCCACGAGGGCCTCTCTCGACGTCGTATCGGCGTCAGGCCGCCTCACGAACAGCCTCGTACGAGGCAACTTCGACGGTCCGCTGCTTCGTCCGGCGCGGCATCAGGAACGCCGCCACCGCCCCGACGGCGACGAACGCCGCCCCGACGTAGACCGCCGCCGACATGCCGTCGACGAACGTGTCGGGCGTCGCGTACCCGCCTGCGTGCGCGAAGACCGAGGCAAGGACGGCGACGCCGAAGACCCCGCCGAGCTCGCGGATCGCGTTGTTCGCGCCCGACGCCTGCCCTTCCTCGACCGGCCGCACGGCGGAAAGCACGACGTTTGCCATCGGCGCGAAGAACAGCGCCATGCCGACGCCCGCGAGGACGAACGGGATCACGAGGTCCGAGTAGGGGGTCGTCGGGCTCGAGACGGAGGCGATCCACGCGAGCGCCACGGACTGGAGCGCGAGCCCTGTCCCGAGGATCATGCGCGGGTCGATCCGGTCGGACAGGGCGCCGGCCACCGGAGCGATGAACATCGGGGCCAGAGTCCACGGGAGGATGCGGAGACCGGAGCCCACGGGCCCGTATCCCTGGATCGACTGGAAGAACTGCGCGAGCAGGAAGATCGAGCCGAACATCCCGAAGAACATCAGGAACGACGACGTGTTCGCGAGCGCGAACGCACGGCTCCGGAAGAAGCGCATCGGCAGCATCGGCGCCGCGGCCCGCAGCTCCCAGGCGACGAACGCGGCGACGAGGATCGCGCCCGACGACGAGCGAGCCGACGATCTCGGGGCTCGTCCAGCCCTGGCCGTTGCCGCGCACGAGCCCCCAGACGATTCCGAACAGGCCGGCGCTCGCGAGCGCGAGTCCGGTCAGGTCGAGCCGGCCGCCCGGGCCGTGGCTCTCCTCGAGCCGGCGCAGCGCGAGCGGGACGAGCACGAGCCCGATCGGGACGTTGAGCCAGAAGATCCACTGCCACGCGAGCCCCTCGACGACCGCGCCGCCGACGAGCGGCCCGAAGGCGATCGCGAGCCCGCCGACGCCGCCCCAGGCGCCGAGCGCGAGGCCGCGCTTCTCCGGCGGGACGGCCGCGCTGAGCAGCGTGAGGGTCAGCGGCATCACGATCGCGCCGCCGAGGCCCTGCACGGCTCGCGCGACGTTGAGCACCTCGATGCTCGGGGCGACGGCGGCTGCGACCGAGCCGAGCGTGAAGATCGCGAGACCGAGGGCGAACATCCGCCTGCGCCCGAACCGGTCGCCGAGCGCGGCCCCGGTGAGGAGCAGCACCGCGAACGTCAGCGTGTAGGCGTTGACCGTCCACTCGAGCTGCTCGAGGGAGGCGCCGAGATCGACGCGGATCACGGGGATCGCCGTCGTGACGACGAGGTTGTCGAGCGAGACCATGAACAGCGCGAGCGAGGTGATCGCGAACGTCCAGAGGGTCGAGGTGCGGCGTGTCATCGTGGTAACCTCCTTGTGTTCGTGACCAGTCACTCAATATAGTTGGAGAAATGAAAGAGCCTCAGCTCCGCTCCTCGGCGACGGTAAGCGCATGCCGGGCTCGATCGACCCCTCGAGCAGGCGCGTCGCCCACGGCTCGCGCGACCCCCACAGGTCCATCGCCGCGACGACGTTGAGGAGCATCCCCTTCGCGAACCACTGGGCGACTCTCTCCGCGTCGAGCCCCGAGACCGTCTCGACGAACAGATGGAGCGAGCCGAAGCCGGAGCGGATCGCCTCGCGGACCTCGGGGTCGTCGGAGGCGGCGTACGCCTGGAGCTGGGTGAGCAGGCGCGTGCGGTCGCCCGTGACCATCGCGACGTACGCCTGGCCCATCGCCTCGAGCGCCTCCTCCCCGCGGCGGTCGCCGGCGGCGGCCCGGAAGAGCTCCAGCGTGTCCGCCATGCAGCGCTCGACGGTCGCGACGAAGAGCTTCTTCTTCGTCCCGAACAGCCGGAAGAGGTACGGCTGCGAGATCCCCGCGGCCTGCGCGATGTCCTCGGTCGACGTCCCGTGGAGCCCGCCCCGGGCGAACGCGACCTGTGCCGCCGCGAGCACCGCCTCTCGCCGCTCCTCTGCCGTCTGTCGTGTCGTCGTGTTCATTCTTGTAAGTGATAACTCACAAATACGAAGTTGTCAAGTCGAAGACCCCGTGTCGGACTGAAGTCCGACACGAAGCACGCGACGGGCAGCGAGCCCGTCGTGTGCTTGTCTTCTGCTCGTGGACGTCCACACGCCGCGCACGCTCGACGAGGCGCTCCGGCTCAAGGCCGAGCTGCCCGAGGCGCGGTTCGTGCAGGGCGGCACCGACGTGCTGGTCGAGCTCAACTTCGGCCGCTCGCGACCCGTGGCGCTCGTCAACCTGGCCGAGCTCGCCGAGCTCCGGGGCTGGTCGCACGAGGACGGGGAGCTCCGGCTCGGCGCGGGCCTCACGTACACCGAGGCGATGGAGCCCGACTTCGCGGAACGCTTTCCCGCCCTCGCGGAGGCGTCGCGCACCGTCGGCTCGCCGCAGATCCGCAACCGTGGCACGATCGGCGGCAACCTCGGCACGGCCTCGCCCGCCGGCGACGCGCTCCCGCCGCTCCTCGCCGAGCGCGCGCGTGTCGAGCTCGCGAGCACCCGCGGCGTGCGGACGCTGCCGCTCGAGGAGTTCCTGCTCGGGGTGAAGCGGAACGCGCTCGAGGCGGACGAGCTCGTGACCGCAGTGCGGCTGCGGCCGAGCGGAGGGGCGCAGACGTTCATGAAGGTCGGCCCGCGGAACGCGATGGTGATCGCGATCTGCTCGCTCGCGGTCGTCGTCGACCCGGACGCCGGCGAGGTGCGCGCCTCGTTCGGCTCGGCCGCCATGACCGCGAAGCTGGTCACGGTGCCGCTGGCGGACGCGGCGTCGCTGCCGGACCGCGTCGCCGAGGCGGCGAGCCCCATCGACGACGTCCGCGCGACGCGCCGCGTACCGCCGCCACGCCCTCGCGTGCTCGCGGGCCGCGCGCTCGAGAGGTGCCTGGTGCTCCGTGAGGATCACGCTGACCGTGAACGGCGAGCGGCGCGAGGCCGAAGTGTGGGGCGGCGAGAGCCTCCTCACGATGCTCCGCGACACGCTCGAGCTCCCGGGCTCGAAGAACGCGTGCGAGCAGGGCGAGTGCGGTTCGTGCTCGGTCCTCCTCGACGGCGAGCTCGTCTGCTCCTGCCTCGTGCTGGCGGCCCAGGCCGACGGGCACGAGGTCGTCACGGTCGAGGGCCTCGCGGACGGCGACGAGCTCCACCCGGTGCAGCAGGCGTTCGTCGACGCGGGCGCGGTGCAGTGCGGGTTCTGCACGCCCGGCCTCGTCGTCGCCGTCACCGACCTGCTCGCGCGCACGCCCGACCCCGGCGACGACGAGATCCGCGAGGCGCTCTCCGGGAACCTGTGCCGCTGCACGGGCTACGCGAAGATCTTCGACGCGGTGCACCTCGCCGCGGAGCGGCGATGAGCGTCACCGCGCCCCGCCGGCGCCGCGCGTCGGGAAGGTCGGCGAGCGCCTGCTGCGCGACGACGCCGTGCCGAAGGTGACGGGCGCGTTCGACTACTCGAGCGACCTCTCCGCGCCGGGGATGCTCTGGGGCGACACGCTGCGGAGCCCGCACGCGCACGCGCGCATCGTCTCGTCGACATGTCCGAGGCCCTCGCGCTCCCTGGCGTGCACGCGATCCTCACCCACGCCGACGTCCCCGGCCGGAAGACCTACGGCCTCGAGTTCCCCGACCAGCCCGTGCTCGCGATCGACCGGGTGCGCTACGTCGGCGAGCCGGTCGCGGTCGTTGCCGCCTCCCATCCGGAGCAGGCGCGGCGAGGCGCTCGCCGCGATCGAGGTCGAGTACGAGCCGCTCGAGCCGGTCGTCGACATGGAGCGCGCGCTCGAGCAGGAGCCGCTCCACCCGGACCGCCCGACGATGGGGCACGGGTACCTCGACGACCCGCGGCCGAACGTCGTCCGGCACCTCGTGATCCGGCACGGCGACCCGGAGGCGCCGGCGAGGTCGTCGTCGACGGCGAGTACGAGGTCGGGATCCAGGACCAGGCGTTCCTCGGGCCGGAGTCGGGTCTCGCCGTCCCGGACGGCGAGGGCGGCGTCGACATCCACGTGGCGACCCAGTGGCTCCACGTCGACCGCGACCAGGTCGCGCCGTGCCTCGACCTGCGGCCGGAGCAGGTGCGCATCCATCTCGCCGGCGTCGGCGGCGCGTTCGGCGGCCGCGAGGACCTCTCCATGCAGATCCACGGCGCGCTGCTCGCGCTCCACACGAGCCGGCCGGTGAAGATGGGCTACGACCGCGAGGAGTCGTTCACGGGCCATGTCCACCGCCACCCCGCGCGCATGTGGTGCGAGCACCGCGCGACGCGCGAGGGCCGGATCACCTGCGTGCGGATGCGGATCCTCCTCGACGGCGGCGCGTACGCCTCGAGCTCGACGGCGGTGGCGTCGAACGCCGCGTCGTTCGCGGTCGGCCCGTACCGCGTCGACAACGCGCTGATCGAGGCGACGGCCGTGTACACGAACAACCCGCCGTGCGGGGCGATGCGCGGCTTCGGCGCGGTGCAGACGTGCTTCGCGACCGAGGCGCAGATCGACCGGCTCGCCGCGGAGCTCGGGATCGACCCGGTCGAGCTGCGGCTGCTCAACGCGCTCGAGCCCGGCGACATCGCTGCCGACGGGCCAGGCCGATCACGGGCTCGCTGCCGACGCGCGAGGTGATCAGGCGCGCCGCCGCGCTGCCGCTGCCGGCGAGGAGGCTCTGCCGCGCGACCCGCTGCGGCTGCCCGGCGGCGCGGGGAACACGACGCGCGGCGAGGGCGTCCGTCGCGGCGTCGGCTTCGCGCTCGGCTTCAAGAACATCTGCTACTCGGAGGGCTTCGACGACTTCTGCACCGCCCGAGTCGTGCTCCACGCCGACGGCAGCGCCGTCGTGCACTCGGCCGCGGCGGAGGTCGGGCAGGGCGTCACCGGCGTGATCCTCCAGGTCGCGCGCACGGAGCTCGGCACGGACGACGTGTCGCTCGCCCCGTCGGCGACCGCCTCGGTCGGCTCGGCCGGCTCGGCCTCCGCGTCGCGCATGACGTGGATGGCGGCCGGCGCAGTGCGCGACGCGTGCCGGGCGGCGCTGGAGGAGCGCGAGCGGCAGGGCGGCGGCGAAGTGGACGTCGAGCGCGTCTACCGCCACCCGCGAACGACCCCGCTCGACCCCGAGACCGGGCAGATCACCGGCGAGCGCGCGCATGTCGCGCTCGCGGTCGCGGCGATGAGCGTCGTCGTCGAGGTCGACGTCGAGCTCGGGCTGACGCGCGTCGTCTGGATCGGCACCGCGCAGGACGTCGGCCGGGCGGTCAACCCGCTCGCGGTCGAGGGCCAGATCGAGGGCGGCACCGCGCAGGGCCTCGGGCCTCGCGCTGATGGAGGAGCTCGTCACGCGCGACGGCGCGATCCTCAACGCGAGCTTCACCGACTACCTCATCCCGACCGCGCTCGACATGCCGCCTGTCGACATCGAGCTCGTCGAGGAGCCCGAGCCCGACGCGCCCTACGGCGCGAAGGGCGTCGGCGAGCCGCCCACCGTCGTCTCGACCGCGGCGATCCTTTCGGCGCTTCGCGATGCGACAGGCCGCCCGCTCACACGGGTGCCGGTGCGGTCCGACGACATCTGCCTTTAGGCATCATCCGATGAGGCGCGCGGTGAACGGTCGGCAACGGTGTCAGACACCGAATTTCGTCAAGGGCGGACTGTGTGCCGATTGTGCGCCAATCGTTCGACACCGGTCGGCGCGTTCAGCCGCTGCCAAGTGCGCGTCACGCGTAGCGGAGGAGCGCGGTGGCGACGCGGGCGACGTCGTCCTCGGTCATCGTCCCCGCGAGCGGCAGGGCGAGCGCGCGCGCGAAGGCGGAGTCCGCGCCAGGAAAGGAGCCACGGTCGCGGTACGCCGCAAGCGCGTTGACCGCGTACGTCCCGATCTGCGCCTCGATCCCGTCGGCCCTGAAGGCCGTCGAGCGCCTCGTCGCGACGGTCGAGCGTGACCACATATGCCTGCCACCCGTGGCGGTCGCCCTCGCTCACGCCCGGCACGCCGACGGCGTGCGTGAGACGGTCCTCGTACCACCCCGCGACGCGCTCGCGCGCCTCGAGCAGCGGTCTCGAGGCGTTCCACCTGCGGCACGCCGAGCGCACAGAGGACGTCGGCGAGCCGGTAGTTGAGGCCCGGGGCCGGGATGTCCGTCGGCGCGCCGGCGGCGATCCCGTGATGCCGTAGCCGCCGGATCGACGCGGCGAGCTCCGCCTCGTCCGTCGTCACGGCCCCGCCCTCGCCGGTCGTCACGATCTTCCTGGGGTGGAACGACAGGCACGCCATCAGCCCGAGCGCCCCGCACGGCGTCCCGCGATACGACGCGCCGAGCGCGCCGGCGGCGTCCTCGACGAGCGCGACGTCCTGCGGCACTGCCGTCTGCAGCTCCTCCCACTCGACCGGCCGCCCGAAGAGATGCACGGCCAGCACGGCGCGCGTGCGCGACGTGACCGCCTCCGCGACGAGCTCGGGGCGGACGAGGAACGTCTCGGGGTCGACGTCGACCAGCACCGCGCGGCCGCCGCACAGCTCGACCGCGTTCGCGGTCGCGGGGAATGTGTACGCGGGCACGATCACCTCGTCGCCCTCGCCGACGCCGAGGGCGAGCATCGCGAGATGGAGCGCGGCCGTGCCGGACGAGACCGCGACGGCGTCGGCCGTTCCGATCGCCTCGGCAAGCGCGCGCTCGAACCGCTCGACCCACGGTCCCATCGTCAGCTGCCCGCTCTCGAGCACCTCCGCGACGGCAGCGAGCTCCTCCGCGCCGACGTCGGGCCTGGCGAGCCTGATCACCTCGCGGGTCACGCCGCGGCGCCGAGCCGGGCGCGGTACCACGCGATCGTCCGCTCGAGCCCCTCGTCGAGCTCGACCTCGGCCTCGAAGCCGAGAAGCGTTCGCGCCTTCGCGACGTTCGGGATGCGGAGCTCGACGTCGATGTACCGGAGCGGGACGAAGCGGAGCTCACCGGGACAGCCGGTGATCCGCTTGATCCGCGTCGCGAGGTCGTAGATCGTCACAGCGGAGCGCGGGTTGCCGACGTTGAAGCTCTCCCCGACCGCGGCCGGGTGCTCGAGCGCGAGGAGCACCGCCTCGACCATGTCGTCCACGTAGCACCACGCGCGGATCTGCGAGCCGTCGCCGCGGATCTCGAGGTCGTCGCCTGCCAGCGCCGCCTCGATGAACGCACGGATCGCGCCCCCGCCGATCTGGCCGGGGCCGTAGATGTTGAACGGACGGACCGAGACGGACGGGAGCCCGAGCTCTCCGTGGTAGGCATGCGCCATGTGCTCCCCGGCGAGCTTCGAGACCGCGTAGGTCCAGCGCGCCTCGCCGACCGAGCCGATCGACGTGACGTGGGCCTCCTGGACGTTGAACGCGTACTGCCCGAACACCTCGCTCGTCGAGAACTCGACGACCCGCTCGACCGTCTCCTTCGTCGCGAGTGCCGCCTCGAGCGCGTTGTACGTGCCGATCACGTTCACGCGCATCGTTCGTACCGGGCTCGAGAGCACCGTGTCGACGCCCGCGATCCCGGCGGCGTGCACGACGTGCGTGCAGCCCGCGAAGAGCTCGGTCAGGCGCTCCGGGTCGAGGACGTCGCCCTGCGCGAAGTGGAAGTTCGGATGCCCTGCCAGCTCCGTTCCCGAGAGCGCGTCGCGGTGGAGGTTGTCGACCGCGATCACCTCGTTCTCGTCGACGAGTCGTCGCGCGAGCGTCGTCCCGATGAACCCGGCCCCGCCGGTGATCGCGATGCGTTTGCCCGTCAGCGCCACGTCGGGATGGTAGTCGAGCCCCTCTGCGATCCCGTCGGGCCTGCGGGAACGCCTCGTCTAGCATCGCGCCGTGTCCGGAGTCCTCCTCGTCGGCGCGGGGCGCGACCAGCGCCACGCGATCGTCCACGTGCGCGGCCTCGGCCATCGTGTCGTCGCGGTCGACGACGATCCGCAGGCCGAGGGCCTCGGCCGCGCCGACGTCGCGGAGATCGCGGATGTCGGTGACGCCGCCGCAATCGAGGACCTCGCGCGCAGCCACGGGGTCGACGCGCTGCTGACGCTCGCGCGCGACCGTGCGGTGCCGGTCGTCGCCGTCGTCTCGGAGCGCCTTGGCCTCCCGTCCCTCGGCCGGGACGCCGCGCACCGCTTCACCCACAAGCTCGCGTTGCGGCGCACCCTTGCCGAGGAAGGGCTGCCGCAGCCTCCCTACGCCGCGGCGCGGAACCTGGCGGAGGGTCGCGCCGCGCTCGACACGGTCGGGCTGCCCGCGGTGCTCAAGCCCGCCGACGGGGAGCGCCAACACGGGCTGTTCCGGATCGACGACCCCGGAGACCTCGAGTCCCACCTCCATGCCGCGCTCGCGGAGTCTACGTCGCACGAGGCGGTGCTGGAGCGGTTCGTGGACGGGACCGAGATGAACGCGGTCGTGGTCGCACGAGATGGGGCGGTGCGGCTCCTGACGCTCTCCGACCGCCTTCGCCCGGACGGACCGGGATTCGGGGTCGCCTGGGCACACGTCCAGCCCGCGCGAATCCACTCCGACCAGCTCGCCGCCGCCGAGCGCACGGCGGAGCGCGCGGCGGCGGTGCTCGGGCTGCGCGACGGCGTGGGGCTCGTCCAGCTCATCGCAACATCGGACGGAGGGGTGTCCGTGATCGGAGCGGCAGCGCGCGCGCCAGCCCCGCAGCTCGCGGAGCTCGTCGGGCACGCGGTCGGCGTGGACGTCGTCGACGTGTCTCTTCGGGTCGCGCTGGGCCAGGAGGTGCCCGACGAGGTCGCGCTGCCGCGTTTCTCGCAGCCGGTCGCGATCCGCTTCCTCACCGCAGACCCGGGCCCGCTCCCGACCGGCCGCGTCACCCGTGTCGGCGCGCTGGGCCCGGTCGTCTCGGCGGACGGCGTGGTGGAGGCGGAGACGCACCTCACCCCCGGCACGGTCGTCGCGCCCGTGCGCACCGCCGAAGACCGCCACGGGCACGTCGTCGCCACCGGGCCGACCACCGTCGAAGCGCTCGCGAGCGCCGACCGCGCAGCCGGGCTGCTCGTCGTCGAGGTCGAGTGACGTGGGCTGCGACTTCTCCCTCGAGCACTACCGCGAGATCCTTCGCGCAGCCGCAGGGGGCGGCTATCGGTTCGCGTTCTTCCAGTCGCCGCCCACGGTGGGCGATCTCTTTCTCCGACACGACATCGACTTGTCCCTCGAGGCGGCGCTCGAGATGGCCGAGCTCGAGGCCGAGGAGGGGGTCGCGACGACGTACCTCCTGATGACGCGGTCGGTGTTCTACAACCTCGCGTCGCGAGAGGGGGAGCGCGCGATCGCGCGGCTGCGGGAGCTCGGCCACCAGGTCGGCCTCCATGCCGTCCATCCGCACGTCGAGCTCGACGCGCGGTTCGACCCCGTCGTCGCTTGGCACAACCCGGAGCCTGCGTTCATGACCGCCCCGCTCGACGGCGTGGTGAACGTGATGGAGCAGACCTACTTCGACCCTGCGACGTACCGGTCGGACTCCAACCACCGCTGGCGCTCCGGGTGTCCGCACGAAGAGCTCCGCGCCGGGGCGTTCCCATGGCTCCAGCTACTCGTGCACCCGGAGATCTGGGTGTACCCGGGCTCGACCATGGCGGCGACGATGGAAGCGATGCTCGACGCGCAACGGGCGCAACGGCTCGCGTTCCTCGGCGAGGACAGGATCGACCTCACGTGAGCGAGAAGATCCTCGCGCGCGCCCCATGGTTCGGGGCAGAGCGCGACGACATGCTTGCATTCCTGCGTTGAGCCTGAGCCCCGTCACCGTGCTCGTCTCCGCGTCCGGCGCCCCGGGCAGCGCCGCGTTGCTCCGGGCGCTGCGCGAAAACGGCGAGCGCGAGGTGCGCCTCGTCGGCACAGACCTCTCCGAGCGCTCGGTCGGACGGCACCTGTGCGACGCGTTCCACCTGGTGCCGGCCGGCACGGACCCCGAGTTCGCGGACGCGATGCTCGACGTCGTCGCGCGCGAGGAGGTCGACGTGGTCCTGCCGCAGTCGTCGTTCGATCTGCAGGGGCTCGCCGACCAGCGCGACCGGTTCGACATCCCGGTGCTCGTCTCGTCGCCGGACGCGATCGTGCGTTCGAACGACAAGGCGGAGTCGTACGCGCTGCTCCACCGCATCGGCGTTCCCGCGCCCGAGTTCAGACGCGTCCGCGGCGCAGCCGAGGTCGACGCGGCCGCCCGGGAGCTCGGCTACCCCGACCGGCCCTTGTGCTTCAAGCCGGTCTTCTCATCGGGCTCGCGCGGCTTCCGGGTGCTCGACCCAACGGTCGACCGCGCGCACCAGCTCCTCAACGAGCGCCCCGGGTCGGTCGCCATGCGGCTCGAGGAAGCCGTCGAGCTCCTTCCGGACGAGGGTGGCCCCGACCTCCTCGTGATGGAGCTCGCGACCGGCGAGGAGCGGACGATCGACGGCATCGCCGACGGGACGCGCGTGGTGCTCGGTCACCCGAAGACCCGCGAAGCGATCAGGGCGGGGCTCGCGATGTACTTCGTGACGCTCGAGGACCCGGAGCTGATGGAGATCGCGCGACCGGATCGTCGCCGAGCTCGGGATCGAGTGGTTCTTCAACATCCAGCTCGTCGGCGAGCACGTGATCGAGATCAACCCGCGGATCTCGACGGTCGTCGGCCAGGAGGACCTGAACCTCCGCTACCTCGGCATCAAGCGGGCGCTCGGCGAGATCACCGACGAGGAGCTCACAGCGCTCCAGGCGAGGGTGCGGCCCGGCCGGAAGGCGCTCCGCTACTTCGACCAAGTCGAGTGGGACTGAGACCGCCCACGGCTGGCGACGCCTGTGGAGCGATCGGAACGAAACCGGCGCAGGTTCGCCCTTGACAAGAATCGGTGTCTGACACCGAACGACGCCTGACGGGCCCGTATCCTCGCCGCTCGTGCACGCAAGCCGCCCGCTCCGCGTCGTCCACTGCCCGGTCAACACTGCGGGCGTGCCGTGGTCCAACGTCCAGGCGCTTCGCCGGCGCGGGATCGACGCCTCGCTCGTCGTGTTCAACCGCTACGCGCTCCACTCGGAGGCCGACCGCTCTCTCGACCTCGGCGACGGCCTCGTCCGGCGCCAGGCGGCGCAGTGGCGCGCGCTCGCGTCGCTCCTGCCGCGCACGGACGTCTTCCACTTCATGTTCGGGCTCACGCTCGTCCCGCAGTCGCTCCAGTACCCGATCCTCCGCGCCTTCCGGAAAGCGCTCGGTGATGCACTACCTCGGGTCGGACATCCGCGGCAAGACACCGGAGCAGCTCGCGGCCGGGAAGAAGGCGGGGGCGGAGGTCGTCGGCAGCTGGGACGCGATCCGCTGGGTTCCCGAGGCGACGGTGATCCCGCCCGGGATCGACCTTTCGACGATCACGCCTGTCCCGCCGCGCGATCGGAAGCGGCCCCTCGTCGTCCACGCTCCGTCGTCTCGGGAGCGGAAGGGGACGGAGCACGTCGTCGCCGCCTGCGACGCGCTCGGCGTCGACCTGCGGATCGTCGAGGGCGTCCCCCACGACGAGGCGCTCGCGGTCTACCGCGAAGCGGACATCGTGGTCGACCAGCTCAACGCCGGCTGGTACGGGGTCCTCGCGATCGAGTGCCTCGCGCTCGGCAAGCCCGTCCTGACGTACCTCCACGACGAGCCCCGCGCGCGTACGGAGGAGGCGTACGGGACGAAGGTACCGCTCGTCGGAGTGACCGCGGACACGCTGCAGGCACGCCTCGGGGAGCTCGTCGACGCGGGCCCGCCGGAGTGGCGCCGCGTGGGCGACGCATCGCGCGCGTACGTCGAGCGTGTCCATGACGTCGAGCGAGTGGCCGACGCGCTCGTCGAGCTGTACGAAGGGCTCGATCGGTGAGCGAGACGACCCCGCTGGCCTCGGCGGCCAGCTCGGCCGGCTCGGCCGCCACTCGCTGATCTACGGGTCGGCGGGCTCGTCTCGCGGATCGTCGCCGTGCTCCTGCTGCCGGTCTACACGCACTACCTCACGCCCGCCGACTACGGGAAGATCGAGACGCTGATCGCCCTCACGACGGTGCTGGGGATCATCCTCCGCGCCGGGATCTCGAGCGCGTTCTTCCGCTTCTACTTCGACGCCGACGACGCCGTCGCACGGCGGACCGTCCTGCGGACGTCGTTCTGGTTCACGATGGGCGCCGGCACGCTCGGGCTGCTGCTGCTCCTGGTCTTCGCCCAGCCCGTCTCCGAGTTCCTCTTCGGGACGACGAGCGCCGCGAACCTCGTCCGCGCCGCCGGGGTCGCGCTCTGGGCGACGGTCAACTACGAGCAGCTGACGTCCCTCTTCCGGGTCGAGGAGCGTTCGGTCGCGTTCG
>CAVVAW010000003.1:0-215000 GCA_963746445.1 uncultured Actinomycetes bacterium
CAGACTAGCGCGCTAACCAGGCTGCGCCACGCCCCGCGACCCGGGCATCGGAGCCCCATGCGGCGAACCCCGCGCGGCTCACTCCCCCACGCCCCACCCGCGCCGATGAATGCCAACGGGATGCCAACGGCTAACAGCGTCGCGACTCTCGCCGCAAGAGCTCGGAGACGGGGTTGCTGCCGCGTATGTCCCGACACGCCGCGGCCGATCGCCGGGATCCCGCGGAGCCGGTCGCCGGGTGAGGTGGCGCCGGCGACGCTCGCGGGATCCTCGTCACCGACCTCGCGGGGGTTTGCGGACTGATTGCGGACTTGCGCCTCTTCCCACCGCAAGGGCCGGAGGGGATCCCAAGGATGCTTCGGGCCTCGCTTGGGAATTCGAGACTCAAGGCCGATAGCTTCCCGAGCTGTGGGCTAGCTGTAGTTCCTAAGCACGTTGTTCATCCGGGCCTCCTTGGAGGCTGGGGGTGTCGAAGCCACTCAGTCCCAAGGAGGACACCGGATGAAGCTCCACGCTAACCATCGGACCTGTCCGAGCAGCCGTCGCTTGATCGTCGAGCGGGTGCTCGAGCAGGGCTGGGCGCTCGCGCAGGCGGCCGAGGCCGCCGGCTGCAGCGAGCGCACGGCGGCGAAGTGGGTCGGCGCTTCCGCGAAGGCGACCGGGGCTGCTCGACCGCTCCTCGCGGCCGAGGCGCAGCCCGAGCGCGGCTGCCCGCCGAGCGGGTCGCAGGCGATCGAGGCGCTGCGGCGGCTGCGGATGACCGCTGCCGAGATCGCCGAGGTCGCTCGGATTGCCGCTCTCGACCGTGTCTCGCTGTGGCTGAAGCGGATCGGGCTCGGCAAGCGCTCGCGGCTCGAGCCGCCCGAGCCGCCCAACCGCTACGAGCGCCGCCATCCCGGGCGAGCTCGTGCACGTCGACATCAAGCAGCTCGGCCGGATCTCGGCTCGGGGCGCCGGCCACCGCGTGCTCGGCCACCGCGCAAGCCAGCACAAGCCGCACGCTCGACGGACGCCGCCGCGGAGCGACCGGCTGCGAGTACGTCCACGTGATGATCGACGACTACTCCCGCCTCGCCTACGCCGAGGTGCTCGACGGCCTCACGGCCAGCTGCGCGGTCGGCTTCCTGCGCCGCGCCGTCGCCTGGTTCGCCGAGCGCGGCGTCGCAGGTCGCGCGCGGTGATGACCGACAACGGCTCCTGCTACATCGCCGACGCCTACCGCCAGGCGCTGCGCGAGCTCGGCCTGCGCCACCTGCGGATCAGGCCCTACCGACCGCGCACCAACGGCAAGGCCGAGCGCTTCATCCAGACGCTCCTCAACGAATGGGCCTACGCGCGCATCTACGGCAGCTCAGCAGGAGCGCACCGCGGCGCTACCGGCCTTTCCTCAAGCGCTACAACTTCAGTCGTCCACACGGCTCCCTCGGCCACCAGGCTCCGGCCACGAGGCTGAACAACCTCGTTGGGAACTACACCTAGACGACCTTTAGATTCGGCGCGAGGTGCGGAAGTGGCCGGGAAGCTCAGAGCCTTGGGCGTCAAGGGCGCCCTCATCAAAGCCGCAGAGCTTGGTTACATCACCGAGCTGACATGCGGAACGCCCAAGTGCTTCTGTCCCGAGGAATGGGGCGGAACAGGTTACTTCGAGCGGCGGCCCACTCGCTCCTGGAGTGACTGGGAGCCAACCCACAAGCACTTCCCAATCCCGAAGATGATGTGCTCGAGGCGAATAGCGAGCGCCTCGGAGCGAAGCTCGCTCGAGCCGGATTCGGAGCGTGACCGTACTTGAAAGGTCACGGGTAGAGCACATCCGGCTCCCAAGGCAAGTACCTCGACACCGGACTCACACTGGTGGAGGCGTCGCGGCTCGCGCGGCGGCACGCCTCCCTGGCAGTCACCGCAGATGTCTACGCGGACGTGCTCGAAGCGAACCGCGAGTCGCTCGGTGCGAAGCTCGCGCGAGCTGGATCTGGAGCATGACGTTCGCGACTTAAGGAGGCGGGTGGGCGCGGCAGAACGTCCTCAAGGCGTCGTTGACGCGCTCAGGCTGCTCCAGGTTGCTGATGTGACCGCAATTGGGAATCAGCACCAGCTTCGTGTCGGGAATCGTGTGCTCGAACTGACGCGCGACACTGAGCGGTGAACGCACATCCTGTTCGCCCCAGATCAGCAGTGTCGGCACGGTGATGCTGGGCAACAGGTCGCGCTGGTCTGTCTCGGCCATCACGAGTACCTGATGACGGAGACTCTCGGGGCGGACATCCTCATCCATCTTCTCGATCAGCGTGACAAACTCGGACGGCGGATCGCCGGCGAACCACCAGCTCGGAACCGTTGCATCGAGCGCCTTGGCGGGCATCGCCAGCATCTGACGAAAGCCCTCGACGCGGGCACGCACTTCCTCCTCGGGTAGCGATCCCTTCCAGCCGGCGAAGGTGTCGATCAGGATCAGCGTCGCTACGAGGTCGGGATGGTGGCGGTACAGCTCCAGCACGACGGTGCCACCCCAAGAGAGGCCCGCGACGTGCGCCCGGCCGAGGGCGACCCCCGCGATCACCGCCGCAAGGCAGTTCGCGTACTCCGGAAGGCCGAAATCCGCGGGCACGTCCGAGGAGCGACCCGTTCCCGGCTCATCCCAGGCAACGATGGTGAACTCGTTGGCCAACGAAGCGACCTGCGGCTGCCACATGCGGCCGTCCACGGCGGCACCGTGCACGAACACCAGCGGCGGCCCTTCGCCCACACGCTCATAGGCGATCTCGAGCCCGTTCGCCCGAACGACCTCCACCGCCACAACGTACACCCCCGCGTCCGGCCAAAGTGGACCCCCACAGGGCGCGGAAGCGGACATCGTTCAGGAGGTCGTTCGTGCTAACGCTGTGCTAACGCTGGCGAGGAATCAAGGGGAGCCGTGGGTAAACCCAACGAGCGGAATCCACGGTTTAAAGCCGTTACGCGGAGCTGAGGGGCACCGCGGGAAGCCGTGCGCTCGCCTCCCAGACTAGCGCGCTAACCAGGCTGCGCCACGCCCCGCGACCCGGGCATCGTAGCGCCCATGCGGCAAACACCGCGCGGCTCACTCCCCAGAATCGGCAACCGCGTCGAAATGGCAACGAAATGGCGACGGCTAGCCGAGCGGCCGCCTTCGCCGCAAGCGCTCGGCGACGGGGTTCGTCCGCCGGACCGCCCGCCCGAGGCCCACGGCCGGGATGCCGCGCCACCGGCGGCCGTGACCCGGAGCTGTCCCGCCGGCCGCACGTCGGCTCGGTGCCGAGCTACTCGTTGGCTCTCGCGGCAGCCTTCGTCGCATCGTTCGACAAGAGTCGAATCCGTGGAGCTTCCTCCCAAACGCCCACCCGCTCCCAGCATGCTTCACATCCCATGGTGTACGGCCAGCCGAGGTTGCCCTGGGTGAAGTCCTCGTATTCCGTCGAGGTCTGCGGGCACCGGTAACGGATGCTGATGCGAACCCAGGGTCCGGCGGGAGTGGCGTCGCGCTCGTCCTCGGCGTCATGGAAAGGCTCCCACCGTCGGTCGAGCAGCCACTAGAAAGCTGCTGCGGTCGCCTTCCCGCGAGGTATCGAACGAAGCGATCTTCATAGGGGCTGGGTGCGGCTCATGGGGTTCCTCGAGACCGCGCCGATTCCGGCTGCCGATACACGTCCCGGCGTCTGCGCCGTGCTCCACACCTGTTGTCCGACCCGACCGTCTGCAAATCGAGCAATCCAGGCGTATGTGGAGCTCTCGTGCCCAGCGAATGTGGTGCGAGTAGCTGACCCTCGCCAATGAGGCCTTGACTTCGATGCTCTGCGGCCCTGCCAGAGCTGCGTGCGATCCTGGACTGGCATCCGCGACGACGGGACTGAACAGAGGCCCGTCTGCATGGTCGCGTCTTATCTCGGGCGGGCGGCTCAGGGTGTGATGCCGGCGACGAAGTCGAAGCACGCTTGCTGGGTCGCGAACTGCGGGAAGTTCGTCCAGCCGTCCCCTTCACAGTCGGCCATGCTCATCGGCTCGACGGTCGACGACGGGGTGTCCGGCGGGTAGAGGTCGCCGGGCACGGGCTTCGCGGAGCGATCCCAGAGGTCGCCGACCGCGCCTCCGAGGAACAGGACGGCGACGATGCACGCGATCGCGACACCCGCGACGACGAGGGCGAACTCGCCCTGCGTCTGGCCCGACGCGGACATGAAGCTCCTCCCGCCCATCGCTCGAACGTAGCCGATGTGGAGGACAGCGCCAAACGGCGCGCTACGAGAGGCGCTTGTAGAGGCGGTCGACGAGCGCGGGCGTCTCCTCGAGCTTGCCGATGATGATGCGCACGCGGACCTCGCGGAAGTAGTCAGGCTTGACGCCGAGAGCCTTCCCGATTCGCGTGATCACCTGCGTCGACGGGACGCGGCGGTTGCCGTGGACGATGTGGTTGAGGTAGCCGGCCGACAGGCCGGACTTCTCCGCGAGGGCGCGGTACGTCACGCCCGTCTCGGCCATCAGCTTCTCGATCGCCGGGCCGAGCGGGTCGCTCGCGTAGGTCCGTTTCTTCGCCGCCATCAGTCCTCCATGGTCCAGTCAATCACAGACGCGCGCGATACGCGCGTGTCCTGGGTCTCCGATCGGCGACGGACGTCGACGGAGCCGTCGTCGAGCGACTTCTTCCCCACGGTGACGCGAAGCGGGCAGCCGAGCAGGTCGGCGTCGGCGAATTTCTCGCCCGGGCGAGCGTCGCGGTCGTCGAGGAGGACGTCCCGGCCGGAACCCGAGAGATCCTCTGCGACGCCGGCCGCCATGGTCGCGACCTCGTCGGATCCCCCTGCGAGCGACAGCACGTGCGCATCGTACGGCGCGACGGAGCGCGGCCAGACAATGCCGCGATCGTCGTGGCCCTGCTCGACGATCGCGGCAAGCACCCGGCCGGGGCCGATGCCGTAACTGCCCATCTGGATCGGGTGCTCGATCGACTGCTCGTCGAGGTACGTCGCATCGAACGGAACGGAGTAGAACGTCCCGAGCTTGAAGATGTGCCCCACTTCGATCGCCGTGCGAAAGGTGAGCGCGCCGCCGCAGCGGGGACATCGGTCGCCCTCGCGCGAGAGCCTGATGTCCGCGATCCGCCCGTCGAAGTCCCGCCCACGTTCCACGCCGCGCAGGTGGTAGCCGGTCCGGTTCGCTCCGGCGACGAACTGCCCCTCGCGCAGGGTTTCGTCGACGACCACCTCACCCGCGAAGCGCACGGGGCCGAGCGAGCCGGGCTCCGCTCCGAACGCCTCACGGATCTCGTCGACCTGCGCCGGACGAACGATCGTCCCGAGCACGGACACGAGCTTCGCCTCGTCGAGACGATCGTCGCCGCGGACGAGCGCCAGCACGACCTTGCCGTCGGCGACGACCGGCATCGCCTTCGACGTCGCGGCAAGGTCGATGCCGAGGAAGGCCGCGAGAGCCTCGCACGTCGTGACGTCGGGCGTCTCGACCTCGGCAGGCTCCGCAAGCGCCTCGGGAAACTCCGGCGGGCGCGGCACGCCGTGCGTGATCTCGAGGTCGGCCGCGTAGTCGCCGTTCTCGCAGGTGACGAGCGTGTTCTCGCCCGAGCCGGAGGGAGCCAGAAAATCGACCGACTCACTGCCGCCCATCATTCCCGACTCGGCCTGGACGGCGACCGTCTCGACGCCGCAGCGCTCGAAGATCCGCTCGTAGGCGCCCTTCTGCGCGAGGAACGAGCGGTCGAGCCCCGCCTCGTCGCGGTCGAACGAGTAGGCGTCCTTCATCACGAACTCGCGGACGCGGAGAAGACCGCCGCGCGGCCTGGCCTCCTCCCGCTCCTTCGTCTGGAAGTGGTAGAGGATCTTCGGCAGATCGCGATACGAGCGAAGCTCGCGCGCGTGGAACGTGACCGTCTCCTCGTGCGTCGCGGCGAGCACGAACTCGCGCTCCGACGCATCGCGGAGCTTCATCAACGAGTCGAACTTGTCGTAGCGCCCGCTGAGCTGCCAGAGCTCGGCCGGGGTGAGGACGGGCATCGACATCTCCTGGCCGCCGATCGCGTTCATCTCCTCGCGCACGATCTGCGCGACGTTCTCGTGCACGCGCCAGCCCGCGGGTAGGTACGTCCAGAGGCCGGCGCCGACCTGACGAATCAGGCCCGCCCGGACGAGCAGCTTGTGGGAGACGGCCTCCGCGTCTGCGGGATCCTCCCGCAGGGTCGGGAGGAAGAGCGTCGACTGCCGCTGCACCATCGCGACAATCTAGACGACAGGCTGTGCGGCTCAGTCGTTCAGCCGGACGAAGCCGCTGACCTTCGTGACGTCTCCGTCGCCGCTCGACTGGAGGATGAACGAGTCGATGGCCGCGACCGCATCCTTCGCGTCGGGCGGCAGCGATCCGCCGGCCCGCTCGGCCAGCGGGAGCGCGCCGTCGACGTCGACGTAGACGAAGCCACGCGTCTTCTCCCCCATGTCGACTGCGTCTGCGGCACGCTTGTACGCGTCGCTGTCGACCAGCTTCGGGCCGTCCGCCAGGAAGGTCCGGATCCCGGTGTCTCCGGTCGTCGCGATGATCGTGTCGTCCTCGAGCCGCGCGTACGAGATCGTGACCTGCTCGGTCGTGACGCGACGCACCTCGGTGCCGTTCTCCGTCCGCACCGTGACCGTCGTGTTTGCCTGCTCGGCGAGCTTCCGCGCGAGGCCGTCGAGCGTCTCCCAGGTCTTCGAGGCGTCGGGAGGGCGCAGGACGAGTGTCACCTCCGGCAGCTGCTCGGCGCTCGGGCGGACGTACAGCGCGCCTTCGCCGCTCAGGGCGTCGGTGAGGCCCTTCAGCGAGACGCCGGTGATGCTCTCGATCGTCCCGGAGACCTTGTCGAGATCCACGTTCCCCTGCACACGGTCGAGGATCTTCTGCGTGCCGCCGAACGACACCGCCGCGACCGCACCTGCCGGCACGCGGGCGAAGAGCTTCGGCTCGTAGCGCGTGTCGCCGCCGCCCGGCATTCGCATCCCGAGTGTGAGCAGGACGCCGTCGTCCTGCGCCGAGACGGCGGCGGCAAGCCAGTCGAGCCCGAGGTCGACCTTGGTCGATGCCTGCTCCACGAGCTGGCCGAGGCCCTTCGAGAGCCGCGCCGTGTCCACCCAGGCCCGGGCGAGCGCCTCCGAGGGAAGCGCCCCGAACCCCTTCGTGAACGCATCGACGTCGTCGAGCGTGCCCTTCGCGAGCGCCGCGCGATAGCCGTCGAGTGCGGCTTGGCTCTGCGCCAGCGCCTCCCAGCCGTCGACCTCGCCGCGGACGTAGGTCGTGTCGCCCTTCGCAAGCAGCGCGTCGAGCTTCGCCTCGTCGGAGGGCTGCACGAGCACGATCGGGTCCTGGTCGGCAGTCGCGACGACGACGAGCTCGGGGCCGATCGCAGGCCGAACGTCGTTCGACCAGTCGACGCCCTGCTCGCCGAGGGCCGAGCCGATCGATCCCGACACGCCATCCTTCGCGCCGGGGATGCGCTCGAGAAGGCCCGCAGCGTTCTTCCACTGCTCCGAGCCCTCGTCCGTCGTCACGGTCACGTACGCGAGCGCGTCCGCGGGGGCGAGCGACGCCGACTCGGGGATCGACGAGGCGGTGGACTTCGCGCCCGCGCAGCCCGTGGCGAGCGCCAGGGCGGCAAGAAGCGAGGCGATCGGAAGGGCGCGCCGCAGCATGCCCAGACCGTATCGGCCCCGCCGGGCGGAAGCTGTACTCCCGCTCAGTCGGATGCGGCGGCGCCCAGCGGGATGAGGCTCGCCTCGGCCATCGCGAGCGCCGCCGGCTTGGCCAGCTTGAGCCGCTTCGGGCGCGGCATTCCCGCCTCGATCCACCGGTCGATCTCGTGGAACAACTCGTCGATCAGGATGTCGGACGAGACCTTCTTCAGCACCCTCCCGTGGGCGTACACGAAGCCGACGTCGCGGCCGCCCGCGATCCCGAAGTCCGCGTCGCCGGCTTCTCCTGGCCCGTTCACGGCGCAGCCCATCACCGCGACCTCGAACGCCTGTGGGTAGGCGCGCAGACGCTCCTCCACGACCACCGCGAGGCTCTCGACCCCGACATTGTCTCGTCCGCACGACGGGCAGGCGATCATCACCGGCCCGCGCTCGCGCAGCCCGAGCGCCTTGAGGATCTCCCAGGCGACCTCGACCTCCTTCACGGGGTCGGCGGTGAGCGAGACGCGCATCGTGTCGCCGATGCCGTCCATCAGCAGCGCCCCCATGCCGACGGCGCTCTTGATCGACCCCGCGAACGGCGTTCCCGCCTCGGTGACGCCGAGGTGGAGCGGGTAGGGCACCTTGTCGGAGAGCATCCGGTACGCCCGAATCATGGTCGGCACGTGCGAGGCCTTGACCGAGATCTTGAAGTCGCGGAAGTCGAGCCGCTCCAGGATCTCGACCTGCTCGAGCGCCTCCACGACGAGCGCCTCGGCCGTGTCCTCGCGCGCGAGCGCCTCGAGGTGCTTCGGCAACGAGCCGGCGTTGGCCCCGATCCGCATGGGGATCCCGGCCCGCTTGGCGGCCCTCACGACCTGCTCGGTCTTGTCCGGTCCGCCGATGTTCCCCGGGTTGATGCGCACGGCGGCGACGCCGGCGTCGATCGCGTCGAGGGCGAGCGAGGCGTTGAAGTGGATGTCGGCGATCACCGGGACCGGCGAGAGGCGGACGATGAGCGGCAGCGCACGCGCGTCCTCCTTCTTCGGCACGGCGACGCGCGCGATCTCGCAGCCGGCAGACGCAAGCGCGGCGATCTGCGCCGTCGTCGCCTCGACGTCGTGCGTCTTCGTGAGGGTCATCGACTGCACGACGACCGGCGCGCCGCCGCCGATCGCGACGCCACCGACGCGGATCTGGTGCGCGCTCGCCATCGCGGTCAGGGTACCCGCGCCGCGTTCCGGCGCGACCGTGCCAGGCACGACGCCATGTCCAACATGGTCAGGTCCGTTCGGGACGTGTCTTCGTGCCTGGCACGCTCGGGCCGTGCACCATGCCTGGCGTGCCGGCCGAGCCTCTTCCCACGCCGTGGCAGCTCGAGGCGCCGCCGGACGAGTACCCCGACGATCTCTGGGCAGTCGGTGCCGACCTCGCGCCGGGAACCCTCGTCGCGGCGTATCGCATCGGCCTCTTCCCCATGCCGGTGGGCGCTCGCATCGGCTGGTTCTCGCCGGCGACGCGCGGCGTCGTCCCGCTCGAGCCCTTCGCGCCCTCGCGCACCCTCCGCCGGGCGAGACAGCACTATGAGATCCGGGTCGACACCGCCTTCGCGGACGTGGTCTCGGGATGCGCCCGTCCCGGAGACCCGGCCAGCTGGATCGACCCGGGTGTCGAGGCCGCATACGAGGAGTTGCACGAGCTGGGCTGGGCGCACTCCGTCGAGGCGTGGGATACGGACGGACTCGCGGGCGGGCTGTACGGCGTCGCGATCGGGGGGCTCTTCGCCGCCGAGTCGATGTTCCACGTGCGCACCGACGCCTCCAAGGCCGCGTTCGTCGGGCTGGTCGAGCTCCTGCGTGCGGCAGGCGACTCCGATCGTCGCCTGCTGGACGTCCAGTGGCTCACGCCTCACCTCGAGACGCTTGGCGCGGTGGATGTCTCCCGGGCCGACTATCGAGTCGCGCTGTCCCGAGCACTCGACCTACCGTCAGTCTGGCGTTGACGGAAGAGCCGGCTGCGGCGGCCGGACGCCTAGGAGAGACGACCGATGTCGTTCGAGAGGCCGATCACGAACAACAGCAGCACGAGGCCGATGCCGACGACCGAGACGCGCTCGTAGATCTCCCGGCGGACCGACCGTCCGCGGATGCCCTCGGCGATCGCGAACACGATGTGGCCACCGTCGAGCGGAAGCAGCGGCAAGAGGTTGAGCAGGGCGATCGAGAGCGAGATGAGGCCGAGGACGAACAGGAAGTTCTCGGTCCCCTGCTTGGCCGCGTCGGACGAGCCCTGCACGATCCCCACGGGGCTCGAGATCTGATCGCGCCCGGATCCTGTCACGAGCCGGCCGAGCGACGAGCCGATGTCACGCGTCACCTGCCCGGTGAGATCGAACGCCTCCCCGGCGGCCTGGAGCGGTGGCAGCCCCTCGCCGGACAGCATGAAGCCGAGGCGATAGGTGCCGTCGCGTTGCTGCGCGGACGTGGGCGGCAGCGTCACGCGCCGCCCGTCGCGGACGACGACGACCGTCAGCTTGCGGCCGTCGGAGCCGGAGATCAGGTGCGAGATGTCCTCGGGCTGCACGACTGCGCCGTCGATCGACACGATCTTGTCGCCTGCCTGCAGGCCTGCGGTGGCCGCCGGCGTGCCGCTCGAGACGGCCTCGACGGTTGTGGTCGCCTTTCCGGCCGAGGTCATGAAGAGACCCGTGAAGAGGACGAGCGCGAGGACGATGTTGGCCGCAGGCCCGGCGCCGATCGCCGCGACGCGCTTCCACGTGGGCGCTCTCCAGTAGGCGGTCGGGCCGAGCGCGTCCGTGAGGTCGTCGAGCCCCTTCTCGAGCGCGGCAGCCGTGCTCGCGGAGAGCTCCTGCTCGGCGGTGAGCTCGCGCAGCACGCGCAGCGAGTCGCGCGCGGCGTCGTGGTCGTCGGCCGCCAGCGCACCGCGGAGGCGCGCTGCGGCGCCCTCGAGCGCCGGTGCCTCCCGGAGCGCCCGGCCGAGACCCATGTCGACGTCCGCGGCCGACGGGCGGTGCATGCCCGGGATCTTCACGAAACCGCCGAGCGGGATCGCACCGATGCCGTACTCGATGCCGTTGCGCGTTCGCTTCAAGATCGCGGGCGGGAATCCGACGTAGAACCGCCGCGGCCGCATTCCGAGCACGAGCGAGACGACGAAATGGCCCAGCTCGTGCACGAAGATCAGCAGACCGAGGCCGACGATCGCGATGAAGATGGTCATGCCGGCTGTCGCCTCCGGGCGGCAAGCCGCCGCGCCTCGTCGTCGGCCGCGACAAGGTCGTCCAGGTCGCGCGCGGGCGCGCCGTCGACCCGCGCGAGTGTCTCGTCGACCACGGATGCGATATCGGCAAACGCGAGCCGGCCCTCCAGGAACGAGGCGACGGCAACCTCGTTCGCGGCGTTGTACGCGCACGGCACGGTGCCGCCGCGCTCGCCTGCCGCACGGGCCAGCCCGAGCAACGGAAAGGTCTCGTCGTCGACCGCCTCGAAAGCCAGCGTGAGCCCTTCGAGCGGAAGCTGCGGCACGGGCGTCGCGGCACGCGCGGGGTAGGTCAACGCGTACGAGATCGGGACCCGCATGTCCGGTAGCCCCATGTGCGCGAGGAGCGCGCCGTCGCGGAAGCGGACGAGCGAGTGGACGATCGAGGAGGGATGCACGACGACCTCGATCGCGTCGTACGGCAGCGCAAAGAGCCAGTGCGCCTCGATCAGCTCGAGCCCCTTGTTCGCGAGGGTGGCCGAGTCGACCGTGATCTTCGGCCCCATCCGCCAGGTGGGATGAGCGAGTGCCTGCTCCGCGGTCACGTCCTCGAGCTCCTCGGCCGTGCGCCCGCGGAACGGCCCGCCCGACGCCGTGAGGACAAGGCCGGCGATGCTTTCCCGGTTGCGTCCCTCGAGGCACTGGTGGAGGGCCGAGTGCTCGCTGTCGACCGGCAGGAGCAGGCCTCCCCCACGCTCCTGCGCGGCGAGGGCGAGCCCGCCCGCTGCGACGAGGCTCTCCTTGTTCGCGAGCGCGAGCGTGACGCCCTGTTCGAGCGCCCAGAGTGTCGCCCGGACGCCCGCGAATCCGACGACGGCGTTCAGGACGATGTCGGGAACGCTGCGCTCCAGCAGGTGAACGGGATCGCCGCCGACCTGGGCGTGCTCGACGGCATGCTGGGCGGCGAGCTCGTCCAGCGGCGTCGAGCCGGACTGGAGCGCACACAGCTCGAGCTCGGGGTGCGCGGCGACGATCTCGATCGCCTGCCGGCCGATCGATCCGGTCGCACCGAGGATCGCGACGCGTTTCACGCCCGCAAGGATGCCTGAGCGCCCGTGAAGGAGCTGTTCAGGTCAGGGCGAGGAGCGCGACGTACGCAGCAGGGCCGGCCCAGAGCAGCGAGTCGACCCGGTCGAGCACGCCGCCGTGACCCGCGAGCAGGCGCCCCGAGTCCTTGACGCCGAGATCGCGCTTGACGGCCGACTCGAAGAGGTCGCCGAGCGTCGCCGCGACCCCGATCACGAGACCGAGGACGAGCGACTCGCCCGTCGTCACGACGTCCTGGTCGTAGAGCGCGAAAAAGGCGACCGCGACGGCGGCAACGGTGCCGCCGAAGAAGCCCTCCCACGACTTCCCGGGCGAGATCACGGGCGCCATCCGGTGGCGGCCGATCGCGCGCCCGACGAAGAACGCGGCGGTGTCGTCGACGAAGACCGTGAGCAACGTGACGAAGATCAGGAGTCGCCCGTCGCTCGGGATGTCGCGCAGGAGCACCAGGTACGCGAGCCCGCCCCCGACCCACGCGACGCCGAGCACCGTCACCGCGAAACCTGCGACCGCGTGCTGGCGCGCGCTCGAGACGAAGAACACGAGCAGCGCTGCGGGCAGCGTCGCGAGGATCCCGGGCAGCACCCAGGTCGCCCCGCCGAGCTGGGCGCCGAGAAGCGTCAGGAGCACACCGACGTAGCCGCCGAGCACGATCGGCCGCAGGCTGCGGGAGATCGTGAAGAGCTCGTGCAGCGCGAGCAGGCCGCCGACGGCTGCGAGACCGAAGAGCCACCAACCGCCGAGCCAGACGATGCCGAGGACGAGCGGCAACAGGACGGCCGCGACGACGAGGCGCGAGACGAAGGGGCTCATCGGGCCGCCCGCGCCCCGAACCGGCGCTGGCGGGCGGCATAGGCCTCGACGGCCGCGCGCAGGTCGTCGACGTCGAAGTCCGGCCAGAGCGTGTCCGTGAACACGAGCTCGGCGTAGGCCAGCTCCCAGAGCAGGAAGTTGGAGATGCGGAGCTCGCCCGACGCGCGGATCAGCAGGTCGATCTCGCCGAGCTCGGGCGCGTAGAGCCGCTCCGCGAGCGCCGCCTCGTCGACGTCCTCGGCCGGAACGCCGTCCTCGACGAGCCGGCGCGCGGCGTCGACGATCTCGGCTCGCCCGCCGTAGTCGAATGCGATCCAGAGCGAGAGAGTGTCGAGGGAGGCCGTCTCGTCCTCGAGTGCGCGCATCTGCTCCTGAATGGCCGGGTCGATGCGGTCGCGCCTGCCGAGGAAGCGGCTGCGCACGCCCTGCTTCGCGAGGTCGGGCAGCTCCTCGTCGATCGTCTCGGAGAGGAGGACCATCAGGTCCGCGACCTCGCCCGAGGGGCGCGTCCAGTTCTCCGTCGAGAACGCGTAGACGACGAGCGTCTCGATCCCGAGGTCGATTGCCGCCTCGACCGTCCGCCGCAGCGCGCGGGCACCCGCCCGGTGGCCCTCGTCGACGGACTTGCCGTGCGCCTCGGCCCAGCGGCCGTTGCCGTCCATGACGATGGCGACCACTCGCGCTGCGCGCGACTGGTCGCTAGAAGACCCCAGTTGATCGGTAGGCACGCTCGTCTAGAGGTTTGGCGCCGCAGGCGTCAGACCTCCATGATCTCGGCTTCCTTGTGCTTCAGGAGCTCGTCGATCCGCTTGACGTGATCGTCGGTGAGCTTCTGTACCTGGGTCTCGGCGCGGCGTTCCTCGTCGTCGCCGACGTCGCCGTTCCGGACGAGCTCTTCCAGGTGGCGCATGACGTCGCGCCGGACGTTCCGGATCGCGACCTTCCCGTCCTCGGCGTACCGGCGCACGAGCTTGACGAGCTCCTTGCGCCGCTCCTCGGTCAGCGACGGGATCGGCAGGCGGATCAGCTTGCCGTCGTTGGAGGGTGTGAGCCCGAGGTCGGACTCCATGATCGCCTTCTCGATGGTCTTGATCTGCGTCTGGTCGTACGGCTGCACGGAGAGCAGGCGCGCCTCCGGGGCGCTGATCGTCGCCATGTTCGAGAGGGGTGTGGGCGTGCCGTAGTAGTCGATCGTGATGCGGTCGAGAAGCGCCGTCGATGCGCGGCCCGTGCGGACCGAGTTGAACTCGGTGCGCGTGTGCTCGATCGAGCCGTCCATCCGTTTCACGCAGTCCGCCAGGAACTCCTCGATCGCTGCCACTACGCCTCCCTCTCGCGCGTTGTCATTCGCCGTCGGTCGCCGGCGTCGAGACGATCGTGCCGATCCGCTCGCCGGACGCCACGCGCACGATATTCCCCTCGGCGAGCTCGAACACGTGGATCGGGACGTGGTTGTCCATGCAGAGGGAGAGTGCCGTGGTGTCCATCACCCGCAGGCCGCGCTCGATCGCCTCGAGATGCGTCAGCTCGGGGAGGAAGCGGGCCTCCGGATCGAGCCGCGGGTCGCCGTCGTAGACGCCCTCGACGCCGTTCTTGCCCATCAGGATCGCCTCCGCGCCGATCTCGAGCGCGCGCAGCGCGGCGGCCGTGTCGGTGGTGAAGAACGGGTTGCCGGTCCCGGCGGCGAAGATCACGACGCGGCCCTTCTCGAGGTGGCGCATCGCACGGCGCCGGATGTACGGCTCGGCCACCTCGGACACCGTGACCGCGGACTGAACGCGCGTTTGCGCACCGAGGCGCTCGAGCGCGTCCTGCAGCGCAAGCGCGTTCAGGAGCGTCGCGAGCATGCCGGCGTAGTCCGCCGTCGCGCGGTCCATGCCCTCGGCCGCGGCGCTCAGGCCGCGGTAGAAGTTCCCGCCGCCGACCACGACCGCGATCTCGGTTCCCGCCGACTGGACTGCCAGCACCTCACGCGCGATCGACGTCATGGTGCGAGGGTCGACGCCGTACTCGCGGTCGCCCATCAGGCTCTCGCCCGAGAGCTTGAGGAGTACCCGGCGGAACGCGGGAGCGGCCCCGGAGGGCCGCTCTACCAGCTCCTCGGGCTGTGCGGTCACGACCCGGCGACCGAGACCCGCGCGAACGCCGTGACGCTCGCCCCCGCCTCCTCGAGCGCCTTGCCGACCGTCGCCCCGGCGTCGTGGATCCACGCCTGCTCGAGCAGGACGCCACCCGGCGCGGCCGCGAAGAAGCGCTTGGCGAGCATGCCGTCGACGATCTTCTCACGCGCCTGCTCCGGCTTGGAAGCCAGCTCGTCCGAGTTCAAGTAGATCTGCCGCTCGGCTTCGACGACCTCGGCCGGGACGTCGGCCCGGGCGGTGTACGACGGGGCGGCGAACGAGACGTGCATCGCGACCTGGCGCGCAAGCTCCTCCGTGCCCCCCTCGAGCTGGACGACGACGCCGATCTTGTTTGCCGGCGGATGGACGTAGGCGGCGAGCGTCCCATCCTCGAACCGCTCGGCCCCGACGATCACGATGTTCTCGCCGAGCTGCGTGATCAGCTCCGTCCGCTCGGCGTCGAAGCCCTCGGCCGCAGCGGGGCCGTCGGCGTGGACGGCGCGAAGCACCTTCTCGCCGAACGCCTTGAACGCGTCGTTCTTCGAGACGGGCTCGGTCTCGCAGCCGAGGCCGACGATCGACGCCTTGTCCGGCTCGACGATGACGCCGACGAGACCCTCGGTCGTCGCCCGATCGGCGCGCTTCCCGGCCGCGGCCATGCCCCTCTCGCGCAGCAGCGTCCTCGCTGCCTCGAGGTCGCCGCCCGTCTCGACGAGCGCACGCTTGCAGTCCATCATCCCGGCGCCCGTCGCATCGCGGAGCTCCTTGACCAGGGCGGCACTGATCTCCGGGCCGTCCGTCACGCCTTGGCTCCGTCCTCGACGGCGACGGGCTCGTCGCTCGCCGCGGTCTCCTCGGCTGCATCCTCGGCCGGCTCCTTGGCATCGGGCTCGGCGGCGGCCGCGGGCTCCGGCCCCGGCTCCTCCTGGGTCGGCGCCGCTGCGATCTCGGCCTCCGTCACCTTCGTCTTGCCGGCCTCGATGCCGTCGGCGATCGCGCGGATCACGAGCGAGCACGAGCGGATCGCGTCGTCGTTGCCCGGAACGACGTACGACACCTCGTCGGGGTCGCAGTTCGTGTCCACGAGCGCGATCACGGGCAGGCCGAGCCGCTGCGCCTCGCGCAGCGCCAGCTGCTCCTTGCGCAGGTCGACGATGAACACGGCGTCGGGCTGGCGCTTCATCGTGGAGACGCCGCCCAGGTTCGCCTCGAGCTTCTCGAGCTCGGCGCCCATCGAGATGCGCTCCTTCGCCGGCAGGAGGTCGAGCTGGCCTTCCTCCTTCAGGCGGCGGAGCTCCTGCAGGTACGAGATGCGGTCGGCGATCGTGCGCCAGTTGGTGAGCAGGCCGCCGAGCCAGCGGTGCGCCACGAACGGCTGGCCCACGCGCGTCGCCTCGCGGACGATCGCCTCCTGCGCCTGCTTCTTCGTCCCGACGAACAGGATCGAGCCGCCGCGCTCGGAGATGTTCCGCGCGAAATCGTGCGCCTCCTGGAGCAGCGCCTGCGTCTGCTGGAGGTCGATGATGTAGATGCCGCCGCGCTCGTCGAAGATGAAGCGCTTCATCTTCGGGTTCCAGCGGCGCGTCTGGTGGCCGAAATGCACCCCGGCCTCCAGCAGCTCCTTCATGGAGACGACTGCCACGTTGCGTCCTTTCGGTTGATTGCGGTGCGCCGACGGGCGCGGACGGAACCGGGCTGGAAGGCGCCGGCACCCCCGTCCGGAGGCTCGTCGGGTAGGCGGGTCTGAACCGGCGAATCGTAGCGGCTAGGCCGCGCGTGCTCGCTCGAGCGCTTCCGCGAGGTCGGGCGGGAGCGGCGACCGAAGATCGAGCCCCGCGCCGGTGAACGGGTGCTCGAAGCGGAGCCGGTGCGCGTGGAGGAACTGGCGCTCGAGGCCAAGGTCCCCCACGACGCCGTAGACGGGGTCGCCGCTGACCGGCAGGTCGATCGCCTCCAGGTGGACGCGGATCTGGTGCGTCCGCCCGGTCTCCAGCCGAACCTCGAGAAACGCCCGCGATCCGATGAGCTCCTGCACCTCGAACCACGTGATCGCCTCCCGGGGCGTCTCGGTGTCGAGCGAGCGGCGCGTACGCTCGCGGCGGTCACGGCCGATCGGCGCCTCGATCCTGCCGGTTCGCGATCGCGGCGAGCCCTTGACGAGCGCGAGGTAGCGGCGCTCGATCCGTCGCTCGCGAATCGCGTCCGTGAGCCGCACGTGCGCGTCGTCGGAGCGCGCGACGACGAGCAACCCGGACGTGTCGCGGTCGAGGCGGTGGACGAGCCCCGGCCGCTCGGGGTCCCCACCGGCCGCACCGAGGGCGAGGAGACCGTGCGCCAGGGTCGCGCCGCGGTCCGGTCCGGCGGGGTGCGCGACGAGGCCCGCGGGCTTGTCGACGACGAGCAGGTGCTCGTCCTCGTATGCGACGTCGAGCCCGAGCTCGACCGGGACGAGCACCCGTGCCGCCGGAAGCTCGACGTCGACCTCCTCGCCGCCCGCGAGTCGATGGCTCTTCGGACGCGGCCGGCCGTCGACGAGCACGTCGCCCGCAGTCACGAGGCGTTCGGCGAGCGCACGTGTCCCGACTTCGGGGAGGTCCGCGACGACAGCGTCCAGCCGCCGGCCCGCGTCGGCGTCAGGAACGCGAAAGCGGTGAGGTGCCAACGGCGGCGCTCGAGCGGTCGGCCGCCACGAACGAGAGGAACAGGAGACCCACTCCGACGACGATGAACGTGTCCGCGAGATTGAACGCGGGCCAGTAGTCGAGATCGAGGAAGTCCGTCACGTATCCGAGCCGCAATCGGTCGACGAGGTTCGAGACGCTCCCGCCGAGGACGAGGCCCACCGCGACCGGGAGCAGCGGATGCCTCCGGCCGGAACGGGCGAAGAAGACAACGAGCGCGCCGATCGCAATCGCGGTGAGGCCGATCACGACCGACGTCGAGTTGGCGAACAGCCCGAACGCGATCCCCGTGTTGCGAATGTGGTGGATCGTGAACGGGCCGGCGACGTCCACTGCGCCGCCGAGCGAAAGCCGGTTGGAGACGATCGCCTTCGTCAGCTGGTCGGCGCACGCGGCTGCCACGGCGACGAGCGCCAGTCCGACCCATTGTGTGGGACCCGCGGCGAGCGACCGCGACGCGCCGGGCACCGGCTGCAGTGCGTTCGTCGCCGAGCCGACGCGCACCTCGAGCGGCGCGCGCGGCGGCTCTGCGCGTGCGGGCTCGCTCATCGGCCCTCCTCCTCCTTGCGCTTGCACGAGAGGCACAGCACGGCGTACGGCACGGCGTCGAGCCGTTCCTCGGGGATCGGCTCCCCGCAGTTCATGCAGACGCCGTACGTGCCCGCGTCGATCCGCTCGAGCGCGGCGTCGATCTCGCGGACGATGTCCTCGGCGTTGTCCTCCAGCGACTCGTCGACCTCGCGGTCGAGCATGTCGCTCGCGTGGTCGGCGAGGTGCTGGTCGCCCGCCGCGTTCGAGAGCTCGCCGTCGTCCGTGTCGCCCTCGACGATGTCCTGGGCGGCGCGGAGAAACCGTTCGCGGAGATCGAGAAGCTCGCGGCGCCGGGTGTCGAGCTCGATGGTCACGCGATGTCGTCCTTTCCCGAGAGCCTGCGCTCCGCCTCTCCGACGGTCAGCCCGTCGATCTCTACGAGCTTGTCCCGCGATGCATGACCTGAAACGATCCGGACGTCGCGGGCGGGCAGACGGAGCGTGCGCGCGAGGAGCTCGGATACCTCGTCGTTCGCCCGCCCCCGTTCGGGTGCCGAGCGAACGCGGAGCTTCCAGGCGTCGCCGAGCCGCCCGACGACCTCCGAGCGGCGCGCGCCGGGCGACACCCGCAGGCGGAGCCTGGCGGCTCCGCGCGACGCGACGGCCGGTTGCCGGGTCGACTGCACGCCCGAAGGATAGTGGCGCGCGCAGTCGACGCAGGCGCCGCTATCCGGCGAGGCGCTGAATCCCGGGCGGGCTCGTCTCCTCCGCCGCCTCGGCGGCTTCGTTCGCGCCGTCGGAGACGATCTCGAGCGCAGCCCGAAGCATCGTCCGGATGCGGTGCGTCTCGGCGAGAAGCTGCTCCTTCTCGGCGATCCCGTCGCGCACAAGGCGTCTGCCTTCCGCGCTCGCCTCCTGGACGATGACGTCCGCCTCCCGGCGGGCCTGCTCCTTCATGTCCTGCGCAGCCCGCTCCGCCGAGACGAGCGTCGAGCGCAGGAGCGTTTCCAGCTCGACGTGGCGCGCCACCTCCGTCTCGAGCACGTGGATGCGCTCGCCCAGCTCGGCACGCTCGCGCCACACGGCCTCGAAGCTGTCCGCCACGTCGTCGATCGCCTTCTCGACACTCGAGCGCCGGTAGCCGAAGAGGCCGCGGCGCAGCTCCAGGTGCCGCACTTCCACCGGTGTCAGTGACATCTCGTCTCCTCCTTGCTCACAGGAATCGTCCGATCAAAGTGTTTACGAGCCGTTCGAGGACGTACAGCGCGATCACGCCGACGATCGGCGACAGGTCGAGCGGCCCGAGCGGTGGGATCACGCGGCGGAAGATGCGCAGGTAGGGCTCGCACACGTCGTACAGGAACTGCCGCACCCGTTCGAGCGTCGGCGAGCTGCCCGCCGGAACCCACGAGGCGATGATGTAGGCGAAGATCAGCAGGACGTAGACGCCGACGAAAACGGACACGAAGCGCTGGACCGACGTCGCCGTGTCGGCCAGCAGCATCGAGCCGACGCCCGTGTCGCCCATGCGCAGGCATTCTCGCCCATCTGCGCGGTTCCTCTCGCCTGTGCGGGCGTGACCTCAGGCCTGGTTGAAGAACGCGCCTGCCGGATCGAGCGCCCTGGCGCGCTCCTCCGCGGACACCTCGACGTTCCGAGGCGTCAACAGGAAGACCTTGTCGGCGACGCGTTGCATGCTGCCGTCGAGTGCGTACGTGAGCCCGCTGGCGAAGTCGATGAGGCGCTTCGAGAGCTCCGTGTCGGCGGACTGGAGGTTCAGGATCACCGGGACGGAGTCCTTGAACCGGTCCGCGATCTGCTGGGCGTCGTTGAAGCTGCGCGGCAGGACGAGGTGCACCCGCACCTGCGACCCCGAGCTGTCGACGCCACGGAGCCGGGCGCGCCTCGAGGACGACGATCGCGACGGCGACGCCTCGGACTCGGGCTCGGACACGCTGTCCGGCTCCGACCACGCGTCGGCCTCTCGCCGCTTCGGCAGCCGGCGGACGTTCGCGCGCTCGCGCCGGCGGTACCCGCGCTCGAGCTCCTCGCTCGTCGTCGTCAGCTCCTCGTCGTCCCACTCCTCGTCCTCGGCGATGCCGAAGTAGACGAGGGTGCGGTTCCAGACGTCTCCGAGGCCCATGTCAGGCGGGATCGTAGCCCCTCGTGACGACGAACACGTTCCTACTGAAAGAGGGTGGAGCCAACGCGGACGAGTGTTGCGCCCTCCTCGACCGCCACGCGCCAGTCCTGCGAGGTGCCCATCGAGAGCTCGGCCAGCCCGTGCTCGCCGGCGAGCTCCGCGAGCCGCCGGAAGAACGGGCGCGACGCCTCCGGGTCGTCCGCGAGCGGTGGCATCGTCATCAGCCCGCGGATCGCGGGGAACCGCTCGAGCCAGCCGGCGATCTCCCCCGGCGCGACGCCCGACTTGGTCTGCTCCGCGGAGAGGTTCACCTCGAGGAGCGCCGGAACCGTGAGCCGCCGAGCGGTGGACTCCGAGTCGACGGAATGGACGAGCTCGCAGATCGCGTTGACGACCTTCGCCTTGTTGGACTGCAGATGGCCGATGAAGTGCCAGCGAAAAGCGTCGCCGTAGACGTCGTGCTTCGCGGCGAGGTCCTGCGCCCGGTTCTCCCCCACCACCTCGACGCCGGCGTCGACGAGCGCTTCGAGCTGGTCGAGCGGCACGTACTTCGTCGCGGCCACCACGGTGACGGACGGTCCTGCCTGCTCACGGATGCGCAAATACCGCTCGCGGACGACGGCGGCGCTCAGGGCAGCCATCGGCGCGCCTCGGTGAGCAGGGTCTCGCGGTCGTTGAGGGCGGGATCGTCGACGACGAGGTCGAGGAGGCGGGAGAGCGCGCCGCCGATCGCAGGCCCTTCGCGGTACCCGGCCGCGATCAGGTCGTTGCCGTCGATCGCGAGGTGCGACAGGCGGTGTGGGCTCTCGCGCTCCTCCTCGAGCAGCCGCTCGAGCGCGGCGAGGTGCTCGCGCTCCCACGGCGCGACGTGCTTCGCGCCGAGGTCGGCTTGCTTGTGCAGCACGATACGTCGCGCCCTGTCGATCCCGTGCGATGCGAGAAAGCGCCGGGCGAACAGGCCGTCGATCGGGCCGTCGAGATCGAATGAATGAGCTGCCACCAGGCGTCGGACCTCGTCGTGAAGCGCGTTCGGGTAGCGGAGACGACGCAGGACCCGGCCGGCGATGGCGGCGCCGACCTGCGCGTGGTCCGCACCGGTTCGTAGGGCCTCGGGCTTGCCCAGGTCGTGGAGCAGCGCACAGAGGCGCACGCTCAGCTCTGCGCCGAGCTCGGCCGTCTCCTGGACGACGGCGAAGAGATGCTCCTCGAGCGGGCCGGGCTGCCGAGGCGAGCCGAGGTCGTAGCCGATCGCAGGCGCGTACTCCGGCAGGACTTCGACGAGCACGCCCGTGTCGCGCGCGATCCGGAACGCCTCGGCCGGTCGTGCGCCCAGCAGGAGCTTCGACAGCTCGCCCATGCCGTCCGCGGCCAGCCCGCCGCCGATCCGCTCGCCCGAGACGTGCCGCAGGCCGCCCGCCTCGGCCCGCATCTGCACGAGCGTGTCGTCCGTGAGCGTGAACCCGAGCTGGGAGAGCAGCCGCAGCCCTCGCAGGATCCGGAGGGGGTCTTCGCGGAAGCTGTCGGCGCTGACCGTGTGGAGCTCGCGCCGGTCGAGGTGGGCGCGGCCGCCGAAGGGATCGACGAGCTCGCCTGTCTCGAGGCGCTTGGCCATGGCGTTGACGGTGAAGTCGCGCCGGGCCATGTCGTCGACGATCGACACGGTCGGGTCGGCGACGATCGCGAAGTCGCGGTGCCCCGGGCCTACGCTCTCCTCCCGCCGGGGTGGTGTCAGCTCGAGCCCGGCCGGCGCGAGCGCCCTGATCGCCGGATCGCGAGGATAGAAGCGGACGCCGACGAGCTGGCCGTGGACCTCGAGATCCTCGATACGCCCGTGCGGCTCGAGTGCGGCGCGCAAGCCGGCGTGGTCGACGCCGGGGACGAGGAAGTCCTCGTCCGCGTGGTCGATCCCGAGGAGCTCGTCGCGCACGGCGCCCCCGACGATGTACGCATCGAGGCCGAGCGAGCGGACGTAGCGGCGGATCTCGGTCGGCACGGGTAGGCGGAGCGGGCGCCGTCTCGCGCCTACAGGTGGGCGACGGCCTCGATCTCGACGCGGGCGCCGGAGGGAAGCGCGGCGACCTGGAACGTCGAGCGAGCCGGAGGCTGACTGCCGACACGGGTCGCGTAGACCTCGTTCATCGCCTGGAAGTCCGCGAGGTCGAGCAGGAAGACGCTGGTCTTCACGAGCCTGTCCATCGAGCTCCCGGCGGCGTCGAGGATGGCGGCGAGGTTCGAGAGGGCCTGCCCCGTCTGCGTCGCGACGTCGCCCTCGATCGCCGTGTCCCCCGGCTTGAGCCCGAGCTGCCCGGCGACGAAGACGAGCTCTCCGGCGACGATCGCCTGGTTGTAGGGCGCGCCCTGGAACGGTGCGGGAGCGGCCTCGGTGCGAATCACGCGCTTCTCCACGGTCTGTCCCCTTTCGTCAGTTGCCGCCCCGGGTCGCCCGCGCGAGCGCGACGCCGAGCGCCTTGAAGATCGCCGCCAGGGCGTGGCCAGTGTCCTCGCCCTCCATGAGCCGAACGTGGATCGTGAGCCCCGCCTCCTCGGCAAGCCTGCCGAGAAATCGCGCCGCGAGGTCGGTTCCGAGCCCGCCGGCCCCCGTCAGGTCTGCGTTCGAGGCGACGAGCGGCCGGTCGGCCCGCTCGACGACGACCATGGCCAGCGCCTCGTCCGCCGGCATCGTCGCCTCGCCGTACGCACCGGGCTCGAGGCGCGGCGCGACGGCGCGGCCGAGCGCAGTGCCGGCGGCGTCGACCTCCGCCTCGGGATCGTCCGGGTCGATCTCGAGCGCGAGATCGAACTTGGCGGCACGCGCAAGCTCCACGAGCAGGTGGTCGAGGACGGGGACACCGGTCGCGACGTTCGCGGTCCCGGTGCCGTCCGAGAGCCGGGCGCCGCTCACAGCTCCGTCCGCTCGATCGATGCGCCGAGCGCGTGCAGCCGCTCGTCGATCCGCTCGTAGCCGCGGTCGATCTGGCCGATGTTGCCGATGCTCGACTCGCCCTCGGCGCAGAGTGCGGCGATCACCATCGCCATGCCCGCACGGATGTCGGGGCTCTCGAGCCGCTGCCCGTACAGCCGGGCGGGCCCGGTGACGACGACGCGGTGCGGATCGCAGAGGATGATGCGGGCGCCCATCGAGACGAGCTTGTCGACGAAGAAGAGCCGGCTCTCGAACATCTTCTCGAAGACGAGCACCGTGCCGCGCGCCTGTGTCGCGGCGACCACGGCAATCGAGGTGAGATCGGCAGGGAACGCGGGCCAGATGCCGCTCTCGATCTTCGGGATCTGGTCGCCGAGGTCGTCCACGACGTGCAGCTCCTGCCCCGGCGGGACGCGAACGGACGTCTCCCCCACCTCGAGCGTGATCCCGAGCTTGCGGAACGCCGGGACGATCGAGATGAGGTCGTCGGGCTCGACGTCCTCGATCGTCACGTCGCCGCCGGTCGTGGCGGCGAGCGCGGCGAAGCTCGCGACCTCGACGTGCTCCGGCCGGATCCGGTGCTCGCCGCCGCGGAGCTCGGGCACGCCCGTGATGCGCACGATGTTCGAGCCGATGCCCTCGATCTGCGCGCCGAGCGAGACGAGAAAGTGGCAGAGATCCTGGATGTGCGGCTCGCAGGCGGCATGGCCGACGATCGTCTCGCCCTCCGCGAGCACGGCCGCCATGACGGCGTTCTCCGTCGCCATCACCGACGCCTCGTCGAGGAACATCCGCTTGCCGCGGAGGCCGTCGGTACGCAGGTCGTAGGCGCCGTTGAGCACCACCTCGACGCCCAGCTCCATGAACGCGTGGATGTGCGTGTCCAGTCGCCGGCGGCCGATCACGTCGCCTCCGGGGGGCGGCACCGTCGCGCGACCGAAGCGCGCGAGCAGCGGTCCCGCGAGGAGGAACGATGCGCGGATCTCCCGACCGAGGACGGGATCGAGCTCGGTCTTCGTCACGCTGGTGGCATCGACCCGCACCTCGTTGGGACCGGTCCACGCGGCGTCCGCACCGAGTCCGGCGAGGATCTCGACCATCGTCTCGACGTCGCGGATCCTCGGGACGTTCGAGAGGACGACCGGCCCGGACGCCATCACGGTCGCCGCCAGGATCGGGAGCGCCCCGTTCTTGTTTCCTGCGGCGCGAACGGTCCCCGACAGCGGACGTCCGCCTTCGATCACGAACGACTGCATAGCGGGGCGGTATCGTACCCGGCTCCGTGGAGGTCACCCGCGACAGGGCCTGGGCGACGCTGACCCGCTACACGCAGAGCGAGTCGCTCCTGCGCCATGCGCTGGCGGTCGAGGGGTCGGTGCGCGGGTACGCGCAGCGCTTCGGCGAGGACGAGGAGCTGTGGGGATGCGTCGCGCTGCTCCACGACTTCGACTACGAGATCCACCCCACGCTCGACAAGCATCCGCAGGACGGTGCGCCGATCCTCCGCGAGGAGGGATACCCGGAGATCGTGATCAGGGCGGTGCTCTCGCATGCGGAGCACCTCGAGCTGCCGCGCGAGACGCAGCTCGAGAAGACGCTCTTCGCCTGTGACGAGCTGTCCGGCTTCGTCCACGCATGCGGGCTCGTCCGGCCGACCGGCCTCGAAGGCCTGGAGCCGAAGTCGGTGCGGAAGAAGCTCAAGCAGCCGTCCTTCGCGGCCGGCGTGCACCGCGACGAGGTCTACGCCGGCGCGGAGCTGATCGGGCTGGAGCTCGACGAGCACATCGCGAACGTGATCGCGGCCCTGCAGCCGATCGCCGGCGAGCTCGGGCTCCGCACCGCCGCCGACGCCGCCTGACGCTTCGCCAGCGCGCCCCGGGGCGGAACGCCGGGCGCGCGCCGTCGAACGGCGTGCCAGGCACGTTGCCATGTCCGTTCCGGACACCGCCCAACTGGCCATCTGGACGTCTTGCGGGCCGGCGCTTAACGTCCCGCCCCGTGGGTCGTGCACCGCGGATCCAACCGGTCGAGGGCTCCCTGCACGTGACTGCACGAGGCATTCGACGCGATCGGATCTTCGCGGACGACGCCGACAGGCGCATGTTCATGGGGTTTCTGGCCCAATCGGTGTACCGCTGCCGCTGGACATGTCTCGCCTACTGCCTGATGACGAATCACTTCCACCTCGTTCTCTCGCTCTCGGATCCCAACCTCTCGACGGGAATGCACCGATTGAACGGGCTATACGCGCGGCGCTTCAACGAGCGTCACGGCTACGTCGGTCATCTCTTCGAGGCGCGCTACGCCTCGATCGCGATCAAGTCGGAGGCGCACTTCCTCGACGCGATTCGCTACGTCGTGCTGAACCCCGTCACAGCAGGCTTGTGCGACGACCCAGCAGACTGGGAATGGAGCAGTTTCCGTGCTACTGCCGGCCTCGAGCGCTGTCCACGGTTCCTCGCGGCGGCTCGCGTCCGTGCTCATTTCGGCCGGGGTGCGACGGCGGCCGACCGCTACGCGGCCTTCGTTCGAGATCGCGCCGAGCTTCTTCTGCGGTCGTAGGACTGTCGATTCGGGCCGTGTCGCGGCGGGACGTGGCGACGTGCCTGGCACGTTTCCCCACGCGATCAGCGTGCCGCCGGGCGGGGGTCAGGTGTCGAGGGCGGCGACGAGGCGGTCGAGGTCGTCGTCGCTCGTCCACCAGCCGCACGAGACGCGGACGAGCCCACGCCCGGGCAGCTCCCGGACGTGGACATCCGCCGCGGCGAGCCGGGAGACGACGTCCGCGGGCTCCTCGCCGTCGGGACGGAAGCTGACGAGGGTCGCGCGCTCGGCCGGGGTCACGACCTCGACGCGCCCCGACAGCAGCTCCCGGCACCGCTCGGCCGCGTCCCAGGCGCGCTCGAAGCACCAGGCGGGGCGGAGCGAGAGCGCCGCGAGCATCGCCCGGAGCGTTCCCTGCGACCACCAGCCGGGCTCGAGCCTGCGCGCGCCCGCCTGAGGCTCGTAGGCGCCGTCGGGGTCGTACCCGGTCTGCGCGAAGTAGCTGGGGGAGGTCACGGCGATTCGTTCCGGGTCGCGGACGATGAGTGCGCCCGTCGCGTCCGGCCCGCAGAGCCACTTCTGGCCCGAGATCGTGAGGAAGTCGAATCCGTCCGCCGTGGTCGGGATCGCGCCGACCGCCTGGGCGCCGTCGGCCAGCACCGGGACGCCGGTCTCGGCTCCGAGCTCCGCGAGCGGAAGCACCGCCCCGGTTGTCCAGAGCACCGGTGAGGACGCAATCAGCCGCGTCCGCGACGTGACGGCGGCACGGATCGCGTCGGGGTCGGGCTCGACGACGACGACCGTCGCGAGGCTCGCGCCGAGCGGGCCCAGGAGCCCGAAGTGCTCGTCGGTCGTCGTCACGACCTCGTCGCCCGGCTCGAGGCCGAGGCCACGGATGACGATCGCGCACCCGTCCGTGGTGGAGCTCGTGAGCGCCACCTGCGCCGGATCGGCGTCGACGAGGCTCGCGAACGCCTGACGAGCGTCGTCCCGCAGCGCAACCGTCTGCTCGAGGTACGGCAAGCCGCTTCGGCCGTGCTCCGCGTCGCGCTCGACCGCCTCCACGAGCGCGTCCGCGACAGGGCGCGCGAGCGGCCCGAAGGTGCCCGCGTTGAGGTACGCGATCCGCTCCAGCACGGGAAAGAGCGCGCGGGCTTCCTCGAGCGTCACGGGACCTCCGTCTCGATGCGTGCCTCGACGACGGGATGGTCGGAGAGCACGACGCCATTCTGCATGCGCCGGTCGCGCGGCCACGCGACAACGGACTCGAGACGCGCGCCGCGGACCAGGACCTGGTCGATCCCATCCCGCGTCCCGGCGTAGGCCTCGAGCGCGGGATCGAGGACGTTGAAGTCGCCCGCGATCACGATCACGTCACCCTGGGTCGCGACGCTCTCCGCAAAGACCGCTGCGCGCATCGCTTCTCCGCGCGGCACGTCGGGGTGTGCGTGGTCGTTCGAGGCGTGGAGGTTCGCGACCGTCACGCCGGAGATCCCCGCGAGCCGGACCGCGTGGACGAGCCGCCGCTCGCGTCCGTGCTCCGAGATGCGCTCGTGCCCGAGATCGGTCGCCGCGTGCCGCGGTGCGACGAGGATCGCGTTCGCCTGCCCGGCGAGACCGGAGCGGAAGAACCCCTGGTGAGCGCGCGTGACCCACTTCGACACCGGCCCTGGCCACAGTGGCGGGCGCGTGACGGCGTCGAAGCGGTGCATCCCGGACCAGTTGTCGATCCTCGGGAGCGCCCACACCGGCACCTCCTGGAGGCAGACGACGTCGGGACCGTCGCCCGTGACCAGCTCGATCATCCGGCGCAGGTAGCCCGCCTGCCTCGGCGGATCGGCGTTGCCGTGGAACACATTCCAGGTGCGAAGGACGAGTTGCATCGCTTCCGGCCGCCGAGGCTACGGGTACCGTCGTCGCTCTGCGCCGATGCACGTCGTCCTTGCCGATCCCCCTGCGTTCACGCCTCCGTACGACCACGAGCTCGCGTCCGCGCTCGGCCACGCAGGGGCGACGGTCGAGCTCGTCACGTCGCCGTTCCGGTTCGGCATGCGGCCCGACGCGGACGCATACGAGCTCGTCGACGGGTTCTACGCGCGCTCGAGCACCATCGACCGCAGCTCGCTGCGCCGCGCGGCCAAGACGCTCGAGCACCCGGTCGGGATGCGCCGGCTCCTCGCGCGACGCGCGGACGTCCTGCACCTGCAGTGGCTGGCCGTGCCGGAGCTCGACGCGCTCCTGCTCCGGACCCGGCGGCCGCTTGTCTTCACCGCCCACGACCTCGTCCCCCGACGCACAGCGGGGCGCCGACGCCTCTGGCGGCAGCTGTTCGGCCGCTTCGACCGCGTCGTCGTCCACTCCGAGCGGGGGCGCGACACGTTGACGAGCTACGGCGTGAGCCCGGAGAAGCTCCGCGTCGTCCCCCACCCCGTCTTCCGCAGCGACCCGCCGCGGGCCGACGACGGCCGGACGGTGCTCGCGCCAGGCGTGATCAGGCCCTACAAGGGGCTTCCGGATGCGGTTCGCGCGACGCTCGCCGTCGACGGCGCACGCCTGCTCGTCGCGGGAGATCCACGGATCACGCTCGGCGGGCTTCGGCAGACCGCGGGCGATCGGGCCGAGTGGCGGCTCGGGTACCTCGGCCCCGAGGAGCTCGAACGCGCCCTGTCGGAGGCGACGATCGCCGTCTTCCCGTACCGGGCGGAGCTCGACCAGTCAGGAGCTCTCTTGCAGGCGCTCGGCGCGGGTGTTCCGGCGGTCGTCTACGACGTCGGCGGCCTTGGCGAGGTCGTCGCTCGCTTCGGCGCGGGACGGGTCGTGCCACCAGGGGACGTCGAGGGACTGACCACTGCGCTCCGGGAGCTGCTCGACGATGCCGACGCACTAGCGGCGGCGCGCGACGGTGCTCGCCGCGCACGCGAGGAGCTCACGTGGGACGCCGCCGCGGCGGCGCACCTCGCTCTCTACGAGGAGATCACGTGAAGCTGCGGCGCCGCGGCCCGTTCGACGAGCTCGTCGAACGCCAGCTGAGCCTGTTCGCCGAGGACGACGCCGAGCTACTGCAGGAGGCCGAGGAGGCCGAGGCCGCGTGGAACGCGGCGGGACGGGAGACGGCCGAGGAGGCCTACGGCGACTACCAGCTCGTCGTGGACGCGATCGCCGACCGCCTGCTCGATCTCCGGGAGGCCTACGCCGCCACCCTCGACGCGGCGACCTCCGATACGTATCGGGCAGCCTTCGCGACCGGCGCCTCGCGGCGGTTCCGTCGCTACGCCTCGCTCGTCGCCGACCTCGAGGACTAAGCCGGGCCGTCGTCGAGCTCGGAGCCGCGGGGTGGCCTCAGCGAGCGAGCGAGCTTCAGGTGCGTTCGCGCCTCGTCGTGGCGCCCCTGGTTGCGGAGCGCTCGCCCGAGCGCATAGTGCGCGTAGTCGTCGGCCGGGGACAGTTCGAGCACCTTGCGGAACTCGGCCTCGGCCTCCTCCCAGCGCTTGATCCGGAAGTACGCGATACCGAGCGCCTCGCGGATCGACGCCTTCTCGGGCTCTAGCCGTTTCGCCTTCTCGAGCGCCACGGTGGCCTGCGCGGGCATGCCGCTCCGGAGGTGCTCCCGTCCCTGCTGGAAGAGGTCGTACGCGTCGCTCACCGCGCGCCCTCGGGCTTGAACGAACGCAGCGAGAGCGCCGACTGGACGCGGTGGAGCGGCGTCTCTCGTGTGGCGGCGGCCGACAGGATCCGGCCCAGCTCGCTCCGCGCCCGCTCGGCCGACCCGTGCGCCCTCGGCTCCGGCCCGTACCGCGCCTCGGCGATCGCGTCGGTCAGCGACCGCACCGGCATGCGCAGGACCCTCTCCGCGACGTTCCGGAGCTCCGTCGGCGTTGCGTCTGGCTCGAGCGCCACACCTCGGTCGACGAGCGCGTCGACGAGCTCCGCACGGACGCCCGCTGCGAGGCGGCGTGCGTCCCCGTCGCGCAACCTCCGGAAACGCCTGGCACGCTTCGCTCCGACGACCCCCACGATCAGCGCGGGCGGAGCGAGGAGAGCAGCGACGAGCCACCACGGGACGGTCGCACCGTCAGCGGGACTGATGGCCACCTGGGCGACGGGAGCGCCCGGCGTCGGCTGCCTCGGCGTGAAGTCGAGGAACCGGCCGGTGCCGAGCGCACGCACGGCGTCCGCCGAGTCGGACGCGAGCGTATACACGGCCGAGAGCGTCCCGCGGCCGGGGGTCGGGTCGAAGGCGAGCCATCCATAGCCTGCGAACCACGCCTCCACCCAGGCGTGCGCCTGCTGATCGGTGACCGTCCAGACGCCGGCCTTCCACGTCCCCGCGGTGAAGCCGACGGCGACGCGGGCCGGGATCCCGAGCGTCCGCAGCATCAGCGCCATTGCGCCTGCGTAGTGCTGGCAGTACCCGGCCCGGGTGACCTCCACGAAGTCGACGAGTGCCGGGTTCGACGTGCTCCGGGGCGGGTGCTCCTCGTACCGAAAGCCGCCGCGCGTTCGGAACCATCGCTCGAGCACCAGCGTCGCCTCGTAGGGCGAGTGCGTTCGTGCGGTGAGGCGGCGCGCCTCCTCCCAGAGCGGCCGGTACGCGCGCAACGCGAAGTAGTTGTCCTGGCGAAAGATGCGGTCGACCTGCGCAACCCGACCTGCCGCGCCGTACCAGGGGAACAGCGCCGACTCGAGCTCCACGTAGCGCTGGGCCGCGGACGGGTAGCGCGCGGGCGCGGCCGCGAGCTCGCGCGGCGTCGGGCGGGGCGCATGGCTCCAGACGGTGTACGTCTCGCCGCGTCGGAGCTGCCGGTCGGCGACCATCACACCGCCCTGCATGACCCGGACGCGTCCGAGCGACGCCCCGTCGACGAGCGCCGGCTCGGTCGCGGCCGGGAGGCGTGTGTCGTCGAGGCCGACGACCGTCACCTCCTGCCGGAGCCAGCTTCCGGGCCGGAGATCGCGTCGGGGTGCGAGCGGGCTGCGCGGCAGGTTGCCCCGAGCCCTTCCGAGCGACACCGGGAAGAGATGCTCGATCCAGCGGTCGTCGGTGAACGTCTCGAGCGTGGACATCCGCCAGTACTGGGCCCTCGCCGGTGCGCGGATCCGGAGCATCACCGTCGGTCGGATGGGGAAGTCGATGCCCGTGTAGCTCGCGTCCCAGAGGAAGCGGACGTCGCCGGACCCACCGCCGGCGAACGGGTCCCAGCCGCGCCAGTCGACCTGTCCGGAGCCGGGCGAGATGCCGGCGATGGCGACACCCGCGGAGACCGCCACCAGCGCCCCGGCCAGCGCGAGACCGGCCAGGGCGCGTCGGACACCCGTAGCACCGAGGACGAGCGACGCCCAGAGCGCCGCGCCGAGTGCGAGGGCGCCGAGCAGGAGGGCGTGCCCGTCCTCGAGGAGCACCGCGGGGAAGCCGACCCCGGCCGCCACCGCGGCGACGACGATCCAGGGGCGCCGGCACGCCGCCCCCAGCGCCGCGACGAGGGCGAACGAGAACGCCGTGACGACCACGAGGCCGTGGAGCGAGGAGACGTTCGAGGGATCGAACGGGGCCTGAACTGCCGGCGCGTCGCGCAGGCCGTCCCAGGCGTCTCGCAGGGCGTGGTGCGGCCACGTCTCGAATGTCACGGCGAGGGCCGTCGCGCCGACGGCAAGCGTCGCGACCGCCCGCCAGCGCCAGTCGCCGAAGAGCGCGGGGACGAGCGCGAGCCCGCCCGCCGCGGCGAAGGCGCCCGGCGAGGCGGGCGCCTCCAGGAGCGTCCAGGCGTACATGACGACCCCTACGGCCGGCGCTGCCGCAAGCACGGCTCGGAGGGAGAGCCGGTCAGCCAACGGCCCTCGCTCGAAGACCGCCGAGCGCGTCCGGGAGCGACATGCCGTGCCGGAGCACCGCGACCGCCACCCCGGCCCCGGCTAGGCGAAGCAGCGTCGGCGAAGCGCCTGCCGGCGGGCGCCCGGCGTACGTCGGAGCATCCACGGAGACGAGGGCGCTCGACCGGCCGATCGCAGCCCGTGCGACGAGCGCGTCCGCCACGACCTCCGGCCGGCCGGTCACGACGACGAGCTCCGGCACGCCGCCGATCACGCTCTGCGGGGCAATCAGCTCGCGGAGCGCCGTCCCTCGAGCCGGCTCGGCGGCGGCCAGCGCGTCGAGCGCGAGCTCCCAGTCCGGCCCGATGCCGCGGACGCGCTGGAGCACCGGCTCGGGCGCCGCGACGACCAGCAGCACTCGCCTCGAGCGCAGGGCATGGGCGCGAACGAGCCCGGCTGCGGCACGGACGGCGTCGTCGAGGCTCGAGTCTCCGCGAGGCCCGGCCACTGCCCCGGCATCGACGTCGAGGACTACGGCGATGCTCTCGCGCGGCGCGTCCTCGAGCTCCCGCACCATCAACTCGCCGCGCCTGGCCGACGTCGGCCAGTGCACCGCCCGGAGGGGCTCGCCCTCGACGTACTCGCGCACGCCGTGGGGCTCGAGGCCGCTTGTGCGCCGAACGAACGCCCGGCGGCCACCGTCGCCCCACGTGCCCGACTCGGTGAAAAGCGTCTGGAGCTCCGGCACCCGCGGACGGACGGTGACGAACGAGAGCGTCTCGACCTCGACCACCGCCCGGCCGAGACCGAGTGGGTCGCCCGCGAGCAGACGCCCTCGGTCGAGGCGGTGACGCCCGCGTGGCACAGCGTCGAACACGACGTGTGCGCGGCCGTCCGTGGAGACGGGCGCCGCGCGCAGGCCGAGCCCGCCGAGGCTCTCCTCCCAGACGAGCGACCCGCAAAGTCGCCGGCGGCCGTGCACCTGGGCCTCGATCGCGAGCGGCTCCCCCTCGACCGGCGCACCGTCGAGCGGCCTGCGCTCGACCGACAGTCCCTGTACGACGAGGCGCCGCCAGGCCCCGACCGCGACCGCCGCGAGCGCGAGGCCGACCCCCATCACCGCGAGCGCCGTCGAACCGACCAGCCAGGCGCCGGCAAGGACACAGGCGGCAAGCGCACCCGCGCCGCGAAGCCGGCTCATACCGGCGCGGGCGTCGCTTCGAGCGCCTCCGTGACGACCTCCTCGACCGTGACGCCGGTCGCCCGGGCCTCGGGCGCGAGGATCAGCCGGTGGGCGAGCACGGGAGTCGCAAGGGAGATGACGTCCTCGGGCACGACGAAGTCGCGGCGCTCGACGAGCGCGCGGGCTTTCGCGAGGCGCAGCAACGCGATCCCCGAGCGCGGGCTGCCCCCGAGGGCGAGCCTCTCGCTCGCGCGCGTGTGGCGCAGGAGCGCGACGACGAACCTGTTGAGGGACTCTTCGACGTGGACGCTGCGTGCGGCCGCTATCGCGGCGACAACCTCCTCGTGCTGCGCGACGGGCTCCAGGTGGTCGAGAGGCGGCTCCGTCGTCTGCTCGGCCAGCATGCGCGCCTCTTCCCCGAGGGCCGGGTAGCCGATCGTCATCCGCACCGCAAATCTGTCGAGTTGCGCTTCGGGCAGGGGATACGTTCCCTCGTACTCGACCGGGTTCTGCGTCGCAACGACGAGGAACGGGCGCACGAGCATGTGTGTCGCGCCGTCGACGGTGACCTGACCCTCCTGCATCGCCTCGAGCAGCGCCGACTGCGTCTTCGGCGACGCGCGGTTGATCTCGTCGACCAAGACGATGTTCGCGAAGACAGGCCCGGGCCGGAAGCGGAACGCCCCGCTCTGACGGTCGAACACGTTCACGCCCGTGACGTCCGCCGGGAGGAGATCGGGTGTGAACTGCACCCGGTGGAACGTGAGGTCGAGCGAGCGCGCGAGCGCCTTCGCGAGCACGGTCTTGCCGACACCCGGAACGTCCTCGACGAGCACGTGCCCCTCGGCCAGCAGGCACAGGAGCGGGAGCCGCAACGTCTCCGGCGATGCGTGAACCGCCGCGCCGAGGTTCTCCACAACCCGTGCCGCCATGTCGGCGGCGGCATCGCCCTCGGCGACGACCGGCCGAAGCTCGGCGCTCTCGCTCATCGGCGACCCGCGAGCAGACGCTCGACCTCGTCGAGGATCTCGTGCGCGACCGCCGTCTTCGACGCCTTCGGTACGACGCGCTCGCCGTCCCGTGCGATCAGCACGACTTCGTTGTCGGCGCTGTCGAAGCCGATGTCGTCCCGCCCCACGTCGTTGTAGACGACGAGATCGACGTTCTTGTCCGTCAGCATGGATCGCTTCCGCGCCAGCCCGTCCTCCCCGCTCTCGGCACCGAACGCGACGAGCACCTGACCCTCGCGGCGCGCGGCTCCGAGAGCGCGCGCGACGTCGGCCGTCGGCACGAGCTCGACCGTCCACGGCTCGGCGCTCTTCGGTCGCTTCGTGGAGACGCTCTCGGCCGGCCGGTAGTCGGACACCGCGGCCGCCATCAGGATCACGTCGGCGTCCTCGCGTGCGAGGGCCTCGCGCCGAAGGTCGGCTGCGGTGGGCGCCGCCACGACCTCGACGCCGGCGGGTGCCGGAACGAGCAGGTTCGCCGCGAGCAGGGTCACGCGCGCGCCGCGCTCGCGCGCCACGTCTGCGAGGGCGACCCCCATCCGGCCCGACGAACGGTTCCCGACGAAGCGGACGCTGTCGAGCGGCTCGCGCGTCCCTCCCGCGGTGACGAGCACCGTGCGTCCCGCGAGCGTGCCACCCGCGACGGGCGCTTCGAGGAGGCCCTCGACTCGTCTGGCGATCTCGACGGGCTCCGCCATGCGCCCCGTGCCGACGAGCCCCTCGGCCAGCTCGCCGTCGTCGGGCCCGACTATCTCCGCGCCGCGCTCGACGAGGAGCGCGAGATTCGCCTGCGTCGCAAGGTGCTCCCACATCGCGGTGTTCATCGCCGGAGCGAGCAGCAACGGCCCGCGGTGCGCAAGCGCGGTCTCGGTGAGGAGGTCGTCGGCCAGCCCGTGGGCGAGCCGCGCCATCGTGTTCGCCGTCAGCGGCGCGACGACGAGCAGATCGGCATCGACGAGGTGCGGATACGGGTCGGCGGGCTCGGTCTTCCGCGCGAGCGCCCAGAAGGTGTCGGCGGCAACGAAACGCTCGGCCGCGCGCGTCGTGATCGGCGTGACGTCGTGGCCAGCCCGGACGAGCAGGCGCACGAGCTCGCAGGCCTTGTAGGCCGCGATGCCCCCGGTCACCCCGACGAGGATCCGCGCCACGGCCACTATTGTGCCGGTGACGGGGCCAGACGCTATCCGCGAGGCGGATCTACGACGGGGAAGTGTCGTACGCGAACGTCAGCTTGCCCCGGGAGATCTCCTCCATCGCCATCGTCAGGTAGTTCTTCGAGCGAGACTCGACGAGCGGCGGGGGCGCGTCCTCCAGCCCGAGACCCTCTCCGAGCTGGTGGTGGTAGTTGTTGATCTGACGAGCTCGCTTCGCGGCCATGATGACGAGCGCGTACCGCGACGGCGGGTCGACGTCGGTGGCGGTGTGCGAGAGGAGCTGGTCGATGCGAGGTTCGATCATCGACACGCCATGGTACCTGCGAGCACCAATTCTCGTTCGACGATCGCGGCCAGCACCTCGCCGGCCCGCGTGACGTCGTCGTTCCTGACCATGTAGCGGAAGAGGTGCGCCTGCTCGAGCTGGTAGCGGGCCAGGGTGATGCGATCCTCGATCTCGCCGGTCGACTCCGTCGCACGCTCGCGCAGCCGGCGCTCGAGCTCGTCGACGTCGGCGGAGATGAAGATGGTGCAGGCGCCCGGCACCTCGCGCTGCACGTGCAGCGCCCCGTCGAGCTCGAGCTCGAGGACGCAGACGCGGCCGTGCCCGCCGATCCGGTCGATCTCCGACCGGAGCGTGCCGTAGCGCTTGTGCGAGACGTACTCGACCCACTCGAGGAACTCGCCGTCGTCGGCCCGCGCGCTGAACTCGTCGTCGTCGAGGAACCAGTACTCCCGGCCGTCCTCCTCTCCTGCGCGCATCGGGCGCGTGGTCGCGGAGATCGCGGCCTCGAGCTGCGGGAGCCGCTCGAGCAGACCGCGGATCAGCGTGCCCTTGCCGGCGCCGGACGGCCCGGTGACGACGAAGACGGGCTTCACGCTCCCGACCGGCGGGATGTCGGGTCACCGCCGGCGGAGCGGGGGCTCACCGATGGTTGAACAGATTGACGAGCTCGGCCCGCTGGCGCTCGGAGAGGCCGCCCACCGTCTTCGACTGGCTGATGCGGCACTGGTTCAGCAGGCGCGCCGCCTTGACGCGGCCGAACTTCGGGACAGCCATCAGCATGTCGAAGACCTTCGCGGTCGAGACGTACTCCGGCGGATCGAGCAGGATCGACTCGATCTGGACGCGCCCGTCCTTCAGGTCCTTCTTGAGCTGCGCGCGCCGAACGCGGATGTCGTTCGCACGTTGTAGGGCTTCCATCCGCTGATCGAGCGACCGGGCGGGCGCCTGGGCGTGCGTCTTCGACGTGACCATTGAGGCGACGAGTCTACCAAGCTGAGACGGTGAATCAAGCAGTACTGTTTTCGGCTCTTTGCAGGTATTTTTCTAGATGGACAACAGGGGCGCGCGGTTGGCGGGAAGACCCTCGGAGCCGAGGGCGGCGACCGCGGGCGCCATCTCGGCTCGGATACGCCCGGGTGCGAGCGGATCGGCGAAGAGCACCGTCCCGAGCGCGACCGCGCTCGCTCCGACCGCCGCGAGCTCGACCGCGTCGGAGCCGGAGAAGACACCGCCCATGCCCACGATCGGCACGTCGACCGCCTCCGCGCACGCATGGACGCAGGCGAGCGCGATCGGTCGCAAGGCCGGGCCCGAGTACCCGCCCACGCCTCGACCGAGCCGTGGTCGATGCGTGACCGGGTCGAGCGCGAGACCCCGAATCGTGTTCACGAGCGACAGCCCGTCGGCGCCCGCCGCGACCACCGCACGCGCCGACTCGGCGATGTCCCACTGCGCCGGCGAGAGCTTCGCGTAGAGCGTCCTCGACGTCGCCCCGCGCGCCGCGGAGACGAGCTCGGCCGCCGTCTCGGGCGCCTCCTCGACGTTCGGGCACGACAGGTTCAGCTCGATCGCGGCGATCCGGTCATCCCCGTCGAGGCGCGTGCAGCAGAGCGCGTAGTCGTCCGCGGAGAAGCCGCCGACCGAGACCCAGAGCGGCACGCCGAGCCCGGCGAGGCGCGGGAGGCTCTCCTCGACGAATGCCTCGATCCCAGGCCCCTGGAGGCCGATCGAGTTCACCATCCCGTGCTCGGTCTCCGCGATCCGGACGGGCGGGTTGCCCGCGCGCGGGAGAGGTGTGATCGTCTTCGTCACGACGACGTCGAGCGAGCGCGCGACGTCCGGTGCCGCCAGCGGGTCGAGGCACCCGGACGCGTTGAGGAGTTGGATCGTCACGCGGCTCCTGCGAGCAGAACGGGGCCCTCGATGCAGAGCCGCACAAAGGACCCGTCCCGCGGCACGACGCAGCCGTAGCACGCGCCGTAGCCGCACGCCATCGGCGCCTCGCACGCGAGCTGGGCGCCCGGCACGCGGAGCGCGACCGCGTCGAGCATCGGCTCCGGGCCGCAGGCGAGAACGTCGCCGGGGTCGTCCGGAAGCGCGTCGGTGACGAGCGTCGGGTCGAGGACGACCTCGGCGTTCGGTACGAGCGCGGCCGCCTCTGCGTGATGCGCCGTCCGGAAGCCGAGCAACGCCGGCGGCCGGCCGAGCCGCTCGGACAGGTAGGGAAACGGCGCGACGCCGATCCCCCCGCCGACCAGGAGCGGCCGCGCGACAGAGAGGTCGAAGCCGTTGCCGAGGGGGCCTGTCACCCGAATGACGTCACGCGGCTCGAGCGCTGCGATCGCACGCGTACCGGGGCCGATCGGGTCGACGAGGAACCCGAGCTCGCCCTGGGCCGCAAGGCAGAGGCTGAACGGGCGCGGCAGCACCCGCCCCGGCGCTTCGAGCATGAAGAACTGCCCGGGCGTGCCGGGATCGAGCCGTGAACGCCGTAGGCGAACCAGCTGGTAGGGGCCGATCGGCTCGTTCGCCACGACGGTCAGTCGTTCGCTGCGCACGATGCTCTCTCTAATGGTTTCCGCCGACGGCGGAAACCAGGCGCTCCTGCAGCGACAGCGTCGCCTCCGCACGCGCGTTCGCGATGGCGTGGACTGCCGCGGCGGCACCCGAGACGGTCGTGATGCAGGGAACGCGGGCGACGAGGGCCGCCTCGCGGATGAGGTAGCCGTCGGCACGAGCGCCGGATCCCTGCGGCGTGTTGACGACGAGGTTGCAGCGGTGCTCGCGGATCAGGTCGACGACGGTCGCCTCGCCCGGCTCCGCGTCCGCAACCTTCCCGACCTCTTCCACCTCGAGTCCCGCGGCGCGCAGCGTCCGCGCAGTCCCCGTCGTCGCCACGAGCTCGAAGCCGAGCCCTGCGAGCGCGGCCGCGATCGGCGCGATGCTCGCCTTGTCCCCGTCGCGCACCGAGAGGAAGGCAACGCCCGAGGTGGGCAGGGGCCGGCCCGCGGCGCGCTCCGCCTTCGCGAACGCGGTGGGAAGGTCGGAGGCGGTCGCCATCACCTCCCCCGTCGAGCGCATCTCGGGCCCGAGCACCGGGTCGGCGCCGGGGAACCGCGCAAAGGGCAGCACGGCCGCCTTGACGCTGACCTCGGTCGGACGCGGCGGCGTGAGGCGAAGGTCGGCGAGGCGCTCGCCGTGCGCCAGGCGGCACGCGGCCTCGACGAGGTTGACTCCGGTCGCCTTGCTCGCGAACGGGACGGTGCGCGACGCGCGCGGGTTGGCCTCCAGCACGTAGACCGTCTGATCCGCGATCGCCAACTGGATGTTGAGCAGGCCGACGACTCCGAGCGCAGGACCGAGACGCCGGACGACGTGCTCGACCTCGAGCGCGTTCGCGAGAGTGAGCGACTGCGCCGGCAACACGCAAGACGAGTCGCCGGAATGGACGCCGGCCTCCTCGACGTGCTGCATCACCGCGCCGATGAAGACGTCTGTCCCGTCACAGAGCGCGTCGACGTCGATCTCGATCGCGTTCTCGACGAAGCTGTCGACGAGCACCGGGCCGCTCACCGCCGCCATCGCGGCGCGGAGATCGTCCTCCCCGTCGCAGATCCGCATCGCGCGGCCGCCGAGAACGTACGAGGGCCGAACGAGGACGGGGTAGCCGATCTCCCGCGCGGCCGCGAGCGCCTCGTCGACGCCCTCGACCGTCGCCCACGGCGGGCAGCGAACGCCGAGCTCGCGCGCGAGCGCGCCGAACTGCTCTCGGTCCTCCGCGAGGTCGATCGCCGCGTGGGGCGTGCCGAGAATCCGGTAACCGCCCGCTTCGATGTGTCGCGCGAGCCGGAGCGGTGTCTGCCCGCCGAACTGCGTCACCACGCCGACCGGCTTCTCGCGGTCGAGAACGGCGAGCACCTCCTCGGGCGAGAGCGGCTCGAAGTAGAGACGGTCGGACGTGTCGTAGTCGGTGGAGACCGTCTCGGGGTTGCAGTTGACCATCACCGCCTCGTAGCCGAGCCCGCGGAAGGTCTGGACGGCGTGGACGCAGCAGTAGTCGAACTCGATCCCCTGGCCGATCCGGTTCGGGCCCGAGCCGAGGATCACGACGCGCGGCTTCGTCGACGCGGGTGGGCCCTCGTCCTCCTCTCCCCACGTCGAGTAGAGGTAGTTCGAGCCGGCCTCGACCTCGCCGCCGCAGGAGTCCACCCGCCGGTAGGCGGGCTTGATGCCGCGCGCGTAGCGTGTGCGGCGCACGTCGTCGCCCGACGTGCCCCACGCCGCGCCGATCGAGTCGTCTCCCCAGCCCGCGCGCTTCGCGCGGCGGATGTCGCCGGTGCGCAGCTCGCGCTTCGCCGCCTCGAGCTGCTCGACGAACCACGGATGCAGGCCCTCGGGCAGGTCGTCGATCGTCGCCCACGGCGTCGGCGAGCCCGGATCGAGCTCGCGCGAGCCGAACGCCTTGAGGAACGCCTCGGTGAACGTCCGGCCGATGCCCATCGCCTCGCCCACGGACTTCATCTGCGTCCCGAGCGTCGGGTCCGCGCCCGGGAACTTCTCGAATGCGAAGCGCGGGAACTTGACGACGACGTAGTCGAGCGTCGGCTCGAAGCTCGCAGGCGTCGTCTTCGTGAGGTCGTTCGGGATCTCGTCGAGCGTGTAGCCGACTGCGAGCTTCGCCGCGACCTTCGCGATGGGGTAGCCGGTCGCCTTCGAGGCGAGCGCGGACGAGCGGGAGACGCGCGGGTTCATCTCGATCACGCGCAGCTCGCCCGTGTCGCGGTGCCGCGCGAACTGGATGTTCGAACCGCCTGTCTCGACCCCGACCGCGCGGATCACTGCGGCGGCCGCGTCGCGCAGTTCCTGGTAGGCCTCGTCGGGAAGCGTCATCTGCGGCGCGACCGTGACCGAGTCGCCGGTGTGGACGCCCATCGGGTCGAGGTTCTCGATCGAGCAGACGATCACCACGTTGTCTGCGCGGTCCCGGATCACCTCGAGCTCGAACTCGTCCCAGCCGCGGATCGACTCCTCGACGAGCACCTGGCCGATGGGGCTCTCGGCAAGACCGCGCTCGACCTGCCGGTGGAGCGCGTCGAGGTCGTCCGCGAAGCCGCCGCCGTGGCCGCCGAGCGTGAACGCCGGCCGGACGACGGCGGGAATCGTTGCGCCGTCGAGGCCGGAGAGCGACTCGACGATGCGCGATTCGGGCACCTCGAGCCCGCAGCTCTGCACCGCGTCGCGGAACAGCTGGCGGTCCTCCGCGCGGCGGATGACGTCCACCCGCGCGCCGAGGAGCTCGACGCCGAGCTCCTCGAGCACCCCGGCGGCGTCGAGCTCGATCGCGAGGTTCAACGCGGTTTGCCCGCCGAGCGTCGGAAGGAGCGCATCCGGGCGCTCGCGCCTGAGCACGTCGGTGACGCCCTCGAGGTCGAGCGGCTCGATGTACGTGCGGTCGGCGAACCCGGGGTCGGTCATGATCGTCGCCGGGTTCGAGTTGACCACGATCGTCCGGTAGCCGTCCTCGCGCAGGACCTTGAGCGCCTGGCAGCCGGCGTAGTCGAACTCGCACGCCTGCCCGATCACGATCGGACCAGAGCCGATCACGCAGATCGAGTGGATGTCGCGGCGGGCCGGCATCAGCGTGCGAGACCTTCGACCCAGCGCTCGAGGATCGGCCAGGCGTCGTGCGGCCCCGGCCCCGCCTCGGGATGGAACTGGACCGAGGCGCCGCGGAGCTCCGGGAAGTCGAAGCCCTCGACCGTGCCGTCGTAGAGCGACACGTGCGTCTCCTCCGTGCCATCGGTCGGCACCACCGCGAAGCCGTGGTTCTGGCTCGTGACGAGGACACGGCCGCTGCGCTTGTCGAGCACGGGATGGTTCGCGCCGCGATGCCCGAAGGGCAGCTTTGTCGTCTCGTGCCCTGTCGCAAGCCCCATCAGCTGGTGCCCGAGGCAGATGCCGAGCACCGGAACACGGCCGAGCGTCTCGCGAACGACCCGCGTCTCCTCGACGAGCGGCGCGGGATCGCCCGGGCCGTTCGAGAGCAGGACGCCGTCGTGGGTGGCGAGATCGTCCGGGTCGCAGATGTGCGGGTAGACCGTGACCGACGCGTCCGCCGCCTGGAGGCGGTTGAGGATCGAGTGCTTGAGCCCGTAGTCGACCACCGCAACGCTCACGGCGCCGTCCTCGTTGAACCGGTACGGGGCCGGGGTCGACACCTGCGCAACGAGTGCCTGGCCTTCCATGAGCGGCTGGCCCCGCACCTGCTCGAGCGCGTCCGCGGGCGAGAGCGCCTTCTCGTCGGACACGACGATGCCGCGCATCGCCCCGGCGTCGCGGAGCCGCAGGGTCAACGCGCGCGTGTCGATCTCGTCGAGTGCGACGATGCCGCGCTCGGCGAGCCAGAGCGCCCAGTCCTCGCCGCCGAGGCGGCGCATGAGGACGGCGCGCGCGTGCGGCGTCTCGGACTCGAGCCTCGCGTCGGCCACGCCGTAGTTGCCGATCATCGGCGCCGTGAAGCACACGAGCTGGCCCGCGTAGCTCGGATCGGTGACGGTCTCCTGGTATCCGGTCATCCCGGTCGTGAACACGGCCTCGCCGAAAGCGGAGCCTTCGGCGGCAACGGAGCGCCCGGAGAACGTCGCGCCGTCCTCGAGGAGGAGGTAGCCGTGCGTGGAGGCGCTCACGCCGCGAACACCACTCTGCCGCCGGCGACCGTCTTCACGACCGCCCCGACGAGCGTGCGGCCGAGCAGCCACGAGTTCGCCGAGCGGGAGCGGAAGCTGTCCTCCCGGACGGTCCACTCCGCCTCGAGGTCGAGCAGGACGAGGTTGGCGGGGTCCCCGACGGCAATGCGCGGCACGGGCAGCCCGAGCGCACGCGCGGGCCCGGCCGAGAGCCGGTCCAGCAGCGTCGCCAGTGGCACCTCGCGGGTCCTGACGAGGAACGTGTTGAGGGCGCCGAACGCCGTCTCGAGGCCGGTCACGCCGAACGGCGCCTCCTCGAAAGGCACATCCTTCTCGTGGCGTGCGTGCGGCGCGTGGTCGGTGGCGACACAGTCGATCGTGCCGTCGACCAGCCCCTCGACGAGCGCGCGCCGGTCGTCCTCGGTACGGAGCGGCGGATTCATCTTCACGTTGGCGTCGAGCGTACGCACGAGCTCGTCGGTGGCGCAGAGGTGATGCGGGCTCGCCTCGGCGCTGACTCGTACCCCGGCCGCGCGGGCGCGGCGAACGGCGTCGACGGAGGCGCGCGCGGAGAGGTGCTGCAGGTGCACCGGACGACTCTCGTAGGCCGCGAGCGAGAGGTCGCGCTCGACCATCAGGCTCTCCGCCACCGACGGCCAGCCGGCAAGCCCGAGCGCAGCGGAGACCGCACCCTCGTGCATCTGGCCACCGGCAGAGAGCGTCGGCTCCTCGCAGTGGAGGGCGAGCGGCCGGTCGGCGACGGCGCTGTAGGCGAGCGCGCGCCGCATCAACCCGGCAGACGCGACGGGTCGCCCGTCGTCGGTGAACGCGATCGCGCCCGCCGCCGCGAGCTCCGCCATCTCGGTGAGCTCCTCCCCGCGCTGACCCTTCGAGATCGCGGCGGTGAAGCCCGTCGGCACGACGGCCTCTTCGCGCGCCCGCTCGACGAGCGCCTCGAGCACGCTGGCGTTGTCGACGACGGGATCCGTGTTCGGCATCGCGACGATCGCGCAATACCCGCCCGCAGCGGCCGCCTCGGTCCCGGAGGCGATCGTCTCCTCGTCCTCGCGGCCGGGCGTGCGGAGGTGGACGTGTGGATCGACGAACGCCGGCGCAAGAACGAGACCCTCGGGAGCCGTCGCGACGGACTCGATCGCGGTGATGACGCCGTCCTCGACGGTCACCGTCGCGGGCTCGTCGAGCCCGCCGGAGGGGTCGATCACGCGCGCCCGGACGGTGAGCGCGTCGGCCCGGCCGTTCCGCGACATGAGCACTACGCGACCTCCATGACGGGCACCGGGGCGACATGGAGCCCCGGCGCCGTCAGCAGGTCGTAGAGCACCGCCATCCGAACGACGAGACCCGAGCGCACCTGGGTCGTCACGAGCGAGGCGCCCGAGTCGGCCACGCGAGGGTCGATCTCGACGCCCCGGTTCATCGGCCCGGGGTGCATGACGACCTGCCCGGGGCGAACGCGGTCAGGCGTGACCCCGTAGAGCGCGGTGTACTCCCGTAGCGAGGGGACGTACGACGCCTCCATGCGCTCGGCCTGCATGCGCAGGACGTAGACGACGTCGACGTCCGCGAGCGGGTCGATCGAGTGGCTGACCTTCGCCCCGAGCGCCTCGACGTTCCGCGGCAGGAGCGTCGGCGGGGCGATCAAGAGCGGCTCGGCGCCGACGAGGAGCAGCGCCTCGACGAGCGAGCGGGCCACGCGCGAGTGGAGGACGTCCCCGACGATCGCGACCGTGACGCCGTCGAGACGGCCGAGGGCGTCCCGGATCGTGTGCAGGTCGAGCAGCGCCTGCGTCGGGTGCTGGTGCTTCCCGTCGCCGGCATTGATCACGTGCGCGTCGGTCGCGGCCGCGACGAGCTGCGAGGCGCCGATGTGCGGGTGGCGGATCACGATCACGTCCGGGTCGTACGCCGCGAGGGTGAGAGCGGTGTCGCGCAGCGACTCGCCCTTGTCGACCGACGACCCGCTCGCGCGCAGCACCATCGTGTCCGCGGAGAGCCGTTTCGCGGCGAGCTCGAAGCTCGACAGCGTCCGCGTCGACGACTCGTAGAAGAGGTTCACGACCAGCCTGCCGCGGAGCGTCGGCAGCTTCTTCATCTCGCGGTCGAGCGACCGCTCGAGCGCGCTTGCCGTGTCGAGGATCCGCTCGGCGTCGTCACGTGTGAGGTCGCCGACCGCCAGCAGGTGCCGTCGCTCAGTCGTCATCGTCGCTCCTCCCCTGCTCGAGCATGACGCGATCCTGTCCGTCGATCTCCTCCAGCTCGACGCGGACACGCTCGTCGAGTGCAGTCGGCAGGTTCTTGCCGACGTAGTCGGGACGGATCGGAAGCTCCCGGTGCCCGCGGTCGACGAGCACGGCGAGCTGGACGCGGTCGGGCCGGCCGAAGTCGAGGAGCGCGTCGATCGCGGCCCGAATCGTTCTCCCCGTGAAGAGGACGTCGTCGACGAGCACGCAGGTGCGACCTTCGAGCGCGAAGTCCAGCTCGGTGCCGCGGACGACGGGCTGCGGATGAAGAGGCGCCTCCCGGCCCCTCACGAGAACGTCGTCGCGGTGGAACGAGATGTCGACCGCGCCGAGCTCGGGCTCGACCCCGCTCCGCTCGGCGACGAGTGCCTGGAGCCGTTGCGCCAGCGGGACGCCCCGCGTGTGGATCCCGACGAGGGCAAGGCAAGGGACGTCGTCGTTGCGCTCGATCAGCTCGTGCGCGAGCCGAGCGAGCGTCCGCCCGAAGGCGTCTGCGTCGAGGATCTCGCGCGCCCGGCCACGCGCGGGGGAATCGGTGTGCATCTCTCTCGCTCCTTCCCGGCCTCGCTGGACCGGCTTAAAGGGAACCCGCGTGCGAGTGTAACGGCGGTGTTGGACGGTCCTTCACACGTTGCACACGCACGGCAGTGAGGATGCCGCCGTGACCGGCTCGGAGACGGCCACAGCCGCACCGTCGCGCCCGCGGCGTGTCTCACGCACGGCGCTTGCCGTTCTCGGCCTGATCGTCGTGTCGACCGCGGCTCGCTTCGCCGCCGCGCAGGCTTTCTCGACGCCGTGGATCGCGCCCGACGAGATGGTCTACGGAATGCTCGGCGAGGGGCTCTGGTCGCACGGCACCTTGACGCTGCGGAGCTTTCCGTCGCCGTACTACAGCCTGCTGACGCCGGCCCTGATCGGCGCCCCGCTCGCGGCGCTCGATCTCGCCGACGGCATCCAGTGGGCGCGGCTCCTGCAGGCGCTTGCGATGTCGTTCGTCGCGGTGCCGACCTACCTCTGGGCCCGTCGGATCGCGTCGGCCTGGTGGGCCGTGGCGGCTGCTGCGCTCGTGCTCGCCTCCCCCCTGCTCCATTACGCGGGATTCCTCATGACGGAGCCGCTGACGCTGACCGTGGTCACGGTGGCGCTCCTCATGCTGGCGCGGGCGCTCGAGGAGCCGTCGATGTGGCGGTACGGCGTCTTCGTCGCGTGGGCGACCGCCGCCGCGGCCGTCCGCCTGCAGGCGCTCGTGCTCCTGCCGGCGTTCCTCCTCGCCGCCGTGATCGACTCCGTCGCCGCGCGCGATCGCACGCGGCTCCGGCCGCTCCTCTGGTTCGGCGCGTTCGCCGCTGCGGCGGCCGGGCTCGTGGTCGTCGCCGTGCTCGCCGCCGGCGGGGAGCTCTCGACACGGCGCCTGCTCGGTGCGTACACGCCCGTCGGCGAGGCGACGGGCGTCGGCGGCGAGCGGCTGCAAGAGGTCGTCTGGCACGCGTTCGACGTCTCCGTCCTCGGCCTCGGCGCCACCGTGCTCGCATCGGCCGCGCTCGCGTGGATGGTGCTGTCCCGCCGCGACACGGATCCCGCCCTGCGCGCCTTCGTCTCGACCGCGCTGGCCTACGCGGTGCTCCTCGTCGTCCAGGTCGGGCTGTTCGCCGCCGTCTTCGTGGGCACGATCGCCGAGCGCTACCTGCTCACCCTGTTGCCGCTGCTCGCGGTCGGGCTCTGCGCGTGGGTCTCGCGCGGCGCACCGCGTGCGCTCCCGGTCGTGCTCCCGCTCTGGGCCCTCGTCGTCGTCGGCGCGGCCACGGTGCCGATCGCGCAGCTCGCGACGCCCGAGACGCTCCCGAATGCACCGACCGCCGCCGGTCTCATGCGCCTCGGCTCCGAGGGCTGGGCCCGCACCGCGCTCGTCGCCGCCGCCCTCGTCGCGGGCGTCCTCGTCCTCGCGCTCCCGCGGCGCTTCGCATGGGTGACCGCCGCCGTCGTCGGTGTCGGCCTCGCGCTCCTGTCGATCGACGCAGGCGATCGGATCGCCGACGCGTCGGCACACGAGGAGCGGGTGGCGATCGGCTCCGAGCCGCCGACCTGGCTCGACGACGCCGGCCTCGACGACACGACGCTCCTGGTGACCGGGGACCGGCTCTGGACTGCGACCGCGCGGACGATCTTCTGGAACCGCGGCATCGTGGAGGCCGTCCGGCTCGCTCCTGCCACGACGCCGTTCCCGCCGGCGACGGCCTCGGTCGGGATCGGGCCCGACGGCATCCTGTCGGACGCGTTCGGTGTGGAGCTCGAGCGGCCGCTCGTCGTCACGCCGTCGACGATCACCCTCGTCGGCACCCAGGTCGCGGCGCGCGCCGCGGGCGACAGTGAGGCCTACGGGCTCACTGTCTGGCGGCCCGACGGGACCGGTTCGTGTCGTGCTCCGCACCGAGGGGTTCCTGCCGAACGGCGACTTCTCGGGCACGGCGCGCATCACGGTCTACGCGTGCCGGCGGGGAACGCTCGACGTGACCGTGCTCGGGAAGTCGGGACATCCGATCGAGGCGCGCGTCGACGGCTTCGCGGTGCAGCGGCTCGACACGCCGGCCGGCAAGGCAGCGACGTACCACATCCCCGCGCCACCGTATGCCGACGGGACGCGGCCGTGCGTCTTCGAGCTCGAGAACCCCGGCTACGCCGGGACGACCACCATCGCGTTCACGCCCGCGTAGCGCCTCGACCAGGGTCAGCCGGGAAGCGGGTCGTCCGGCTCGGTGAGGGCCTCGATGGCGTCCCGCGCCGCGTCCAGCTCGTCGGCGGGCACGAGGAGCCTGACCGGGGCGTCGCCGTGCGCCTCTGGATGTTCCTCGACCGCCCCTTCGAGCGTCGCGGCGATACCCGCGCTCGTGAGCAGCGCCTGGAGCTCCTCCGCCTCGTCGACGCTGCCGGCCACCGCCACCTGGACGAGCTCGCTCACGTGCCTGACCCTACATCCTCGGTCACGCGGCCGCGCCTGGCACCGCGCGGCACGAGTTGCGGCTCGCCGCGCTCGGGGAGAGGCACGACGAGAAGGTCGAAATCACGCGGAACGACGGTGCGCGGGAACAGCTGGCGCGCCTCGTCGACCACGTCGGACGGCGGGTATCGCGCGGACAGGTGCGTCAGCGCAAGCAGGCCGACATCGGCCTTCCGGGCGACGAGGGCCGCCTCGCCCGCGGTCGAGTGTCCCGTCTCTTTCGCGCGCGCCCGCTCGTCGGCGAGGAAGGTCGCCTCGTGGACGAGCACGTCCGCCCCCGCGGCTGCCTCGACGACCGACGCGGCAGGCGCCGTGTCGCCCGTGATCACGACGGTGCGCCCGCGGCGGGATCCCCCGAGCACCTCCTCGGGCCGGACCCCGCGCCCATCCGGGAGCGAGACCGCCTCGCCGCGCTGCAGGGCGCCGCGGAGCGGGCCGCTCGGCACGCCGAGCGCGTCCGCAGCGGCGACGTCGAACCGTCCCGGTCGCTCGTCCTCCCGCAGCGCGTAGCCGACCGCGGTCGTCCCATGGGCGACCGCGAAGGTCTCGATGCGGAACTCACGCAGGCCGACCGACTCGCCGGGACCGAGCTCGACCACGTCGAGCGGATACGCCACCCGTCCGACGACCACCCCCAGCGCGCCGAGCAGCGCACGCGTTCCGCGAGGCCCGTACACGGTGATCGGGACCTCGCGCCCGCGCAGCCCGAACGTCTTCAGCATGCCCGGAAGCCCGAGCACGTGATCGGCGTGGAGGTGCGTCAGGAAGACATGCTCGAGGTCGACGAGCCCGACATCCGAGCGGAGGAGCTGCCGCTGTGTCCCCTCGCCGCAGTCGACAAGCAGGCGATCCCCGCCACGCCGGATGAGCGTCGCCGCCGTCCCACGGGCCGCAGTCGGCGCCGAGGCGGACGTTCCGAGGAAGACGAGGTCGAGATCCACGGGGGCCGATCGTAGCCCCGGCCGGATTCGCCCTCTAGGTCGGAACGACGAGAACCTGGCCGGGTGCGATGGTCGTCGAGTCGAGCCCGTTGCGCTTGCGCAGCTCCCAGACACCCTCGCGCGGATCGCCGGCGTAGGTCCGCTCGGCGATCGACCAGAGCGTGTCGCCGGGCTTCACCCGGTAGCTCCGCTCGGGGCCGCCGGCACCGGATTCCCCGGCGAAGAACGCCCAAACCAGGAGGACAGCCACGGCGAGGAGCAGGATGCGACCGATATGCGATCTCACGAACATGTGTTCGTAGTCTGACAGAACACATGTTCGGTGTCAAGCCCGTGGTGCGCCACCGGCTCGCGCAGGCGGCCTGCCCGGCCCTACCGGATCGATCGAACGACCGTCGTCGACCGCGCTGGGTTCGTCTCCGCCGCGAGCCGAACGGCGACGGTGAGCCGGCCGGCCGTGCGGGGCAGATGCACCGAGGCCCATCGGTTCTGCGTGACGGCGGTGGTCGTGCAGCCCACGGGCGCGGCGCGACCGGCGAGCATCCGCCGGGCGCTGGAGAGCGTGTGCGAGCCCGGCAGCAGGCAGACGCGGGCAGATGCGCCTTCGATCGCGGTGACGTCGACCTTGATCGCCGTTGGCGTGACCTTCACGACCGGAGGCTTCGCGCCGAGCACCGCCTTCGACGGGCGCCACGCGTCACCGGCAGCGCTCGCGCAGCCTGGCTCGGCAACCGCGGCGCGGACGGCGTCCGCCGAGGGTCGCGCGCTGCCGTCGGCCCGGATGAGCCCCGCCTGGAACCCTGTCCGCAGCGCGTCGTCACGGAAGCCGAAGACATTCACCTGCGCGACATCGGGATCGCAGGCGGCACGCCGCACGAGCTCGCCGTAGACCGCCGCCTGGCTCTCCTCGTCGGTCACCGCGACGTTCTCGGCGCCGTCGTACCCGGTGCGACCGGTGGTGTCGACCTGCCACCCGACCTCGTCGAGGTAGAGGCGGAGCCCATCGACCGTCGTCGGCTGAGCCGTCCCGGCGAACGCGTCCCATGCCGCCTGCTTGATCCGCGCGAGGTTGACGAAGCCCGCATTCGGCCACGCATAGCCGCGGTCGAGCGGGTCGGTCGCGGCGTTCGGGTAGGGGTGGAAGCTGAGACCGTCCATCAGCGGGCGGGCACGGCCGCTCGTCCGGTACCACGCGCCGAGGGATGCGAGGAAGCGGACGGGCGACGTGGAGACGTTACTCCTGGCCGTCGGACGATCGTTCCCGCGTGGCGAGAGACCGACCCCGACGACCGTCAGCGTCGGATCGACCGCCTTCAGCGCGTCGTACCCCGCCGCGAGAAACGGGCCGAACGTTCGGGCGGAGCGCTGCTTCGCCGCGGAGAACTGCGGCCGCCAGAATGCCGGCTGGTTGGGTTCGTTGCCCACGACGAACTGCCTGACGGTCGGATACCGCCGGGCGAGCTCGCCGAGCCAGGCGCCGAACGCCTCGGGCCGCGCGAGCCCCGCCTCGACCTCGCGGGTCGGATACGGATAGGTCGCGAACACGACGCTCAGGCCGGCCGCGCGCGCGGCGGCGACCGTGAGGTCGAGGAGCGGTCGCTCACCGAGCGCAAGCGGGTCGCTCGGCAGCCAGCGGACGGTCACCACCGTCTGCCGAAGGCCCAGCGACGCCATCTCCCCGTAGAAACCCGCACCCGCGTCCGGTGCGAACTTGCCGGTGTCGTCGTTTGCCCCGACGTCGGCGCCAGCCGCGGTGCCCGCGCATGCGAGCGCCAGCAAGACCGCCAGGACGACCGAGCGCGAACGCGCCCTCCCCCCCATCGATTGCACCTGCCGCAGAACCCCCTCGTGATGTCGTCCCCGCGCGCTCCGGACCGAGCGGGGCGGGATGCTACAGGATCACGGAAGGCCCGCCAATACCGCATCGAGCAGCGCGTCGGCCCCCTCGCGCACGGGGTCGGCGGCCGGCAGGCCCGTCTCGTCGGACGCCGCTGCGACGACCTCTCGTGCCTCGCGCTCGCCGAGCCCGGCGGTGTTGAGCGCCAGTGCGGCCACGCGTGCCGGTCGGCGGGGCAACGCCATCCGCTCGTGCAGCTCGACGAGCTCTCGAAGCGGCGGGATGGGATGCCCGGGCGAGCCCTCGATCTCGGTCGAGCCCGCCCGGTGACAGAGGACGAGCACGTGCGGAACGGACCCGTGGTACAGCCCGAGCGTGACACCCGAGTACGCAGGGTGGACGAGCGAGCCCTGTCCCTCGACCCACAACAGCTCGCCGCCGCGCCGGTGTCCCTCGATCACGAGCTGCTCGGCCGCGCCGGAGATGAAGTCCGCCACCACCGCATCGACCGCGATCCCCCAGCCTGCGATCGCGATGCCCGTCTGCCCCGTCGGGACGAAGAGCGACTCGAGCCCGCGTTCCCGTGCGGCCCGGTCGAGCTCGAGCGAGACGGTCATCTTCCCGACCGCGCAGTCCGACGCGACGGTGAGGACGATCCGGGAGTCGACGTCGAGGTTCGCGCCGGTTGCGCAGTCGAGTCCCTCCGGCGGCCGGCGAAGGTCACGCAGCTCGACGCCGGCGGCGTCGGCGAGTGGGCGCAGCTCCGAATCGTCGGCGAGCATCTCGTGGAGGCCGTTCTCGATCGAGAGCCCTTTCGCGATGCAGGCGCGCAGGATGTCGCGCCACTCCGGCGGAAACCGCCCGCCCTGCGTGGCGACCCCCACGATCGCGACCTCCGGCCCGTACGCCAGGCCGCCTTCCACGTCACCGACGACGGGGACGCCCGCGTCGCTCTCCCCCGTGCGCGTCGAGTCGAGGATCGCGACGACATCGTCCCGCCGATAGCGCAGAACGCCGCGCATCGTCTTCCCGTAGTGAGGATCGGCCGAGAAGCCCTCGGCGAGGATCAGCGTCCGCTCACCCGCAGCCAAGCCCCGGCTCCTCGGAGGCGACCTGGACGCCGTCGACGAACGACGGGCCCGGCGCAGGGTCGTGCGCGAGCAACAGGTTCCCGTCCAGGTCGACGTGGTCGCAGAGCGGCGCCACCGCGCAGCCGGCCGCGATCCCGAGGCCGGACTCGACCATGCAGCCGAGCATCACGCCGAGCCCCAGGGCGCGCGCCGCATGCACCATCCTCATCGCCTCGCGGATGCCGCCCGACTTCGCGAGCTTGATGTTGATCCCGTGCGCGACCTCCTGGCACGCTGCAACGTCCGCGAGCGTGTGACAGTCCTCATCGACGTAGACGGGGATCGGCGACCGCCGCTTCAGCTCCGCACCGCCGCGGTCGCCCTCGCGGAGCGGCTGCTCGACGTACTCGACGCCGAGCTCCGCGAGCTCGCCGACGGCGTCGAGCGCCTCGTCGGCGGTCCACCACTCGTTGACGTCGGCCTGGAGCGGCAGATCGGTCACGGCCCGGACAGCCCGGACGCGCTCCACGTCGAGCCCGTCGCCGCCGCCGAGCTTGAGCTTGAGCCGCCGGAAGCGCGGCGCGGCCTCCGCCGCCCGGCGAGCCATGTCGTCCGGGTCGCCGAGCCACACCGTCCACGACGTCGGCGGGCCGACGCGTCCGACGCCGAGGAGCCGGTTGACCGTCGTCCCGAGCAGCTTTCCCTGCAGGTCGTGGAGCGCCGCGTCGAGCGCACATTTCGCCGCCTGTTCGCCTCCGGTCGCCGCGAGGCGCGCGCCGATCTCCTCGAGGGCGAACGGATCGTCGCCGACGACGTCTGCGTGCTGCTCGACGAACGCGAGCGCGGACTCCGCGGTCTCGCCGTACCGCTCGATCGGAGCCGCCTCTCCCCTGCCCTCGATCCCGTCGTGGTCGATCGTGACGTGGACGACGTCGGCCCAGTCCTGCGACTCGCGGCTGATCGTGAACGTCTGCGCGAGGTAGAGGCGGACGATCTCGGCGCGGACTTCCATCGGGCAAACCTAGCGTCGCGGCGCTCGCGGATGGACTGAGAGCGCGAGCTCCAGAGCGCCCGGTCTCACGGCCGCCAGATTGAGCTGTGCCGCTACTCGTCTACACTTCCGTCTCCCTGGCGCCCGTAGCTCAGGGGATAGAGCGCGCGCCTCCGGAGCGCGAGGTCGCAGGTTCGATTCCTGCCGGGCGCATTACCGCTTTTCAGCCATGGCTGACGTGGTTTGTCGAGCCAAAATCACGTGGGGCCACGTGCGGGTCGACGCGTGGCGTGACGTCGTCTCTGGGGCACATGACAGCTTCGGCGTCCGAGCCGTCGAGATGGAGGGCGAGTGCAGCCCCGCGCTCAGCAAGGACACGCGCTCGCGAACCGATGTCGTGGATCCCCCGTCCCGCGGGTAGCTCTCGCAAGATGTAGACCGTCTCACCGGGTGCCCACGATTCCACGTCGTGATCGCAATGAGCCGGCACGCGTGGTGGCCTCCGGTCGCGGCCCATGTTCGACGCCTCGTTTCTCCTTGTCGCCGCCGAGAACGCTTCGTGCGCACGGCGCACAGAGACAAATGACGCCTTCGGGACCATCCGACTGCATGTACCACTCTTCCGCGCGTGGTGACGTGGCGGCCATCTCCACGCTGCAATGGGCGCATGTCTTCGTCGCAGTCTGTTCTGGTGGCGGATGATGGATCACCGTAGGTCACTCCCTGCTGACCTCTGTTGCGCTACCCCAGCGGCGGGCTGGCAAACACGGTCGCGCCGAGCACGGCCCTGGAATCGATCGCGCGCTTTCGATCGCCTGCGGCCGCAGGACGGGCGCATCGTGTGAGGCAGTCGCCCCTGTAGACGCTCGCAGCGTGGACGCCGGTCCATCGGAGACGCGGGCATCGCGGCTGCGAGTCGGGTCGATCGTCTTCCCGCTGCGTGCGGTTTCAGCAGCTGCTCGCGTTCTGGCAGGCGGCGATCGGCTACGACCGACATGAAGAGGCGTACTAGAGCCCGAAAACCAGCGCAAGCGCCGAGTCGAGAGCCCGCAGCTCGCTCGAGTCGAGACGACCGACCGACTCGCCGAGCCGATCGGGACTGATCGCGGTGGTCTGCTCGACGAGGACGCGCGTCGGCGTTCCGTGGATATCGACCGTCGGCCGGAACGACCGGGCCGGCGCGGCCGTCGACGTCGGTGAGACGAGAACGGTCGAAAGCGCGAGCAACTCGTCTGCCTGGACGACGATGGCGTAACGAGAGCCGCGCTGCTCCGAGCCGCGCGTGGCGCGAGGAACGCGCAGCCGGAAGACCTCGCCGCGGACCACGGGCTACTCGACGTCGTCCCAGACCACTGCGATCGCATCCATCTCGGCGCGAACGCGACGCGTTTCCGCGAGGTCGTCCGGGTCTGCCGCCGTGACCTCGGCTTCCAGGCGCAGCGCGCTCTTGCGTCTCCGGAGCTGCGCGGCCTCGTGCAACGCCAGCCGGATGGCCTCCGAGTCGCTGTGCCCTTCGTTTCGGAGCACGGCGAGATCCTGTTCGGAGCGCGCGTCCAGTCGAGCTTGCACGGTTCGGGCCATTGAGACACCGTACCACAAATCGTAATACAGGCACGACTCAGAGGCGATGAGATCGTGGTATGACCACGCCGTGACGCACGCCCAGGCACTCGTCGCGATCCGAGACACGCTCGAGGCCGCACCTGGGCCGGTGTCGATCGCGGTCGTCGACGACCACGGCGAGGTCGTCGCCTGCCTCGCCATGGACGGCGCCGCGCGCGACACGCTCGAGAACGCCCGGCGCAAGGCCTACACCGCTGCACGGAGCGACGCGACCTCCACCCGTGCACTGGCCGAGAAGGTTCAGGGCTCGCCGACGGAGCTCTCGAGCTTCGACCCGGGGTTCTCCTTCTTCCACGGAGGGGTGGCCGCGTTCTCCGACGGCCGGCGCGTGGGCGCAGTCGGCGTCAGCGGACTGCCGGGGGCGGAGGACGAGCGCCTCGCCGTCGCGGCGATCGCGGCTGCCGGGCTCGAAGCCCGCATCTGAGGCGACGTCTCACAGCTTGACCCTGAACGTCCGCGAGATGACCGGGCGACCGGGCTCGAGGGTGAGCCGCACGCGTGCGGTAACCCAGCCCGCCAGCCGGCCTCGGTAGCGGAACTGCACGACGCCGTTCGTCCCAGGACGCAGCTCGCGCGTTTCGGCGCGCACCGACGCGCGGCCACCCTTGCGCACGAGGAGGAGCCGGACGCGGGCCGCGTCGACCCTCTCCGTCACGTTGCCGCGGTTCGCCAGGACGAGCTCGAGCGTCCGTGCGTGACCGGCGCGTCGAACGCGCAACGCGCGGACGGCGACCGACCGGACGACGCGACCCGGCGCCCGGACGACGACCACGACGCCGATGCGCATCCGGACCGCCACACCGGCCGAGCGCCACGGTCGCGTCGTGAGCAGGATCAGCGCGTCGTGGTCGCCGGGCTCGACGCGACGTGGCAGGCGTGATGACACGGTGAGCCATTTCGTCGCACCCGCCGGAAGAACGAAACGCCCCGGCTGCACGGTGAGCCAGGCCGTCGCAGCGCGGGGACCTGCTCGAGCAACGACGCGAGGCCGCCCGCGCAGGTCGAGGGAGAACCCGGCCCGGCCGACGTCGACCACGACCGCGCCGCGACCCGGATTCGTGATGCGGACGCTTGCCTTCCCCGTGCCTGCGAGCGCCACGCGGGCCGGCGTCGCGGTGAGGCCGAGGGGAGGGCGGGTCGTGCCCGCGCCCGCCGGAGCGGGCACGAGCACGAGCATGAGCGTGACGACGGCGAGGGACGTCGCGCGACTCATCGACCGATCACGGTGAACGTCACCGTCGCCGTGTAGCGGCCAGCCGGCACGACGGGGAGCGGGGCCGTGAAACCGAGCCGCGTGTCCCAGACATCCCCGGCGGTGGCGCTTCGCGCCGCCGTGGTACCGACGAGCAGGTCGGCCACCGGCGGGATCGGGATCGCCGCCATGGCACCTCCTGCGAGCGCGGGACCGATCTGTCCGCCGGCAGGGGCCGTACCGGCAATCCCGAGGGGCAGGTCGGCCGGTTGGAACGCCGTCCGGTGCGCGGTGACCGAGTAGCCCGCGGCGTTGTTGCTGGTCACGGTGAGCCGCTCCGACACCGGCGTCGGCGTGCTGCCGGTCGTAGCGTTGCCGAAGCTGACAGCGGGACGCTCGAGCGCGATCGAGAGGACGGACTGGATGTCCACGTCGACTGCCGCGCCCTGCGAGGCGCTACCCACCGGCGGCGGCTCGGTGCCGCATGTGACGGCAGCACTCGCGGAGTTCCGCGGCGCGGCTGCAGCCGAGGTGAAGTCGGCGCCGTTGGCATCGGTGTCCACGCAGCCGTCGGAGGCCCGCGTCGCAGCGGTGGTGTTGTCGATCGCGGGTGCGACGGCACCCTCGAAGTCGGTCGCGCCGCCGTAGCCGACGAGATCGGCAACCGACGTCACGACCGAGCAGCTGCCCGCGGTCGCTCCGCACGTCAGAGCGGTCGCGCTACGCACGACCGCCACCTTCCCGCCCGAGACGGCGAGGTTCGACGTGCCGGTCGCGTCCGGTGTCGGAAGCCCCGCGCCGACCGTGCCGCCGGACGCGAGCTGGACGAGATAGTGGCGTCCTGGCGCGATCGTTCCCGCCAGCCCGGTCACCTGCCACGACGTGCCGGTCGCGGATGCGTATTGCACCGACCAACCGCTCACGTCGACGGCAGCCGATCCGCGGTTGAAGAGCTCGACGAAGTCGTTCGAGAACGGCGCGCCGGCGTTGCCGCCGCCGGCGAAGACCTGGCTGACGAGGACGTCCGGCGACGCGCCCCGCGCGGACGGCGCGACGAAGGCGCCAGCCACGGCGAGGACGCCGAAGAGGAGGAGGGCTACGGCTCGGTGCATGTGAGGCTCCAATCGGGAGGAGACGAGGACTCCTTCCCTGATACCGTGTTGCCAACGTGGGCGAAAGGGCCGGGCCGCAGTTGGCACAGAGTTGGCACACTTTTCCGGCAGGAACTCCGCCCCCGGTCGTGCAGACGCAGGCAGCGCGACTAGAATGACGAACATCGTGTTGACGACCGACGACCCGCTCAGTCCCCGTGCCGAGCTTGCCCCGCATCCGCAGGAGCTCCCGGCCGCGCATCAGCGCGGACGACGTCGCACGCACCCCGCTCGTCTCTGAGCTCACCGGCCCGGGCCTGACCTGGGTCAACGTCGTCTCCCCCGATCTCGAGACGGCGCAGATGCTCGCCGAGCGCTTCGGCTGGCATCCCCTGGACGTCGAGGACATCGTCTCGAAGCGCCAGCGGCCGAAGGTCGACGACTACGAGGACGACCAGTACCTCTTCGCCGTCCTCCACTTCCCGGTGTTCGACAAGGCCGTTCAGCGGCTCAACGCCGCCGAGCTGGACGTCTTCATCGGCCAGGACTACCTCGTCACCCTGCCGACGCGCGAGCTGCTCCCGGTCACGCGGCTGTTCGCGCGCTGCGAGTCGGACGACGCCTACCGCGAGCAGCTCTTTGCAAAGGGCTCCGGCCGCCTCCTCTACGAGGTGCTCGACGACCTGTTCGACTACTGCTTCCCGATCCTCGACAAGATCGGGCACAAGCTCGACCGGATCGAGGACGAGATGTTCGCCGGCGCGGCCGAGGACGTCGTCCGCGACCTCTCGAACGTCAAGCAGGAGATCATCTCCTACCGCAAGGTGATCAAGCCGGAGCGCTCGACCCTGCGCGTGCTCGAGCGGCGGATCAACCGCTTCCTCCCCGAGGAGCTCGAGCTCTACTTCGACGACATCAACGACGCCGTCGAGCGGATCTGGGACCAGCTCGACAACTACAAGGAAGTCGTCGAGGCGCTCGAGCAGACGAACGAGTCGGTCATCTCCCACCGCCAGAACGACGTACTGCGGCTGCTTACGCTGATCAGCGTCACGATGCTGCCGCTGACGGTGTTGACCGGCATCTTCGGGATGAACGTGATCTACCCGGGCGAAGCGACGAAGGTCGCGTTCTGGGTCATCCTCGCGGGACTCGTCGCGACCCTCGTCGCCATGGTCGGCTTCTTCCGCTGGAAGCGCTGGATCTAGCCCGTTTGGCTTGCCTGCATGGCTTGCGCCGTGTTGCGATCGAGGGGATCAAGGGAGATCTCGTCTCGTTCGACACCGAGGATGAGGCGCTCCGGACTGCTCGACGCGTTCCAGCAGCCGCGCGGTCTGACGTCGTCCTCGACTACGACCCTCGCCTCGCCGACCACGCGACTGTCTGACCGACTGCGGCGGCCGGCGCTCGGGTCAACGCGCGATTCCAGAGGGCGGCGCCGCCGGTGCAGGCGTTCACCTGAGCAGGGGAAGGGATGAGCTCAGGGTCGCCGTCGCACCGTGCGGGCAGGCCGCCCGCGCCGCCCGCCGTCTGACAATCGTCATCGACTGTCGAGCCGCGATCGGGCGTTTGCCGGAACGGCGGTGCGGGAATATTGCAGCTCGACGGCTCCGGGTTTCGACGGCGACTTGCGTCGAGGGGGAGTGCTGGTTTGTGGGGAACCGAGTCTCCACCGTGGAACTGGGGGCGAGGCGCACGGAACCCGGAGCCCGTCACCGCCAACTCCCACGCTGATTCAGCACCAACCGTGGACGACGCAAACATCGACAACGCCGAACCAGAGATCGGCGGCGCCGCGGAAGGAGACGACAACGGCGACGAAGGCTCCTGGCCCGTTCTTTCCGACCTCGACCTTGCCGTCTGCATCACCGACAGCACGCTCCCCCAGGGCGCAGGTGTAGGGGCACGATCGACGAACCAACCGACATGAGCCGACGACTGACACGACGCAAGATCAGCCCGAACCAACAGACCCGCGCCGATCTGATCTACCCTCGCTCGCTGCACGTGCTCGAACCTGGCCGCACCCGTCGACACCCGATGCCCCACCTCGCACGCATGTTGTGGGGAGTCGCGATCGGATTCGCGCTGGCCACCGCAGTCACACTGATCGTCCAGTAGCGCGTGCTCGTCGCCGGCTAATACGTCCCCACAGGCGACATCCTCGACCGACCCGCCCACGCAGCCGGCACGCTCGATGGCGCCGTCGTCACCACCAAGCCGACGACGCCACGACGGCTTCGGGTGGCAGGGTAGAACGAGGGCCATGAGCGGGGCACGGCACCTGATCCGCGCCGTCACCATCCTCGCGCGCGACGGCCGCATACCCAAGCCGCTGCGCGGACTCGCTGCGTTCGGCGTGCTTCCCATCCCAGGCCCGGTCGACGAGGCTGCGCTGCTCGTCGTCGGCGCCCTGCTGTGGATCTTCTACCGGCAGTCCCTCAGAGATGCCTGGGCTCAGGCCGGCGCCGGTTAGCCGCTTCCCTCTACTGCCGCGCCATCGCGATCCTGAGCCGCTGCTCCGGCGTGATCAGGTGGTCGACGTCCTCGGCTGCCTCGTCGGTGTCGATCTGCACCCACTCGACGATGCCCGTGAAGCGGCTCTCCGCCGAGGTGTAGTCGCTGCTGACCGGTGACGCCGTGTCGCTCCCGACGTCGCAGGTCTCGTCGGCGGAGAACACCATCGGAACGGTCGCGTCGACCCGGCCTTCCGCGCACGCGGTCCCGTCGACGTAGAGCGTCACCGTGCCGCCCTTCCCGAGGCCGCCACCGTCGTAGCCGAACTCCATGCGCACCTGGTGCTCGCCGGCCGGGACAGACGTGTCGCCGCGCGTATGGAACTGCCGGACGCCGAAGAGGTTGTAGCAGTACGTCGGTCGGCCGCCTTCGAGGTACAGGCTCCAGCCGGCGTACGCGCCGCCCTGCGAGACGATCACCCCCTCCGCTCCGCCCTCCGGCACCGTGACCTGTGCCGTGATGGAGTGGGACTTGTTCTTGACGTTCAGCGTGACGTTCTCGCTGAGGCGCGACATCCCGCCGAAGAGCAGCTGGGACGGACCTGTGACCAGCGTCGGGCGCCCTGCGATCTCGGGGAGGAAGCGCTCGACCCGCCGGTCGTCGAGCGGAAGCACGTTGTACTTGCGCGCCTCCCCCATGAACAGCGCCTTGAGCTCCTCGAGCTTCTCGGGCATCTCGGCCGCGAGATCGTGTGCCTGGCTCCAGTCCGTGTTCGTGTCGTAGAGCTCCCACGTGTCGTCGGCGAACGGCGGCAGGGGCTCCACGATCCAGGGAAGCGAGTGGCGCGTCACCGCGGTCCACCCGCGGTCGTAGATGCCGCGGTTGCAGAACATCTCGAAGTACTGCGTCTCACGGCGGTCCGCGGCATCCGCGTCCTCGAACGCGTAGCGCATGCTCACGCCCTCCATCGGGTGCTGCGCCACGCCGTGCACCTGCTTCGGCTCGGGCAGGCCTGCAGCGTGGAGCACCGTCGGGGCGACGTCGATCACGTGGTGGAACTGATGCCTCACCTCGCCACGCGCCTCGATGCCTTTCGGCCAGTGGACGACCGCGCCGTTGCGCGTGCCGCCCCAGTGCGACGCGACCTGCTTCGTCCACTGGTACGGCGTGTCCATCGCGAGCGCCCAGCCGACCGCGTAGTGGTTGTAGGCGTCCGGTGTGCCGAAGTCGTCGATGCGCGAGACCAGGAACTCGGTCGTCTCGAGATCGTTGACGCCGTTCAGGTGCGCGATCTCGTTGAAGCAGCCGTGCAGGTCGCCCTCTGCGCTCGCGCCGTTGTCCCCCACGATGTAGAAGACGAGCGTGTTCTCGAGGACACCGAGATCCGCGAGCGCATCGACGAGCCGTCCGACGTGGTGGTCGGTGTGCTCCATGAAGCCCGCGTAGACCTCCATCTCGCGCGCGAGCACCGGCTTCAGGTCGTCCGCGATGTCCTCCCACGCCGGGATCTCCGCCGGACGCTCGGTCAGCTCCGTGTCGGACGGGACGACGCCGAGCTCCTTCTGGCGCGCGAGCGTCTCCTCGCGCAGCGCATCCCAGCCGCCGTCGAAGGCGCCCTTGTACCTCGCCGACCACTCCTCGGGCACGTGGTGCGGCGCGTGCGTCGCACCGGGGGCGAAGTACACGAAGAACGGCTTGTCCCCCATCAGCGCCTTCTGCTGGCGGATCCACGCGATCGCCCGGTCGGTCATGTCCTCCGTGAAGTGGTAGCCCTCCTCGGGCGTCCTGTCGGGCTCGACCGCGGTCGTTCCCTCGTAGATCGCCGGGTAGTACTGGTTCGTCTCGCCCCCGATGAAGCCGTAGAAGTGCTCGAAGCCCCCGCCGCCGCTCGGCCAAGAGTCGAACGGCCCGAGCGGGCTCGTCTCCCACACGGGCACCTCGTGGCACTTTCCGAACTGGGCGGTCGAGTAGCCGTTCAGCTTCAGCGTCTCCGCGAGCGGGGCGCAGGTGTTGGGCCGAACCGAGGTGTACCCCGGCGCAGACGTCGCGATCTCGGTGATCCCGCCCATCCCGACCGTGTGGTGGTTCCGTCCCGAGAGGAGCGCCGCCCGGGTCGGTGAGCAGAGCGCCGTCGTGTGGAACCGGCTGAGCTTCAGGCCCTCGCCCGCGAGACGCTCCGCGGTCGGCGTCCTACAGGGACCGCCGAACGCGCTCGACGACCCGAATCCGGCGTCGTCCAGCAGCACGATGAGCACGTTCGGCGCGCCCTCGGGCGGACGCAGCGGCTCGATCGGCGCGAACCGCGCGTCCGGATCCTTCGCGTCCTCGTACACCGGCCCGTCGTAGGGGCGGTCGGGAATCGGAAGAATCTCGCGATCGGCGGCCTTCGGTGCGGGCATCGTGCCTCCTGGTCGGTTCTGGGCGGACGGCGAGTCTCGCAGGTCCGCGGGGCGGAGACGTCGGTCCATCGTTGCGCGCGCGTTGTGCCGCGTGCGCGGCCGTGCCACACCCCTCCGACCGCGTTACGCTCGGCCGGCGCCGCATCGTCCAGAGGAAGGAGCACGCGTGCCCATCGCATACATCCAGGAGTTCCCGATGGTGGACGGGGACACGAGCACGACGAACTACGACGCCGTTGTCGCGAAGCTCGATCTCCATGGAGCGGTGCCGCAGGGCCTTCTGCTGCACTCCGCGGGGTTCGACCACGACGCCGGTGTCTTCCGCATCTTCGACGTGTGGCAGACGCGCGAGGACGGCGAGCGCTTCACGAAGGAGAAGCTCGAGCCGATCATCGAAGGGATGATCGCCGCGGCGATCGAGAGCGGCGAGGATTTCGCACCGCCGGCGCGCGAGGGCTGGTACGAGCTGCACGACTCGATGAGCGGGTGAGCGCGAGCCGCGACCGCGGCTACCGGAGCTCGAACAGTCAGGTGTAGACGCCGACGCGCGGCGCGTACTCGAGCAGTCGCGCGGCGCACGGCGGGCAGTACGTGGCGATACCTGCCGCGTCGACGCCGTCCGGGTCTTCGACGACGATCGCGACCCAACCGGGCGCGGTCTCGCTGACGCAGTCGCATTCGATACACGACAACGCGGCTCCAGGCGCCTCGCGGAGGCTCATGACGAGGAGCGCGCGCAGCTCGACGAGCCCGGCGGGCGGAGTGCGTAGAACGCGCAGGAGGCATTCCGCGTCGAGCGGAGTGAGCGTCGGGCCCGCGCTTCCCCACGTCAGCGCGTCGGCGATCTTGCCGGCCGTGGAGTCGAAGCCCGCGGTGCGGAGCAGGCCGACGAGATCGACGGCCAGCTCGTCCGCGATGTGTGTCCCCCAGACCCGCAACGGGCGCAGCCTATGCGGGAGACGTGCCACCCGCCAGCCCCACCGGGCGGCCGCCTCTGCACCGGCGACCACCCGAAGGGCTAGGCACGTCTCGCCCCGCGGGGGAAGTCTGCCCCGGCACCATGGACGACGTTACTCGCATGGCAATCGAGAGCTCCGAGCGGCGGTCGGCTCTCACGAGAGGGGGCAGGGAATGACGGCGGCACAGTTCGAAGGTCTACGCGTGGACGAGGCGGCCGAAGTCCTCGCCTGGCGGTTCGACGCGCTCTGCAGGACTGGGTACGACCTCGACGCGGCTGCGGTTATCGCCGCGAATGTCGAGGTCGACCTGCACGACGCGGTCGATCTCGTGATGCGCGGGTGCCCGCCCGAGCTCGCGGCGCGGATCCTGCTCTAGGTCTCCCTCCCCACCCGCGGCGTCGGAATCCACGGCGGCGATTCCGACGTCGCGGCTCCCCTACTCGATCCGGATTCCCTCGATCCCCTCCTCGGGATCGGGGAATTGCGGATCGAGCCGCTCGAGCGCGCCGGCGACGAGCTCGGCGACGGCGATCGCCTTCACCCAGTTGCGATCGGCCGGCACGATGTGCCACGGCGCCCACTCGGTCGAGGTCTCGTTGACGGCCTCCTCCCACGCTGCGATCCAGTCGTCGAAGCGCTCGCGCACCTTCAGGTCGTCGCGCTGGAACTTCCAGCGCTTGCCCGGATCGTCGATCCGCTCCTGGAGTCGGACGCGCTGCTCGTCGCGAGAGACGTTGAGGAAGACCTTCAGCACCGTCGTCCCCTCGTCGACGAGCATCCGCTCGAAGTCGCGGAGGTGCCCGTAGCGCGGACGCCAGACCGACTCGGGAGCGATCTCGTACATACGAACGGCGACGACGTCCTCGTAGTGCGAGCGGTTGAAGACGCCGATCGTGCCCCGCCGGGGCAGCGCGCGGTGGATCCGCCAGAGGTAGTCGTGCTCGAGCTCGGCCCCGGCCGGCGCACGAAACGACGTGACACCCACCCCCGTCGGGTTCACGCCCTCGAACACGCGACGCACGACGCCGTCCTTCCCGGAGGCGTCCAGTCCCTGGAGCACGAGCAGCACGCTGCGGCGCTCCTCGGCGAAGAGGCGGTACTGGAGCTCCTCGATCCGCTCGACCAGCTCGTGGAGCCGCTTCTCGCCCTCGTCCTTCTCCAACCCGAGCCGATCGTCGGTGCTCCGCTCCGCGATGCGCGCAGCGCTCCCGGGGCCGACTCTGAGGCTGTCGAGCATCGCCCGACTCTAGACTGCGGGCCGATGGCGGACAGGGGCTCGTTCCACATCGGTTATGCGATCGATCCGGCGACCGGCAAGGCCGGCGACGAGGTCGTGATCGGCTCGAGCGACCTGACGACCCACGGGGTCGTGACCGGCATGACCGGATCGGGCAAGACCGGCCTCGGGGTCGTCCTGCTCGAGGAGGCACGCCTCGCGGGGATCCCGACGCTCGTGCTCGACCCCAAGGGCGACATGACGAACCTCGCGCTCGTCTTCCCCGATCTCGAGCCTGCGAGCTTCCGGCCCTGGGTGAGCGAGTCGGATGCGCAGGCCGCCGGAGTCTCGGTCGACGACTTCGCGGCGAAGCAGGCGACGATCTGGCGCGAGGGCCTCGCGGCGAACGGGATCGGGCCGGAACGCCTGCAGGCTCTGAAGGACGCGGGCGACGTGACGATCTACACACCCGGCTCGACGGCCGGCGTGCCGCTCAACATCGTCGGGTCGCTCGACGCACCGCCGCTCTCCTGGGACACGGATACCGAGGCGCTGCGCGACGAGATCGAGGGCACGGTGACGAGCCTGCTCGCACTCGTCGGGATCAAGGCCGACCCGCTCTCGAGCCGCGAGCACGTGCTGCTCTCGAACCTGATCGAGAACGCATGGCGCGCGGGGCGCAATCTCGACCTCGGCACCCTGATCGGCGAGATCCAGACGCCCCCGATCCGCAAGCTCGGCGTCTTCGAGATCGACCAGTTCTTCCCGCCCGCCGACCGGACGAAGCTCGCGTTCACGCTGAACGCGCTCGTCGCGTCGCCGACGTTCGCCGCCTGGGGCGAGGGCGAGCCGCTCGACCCGCAGAAGCTCCTCTTCACGGCCGATGGCAAGCCACGCTGCGCCGTGATCTACCTCGCGCACCTCTCCGAGGAGGAGCGGCAGTTCGTCGTCACGCTCGTTTTCTCGAAGCTCGTCACGTGGATGCGTGGTCAGGAGGGCACGCCCGACCTCCGCGCGCTCGCGTACATGGACGAGGTGTTCGGCTATGTCCCGCCGAGCGCGGCACCGCCGCCGAAGAAGCCAATCCTCACGATCTTCAAGCAGGGCCGGGCCTTCGGGCTCGGGCTCGTCCTCTCGACGCAGAATCCGGTCGACCTCGACTACAAGGCGATGTCGAACGCCGGCACGTGGCTCGTCGGGCGCCTCCAGACCGAGAACGACAAGGCGCGGGTGCTCGAGGGCCTCCGTTCCGCGGCCGGCACGACCGATGTCGCGGAGCTCGACAAGGCGATCGGCGGGCTCGGGAAGCGGCAGTTCCTGCTCGTCTCCGCCAAGTCATCGGCGCCGCGGCTCCTGACGACGCGGTGGGCGATGTCGTACCTGCGCGGGCCGCTGACGAAGGAGCAGCTGGCGCACCTGAAGCTTGCCGCGGCGGAGGTGGAGGCGTCGGCGCCTGCGGCGCCGACGCTAGGGACGGCACCGAGTGCCGCGACCGCGGCATCACCTGCTCCCGCGCCCGCGGCAGAGCTCGGCGCGGACGAGACGCCGATCCCGCCGCCGGTCGCCACGGGGACGGCAGTGTCGTACCTCGACCCGGCAGCGGCCTGGGCGAAGGACGTCGGCGCGGTCGCCGGCTCGACGCGGCTACGCGCCTTCCTCGCCGCGCGGGTGTCGCTCCGCTACGACGACAGCGCCGCGGACGTCGACGAGCAGGAGGAGTTCGAGGCCGTCTACGGTCCGCTCGACGGCGGTCTCGACCTCGCGAGCGAGTCCCAGGTCGACTACGACGACCGCGACTTCTCCACCGCGCCGCCCGACGGCGCGGTCTTCGTCCTCCCCCAGGCACCGGTCGCCGAGTCGAAGTTCTTCACGCAGACGGCGAAAGACATCCAGCGCCACCTCGTCGAGCGGCGCCCGCTCGAGCTGCAGCGGAACCGTGCCTTGAAGCTGGTCTCGCGGCCCGGCGAGTCGGGCGACGACTTCGCGAAGCGCTGCGATGTGGCTGCGCAGGAGCGCGCCGACGCGGAGGCTGCGAAGATCCGGGATCGGCTCGAGGCGAAGCGCGACCGGCTCGACAAGGCGCTGGCGCAGGCGCAACGCCGCGTCGAGGAGCTCGACACCGACACGCGGACGCGCCAGGCCAGCGAGCTCATCTCCGGCGCCGGCGCCGTCCTCGGGGCGCTCTTCGGCGGGCGGCGCAGCGCACGCTCGATGGCGAGCGCCGTCGGCGGCGCTGCGTCGCGACGCGGGATGACGGCCCGCACCTCGGAGCGGAAGCAGACTGCCGAGCAGAAGGCCGAGGCGACGAAGGACGACCTCGCCGAGCTCGAGCAGGAGATCCTCGACGAGGTGGCGGAGATCGACGAGCGCTGGCAGGCGACGGCGGCCGAGGTCGACACGCTCACGATCCGGCTCGAGGCGACCGACGTCCGCGTGCTCGAGACGCGGCTCGTGTGGGTGCCCGGCGACTGATCCCGCTCGCGCTCGTCGCGGTGCTCGCGGCGGGCTGCCAGGGATCGGAGAAGGCCGGCACGACGACGACGGGTAGCTCCGCGGCCGTCGTCGAGTGGGTCAACGACGGCGACACGCTGACGCTGACGAACGGCGGGAAGGTGCGCTTGCTCCAGATCGATGCGCCCGAGCTCGAGACCGACTGCTACGGGCGCGCGGCGCTCCAGACGCTCATCGCGCTCGCGCCGAAGGGGACGCGTGTGTCGCTCGCCGCCGACCCCACGCTCGACGACAGGGACAGGTACGGCCGCCTGCTGCGCTACGTCTTCGTGCGGGGGGAGAACGTCAATGTCGAGCTCGTCCGTGAAGGAGCGGCCTCCCCGTACTTCTTCCGCAAGGAGCGCGGCGAGTACGCAGATGAGCTCCTCGACGCGGTGGACGAGGCGCGGCAGGCCCGCCGCGGCTACTGGGGCTCGTGCCCCGCCGCGGAGCTGAACACGGGACTGGGCTCGGTCACGGGCCGGCGCTGAGCCACGGCACCGACGGGTCGGCGTGGAACGCGACCCCGAGGGCGTCGAGGCGCGGGCCCTGCGCGGCGAGGCGCCGGCGATACTCGCGCCAGGAGCGGCCCTCCGCGGGAGACCAGCCGATCTCGGCGACGCCGAGCAGGCGCGGGAAGGCGAGGTGGTCGAGACCGGCGCGCGTCGAGATCGTCTCCGACCAGAGCGGCGCCTCCACGCCGGCGACGTCCCGCTCCTCCACGCCGTCCACGAGCGTCGCCGGGTCCCAGTCGTAGGCGGCACGGACGCTCGTCGTTCCGGCCCAGGTGAGCCCGAGCTCGGACGACCGGGTGTACTTCATGTCCAGATAGGTCTTCGTCGCGGGCGAGAGGACGAGCTTCGCCCCCCTGGCGACCGCCGCGCGCGCGAGCTGCGGGTCGTGCCAGTGCTGCACGAGGGTCGTGCGGTGGATCGGAGCACGCGCGACCTCCTCCCAGCCGAGCATCCGCTTGCCGTGGGCACGCACGAGCCGCTGGACCCGCTCGACGAAGAAGCGGTAGTCGGCCGGGTCGGTCGACAGCGGCTCGTCGCCGCCGATGTGGAGGTACGCGGCGGGCGTGAGGGCCGCGAGCTCGCCGAGCACGCCGTCGACGAACGCGTACGTCTCCTCTTTGCGGATGGCGAGCGAGCTGAAGCCGACGTCGATGCCCGTGTACGGGGTCCGCGCCATCCCGTCGGGCGCCAGCTCCCCGTACGCGGAGAGCGCGGCGTTCACGTGGCCGGGCATGTCGATCTCCGGCACGACCTCGACGAACCGCTCGGCGGCGTACGCGACGATGCGCCGGTAGTCGCGCTGCGTGAAGTGGCCGCCCGGACCGCCTCCGACGGCGCTCGACGAGCCGATGCGCGTCAGCCGCAGCCGCGAGCGGATCGCGATCCGCCAGCCCTGGTCGTCGGTCAGGTGCAGATGCAGCCGGTTCAGCTTGTAGAGCGCGAGCAGGTCGATCAGTCGCTCGATCTCGGCGACGCCGAAGAAGTGCCGCGCGACGTCGAGCATCATCCCGCGCCACGCGAAGCGCGGCCGGTCGTGGATCGTGAGCACCGGAACGTGCCACGGCCGGCGCCGCCGCCTGCCCGCGTCGATCGTGGCCGGGAGCAGCTGCCGGAGCGTCTGGGTGCCGCGGAAGAGCCCGGCAGGCGTGCGGGCAACGAGCACGACGCGACGAGGCTCGACCGTCAGCCGGTAGCCCTCGTCGCCGAGCGCGCGGTCGGCGGGCCGCAGGACGAGCCCCACGTCCCCGTCTGCCGGCGCACCGCGCACGGTCGCCACCGGCAGCCGGAAGCCCGTCGCAGGGCGCAGCGTCTCGGCGAGGAGTCGTCCGACGGGGCGGGCGGCGGCGTCGCCGCGACCGAGGACGATCCGCGTGTCCCGCGTCAGCTCGAACGCGCCTCTCCCGGGTGCGACCGCGAGAGGCTTGGGAACGATCGCGGGAAAGGCAGGCGCCCGGTCAGCCACGCACGGCGCCGGACGTGAGGTTGAACATGATCTTCCGCTGGACGAGGAGGAAGAAGACGATCACCGGGATCGCCGTGAGCGTCGATGCGGCCATGAGAGCGCCCCAGTCGGTGTCGCGGCTCGTCCCGTAGAAGTACGAGAGCCAGACCGTGACCGTCTGCTGCGACTGGTCCGAGAGCAGCACGCTCGCGAAGATGTACTCGTTCCACGAGGTGATGAACGCGAAGACGGACGTCGCGACGAGACCGGGTGCGACGAGCGGGAGCAGGATCCGGACGAACGCCCCGACACGACTCGAGCCGTCGACCATCGCCGCCTCCTCGAGCTCCTTCGGGATGCCGAGGACGAAGCCGCGCAGCGTCCAGACGGCGAACGGCAGCACGAACGTGAGGTACGTGAGGATCACACCGGTCAGCGTGTTCGTCAGGTGGTAGCGCGCCAGCACGACGTAGAGCGGGATCACGAGCCCCACCGACGGCAGCATGAGGATCCCGATCATCGCCACGATGAAGAGCTTGCGCCCGGTGAATCGGTACTTCGCGAGTGCGACCGCCGCGAGGAATGCGATCACCATCGAGGCGAGGACGGCCACCACGACCACGATGACGCTGTTCTTGACCGTGTCCCAGAAGTACGGCCGTGCCATTGCGTCGCGGAAGTGGTCGAAGGTCGGCGAGGACGGGAACCAGGTCGGCGTGATGCTGTTGATCTCGTCCGTCGGCTTGAACGCGGTCGTCACCATCCAGTAGACGGGGAAGACGAGCACGACGCAGAGAGCGATTCCGAGCACGTCCCACCCGCGGCGCCGGAGGAACCGGGCGCGAGCGCCGCGACGCGGGCGGGCGGGGACGGGCACCGAGCTCATGTGACGTCCTCCATCCGCACCATGCGCCGCACGTAGAAGACGCTCAGCACGGCGACGATCAGCAGCATGAGGATCGAGATCGCCGCGCCGCGCCCGAACTCCGAGTGCGCGTAGCCCTCGATGTAGACGTACACGCCCATCAGGTAGTTCGAGGCGTCGACGTGCGAGGCGCCGATCAACAGGTAGGGCTGGGTGAAGACGCCGAAGTCCCAGATGATCGAGAGGCTCGTGAGGATCAGCAGGATCGGCTTCAGGATCGGGAAGGTGACGTCGCGAAAGACCCGGAGCGGGCTGGCGCCGTCGATCTGCGCCGCCTCCACGAGCTCACGCGGCACCTGGGCGAGCCCCGCGTAGACCGTCACCGTCACGAACGGGATCGCGCCCCACACGATCAGGACGGTCACCATGGCGAGCTGCGAGAACGGCGAGCCGTACCAGTCGTGCTGGAAGTAGTCGCCGAGCCCGAGCTCGGTGAGGACGTAGTTGAGGATGCCGTTCTGGAAGTTCGTCATCCAGTACCAGACCTGGACCGCGACGACGGCCGGCATCGACCAGACGAGCACGAGCCCCGACGTGAGCAGGATGCGGACAGGGGCCGAGAGCCGGAGCAGGAGCAGCGCGATCAGCGTCCCGAGCACGATCGTGAGGGCGACGTTCGCGGCCGTGAACACGATCGTCCGGACGAGCGTGTCCCAGAAGACGCTGTCGGAGAGGACGGAGCGGTAGTTCTCGAGGCCGATCCACTCGCCGTGGCGCTGGATCAGCTCGGGGAGCCCGTACTGCTGGAAGGACAGCGTGACGAGCTTGTAGAGCGGATAGCCGAGGATCGCGACGATGGCGACCACGACCGGGGCGACGAGGAGGTACGGAACCGAGCCGCGCGCGACCGTGGCCGGGCCGAGCGGCCGTCGACGCGCCGCGGGAAGGGGCGACGCGTCGACGGCCACCGCGCCGCCGGAGGCGTGCGGGGCGGGATCAGGTGTCACCGCTGATCCACGCCCCGCACGACCGGCCTTAGCCGTTCAGCACCGATGCGATGTTGTCACTCGCCGACTGCGCCGCCTGTTTGACGGTGAGGCGGCCGGTGAGGATCTGGGAGAGCATGTTCCGGAGAATGTTGCCGTTCTCCACGTTGACCCAGTTCTTCGCCGTCGGGACGAACCAGCTCCGCTTCGCCGCCCGCTCGTTGACGCTGTTGCCCAAGAGCGACGTCGTGTTCGGGATGTTGCCGATCCCGCGGAGCGACGTCATCGACGAGTTCGACGTGTAGGCCTTGATCCAGTCCACGGCGAGCGCCTTGTTGGCGCCGATCGGGACTGCGAGGTCCGAGCCGCCGAGGAAGCCGGGCATCGGCGAGCCCTTGGTGTGGCTCGGCATCACGAACTGCGCGGTCGCGTTCTTGTACTCGTCACCCACGCAACAGCTGAACCACGCCGGCCCGAGCATCGAGCCGACGAGACCCTGTGCGTACACGGTGTACGGGTTCGGGTGCGACTCATCGGTGGTCTTCGAGGCCTTGGACGCGGCGTTGAAGAAGTTCTTGTACGCCGTCAGGCCGGCCACCGCCCGCGGCGATGCGAGCGTTCCCTTCCACTTCCCGCTCACCTGCGTCGCGATCTTGCCGCCGAAGTCGTAGACGAAGCCCATCGCCACGTACCAGTCCGTGCCGGCGATGTAGACCGGCGAGAAGCCCTTCTGCTTGTTCTGCGTGCCGAGCTTCTTCGCCGCCGCCGTGAACTGCGCGAGGCTCGTCGGCACCTTGATCCCGGCCTTCTTGAACAGGTCGGTGCGATAGGTGACGACGCGCGAGCCCGCGTAGTACGGGACGCCGTAGAGCTTCCCGCCGTAGCGGCCGGACGCGGCGAGGCCCTCGAGCCATGTGCCCGAGTTCGGAATCGAGCCCTTCTCGGAGGTCAGGTCCTGGAACGCTCCCGCGGCCATGTACTTCGTCATCTCGGTGTTGCCCATCTCGATGACGTCGGGCGTCGATCCACCCGCCAGCGTCGCGTCGAACTTCTGGAGGTGGTTCCCCCAGGTCTGGTACTGGACGTTGACGGCCACGCCGGGATGATCCTTCTGGAACGCGGCGTTGGCCGCCTTCACGATCGGCTCCCAGTTCGTCGCCTGCGCGTCCGTCTGCAACCACACGGTGATGCTGCTTGCCGCCTGCGTCCCGCCCGAGGCGGTGGACGCGACAACGGCGAGGGCGGCGCCGACGAGAACGGCGGCCCCGATGATGCGTGCTCTCATGGGCGATACCCCCAAGCGCATCGTGAAGCGGAGCGCGTCGCCCGGATCTCCCGGTGGCCGGTCGGGTCGTGGGACGCGGCGCCGCTCACTGGCTTATACCACTTGGCCACAGTTCGGAACACTGGCATATGAATTTCGAGTTGTCAAGACCACTTGAAGCCGAATTTCGTGCATTCATGGGCAGCGTCCACGGCTGGTATCGACAGGAGCATTGAATTTGGTACTGACCAACCGTCGCTACCCCTGTGCCGCCTGGCCGTTGCCCGGGCGGCGGGCTGCGCCCCGGTTCAGCTCCGTGACGAGCCGATACCGGTCGCCCCGGTAGATCGAGCGGACGTACTCGACGATCTCGCCCGTCGACGAGCGCGTCGTGCGCTCGAACAGGAAGGCCGGGGAGTGGAGCGGCACGCCGAGGGCCTCGGACTCCGTCTCGTTCGTGACCGTGGGCTCGATCGTCTGGAGCCCGCCGACGACGTCGATCCCGTACCGATCGAGGAGGAGCCCGTAGAACGACTGGCGCTCGAGATCCCGCGCCGACAGCCCCGGGACGAGCGACTCGCGGACGTGGAGCGTCTCGATCGCCATCGTCTCCCGATCTGCGAGCCGCAGGCGGCTGATGATCACCACCGGCTCGGAGGGCGAGACGTGCAGCAACCGGCCGAGATGGGCGCCGGCGGGCGCCACGCGGAGATCGAGCGTGCGCGATGCCGGTGTCATGCCGCGCCGCTGCATGTCCTCGGTGAAGGACGTCATCGTCAGCTCCTGCGCGATCTTCGGCTCGCTGACGAACGTCCCGCTTCCGTGACGGCGCACGAGCAAGCCCTCGCGGACGAGCTCGTCGAGCGCGGCGCGGACCGTGAGCCGCGAGACGCCGAGATTCGTCGACAGCTGGCGCTCGGAGGGGATCGCCTCCCCCACGCCGAGCTGCTCGATCAGGTCGAGCACCTGGCTGCGCGTCTCGCTCTGCTTCGTACCGGTACGTCTCATGGTCAAGACCAGTTCTCCGCGGACGCCACCGGCACCTGCTCGGTGTCGACTGCCGTCTCGGGCTCGGCGGCGAGCGCTGCGCCGGTCTCGACGTCGAAGAAGTGAAACGCGGCCGGGTCGACCGCGAGCGCTAGCTTCGCACCCTGCCTCGCGGCGGAGCGCGGGTCGATCCGCGCGGTGAAGAGCGTCGTCTGCTCGGGGAGCAGCGCCGTGTCGTCGGCGTCGCTCCCGAGGTCTACCTCGGGACGCCGCGCCTCGACCCGGAAGCACGCGTGCGTGTCGGCGCCGAGCTGCTCGAGCACGTCCACCTGGACGTCGATCCGCGGCAGGCTCGGGTCGGCGAACGCGGCGTCCTCGAACGCCTCCGGACGGACGCCGAGCACCACGCGGCCGTCCTTCCCGGGCCGTCTGCCCGGGTCGAGCGGGATCAGGTGCGAGCCGATGCGGACCGACTCGGCTTCGACGACGGCCTCGACGAGGTTCATGGACGGAGAGCCGATGAACGCGGCCACGAACACGTCGCGCGGCCTGGCGTAGAGCGCCTGCGGCTCGTCCACCTGGACGATCCGCCCGTCGCGCATCACCGCGACGCGCTGGCCCAGCGTCATTGCCTCCGTCTGGTCGTGCGTGACGTAGATCGTGGTCACCCCGAGGCGGGCGTGCAGCTCCGCGAGCGACGCGCGCATGCCGACGCGGAGCTTTGCGTCGAGGTTCGAGAGCGGCTCGTCCATGAGGAACGCGCGCGGCTCACGCACGATCGCGCGGCCCATCGCGACCCGCTGCCGCTGGCCGCCCGAGAGCTGCGCCGGCTTGCGGTCGAGCAGCTCCGTGAGGCCGAGCATGCCCGCGACCTCCTCGACGCGCCGCCGGATCTCGGCCTTCGGCGCCCGCCGCACCTTGAGGCCGTACGCCATGTTCTCGCGGACGCTCATGTGCGGGTAGAGCGCGTAGCTCTGGAACACCATCGCGATGTCGCGTCGTCGCGGCGCCAGGTCGGTGACGTCAACTCCGTCGATCCGGACCTCGCCCGCGGTGGCCTCCTCGAGCCCGGCGACGGTGCGCAGGAGCGTCGACTTACCGCATCCGGACGGCCCGACGAGGACGATGAACTCGCCGTCGGCAATGGAAAGGCTGACGTCGTCGACGGCGACGAACCCGTTGCCGTAGGCCTTCGTGATGCGCTCGAGCTCGATCGTCGCCATGCCGTCTAGGGCCGCCTCGCAGGACCACTCGGCTGCCGAGAACCCAACATTGGTCTTGACCACTCTACCACGGCGTGCATAGACTGGCACACATGGCGGCGATCCGCAACGAGCCCCGGCTCGACGACCTCCCCACAGAGGGAAGGGATCCGGCAGGCGCCGACCTCGACCTCCGCCCCACTCGAGAGCTCGTCCGCCTGATGGGCGAGGCCGACGCGACCGTTCCCCACGCGGTCGCGGCGGCCGGGGAAGCGCTCGCCGTCGCCATCGACGAGATCGCAGCCCGTCTCGCGCATGGCGGCAGGCTCGTCTACGTCGGCGCCGGCACCTCGGGGCGTCTCGCCCTGGTAGACGCGGTCGAGTGCCAGTCGACGTTCGGGCTCGATCCGGGCCGGGTCGTGGCACTCGTCGCGGGTGGCGCCGACAGTGCCGCGACAGCCCAGGAGCACGCCGAGGACGATGCCGGGGCGGGCGCGGAGGAGATCAAGGCCGTCGCAGTCGGCGACCGGGACGCCGTCGTCGGCATCAGCGCCAGCGGGCGCACGCCGTACGTTCTGGGCGCGCTCGAGGCGGCGCGCGGTGCAGGGGCGCTGACCGTCGGCGTCGTCTGCGTCGAAGGCTCGCCGATCGGCGCGCTGGCCGACCGCGAGGTCGCCGTCGTGGTCGGCGCGGAGGTGCTCGCCGGCTCGACGCGGCTGAAGGCCGGGACGGCACAGAAGCTCGTGCTCAACACGATTTCGACGGTTTCCATGATCCGTCTCGGCAAGACCTACGGGAACCTGATGGTCGACGTCGTGGCCACGAACGACAAGCTCCGCGACCGCGTGCGCCGGATCGTCGAGGTCGCCACGGGCGCGTCCGCCACGGAGGTAGCGACGGCGCTCGACGAGTCCCACGGCGACGCGAAGGTCGCGATCGTGATGCTTCTCGGCGGAACGGATGCCGTGACTGCGCGCGAGCGGCTCGCCGGCGCCGGGGGCGTCGTGCGGAAGGCGCTCGGGCAATGAGGCTCGGCGTCGAGGCCGCGCTGGTCGAGGGCCGCCTCCTCCCCGGCGACGTCGCGATCGACGACGGCCGGATCCAGGCCGTCGGCCTCGACGGTGTCGGCCGCGGGATCGCCGTGCCCGGCTTCGTCGACCTGCAGGTGAACGGGTTCGCGGGCGTCGACTTCCTGGGGGCCGACGCGGACGGGTTCGCCGCCGCCGGCGAAGCGCTGCTGGAGACCGGCGTGACGGCCTACCTGCCCACGCTGATCACCTCCGACGAGACCGACCTGCTTCCTGCGATCGCGTCTGTCCCCATGCGGGCTCCCGGGCCGCGGATCCTCGGCGTCCACCTCGAGGGGCCGTTCCTCTCACCCGCGCGGCTCGGGACGCATCGTCTCGCAGCGCGCCGCGACCCCGACCCGGCGCTCCTCGAGCGGCTGCTGGCCGCCGGCCGTGTGCGTCTCGTGACGCTCGCGCCGGAGCTGCCCGGCGCGCTCGAGCTCGTCGATCTCCTCCACGGTCGCGGGGTCGTCGTCTCCCTCGGGCACTCGAACGCCACCGCGGCCGAGGCGCATGCCGCGTTCGACCGCGGTGTCCGCGCGGTGACGCACGTGTTCAACGCGATGCGACCGCTTGCACACCGTGACCCCGGCATCGTGGGCGCCGCCCTCGTCCGCCCCGACGTCTTCCTCCAGGCGATCGTCGACGGTGTCCACCTCGACCCGGACATCGTGCGGCTGCTCTGGCGCGTCGGCGCGGGGCGCCTCTCGCTCGTCACCGACGCGATCGCCGGGGCCGGCCTCGGCGACGGAACGTACGCGCTCGGCGAGATCGAAATCGTCGTCGCCGACGACGTGGTGCGGAGCGAGGACGGGATGCTTGCCGGCAGTGCGCTGACGATGATCGAAGCGGTGCGAAACCTCGTCGCGGTCGACGTGCCGCTCGAGCGTGCGCTCGAGGCGGCGACCAGCGTGCCCGCGCGCCTCCTGGGCGACACGACGGTCGGACGCCTGGCGCCGGGCGGCCCCGCCGACGTCGTCGTCCTCGACGACACCCTGGAGGTCGTTCGCACCCTCGTCGGCGGTGAGAGCCTTGTCGCCGGCTGAGAACGGCGCCGAGCCCGGCACGCGCTTCCTCGCGGAGATCCGGGAACAACCGGCCGCACTCCGTCGCCTGCTCGAGCAGGACGCGGAGATCGGGCGCATCGCGGAGATGGTGCGCGCAAGCGACGCTCGGCTCGTCCGCATCGTCGGGCACGGCTCATCGGACAACGCGGCCTCCTTCGGCGTCTACGCGTTCGGCCTGCTTCCCCGCTGGACGGCCATGCGCGACTCGATCACGCTGACCGTTCACTACGGGACGCCGCTCGACATGTCCGGCTCGACCGTGATCGGCCTCTCGCAGTCGGGCCAGACGCCCGACGTCGTCGACTACATCCGGGGCGCGCGGAAGACCGGCGCGTTCACGATCGCGGTCACCAACGACGTGGCCTCGGAGCTCGCGCTGGCGGCGGACGTCACGATCCCCCTCGCGGCGGAGCCGGAGCTCGCCGTCGCCGCGACGAAGACGTACACGAACACGCTCGCGACACTTGCGCTGCTCGCGGGCCACGTCGCGGGCCGCGGCGCCGAGATCGGCGAGGGGCTCCGCGAGGTTGCGGACCTGGCCGAAGCCGCGCTTCCGGGCCTCGAGCTGGCGACGGTCCCACTCGCGCTCCCGTTCGCCTACACGGGGCGCATGTTCGTGATCGGCCGCGGTGTCGAGTTCGCAACAGCGCGCGAGATCGCGCTCAAGCTCCTCGAGACCTGCCGCGTGGCAGCCGAGCCGCTGACGGCGACCGACCTCGCGCACGGCCCGGTCGCGGCGCTCGACCCCCTGTTCCCGGTGTGGGCGATCGCCTCGGACGACGGCACGCTCGCGCCCGTGCAGGAGGCAGCCGCGCGCACGCGAGAGATGGGCGCAACGCTCGTGGCGAGCGGCACCGCGGCAGAGAGCATCGAAGGCGCTGCCTACCGCGTACCCGTCCCGACCCCGAGTATCTCGCTGCTCTCTCCCCTGCTCTCGGTGATTCCGGGTCAGCTGTTCGCCTGGTCGCTCGCGCGTACCCGCGGCCTCGACGCAGACGCGCCGCACGGCCTCGCCAAGGTCACGCTCGTCCGCTGAGTCGCCTCTAGGCTGGCGTCATGGTCCGCTTCTGGCACCCCGTGGCCGACATGCACGCCGTCTCGGCCACCGGCGAGCTCGTGCTCGATCGGGCCGAAGGCGTGCACGTCTGGGACGAGAGCGGCAAGCGCTACCTCGATGCGACGGCGGCCCTCTGGTACTGCAACGTCGGCTACGGCCGCCCGGAGATCGCAGATGCCGCTGCTGCGCAGCTCCGCCGCCTGCCGGCCTACTCGCACTACGGCGACCTCTCGTCGCGCCCCACGACCGACCTCGCCGAGCGCATCGCGCAGATCGCGCCGATGGACGACGCGGTCGTCTTCTTCACGAGCGGCGGCGGCGAGGCGGTCGAGACCGCGGTCAAGCTCGTCCGCCGGTACTGGAGCCTGCGCGGCGAGCCCCGGCGGACGATCGTCGTGTCCCGCGAGCGCGCGTATCACGGCCTCGCCGGCTACGGCACGTCGATCGTCGGCACGGACACGTTCACGGTCGGGCTCGGCCCGCTCGCGGGCGACACGCTCCGCGTCCCCTGGGACGACGCGGACGCGCTCGCGGCGGCGATCGACGAGGCCGGCCCCGAGCGCGTCGCCGCCTTCTTCTGCGAGCCGATCGTCGGCGCCGGAGGAGTTCTCCTGCCACCGCCGGGGTACCTCGAGGCGGCGCGACGCGTCTGCCGGGAGCGCGGCGTGCTCTTCGTCGCGGACGAGGTGATCTGCGGCTTCGGGCGGGTCGGCGACTGGTTCGCGAGCACGCGCTTCGGGCTCGACCCCGACCTCGTCACCTTCGCAAAGGGCGTGACGTCCGGCTACCTCCCGCTCGGTGGCGTGATCGCCGGCGCCCGCGTCCGCGAGCCGTTCTGGGCAGAGGGCGCCGGGATCTGGGCACACGGGTACACGTACTCGGGTCACGCGACCGCGACGGCTGCCGCGCACGCGAACCTCGACATACTCGAGCGCGAGTCCCTACCCGCACGCGCGGCGGCGCTCGAGGCGGAGCTTGCGAAGGCGCTGGAACCGCTCGCGTCGCATCCGCTGGTCTCGGAGGTGCGCGCGGGGCTCGGTGTCGTTGCGGCGGTGCAGATCTTGCCGGAGGCGCTCGCCGACGATCCGTCCGTGACGGGTCGCGTCGTCCTCGCTGCGCGCGAGCGCGGAATCCTGACACGCGGCCTCGGCGGCGGCGGCCTGCAGGTCTCCCCTGCGCTCGTGATCGACGAGGCCGCGCTCGGTGAGCTCGTCGAAGGGCTTCGGGGCGCGCTCGACGACGTCGCCTAGGTTCGCGACCGCGCCCGCCCGGCCTGCCGCACCCGATCGAGGAAGGACTCGACGGGGAAGCCGGGGCCGGGATCCCAGTGGTCGCTCTTGCCGAAGGCCTCGCTCACCTGGGCGTGGCCGGTGATGCCGCGCCGCCCGGCCGGCAGGTCGTCGGCGCTCAACCACCGGATCGGGATGCGTCGCCGGCGGCACACGTTTGCCACGAGCACCGACGCATGACCCAGGACGCCGGTCGAGTATGCGTCCTCCCAGGCATGGGTGGTCTGGCGCGCGAATCCCGCTAGCTCGACGCCGATCGAGTGCGTGTTGCCGCCGCGCGCATGCCAGGCGACGTCCTTCTCGCGCACGCACTGGACCACGGTCTGCGCGTCGACGCAGTAGTGCGCCGAAACCTTCGAGACGCTCGTCGCGAACCAGCGGGCGCAGATCATCGCCGCATCGGGCCGCTCGGCGATCTCCATCGTGTGCATCACGACGACATCGAACGTCCTTCCCGAGGTCTCGGTCTTGTTCGGGCTCTCGACGAAGCGATAGGGCACGCGGCCGGGCGAGCATAAGTGGCGTCGACCTGCTGTGCGAGGATCGTGACCGTGGAGGCGGCACAGGCGAGGACGCGACGGCTGACGGCGGTGCGGCGCGAGGAGGCGCGCGTGACGGCCCTCGAGCTCTTCTTCGACCTCGTCTTCGTGCTCGCGCTGACGCAGTGCACCGCGTTGATCGCGGCGACGCCGACGTGGTCCGGCCTCGTCCAGGCGCTGTTCGTGCTTGCCGTGCTCTGGTGGTCGTGGGGCGGCTACGCGTGGTTGACGAGCGTCGTCGATCCCGAGGAGGGAGCCGTGCGCATCGCGATGTTCGCTGCGATGGCGGCCTTCCTCGTGGCCGCACTCGCCGTGCCGCACGCCTTCGGCGACGACGCACTCGTCTTCGCGTGCGCCTACGGCGTCGTCCGCGTCGCCCACATCTGGCTGTTCACCATGGCGAGCCGCGACGACCCCGGCCTGCGGCGGTCGGTCACAGGGCTCGCGTCCAGCACGGCGATCGGCGTCACACTGCTCGTCGCTGCGTCGTTCACCGACGGCGTGCTGCAGGGAGCTCTCTGGGCGATCGCCATCACCTTCGACGTCGGCGTCCCGTTCCTGTTCTTCGCCGAGGGTTGGAAGCTCATGCCGTCGCACTTCGCGGAGCGCTACGGGCTGATCGTGATCATCGCGCTCGGCGAGTCGATCGTCTCGATCGGCGTCGGCGCCCACGAGATCGTCGACGGCGGCATCATCGTCGCGTCCGTTCTCGGCGTCGCGCTCGCGGCGGCGCTCTGGTGGCTCTACTTCGACGTGATCGTCTGGCTCGGGGAGAGGCGCTTGTCGGAGGCGACACCGGGCAAGCAGCAGAACGAGCTCGCACGGGACTCCTACTCGCTCATCCACTTCCCGCTCGTCGCGGGCATCGTGCTGGCCGCGTTCGGGCTCAAGAAGACGCTCGAGCACGTCGGCGATCCGCTTCACTCCGTGCCTGCAGCTGCGCTCGTCGGCGGCGTCGCGATGTACCTGCTCGGTCACGTCGCGTTCCGGTGGCGCCAGGTCCACTCGCTGAGCCGGCAGCGCTCGCTCGCGGCGCTCGCGGCTCTGCTTCTCTATCCCGTCGCGCTCGAGGTCCCGGCGCTCCTGACCGTGGCCCTCGTGCTCGGCGTTCTCGTCCTGCTGATCGCCTACGAGGTGACGCGGTTCGCAGAGAACCGCGCACGGGTCAGACAGGAGCTCGCGCACGGCCATGTCCCCGCCGCGGTCGCGGAGATCGAGAGGATGGCCGAGTGACGCGACCGATCTGGGCGCCCTGGCGGCTCGAGTACATCGCCGAGGCAAGCAATCAGGAGGGATGCGTGTTCTGCGTGGAGGCGGCGGGCGCGCTCGGCGAGGCGAGCCTCGTCGTCGCCCGCGGCGCCCACGCGTTCGTGCTGCTCAACAAGTTCCCGTACTCGTCCGGGCACGTCATGGTTGCCCCGCTCCAGCACGTCGGCGAGCTCTCGGATCTCGAGCCGGAAGAGGCGGCGGAAATCCACCTTCTCACGACGCGGGCGATCGACGCACTGCGGCGCGTCTACAGGCCCGACGCCTTCAACGTCGGCTGGAACCTCGGACAGGTGGCGGGCGGGTCGATCGCCGCGCATCTCCACGAGCACGTCGTGCCGCGCTGGGCGGGTGACACGAACTTCATGCCCGTCCTGGCCGACGTGAAGGTCGTGCCCGAGCATCTCCTCGCGACGCGAGAGCGGCTGCGCGAGGCGTGGCCGGCGGACTAGAGGTCAGCCGAGCAAGGACGAGAGGCGAGCCATCGCCGCCCAGCCGGCGGGAGTGGTCGTCTGGAGGTCGTAGAGGCTCCAGCCCGTCGCCGTGCCGTCGTCGAGCACCGCGTCGTCGAAGGCGCGAAGCTCCTCGGCCGTCATCCGGTTCGCGACGCCGCCCGCCGCGTGAACAGCGACGTCCGGTCCGACGGCCGCACGCAGGAGCCTGAGCGATCGGGCCACGTAGCCGTACGTCGCGTCGTAGCCCTTGAAGCCGCCGCCGGTGTAGAGCATCGGCACGAACGCGTCGACCTGCGCGGCGATCTGTGACCACGGGAAGCCCGGCCACCACGTGAGGTGCCGCTCGAAGGCACGCGGCGGGTACGTGATCGCGGCGACCGGCGTCGATCCGGCCTCCGCCCTGAGGCGCGTAAGGAGGTCGAGCACCCGCGCGGTGCGCTGTTTCACGTTCTTGTTGCGAAGCGACTCCACGTCGAACGCGATGCCGTCGAACGCGCCTCCCTGCGGCGTGCGGAACGAGAGCATCGCTCGCGCGCGGCGGAGGTCCCTAGCGTGGTTGTCATGTCCGGGGAGGTACCAACCGACGACGCGGATCCCACGCGCGTGCAGGGCGTCCACGGTGCGCCCAAGCCCGGCCGGGTCCACTACATCGGTCTTCGAGCGGTCGTTCGCCGTCTCGATCCACGCGGTGCGCACGCCGCGTGCCGCGAGCCGCGCCGCGAGCGCGTTCGGCGTCGCGTAGACCGCGGTGTCGTAGATGTCGATCCACGTGCCGAGCCCCTGGAAGACGTCCGTCGCGGCGGTCGCTCGGGCGGGTGTCGCCTGGGTCGAATCAACATGCCCGACACCGGCGCCGAGCGCAGCGACGACGATGGCGAGGGCTGCGAGGCGCACGGCGGACGGAGCGTATGCGGCGTGTGTGATGGATCCGTGAGCCGGTCCGGAGGCGGAGGCGCGAAGTCCGAGGGCTCGACGACGCCCCGGCGAAGGCAATGCCCACCCCGGGACGCATGGACGTCAGGTGCCAGCGGAAAGCGCGCCTCCGCATCCGATTGTCGGGACGATGCGCCCGCGCGCATGCCTCCAACGGGGGTGGCGGACGGGCGGCGCCGCACCCTGCTCGAGCCCGTCGCGTAGACTGTTAGAACAACGATTGTGCTCTTCCTCTGCATTGACCGCCTCTGGCCAGCGCCGGGCGGAGCGGCAAGGAAGAGAAGATGCCTCGGAAGATGCGCGCTGCCGTCTCGCTCTGCGGATTGACCGTGCGAGCCGAGAACCTGCGGCTGTTGGCGCTCAAGCTCGAAGGTGACCCGCTCGCGCAGAAGCTCGAGCGCGCCCTGAGCAACGACAACTCGATCGTCGCGCTGAGCTTCGAGGAGCGGGGTCGGATCGTGGAGGCGCTGACGGTTGCGCCTGCGGCGCTCGTGGGCATTCGCACCGAGCTGGCGGCCCAGCTCAAGCGGCACAAGGAGCACGCGGAGAAGCTGGAGCGGACGAAGCGCTACCGCGAGATCGAAGAGCGGCGCGCGGCCCGCGCGGACCGTCCGCTGGATCAGCCCGTCTAGGGCAGAGAGGATGCAAATGGCCCGATCGGACGTCCAGATGACCCGCGCGAAGCGCGAACGCACATCGCAACCCGAGAGCCTGGCTCCGATGCTCTCCTCCTGCGTGACTCCCGGGTGCAGCACGCTGACGATGGGCGGGACGTGCGTCGAGCACGACGTGCCCCTGTCGATCGTCTTCCCGCGCGGGCGTCCACACGTCCCCGTCGCCTAGGCCTCGTCGCTACGCGTCGGCGACGCAGTGGGCGACGAGTCTTCCCGATGCAGAGGCACCCTCTGCGTCCGTGGCGACGAGATCCTCGATGAAGTCGCCGACGTAGGGGCCACCGCCGAAGTCGCACGGGATCGTCCCCACGTACGACCACGTTCCGCCGGTATCGGTCGTTGCGAAGCCCGGGAGGTCGACACTGCCCGTGATGGGGCTGCTCAACTCGACGTGCAGCGTTATCGAGCTGTTCGGGTGGAACCCCGTTCCGATTGCCGTTGCGATGCAGCCGGGGCAGTTCCCCGAGACGCTGAGCGCGAGGCTCGGGCCTGGCGCCGGGGGCGGCACGTAGAACCCGCTGAACACCGCAGTCACCCCGACTGCGGAGGCGGAGCTCGTCAGGATGCAGGGATTCGGCTGGCCCTCACAGGCTCCGGTCCAGGACTCGAACGTGAAACCGGGAGTCGGGTACGCCGTGAGCGTCAGCGCGCGCCCGCGATCCACCGGGCGGATGCAGGCGAGCGGACAATCGATCAGGTACGGCGTGCTTCGAACGTAGCCTCCGCCCCACGGGCTCACATCGACCGTCAAGGTGGTCGCGCCGGGCCAGGTGTAGGTCGAGCCGTCGTCCTCGGGCGGAATCCGCGCGAGACCGGAGGCAGGAAGCGCGAGCAGAAGCGCGGTCCCGAGCACTGCCGCACGTAGGGTCCTCCTCATTCCAATCGTCATCGGGCGGCCACACTCCCGAGACGTGCCCCGACAGGGGGATACGGTCTGGAAAGGCCACGTCCGTTCTCGACCGATGCCGCCTCCCGCGTTCACCGAGCGGACGATTGGGCAATCGTGCGTCGCGCGGGGCTTGTAACAGACGCCACCCAAGACTAGCCTTGGTCGGCTTACCGCGACCGAAGGAGCTACGTGAACGGGCGGAGATGCACAGCAGCCCAAGGAGCCGCAGTAGTGGGCGCGATCGCGATCACGGTGACCGTCGCCCTGCTGGGTGGAGTGGCTTCCGCATCATCCAGGGCGGTGCCGCGAACGATGGTTGGGTGCTGGCACCGCCACGTCCCGGCGTTGCCGGTAGGGACACCTGCGGGCGTCTGGCTCATGAAGATCACACCCGCCGGAAAGCTCGCGGCGTATACGCCTGGGACAACCAGCTGCGGCGCCGACGTCGACTTTACGGCGACGATCTCCGTCGCCGGAAGCCATCTGACCATCGGCTCGGTACCGATCTGCGCCACCAAGGGTGTCTACACGTGGAAAGCAGCGGCGAGGACGCTCACGCTGCACGCAATCGCCGACAAGGGCTGTTCCCCGCGGACGCTGCTGTTCGGTGGAGTGTGGAAGAGGTAACGCCGGCGAGGCGTGGCACCTATGGTGGACGCCCCCTCGCCGTTACGACGGTCGGCGCGGGGAGCTACTATCCACGCTGCTGCGGGCGTAGCTCAGTTGGTAGAGCATCAGCTTCCCAAGCTGAGGGTCGTGGGTTCGAGCCCCATCGCCCGCTTCTGCAGTGGAGATTGTGAGCGGCCCGCTGCGGAACGTCGCAGCCCAGCGGGCCACTCTGGTGGACTGAGGTTGACGCGCGTTCCGCGTCGAGCGACGGAGTGAGCTGAAGGAGCCGCTCGAAGTCCCCGTTGCCGAGCCCTCTCGAGCCAGCGGGATCAGCGGTAGTCCGGGTTCGGATGGTCGAAGCGGCAGCCGGCGTCCCACTTCGAGCGCTGGTTTCCGTGAGCAGGCACTCCTCCCGCCTCCTTGAGCATCCGGCCGAGGTGAAGCACGTTCCAGGTCATGAACGTCGTGTTCCGCTGGGTGAAGTCGTTCTCCGGCCCACCCGAGCCAGGATCGAGGTATGACGGCCCAGGGCCTGCCTCGCCGATCCAGCCGGCGTCCGCCTGCGGCGGGATCGTGTAGCCGAGGTGCTGGAGTGAGTAGAGGACGTTCATGGAGCAGTGCTTGACCCCGTCCTCGTTCCCGGTCACGAGGCAGCCCCCGACCTTGCCGTAGTACGCGTACTGGCCCTGCTCGTTGAGCTGCGACGAGTTGCCGTAGAGGCGCTCGATCAGCCTCGTGCAGACCGACGACTTCTCGCCGAGCCAGATCGGTGTCGCCACAACGAGGATGTCGGCCGCCTGCACGCGCTCGTACAGGGCCGGCCAACCGTCGCTGTCGGCACCGTGCTCGCGCATGTCGGGATAGACACCGGGCGCGAGATCGTGGTCGACCGCGCGGAACTGGTCGACGGCGACGCCATTCGCCTCCATGATCGCGACCGAGACGTCGATCAGGCCTTGGGTATGAGAGAGATCGGGCGACGGCTTGAGCGTGCAGTTGACGAAGAGCGCGCGCAGCGCGCTGAAGTCGAACGGGCTCGACTCGCAGAGCTCGCGCTGGAAGTCGTTGAGAGGCATGCGTGCTCCTTCGGGTGGACCACGCGACGCTACCGTGCAGCGCGCCGCGCGCGTACCGAAGGACGGCGAGGACGTGCTGACCGCGGCTACGACCATCGCCCGCCCTCTCTTCGTGCCCGACGCCGGTGGTGGCCGCCAAAGGTTCGGAGATCGTGAAGGCGACGGCCGACGGCTCGTGCTCGGTCGTCTGAACCAACAGTGCTGGCGGCTCTGAGCCTGGGTTTGCGGAGCCGCCAGCCAAAGGCCTTCTGCCCGGCAGGGAGCCTGCTCTACGAGATCCGCAGCGAGAAGGCCCGCGTCCGCACGGTGCCTGAACGGTCCGCGACTCGTGCCCGCACGGTGAACGTCCCCTTCCGCGCCGGCACACCGGACAGCCGCCCCGTCGACGCGAGGCGAAGCCCCGGCGGCAGCGACCCACCGACGCGCGTCCAGCGGTACGGCACCGAGCCTCCCGTCGCCTTCAGGAGCACGTTGTAGCTCCGGCCCGGGTGACCGGCCGGCAGCGCGCGCGAGGCGATGGCGAGCAACCTGCGCGACGGCGGAGGCGTCGGCTTCGGCGCGATCCCGAGCTGGACGAGCGTGCCGTTCACGAGATCCGCCATGGCCTCGGCCCCGATCGCGGTCAGGTGGATGTCGTCGGACTGAAACCAGGGCGGGTTGTTCCTCGACAGGGCGTTCCAGTCGACGACGGTCAGCTCGGGGTGGCGGCGCGCGGCGTCGCGGATCATGTCGTTCATCGACGCGTAGCTCTGACGCGATTCGCGGAGCGTCAGCCAGAGGACCCGCTCGACGCCGGCTTTGGCGAAGACGGATAGAGCCTGCTCGATGTTCCCGGCGTAGTTCGCCTCGTAGTCGTTGTAGCCGACGATGACCACCACGACCGGTCCGAGCTGGCTCCCAAGCTGGGTCGCTCGCTCGATGACGTTGGGAGGCCGGACACCGTCGTACGGGCAGCTCGCGTCACCGACGCGGCGGCAGGCGGCGAGCTCGAGGCGGGCGTCGATGCCCCGACTGAGAGTCCGCCGCGCATCCGGGTCGTACGCCATCGCCGTCGCGGCCGAGTCGCCGAAGACGGTCACGCGTGTCGCCGCGCTCGAACCGCCCGGCGCGGTGCTCAGCTGGAGCAGCGCACAGAGGGCGATCGTCGCGGCGACGGCTGCCGTGCGAGCGACCATCCGGCCGAGGGTAGCGCCTTGCAGTAGTGCGGAGGGCCCGACGACGGCCCTCCGCACCACCGCGGATCAGGCGGGAACGGCCTGCTCGACCTCCGCGTTCCAGTCGCCGGCGACTGCGAGCGCGTTCATGCGAGCGCGGTGCAGGAATGCTTCCTGTCCTGCGTCGACGCTCGCAGGATCGCCGCTCCACGCCTGGAGCGCGGACGACTGCAACGCCCGGCCGTACGAGAACGAGAGCGGCCACGGGCCGCCGAGCCGGTTGATCGCGTTCAGGTTCTCCGTCGCCTCGACCTCGGACTGGCCGCCGGAGAGGAACACGATCCCGGGCACCATCGCCGGGACATGCCGGAGGAAGCAGTCGATCGTCCGCTCCGCGACCTCGGCCGGTGCTGCCTGGGTCGGGCAGCCCTTCCCGGAGATCACCATGTTCGGCTTCAGCAGCATGCCGTCGAGCGCCACGCCCTGGCGGTCGAGCTCCTCGAAGACGAGGTGGAGCGTGCGCGAGGTCACCTCGTGGCAGCGCTCGATCGAGTTGTCGGCGTCCATCAGCACCTCGGGCTCGACGATGGGCACGATGCCGGCCTCCTGCGAGAGAGCCGCATACCGCGCCAGCGCGTGCGCGTTGACGTGGAGGCAGGCGTCGGTCGGGATGCCGTCGCCGATCGTGATCACTGCGCGCCACTTGCTGAAGCGCGCACCGAGCTCGTGGTAGGTGGCGAAGCGGGCGCGGAGCCCGTCGAGCCCCTCGGTCACCTTCTCGTCCGGGTGACCGGCGAGGTCCTGGGCGCCCGTGTCGACCTTGATGCCCGGGACGATCCCCTTGCCGGCGAGCAGCTCTGCGAACGGCGTCCCGTCGTCGGCCGCCTGTCGGATGGTCTCGTCGTAGAGGATCACGCCGCCGATGTAGTCCTCGCAGCCCGTTGTGGTGAACAGCAGGTTCCGGTAGGCCCGGCGGTTCTCCTCCGTCGACTCGACGCCGATCGAGTCGAACCGCTTCTTGATCGTGCCCGTGGACTCGTCGGCCGCGAGCACGCCCTTGTGGTCGGCGACGATCGATCTCGCGATCGCGTTCAGCTCCTGCGCCGCCATCAGCTGCCTCCTTCCGTTCGCAGTCTTCTCAGCTTGCCCGTGGGATGGTGCGCGGCAACCCGCCGGACCGTCCCCGAGCGCGAGCGCATGACGATCGACTCCGTCTCGATCGCGTCGGCGCCGACGCGCACTCCGCGTAGGAGCGGCCCGCCCGTGACGCCGGTCGCGGCCACGAACACGTCGTCGCCGCGAACGAGGTCGTCGTGGGTCAGGATCTTGTCGACGTCGAAGCCCGCGCCGACGAGCGCAGTGCGCTCGTCCTCGTTCCGCGGCCACAGCCGGCCTTGCAGCGCGCCGCCGTGGCACTTGATGGCCGCGGCCGAGATGACGCCCTCCGGCGTGCCGCCGATGCCCATCAGCATGTCGACGCCGGTCCCGGGCTGAGCGGCGGCGATCGCCGGCGCGACGTCGCCGTCGCGAATCAGGTTGACGCGCGCGCCGGCGTCGCGCAGCTCGGCGATCAGTTCGTCGTGCCGGTCCCGCTCGAGCACCACGACGGTGAGCTCGTTCGGCTCGAGGCCCTTCGCCTCGGCGACCCGGGCGACGTTGTCGGCCGGCGACGCGTCGATGTCGATCGCGTCCGCGGCGTCGGGCCCGACCGCGATCTTGTCCATGTAGACGGCGGCCCCGGGGAAGAACATCGAGCCCCGCTCGGCGACGGCGATCACCGAGATCGCGCCGGCGATACCGAGGGCTGTGAGCCTCGTTCCCTCGAGCGGGTCGACCGCGACGTCGACCTCCGGGCCTGTCCCGTCGCCGACCTCCTCGCCGTTGTAGAGCATCGGCGCCTCGTCCTTCTCTCCCTCGCCGATCACGACCACGCCGCGCATGGAGACCGAGTTGACCATGAACCGCATCAGGTCGACGGCAGCCTGGTCGGCGGCGATCTTGTCGCCGCGGCCGATCCACCGGGAGGCCCCCATCGCCGCCGCCTCGGTGACCCGGACCAGCTCGAGCGCGAGGTTCCGGTCGGGCGGCGTCCGTGAGGCCCCGTCGCTCATCGCTCGCCCGATCCTACCCCGCCACCCGTGCGGTCGCTCGCCTGCAGCGACGAGAAAACGGGCGTCACATCCGGTCTGGGGCTTCGACGCCGAGCAGGTCGAGGCAGGTGGCGACCACGGCCTGCGTGGCCGCGCAGAGCGCCAGGCGGAAGCTCACTGCCTCCGACTCGAGCACGCGGTGGTGGTGGTAGAAGCGGTGGAAGTCGTCCGCCACGCGCATCGCGTAGGCGGACAGGGCGTGCGGGCCGCGACGCTCGGTCGCCTCCCGCACGACACCGGGCAGCTCGAGGAGCCGCTTCACGAGCTCGCGCTCCTCGGGCGCGAGCGGCTGCGACGGCCGCGCGTCGGGCTCCCGCCCCTCGGCGTTCCGCCGGATCCCGGCGACCCGCGCGTGCGCGTACTGCACGTAGTAGACGGGGTTCTTCTGGCTCCGCTCCGCGGCGAGATCCACGTCGATCTCGATCGTCTGATCGTGCCCGCGCGATAGGAGGTACCAGCGCGCCGCGTCGACCCCGATCTCGTCGATGAAGTCGTCCAGGAAGACGACGTCGCCGCGGCGCTTCGACATCGCTGCGGCCTCGCCGCCTCGCGTGAGGTGGACGAGCTGGTAGATCAGCACCTCGACCGCCTCGCGCGGGTGACCGAGCATCTCCGCGAGCGCGGCGAGGCGCCCGACGTACCCGTGGTGGTCGGCGCCGAGCACGTAGACGAGCCGGTCGAAGCCGCGCGCGAACTTCCGGCGAATGTACGCGGCGTCCGCCGCGAAGTAGGTCGGCGTCCCGTCCGAGCGAACCACCACGCGGTCGCGGTCGTCCCCATGCGCGGTCGTCTTCGCCCAGAGGGCGCCCTCCGCCTCGAAGGTCTCGATCGCCTCGAGGGCAGCCGGGATCTCGGCCTCGACGACGCTCTGCCGCTCGAAGCTGTCGAAGTGGATCCGGAACCGCTCGAGGTCGGCCTCGATCTGCTCGAGCATCCGCGGCACGGGGTCACCCGGCTCACGCGCGAGATCGGCCATGTAGTCACCCTGGTATCCGTCGGCGGGGGGCTCCTCGCCGCGCCGGATCGCGTCCACCGATGCGCGGAAGAGGTCCATCTGCGTCCCGGCGTCGTTGTAGTAGTACTCGCGCTCGACCTCGTTGCCCGCGAACTCGAGCAGACGGGCAACAGCGTCGCCGTACGCGCCGTTCCGCGCGGCCGCGACGGTGATCGGGCCGGTCGGGTTCGCCGAGACGAGCTCGACCTGGACGCGCTCGGGCGTCTCCGCGGAGCCGGCACCGAACCTCCGCCCCGCGTCGAGCACGGCGCCGAGGCCGGATCCCAGCCATGCGTCGTCGACCGTGAGGTTGAGGAAGCCGGGGCCGGCGACCTCGACGGCGGCGACTCCGTCCAGCTGCGCGACGTGCGCGGAGAGGTCGTCGGCGACCTCGCGAGGCGGCTGCCGCCTCTGGCCCGCGAGACGCAGTGCGACGTTCGTCGCGTAGTCGCCGTGACGGGAGTCGGCAGGCCGCTCGAGCTCGACCGGGACGCCGGTGAGGCCGGCCACAGCCGCCTCGAGCGCGCGGATCGGGTCGACTCCCTCCATCACGCCATCGTACGGTCGGCCGCGGAATCGCAGCCGGTGACCCGACTGGGAAGAGCTGCCGCTACTCGGCGGCGGCGACGGCCGGTGCGCGAGTGGTCGTCGCGGTGCGCGCGGTGATCCCGTCGCGCGCAAGCGCGATCGCGACGTCCTCGCGGGCCTTGTAGATGCGCCACTTGACCGTGGCGAGCGTGATCTCGAGGGCGTCGGCGATCTCGGTGTAGGAGAGGCCGACGACGTCGCGGAGCAGGAGGGCCATCTTCAGGTCGACGGTGAGCGACTCGACGGCGCGCCAGACGGCGTCGATCGTCTCGGTTCGCTCGAACGGCTGGTCGACGACCTCGAGCGGCGGGATGTCGTCGAGCGCGACGACCGCCCGAGGACGGCGCTCGAGCGCACGCAGCTCGTCGAGGACGCGGTTCTTCGTCACCTGGAACAGCCACGTAGTGAACCGCGAGCGGTCCGAGAACCCGGGCAGGCCCTGGTAGACGCGGAGGAAGACCTCCTGCGTCAGGTCCTCTGCGAGGCTGCGATCACCGACGAGGCGCAGCACGTAGTTGTAGACCGGCTGCTCGTACGCCCTGACGATGAGGCTGAAGGCCCGCTCGTCACCGCGCTGGGCCTTGCGGAGCACACCGTGATCGGGCTGCGTCAGGGCCAATGCGCCGCGAGCATACAGTCCATTCGCGACGTTTCACACACAATTTACGACTCGGTGACGTGTCAGCGATCGTCCGGGCCGACGAGGCTCGTTCCGGTCATCGCGGCGGGCTGCTCGAGGCCGAGGAGCGAGAGCACCGTTGGCGCGAGATCGGACAGCTCTCCGCCGTCGCGAACCTCCGCGCCGGCCACGGTCGCGACGAGCGGCACCGGGTTCGTGGTGTGCGCCGTGTGGGGGCTCACGCCGTCGTCCTCCAGCAGCTTCTCCGCGTTCCCGTGGTCGGCCGTCACGAGGCAGGCGCCGCCGGCACGATGGGTTGCCTCGACGACGTGGGCGAGACAGGCGTCGGCCGTCTCGACCGCGGAGACGACCGCGGGAATCACCCCGGTGTGGCCGACCATGTCCGGATTCGCGAAGTTGACGACGCAGAAGCCGTAGCCCCCGCCGAGCGCGTCGACGACGCGTGCGGCCACCTCCGGGGCGGACATCTCCGGCTTCAGGTCATAGCTCGCGACGTCCCGGGGCGACGGCACGAGGATTCGCTCCTCCCCGCCCCACGGCTCCTCCACGCCGCCGTTGAAGAAGTACGTGACATGCGCGTACTTCTCGGTCTCCGCGGCGTGGAGCTGTCGCAGCCCGGCGTCACTCAACGTCTCGGCGAGCGTGTCGGGGACCGTCTGCTCACCGAATGCGACCGGACAGTCGAAGTCGTCGCTGTAGCGCGTCATCGTGACGACGTCGGCGTTCGCCTCGAGCAGGCGCTGCGTCAGCTGGCGGACGCGGTCGGGCCGGAAGTTGAAGACGATCACGGCGTCCTTTGCGGGATCGAGCCGGGGCCGGTCGCTGAGCACCACCGGCTCGACGAACTCGTCGGTCACGCCACGCTCGTAGCTCGAGCGCACGGCGGCCACCGGATCCTCTGCCATCGCGCCGATGCCGCCGACCATGGCGTCGAGGGCGCGGTCGGTCCGGTCCCAGCGCTTGTCGCGGTCCATCGCGTAGTAGCGCCCGACGACCGTTGCGATCCGGTCGGGCGGCAGCGTCGCCAGGTCGTCTGCAGCGGCGTGCGGCGAGACGTCGCGTCCGTCGGTGAAGGCGTGGATCCACGTCCGTTCCGCCATCCCCGCGCGGCCGGCGAGGTCGAGCAGCGCCCGTAGGTGCGAGATGTGCGAGTGGACGCCGCCCGTGGAGACGAGCCCGAGCAGGTGCACCTCGCCGTCACGCTCCTTCGCGCGCCGGAAGGCTCCGAGCAACGCCTCGTTCGCCAAGAGGGAGCCGTCCTCGACGGCACGGCTGACGCGCACCAGGTCCTGGAAGAGGATGCGGCCCGACCCGATCGTGAGGTGGCCGACCTCCGAGTTCCCCATCTGGCCCTCGGGCAGGCCGACCGCCGGCCCGGACGCGCGGAGCTCCGTGCTCGGATACCGGGCCACGAGGTCGTCGAAGACAGGCGTTCGCGCGAGGTCGACGGCATTGCCCGGGCCGGGTGGCGCGATGCCCCAGCCGTCGAGGATCACCAGCGTGACGAGCGGGAGCCCCGCGCGGCTCATCGCTGGGCGGCGCGGCAGATCGCCGCGAACGACGCCGGTTCGAGCGAGGCGCCGCCGACCAGCGCGCCGTCGATCGCAGGCCGTGCCATCAGCTCGGCCGCGTTCTCGGGCTTCACGGAGCCGCCGTAGAGCACGCGCGTGTCGTGCAGGGCCTTGATCGTCTCGTGAGCCTCCTGTGCCATCTCGGGCGTGGCGGTCTTTCCGGTGCCGATCGCCCAGACCGGCTCGTATGCGATCACGAGCGCGTCGTCCCGCGGAATCGCGACGACCTGACGGCGCAGCACCGCGTCGGTCTCCCCTGCCTCGCGCTCGGCCCCTGTCTCGCCGACGCAGGCGATCACCCGCAGCCCGGCCTCGAGCGCTGCCTCGCACCGCGCACGCACCGTCTCGTCCGTCTCGCCGAAGTGCTCGCGCCGCTCCGAGTGCCCGACGATCGCCCCCTCGACCCCGAGCTCGAGCAGCATCTGCGCCGAGATCTCGCCCGTGAACGCGCCCTCCGCCGCCCAGTGGACGTTCTGGGCGTAGATCGGGACCCCGCGGCCGACGCCTGCGGCGAGCGACGTGAAGGGCGGGCAGACGACCGCTTCGATACCCGCGGGCGGCTCGAATGCGTCGAGGAACGCGACAGTCTCCGCCGGGCCCTTGAACATCTTCCAGTTGCCTGCGACGAGCACGCAGGTGATCCTAGTCCCGACATGCTCGACGACGGCATCCGGTACGCGCGGAACGGCGACATCCACCTCGCCTACGAAGTGTCAGGACCCGGGGGCGGCGACGACGTGGTCCTGATCAGGGCGTTCGTGTCACAGCTCGCGCACTTCCGGCGCCTCCCCGCGATGACGGAGTTCGTCGAGCATCTCGGTCGACGGGGCCGGGTCATCTGCTACGACCAGCGCGGCACAGGGCTCTCCGATCGGCTGCGGGGATACCGCCTGCCGACGATCGAGGAGCGGATCGACGACCTCCGCGCCGTCCTCGACGCCGCAGGCAGCGAGCGCGCGCTGATCGTCGCGCTCGCCGACGGCGGGCCCCTCGGCTGCCTGTTCGCGGCGACACACCCGTCGCGCACGGTCGCCCTCGCGCTCTGCAACACCCGGCCGCGGGTCGCATGGGCGCCCGACTACGCATGGGGGATGACCGAGCGCGAGTTCGAGCACGAGCTCGGGACGATCGACACGGGCTGGGGCACGCCGGCGATGGCGGAAGCCCTCGCCCGGCAGTCTCCCTTCGGGCAGCTGCCGTTCGAGGAGATGGCAGCGTGGCACCGCGATTGGATGCGTTTGTCCGCCGGGCCTGGCGACGCGATGGCCGCGTTCCGGATGTTCTACGAGTCGGACGTCCGTCACGTGCTCGACACGATCCGGATTCCGACCCTCGTGCTGACCCGTGGCGGCGAGGCGGCGGCCGAAGGCGAGGCGTTCGCGCGGCTGATCCCGGGCGCCGCGCACCGGGCGATGCCGGGAACCGCCGCGTACGTGATCGGCGAGCAGTCCGACGCGTACCTCGACGCGATCGAGCAGTTCACGATCCAGGTGCGCGACCGGGAGGCGGAGCTCGAGAGCGTGCTCGCAACCGTCCTGTTCACGGACATCGTCGGGTCGACCGCACGCCAGGCGGAGCTCGGCGACATCGGCTGGCAGGAGCTCGTGCACGAGCATCATCGGCGTATCCGCGGCTGTCTCGCGCACTATCGCGGCCGTGAGCTCGACACCGCCGGAGACGGGTTCTTCGCCGCTTTCGACGGCCCCGTGCGGGCGATCCGCTGCGCGCAGGAGATCGGCGAGGCGGTGAAGGGGCTCGGGATCGAGCTGCGGGCGGGCTTGCACGCCGGCGAGTGCCGCACGATCGACGGCAAGGTCGGCGGCATAGCTGTCTCGATCGGCGCCCGGGTGACGGGCCTCGCCGGCCCGTCGGAGATCCTCGTCTCGCAGACGGTTCGCGACCTCGTCGCCGGTTCAGGGCTCGAGTTCGCCGACCGGGGCGAGCACGAGCTGAAGGGCGTGCCGGGCCTGTGGCGCGCGTACGCCGTCGTCTGAGGGCTCAGGCGGCCGGGATCGCCGCGACGCCGGGCAGTTCCTTGCCCTCGAGCAGCTCGAGCGAGGCGCCGCCGCCGGTCGAGACCCAGTCGACGTCGTCGTCGAGCGAGAGCTCGGAGATCGCGCGGACCGAGTCGCCGCCGCCGACAACCGTGTACCCGTCGACCGCGGCGACCGCCTCGGCGACCGCTTTCGTCCCTGCCGCGAACTGCTCCCATTCGAAGACGCCCATCGGCCCGTTCCAGAAGACGGTCTTCGCGCCGCGGATCAACTCGCCGAACCGCTCCCGGCTGTCGGGACCGATGTCCAGCCCGAACCAGCCGTCCGGGAGGTCGTCGTACGGGGTGACGCGACTCTCGGCCTCGGCGTCGAACGAGGCTGCCGCGACGACGTCGCTCGGGAGCTCGACCGGGAACGGCAGCGTGGCCCCGCCACGTAGCTCTTCGGCCATCTTGCCGCCGACGATCACCGTGTCGGCCCGGCCGCCGAGGTTGCGGAGGACTCCGAGCTTGTCCTCGACCTTCGCGCCGCCGGCCACGAGCGCGAACGGCCGCGCCACGTCACCGAGGAGACGGCCGAGATGCTCCAGCTCCGCGATGAGCAGCAGGCCGGCGTACGCAGGCAGCAGGTGGGCCACGGCCTCGGTCGACGCGTGCGCGCGGTGGGCCGAGCCGAACGCATCGTCGACGTAGACGTCCATCCCCTCGGCGAGCCTGCGGGCGGTGTCGGGATCGTTCTTCGTCTCGCCGGGATCGAAGCGCGTGTTCTCGAGCACCCGCAGCCGTTCGTCGGCGACGAGCTCCTGGAGGCGCGCGGCGACGGGCGCAATCGCGAACGCAGGATCGTGCCCCTTCGGGCGGCCGAGGTGCGAGCAGACGGCGACCTCCGCCGCATCGCGATCGAGGAGAAGCCGGATCGTCGGCACCGCGGCACGGATCCGCGTATCGTCGGCGACCGCTCCGTTCTCGAGCGGCACGTTGAGATCGGCGCGAACGAGAACGCGCTTGCCGCCGACCTCGGCCGTCTCGACAGAGCGCGGGAGGCTCAATCCCACTCCATCGGGATCGGGCAGTTGACCTCGATCAGGTTCCCGGCGGGGTCGCGGAGGTGCGCGAAGCGGATGCCCCAGTCCGGGCGGTCGACGATCTCGCCCGGCTCGGCCCCGCGCTCCCTGAGCCCCGCCAGAGCCGACTCGAGGTCGTCCACGCCGAAGACGAGCATCGCCCCGTCTCCGGAGTCACGGAGGTCGACGACCTCCGACTGCCCGACACGCCCCATGACCGCGAGCGTCGAGCCGCCGCCCGTCTCGAAGTCGGCGTACCCCTCGGTCTCGGTTCCCCACGTCGGCGTCAGGCCGATCACGTCGCGGTAGAAGCGGAAGCAGGCCGGCGCGTCGTCGACCAGCAGCCGGACGTGCGTCAACTTCACGCGCTACGCCTCGCCACTGTCACGGCAGGAGCTTGCCGACGATGTCGACCAGCCGGCACGAGTACCCCCACTCGTTCGACGTGCGGGAACCCATGGTTCCCCCACGAGCCCCCTCCTTCCACCTTCGAATGGCATTCATGGAAGTAGCCGCCCGACGATGTCGACCAGCCGGCACGAGTACCCCCACTCGTTGTCGTACCACCCGAATACCTTGACGGTGTTCCCGTGGCACATCGTCAGCAGGCTGTCGAAGATGCACGAGTGCTGGTTGCCGACGATGTCGGTCGACACCAGCGGGTCCTCCGAGTAGTGGAGCACGTGGGCGAGGGGGCCGTCCTGGGCGGCCGTCCTGTACGCCGCGTTGACCTCGTCCTTCGTCACCTCGCGACCGAGCGTCACCACCAGGTCGGTGATGGAGCCGGTCGGCACCGGCGCTCTGACCGAGACGCCGTCGACCTTCCCCTGCAGGTGCGGCATGACGATGCCGATCGCCTTCGCCGCGCCGGTCGTGGTGGGGATCAGGTTGATCGCGGCAGCGCGGGCGCGGCGGAGGTCCTTGTGCGGCAGGTCGAGGATGTTCTGGTCGTTCGTGTACGCGTGGATCGTCGTCATGAAGCCGGACTCGATCCCCGCGAGATCGTCCACGACCTTTGCCAGCGGTGCGACGCAGTTCGTCGTGCACGACGCGTTCGAGACGATGTCGTGGCTTGCGGGGTCGTAGTCCCGATCGTTGACGCCGAGGACGATCGTGACGTCGGGATCCTTGGCCGGCGCCGAGATGAGAACCTTCTTGGCGCCCGCGTCGAGGTGCTTCTGGGCTCCCGCGCGGTCGGTGAAGAACCCGGTCGACTCGAGCACGACGTCCACGCCCAGATCGCCCCACGGCAGGCTCGCAGGGTCACGCTCGGAGAACATCTTCATCTCCTCGCCGCCGGCCCTGATGACACCGTCCCCGAGCTCGACGTCGCCCGCGAAGGGGCCGAGGACCGAGTCGTACTTCAGGAGGTGCGCCATGGTCTTCGCGTCCCCGAGGTCGTTCAGCGCGACGATCTCGACGTCGGCGCCCAGCTGCTGCTGCGCGCGGAAGAAGTTGCGGCCGATCCGGCCGAAGCCGTTGATGCCGACCCGGGTTGCCATCCTGTTCTCGCCTCCGTGTGCTCGGGTTGCGTTTCACCGCGAGTCTAGTGAGGGCCGGCGCGTTCCCGGATGCACTGCCGGTTGATGTAGCTGCGACCGCGACAGCCTGACGCCGCAGGCGGCGGGCTTCAGGGATCCGCCCCACCAGAGGTGAGGATTCGACCCGCCGAATCCGATTCGCGCAGGAGTGACCGCGACAGTGGGCGCCTTCAGGGATCTGCGCCGCCACAGGCGGGGATCGGAGCGACGGATTCCGCGCATGCGGAATCCGTCTTGCGAACAAGGAACAGGCGGTGGGCTGAGGGAGGAGCTCCGAGGAAGTCCCCTCCCCCACGTGCGCGCTCCGGCACCAGGCGCGGATGGGGTCTGAATCCCCGCCCGGGAGCGCGAGCCCACCGGGGTGGAGTATGGGGGTCTAGGGCGCCGTTCTCAACCCGGTGTGCTCGACGCGTCTCGCCTCGCTTCGGCGTGCTCGACGAGCCTCGCGAGCCGGCCGGCCATGGCCGCCTTCGTCACAGGCGGATCGGCGCGCCCGGCGAGCTCCCGAAGTGACAGCGAGGGGTGGCGCAGGCGCAGCTCCGCGGCAGCCGCGAGCGACGGCGGGAGTCGCTCCAGCGCGCCGTCCGCACGGAGCGCCCGAGCGGCATCGAGCTGCGCTTGCGCGGAGCGGCTCTGACGGACGAGGTTCGCGTGGTCGGCGTTGGCGAGCCTGTTGGCATCCGCCCGCAGGCCGGCGACGAGCGCGCGCTCCTCGAGCGCGAGGACCGTCGCAGTCGCGCCGGACACCGAGAGGTACCCCTCGATCGCGTCCCAGCTCTTCGCATAGGCGGCGGAATGGGACGCGCGGTCGATCACGTGCATGCGCAGCCCGGCGGCTGACGCGACGCTCCGGACGAACGCCGCCCCGGCGTGAAGGGGGGTGCGCACCTCGAGATGGGGCGAGCGTGGCCCACTCAGCGATCCGGCGCCGAGGAACGCCCCACGGAGGTACGCCGAGCGGCAACACGCGCGCGCGACGACACGCCCCGGCGGCCGATCGAGCGGGAGCCTTTCACGGGAGAGGACACCTGCCTCGGTGAGGATGTCGATCGCGTGGGCCGTGCCCTCCACGAGCAGCTGCGTGCGTGCGCCCCGGTCGAACGATCGCTGCTGGTAGGTGCGAATCGCGGACTCGACGCGCAGCGCTCTCAGGATCGCGAACGCCCGGCGCGCCACCGCCGATTCCGCGAGGTCGAGCTGAAACCGAAGCTCGCCGCGCCCCAGGAGGTGCACCGTGCCCGCAGTGTGGAAGAGCGCCGAGATCTCGGCGAGCCGGTCGCAGCGCCGCTCCGGAGCGACCGCCGCGAGCTCGGCGCGGGCGTCCGCGATCAGCGCCCCGGGGCTCACAGGAGCGTCTGTTCGAGCGCCAGCAGACGGCGCTTGAGGGCATTCCCGCCGGAGCCGTACCCGCCGAGCTCGAACGGCTCGTCCTTGCCGGCCGCGACGACCCGATGGCAGGGGACGACGAGCGACCAGCGGCTCCGCGCGCAGAAGGTTCCCGCTGCCCGAGCCGCGCGGGGCCGGCCGGCCAGCGCGGCAAGCCCGCCGTAGGTGACGACCTCCCCCCAGCCAACCGAGCGCGCGGCGGCGAGGAGCTCCCGCTGGAACGGCGTCAGGTCCCCGTCGTCGAGGACGACGTCGTCGTACGCCACCGGGGTCCCCTCGAGGTGTGCCGCGAACCGCCGGCACAAACCCGGCACGAAGTCGTCACTCTTCCGTGACGGGTTCGCGGTTACCGTGAAATCAGGGGCGCTCGCTCCCCCATTGGGGCCCCTCTCCCGGGGGGAGCGTCCGCTGCGCCGTGACGGGAGAACGTGATCGACGAGGCGGCCGTCCCGCACGTGGATCTCGCCGATGCCCCAGCCGTCGGCCGCATAGCGGTACCGCGTGCCGTCCGCGGCGGCGTGGTGCCGCGTCATGCCCATCGCCTCGACTCTACAATCGCCCCGATGAGCGCCCCCGGGATCTTTCGGCCCCCCACGGCCGTGAACGAGCCGATCCGGTCGTACCTGCCCGGCTCGCCCGAGCGCGCCGACCTCAAGCAGCGCCTCGACGAGATGGCGGCGGAGCGGCTGGCGATCCCGCTCGTGATCGGCGGCGAGCGGGTCGAGTCGGGCACGACGTTCCAGGCGGTGATGCCGCACGACCGTGACCACGTTCTCGCCGACGTCGCGAAGGGCGACGCCACGCACGTCGAGCGGGCGATCGCCGCCGCGCGGGGCGCGCACCCGGGCTGGGCCTCCACTCCGTGGCACGAGCGCGTCGCCGTCTTCCTCCGCGCCGCCGAGCTCCTCTCGGGCCCGTGGCGCTCGACGCTCAACGCCGCAACGATGCTGAACCAGTCGAAGACGGCCCACCAGGCGGAGATCGACGCCGCGTGCGAGACGATCGACTTCCTCCGCTTCAACGCGGAGTACCTCGTACGAATCTACGAGGAGCAGCCGATCTCGTCCGCCGGGGTCTGGAATCGCCTGGAATACCGCCCGCTCGAGGGTTTCGTCCTCGCCATCAGCCCGTTCAACTTCACGGCGATCGGCGCGAACCTCACGACCTCACCGGCGCTGATGGGCAACACGGTCGTGTGGAAGCCGGCGTCGACGCAGGCGCTCTCGGCCTGGTACACGCTCCGGATCCTCGAGGAGGCGGGCCTGCCGCCCGGCGTGATCAACCTCGTCTTCGGTCCGGGCGCGGAGCTCGCCGATGTCGCGCTCACGAGCCCGGAGCTCGCCGGCGTCCACTTCACCGGGTCGACCGGGGTCTTCCATTCGATCTGGCGCACGATCGGCGGAGGCATCGACCGGTATCGCAACTACCCACGCATCGTCGGGGAGACCGGCGGCAAGGACTTCATCCTCGCCCATCCGTCAGCCGACCCCGAGGCCGTGGCGACTGCGATCGTCCGCGGCTCGTTCGAGTATCAGGGGCAGAAGTGCTCCGCGTCCTCGCGCCTCTACCTCCCGTCGAACCTCTGGAGCGAGATCCGAGAGACGCTCGAGCGCGAGGTGCCGACGATCGCCATGGGCGACCCACGCGACTTCACGAACTTCATGGGCGCGGTGATCGACGGTTCCGCATTCGAGACGCAGGCGCAGGCGATCGCCGAGGCGCGCGACGCGGGCGCAGAGATCGTCGCCGGCGGCAACGTCGACGACTCCGAGGGATGGTTCGTCGAGCCCACCGTGATCAAGACCGAGGATCCGGGCTTCCGCCTGATGCAGGACGAGCTGTTCGGGCCTGTCGTCACCGCCTATGTCTACGACGAGAAGAAGTGGGACGACACGCTCGACCTCGTCGACCGAACGGGCGCGTACGCCCTCACCGGCGCGGTGTTCGCGAACGACCGCGCCGCCATCGGGCAGGCGCACGATGCGCTCGCCTACGCGGCGGGGAACTTCTACGTGAACGACAAGCCGACAGGGGCAGTTGTCGGTCAGCAGCCGTTCGGCGGCGCCCGCGCGTCCGGCACGAACGACAAGGCCGGCTCGATGTGGAACCTCATCCGGTGGGTCAGCCCGCGGACGGTGAAGGAGACGCTCGTCCCGCCGACCGACTACCGCTACCCGTTCCTCGAGCCCGACGCATAGCCGGCGGGCGCCCGTCGCGCCTCGCTTGCGCGGTAGGAACGGGGTTACCGTGAACGCGTGATCGACGAGATCCGGACCGCGAGCGAGAGCTTCTGGCATTTCCTCTCGGACATCGCGATCCTGCCGCTGCTCGTCGCGATCGTCTGCCAGCTCCTCAAGCTCTGCTGTACGAGCCGCGCGTGGCGCAACGTCCTCGCCGCCGCCTACCCCGACCGCCCTGTGCGCTGGCCGCCGATCCTCGCGGCCTACGTCGCAGGCGTCGGCGTCAATGCCATCGTCCCCGCACGCGCGGGCGACGCCGTGCGCATCGTGCTCGCGCACCGCGCGATCCCGGGCAGCTCGTACACCACGGTGGTCTCGTCGAACATCGTCCTGACGTTCGTCGACATGGCGCTCGCTCTCCTCGTCTTCGTGTATGCGCTGACCCAGGGGCTCCTGCCGTCCCTCGACGTCCTCTCCTCCCTGCCCGCGTTCGACTACGGCTGGGCCGTCCAGGACGGCGTCGTTCGCCCACCGGCCGTGATCCTCTTCCTCGCCGTCGTGGCGGGCGGCACGTTGCTGCTGCACCACTTCTGGAACCGGCTTCGCGCGAAGGTCGCACAGGGTTTCGCGGTCTTCGACCCCCCGACCCGCTACGTGCGCACCGTCGTCGTCTGGCAGCTCGCCGACTGGGCGTTGCGCCTCACGACGATCTGGTTCTTCCTCGGAGCATTCGGGATCCCGCAGAGCGTCGAGAACGTGCTACTCGCCCAGGCGTCGATGAGCCTCGCCACGCTGGTGCCTGCCACGCCGGGCGGCATCGGCACCGAGCAGGCGCTCCTCGTCTACGCGTTTCGCGAGGTCGGCGTCGCGCGCTCGACGCTGCTGGCCTTCAGTGTCGGAATGAAGCTGACGATCACCGTCGTGAACGTCGTCGTCGGCTTCCTCGCGATCTTCCTCACGCTCGGCACCTTTCGCTACCGGTCGGTCGTCTCGGCGGCCCCGCCGGGGTCGGCCGAGGATCCCAGGTAACGCGAGATCCAGTTCACGCGCGACCACGGTGTCTGCGGCCGCGGGACGATCTCGCCGTCGAGCTCGAGCTCCACCTCGGGTCGCTCCTGGTAGAACGCCACCCGGTCGCGCACGAGCTCCGCCTCGTGCCTCGGCTCGCGGTACGACCACGCGACGGAGGGGACGGAGCCGATGTCGAAGTGCTCCGCGTAGCCCTTGTACGCACAGCCGGTCCGGACGAGCGAGCGCGACAGGGCCTCCATCCGGACGTCGTCGCGCGGGAGGTAGTACCGCGGGGGCAGGGCGGTCTCGAAGAGGATCCTGGCTCCCTCCGTGCGCGCGACCTCCTCGCCCGCGACGCGCACGACGATGCGCCGGGAGGTGTTCAGCACGTCGATCCGGTGGTACGGATCGCGCGGGTGGACGATGATCTCGTCGTCCTCCTCGAGCCAGGTCTCGACCGCTCCCCAAGGCACGGTGACGTAGCCGTCGACGGCCGTCTCGGGCTCGGCCGAAACGTGCACGTCCTCGGCCGGAAAGGCGAAATGCGGCAGGCTTCCGGTGCGGTAGACGAGCCTTACGCGCTCGCTGTCGACGACGGTCTCAGCGCCGCTCATCCCGCGCACCCGTCGCGGGTGCACCTCGACGAACGTCACCTGCGCCGGCGGGTCGAAGTCGAATCGGCCCGTCGGCTGCTGGCCGAAGGGACCACCGCCGACCGTCAGGGTCATGCGTCAACCATAGACCGCCGGGTGCGGCGTCAGCCGCGCCCGGCCTTGTGCAGCTGCGCGTAGACCGCGCGCGCCGTCCGTGCGGGCAGGCCCGGCACGCCCTCGAGCTCCTCCTGCGATGCGGCCAGGAACGACTCGGCCGAGCCGAAGTGCCGCAGGATCGCGCGCCGTCGCGCGGGCCCAATCCCCTCGAGGTCGTCGAAGATCGACTCGAAGGCGCGGGTGTCTCGGCGCCTGCGGTGGAAGCCGAGCGCGAAGCGGTGAGCCTCGTCACGAGCACGCTGGAGAAGTTGCAAGCCCGGGTCGTGGCGGTCGAGGCGCACCGGCTCCGAGCGTCCCGGGACGAACACCTCCTCCTCGCGCTTGGCGAGCGCCACCACCGCCACCCGCGGGAGGTCGTACGTCGCATGGATCGCCTCGAGCGCGGCCGCGAGCTGCCCCTTGCCCCCGTCGATCACGACGAGGTTCGGGATCGACGCGAAGCTCTCGTCGTAGCGGTCGGGCGACGCTGAGTCGCGCAGCCGCGCGAATCTCCGCGCCACGACCTGGCCCATCGCAGCGAAGTCGTCCTGCCCCTCGAGGCCGCGGATCGCGAAGGTGCGGTAGTGGGCGCGCTTCGACTCCGCGTCGACGAAGACGGACATCGAGGCGACGATCTCGCGGCCCTGGATGTTCGAGACGTCGAAGCACTCGATCCGCGCCGGGAGGCTCTCGAGGTTGAGCGACTCGCGCAGCTGCTCGAGCGCCTCGACGCGCCGCTGCCGGCGCTGCTCGCGCGCGGAGAGGTCGTGCTCCAGCGCGAGCCGCGCGTTCTCCTCCGCGAGCTCGGCGAGACGCCGCTTCTCGCCGCGCTGTGGCGCACGCACTTCGACCCGTGCCCCTCGCAAATCGCCGAGGAAGGCGGCGAGCGCATCTGTGTCGTCGACGTCGGGCGGGACGATCACCTGCGGCGGCACCGCGGGCGCACTGCCGTAGTGCTCGACGCAGAACGACTCGAGGATCGTGGCGCGGTCCTGCCCCGCGACGTTCTCCAGGTGGAAGGCGAACCGGTCGACGAGCTTCCCGTCGCGGAGCGGGAAGAGCTGCACCGCGGCGCGGTCGCCGTCGACCGCAAGACCGATCACGTCGATCGTCCCCACCGCCTGCTTGTCCGCGGCCTGGCGCTGCGCGAGGCTCTCGATCGCCCGCAGCCGGTTGCGGTAGCGAGCGGCCTCCTCGAACCGCTCCTCCGCGGCGGCAGCGCGCATCCGCCGCTCGAGCGCGCGCCGGATCGGACGTGTCTCGCCCGAGAGGAACTCGATCACGCCCTCGATGATCGCCCCGTAGTCCTCCTCCGAGATCGCGCCGATGCACGGCGCCGTACAGCGCTCGATGTGGAAGTCGAGGCACGGGATCCCGGAGTGCCGGCCCGGCTTCGGCCCCTCGCACGGGCGGAACTGGAACACACGGTTGAGCACGTCGAGGGTCTCGCGCACCTTCTTCGCGTTCGCGTACGGCCCGAAGTACACGGTGTCGCGCCGGTGCCGCTCGCGCGTGAACATCACGCGCGGGTAGGCGTCGGAGACGGTCACCGCGATGTACGGGAACGACTTGTCGTCGCGGAGGCGCACGTTGAACGGCGGCCGGTGCCGCTTGACGAGGTTCTGCTCGAGGTGGAGCGCCTCCGCCTCGCTCTGCGTCACGATCACCTCGATGCGTCGGATCCGCTCGACGAGCTGTCCGATACCCGCGCGCGTGTCACCGCCGCGGTTCCAGTAGCTCCGGACCCGAGCGCGCAGCGATTTCGCCTTGCCGACGTACAGGATCTCGTCGCGCTCGTCGCGAAACAGGTACACGCCCGGTCCCGTCGGCAGCCGTTTCAGCTGCTCCCGAACGGAATCTTCACGCACGCGAGCTAGCGTACCCCCACCTTGCGGCCGATCCTGACCACGCTTCTCGGCTCGGCCGCCGCGTTTCTCGCGTTGACGACGCCCGCGTTCGCCGGAGGGCCGACAATGGCGCTCGGCGCCGCCGAGGACGCGGTCCGCGCGCCGGATCTCGTCACCGCGAAGGTGAAGATGACCGAGTTGCGCCTCGCGGGGATGACCGCGGTCCGCGTCACCTCCAACTGGCGCCCCGGCCTCACCGCGCCCACGACCGGCGAGATCGAGATCCTCCGCAACGTCGAGGCGGCCGCACGGCTTTCGGGCGTCAGGGTCTACGTCTCGGTCTACTCGCCCGGCTCGGCGACGACGCCGCTCGATCCGCTCGCCCAGGCGCAGTTCGCGCAGTACGCGGCCGCCCTCGCCGTCGCGCTCCCGAGCTTCGACGACATCATCGTCGGCAACGAGCCGAACCTGAACCGGTTCTGGCTGCCGCAGTTCGCGCCCGACGGGTCGATCGCGTCGGCGCCGGCCTACCTCTCCCTCCTCGCGAAGACCTACGACGCGCTCAAGGCGGTCGACCCGCGCCTGCGCGTCTGGGGCGGAGCAGTCTCGCCGCGTGGCTCCGACCGGCCCGAGGGAATCCGCCCGACCACGTCACCGACAGCGTTCATCCAGTCGCTCGGCGCCGCGTACCGGGCGAGCGGCCGAACGCTGCCGGTGATGGACGGCTTTGCGTTCCACCCCTATCCGGACAACTCGTCGGTGAGCCCTGATCTCCCGCATCCCCGCTCGACCTCGATCGGGCTCGCCGACTACGGCAAGCTCGTCTCACTCCTCGGCACCGCCTTCGACGGCACGGCGCAGCAGGGCTCGTCGCTGCCGATCCTCTACGACGAGTTCGGCATCGAGGCGACGATCCCGGCGGGGAAGGCGAGCCTCTACACCGGCACGGAGCCGACGACCACCAAGCCCGTCGACGAGTACCAGCAGGCAGCGGCCTACGACCTCGGCCTTCGTCTCGCCTTCTGCCAGCCCACCGTTGCCGGCGTGCTGCTCTTCCATTCGCAGGACGAGTCGGCCCTGCTCAGCTGGCAGTCGGGGGTCTACTACGCGGACGGCACGCCGAAGTCGAGCCTGCCGGCGGTACGGGACTCGCTCGACCGGACCCGCGGCGGCTCGATCGCCCGCTGCGACGGCCTCGCGCTCGACGTCGGGCTCACCAACGTCCGCTTCCCCGGGCCGAAGCAGTTCACGACCGGCAAGCGCGACACGCACTTCCGCTGCACGCTCGACTGCAGGTGGGAGCTCCGGGCGACACGCACCACCAACGGCACGGTCGCGGCGACCGTTCGCGGCTACGCGCGGTACGGACGGACGACCATCGCTTCACTGACGGGCCGCAAGCTCGGGACGGCGCCCCTGCGGCTCCAGCTGACGGTCACGCAGGCGGTGAACCCGGGCGCGCCCGCCAGCCGCCAGAGCGGCGAGCTGCGCCCACAGTGACTCAGGGAGCGTCCACCGAGTAGACGAGCAGCACCTGCTGCCCGTCCTGTCTCGCCGAGTCGAGCCGGACGCGCGTCGACGTCAGGCGCCGCGGGAGCAGCGGCGCCCCCGAGCCGAGGAACACCGGCTGGACGCCGAGCAGGATCTCGTCGAGGAGCCCTCGATCCGCGAAAGCGCCGACGAGCTCTCCGCCGCCGACGAGCCACACGTTGCGGCCGTCCGCCGCCGAGACCATCTCGTCGTGCATGGGTTTGACGTCGCCCTCGACGAACCGGATATCAGCGTCGGCGACCGACGGTAACCGCCGGTGTGTGAAGACCCACGTCGGCGTGGCGCCGTACCACTCGCGCCACTTCTCGGGACGCTCGTCGAGCCGCTCGTGCGCGAACACCCACTCGTAGGTCGTCGCGCCCATCGCCATCGCGCCGACGCCCGCGAAGAACGCACTGAAGCCCTCCACCCCGCTGCCACCGTTCCGGGGGACCTCGAACAGCCAGTCGAGCGAGTTGTCCGCGTCGGCGATGTACCCGTCGACGCTGGTCGCGGTGAAGTACTGCGTCTTCGTCATCCGCGCATCCTGCCGCATCGCCTGTGGACGCCCGTGCGTACCATTCGGGGCGCAATGGGCGAGCGTCGGTACGAGCGGAACGAGGGTTCCGGTGCAGGCCAGTACATCGGGTACCGGTTCTTCCGCCTCGACCCGGCCTGGCGACGGCTTCCGATCGACGAGCGGGCCGCCGGCAAGGACGCGTTCGCAGAGGTCGTCGACGAGTTCGCAGGTCGCATGGAAGGCCTGCGTGCCTACGCCACGACGGGCGTGCGGCCCGACGCCGACTTCTTCCTCTGGTCGATCACCGAGCGCTACGACGACCTGCTCGAGCTCGGCGCCGCGCTCAACGGCACGCCGCTCGCAGCGTGGCTCGAGACGCCCTACTCGTACCTCGGCACGACGAAGCCGTCGGTCTACACGGACAAGAAGCGCGTCCGCCAGGGCCGCGTCGCGCCCCGGAACGCGCCGTATCTCGTGGTCTACCCGTTCGTGAAGCGCCGCCCGTGGTACTTCCTCTCTTTCGAGGAGCGCGCGAAGGCGATGCGCGAGCACGCCGAGGTCGGCGGCACGTTCGTGACCGTCACGAACCACACGACCTACTCGTTCGGCATCGACGACCAGGAGTTCATGCCGGCGTTCGAGACCGAGGAACCCGCTGACTTCATGCATCTGATGATGACGCTGCGCGAGACGGAGGCCTCGCGCTGGACGGAGCGCGACACGCCGATCTTCGTCGGCAAGCTCGTCGACGTCCGGACGGCGCTCGACGCCCTCGACGGCGCCGTCACCGAGCTCCCGAGCGCCGAGTCGCTCTACACCGCACCCGACGGGACGCGGTACCCGTCGCCCACCCGGTAGGCACGCGACGAGACGGCCGCGCGTGGTGGTTCCCCACGAGCGTCGTCAGGCGCCGCGGGCCGTGTCCGCGAGCGGGGCGAGGATCGCTTCGGTCTCGCGGTGACCCGGCGTCGTCCCGGCGCGACAGAGCTCGAGCGGCGCGCGGCCCTGCTCGTCACGGAGGTTCGGGTCGGCGCCGTGCGCGAGAAGCCGGCGGACGCTCGCCGGGCGCCCGTTCGACGCCGCAGTACGAAGCGGCTGCCCGCCGAAGGCCGGATCCACGTCGTCGACGGGTGTCCCGGCGGAGACGAGGGCGTCGATGACGTCGAGTCGCTGGTGATCCGCCGCCATCACGAGCGCGCGAACACGCGCGTCCGCGGAGCCATCACCGAGCCAACGTCCGACGTCGCCGGCCGCCGCAGCCTCCTCGATGCCGTCGACCTGCGCCCCGGCTGCGACGAGCACGTCGACGACGTCCGTCATGCCGAACACGGCGGCATGGAGCAGAGCGGTGCCGCCGGGCACGCCGCCCGAGTCGTTCGCCGCCCGTGCCTCGAGGTCGGCGCCCGCCTCGATCAGGACGCGCGCGACGGCGGCGTCGCCGTAGCTCGCCGCGGTGATCAGCGGCGTCTCCGGCTCGCCGGGGTCGCCGTCGACGGGCGCGCCGGCGGCGAGCAGCGCGCGCGCCAACTCGTCGGTGCCGGTCACATCGCGCCACTCACCGCGCGACGTGTCGTAGCGCAGCATCGCGACATAGCCGAGCGGCGACGTGCCTCCCGGGTGGTCGCACGAGCGCTCCATCCTGGCCGTCGCGAGACCGGGCTCCCCGGCGAGCAGCTCCGCGAGGCGGACGGCGTCTCCCGAGTCGAGGATCTCGCGCATCTGCATCAGCCGTAGCGGTGCTCGCGGCGCCAGACGCGCCAGATCGCCCAGGCACAGCAGGCGATGACCGCGAAGAAGGCGATCGCATCGGCACCCGTCGGCCCGAGCGCGATGAGCGCAGCGATCGCGACGACCGCGAGCACGATCGCGCCGTAGAACGTCCGCCGTGAGAGGTCGCTCCACGCCTCGAGGTCGCCGCGCCGCTCGCGCCAGAGCAAGAAGAGGAAGAACGCGATCGCGAGGAAGAATGCGACGCTCATCAACGCGCCCGCCGTGAGCAGCGCGTTCTCGAGCGAGAGCGCGACGATCGCGGCGGAGACGATCGCGATCAGCACGAGGCCGCGGACGAACCTGCTCTCCCACAACCGCCTCATGCCGATCCCGTCATGTAGGCGCGGATCGCGAGAGCGGCGGCGACGGCGGTGGTCGCAGCGAACCAGAGCAGCCGGCGCGGCCCCTCGGCCGGCGCGTAGAACCACGGCACGAGCGCCGCTCCGAGCGCCATCGTCCCGTAAGCGTAGTGCAGCTGCTCGGCCGCGCGGCGGTCGTCGGCGAGCAGCAGGAGCCCGACGCCGACCTGCGCGACGAGCAGCGTCTGCGCGAGCGAGAGCAGGTGCGTCGTGACGCGTCCTGCGCCGCGGCCGCGCCAGTAGAGGTAGCCGCCCGTGAACGCGGCGACCGCGCAGACCGCGATCACCGCCGCGCCGAGCCACGGGTGGATCTCCGCCACGCGGCGAGCGTAGCGACTTGCCCTGCGGCGTTAGCGCTCGATCACGCGTGAGGGGGAAAAGGCCCCGTCGCCAGGGCCTTTCCTCCGCCCCACGTGTCAGCCGCGTGGCGTCAGCCCTGGAGCGACGCCGTCCACGGCCTCGGGCCGCTCGTGCAGCTGTAGTGCGTCCCGTCGCTGTCGAACTCGACGGAGACGAGAGCCGTGCCGGACGCGTTCTTCCCCTCGAAGCGACCGGTGAGCTCGTGGTGGTACTTGGCCGGATCGCTGTCGACGGTCCCGGTCGAGTCGGACGATGCCGTGAACGTGCCGTCCGCTCCGATCGGGAAGCGCGAGTTGCCCCAGTCGAGGGTGCCGTAGACGAAGACGCCGGTCGAGCCGCAGTCCATGCGGAGGTAGTTCGACCGGAAGTGCGTGACGTACCGGTCGACGACGTCGAGGAACAGCGCGTTCCCCTCGATGACTCCCTTGTAGGCGCCGGCTGTGACCGGGACCTGCGTGTCGTCGTTCGTGATCCTGCCGGTAGCGCCGGCGCCGGCGATCGTCGCGCCCACGGCGCCGGAGATGGTGACGGTGAGAGCTTCGTCCTGCTCGATCGCGAGGTCGGCGACGACATTGACGGAGATCGACTTCGACGTCTCGCCCGGGTTGAAGGTGAGCGTGCCGTTCGCCGCTGCGTAGTCGGACGGCGCCGTCGCGGTCCCGTCGGCGGTCGCGTAGGTCACCGAGACGGGCTGCGTGCTTGCCGCCGATAGCGTCACGGGGAAGGAGAGCGGCGTCGTGCCGGCGTTGCCTTCCGTGACCGAGGCGTCGCCGACCGACACCGACGGCCGCCCCTGGATCCGGTACGTGGCGACGCGGGTCACCTTCGTCGCTCCGTCCCTGATCGCCAACGACACCCTCAGTGTCTTGCCGGTGGCGTTCGCCGGGACGGCGAGCGAGACACGAGCCGTGCCGGCCCTGAACGACTCGGTGTGCTGCACGATCCGCCCCGCGATGGACGGATCGCCGGTCATCTTTCCGCGCAGGAATGGCCTCCCGTTGTCACTCCGGGTCACCTTGAAGGAGACGGTGAACGGCTTCCCCGCAGCGGGCTGTGCAGGAGCCGCGACCGGCTTTGCGATCACGGGACGCCCACCGTTTCTCGGGTTGCCGTTCAGGGCCGCAGGAACGACCGTCAACGAGCCGACGAGCACGGCACCGGCGAGGCCTCCGGATACGAGGCTCCGGCCGAATCTCGAACGCATGGAGCACCTCCTCGAACGTGGCATGGGCCGACAGAGTCGACGGCGGCGCTAACGGGCGGCTAACCGCACCCTCTCACGGGTGTCGGGCGCACGAGTGTGAGCGCGGCGCCCTGCCGCGGTGGAGATACGCTCATGTTCGCGCTGTGCAAACGACCCGACGAACGGAGGCGGCAGTGGCGGTCGACGAGGGACATCCTGCACCGGACTTCACGCTCGACTCCGACACGGGCGAGTCGGTCACGTTGTCGTCGCTCCAGGGATCGCCGGTGGTCCTCTACTTCTATCCCAAGGACGACACACCGGGATGTACGGCGCAGGCGTGCGGGATTCGGGACGCATGGGGCGAGTTCGAGAAGGCCGGCGCGGTCGTGCTCGGCGTGAGCCCCGACGGCGAGGGGTCGCATGCGAAGTTCAAGGAGAAGTACGACCTGCCGTTCACGCTGCTCGCGGACACGGAGCACGAGGTCGCCGAGGAGTACGGCGTCTGGGGTGAGAAGTCCTACGCGGGGAAGACGTACATGGGCGTCGACCGCTCGACCTTCGTCATCGACGCGGATGGGAACGTGGCGAAGGTCTTCCGCAAGGTGAAGCCCGACGAGCACGCCGACCAGGTGCTCGACGCGCTACGAGCCGGCTCGTAGACGCGGCTACACTGACCGTCCGCGCGGATGTGGCGGAATTGGTAGACGCGCACGGTTCAGGTCCGTGTGCCCGTAAGGGCGTGGAGGTTCAAGTCCTCTCATCCGCATAGCGCGGGCCGGGCGCCGACTGGAGGCGCCGGTCGGCGTCTCAATCGACGTGACCCGCGCGCTCCCCTCCCTCGCCGCTCTCGTGGCCGCAGCGCTGCTGGCGGCGTTCGCGGGCGCGGGCACCGACGCGCCACAGGCGCGACCGCAGCCCGGGACGCGCACCGAGGTGGTCGTCCAGCTCGCCGCGCCGCCGCTCGCGCGCGCCCGCGGGGTCGCGAGCGCCGCACGTCAAATCGACGGCCAGCAGCGACGCTTCACGGCGGCGCTCCGCGCGTCGATCCCGGAGGCGACCGTCCGCTGGCGCTACCGGCTGGTAGCCAACGGACTGGCGGTCGTCGTCCCGCGCCCCGACCTTCCCGGCCTGTCGCGCCTGCCCGGCGTGAAGCAGGTCTTCGCCGACGTCTCCTACCACACGCTCGCAGGCCCCGACGCCGCCACGATCCGCGCGCGCGACCTGCCCGGCTCGACACTCGGGAACGCCGGCGCCGGGATCAAGATCGGGATCATCGACGACGGGGTCGATCAGAAGCACGCCTTCTTCGACCCGTCCGGATACACGATGCCGGAGGGCTTCCCCAAAGGGCAGGCGGCGTACACGACGGCCAAGGTGATCGTCGCGCGGGCCTTCCCTCCGGCCGGCGCCAGCTGGAAGTACGCGGGCCTGCCGTTCGATCCGGAGGACTCCGGCCACGCGACCCACGTCGCGGGGATCGCTGCCGGAAACGCCAACACGAACGCCAACGGGATGCGGATCAGCGGGATCGCACCGAAGGCCTACATCGGCAACTACAAGGCGCTCACCGTCCCCACCCGGTCGGGGCTCGGCCTCAACGGGAACGCGCCGGAGATCGTGGCGGCGATCGAGGCCGCGGTCGCAGACGGCATGGACGTGATCAACCTGTCGCTCGGCGAGCCGGAGATCGAGCCGTCGCGCGACATCGTCGCGCTGGCGCTCGACGCGGCGGCCGCCGCGGGGGTCGTGCCCGTCGTCGCGGCGGGGAACGACTTCGACGACTTCGGGCGCGGCTCGGTCGGCTCGCCGGGAAGCGCCGCGGCGGCGATCACGGTCGGTGCGACCACCTCCACGGCGTCGCCCTCCATTGCGAGCTTCTCGTCTGCAGGACCGACGCCGATCTCACTGCGACTGAAGCCGGACGTGGTCGCTCCGGGCACCTCGATCCTGTCCTCGCAGCCCGCCGGCTGGGGCCTGTCCTCGGGCACGAGCATGGCCGCGCCGCACGTCTCCGGCGCGGTCGCGCTCCTCCTCCAGCGCCATCCGAGCTGGAGCCCCGCGGAGGTCAAGGCTGCGCTGACCGCGACGGCGAAGCCCCTCGCCGGGGGTGACGGGCAGGACGGCCCGACGCGCGCCGGCGCGGGCCTCGTCGACGTCGCAGCAGCCGACACACCGGAGATCCGGCCGACACCCACGTCCGTCTCGTTCGGCCTCGTCCCTTCCGAGACGATCACGAGCCGGAGCGTCTCCGTCGGGGACGCCGGCGGCGGTGCGGGGGAATGGACCGTCTCGGTCGCATTGAGCGGGACGCCGGAGGGGACGGGCATCGACATCCCTCCGACGATCACCGTGCCCGGTCCGCTCTCGCTCGACCTCGTCTCCGGGACGGCCGACGGCGAGGTGTCCGGTGCGGTGATCCTGCGTCGGGGCCCGCTGACGCGGCGGATCCCGGTCTGGGGGCGCGTCGAGATCCCGAAGCTCTCGGTCGCCAAAGCGACCACACTTCGAAAGCCGGGCATCTACAGCGGCAACACGCGAGGCAGAGCGGCGCTCGTCGACACCTATCGCTATCCGGAGGTCCCGGCCGACGCACCCGTCTCCTCGCGCCTCGCCGGTCCCGAGCAGGTGTTCAGGGTGCGCCTCACCAAGCCCGTCGCGAACTTCGGTGTCGCGATCGTCTCTCGCGGGCCTGGATCGCGCGTCGAGCCGCGGGTCGTCCGCGGCGGCGACGAGAACCGGCTCACCGGCTATGCCGCCCTCCCCTTCGACCAGAACCCCTACGTCACGGACTTCGGGAGCCCGGTGCCCGCTGCGGGCGCTATCCGCCCCTCGGCCGGGACGTACTACGTCGTCTTCGACAGCCCCAACGCGGCCGGGGCCGGTACCTATCGCTTCCGCTTCTGGATCGACGACGTCAAGCCTCCGGCCGCCGCGATCGTGAGACGCAAGGTCCGGCGCGGGGATCCGATCAGGGTCACCGTCACCGACGGAGGCTCCGGGATCGACGTGAGCTCGATCGAGGCGACGCTCGACGGCCGAGAGGCGCGCGCTCCGCTCGTCGGTCGCGAGATCCGCGTTGCGACCACGATGCTTGCGCCGGGTCGTCATCGCCTCCGCGTCGCGCTCTCCGACTTCCAGGAGACGCGGAACAACGAGAACGTCGCGCGCATCCTGCCGAACACGCGCGTCGTCGCGGCGACCGTCACGATCGTCCCCCGCTGAACACGCGCCGGACCGGCTCGAGGCTGCGCCGCGGCCGGAGGACTATCGTTGGGCGGCCGCCATGGACGCCACAAGTGGAGGAGGCACGGCTGCGCCGGCCCCACCGGCAGGCACGACCGCGACCATCAAGCTGCGCCCGCCGGGTGCCCCGGCGCCGCTCCTCCCGCGACCGCGCCTCCGGGCGATCCTCGACGACGTCCACCGCCGCCGCCTGACGAGCGTCGTCGCGGGAGCTGGTTTCGGCAAGTCGACGCTCCTCGCGGCGTGGGCCACCGACCGGAACTGCGCCTGGTACACGGTCTCGTCCGAGGACGTCTCGCTCGCCACCTTCGCACTCGGGATTGCCGACGCCCTTCGGCTGCGCGTGCCAGCGCTCCCGGTGGACGCGGCGAACGCCGTCAAGGCGGGAGCCGGCCCGGGCAGCGGCGAGGACGACGCCGGCCGGGGCCGCGGCTTCGCCGCGCTGATCTGCGAGATCCTCCAGAGCGAGCTTCGCCGCGACCTGGTTCTCGTGCTCGACGACGTCCACGAGATCGCCGCGTCGGCAGGCGCCATCCAGGCGATCGAGGCGCTCTGCCGCCAGGCACCTGAGCGCCTGCACCTCGTCGTCGCGTCCCGTGACGAGCTTCCATTTCCGGTCGAGCGGCTCAGAGGGCAGGGGCAGGTCCTGGAGATCACCGGGTCGCAGCTCGCATTCGACGTCGACGAGACGGCGACGCTGCTGATGCAGCTCACGGGAGCCGCGGACCCGGCCGTCGCCGCCGAGCTCCACCGGCTCACCGGCGGCTGGCCCGCGGCTGTCCGCCTCGCCGTGGAGTCCCTGCGGGGAGTCGACCCCGGCGACATGCCCGCCGCGCTCGAGCGCATGCGTCGGACGGGCGGGCCGCTCCTCGCGTACCTGGCCGCCGAGGTGTTCGCGAGCGAGGACCCACGCGTTGCTGAGCTCGTCGCGCGCGTCGCGCCGCTCGACCGCTTCACCGCGGAGCTCTGCGACGCACTCGGGATCGAAGGAGCGGACGAGACGCTGCGATCGCTCGCGCGTCGCGGGCTCTTCGTCGAGCTCCAGGGCCGCGAGCCCGGGTGGTACACGCTCGGCGCGCCCGTGCGCGAGTTCGCCCTTGCCCGGCTCGCCCCGAGTGCTGCCGACATGCGCGAGGTGCGGATCGCCGCCGCGCGGTGGTTCGAGAGCCGTCACGAGCCGGAGGAGGCGTTGCGGTCGCTCTCGTCTGTCGAGGCCCCCGAGACGGCGCGCCTGCTCGAGGCCTACGGCGGTACGCTTCTCTTCCAGGGGGCCGTCGACGCCGTGCTCGACGCGGCGGGCCGTCTTCCGCCCGAGCTTCGCACCTCCGCCGTCGAGCAGCTCGTCGGCGAGGCGCACCAGGTCCGCGGCGACTGGGACGAGGCCCTCCGCTGCTTCGAACGGGCGGCGGAGCGCGCAGACCCGCTCCCGCCGGCCCTCGCCTGGCGCATGGGTCTTCTCCTCCATCTCGGAGGCCGCCTCGACGAGGCAGTGACGGTCTACGACCGTGCCGACGAGACGGGCGAGCCCCGCGACGTCGCGCTGCTTCTCGCCTGGCGCGCGTCGGCGCACTGGCTGCGTGGCGACGCCGACGCCTGCCGCGTGGATTCGGCGCGCGCCTTCGACATCGCCACGCGGGCCGGCGATCCCCAGGCTCTGGCCGCCGCCCACACCGTGCTGGCCATGCTCGCCGCGCTCGAGGGAGATCGGAGCGGCAACGAGGCCCACTACCTCCGCGCGCTCGACTACGCCCAGCAGGCCGGCGACGTGCTCCAGCTCGTCCGCGTGCGCACGAACCGCGGCTCGCGTCACGTCGAGGAGTGCTCGTACGAAGAGGCGCTCTCGGAGCTCGACCACGCGCTGCGGCTCGCCGATCTGACCGGCTTCGCGGTCTTCCGCGCGCTTGCGCTGTCGAACCGCGGCGAGGCTCTCTCGCGGCTGGGCCGGTTCGACGAGGCGATCGCTGACCTCGAGGTGTCGCGCGAGCTCTACCAGCGGCTCGGCTCGCGCATGGTCGCGTACCCGCTCGAGAAGCTCGGGGAGGTCTACCGGATCCGCGGCGACGCGGCGCTGGCGCGCGTGACGTACGAGGAGGCGCTGAGACATGCCGAGGAGGCGGGCGACGTGCAGGGCCTCGGGCCGTCGCTGACCGGCCTGGCACGGACCGTCGCGGCCGACGACCCCGACGAGGCGGAGCGGCTCGCGCAGCGGGCGCTCGCGCTCGGACCGGGCATGAACCGGGCGCAGGCCCTGCTCACCGCCGGCTGGGTCGCGCTCGTGCGCCGCGACGCAGCCCGCGCTACCGACTATGCGGTGGCGGCTGCGTCCGAGGCCGGCCGGCGACGCGACCGGGCCGCGCTCGCCGAGTCGCTCGAGCTTCGCGCGCTGGCCGATCCGCGTGCGGGAGGTGTCGGGTGGGCTGCGGAGGCCGAGACGATCTGGCGTGAGCTCGGCAACCCCACCGGTCAGGCGCGCGCGGCGATGGTCGGTGCGTTGCTCACCGGCGACGAGCAGGCTGCCCGCAGCGCAGAGGCGGCGCTCGCGGAGGTGGGCGCCACGGGCTACCGAGCCGCAATCGCGCTCGTGCACCCGTTGACCGGCACCCCACCGGTCGTCGTCCAGTCGCTCGGGCGATTTCGCGTGCTCCTCTCCGGCGAGCCCGTGCCGCTCGGTGCGTGGCAGTCCCGCAAGGCGCGCGACCTGCTCAAGATCCTCGTCGCGCGGCGCGGCCGACCGACCCCGCGCGAGGCCCTGATGGAGGCGCTCTGGCCCGGGCAGAGCCCGGGCCCGCTCGGGAATCGCCTCTCGGTCCTCCTCAGCACGGTCCGCGGCGTCCTCGACCCCGGGAAGCGGCGCGACCAGGACCACTTCGTCGGCGCCGACAAGAACGCCGTCTGGCTCGATGAGGCGAACCTCTCGGTCGACGTCGAGGAATTCCTCCGCACGGCCGACGAGGCGCTCAGGCTGCATCGTGACGGTGGAAGCCACGCCGTCGGCCGGCTCGCGGCAGCCGAGTCGGTGTATGCCGGCGACTTCCTCGAGGAGGACGCGTACGAGGACTGGGCACTCGCGATGCGCGAGGAGGCCCGCGCGACGTACATCGCGGTCGCCCGGGCGCTTGCCGACACGGCCGCGGCGCGGGGCGACGTGGACGCGACGACGCGCTACTCGCTGCGCGTGCTCGAGCGCGACCCGTATGACGAGCCCGCGCATCTCGGGCTGGTGGCTGCGCTCGAGCGGGCGGGCCGGCACGGCGAGGCGCGACGCCGTTTCCACGCGTACTGCGCGCGCATGGACGAGATCGGCGTCGAGTCGGCTCCGTTCCCGGCGCCGCAGAGCCGTCCCGAACTCTGAAACCCGCACTAAGCGAACCTGAAGGCCCGGCGTGCATCATCGCGCGATGCACCGCGACGAGGATACGGCGTCGAGCGTCGACGATCCCGCCACCGGCGGCTCGCTGACGCAAACGTTCGTCGTCCGCCTGTGGGAGGCTCCGGACCCGACGTGGGGAACGGTCGTGGGCCTCCGCGGTGTAGTCGAGCACGTCCGAACCGGCGACTCCGTCGCGTTCGGGGGCGCGGATGCGCTGCTCGCCTTCCTGCAGACGGCAGCGGGGGGCCGCACGCGCTCGACGGGGGGAGCTGCGTGAAGCGGCGGGGGCCTTTCGCGAGGGCCCTCTCCGCTCACGCGGCGCGGCGCTAGCCGGTTACGGCCGCTTCGAGCGCGGCTCTTCGGTCGTCGGGAGCGCGTCCAGGTCGCGCCGGACGCTCTCGACGAAGTCGTCGTCGTCGGTCCGCACCACGCGGAGCTTCGCCTTGCGCCGCTCCCGGTCACGCCGCCGACGGGCATCGGCGCCCAGTACGCCCGAGACCCTCGGCCACTCCGCGGCGGCGACCACCAGGACGCCAAGGGCGAGCAGGACGATCCACGGCCAGCTCACGGTTCGATTCTACGTCACGGGGCGCGTCAGGGAAGACCGCGCCGCCTCGACCCGTTGACGGGCGTCGCAACCCTCGATGTGGTCGTCGACGAGGCCCATCGCCTGCATGAACGCGTAGACGGTCGTTGGGCCGACGAACGTCCAGCCGCGGCGCTTGAGCTCCTTCGCGAGCGCGCGTGACGCGTCGGTCTGCGTGAGCTCGCGGAGCGCCTCGTGGGTGAGGCGCTCTGGCCGCGCCGCGCTGTCCGGCTCGAACCGCCAGACGAATGCCGCGAGCGAGCCCTCCGCCTCGACGAGCTCGACCGCGCGCCGCGCGTTGTTGATCGTCGACTCGATCTTCCCGCGGTGGCGGACGATCGACGCGTCGCCGAGAAGCCGCTCGACGTCCCGCCCGCCGAAGCGGGCGACCTCGCGGAAGTCGAAGCCGGCGAAGGCGCGCCGGAACGCCTCGCGCTTGCGCAGGATCGTCAGCCAGGAGAGCCCGGCCTGGAACCCCTCGAGCGCGAGCTTCTCGAACAGCCGCACGTCATCCGTGACCGGAAGGCCCCACTCGTGGTCGTGGTAGGCGCGGATGAGAACTGCGTCGGTGCCGGGATCAATCCTGGCACCGACACCTCTTTCCTCTCCCCCGCCCCAGCGGCAGCGGACGACGCCGTCCTCGTTCCGGCCGAGGCCGTCAGCGAGCGTCATCGCACGACGATCCCCATCTCGAGGCCGGCGAGCGGCACGCCGCCGTCGGCCGTCACGAGCCACGTGTCCTGCATGTAGAGGCAGTCCTCGCCGTTCGCGGCGATCGCGTGTGGATGCATCGAGAGCACCATGTTCTCGCGCAGCTCGGTCTCGACGCCCTCCCCCACCTTCGGGAACTCGATCATCGTCATCCCGATCGAGTGGCCGGTGACGTGGCCGAGGTGGTACCCGCGGTCGGTGAACCCCCTGGAGACGGCCATGTGGACGTCGTGGCACGTTGCGCCCGCGCGCATCGCGCCCTTCGCCGCCGCGAAGTACTCGTCGTACGCCTCGGCCATCGCCTTCGTGTCGTCCGACAGCTCCGTCCCCGCCGCCGCGACGGCCCGCGAGACCTCGACCCAGTGCATCCCCGGGCCTGCGACCTCGAGGGAGGGAAGGACGAAGTCGCCGAGCACCTCCTCCTTCCGGGCGATCTTGAACTCCGGAAAGGCGACTCCCGAGCGGCCGGGCGCCGTCAGCACCATGTTCATGGTCAGCCGACCGCAGCCCTCGGCGATGAAGTACTCCTCCGCGGCCGCCATCACGTCGGCCGCGCTGCGCCCCGGTGCGTAGGCCTCGGCCCACAGCTCGAAGCCACGCCGGTTGATGCGCACCGAGTCGCGCACGCTCTCGAGCTCGGCCTCGCTCTTGACGGCGCGCGCGAGGTCGAACTCCGCGTCGAACCCCACGATCTCGAATCCCTCGAGTGGCCGGTAGTCGCGCACGGTCATCACGTAGTCGAGGCCGTAGACGCCGATCCGCTTCCAGCCCGCATCCTTCGCGTGCGCGGCGATGGCTGCGCCCGGATGCGGGTCGAACCGCTGCTCGAGAAGCGCGGTCCCGTGCTCGCCGACGTAGCGCGCCTCCGCCGGGAAGACGACGAACGGATCACCCTCGGCGGGCACGACGACGTACGCGTAGCGGTGGACGATCTGGAAGCCGGACATGTACGTGACGGCGCCCTCGAAGCCCGAGTACTCGCTGCCGGCGACGACGAGGCCGTCCAGCTCGGCGGCAGCCATCGCCTCCCGGACGTTGGCGTAGCGCCTGTCGAGCTCGGCAGACCGGTCGGAGACGGTGTCGGAAACAGGCTGAAGCCTGTCACCGACGCTGTTGCTCACTGTGCCCATGAAGCCTCAACCCCTTTGACGAGTGCGGTGATGGTGTCGTGCAGCGGTGTGGGCACGCCGAGCTCGCGCCCGAAGCGCGCGATGCCGCCGTTCAGGTAGTCGACCTCGGTCATCCGGTGCGCCTCGACGTCCTGGAGCATCGAGGCTTTGTGCCCGTAGGCGACGTCGGGCCGCGCCGCGTGGTCGATCAGCTCCTCGGGGTCGGCGTCCAGCTCGATTCCCTGCGCCGCCGCGACCGCCTTCCCCTCGTCGACGAGGCCGGTAACGACGGCGCGGAGGTCGGGGCGCTCGCAGAGCCGCCCGTGGGTGAGCCCGGTGAGCGCGCCCATCGGGTTCGTGGCCGCGTTGAAGATCACCTTCCGCCACTGCCCGGGCCGCGCGTCTGCGACCGCCTTGCTCGGCATGCCTGCGCGGGTGCACGCCTCGGCCAGCGGCGCGATCGTCTCGACCCGGATCGGCCGCGGCTCGAACGGGCCGAATGTCGTGTCGCCCTTCACGTCCCACTGGACCACGCCGGGCTCGAGCAGCTTGCCGGCCGGGAAGGTCGTGCCGCGAATCACGCGCTCGACGTGCGGGGCGAGCGTCTCCTCGTTGCCGACGCCGTTCATCACGCTCGCGACGGCCCCGCCGGCGAAGGCGTGCGCCGTTGCTGCGATGGCCGCGTCGGCATGCATCGCCTTGGTCGCCACGATGCCGAAGTCGCACGCCGGGATCGCGGTCGGGTCGCTCGTCGCGTGCGGGCGGCCGAGGACCTCGCCGGCACCCACGAGTTGCAAACCGTTCTGGTTGATAGCGTCGACATGCGCATTGTTCAGGTCGAACGCCCACACCTCGACGTCGTCAAGGGTTGCGAGGTTCGCCGCGAACAGCGATCCGACGGCCCCGCACCCGACCACGCAGATCCTCATGCGGCTCCTTCCTTTTGGCTTCGCGATCGCAGGAGCGGTCCCAGGCGGACCTCGCGGCCGCCGGTGATCCCCTCGGGCCGGAGGATGAGGACGAGCGCCATCAGCGCGCCGACCACGATCGTGCGGCTTCCCGCGGGAAGGTCGATCCCGCCGAGGCCGTTCTCGGCCTCCGCCAGCACGGAGTCGAGCCCGGAGACCGCGAGCGCCCCGACGACGGCGCCCCAGAGGCTCGTCATCCCTCCGACGACGAGCATCGCGAGCGTGAGGAACGTCAAATCGAGGTAGACGGCGTCGACGCTGATCGGGAGGAAGTGAACGTAGAGCCCGCCGGCGAACCCGGCCAGCGCGCCGGACAGCGCGAACGCGATCAGCCGCTGGCGGTAGACCGAGATGCCGACCGCGCGCGCCGCCGGCGCGTCGTCGCGTGCGGCGCGGAGCTGGCGCCCGAAGCGGCTCACCTGGTACCCGAAGGCGACGAGAATCGCGACCGCCGCGCCGATCGCGGCCTGCTGGAGATCCGTCGTCTCGGGGACGGACGAGAAGACGTTGAGCCCCGGCCCGATCTTCTCGTAGTAGCGAAGGATGTTGTTCGTGATCTCGAGCACCGCGAACGTCGCGATGCCGGCCGCGAGGCCGGAGAGCCGCATCAACGGCAGCCCCGCGACGAGCGCGAAGACGCCTCCCACGAGCGCCGCGAGGAGGAGCGACGGGATGTTCCCCACCGTCGATTCGCCGAGGAAGCCGAAGAGCGACGGCATCGTCGCGGGCTTCTCCTCGACCGGGACGGAGAGCACGCCCGCCGTCCAGGCACCGACCGCGACGAAGCTCATGTGCCCGAACGAGAGGACGCCGGAGTTGCCGACGAAGACGTAGAGCGCGACGACCATCGACACCGACACGAGGGAGTTGATGAAGTAGATCTCGGTCGCGCGGTCGAAGAACGTGCCGAGGACGCCCGTAGCAAGGACGAGCGCCAGCGGGAACGCGAGCGGGACGGTCGTGCGGACGCGTCTCATACGCGCTCCACCGGTCCGCCGCCGCGGGTGAAGAGGCCGGCCGGCCGGACGAGCAGCGTGAGGATGACGAGCCCGAACAGGAAGGACGGCAGGTACTGGCTCTGCTCCGTCGGCAGGGCGCCGCCCAGCAGCCCCGACGCGTAGCCGATCGCGAATCCGCCGAGGGTCGCGGAGAGGAGCCGGTTCATCCCCCCGACGACCACGCCGGCGAGCACGACGATCGTCTCGCGCAGCGCGAAGGTCGAGGTGACGAGCGGCTGCTGGACGGTGAGCATCACGGCCACGATCGCCGCGAGGACGCCCGAGAGGAACACGGCCGACCCGATCACGCGGTTCGCACGGACGCCGAGCAGCCGCGCCGTCTGGAAGTCCATCGCCGCGGCCCGCATCTGGAGGCCGACCGTCGTCCGTCCGAGGAACAGGACGAGCGCGAGAAGGCAGACCACGGCGGTGACGATCGCGACCACCGTGATCTTCCTGACGTCGGTGCCGAAGATCACCCACGGCAGGTTGAGCCGCGCGAGCGACGCCGCGGGCTCGCCGAGCGTGTCGTCGCGCTGGTCGATGACGAGCGCGATCGCCTGCAGGAGAAACGCGACCGCAAAGGTCGCGACGAGCATCGTCGCGGCCGACTGCGTACGGAGCGGGCGGAAGACGACGCGCTCCATCGCCATCGTGAGGGCGATCACGACCGCGAAGCACAGGACGATGCCGGCCCACACGGGCCAGTCGCGGTCGGACGCGAACGCGAGGGCGAACGCCCCGGCCATCACGAGCTGCCCGTACGCGAAGTTGACGAGCCGGAGCACGCCGAAGACGAGGCCGATACCGACGGCCATCAACGCATAGATGGCGCCGATCCCGATCGCGTCGACCTGCACCTGCGGATCGACCGCGGAGCGCAGGAAGTCGGTCAGTCCGCTGGCGACGAGACCGGTCACGAGAGGTAGGCGTGGATCATTCGCTCGGTGTCGGCCGCGTCGTCGGGCGTCAGCGTCAGGCGAACCTCGCCGTTCGCGAGGACGAGACAGCGGTTCGCGAGCGCGACCGTCCGCTGCGCACGCTGCTCGACGAGCAGGACGGCGAGCCCCTGGTCGCGGATCGCGGCGAGCGCCTCGAACACCGCGTCCGTGATCGTCGGCGAGAGCCCCAGCGAGGGCTCGTCGAGGAGCAGGACGTCCGGCGCCGAGACGAGGGCCCGGGCGATCGCGAGCTGCTGCTGCTGGCCGCCGGAAAGTGCTCCGGCGTGGCGCGAGCGGAACTCGCGGACGACGGGAAAGAGCTCGAGAGCGCGCTCGACGTCCTCGTCGGCCCCCTCCATCGAGCGTCGTGCGCTGAGCCCGAGCCTGAGGTTCTCGTCCACCGTCAGCTCCCCGAAGATCCGGCGACCCTCGGGGACGAGCGCGATGCCGCTGCGCGCGACGACCTCCGGCGAACGGCCGCGGAGCGAGCGCTCCCCTAGCCGGACGTCGCCGCCCGCGACCCGCACGAGGCCCATGATCGCGTGGAGCGTCGACGACTTCCCGGCCCCGTTCGGGCCGATCAGGCCGAGAATCTCGCCCGGCGGGACCTCGAACGAGACGCCGCGGACCGCTGCGACCGACCCGTAGCGCACCTCGAGCTCGGAGACGACGAGAGGTGGGCGGCTCACGCGGGGCCTTCGTGGACGGCGCTCTCGCCGAGATAGGCGGCTGCGACGTCGAGATTGGCCCGGATCTCCGCAGGCGTTCCTGCGGCCAGCGTCCTGCCCTGGTCGAGCACCTCGATCCGGTCGCAGACGTCCATGATCAGCGCCATGTTGTGGTCGATCAGCAGCACGCCGGCGCCGTGGTCGTCGCGCACCGAGCGAACGACCGCGGCGAACTCGGGCACCTCGGCCTCGGGGAGCCCCGCGGCCGGCTCGTCCATCAGCACGAAGCTCGGCTTGGTTGCGAGCGCGCGCGCCACACCGAGCCGCCGCTCGTGCCCGTGCGCGAGCGCACCTGCCGGCGCCTCCGCGTCGCCCTCGAGGCCGAGCAGGGAGAGAAGCTCGTCCGCCGTGCGCCGCGCCGCTCCCGCAGAGGCGCCTGACCCGAGCGCGGCGACCTCGACGTTCTCGCGCACGGAGAGCGAGCGGAACGGGTGGCTGTGCTGGAACGTCCGGGCAAGACCGTGGCGGCCGCGGCGGCTGGCGCTCCACCCGGTGACGTCCCTGCCGTGCAGCTCGACCGTCCCGGAGTTCGGGCGGTCGAAGCCCGTGAGGAGGTTGACGAGCGTCGACTTGCCGGCGCCGTTCGGCCCGATCAGCCCGACGACCTCGTGCCGCTGGAGCTCGAGCGACACCTCGCGGACCGCCGCGACCCCGTCGAACGAGCGCGACAGAGCGGCGGCCCGGAGTGTTCCTCCGGGCCGCCGCTCCTCCTGCGGGTGCTCCTCCGCGCCGATCGTCGCCGTCCCGGTCAGATCTTCGGGACGACCTTCGCGACAACCGCTCCGATGCGCTTGCCCTTGTTGTTCTGGATCTGGATCACGCGGTACTGCCGGCCGAACACGGTGTGCAGCTGCGGTGAGAAGCTGACGAGCCCCGAGAGCGTCGGAACCTTCTTGAACTTCTCCATCGTCGCTGCAAGCCGGGCGCCGTTCGTCGAGCCGCCCGAGCGGCGGATCGCGGTGGCGACGCCGTCGATCGCGGCCGAGCCCGTGACGAACCCACCCGTCCCGGCCTTCAGGGTCTTCGCGAGCGTGTTGATCGCAGGCACCGGGTCGTCGCCGAAGATCGAGGCGAAGGTAACGAAGTAGTAGTTCGTCACCTGCGGCTCCTTCGTGACCCAGTAGACCCCGTCACCGGCCCAGGAGTTCAGGACCGGCGTGTTGTTGCCGAGCGTCCGCAGCCCGGAGATCATCTGCGGGAGCGCACCGAACGCACCGGCCGTGGCGGTGACGATGACGTCGGCCTTCTTCCCGTTCAGACGCGTGACGGCGTTCGTGATGTTCGTCGAGCCGAGCGACTGGTACGTCTCCTCGTCGACAATCTTGCCGCCGAGCTGCGTGTACCTGGCCTTGAACGCCTTGACGACGTCCTTGAAGTACACGATGACGGTGTCGGTCGCGAGGCTTGCGGACTTCCAGCCCTTGCTCCACGCGTACTGCGCCATGGCCGAGCCCTCGTCCTGCGCCACGTTGCCGAACGAGAACGCGAGCCGGCCCTTCGCCCCGAAGCGCTTCGGTCCCATCTGGTCGGTGCCGATGCAGGGCGCGACCGCGAGAATCCCCCTGTTGATGGCCTCCTGCACGACCGGCGCGGCGAAGTCGACATCGCACGTCGTGAAGATGACGTTCGCACCCTGCGAGAGCAGCTTCGCAGCACACGAGCGGGCAATCGCGGGCTTGTTGCCCTGGGTGTTGCAGGTCTTGATCTGCAGGCGGCGACCGTTGACGCCGCCCTTCGCATTGACCTGCTTGACGCGGATCTGCGCCGCCGCTAGCGCAGGCCCGTCGAACGGCGCCATCGCGCCGTTGCCGTCGTAGGCCCACCCGATCACGATCGGCGCGCGTGTGGCCGCCGGAGCCGTCGCCGCGGCGACCGCCGCGACAGCCGCCACGGCAGCGAGTGCCGCAGCAACGACCCCTGTCTTCCTTCTCGTCATTACTCCTCCTGGAGCGTTGGTGTGGACGCCGTCCACGATTCCTCCCTCGCCTTGACGAGGCGATACAGCGCCGTGTGCAACGGCACCGGGACGCCATGCCGCTCCGCCTCGCGGACGAGTGAGCCTGTGATGAGGTCGATCTCTGTCGCCCTATGTGCTTCGACGTCCTCCAGCATCGATGGATAGTGCGCGGAGCCTCTCCGCGTGGCATGGACGTTCATCTCCCACGGGTCCTCGTAGAGCTCGACGCCTGCTGCCGCAGCGACGGACTTCCCCTCGTCGACGAGGTCGTGGACCAGGTGGCCGAGGTCGGACGGCTCGGTCCTCGTCGGCGAAGTGATGGTCGTGACGGAGCCCGGTGAGCGCCGCGACCGAGTTGACCGTCGCGTTGAAGATGAGCTTCGACCACTGCGCGGGCCGCAGATCCGGGAAGACCTCCGCCTCGAGCCCCGATTGCCGCACGAGGTCGCCGACTTCCTCGACCCGCTCGAGCGGCGTGTCCTCGTACGGCCCCATCCAGGTCGCCGTGTCGAGCACGTACTCGACCTCCGTGTCCGAGTGCTTCGTGCCCGACATGAAAGTCACCGCCGAGACGATCGGCCACTCGCCGTGCTCGCGGACGACCGCTTCCGCGCCGAGCCCGTTGAGCGTCGTCATCACGAGCGCGTCGGGGAAGCGGCCCTCGAGGGCAGTGGCGGCCGACTCGAGGCCGTTGGCCTTCGTCGCGACTATTCCGAGGTCGAACGGCTCGATCGCGTCCGGATCCGCCGACGCGGTGACGTGTGCGTGGAGGTCGCTCCGGCCCGTCACGCGGAGACCGTCGCGGTTCAGGGCTTCGGCGTGATCCTCGCGCCGCGTCAGGACGCTCACCTCGACCAGCTGAGCGAGATGACCGGCGAACAGGCTCCCGATCGACCCGGCGCCAATCACGCACACGCGCTCGATCACGCGGCCTTCGCGGCACCGACGGGGACGACCTCCGGCACGCGCGGCATTACCTCGGACGCGAAGAGCTCCTGGTTCTTGATCGCCATCCAGTGCGGCGCCCCGCCCGCGTTCACGGTGATCCCGATCTCGCTGATCCCCGGGCAGATCTGCCGCGTCTCCTCGATACGCTCGACGATGTCGTCGGGCGTGCCCACCCAGACGTAGTCCTCGTCGACGAGCTGCTCGAACGGAACCTCCGCGAGCTGCTCCATGATCCCGGCCGCGTAGAAGCCGTAGCCCGCCTTGTTGAGGTCGTCGGCGGCCGGCTTCTCGTACTCGAGCAGCGGCGAGCTGTTCCCGTAGATGAACTTCGTGACCCAGTCGCGGGCCTCGCGCAGCGCCGTCTCGCGGTCGGGATCGAGGTGACAGGCGTGGATCCACACGATGTCCGGCTCGTTACCGTGCTCGGCGCAGCGATCGCGGTAGAGGTCGAGCTGCTGCTCGAGCGCCTTGTAGGGCAGAAGCGGCGGGACGGCGACCCCCCACCCGTGCTCGGCGGCGAGCTCGTACGTCCGGTCGGAGGTCCCGCCGAGGAAGATCCGGAACTTGTGCTGCGGGAACGGCACGATGTGCGAGTCCGCGACCTCGTAGTACTTGCCGGAGTACGAGAAGCGCTCGTTGCCGAGCGCGGCGAAGAGCAGGTCGACAGCCTCCTCGTATCGCGGCCTCGCGTGCTCGTCGAGCGGGACGCCCGCTTTCTCGGGGATCCAGCCGTGACCGCGGCCCACTCCCCACTCGTACCTGCCGCCCGTCAAGATGTCGGTGGCCGCGATCGCGGAGGCCAGCACGGTCGGGTTGTGGTACGGCAGCGCATGGAGCATCGTGCGGAAGCGGATCCGCTGCGTCCGCTGCGCTGCCGCGGCGAAGAGCGCCGTCGGGTTCGTCGAGATCGAGAACTTCGGGAAGAAGAAATGCTCGACCGACGCGTAGCAGTCGTACCCGAGCCGGTCCGCGTTCTGGATCTGCTCGAGGACCTCTCCGTACAGCTGCTCGGGCGTCTTCCCCTCGTGGAGCTGCATCTCCGTGTACAGGCTGAAGCGCATCGACGATCCTTCCGACGCTCGTGACATGTCAACCGCTCAAGGGAGTATCCCATCGCGGTGACATGACAGTCAAACTGGGCTTGTTCGCGAGCAGGAATCCGCCAAGCGGATTCCTGCCGCTCGGATCCCCCGCCGCAGGCGGGGGCAGATCCCTGAAGGCGTCGCCTTCGGCGCCGCAAGCGCCCGGGCCGCGAAACCCTGTCGCAGGGTCACATCTCTGCACCCTGCCAGCGGAGGTCGCGGCCGCTGACCTCGATCGCGGGGATCGAGACGGCGTCGGGCTCGGTGACGTCGTGGGTCGGCGTCCACACGCCCCACGAGCGGCGGTAATACATGAGCGGCGGCTCGAGCTGCGGCTGGACGCCGCCGTCCGTCACCTCGGCGACGAGCACGACGTGGTCCCCGATCTCGAGCTCCCGTTCGGTCGAGCACTCGGCCCACGCGAGCACCGCCTCGTGGAGCAGCGGTAGCCCCTTGTCCGTCGGCCGCCAGCGGACGTCCCTGAACTTGTCCTCCTCCTTCGACGCAAAGAGCAGGCAGAGCTCGCTGCCTCCCTCGCCGGCGAAGTTGACGACGAAGCGCCCGCTGTCGCGGAGCGCCGCGAGCGTCCGGGAGGCGCGGTCAACGCAGACGAGGATCGTCGGCGGGTCGGCCGAGACGCTGCAGACGGCGGTCGTGGTCAGCCCGCGGGGGGTGCCGTCCGCGTCGAGCGTCGTCACGATCGCGACGCCCGACGGGAACGAGGCCATGACGTCGAAGAACGCCTGACGCTCGATCGTCATCGGGAAGCGCTCAACCGAGGACGGCGGTGCACTCGATCTCGATCAGGCATCCCGGGACGGCGAGACCTGTGATGCCGACGATCGTCTGGGCGGGGTGTGCGGCACCGCCCGTCACCTCGTCGATCGCCTGCGTGATCACCTCGTAAGCGGTCGGGTCGACGGTGTAGATCGTGCGCCGCACGACGTCGTCCCAGCCGGCGCCGGCCGCCCGCAGCGCGACCTCGACGTTCTGCATGGCCTGCACGGTCTGCCCATGGAGATCGTCGGCGGCGAGCGAGAAGTCGGGGTTCAGCCCGAGCTGCCCTGCGAGGTGGACGACGCGCGTGCCGTCCGCGGTCGCGACGTGACTGAAGCCCGGTGCCGGATGCAGCTCCGGCGGGTTCGAAAGCTCACGTGCCATCTGCGCCTCCTGATGTCTTGTTGGCGAGCCGGCGGAACTGTGTGTCCGTCACGAGCGACTGCTGCTTCGTCCCGAGCGCCTTCACCGCGGCGAGGAGCTCCGGGTAGCTGTCGGGCTGCACGTCGAGGCCGAGCCGTTCGACCGCGATCCGGATCGAGTCGATCCCGCTCTTCTTACCGAGGACGATGCCGCGCTCGGCCCCGACCAGCTCGGATGCGTACGGCTCGATCGCGGGCGGGTCGTGAAACTGCGCCGCGACCGCGCCCGACTCCCGCGTGAACAGCGCCTCGCCGGTGACGGCCTTCCAGGGCGGCAGCGGCGTCCCGGCCCTTTCTGCGATGAGCCGCGAGAGGCTCCTCGCCTGGGTCAGATCGAGGCGGGTCGGGATCCCGTACAGCGCCTCGAGCGCAAGCGCGACCTCGACGAGATCGGCGTTCCCCGCCCGCTCGCCCATCCCGTTGATCGTGCCCTGCACCCAGGTCGCCCCGGCCTGGACCGCCGCGATCGCCGCGGCCGTCCCGAGCCCGAAGTCGTCGTGGCCGTGCCAGTGCACCGGCACGTCGAGGCGGTCGAGCGCGCGCGAAACGAGGAACGCCGCGGCCTCCGGAGTGGCGATCCCGAGCGTGTCGACGACGACCGCCTCGGCGGCGCCTGCCTCGACCGCGGCCTCGTACGCCCGGTCGAAGAACTCTAGATCGGCCCGCGAGGAGTCGACGCCGAAGAACGCGACGCGGATCCCGTGCTCGGTCGCGAACGCGACCGCACTCCGGATGCGCTCGAGCATCGTCTCGCGCGAGACGCCGAGGGCGTCGAGCTTGCCGTCCGAGATCGGGCTCTCGATCACGGAGGCCGACACGCCGAGCTCGACGAGCACGTCGACGTCGGCCTGCACGGCGCGCGAGAAGCCCCAGACCTCCGCCTTGAGCCCCGCCGCCGCAATCGCCTTGACGGCCTCGAAGTCGTCGGCCGAGACGCGCGGGAAGCCGGCCTCGATCCGGTCGATCCCCGCCGCGTCGAGCGCCTGCGCGATCTCGAGCTTCTCGTCGGGTGCGAGCACCACGCCGATCGTCTGCTCGCCGTCACGGAGCGTCGTGTCGTAGAGCCCGACGGTCGTGCGCGACTGCGGGTCGAGCGCCTGCTCGTTGACCGACCCCGTCCAGACCTTCGCTCGGTCGAGCGTCATGCCTGCACGACTCCGTCGGGGAACGGGGAGAGCTTCTCCGCCCCGTCCGCGGTGATGAGGAAGTTGTCCTCGACACGCAGGCCGCCGCCGCCGGCCCAGTAGCACCCTGGCTCGATTGCAAGCACCGTGCCCTCCTGGAGCTCGCCGCCTGCGGCCTGGTGCGGGTAGGGCGGCTCGTGCGCACGGGCGCCGACGCCGTGGCAGATCGGATGAGAGGGCTGGCCGGGGTAGCCGATGCGCTCGATCCCCTCGCGGATCCGACGGTCGAGGCCGGCGAGGCTCGCACCCGGGATGCAGAACTCGACGGCGTCGTCGTACACCTCCCGGAGGCCCGCCTCGAGCTCGCGGTAGCGATCCGTGAGCTCGCCGACGACGAGGTTCTTCGTGTGGTCGGCCCAGTAGCCGTCGGCGCAGACCCAGATCTCGAAGAGCGTCGGCTCGCCCTCGACGACCGGGAGGTTCGACGTCGCCGTGAACGTCTGGATCCCGCGACCCGCCCAGACGAGCGAGAACCCGAGTGCGAGCTCGACCTTCCCGCCCCAGCCCGTCCCCTCGCCGTGGACGAAGCCGAGCCACTCGGCGGCGATCTGCGCCTCGGTCATCCCGGCGCGGATCACGCCGCGCGCGTGATCCATCGCGGCCGCTGCGATCTCGTTCGCGAGTCGCATGCGCTCGATCTCCTGCGCCGTCTTGCGGGTGCGCGCCGCGACGAGCGCAGGCGTCGCGTCGACGGCGCCGGGGAACGCGTCGAACCAGGCCTTCGTGTACGTCGTCGGCTCGCCGACCATCCGGTCGGAGGCCTGGGTGCCGAGGGACAGCTCGAGGCCAACGGTTCCGTGCTCGCGGGCGAGGGCCGCGGCGAGCTCGAGCGTGCGGACGACCGGCGGGCGCGGGTCGTCTGCGAGATACCCGTCGACGAGCTGCACGTCGCTCGTCCACGCCGTGCGCGCCGCGTCGTCGGCGGACGCCTCGACGCAGAACAGGGTCGGCTCGCCCTCGCGCGGGAAGACGACCGCGTCCCACCCCTTCATCCCCCAGAAGTTCGTCAGGTAGAGAACGTTGTCCGGCGCCCGCGCGACGATCGCGTCGAGACCCTGCTCACCCATCAGGGTGCGAACCCGATCGAGCTTGGCGTCGTCGCGGACCCAGGCCACGGGGCTGATCCTACTGTCATGTCACCCGCGGCCGCCGTGGGGCGGGAACGGCTCCCGCCCCACACGGCGAGGGGTCACCGTGGCGTGAGCCCGCGGCGGTACCGGATGCTCACGGCGCCGGCGCCGAGCAGGGCCGCGATCCCGAGCGTCGCCGCCACGCTGAGAGCGGCGTCGTCCCAGGCGAAGCCGTCGTCCGCCGTCGTGCTCGGGACGGAGACGACGGTCAGGGCGAGCCTGTCCGACCCGCGCAGACCGCTTCGGTCGTCAGCCGCGAAAGGCCGGCGGTAGTCGCCGAGGCCGTACTCGCGATTCAGCTCCGCGCTCCGCGCGCTCAGCGCGGCAAGCCACGGCGCCGTGTCGCCGGTGACGGGCGCTTCTGCCTCGATCGCGCCGGGGCCACGCGCCTCGGCGCGGTCGTCCGGGGCTGCCTGAGCGGTGCCAACCGCCGCGAACGCGACATAGACGGCTCCGAGGGCTCCTATCCACCGCAGGTTGTTGATCATCGGGCTCCCCTTTCACGAGGATTGCGGGTGCCCGTCGAACGTAGGACGGCGAGTTCCGCGGCACATCGGCGCGAGCGCCGGGATCGCATCGGCCCGGCCACGGGATCGATGCCCGTGCCAGCACGTATTGCCTTCGCTCGTGACGAGGCGAACAATGGCCTCATGCGCGGACTCCGCATCGCCGCCTGGGCGGTCGCGATGGCGACCTGCCTGTTCATCACCCTCGGCGCGTTCGGCGTCGCGGACGCGTTCACCGATGTTCCGGCCGCCTACGTCCCGCTCGTCATCGTCGCGTTCCTCGCGCCGACGACGGTCGGCCTGGTGATCGCGATCCACCAGCCGCGCAACAGGATCGCGTGGATTCTGCTCCTCGGCGCGCTCGGGCCGACGCTCCAGCTGCCGCTCGCGGTTCTCCTCGGCCGGGGCTGGGCGCTCGAGCTCGACCGGGCCCTCTGGCCGATCCTCTACGCGTGGCCGATCGCCGTGGCGTTCGTCTTCCCGAACGGAAAGCTGCTCTCGCCGAGGTGGCGGTGGGTCGCCCTCGGCGCCGCAGTCAGCTTCGGCGGGTTCATCGCGGTCGCACTCTTCGACCCCGCTGCGTTCTACGGCGACGACGCCGCGGTTCCGAATCCGATGGAGGACAACGCGGTCGCGGGAGTGCTCGGGGGCGTCTACGAGTGGTTGTCGCTCCCGCTCCTGCTCGGCATGCTCGGCAGCCTCGTCGCAGGCGCGGTCGCGATCCGGATCCGGCTTCAACGCTCGGTCGGGATCGAGCGGCTGCAGACGATGTGGCTCGCGTGGTCTGCCACGCTCGTCCCGGTCACGCTTCTCCTCTGCATCTCCTCGGGGCTCCTCGGTCTGGCGCTCGGGGTCACGATCGCCGACGTCATCGTCTTTCCGCTCCTGATGCTGATCGACATCGCGGTCGCGGCGTCCGTCGGGATCGCGGTCGGCCGCTACCGGCTGTACGCGATCGAGCGTCTCGTGAACCGGACGCTGGTCTACGCGGTCCTGACCGCGCTCCTCGTCTCCGTCTTCGCGGGGCTTACGATCGCGCTCGGCGTGCTCGTCGGTGGGGGCTCGGAGTGGATCACGGCCGTGACGACCCTCGTCGTGGCGGTCGGGTTCCTCCCCCTTCGCCGGCGGATCCAGGACATCGTCGACCGGCGGTTCAGTCGCGCGCGCTACAACGGCGTCCGCCGCGTGCGAACCTTCGAGGACGAGGTCCGCGAGGGCCGGCGGGCGCCCGAGGAGATCGGCGCCGTGCTGGCGGAGGCGCTCGGCGACCCGAGCGCGGATCTCCGCTTCTGGCTTCCGGCGACGGAGGCGTTCGCGGAGGCGTCGGGGGATCTCGCGAACCTGCCCGACGACGCCCGCGCGCGAACGGCAATCGGGCGGGACGGCGCCCGGACGGCCGTCCTCCTCCACGATCCGTCGCTCCTCCATCGTCGCGACCTGCTGAACGGCGTCCTCTCGGCCGCGACGCTGTCGATCGAGATGGCCCGTCTCCGGGTCGAGCTCCGCCTGCAGCTGGCCGAGGTCGAGGCCTCGCGGGCGCGCATCGTCGAGGCGGGCTACGAGGAGCGCCGCCGGCTCGAGCGCGACCTCCACGACGGCGCGCAGCAGCGGCTCGTCTCTCTGGGCGTCCAGGTGCGGCGACTGCAGCGAGGGCTCCCGCGCGGCGCGGCCGTGCTCTCCCCCGCGCTCGACCGTGTCGTCGACGAGATCGGCGGCGCGATCGGAGATCTGCGGCAGATCGCCGCGGGCGTGCGACCCGCGCGGCTCGACGACGGCCTCTCGGCAGCGCTCGCCGACCTCGCCAGGAGCGCGCCGATCCCCGTCGACGTGGAGGTGCCCAACGAGCGAGTCCAGGCGAGCGTCGAGGCGGCGGCGTACTTCGTCGCATGCGAGGCGCTGACGAACGCCGTTCGCTACGCATCCGCGTCGCGCGTGTCCATGCGCGCCGTCCGGGAGAACGGCACGCTCCTGGTCTCGATCACCGACGACGGCATCGGCGGGGCGGTCGTCCGGCGCGGCTCGGGCCTCGCGGGCCTGCAGGATCGCGTGGCAGCCCACGGCGGGTCGCTCGCCGTCCTCAGCCCTCGGGGCCGAGGGACACGCGTGGAGGTGGCGATCCCGTGCGAATCGTGATCGCCGACGACACCGTGCTCCTCCGCGAGGGGGTTGCGGGACTGCTCGAGGATGCCGGTCACACGGTCGTCGCCCGCGTCGGAGACGCCGAGGCGCTCGTGTCCGTCGTCGCCGAGCACGAGCCGGACCTCGCGATCGTCGACGTCCGGATGCCGCCGACGTACGAGGACGAGGGCATGCGCGCGGCCGCCGAGATCCGGCAGCGGCACCCGGAGACGGCCGTCCTCGTGCTCTCGCAGCACGTCGAGTCGAACCACGCGGTCGAGCTCGTCGGCTCGGGCGGCGGCTTCGGCTACCTCCTGAAGGACCGCATCCTGGACGTCGACGAGTTCCTCGAGGCGGCAGCGCGTGTGAGCAGCGGCGGCAGCGCGCTCGACCCGGAGGTCGTCAAGCAGCTCCTCGTCCCCCAGACCGGCGACGACACGCTCGACCAGCTGACGCCGCGCGAGCGCGAGGTGCTCGGGCTGATGGCGGAGGGCCGCACGAACGCGGGGATCGCGAAGCAGCTCTGGCTGACGGAGCGAACCGTCGAGACGCACGTGAGCGCGATCCTCGGCAAGCTCGACGTGAGCGGCGTCGATGGGCACCGCCGCGTCCTCGCGGTGCTCGCGTACCTTCGCTCCGCTGCGTAGAGGCTTGATGCGAAATGGGCGCTCCGTGCACGAATTTCGCATCAAGCCTCAAGCTCAGGCGTGCTCGACGCCGACGTAGTTCTCGGCGAGCGACCTCGCCGCCGCGGGCGAGGTGCGGAGGTAGCGGAGCTGGGACTGCTGGAGCCGCAGGGTGAACTCGTCGGAGTTCGGCGCGCGGTGGAGCATCGTCGTCATCCACCAGGAGAAGTGCTCCGCGCGCCAGACCCGCCGCAGGCACGTCTCGGAGTAGGCGTCGAGGAGACCGACGTGGCCGTCGCGGTACCAGGCGACGAGCGCCTCCGCGAGCGCCGCAACGTCACGCACGGCGAGGTTCAGGCCCTTCGCTCCGGTCGGCGGCACGATGTGGGCGGCGTCACCCGCGAGATAGAGCCGCCCCCACTGCATCGGCTCGGTGACGAAGCTTCGCATCGGCGTGACGCCCTTCTCGAGGATCGGCCCCTCGTGGAGCGTCCAGCCGTCCACGCCGAGCCGACTCTGGAGCTCGTCCCAGATCCGCTCGTCCGGCCAGAGGTCGAGATCCTCGTCGGGCGCGCATTGCAGGTAGAGGCGTGAGAGCTCGGGCGAGCGCATGCTCAGGAGCGCGAACCCCCGCTCGGTGTGCGCGTAGACCAGCTCGTCGTGAGACGGCGCGACGGCCGCGATGATCCCGAGCCAGCCGTAGGGGTAGTCGCGCCCGAAGGTGCGGAGGACGTCCGCGGGGATGCTCGGCCGCGAGACGCCGTGGAAGCCGTCACACCCCGCGACGAACTGGCACTCGAGCTCCTGCTCCGCCCCGTCGTGGACGTACCGCACGCGGGGTCGCTCGCTTTCGAGCTCGTGGAGCGAGACGTCCGAGACCTCGAAGTGGAGCGGGCGGCCACTCTCGAGGCGCGCCTCGATGAGATCCTTGACGACCTCCGTCTGGCCGTAGACCACGATCGTCTTGCCGACGAGCTCGTCGAACGCGATTCGGTGGCGCTCGGTGCCCGACTGCAGCTCGACGCCCGTGTGGACGAGGCCCTCGCGGCGCATCCGCCCGCCGACGCCCGCCTGCTCGTAGAGCTCGGCGACGTCGTGCTCCAGGACGCCCGCCCGGATCCGCGCCTCGACGTAGTCGCGGCTTCTGTTCTCCAGGACGACGGAGTCGATCCCGGCGACGTGGAGCAGCTGGGCCAGCGTCAGGCCGGCAGGCCCCGCTCCGACGATCGCGACCTGCGTCTTCGTCACGACCCACGCTCGAAGAGCGCCGCCTGGCCCTGGCCGACGCCGACGCACATCGTCGCGATGCCGTACCGCCCGCCGCGGCGACCGAGCTCGTGGAGCAGCGTCACGACGAGCCGCGCTCCGCTCATCCCGAGCGGGTGCCCGATCGCGATCGCGCCGCCGTTGACGTTGACACGCTCCTCGTCGATCCCGAGCTCGCGCACGACCGCGAGCGACTGCGAAGCGAACGCCTCGTTGAGCTCGACGAGATCGACGTCCTCGACCGCGACCCCGGTGCGGTCGAGCAGCTTGCGGACGGCCGGGATCGGCCCGACACCCATCACTGCGGGGTCGACGCCGGCGACGGCGGAGCCGACGAAGGCCCCGAGCGGCTCGACGCCGATCTCGCGCGCGCGCTCCTCGCTGGCGATGACGAGCGCGGCCGCGCCGTCGTTGATCCCGCTCGCATTGCCGGCCGTGACGGTGCCGTCCTTGCGGAAGGCGGGCCGCAGGGTGCTGAGCTTCTCGGCGGACGTGTCGGGCCGCGGGTGCTCGTCGCGCTCGAGCTCGCCGGCGGGGATCAGCTCGTCGGCGAAGCGGCCCGCCTCCTGCGCCGCTGCCCAGCGCTCCTGCGAGCGCAGCGCGAACGCGTCCTGATCCTCACGCGACACGTCCCAGCGCTCGGCGACGTTCTCGCCCGTCTCCCCCATCGATTCGCTCGAGAACCGCTCCTCGTAGCGCGGGTTGACGAAGCGCCAGCCGAGCGTCGTGTCGTAGATCGTGCGGTTGCCGCGCGCGAAGGGCGCGTCGGGCTTCGCCGTGACGAGCGGCGCGCGCGTCATCGACTCGACCCCACCGGCGACGAACAGGTCGCCGTCGCCCGCGATCACCGCGTGGCAGGCGCCGACGATCGCGGAGAGCCCGGAGGCGCAGAGCCGGTTGACGGTGACGCCCGCCACCGAGTCGGGCAGGCCTGCGAGCAGCGCGGCGAAGCGCGCGACGTTGCGGTTGTCCTCCCCCGCCTGGTTCGCACAGCCGAGCCAGAGATCCTCGATCTCCTCCGCAGGGACCCCGGCACGCTCGACGGCGGCGGCCACCGCAAGCGCCGCGAGGTCGTCGGGGCGCACCGCGGCAAGCCCGCCGCCGTACCGGCCGACGGGCGTCCGCACCGCGGAGAGGACGACCGCGCGGCTCACTGCGTCTCCTCGTCGACCACCCGCTGGGCGATCGCGAACGCGCCGTTCGCCGCCGGAACGCCGCAGTAGACCGCGCACTGGAGGAGCACCTCGCCGATCTCGTCCGGTGTGAGCCCGTTCACGAGCGCGGCGCGGACGTGCATCTCGAGCTCGTGCTCCCGCCCGCTCGCGACGAGAGCGGTGAGCGTGACGATGCTCCGCGTTCGCCGGTCGAGGCCGGGCCGCGACCAGATCTCGCCCCAGGCGTACCGCGTGATGAAGTCCTGGAAGTCCTCCGTGAACGGCGTCGTGCGCTCGATCGCGCGGTCGACGTGGGCATCGCCGAGCACCGCGCGACGCACCTCCATGCCGCGGGCGTGCTTCCCGTCACGTTCGTCGCTCACGAGCCTCCCTTCCGCCCTTGCGTCTCGGTGTCGTAGCGTGCCAGCGCGCGGTCGACGAGCGCGCCGGCGGAGCCCAGGTACGTGGTCGGGTCGAGGAGCGCGTCGACCTCGTCGGCCTCGAGCCCGGCGCGCGGGTCCGCAAGGAGCGCATCCCGGAACGATTGCGCCCCGGCCGCGGCGGCGACGAGCTCGTGCGCCGTGCCGCGCCCGAGCCGCTCCGCCAGTGCCGTGGCGACGCGCTCGGAGAGGACGAGCCCACCCGTCGCATCGAGGTTCTGACGCATCCTCGCCGCGTCCACGTCGAGGCCGGCGAGTGAGTCCGCGATCGCCGCGGAGGCTCCGCCCGCGAACATGAAGGCCCCGCAGAGTGCCTCCCACTCGGCATGCCACGCGCCCGCGGCCCGCTGGTGCTCCTGCACGAGGCTTGCCTGGAGCACGGAGGCATGCGCGGCGGCGAGCGCCGCGCACGAGCGGGTCAGCGTCGCCTGCACCGGGTTTCGCTTCTGCGGCATCGCCGACGAGCCGCCGCCCGCGGCCTCGCGCACCTCGGCGACCTCGGTCTGGGAGAGCTGGACGACGTCGAGCCCGATCTTCCCGCAGACGCCGGCGAGCGTTGCGAGCGCGGCGCCGAGGCCGGCGACGCGCACGCGGTTCGTGTGCCACGGCAGCGTCGGCACCGCCAGGCCGAGCTCGCCCGCGAGCGCCTCGACGGTACGCATGCCTTCGTCGCCGAGCGCGGAGAGCGTTCCGGCCGCTCCTCCGAGCTGCACGGCGAGCCCTGTCTCGGCGAGGTCGGCCAGGCGCCGGCGAGCGTCGAGCAGCGCGACCAGCCAGCCGGCCGCCACGAGGCCGAACGTGGTCGGCACGGCCTGCTGCAGCAGCGTCCGCGCGGCCATCGGCGTCGAGCGGTGCTCGCGGGCGAGCGTTGCGCACGTCTCCGCAGCGGCGTCGGCATGGCCCAGCACGAGAGCGACCGCGTTGCGCGAGACGAGCATCGCCGCGGTGTCGAGCACGTCCTGGCTCGTTGCCCCGAGGTGGACGAAGCGCTCGTGCTCGTCGCCGACCCGGGCACGGAGGACGCGCACGAGCGGCTCGGCAGGGTTCCCGACGGCGCGGCCCTGGTCGAGCAGCTCGTCCCAGCTGTAGCCGTCCGCGTCTGCGCAGGCGGCGGCGATCGCCTCGGCGGAGGCGTCGGGGACGAGGCCCACCACCGCGCCGGCCGCCGCCAGCGCGCGTTCGGTCTCGAGCATCGCCAAGAGCCAGGACCTGCTGGACACCGCCTGGCGGAGATCGGCCGGGACGAACAGCGCCTCGAATGCCGTCACACCGCGAAGAATGTCGTGTGCGACGGCCCCTGGAGGCATATGTCGAATCGAAGACCCCCGTCCTCGGCCACCGCGACGAGCGTCTCGCGCTGCTCGGGACGCAGGCGCGAGAGCACCGGGTCCTCGGCGTTCGCCTCGGTCTCGTCCGGGAAGTAGAGGCGCGTGACCGCGTGCTTGAGCAGCCCGCGCGCGAAGACCGTGATTCCGATGTGGGGCGCCTGCAGGCCTCCCTCCGGCCACGGCACGCGACCGGGCTTGACCGTGACGATCTCGAAACGGCCGTCGTTCTCCGTACCGGAGCGCCCGAAGCCGAGGAAGCCGTCCTCCAGTGCAAGCTCGTCGCGGTCGTCGGCCGGGTGGTGGTAACGCCCTGCGGCGTTCGCCTGCCAGGTCTCGATCATCCCGTCGGGCACGCCGTCACCGGCCGCGTCGGTGAGCCGTCCCCGGATACGGATCGCGCGGGGGTCGGAAGGGTCGACGACGTTCGGCGTGAGGATGTTCCGCAGAAGCCCGATCCGCAGGTACGGGCCTGCCGTCTGCGCGGGGGTGATGCCGAGCTCAGTCATCGTGCGGCTCCTCGAGCGGCGTCGCGTCCTTGCCGCCGACCACGATGTCCCAGCGGAAGCCGAGGGCCCATTCCGGCTCCGTGAGCCCGAGATCGAACATGGAGATCATCCGCTCGCGCGCCTTGGGATCGCGGACGGAGTTGAAGATCGGGTCGTACGGGAAGAGCGGGTCGCCGGGGAAGTACATCTGCGTGACGAGCCGCTCGGTCAGGGCACGGCCGAAGACCGAGAAGTGGATGTGGTTCGGGCGCCAGGCGTTCGTATGGTTCTTCCACGGGTACGCGCCCGGCTTGACCGTCACGAACCGGTAGCGGCCCTCGTCGTCGGTCAGGCAGCGGCCCGCGCCGCTGAAGTTCGGGTCGAGCGGCGCGTCGTGGTCGTCCACCTCGTGCGCGTAGCGGCCGGCCGCGTTCGCCTGCCAGATCTCGACGAGCTGCCCACGCAGCGGCTTGCCGTCGCTTCCGAGGACACGGCCGCTCAGGACCATCCGCTCGCCCAGGGGCTGGCCCGCGTGCTGGCGGGTCAGGTCGGCGTCGCGCGGGTCGACCGTGGACTCGCCGTAGGCCGGGCCGGTCAGCTCCGTCAGCGTGGACGGGATGATCACGAGCGGCTCCTTCGGAGCCCGCAGGCGCGTCCCGACGTAGTCGAAGTGGTCGTAGGGCGGGTCGAGGCCGGCGCGGTCTGCGTCGACCAGCTCCGGGAAGGGACGGACGTCAACCGACATGGCTTTCCTCCAGCGTGACGACGAACGGGGCGGTCGTGACGGCGGTGACGTCGTCGACCGTCGCGCCGTCGAGCAGCTCGGTCAGGCGCAGCTCGCCGTCGACGAGGCGGAAGACGCAGAGCTCGGTGACGACGACGTCGGCGGCTCCTGCGGCGGTCAGCGGGTACGTGCACTCGGCCACCACCTTCGGCTGACCGCGAGACGACGTCGCCGTCATCGTCACGATCACGCGGCGCGCGCCGACCACGAGGTCCATCGCGCCGCCGACGCCGAGCACGTCCTTGCCGGGAACGGCCCAGTTCGCGATGTCACCGGCGGCGCTCACCTCGAGCGCGCCGAGCACGGCGACGTCGACGTGGCCGCCGCGGATCATCGCGAAGCTCGAGGCGCTGTCGAAGTACGCGGCGCCTGGCAATGCCGTGATCGGCTGCTTCGCGGCGTCGATCAGGTCGGGGTCGAGGTCGCCGTCGTCCGGTCGTGGCCCGACGCCCAGGAGGCCGTTCTCCGTGTGGAGCACGACGCCCGAGTCGGGCCCGAGGAACTCCGGGATGAGGTTCGGGATACCGATCCCCAGGTTGACGACCTCGCCGGGGCAGAGCTCCTGCGCCGCCCTCGCCGCGATCCGGGCTTTCGGTTCGGGGCTCACGCCGCGGCGACCAGGTGATCGACGTAGAGGTGCGGCGTCACGACCGACTCCGGCTCGAGCTCCCCGACGTCGAGGATTTCCCCCGCCTCCGCGATGGTGACGCCGGCCGCGGTCGCCATGAGCGGGTTGAAGTTCCGCGCGGTGCGGCGGTACCAGAGGTTCCCGAGCGTGTCCGCCCGCGCGGCGTAGACGAGTGCGACGTCGGCGTGGATCGGCCCCTCGAGCACGTGGCGCACCCCGCCGATCACGCGCTCCTCCTTTCCCTCGGCGAGCTGCGTCCCCGCGCCGACGGGCGTGAAAAAGCCGCCGATGCCCGCGCCGCCGGCCCGGATCGCCTCCGCGAACGTGCCCTGCGGGACGAGCGTCGCCTCGATCTCGCCGGCGTTGACCGCCGCGACCGCCTCGGGGTTCGACGTGAAGTACGAGGAGATGCCGCGGCGGATCCGGCCCTGGCGCAGGAGCTTGCCGAGGCCGCGGCCGGGCTCGCCGATGTTGTTCGAGACGATGGTGAGGTCGCTCGCGTCCGACTCCTCGACGAGCGCGTCGATCAGCGTCAGAGGCGCGCCGACCAGCCCGAAGCCGCCGACCATGACCGTGTCGCCGCTCCTGATGGCGGAGACCGCCTCCGCGGCCGTTGTCAGCGTCGCCGTCATCGAGCCGATCGAGCCTCCTGACGATCCTAGAACGGGAACGGGTGCGAGCCCCGCTGCACGGTGATCCAGCGCGTCTCGGTGAACTCGTCGACGACCGCGGTGCCGCCGAAGCGGCCGAAGCCCGAGTCCTTGACGCCGCCGAACGGCATCTGCGGCTCGTCTCCAACCGGCTGGTCGTTGACGTGGACGATCCCTGCGTCGATCGCCTGCGCGAGCTCGAGCCCGCGGTCGGTGTCCGACGTGATGATTCCCGACGCGAGCCCGTACGCCGTGGCGTTGGCGCGCGCGACCGCTTCCTCGGCGGAGTCGACGACCTCGATCGCCGCCACCGGGCCGAACGTCTCCTCGTTCGCGAACTCCGAGTCGGGCGGAACGTCGGCGAGCAGCGTCGCCTGGAAGCACGGCCCTTCGGCGCTCCCGCCGGCGAGCACCTTCGCGCCGGCGCCCACGGCCGCCTCGACCCTGCTTTGCACGGTCGCGAGCGCGTCGGGGTTGATGAGCGGGCCGATGATCGTGTCGTGCTCCGCCGGGTCGCCGGCCTTGAGACCGCTCGTCTTCTCCGCGAGCCGCGCGACGAACTCGTCCGCGATCGGCCGCTCGACGATGATCCGCCGGGCCGACATGCAGATCTGGCCCTGGTGGAGGAACGCGCCGAACGTCGTCGCGTTGACCGCGTACTCGAGGTCGGCGTCGGCCAGGACGATGAGCGGGTTGTAGCCGCCGAGCTCGAGCACGACGCGCTTGAGCCGGCGCCCTGCGGCCTCGGCGAGCTTGCGGCCCGTGGCCGTCGAGCCCGTGAAGTTCAGCCGGCGCACGTGCGGGCTCTCGATCAGCTCGTCGCCCACGGCCTGCGCCTCGCCCGGCGCGTGCGTCACGACGTTCAGCACGCCGGGCGGCAGCCCCGCCTCGGCGAAGACCTCGCCCCAGAGGAGCCCGCCGACCTGCGGCGACCACTCGGACGGCTTGAGCACCACCGCGTTTCCGAGAACGAGCGGCGCGGAGATCGAGCGTGCGGAGAGGATCAGCGCCGCGTTCCAGGGCGCGATCGCACCGACGACGCCGACGGGCCGCCTGATGCCCATCGAGAACGCGCCGGTGTCCGACGGGATCACCTCTCCGAGCGGCGCGTACGCAAGGGCCGCGGCCTGCCGGAAGAGCCCCGGGACGAAATGCATCTGGAACATGCCGAAGCCGAACGTGCAGCCGGTCTCCCGCGCGAGCATCGACACGACCTCGTCCTGGCGCGACTCGAGCACGTCGGCGGCCTTCAGGAAGATGCCCTGCCGCACCGCAGGCGGCGTCCTCGACCACTCGGGGAAGGCCTCGGCGGCCGCCTCGACCGCCCGCTTCGCGTCCGCGCCGCTCCCGTTCGCGACCTCGGAGACGACGTCGCCGCTCCACGGGTCGCGGTTCTCGAACGTGCGGCCGCCCTCGGCCTCGACGAACGCGCCCCCGATGAAGAGCCTCGTGTCGATCCCCGTCTCGGTCTGGGTGCTCATCCCTGGTCTCCTTTCACGCCCCGCGCTCGACCCGACCGTCGTGCGCCGGCTCGGTGCCGACCGACGCAGTGTTCCATTCGTCAAGACACTAGTCTAGTATCCGGGACGTGCGAGAGGGATCCGGTGGCGTCGAGCGGTCGCCGCGACGGTGTGCGCCGGCGGGCCCCAGCACCGCCTTCGGGGGGTGCCGGTCGGCCTCGGTCGCGCGCCCGCCGGAGGCAAGATCATCCCTTCCGGCTCGGAGCCGGCGCGCGCGGAGGCACGTCGACGTGAGGGGGGTGCACCTGGCGAGACCCTGACGTGGCGTGACGCGGCCACGGCCGCGGGAATTCGGCAAGACCACCTCTCGAGCGACCCAATTGGAGGGATCCATGCGATCGACGAAGACGATGATCGGCGGAGCGGCCGCGGGTGCATGCCTGCTGGCCTTGATGCTCGCCGGTTGGGCGACGGGCGCGCAGGCGCCGGTCGGGTCGGGCAAGGCATCGGCAAAGAAGTCGGTCTGCGGTCTGGGAACGGGCAAGAAGGCGACCGGCACGCCGATCAAGCTCGGCGGCATCGACATGCTCATCCCGGGCGTCGACTTCACGACCGTCGGCAAGGTCGCGAAGGCGTACTTCGACTGCGTCAACGACAACGGCGGCATCAAGGGCCGGCCGATCAAGTACATCCTCTACAACGAGCAGCTCAACCCGGCTCAGGAGGCGGCGCTCGCACGGAAGCTGATCCAGACCGACAAGGTCGTTGGAGTGGTCGGCAACACGAGCTTCGCCGAGTGCGGCACGAACTGGAAGTACTACAAGAGCAAGGGCTTCGTCGTGATCGGCGCCGGCGTCCAGGCGGAGTGCTACTCCACCCCGTCGTTCGCCGAGGTGAACGCAGGCCCGCGCTACAGCAACATCGGCGCGGCGCAGGCGCTCATCAAGGCGGGGATCAAGAAGCTCGCGATCGCGTCGCCCGACACGATCTCGGCCTACGCGGACGGCGGCGCGGCGCTCCTCGCCGAGAAGGCCGGCGTCGCGGTCAAGGTCTTCCCGACCCACCTGCCGGTCACCGACGCGACGTCGCAGCTGATCCAGATGTACCAGTTCGTCGGCGACGGCGGCGGGATCCTGCTCGACTTCACGCCCGATACGGCACCGGCGTTCATGAAGGCCGCCGAGGCGCAGGGCATCGTCGAGAAGGTCAAGTGGGGCTCCTCGACACCGATCGCGAACACGTTCATGTCGGGCCAGTTCTCGCCCAAGTGGGACGGGCATCTCTGGATCGACAACGAGTTCTCGAACGTCGACCCGTCCGTCGGGCCGGACTCGGCACTGATGTTCGCGGTCCTCAAGCGGTACGCGCCGAAGATCGCGCCGCAGGCGTTCGCGCAGATGGGCTACCTCGCGGGCAAGTTCGCGACGAGCGCCCTCCTGGGGATCAAGGGACCGGTGACGGCGAAGTCGTACAACGCGGCCGTCATCAACCTCAAGAACCAGAAGACGGACATCCTCTGCAAGCCGTACTACGTCGGGAAGCTGCCGTACCACATCCCGAACAACACGAACATCATCGTCGACTACAAGAACAAGGACGTCGTCGTGAAGAACGGGTGCACGGCGATCGCCGCGGTCGACAAGTCCGTCGCCCAGACGCGCGTCTGGGAGAAGAAGTTCAACCTCAACACGGGCAAGTAGGACAACGGACGCAATCGTGATGGCGATTCAGGGTGACCGGAGGCTCCGATGACCGACCTGCTCGCGCTGAGCGTGTTCGGCGTCGACTGGCAGTTCCTCAAGCCGTTCATCGTGATCGGCCTGGCGTTCGGGGGCGTCTACGCGCTCTCCGGCGTCGGGCTGGTCGTGCTGTACCGCGCCACGGGCGTGCTGAACCTCGCGTTCGGCGCGATCGGTGCCGCCGGCGCCCTGATCGCCTACTACCTGATCAACCACACGAGTTGCCCCGAGTGGCTCGCCTTCACGGTGTGCGTCATGGCGGGCGGGGTCGTCAACCTTGCGTACGGCATGGTGTTCGGCCCCGCCTTCGCACGGCGCGACCCGCTCGTCAAGATGATGGGAACGCTCGGGCTCGCACTGATCCTGCTCGGACTGATGGCCTGGCGCGCGCCCGCCGGCGGAGCGTTCGCGCGCTTCCTGCCGCTACCGAGCTCGGAGCACCGCTACGACATCCTCGGCACCTCGGTGAGCCTGACGCAGATCATCGCGATCGTGCTCGCGTTTGCGATCACCGCCGCCGCCAGCATCTTCCTGCGCGTCACGAAGCTCGGCACGGCGATGCGCGCGCTCGCCAACGACCGGGAGATCACTGCAACGCTGGGCGTGCCGGTACGCCGCGTCGAGGCGGCCGCGTGGTTCGGCTCCGGGCTCGCGTGCGGCGCTGCCGGCCTGCTCCTCCCGGACCTGCTCACGTCTCTCGACTACACGGCGCTGACGTTCCTCGTGATCGCCTCGCTCGCGGCCGCGCTGATCGGTCGGCTCCAATCGCTCTGGGCGACGCTGTTCGGCGGCCTCGCCGTCGGCCTCGCACAGTCCGTCGCCACCCCTTACGCCTCGATCTCCGCGTACCGCTCCGCGGCGCCGTTCGTGCTCGCGATCGCTGCGCTGCTCTTCCTGTCGCGGCACCGCGTCGTCACCGTCTCGCGGGCCGGGGCGTGACCGCGTGACGGCGGCACCGACCTCAGGCGACAGCGCCGCGTCCAGCCGCGAAGTTCCCCGCCTCGAGCGGGGGACGATCGTCCGCGCCGTCGTCATCGCCGCGCTGCTCGTCGTCGCGCTCTTCGGCGTGCCTGCAGTCGCGACCGCCGACTGGGTCACGACCGCGACGAGCGTCGCCATCTACGCGGTCGTGGCGCTCGGCTTCGGCATCCTCTACGGCCGCGTCGGGATGATCTCCCTCGGCCAGGTGGCGCTGCTGACCATCGGCTGCTGGGTCGGCGCGCGCTTTTCGTACGCGACGTCGCTGCCGTTTCCGCTCCTGCTGCTCCTCGCCGGGGCGATCACGTGCGGAATCGGCACGCTCGTGGGCCTTCCGGCGCTCCGGCTCTCCGGCCTCTACCTGGCGCTGATCACCCTGATGTTCGCCGGCGCCACCACCGTGGTGCTCGCGGTCACCGACTTCCCGAACGGGGGCGGCGGCTTCACGGGCCGGTCGGCGACGGGCGCGCTGACGACGAGCACGCCGCCGGTACGACGCCCGTCGTGGGCCGACGGAGACGTCGCGTTCTACCGCTACACGGTCGTCGTCTGCGCGCTCCTGTTCCTGCTCGCGCTCGTCCACGTCTCCGGAAAGCCGGGCCGTGCGTGGGCCGCGATTCGCGAGAGCGAGCCCGCGGCGCTCGCCGCCGGCGTCAACATCACACTCTTCAAGCTGTGGGCGTTCGCGCTCGCCTCGTTCGTGACCGGTGTGGCGGGCTGCCTGCTCGCGGCGCAGGTGGGCGTCCCACGGGCGATCACCTTCCAGACGCAGGACTCGCTGACGCTCGCGGCCACCGCCCTGATCGGCGGCATCTACAGCCTCTGGGGCGCGGTCGTGGCGGGCATCTTCCAGCAGGGGATCCCGTTCCTCTTCCAGGCGCAGTGGGGCATCGACCCGAACATCGTCCTCGTCATCTTCGGCGCGGGGCTCCTCCAGGTGCTCCTCACTGCGCCGGGCGGGCTCGCCGACCAGCTGCCCAAGGACCTCGCGCGGCTCTGGCGACTCGTCGTCTCCCGGGTGCGCGAGCAGGCCGACGCGGAGAAGAAGGCGCCGTGATCGAGGTCTCGGCTCTCACCGTTCGCTTCGCCGGCGTGACGCCGCTCGACGACGTCACGGTCGCCTTCCCGGGAGGAACGTGCGGGCTGATCGGGCCGAACGGCGCCGGCAAGACGACCTTCTTCAACGTCCTCTCCGGCTTCGTCCGCCCGGCCGGGGGCACCATCCGCTGCTTCGGCGAAGACCTGCTCGCGATGACGGACTTCAGGCGCGCGCGGTGGGGCCTCCGGCGAACCTTCCAGACCGAGCAGGCGATCGAGAAGCTCTCGGTCTTCGACAACGTCGCGATGATCCACGAGCACTCGTCCGCGAAGCGCGCGACGCGCAGGACCGACGTCCTCGCCGCGATCGAGCTCGTCGGGCTCGACGTCTCGCCCCGGGCGAGGGTCGGTGAGCTCAGCGCCGGCGCGCGCAGGCTCGTGGAGGTGGCGCGCGCTGTCGTCGGCAAGCCGCGCGTCGTCCTACTCGACGAGCCGGCGGCAGGTCTCCCGCAGGCGGAGACGGATCACATGAGCAGGCTGATCCGGAGGATTCCCGAGCAGGTCGGCGCGCTCGTCGTCCTCGTCGACCACGACATGAGCCTCGTGCAGGCCTGCTGCGAGACGACGGCCGTGCTCGACTTCGGCAAGCTGATCGCCTCCGGCCCGACCGCCGAGGTCCTCCGCGACGAGAACGTCATCCGCGCCTACCTCGGCACGGAGGAGGTCGAGTGAGCACCCCTGACACCGTGGTGGTCGAGACTCCCGGCCTGCGACTCGAAGACCTGTCGGTCGAGCGTGGCGGCCGCGCCGTCGTTGCAGGCGTCTCCCTCGAGATCCCGCCGGGCCAGGTGACCGCGCTGCTCGGCGCCAACGGCGCCGGCAAGTCGTCGCTCGTCCTCGCCGTCGGCGGGCTGCTGCGCAAGAGTGGCGGCCGCGTGCTCGTGGGCGATCGCGAGCTCACGCGCCTGCGGCCCGAGCAGGTGCGCGCCGCGGGCGTCGCCGTCGTCCCGGAGGGCCGCCGACTCCTGCCGGCCCTGACCGTCGCCGACAATCTCCGCGTCGCCACCTACTCGCTCGGCGGCGCTCAGGCGAAAGCGGGCGTCGCCCACGCGCTCGAGCTGTTCCCCGAGCTCGAGAAGCGTTGGAACCACACGGCGCGGCTGCTCTCCGGCGGCGAGCAGCAGATGGTCGTGCTGGCGCAGGCGCTCGTCTCGCAGCCGCGGTTCGTGCTCGTCGACGAGCTCTCGCTCGGCCTCGCCCCGGTGGTGATCCAGCGGCTCGTGCCGGTGCTGCAGTCCGTGGCCACGAGCGGCGTCGGGGTCCTCCTGATCGAGCAGTTCGCCAACGTCGCTCTCGGGCTCGCGGAGACCGCGTACGTCCTCGAGCGTGGCCGGATCCACTACCACGGCACGGCGCAGCGGCTGAAGGACGAGCCCCAGCTGCTGCAGTCCGCCTACCTGCTGCGCGAGGTCGACTCCGGCGGCGACGCGCTCGAGACCGTCACGTAGGCGTGGCGGGCGCTGCGGGAACGCCGGCGACGGTGCCGACCGTCCGCGGGCCGGTCGCCGCGGCCGAGCTCGGGCGCACGCTCCCTCACGAGCACGTCCTCATCCTCCAGCCGGAGGCGCTCCAGAACTACGGCCACGTCTGGGGCGAGAGCTACTGGGACGAGGACGCCCGTGTCCGCGACGCGATCGAGAAGCTCCGTGCGGTGCGAGACGCCGGGTACCGGACGCTGGTCGACCCGACGGCGCCGGGGCTCGGGCGGTGCATCCCGCGCATCCAGCGCATCAGCGCGGAGGTCGACCTGAACATCGTCGTAGCGTCAGGTGTCTACGCGTTCGTCGAGCTTCCCAACTTCCTCCACTACCGCAGCGCCGAGGCGATCGCGGAGCTCTTCGTCCGCGAGCTCCGCGAGGGCATCGACGACACCGGCGTGCGGGCGGCGTTCATCAAGTGCGCCGTCGAGGAGCACGGGCCCGTCGGCGACATCCCCCGGATTCTCGACGCGGTGGCGATCGCTGCGATCGAGACAGGCGCTCCGGTGATGGTGCACACGAACGCTCGAGCGGCGACCGGGACGCTGGCGCTCGCCGAGCTCACGAGGCGAGGCGTCGAGCCGTCCCGCATCGTCGTGGCGCACGCCGGCGACAGCAACGACCTCGCGTACCTGCGGGCGATCGGCGACACGGGCGCGACGCTCGGCCTCGACCGCTTCAACATCCCCCACTTCAACCCGGACGACGACAGGATCCGGACGTTGCTCGCGCTGCTCGAGGAGGGATACGGCGACCGGATCCACCTCTCGCACGACGCCGCCTGCTTCATGGACTTCATGGTCGGAGACCCGAACTTCGCGAACGAGCGGCCCGACTATCTCCACCTCTCCACGACGATCCTGCCCGCGCTGCGTGAGCGCGGCGTCACCGAGGCGCAGATCGACGAGCTGACGATCGACAACCCGCGACGCTTCCTCGCACCGTCGTGACGGACGTCGCCCGGCTGAGCGTCACGGAGCTGTCGAGGCGCCTGCAGCGGCGCGAGGTCTCCGCCGGAGAAGTGACCGGCGCGCTGCTCGATCGGATCCGCGAGGTCGACGGCACGCACAGCCACGACGGTGACCCCGGCTCGATCAACGCCTGGGTGCGCGTCTACGAGGAGGACGCGCTCGCGGCCGCCGCGCTCGCGGACGAGCGCCTGAGCGAGGCGGCCGTGCGGCGGGACGGCCCGGCCCCGCCGTTGACGGGTGTGCCGATCGGGCTCAAGGACCTCTACGGCGTCGCGGGCAAGCCGGTGACCGCGTCGAGCACGTTGCTCGACGATGTGCCCGACGAGGACTGCGACGTCTGGAAGCGCCTGTCCGCCGCCGGGATGGTGCTCCTCGGTCACCTTCACACGCACGAGTTCGCCGCAGGCGGGACGACCGACCAGGTCGGAAGCCCGTGGGCGCTCGAGCGCTCGTCCGGAGGCTCGAGCGGCGGCTCGGCGGCCGCCCTCGCGGCACGGATGACCCCTGCCGCGACGGGCACCGACACCGCGGGCTCGCTGCGCATCCCCTCCGCGTGCTCCGGCACCTCGACGATCAAGCCCACCCGCGGGCTGGTCTCGCTCGCGGGCATCGTGCCGCTCGCGTGGAGCCTCGACCACCCCGGCCCGATGGCCCGCTCGCTCGCCGACTGCGCGATGCTGCTCGAGGCGATGGCCGGATCGGACCGGCGCCGTGCGGAGAGCTCCCTGCATGCCGCGCCTCTTCGCGGCGCGAAGCCTCTCGCCGGGGCCCGCCTCGCGGTCTCGCCGCGCCTGGGCTCCGTCGACCTCGACCCCGACGTCGCGTCCGGCCTCGACCACGCGCTCGACGCATGCCGCAGGCTCGGCGCCGCGATCGTCGATGCTCCCAACCCTGGACTGCCCGACGCCGTAGGCGAGGACTTCGTCGACGTGCTGACGACGGAGATGCTCGTCTACCACCGCCGCTTCGACGCCCGCCGCGAGGAGTACCGGCCCTCGCTGCGCGAGTGGGTCGAGACGGGCGAGCGCCGCGCGATGTCCGCCGAGGACTACGTCGCCGCCCAGCGCCGGAGGCTGGAGACGTCCGGCGGGTGGGCCGACTGGCTCGCGGAGCACCGCATCGACGCGGTGCTCGAGCCGACGATCCCCGTCGTCGCTCCCTTGCGCGGGGACGGTTACGACCACGCGGGAACGGACTACGCGCTCATCTCGCTGACGCACCTCTGGGATTGGACGGGCTTCCCGGTCGCGGCGCTGCCGGCGGGCGTGGGCTCCGAGAGCGGCCTCCCGGTCGGCGTCTCGCTCGTGGGGCCCGCGGCACCGGACATGCAGCTGCTCGCGCTCGGTGCTGCACTCCAGGAGGAGCTCGGCGTCCCCGAGCCGCCGCCACTCTAGGGCACCAGCACCGCGCGGCCGGTGACCTCGCCCTCGCGGAGCTTGTCGAGCACCTCGTTGACCGCGTCGAGCGGGTGCACCTCGGTCTTCAGCACGATCCGGCCCGCCGCATGGAGCTGGAGCAGCTCCCACAGGTCGATCCACGTGCCGACGAGGTTGCCGACCACGGCGTGCTCGTTCACGACGAGCGCCGGTGACGGGATCGAGATCGTGCCGCCGTAGCCGATCACGGAGTACGTCCCGCCGCGGGCCAGCATCGCGGCCGAGCCCGCGTGGGTCTCGTCCGTGCCGACGAAGTCGAAGACGAGGTCGGCGCCGCCGCCGCCGGTGAGGTCGCGCACGGCATCGACCGCGTCCTGCCCGTCGATCGCCTCGGACGCCCCGAGCTCCGTCGCGAGCCGCCGTCGCCGCTCGTCGGTGTCGATCGCGATGACCGAGCTCGAGCCCAGCTCGCGGACGAGCTGGAGTGCGATGTGCCCGACGCCGCCGACGCCGATCACGACGGCAGTCGAGCCGGGGACGGCGAGGTGCGCGAGCCGCCGGACGGCGTGGTAGGCGGTGAGCCCGGCGTCCGCGTGCGGCGCCACCTCGACGGGATCGACGCCCGCCGGGAGCGGAACGAGCGACCGCTCGGAGACGAGCACGTAGTCCGCAAAGCCGCCGTCGACCGACAGTCCGGTGAACTGGTGGCGCACGCAGTGCATGTCGTTGCCGCGCCGGCAGGCGACGCACAGGCCGCAGCTGTACGGCGGGTAGACGAGCACCGCGTCGCCCGGGGCGACGGTCGTCACCCCGGTCCCGACGGCCTCGACCCAGCCGGCGTTCTCGTGGCCGAGGACGAGCGGAAGCGTCACGCCCGCCGGCTCCATCAGGCCCTCGATCGCGTGCAGGTCGGTGGCACACACGCCCGCGCCGCCGACACGCACGAGGACGTCGCTCACGCCGGAGACCTCGGGCACGGGCCGCTCGACCAGCTCCAGCGGCTCGTGGTATGCGCGCATCAGCGCAGCCTTCACGGCGCGAAGCTCTCGTCGGGCTCGACGACGACCTCGAGCAGCAGAGGCTCGTCACGGCTCGCAAGGCCCGGAACGACCTCGTCGAGTGCCGAGAGCAGCTCGCCGTGCTCGCGCACCGTGCGCGCCGGGCACCCGAACGCCCGCGCGAGGCCGGCGACGTCCACCCCGAAGGCGGGCCAGGGAGCAGTGCCCCCGTGCTGCTCGGAAAGCCGGTCCATCACGGCGTACCCGCCGTTCGAGAGGATCACGAAGAGCGCCCCGGCGCTGTAGTGCGCCGCACTCCAGAGCGACTGGATCGAGTAGAGCGACGAGCCGTCGCCGACGAACGCGACCACCGGACGGTCGGGGCACGCCATGCGGATGCCCGTCGCGGCCGGAAGCGCGAAGCCGAGGCCCCCCATTGCGGGGCTGAGCATGCCGAGCGGCTGCCGCGCCGGTAGGCGCGCGAGCAGCTCCGGACGGTTGGACGGCGACTCCTCGAAGACGATCGCGTCGTCCGCGAGCCGCTCGGCGACCGCAGTGAAGACGTGCCCGGCGCGGAGCGGCGCGCCGCGCGCCGGCGGCTCCGGCGGCTCGGGGCGCGCGAACGGATCCGGCGGCCCAGCCTCTCGTGCAGACACGGCGCCCGCGAGCGCCGAGCAGACCGTCTCGGGGGAGGCGAGGACCGCGAGGTCGGCGGTGCTGCGATGCACCTCCGCCGGGTCCTGGCTGACCACGACGACCGTCGTCCCGGGCTCGACGAACGGCCCCGGCGAGAAGGCGTACTGCCGAAACGCCGGCGCGCCGACGGCGACCACGAGGTCGTACGGCGCGAGCGCCTGGCGGAGGCGCGACCGGTCGGCCCCGAGGTGGCCGGCGAACAGCCCGTGATCCTGCGGGAACCCCGCGCGGCCGCTGAACGACTCCTGCCAGACGGGGCACGACAGACGCTCCGCGAGCGCGACCACGGCCGCCCACGCGTCCTCGTCATCGACCCCGGCACCCGCGACGACCGCCGGACGCGCCGCGCCGTCGACGAGCTCCACGAGTTGTGCGACGACGGCGGGGTCGGCCCCCCGGGCGCGCACCACCTGTCGCGGCGCTGCCTGCTCCTCGGCGGGCGTCGCCTCGGCGGCCCAGTCGTCCATCGGCACGATGACGAGTGCGGGGCCGCGCCCCGTGACGGCCTCGTGGTAGGCCCGCGCGATCGACGCCGGGACGCTCTGCGCCTGCAGCGGCTGATCGACCCAGACCGGGTAGTCGCCGGCGAGCCCCTGCAGCCGCCCCGCGAGGAACGGCTCGGAGGCGATGTGGCGCCTGTCCTGCTGCCCGACGAGGATCACGAGCGGCACGCGATTGACCCGCGCCGTGGCGATCGCGCTGACCGCGTTGCCGAGACCGGGGGTCGTGTGGAGGATCGCGAGCGCGGGCTCACGGCGGCCCAGCGCGAACCCCGTGGCCATCCCGACGACCGAGCTCTCGTGGAGCCCGAGCACGAACCGTAAGTCGCCCGGCAGGTCGGAGAGCAGCTCGATCTCGGTCGAGCCCGGATTGGCGAAGAGCGTCGTGAGACCGTGCCCCCGGAGGACGTCGAAGGCGGCGTCACGCACGGTCGGCGGCACGATGGCCACCCTACTGCAGCAAGACGGGCGAGGCTGAAGCCACGCCCGGGGGCGCGCACCATGACCGGTGCGTAGCTTTGCGCGAGCGCGAGCGCGAGCGCGAACCAGAACCGGGGCGTGGCGTCAGCCTCGCCCCTCTTGGTTGCGATCTCACCGATCGAGCGGCTCGCCGCGGAGCCAGGCGGCGCCGCTTTCGTAGAGGTCGTCCACCTCGGTGCCCTGCAGGCCTGGCATGTCGGGCTTGACGTCGTAGCCGACCCGGGTCTGCAGGTAGGCGAGGTGACGGTAGCCCTCCGGGAAGCGGGCGAGCAGCTCTCGGTCGAGCTCGAGGCGCGCGGCGGGGTCGACCGGGTCCATGCGGTCGAGCTCGTAGATCGGCTGGCGCAGGACGAGCCCCCAGCGGCTGTCCCTCTTCTCGAGGAAGTCGTAGAAGCGGCCGCTGCACGTGACGTCGACCTCGACCCCGTCGACCACCGCGCGCTGGTGGATCTCCATCTTCACCTGCGAGATCGCCCGATCCCCGGCGACGTCCGCGGACTGGCCGCCGAGGACGTGGTGGATCCGGACGCCCTTCTCCCAGCCGGCCCTGCTCATCGCGATGAACTCGTCGGCCGTCCCCTGCGTCCAGGTCGCCATCATGCGGCCGTCGTCGTGCCAGACCGTGCGGAACCGCTCCCAGTCGCCCGCGTCGCGCCAGACGACCCAGCGCTCGACCAGCTCGCGGATCTCGAGCCGGTCGCGCAGCTCGTCGTTCACGAGCTCACACCTGCGCCGTCCGCCAGCTGTCGGGCCGGTACGTGCTGCGCACGGTCTCGACGTACGGCACGGGGCTGACGACCGCCCGGATCTCCACCTGGACGTGCGGCTCGACCGTCGGCTTGCGGGTTCCGCCGTCCTCCTCGCCCCAGACGAAGGTGACCTCGGTCCCGGGCTCGGCGTGCTCCTCGTCGAGGACGGCGAGCGTCAGCACCTTGCCCTCGTTGGCGCTGTAGCCGACCCAGGTCGAGACCCCCACAGTCTCGCCGTCGACCGTGACCCGGTCGTACGGGTGCATCGAGTACACGGCGGAGGGCCAGTCGACGAACTTGGCCCGGTCTGTCTTCTGGAGCATCGTGCCGACGGTGCGCATGACGTCCTCGTCGTCGAGCGCGAGCGTGACCTTGTGGCGATGCCCGCCGTCGGCCATCCGCTCGAGCGCGTCGCGCCCGATGAAGTCGTGGTCGAACTTGACGTAGCTGCCGTAGCCGAGGTCCCAGGGCGTGAAGTAGTAGTCCTCGATCGAATCGGAGACGAAGCTGCCGCCGACCGAGGCAGAGCCCTCGTAGCCGGCCGCGGGTAGCCATTCGCGATAGGCGGTCAGCGCGTCTCCGGTGTAGACCGCGGGTAGCGGTGACGGGATCCAGCCGGACTCGAGCGTGTTGGACGAGTAGGCGCGCCCGCCGACCTGGCGCAGCCCGAAGTCCCGACCTGCCTCGACGATCGCTTCCCGCACCGGTGTCTCGTCGTCCCACGGCCCGAAGAGCTCCCACCCGGGCTGGCCTGCCATGCCGTGCCGCAGGGCGCGGACCGACTTGCCCGCAATGGTCACGTCCCTCATGTGGAAGAACTTGAGGTCCGGCGGGGGCCGCCGAGCAGCTTCTCGATCACCTGCATGGCGTTCGGCCCCTGCACCTGGAAGCGGTACGAGCGGCGGCGGCCGTCCGTGCGGAGCGCCCAGCGCTGGTCGAGCTCCACCTCGACGTCGTAGCCGCCGGTCTCCGCGTGGTAGGTGATCCAGTTGAGCGCCGGCGCACGGCCGACGAGGTTGAACGTGTTCTCGGCGAGGTGGAAGAGGATCACGTCGCCGATCACGTAGCCGTCGGGCGTGCAGGGCACGAAGTGCTTGGCGCGGTCGACGCCGAACCCCTCGAAGCTGTTCACGGCGAGATGGGAGAGCAACGCCTGCGCGTCCGGGCCGCGGACCGCCAGATCGGCCATGTGGTACGACTGGTTGTAGAGCACGCACGTCTGCTGCCACGCCTGCTGCTCGTCACGCCAGTTCGTGTACTCCGACGGCACGCCGGGGTAGACGTTCGGGCCCGCCTGCGAGTTGCGGAGCAGCTCGACCGTGTTCCCGGACGATCGCAGCAGGTCTTCGAGGCTTCTCTGGCTCATGGTGCTCCTTCCCTTGGGTATCTAGCCACCGCCGGCCTCGATCACGCCGCGGCTCACGCTGTCGATGCGCGTCAGCGCTCCCCGCTGGAGCGCGTCGGCCACGTTGAACAGGTGCCGACGCATTGCGTCCTCGGCCTTCTCCGGCTCGTGCGCGATGACCGCCTCGACGATCGCCGCATGCTCGGCCTGGGACGCGGCGGGCCGGCCCGCGATCAGGATCGTCCGGTACTGGTATCGCACGGTCTGCGAGTTGAGCCCGTGGATCAGGCGCTGGGCGGTGCTGTGCCCGGAAAGCTGGAGCAGCGTCGCATGGAGGTCGGCGTTCGCGTCCGAGGCGCCGAGCAGATCGCCGGACTCGAGCAGCGCCCGGTGCCGTGCCAGCGACTCCCGCAGCCGCTCCGCGCCGGCCTTGTCGATCCGTTCGGCGGTGAGACGCACCGCGAGCCCCTCGAGCACGGCACGCGCCTGGAGGATCTCGATCGCCTCGCTGTCGGTCACCTGACGCACCCGCGCGCCCCGGTGCGGCTCGCGCACGACGAGCCCCTCCTGCTCGAGCCGGATCAACGCATTGCGCACCGCGGCCCTGGTCATGTCGAACGACGTGACGACGTCCGACTCGACAAGGCGGGAGTTCGGCGCGATCTCGCCGCGCACGATCGCCGCGCGCAGCTTCTCGTAGCTCGTTGCAGGCGCAGCCGGCCGGTTCAACTCGACTGCTCCGTGAAGAGGTCGGCGTGCTCGCCGAAGTAGCTCGAGATCAGGAGCTCGTGGTTCGCGCGAAGCTGCTCCGCCTCGCCGCGGAGGACGATCTCCCCGTGGGAGAGCACGCAGCCGCGGTCCGCGATCGTCAGGGCGAGCTCGATGTGCTGCTCCACCAGCACGACGCCGCAGCCGCTCTCCTCCGCGTACCGGCGCACGACCGGCAGCAGGCTCTCGACGATGACCGGGGCGAGGCCGAGGCTGAGCTCGTCGAGGAGGAGGAGCCTCGGGTGGCGGGCGAGAGCCCGACCCACGGCCAGCATCTGCTGCTCGCCGCCCGACAGCAGGCCGCAGCGCCGGTCGCGCAGCGGCTCGAGCGCAGGGAAGTACCGGTACGCGACGGCCGGGTCGAGACGCTCGCCCCGGTACCCGAGCCGGAAGTGCTCCGCGACCGTGAGGCCGAAGAACAGGCCGCGGTTCTCCGGAACGTGCGCGATGCCGAGCTTCGCCCGCGCGCTCGGCTGCACGCGCGCCAGGTCCTGCCCCTGAAAGCGGATCGCCCCCTGCATCGGACGCACGAGCCCGGACACGGCGCGGAGCGTCGTCGTCTTGCCGGCCCCGTTCGCTCCGAGGAGCGCGACGATCGCGCCGTCGACGACCTCGAGGTCGAGGTCGCGGACGACCGCGGCGTGGTCGTAGCCCGCCGTCAAACCGTCGATCTCGAGCACCGGCGCGCTCACGTCGTCCTCCCTCGCACCGCGCCAGGGTCTCCGCTCGCCGGCTTCGCGGCCTCCGCGCCGGCATCCGACTTGCCGAGGTAGGCCGCCACCACGCGGGGGTCGCGGCGTACGTCGTCCGGCGGCCCCGCCGCGATCACCTCACCGAACTCGAGCACGACGATACGGTCGCAGATGCTCATGACCAGGCCCATGTCGTGGTCGATCAGGAGCGTGGTCGTCCCGGCGTCCGCAATCCCGCGGAGCCGCTGACCGAGGTTCTCGCTCTCGTTCGTGTCGAGCCCGGCCGCGGGCTCGTCGAGGCAGAGGAGCCGCGGGCGCATTGCGATCGCCCGCGCGACGCCGACGAGCTTCCGCTGTCCCTGGGTCAGCTCGTCGGGGACCGCCTCGGCGATCGACCCGAGGCCGAGCACCTCGAGGGCATCGCCGGCCGCGGCGCTCTCGTCCACCCGCCTTCCGACCAGCTCGGCCGCCAGCGCCAGGAAGGACGGGCGCTCGGCCGCGACGGTGAGGTTTTCTCGCACGGTGAGGTCGTCGAAGAGCTCGGTGCTCTGCCAGGTGCGAGCGAGGCCGCGCCGCGCGCGGACGTGCGGTGCCATCCCCGTGAGATCGCTCCCGTCGAGCTCGACGCGGCCCGTGGAGCGGACGAAGCCCGTGATGGCGTCGACGAACGTCGTCTTGCCCGCGCCGTTCGGTCCGATCAGTCCGACCAGCTGCCCTTCCTCGACCGTGACGTCGACGTTCTCGACGGCGCGCACGCCGCCGAAGCGGACGGAGAGGCCGACGGCCTGCAGGACGGCGCTCACGACGCCGCGGCCCTGCTGTCTCGACGTGCCGCCCGCGCCTGGGCCGTCCGGTAGAACGACCCGGCGACGCCTTCTGGGTTCTGGATCAGCGTCACGATGAGGACGATCCCGCCGAAGAGCAGGAACCAGTTCCCCGAAAGGCCGAACCACGTATCCATCGCATAGGGGACGATGCCCTGCGCGGCGATCAGCCCTGCGAAGACCGCCCCCGAGACGAGCGTGATCCCGCCCGCGTAGGCGAACGCGATCAGGCTCAGTGCGAGCGGCACGCTGAAACGGTCGGCGCTCACCGACCCGAAGTTGTACGCGTAGAGCGTGCCCGCGACGCCGGCGATCAGCGCGCTGATCCCGAACGCGATCAGCTTGACGTTGCGGACGTCGATCGCGGCGGCGGCGGCCGCCCGCTCGTTCGAGCGGACGGCCAGCATGCGGCGGCCGAGCGTGCCGCGCCGAAGGACGATGACCAGCAGGCAGAGGACCACGGTCGCCGCGAGTGCGACCCAGCCGAAGACCGGGCTCGGCAGGTTCCCGTCGAGGCCGCGGAACGACGCGTTCGGCCCGAGGTTGATCCCGAAGATGCTCGGGTCGGGCACCGGAGAGCCGGTCGCGCCCCCGCCCCAGGTCGGATTGATGAACCCGAAGTTGTAGACCGCGACCGCGGCCGCGAGGGTGACGACGGCGAGGGCGACGCCGCGGACGCGGAGGGCCGAGACGGCGGTCACGAGGCCGAGGAGGACGGCAGCCGCGATCCCCAGGAGCGGCGCGAGCGGGAAACCGATCCCGTGGTCGACGGCGAGGTGCGACACCGTGAAGCCGGCGACGCCCGCGAGCGCGAGCTGGACGACCGAGATCTGGCCGACGAAGCCGGTGATGACGACGAGCGAGAGGGCCATCACGATCCCGATCAGCGAGTTCGTCAGCGCCTGACGGAAGTCGAAGGGGAGTACGACGAGCGCGATCGCGCACAGGAGCGTCGAGGGAATCGCGAGCGTGACCGCGTGCTTCGGCCGAGGCACGTCGGGAAGGCGCTGCTCGACGAGCTCGCCGCGCGTCGGCAGCGACGCGCCGCGCAGGAACATGGCCGCCACGATGAGCACGAAGACGAGCAGCTCCTTGACGCCGGGCCAGGCGACGCTCTGGCTGGTCGGGAACCACGACTTCGTCGACGCGTACTCGATCAGCGACTCGGCCATCCCGATGGCGAGGCCGCACGCGCATGCGATCGTGAACGAGGTGAGCCTCGCGAACAGGGCGGCGGCGAGCGCCGGGACGACGAGGAACGGCAGCGTGGTCGTGTCGAGCGCGGCGACCGACCCGGCGAGGATGCCGAGCGTCGCGAGGACGCCGCTCGCGAGCAGCGTGTTCACGAGCGACAGCTCGTCGGGCGAGAGGCCCGCGAGGCGGGCGGCCACGTCGTTCTCGGACGCTGCGCGCGTCGCGAGCCCGAAGCGCGTCCAGCGGTAGAGGCCCCACAACAGGACCGTCATCGCGACCACGATCCCGCTCAGCACGAAGGCGGACAGCGGCACGGCCGACCCCAGCATGCGGATCACCCGCACGGGGATGATCGTCGGCTGCGGATGCTGCGACGTTCCGAACGCGAGGAGCATCACCGCCTGCAGCGTGAGCAGGACGCCCAGCGACGCGACGAGCTTCGCGAGCGGCGCCGCGGTGCGGAGCGGACGGAAGACGGCGAGCTCGATGGCGACGCTCGCGACGAGCACGAACGCGTAGGAGAGCACGACCGCGAGAGGCGTCGAGACAGTGAAGCCGAGCTCCCCCGTCCGCAGCGCCCAGAACGAGAAGCCCGCGAGCATGGCGATCGCGCCGGCTGCGAGGTTGATGAAGCCCGAGCCGCGGTAGGTGACGACGATCCCGACCGCGATCGCGGCGATCGTCGCCCCGGTCCCGAGGCCGAGCAGCAGGAAGAGGAGGATCTCGTTCACGTGCGTTCGCGGGAAGCGGGGTGCGAGGGAGCCGGCCGGACGACCGGCCCCCTCGAGGTGGTGGGCACTACTTGAGCGGCCCGATCCAGCCGGACGCCCGCTTGAACACGAACTTGCCCTCGTACGTGAAGGCCTGGAACATGTCGTTGCAGATCGCCGGTGCGTCCTTGTACTTGCCGCACTGGAGCGTCGGCGCGCCGAGCGCGAGCGGCCCCTTGAACGCCTTCGCCCGGGCCAGAACCCGTGCCGGCGTGATGTTGCCGACGTTCTTCGCGCCGACCTCGTTCAGGAACCGGACGGTCGTCAGGAGCTCCGAGAACGCGACGATGTGCCACGGGTCCGGCGCGTTCTTCTGCGCCTTGTACCGCTTGATCACGGCCTCGTAGGCGGGCATGCCCTTGTCCGTCTTGTCGCCGTAGAGCGACGAGGCGATCGCGTACGTCCACTTCGACCAGTCGCCGAGCGCGTCGATCACGGTCGAGTTGAGGCAGAGCGGCGCCGTCATGATCTTGCGCGAGTCGGTGATGCCGAGCTGCGTGAGCGACTTCGCCTGGTTCGCGCAGTCGGCCGCCGACCCGTACGGAGCGATGAAGTCCGCCGTCGTCGCCCCGACCGCCGTCAACGGCGCGGTCAGGTCGGACTGGCCCTGCGTGTAGCCGACCTGCTTCGTGTCGATGCCGGCCGCCTTGAGGCCGGCCGCGATCACCTGGCCGGACTCTGCGAGGCCCGGCGCGTTCGGGTAGATGACCGCCGCGGTCTTCGCCTTGAGGACGTTCTTCGCGTAGTTGCCGAACGGCAGCAGGATGTGCGGGCCGTCGCCGAACAGCACGACCGCGGTCTTCGACGCCCCGTCCACCGGGGTGACGGCGACGCCCGTGATGACCGGCTTGCGCCCACCGATCGTGGCATGGAGCGACTGCGCTCCCGTCGCGACGGCGCCCGTCGCGATCACGGAGATCCGCTTGTTGTTCACGAGCTTCTGGCCGCAGGTCGTGCCTTCTTCCTCGTTCGACTTGATGAAGCACTGGACGAGCACGACCGGATGGCCGCCGACGCCGCCGAGCTGCTCGTTGACGTACCTGACGGCGAGCTGCGCGCCGGCGGTGGCGAGGCCGCCGATCACGACCTGGCCGCCCTGCTGGTTGACCCAGCCGATGTAGACCTTCGACTTCTTCGGGTCGGCTTTCCCTCGCTTCCCCTTCACGTACGTGAGGTAGTTGGTCACCGCGGTGCTGGCCTTCGGCGCAGCACTCCGGTCCGATTTGGCGTTCGTCGCCGAGGCGGCGATCGCGAGCACCAGCGCGAGGAGTGCGACACCACAGAGCGCGGTGCTGCGGGCAAAGCGGGTCATACCTCTCCTTCCACGTGACAACGTGAACGCGTCGTCAAACTTTGCGTATGATCGAGTCAACCAGATCAGCACCAATATTGTCAACAAAATCTCAGATAATTCCGTGAGTCACGCGACCGTCCCCCCGGCCCCTTCCCCGGCCACGACGACCAGGCCTCCGAGCGACCGCGCCCGGGCGCTCGTCGTAGGTGCGTTCGACCTCCACGTCCACATCGAGCCCGACCTCCCGCCGCGACGGATCGACGACGTCACGCTCGCGCGTCGCTGCGCCGACCTCGGCCTCGCAGGCTTCGGGCTCAAGTCGCACTACACGTCGACCGCCGAGCGCGCACGGGTCGTCTCGGGCGTGGTGCCGGGCGTGCGCGTGCATGGCGCGATCACGCTCAACCGGGCCGTCGGCGGGATGAACGCGCTCGCGGTCGAGATTGCCGCACGCGAGGGCGCCCGGATCGTCTGGATGCCGACGTTCGACTCCCCGGCGGAGACGGCGGGCCGCACGGAGCCGAAGCCGGGCGACAACGTGCCTCAGTGGGCGAAGCTCCAGCACGAGCTGCGGAGCCTCGGTCTCGGTGTCGAGCCTGTCCACGTCACCGACGACGCCGGGCAGGTGCTCCCCGAGACGCGCGACGTGCTGCGTGTGGTCGCCCGACACGGGCTCGTGCTGGCGACGGCGCACCTCGCGCGCGACGACGCGTTCGCCGTCGTCGAGGCCGCGTTCGAGGAGGGCGTCGCGCACGTCGTCGTCACGCATCCGGAGTTCACGTCACAGCGCTTCTCGGTCGAGGACCAGGTCGCGCTCGTGGAGCGCGGCTGCCTGATCGAGCGCTGCCTGAGCACGCCGCTCTCCGGCAAGACGACCTTCGAGCACGTCTTCGACGGCGTGCGCGCGGTCGGCCTCGAGCGCAACTTCTTCTCGAGCGATTTCGGCAATCCCCACTACCCCCCGGTCGAGGACGGGCTCGCCATGTGGGCCGACCGCCTGCTCGACGCCGGCTTCGGCGAGGACGACACCCGCGAGATGATCGTCGCCGGGTCGCGTCGAGTCGCGGGAGAATGACGCCCGCATGACCGAGCAGCTCAACGACGTCGCACACATCGCGCACGCCGAGCTCTACACACCGAAGCCTGACGAGAGCCTTCGCTTCTTCGTCGACGTCCTCGGCATGGAGGAAGAAGCGCGTGACGGGCAGTCGGTGTTCCTGCGCGGCTGGGGCGACTACCTGCGGTACTCCCTCGAGCTGACCGAGGCCCCGCACGCCGGTCTCGGGCACGTTGCGCTGCGTACCTGGAGCCCCGATGCCCTCGAACGTCGCGTCGCCGCCGTCGAGGCGACAGGCCGGGGCGCGGGCTGGATCGACGGCGACGTCGGGCACGGGCCTGCGTACCGCTTCACCGACCCGGACGGGCACGTCTTCGAGCTGTTCTACGAGGCGGAGCGCTACGAGGCCCCGCCGCATCTCGCTCCCTCGTGGCGCAACCAGCCGCAGCGCTACGTGGGCCGCGGCGCGGCGGTAAAGCGTCTCGACCACGTCAACCTGCTCGCCGCAGACGTGCGTCCCACGCGCGAGTTCTGCCAGGACGTGCTCGGCTACCGGCTCTACGAGCGGATCGAGCTCGACGACGGCACGGAGACCGGCGCCTGGATGAGCCTCACGATCGCCGCGCACGAGCTGATCTACGTCGCCGACGCGTATGGCGCGCGCGGGCGCCTGCACCATCTCGCATTCTGGGTCGACACCCGAGAGGAGTGCCTGCGCGCCGCCGACCTGTTCGTCGACGCGGACGTGCCGATCGAGGCGGCGCCGTCGAAGCACGGCGTCGCGCAGGGCTTCTTCCTCTACGGGATCGAGCCTGGCGGAAACCGCGTCGAGGTCACGACCGGCGGGTACTTCGTCTACGACCCCGACCGGGAGCCGGTCACGTGGAGCGCCGCGGAGCGCGCCCGCGGCCAGTTCTGGGGCGTGAAGACCGTCGACAGCTTCCACACCTACGGCACCCCCGACGTCGCGAACGAGAAGGAGGCGATCACGACATGACCCCGAGAAGCCTCGAGGACGCCATCCAGGCCGCCGGCAGCGCGGTCGAGCTGGCACGCAACTCGCAGATCGGCCCGTACGTCTATCCCGCCGTCCCGCCGGAGTTCACGAACTGGCGCGAGGAGCAGGTCGCGTGGCGCGAGACGGCAGCGCTCTTCGACCAGTCGCACCACATGACAGATCTGTATCTCGAAGGCCCGGACGTGATCCGGCTCCTCTCCGACCTCGGCGTCAACACGTTCGGGAACGCGGCCGTCGACAAGGCGAAGCAGTTCGTCTGCTGCAACCCGGACGGCTACGTGATCGGCGACGCGATCCTCTTCTTCCTCGACGAGAACCGCGTGTCGCTCGTCGGCCGGCCGTCGGCCCACAACTGGGTGCAGTACCACGCCGAGACGGGCGACTACGACGTGGCCGTCGAACGCGACGAGCGCACCGCCGTCAACCCCACGGGCGGGCGCAAGATCTACCGCTTCCAGGTGCAAGGCCCGACGGCGCTCGAGGTGCTCGGCAAGGCGACGGGCGCGGCGCTGCCGGAGATCCCGTTCTTCAACATGGGCCGGCTCACGATCGCCGGCCACGAAGTGCGGGCGCTGCACCATGGCATGTCCGGCGCCCCGGGCCTCGAGCTGTTCGGGCCGTGGGAGGAGCGCGAGGACGTGCGCGGCGCGATCGTGGCCGCCGGGGCCGACTTCGGCCTCCGACAGGTCGGGTCCCGCGCCTACGCGACGAACACGCTCGAGTCCGGCTGGATCCCCTGCCCGCTCCCCGCCGTGTTCACGGGCGACGCGATGCAGGCATACCGCGAGTGGCTCCCCGCCGACTGGTACGAGGCGACCGGCTCGCTCGGCGGCAGCCTCACCTCGGACGACATCGAGGACTATTACCTCACGCCGCACGAGCTCGGGTACGGCGGCTTCGTCAACCTCGACCACGACTTCGTCGGCCGCGAGGCGCTCGAGGAGATGGACGTGCCCGCGCGCCGCAAGGTCACGCTCGCCTGGAACGGCGACGACGTCGCGCGCGCGATCCGGACGCTCTTCGAGAAGGGCGACCCGGCGAAGTACATCGACCTGCCGCTCTCGAACTACTCGACGTGGCCGAACGACCGCGTCATGGCCGGCGACCACGCCGTCGGCGTGTCGACGTTCTCCGGGTACAGCTACAACGAGCGCTCGATGCTGTCTCTCGCGGTCGTCGACGACGACGTCGAGCTGGGCAACGAGGTGACGCTCGTCTGGGGCGAGGAGGGCGGTGGCTCAGCAAAGCCGGTCGTCGAGCGGCACGTGCAGGCGGAGATCCGCGCGATCGTCAGCCCGTGCCCGTACGGCGAGGTGGCGCGCACGTCGTACGCCGAGGGCTGGCGGACGGCGTCCGTCTGACACGCACCGACGACGGACGAAGGAGCCCGAGCATGGCCACGCTGGAAGAGCGGCTCGCCCTGCCGGGCTCCTTCGTCGTGGCGACGGAGATCGTGACGAGCCGCGGGCTCGTCTCGGCGAACGGGAGCGGCGGGGTGCTCGACCTCGCCCGCGAGCTCGCCGACGACCCGCGCATCGACGTGCTGTCGATCACGGACAACCCGGGCGGCAACGCGATGTTCTCGCCGGACGCGCTCGGCACGGACATGATCTCGCGCGGGCAGGAGGTGATCATCCACCTCGCCTGCAAGGACTGGAACCGCAACGCGCTCGAGAGCCGCGGCTGGCAGCTCGGCTCGGCGGGGTTCTCGAATGTCCTCGCGCTCACGGGCGACTACCCGATCATGGGGCACCGCGGCCTTGCCGCGCCCGTGTTCGACATCGACTCCGTCGGGCTCATCGGACTCCTCGCCGAGATGAACGAGGGGCTGCCCGACGCACGGAAGCCCGACGTCCGGCTCGACCGCACCGACTTCTTCCTCGGCTGCGTCGTCACGAACCACAAGCGGCACGAGCGCGAGGTGATGCCGCAGTACTTCAAGCTCCGCAGAAAGGCGCACGCAGGGGCGCGGTTCGTGATCAACCAGATCGGCTGGGACGTACGGAAGGACGACGAGCTGCTCCGCTGGATCCGGCGCGACGGGCTCGAGCTCGATGCCCTGGCGAACGTCTACCTTCTCTCGCGCCCGGCGGCGCGCGCGTTCCACCAGGGCAAGATCCCCGGAGTCGTCGTCACCGACCGCCTGCTCGAGCTGGCCGAGCGCCACGGGGCGAGCCCGGACAAGGGCCGCGCGTTCTTCGTCGACCTCGCGGCGAAGCACCTCGCAGTGGCTCGCGGCCTCGGCTTCGACGGCGTCTACCTCGGCGGCCACACCCCCGCCGCGACCTTCGGCGAGATCGTCGATCTCGCCGGCGGCTTCGCGCCCGACGACTGGCGATCGTTCGTGCCGGAGCTCCGCTACCCGTTCGACGACGAGTTCTACTTCTTCGAGCCCGACCCCGACACGGGCCTCTCGTCCGACGCCGTGAACAGCGCGTACCTCGAGTCGAAGCGGCGGCGGCGCACCGACCTGCGCGTCCCGTTCACGTACCGCATCAGCCGGCGGATGCACGATGGCGTCTTCGCTCCCGAGGCGCCGCTCCACCCGACGGGGCAGGCGCTCTACCGCGGGCTCGAAAAGGGGCCGCGCGTCGCGCGTCGCGCCGCACATGCGGTCGAGCAGGCGGCCAAGGTGGCGCTCTTCGGCTGCCACGACTGCGGCGACTGCTCGCTGCCCGAGATCGCGTACGTGTGCCCCGAGTCGCAGTGCGCGAAGAACCAGCGCAACGGCCCGTGCGGCGGGACCCGCGAGGGGCTCTGCGAGGTCTACGACAGCGAGTGCATCTGGTCGCAGGCGTACGAGCGCCTGAAGGCCTACGGCGAGGAGGAGTCCATGCTCGACGGCCCGGTGGTGGTCAAGGACAACGCTCTCGCCGGGACGAGCGCCTGGGCGAATGCCTTCCTCGGCCGCGACCACGTCGGCAAGGACGGCGCGGCGTGACCGCCCCCGTCCCCGGCCAGGTGCTGTGGACACCGCCTCCCGATGCGCGCCAGCGCTCCGAGGTGGGTCGCTACCTCCATTGGCTCGAGGCGGAGCGAGGGCTCGCCTTCGAGGACTACCACGACCTCCATCGCTGGTCGGTCGACGACCTCGAGGGCTTCTGGGGCTCGCTCTGGGACTTCTTCGAGGTGAAGGCGGCGGCGCCGTACGAGCGTGTGCTCGCATCGGACGCGATGCCGGGCGCGGTCTGGTTCCCGGGCGCGGAGCTGAACTACGCCGAGCACGCGCTCGGCCGGGACGAGGATGTGGACACCGTCGCGGTGCTCGCCCGCTCGCAGACGCGCGACCCGTTCGAGCTCACCTTCGGTGACCTGAGGGAGCAGGTGGCGCGTGCGCGCGCGGGGCTGCAGCGGCTCGGTGTCGGCCGCGGCGACCGCGTCGTCGCGTACCTGCCGAACATCCCGGAGACGCTCGTCGCGTTCCTGGCCACGGCCAGCCTGGGCGCGATCTGGGCGACCTGCGCGTCCGAGTTCGGGCCGCGCAGCGTCCTCGACCGGCTCGGCCAGCTCGAGCCGAAGATCCTCCTCGCGATCGCCGGCTACCGCTTCGGCGACAAGGAGGTCGACCGCCGCGAGCAAGTCGCCGCCGTCCGGGCGGGGCTGCCGTCGCTCGAGCACGTCGTCCACGTCCCGTACGCGGGCGGCCCCGGCGATGCCCTTCCCGGCACGATCGGCTGGGACGAGCTCCTCGCCGAGCCTGGCCCACTCGCGTTCGACCCCGTCCCGTTCGCCCATCCGCTGTACGTCCTGTTCTCCTCCGGCACGACCGGGCTGCCGAAGGCGATCGTCCACGGGCACGGCGGCATCCTCCTCGAGCACTGCAAGAACCTCGGGCTCTGCTTCGACATCCACCACGGCGACCGGGTGCTCTGGTTCACGACGACCGCATGGATGATGTGGAACGCGCTCGTCTCGAACCTCGTGCTCCGTGCGTCGATCCTCCTCATCGACGGCAACCCCGGCTACCCCGACGTCTCGTTCCAGTGGCGGCTCGCCGAGGAGACCCGCGCGACGTTCATGGGCCTCTCCCCGGCGTTCACGATGGCGTGCCGCAAGGACGGGCTCGAGCCCGGTCACAGCTTCGACCTCTCGTCGATCCGCACCGTCGCCGAGGCCGGATCACCTCTCCCGCCCGAGGGGTACACGTGGCTCTACGAGCAGCTCGGCGCCGACCTCTTCCTGAACGTCGGCAGCGGCGGCACGGACGTCTGCTCCGGGCTCGTGTCGGCGTATCCGATCCTTCCGGTCTACGCCGGAGAGATCACCGCACCGTGCCTCGGCGTCGACGCCGTCGCCTTCGACCTCGACGGGAAGCCTGTCGTCGGAGAGCTCGGGGAGTTCGTGATCCGGCGCCCGATGCCGTCGATGCCCGTCGGCTTCTGGAACGACCCGGACGGCTCCCGCTACCGCGCCGCCTACTTCGAGCAGTACCCCGGCGTGTGGCGGCACGGCGACTGGGTCCAGTTCACCGAGCGCGGCAGCTGCGTCATCACCGGGCGCTCGGACGCGACGCTCAACCGGGGCGGCGTGCGGCTCGGAACGAGCGAGCTGTACGGCGTGGTCGAGGAGATGGACGAGGTGCTCGACAGCCTGGTCGTCCACCTCGAGCAGACCGACGACCTGCTGCTCTTCGTCGTATTGCGGGACGGACTGGTGCTCGACGACGCCCTCGAGCGCAGGATCTCCGACGCGCTGCGGACGAGCCTCTCTCCGCGGCACCGGCCGGACGAGATCCACGCCGTGCCCGCGATCCCCCGCACGATGACCGGCAAGAAGCTCGAGCTGCCGGTCAAGCGGATCATCGGTGGCGCGGCCGTCGCCGACGTCGCGAGCCGCGACGCGCTCGTCGACCCGGCGGCGATCGAGCCGTTCGTCGCCTACGCGCGCGAGCGCGCGACGCGCGCCTGACCTCGTTTGGTGTCCGACTTGAAGTCGGACACCAAACGCCCCTCTGCGCCGCTACGACGCCGCGGCGGTCGCGCCGGGCGGCGGTGCCTTCCCGAGGATCAGGTCGGCGGCCTTCTCCGCGATCATGATCGTCGCGGCGTTCGTGTTCGCGCGCGTGATCGTCGGCATCACGGAGGCGTCCACGACGCGCAGCCCTGGGACGCCGAGGACGCGGAGCTCGGCGTCCACCACCGAACCCATGGCGCACGTCGATGTCGGGTGGTAGACGGTCTGGCTCACCCGGGCCGCCCATTCGAGGATGTCCGCGTCCGAGTCCGAGGCCGGCGCGCTCAGCGTCTCCCGCTCGATCGCCTTGAGCGCCGGACGGGAGGCGATGTCGAGCGCGATCCGCACCCCGGCGAGCATGCTCGCGCGGTCTTTCTCCGTGGTGAGGAAGTTGCAGAGCACGCGCGGCTTGGAGTCCGCCATCGGCGTGCGGAGCATGACCTTGCCGCGCGAGAACGGCTTCACGATCACGGGCCCGAACGCGTAGCCGTTGTCCGGCGGCGGCGTCAGGCCCTCGTCGAAGAAGGGCGCAGCGGCGAAATGGAACTCGAGGTCCGGCGCCTCGAGCTCGGGCCGCGTCCGGAAGAAGCCGCCACCCTCGGGGTAGTTCGAGGTGAGCGGCCCACGGCCCTCGGTCTCGAGGAGCGCGAAGTTCTCCGGCGTGAAGATGCCGAAGAGCCCGGGCTCGTCGGTGAGGTAGTTGACGTTGACCATGCAGTGGTCCTGGAGGTTCCTGCCGACGGGAAGCTCCTGCCGCACCGGGATGCCGAACGGCTCCAGCTCCTCGGGGAGGCCGATCCCCGACAGCATCAGGAGCACCGGCGACTGGTACGCGCCGCCGGAGACGATCACCTCGCGCTCGGCACGCACGACCTCCCGAACGCCGTTCCGGACGAGCTCGACGCCGACCGCGCGATCGCCCTCGAAGACGAGCCGCTCGACGAACACTCCCGAGACGACCTCGAGGTTCGGCCGGCCCTCGGCCGGATGCAGGAACGCATCGGCGGTCGAGCAGCGCAGGCCGTTCCGCTGCGTCAGCTGGAAGCGCGAGACACCCTCGGGCCGGTCGACGTTCAGGTCGGGGATGTGCTCGTAGCCCGCCTGCACGGCGGCCTCGAGCATCAGGTCGGTGAAGCTCGTCAGCGAGCGACTGTCCGACACCGAGAGCGGCCCGCCGACGCCGTGGAAGGCGTCCTCGCCGCGCTCGTTGTCCTCGGAGCGCTTGAAGTACGGCAGCACCTCGTCGTACGACCACCCGGTGCAGCCGTCCGCCGCCCAGCCGTCGAAGTCGGCGCGGTGGCCGCGGAGGTAGATCATGGCGTTGATCGAGCCGGAGCCGCCGATCACGCGGCCGCGCGGAAGGTAGAGGCGGCGCCCGCCGAGCCCGGGCTCGGGCTCGCCGAGGAGGTCCCAGTCGAGGCTCGACTTGAAGACGACCGGGAACATCGCCGGCACGTGGATCTCCGGCGCCGTATCCGGGCCGCCCGCCTCCAGGAGCTGCACGGTCACGTCCGGGTCCTCGGTGAGACGGGCGGCGAGCACGCACCCCGCCGTCCCGGCGCCGACGATCACGTAATCAGGCATGGGACCGCTCCTTCGGTCGACGGGTGACGATCATCTCAGGCCCCGGACGGCGGCGACGATCTCTTCCACGCCCGGAAGGTACGCGTCCTCGAGCGGCGCGCTGAACGGGACCCCGCACCGACGCCGCCGTGCGTGACGGCCTCGTGCGCGACGATGAGCCGGCTCGGCGCGGTGACCGGAGTAGACATGGCAGCTCACCCGCGCCGGGGAGATCGACGGGCTGATCCACCTCTCGATCGGCCAGGAGGGCATCGCAGCCGCCGCCTGCTTGCAGCTCCGCGCCGACCGTCGATCTTCTCCACTACCGCCTCACGCGGTCACGGGCGCCGTACCGAGCACGCCGCGCACAGCCGCGACCACCTTGTCCTCGTCGGGCAGGACGTACGCCTCGAGCGGCTCCGAGTACGGGATCGTGGCGTCGAGCCCCGTCACCTGGACGATCGGCGCCTGGAGTGAATCGAACCCGTGCTCCGCGACCTCGCCTGCGATCACCGTCGAGACGGACGCGTGTCGCGTCGCCTGGTCGACGAGCACCAGATGGCCGGTCTTCTCGACGGACTCGAGGATCGTCTGCGTGTCGAGCGGAGCGATCGTGCGCGGGTCGATCACCTCGGCCTGGATGCCCTCGGCCGCCAGCTTCTCGGCGGCGCCGAGCGCGCGGTCGACCGTCCAGCCGGTGCCGACGAGCGTCACGTCCGAGCCCTCGCGCCGGACCGCCGCCTCGCCGAAAGGGACGAGGTGCTCGCCGTCGGGCACCTCGCCGTGCTCGAGGGTCAACAGATAGTGGTGCAGGTAGACGACCGGGTTGTCGTCGCGGATCGCGGTCGCCATCAGGCCCTTCGCGTCGGCGGCCGTCGAGGGAACGGCGACCTTGAGGCCGGGCACGCCCATGAAGAGCCCGGTGAGCGTCCCCGTGTGCTGGCCGGCCCAGCCGGCGGTGAAGCCGTACCCCGCCTTCAGCACGATCGGCACCTTCACCTGACCGCCAGTCATGGCACGGAAGCGCGGCGCCTCGTTCATCACCTGGTCCATCGCGACGAGCATGAACTCGGCCATGTACAGCTCGACGACAGGCCGGAAGCCGGCAAGCGCCGCGCCGACGGCGATGCCGATCTCGGCCGTCTCGGAGATCGGCGTCACGCGTACGCGATCCTTGCCGAACGCGTCGACGAACGGCTCGTTCTCCGTCGTCGCCATGTTCTGGCCGAAGTACAGGACGCTCTCGTCGCGCTCCATCTCGAGCTGGATCGCCTCGACGATCGCGGCGATGTACGGAAGCTCGTGTGCCATTCGTCATCGCCTCCTCATGCGTAGACGTGGTCGAGAGCCGTCTCGACCTCCGGGAACGGGCTCGCGAGGCCGAAGTCGACCGCGGCCTGCATCTCCTCGCGCACCTCCGCGGCGATTGCGTCGGCCTCCTCGCCGGTGAGGACGCCGTCGGCGACGAGCCGCCCGCGGAAGGCGGGGACCGGGTCGCCCTGCTTCGCGGCCTCGTACTCCTCCGGCGCGCCGAACTTCTCGATCGCCTCGTGCTCGGGGAAGTGGAGGGGCACCCCGGGCGGAGCGATGATGTTGCCGTGCGCCGAGAGGCGGTACATCTGCGACTCGACGAGCGTCGGGCCGTCTCCGCCTCTCGCACGCGCCACCGCTGCCCGCACGATCTCGTAGACCTCGAGCGGATCGCGCCCGTCGATCGTCACCCCCGGCATGCTGAAGGCCTTCGCCTTCATCGACAGGTCGTCGCCGGCCGCCCGGTTCGCGTCCTCCTGCTCGGTGCGCGTGTGGACGTTGTAGCCGTTGTTCTCCATCACGTAGACGATCGGGAGCTTCCAGAGCGAGGCGATGTTGAGCGACTCGAAGAACGCGCCCTGCTTCGACGCGCCGTCGCCGAAGAAGCAGAGGACGACCTGGCCCTTGCCGCGGATCTGCGCGCCCCAGGCGGCGCCCGTCGCATGTGGGATGCCCGCGCCGACGATCCCCGAGGTGCCGAGGAAGCCGTTCGAGACGTCGGTCAGGTGCATCGAGCCGCCGAGCCCCTTGCAGAGGCCATCCCGGCGCCCGTAGATCTCGGCCATCATCGCGTTCGGGTCGGTGCCGCGTGCGATCGGGTAGCCGTGGCAGCGGTACGTAGTGAAGAACTGGTCGTCCGGGCCGAGGGTCGCGATCGAGCCGACGATCGACGCCTCGGCGCCGTCCGCAAGGTGCGTGTGCCCGCGGATCACGCCGGGGTGATCCTCGAACGTCCGCTTGACCCGCTCCTCGAACTCGCGGATCCGCGACATCTGGCGGTAGATCCAGACGAGATGCTCGCGGTCGAGCTTCTCGACCCCCTGCGGTGAGCTCATGCGGCGCTCCTCTCCGGAGAGAACTGGGCGATGGTCGTGTCGTAGGCACGACGGAAGATGACCTCGATCGGGTTGTTGCGCAGCTCCTCCGAGAGCACCTCGACGCCCCACGGGCCGCGGTAGCCGTGGTCGCGGCACGCGTCGACGTAGCCGCCGATGTCGAACTCCCCCTCGCCGGGAAGCGCGCGATGGTTGATCACCTCGTCGACGGGGTCGGCCATGTTCTCGATCTGCCCGTCGGAGAGCTCGACCCACGCGAGGTACTCGAGCGGGATGCGACGGAGCTCGTCCGGCGCGATCCCGAGCTTCGACATGTGCCACGTGTCGATCGCGATGCCCCCGTTGGACGCCCCTGCGCCGACCACGACCTCGAGCACCGCGTCGATCGTGTGGACGTTGACGTCGGGGGGCATCAGCTCGTACACGATCTTCGCATCGGTGTGGTTCGCGGCGTCCGCGCACAGCTCGCCGAACCGCTCGGTCAGCTGCGCGAGGGATGCCTCCCTCGCGAAGATGTTGGCGACCTTCACGTGGTGGGCGCCGAGGACGCCGGCGGCCTCGAAGAGCAGCGCGCGCGTCCTGTCGGAGGCCCGGCGGAGCTCGTCCCCCGGGTCGAGGAACCAGTCGAGGAGGCACTCGACCTCGAGATGGCGCAGGCCGTTGTCGTCGAAGGACTGCTTCATCTCCTGCAGGCTCCGCGTCTGGAGCACGTGCTCGAGGTCGGCGTGCCAGATGCCGAGGCCGCTGAACCCCACCTTGCGTGCCTCCGCGCAGCGGTCGGCCCAGTCGAAGAGGCTCCACTCCCGGCCGACGTGCACCTCGACGGGGCCCGAGACCGTCCAGTAGAGCGCAACCAGCTCGACCTGCCCGCCGTCCCTCAACGACCGATCCTCCCGTCGGATAGAACCCGCGAGGAGCCGCCGGCGCCCATGCGGACGCGGGACGGCGACGTCCCGGCGAGAACGTCTCGACCCTCTCAAGGGTCTGCCCGTTTGTCAAGACGGCGTTCCAATGAATGAGACAACGCGCTACGATCGGCGGCGTGGCGGAGACCGGGACGGGCACCTCGCAGTCGCTCGAGCGCGGCCTGGCGATCCTTTCCGCCTTCGACTCCGAGCGGCCGCTGATCGGCGTCAGCGAGCTCTCGCGCGAGCTGTCTCTGAGCCGCAGCACCGCGCATCGCTACATCGCGACGCTCGCGCAGCTCGGCTACCTCCAGCAGGACCCGGACTCGAAGCGCTACCGGCTCGGGCCCAAGGTGCTCGATCTGGGGTTTTCGGCGATCAACTCGATGGACGTGCGCGAGATCTCCGCCCCCCACCTGCGCCGGCTGTCCGACGAGACGGGGCACACGGTCAACCTTGCGATCCTCGACGGCATCGACGTCGTCTACATCGAGCGCTGCCGTACCGCGCAACCGGGGCAGCGCGAGATCGACCTCAACCTGCACGTCGGGGCCCGGCTGCCCGCCTATTGCACCGCCATGGGCAAGGCGATCCTCGCGTTCGTGGCCGAGGACCGGCGCGAGGAGCTGATCGCGCAGATCGACTTCGTCCGGCGCGGACCGAACACGATCACGGATGCGGACGCCTTCCGTGTCGAGCTCGCACGGATCCGCGCCGCCGGCATCGCCGTCAACGACGAGGAGCTCGCGTACGGGCTGCGATCGATCGCCGCACCGATCCAGGCGCACTCGGGTGAGGTGCTGGCGGCGCTCAATCTCGCGATTCACCGCACGATGGGGTCGATGGACGAGCTGATCGCGCGCTTCGGCCCCGCGGTCAAGAAGACGGCGGGCGAGATCTCGCTCGGCATGGGCCACCGGCTCGTCCCCGCGTAGGGCCAGTCGGGGGCCTGGGCCTGTTACTCGACGTTCGTGGTCACGCGCCCGAGGGCGGGACGGCTTCCGTCGCCTCGGCGCGGGCTGCCGCCACGGCCTCGACCAACGCCCGCTGGGTGACAGGCATCGGGACGAGCGTCGAGTTCTCGGCCAGGTGCGCGTAGCGCTCGAAGTCCGGCTTCGGCGCCTCGAAGACGACCGGTGTCGAGCCGGTCAGGCCGAGGACGGCGAGCAGCCGGTCGCCGCGCCCGACCGAGCAGGTGGAGACGACGACGTCGGCCCCCTCGACGAGCGAGCAATGGCCCGTCTCGATGAACGGACAACGATCCGCCCCGTCGGGATGCTCGCCGGCACAGGTGGCAACCTCGTATCCCGCCTCGCGCAGGATCTCCGCGTAGGCCCAGAGCTGCGCGGCGTCGGGGTTCTCGACGAGCGCCCGCGGCCGGCCGCTGCGGGCCTCCCACTCGCCGGCCTCGATCATGTGCGGCTCGCGCTTCCCCGCCATGCGGTGACTATGCGACGCGCGCGCGGGTTTGCCATGTGGGTTCGCGCGGAACTCGTTGCGGGGTTCTACTGATCCTCGTCCCTGAGCTGCGCGAGCCACTCGGCGGCTGCCACCGCGATGCGGGGGCTGACACCCAGCTCCGCAAGGTAGTCGGCGGCGGCGTGCATCTCATCCCGCCGGCGGTCCGCGTGCGCCCTCGATCCGGTGAGCAGGCGCTCGAGCAGGGGCTCGCCGATCACGGACGCGATGTCCGCGCGGACCCACTCCTCGGCGCCTGCCGCACGTGCCGCCTCGACGCTCTCGATCGCCGCGGCGGCGAGGCCCTTCATGAAGACGCTCCGGAGCAGCTTCAGGCCCGCCGCGTCGCCCGGACGAGGGCCGACCACCTCGACCGGCATCCCGAGGGGTCGGAAGAGCGCGGCGAACCGCCCTGCGCCCGCGCCCGCGGCCAGCGCCGGTGTTCGGAGCCCAAGGCTCGGCACCGTGCCGACGAGCGCGACGTCGGCGAAGCAGCCCGGCACGCTCGCCGCGAGCGCTTGCTTGAGCGCGGGCGACGAGGTGTTGCAGTCCGCGTAGACCGCGTCGAGCCCGAGCGAGCCCGCGACCTCTTGTGCCACCTCGAGTGCGACGGCGGCGGCGTTGATGCTGAGAACGACCTCGGCATCCCGCACGGCGGACGCGCCGTCGGCCGCGACGGGGATGCCGGCGGGCCGCGCGATCGGATCCCACCCGCGCACCGCGCAACCGGCGGCCACGAGGTCGGCGGCGATCCGGCCGCCGGCCTCCCCCAGGCCGAGCACGGCGACCTCCATCAGCCCTCTATCAGCCTTCGACGAGCGCGCGCAGACCCTGCAGGTCGTACGAGAGCTCGCCGTCGCGGTAGCGCGGCCGCACCGCGGTCTCCTTGTCCGCCCGCTCACGCGCGGCCGACAGCACCGCCTCGACGCGGTCGGTAGGCACGACGACGGCGCCGTCACCGTCCATCACGACGAGATCGCCCGGGCGGATCTCGACGCCGCCGACGACCACGGGGACGTCGAGCTTTCCGACCTCGCCTTTGGTCGCCCCCTGCGCCCGAACGAAGCGCGTCCAGATCGGCAGTCCGAGGTCGGCGAGCTCGTCCAGGTCGCGAACCGCCCCGTCGACGAGCACCGCCGCAACCCCCTGCGCCCGGGCTTGCGTCGCGAGCAGATCGCCGACGAACGCCACGGGCGCCGGCTCCGCGCTCGTCAGGACGAGGACGTCGCCCGGCCGCGCGTGTGCGACGAGGGCATGCACCATGGTGTTGTCGCCCGGGGCGCACAGCGCCGTGCGTGCCGGTCCTGCGGCACGTGAACCAGGCACCACCCGGGTCAGCGGAAGATCGACGATTCCCGTGCGTCCGGCGGCCTCGTGCACCGTCGCCACGCCCAGGGCCGCGAGCTCGGCGTAGTCCGTCACAGCGCGTCCACCACCACCGGCAACTCCCGCTGGAACGCCTCGGCGTACCGGATGTCGCTGCGACCGGAGATGCGACGCGCGTGGTTCGCGCGATGACCCGCGCGCTCGGAGTAGTACTGCCGCAGGTAGGACTGCGCGCCCATGGCCTCCATTGCCGCAACCTTCTTCTCCCAGACGGGGGTGATGTCCAGGAAGGTCGTCGGGACGAAGCCACAGAGCTCCGGCTGGTGCGGCTCGAACGAGAGGAGCGCCGGCGGCGTGATCGTGACGAAGCCACTCGCGACACCCGCGCCGCTCGCGAGCTGGCGCGCACGGACGGTCGCGTCGTGTGCCACGCCATGATCGGGGTTGAAGGGATCGAGCGCCGCGTGCGTCAGGACGAGGCGAGGTGCCAGCTCGCGCAGGAGGTCGGTCAACCTCTCCACCGCCGGCGCGTCCGTCACCAGTGGATAGTCCCCGAGGTCGAGGCTGCGGAAGCTCGCGCCCAGCGCGTCGGCGGCCTCCATGGCCTCGCCATGGCGGATCTCCTTGACGCGCTCCTCGGTCTGCCCCTCCTCCTTCCAGAGCTCGCCCGACTCGCCACGCTCCCCGTAGGAAAGGGCGATCACGTGGACGTCTGCGCCCGCCTCTGCAGCGAGCGCAATGGCGCCGGCGGCACGCCAGACGAAGTCGGCCGAGTGGGCGCTGACGACAACCACGGAGTCGCTCACGCGAGGTACCCGTGAGGATCGTCGTGGAGGTGGTCGGCCAGCCGGCTCGCAAGCGCCATGATCGTGAGCGACGGGTTGACCGAGAGGGTGCGCGGCACGACGGAGCCGTCGCCGACGTACAGGCGGTCGACGCCCCAGACGCGACCGTCGGCGTCGACGACCGACCGCTCGGGGTCGCTGCCCATGCGGCACGAGCCCTGTACGTGGGTCGACGCGAGGCCCGTCCAGCAAAGCTGTGTCGCTCCGGCCGCCTCGAGCACGTCGCGCGAGAACCGCAGGGCCGCGTCCAGGCGCTGATGCTCGTTGTCGTTGAACGCTGCGGAGAACGACTCTCCCCCGCCCTCGTCGACCGAGACGGTGCCGTTGTTCTCGTCGTTCACCATCGCCAGCAGGCCGACCCAGCGCCGGAACTTGCGAACGGCGTCGACGAGCGGCTGCCCCCAGAGCGGCCCGCTCTCGTCCTCCAGCGTGGTCGCGAACGCGATCGGATCCTGGATCGTCGACGCCTCGATCACAAAGCCGCCGTCCTCGTCCGCCTGGTGATCCATCGCGTGCGCCGAGATCGGATAGACCATGTGCGCGTCCTGCGGCTCGTCGAAGAGCCCGTACACGAGGCGCACCGGATGGAACCCCAGGTTGCGCCCGACGAGCCGCGTGCTCGGGCTGTCCGGCAGGCCCGAGCGCTGGAGAAGCTGCGGCGTGTTGAGCGTCCCGGCCGCGACGACCACCGCGCCCGCCTCCACACGCCGGAGCGAGCCGTCACCGTCGACGTACTCGACGCCCTTCGCCTCCCCGCCCTCGACGAGCACCCGCTGCACCGGGGCGTCCGCACGGAGCTCGAGCTTTCCGGTCGCCCACGCGTCGTGGATGTAGGTGTTCATCGTCGACTTGCCGGCGTTCGTGGGGCAGCCCTGCAGGCAGGAGCCGCAGCTCATGCAGTTCGCATCCGTGTACGCGTGCACCGGCTCGAGGTGCGAGCCGAGCGCGCGGAAGCCGGGCTCGACGGTGTAGACGCTCTTGCGCCAGTCCGACCGGACACGCACGCCGAGCCGCTGCTCGACACGGTCGTAGTGCGGATCGAGGTCGGCCGCGCCGAACGGCGCTCCGCCCGCTCCGGTCAGGCCGCTCGCCGCGTGCCACTTCGCGTAGTCATGATCGGCAACGCGCAGCGCGACCTTCGTGTTGACCGTCGTCGTCCCGCCCACGCACCGCGCCGCCAAGAGCGCGACGACGCCTCCGGCGCCTCCGTCGATCGGAGCGAAACGGAGCGGCCACCAGAAGTCGTGGTTCGCGTGCGCCTCCCAGCGCATGAAGTCCGCCGCCGTGCGGTGCGGCCCCGCTTCGAGCAGGAGAACGCTCCGGCCACGGTCGGCGAGCTCCCCCGCGACGACCCCGCCGCCGGCGCCCGAGCCCACCACGACGACGTCGAACCGCTGGATGGAGCTCACGAGATCCCCAGGTACGACCAGTCCTTCTTCAGGCGCGTCGCGAGAGGCGTGTTGAAGTCGATCTCCTCCCACGCACCCGTCGCGTCGACGCCGGGCGCGACGAAGTCGCTGTAGAACGCCTCGATCGCGAGGGCCCGCACCCAGGCGAACTCCTGCGTCGCGACGTGGCCGGCGAGCTCGCCCTCGGCGACCTGCTCGAACGCGGCGACCGCGGCGCCGCGCGTTTCCTCGTCCATCCGGGCGAGCAGCGCGTCGACGTAGACCTCCGGCCGGACGCGCGCGGAACCGGGCACGATCGCGTCACAGACCTTCTGCACGGTCTCGGCCGTTGCCGTGTCGAGAACCTGCAGAGCGCCCACCCGCCGACTATACGCCGGGCGTCTCACGAGGCGTGCGCGCTTCAGTCGGCGACGCCGAGGCCCCAGCCGCCGTCGATCACGATCTCCTGGCCCGTGACGTACTCCGAGGCGGGCGAGGCGAGGAAGAGCGCGAGCGGCTTCACGTCGTCCGGCTGCCCGACGCGGTGCATCGGGACGTCCTTCGCGACCATCGCCTGCAGATCCGGGTCGTGGGCGTGCCCGCCGCCGATGTTGGTCACGAAGAAGCCCGGTGCGATCGCGTTCGCCGTGATCCCGTCCGCCGCGAGCTCGAGCGCGAGGCAGCGGACGAGATGCCGCGCGCCCGCCTTCGCCGCCATGTACGCCGAGCCGATCACCGGCTCGACCTTGGTCGCCGCGAGCGAGGTGGTGACGACGATCCGGCCGTACCGGCGCGGACGCATGTGACGCGCTGCCGCGCGCGCCGTCGCGAAGATCCCGTTGAGGTTGACGTCGATGACGCGGTTCCAGCGCTCGTCCGTGTAGCCCTCGAGCGCGCCCTCCTCGACCCGCGGCCGCTCGCTCCCGGCCCAGCCGGCGACGAAGCCGACACCCGAGTCGATCCCTGCGTTCGCGAACGCGACGTCGAGTCGGCCGTGGACGTCCGCCGCCTCGTCGATCACGCGGTCGAGCGCGACGTGGTCGGTCACGTCGGCGAGCGCCCCGCGCACGTCGAGATTCTCCCCTTCCAGCCGCGCGACCTCCCGTGCCAGCGCCGCCTCGTCGAGATCGATGAGCGTGACCCGCGCGCCGTGCGCGGCAAGCACCTCGCCGTAGGCGAGCCCGAGCCCGCTCGCCCCGCCGGTCACGATCACGCCGTGCCCGACGACGTCGAAGCGCGACGAGACGTTCACGGTGCGCCCAGTGTGACAACCGCCTTCATCACCTCTGCGGGATGCTCGATCGCGTATGCGATCGCCTCCGGTGCCCGCTCGAGCCCGAACTCGTGCGTGACGAGCCCGGCTGCGACGTCGCGCCGCCTGCCGACCAGCTCCACCGCGGCGGCAAACTCGTCCGCACCGCAGCAGCTCACGCCGAGCACGTCGATCTCCTTGAGCGGGAGATCGCCGACCCGAACCGGGGCGTGATCGTGCGAGAGGCCGACGACCACCACGCGCCCGGCGTGCGCGACGAGCTCGACAGAGCGCTGGACGAGAGCCGGCACGCCCGTCGCCTCGATCACTACCTCGGGACCGTCGACGCCCGCCCACTCGCCCACCGCCGCGACGAGGTCGTCGTCGACTCGCACCTCCAGCACTTCGGCCCCCATCGCCTCGCCCCGCGCCAGGCGGCTCGCAAGGGTGTCGACCAGCAGGACGGACGCTCCGCGGTCGGTCGCCGCGAGCGCCAGCGCCTGTCCGATCGGGCCTGCACCGAGCACGACGACGCGGTCGCCTGCAGCAACTCGGCCGCGCACCACGGCGCGAATGGCGATCGACACCGGCTCGATCAGCGCGGCGAGCCGCGGGTCCTGGTCGCCGACCGGAAACACCTGGGCGGCCGGGACGAGCAGCCGCTCCTGCAGGGCGCCGTCCCGGTGGACGCCGATCAGGCTGATGTTCGCGCACGCGTTGCCGCGACCGATGCGGCACGCGTAGCAGCGGCCGCACGACACGACCGGCCATAGCGCGACGCGCTCTCCGGCGACGAGCCCGGAAGGACAGTCGGCGCCCACCTCGAGGATGGTCGCGGCCGCCTCGTGCCCCTGGATGCGCGGGTAGAGCGTCGCGGGGTCCTCGATCGTGCCGATATCGCCGAGGAAGTAGTGGAAGTCGGAGCCGCACAGGCCGACGGCCTCCGGCGCGACCAGCACCTGACCGGGACCGGCCGCTCCGGGCTCCTCGACGCCGACGACCTCCATCGCCCGCCGGCCACGCGTCACGGCTGCGCGCATCGTCGCCACGACGGTGATCGAATCATCTCGGGCCGCCCGCGCGCAAACTGATCGCGCCCGGAGCGGCATAGGATGCCCACCCCGGCCGTCGAGAGAAGGAGCCCGGCGATGCGCGCGCCTATGTTCACGGAGACCCTCCAGATCGCGATCGTCGTGCGCAACCTGGAGGCGACGATGCGGACGTACGTCGAGCAGTACGGCATCGGCCCGTGGGAGGTGTACGAGTTCGACCCCCGTAAGGTCGCGCCTCTCGGCGAGGGAGAGCCGCCCACGGACGCCGCGTGGCGTCTCGCCGTCACGATGGTCGGGTCGGTGCAGTGGGAGCTCGTCCAGCCTCTCGACGACCGGAGCATCTACGCGGAGTTCCTCGCAACGAAGGGGGAAGGGCTGCACCATGTCGCGGTCGGCGGCACCCCGTACCGCGAGGCAATGGACGGCATGCGCGCGAACGGACGGCGCGTGCTTCTCGGCGGGGTCTACGAGGGCGCGACGTTCGCCTACCTCTCGACCGACGAGGATCTCAAGGTGCTCACGGAGATCTTCGACTGGCCGGAGGGCCTCGTGCAGGAGCCCGACGCGGTCTACCCGGCCTGATGCGCCACGCGCGGGCGGGGCCGCGTGCACGGCCCCGCCCCGTCGCGGTCGCTCAGGCGACCTTCAGCGTCTTCTTGCCTCCGGGCCTGGCGGTCGAGCTGTAGACGTACCTTCCCTTCTTGAGCGTCACGTTCCAGGTCGTCTTCCCCATCCCCTTGACGGCGGTCACCTTCGTCACGCCTGGGCCGACGAGCCGGAAGCCCTGCGTGTTGGAGGTGTCCGCGACGATGATCGAGTACTTCCCCGGCTTGACGGATGCGACGACCTTGCCGTCCTGCCGGATCGTGATGAACTGCCTGCCGAGCGTCGCCTGCAGGATCTTCCCGCCGTCGATCGAGCTCGGGACGAACTGCGTGAAGTTCGGCAGCGAGTTGATGACGCCGTACTTCTTCGCGTACTGCGCGAGCTGGAGGACCTGCGCGCGATTCATCACGGTCGTCCAGATCGGCAGGCGGATGTTGCGCGACGCCGCCGGCAGGAGGTCGCGGATCTCGTCGCCGTGGTTCTGCGAGTACTCCAGCGACTGGTTCATCGCCGTGCGGAACCGCGCCGCGACGTCCCCGTTCTTCGCGACCCAGTCGGTCCGGACGAAGTAGCCGCCGATCGGGAAGTACTTCCCGAGCACCGGTCCGGGCGCGAACAGGTCCCGGGCTCCGTCGATCGTGATCGCCTGTGACAGGAACGGCTCGGGGGTCCAGATCGCGTCGACCTGGCCGCTGTTGAGTGCTGCCCGCATCGCCGGGAACGGCAGCGCGAGGAGCTTGATCGAGCTCTGGTCGACCCCGACCTTGTCGAGCGCGGCCCTGATCATCACCTCGCCGACGCCCTTGAGCGCGTTCACGGCGATCGTCTTACCGGCGAGGTCAGCCGGCGTGCGGATCGAGCTCGAGCCCTTGACGAGGATGTTCTGCCAGTTGCTCGCCTGGTCGGTGCTCTCCACCTCGCTGAGCGCGACGACGCTGATGGGGATTCCCGACGTCCGCGCGATCATCGCGGGGACCCAGCCGGCGAACCCGACGTCGATGTTGGAGTTCGCGAGCCCGAGCATGATGTCGTTGCCGCTCTGGGCCGTGATCTTCTTGATCTCGATCCCCTGCTGCTCGAAGAAGCCCTTCTTGATGCCGAGGTCGAGCGGCAGCGTGTTGGCGATCGGCAGGACGCCGACCGTCACGCTGACCGCGGTCGCCTGCGACTTCCCCGGGGCACCGGTGGCGCCGCCGGCGAACAGGGCCGCGACGAGGAGGATCGCGCAGCCCGCGATCACCGCACGGCCGCGCTGCCTCGCTCCGGTTGTCTTCATCCCTACTCCTTCCTACTCGTGGAGCCCTGCGTCGACGAGCGTCGACGGATCCGGGGCCGTGGTGTCGTGCTTGATGAGCCGGTAGACGTACGCGCGCTGGGAGGCGAATTCCGAAAGCTCCTTCGTCGCGATCTGGTCGCGCGGCGAGGGGAGCTCCACGCCGACGACCTCCTTCACGACGGTCGGCGCATGGGTTAGGACGACGATCCGGTCGGAGAGATAGACGGACTCGTCGATGTCGTGCGTCACGAAGAGGATCGTGATCCCGAACTCGTCCCGGACGCGGAGGACGAGATCCTCGAGGTCGCCGCGCGTCTGCGCGTCGACGGACGCGAAAGGCTCGTCCATCAGCAGGATCGAGGGCTGGTAGGCGAGCGCCCGCGCGATCGCGACGCGCTGCTGCATGCCGCCCGAGAGCTGCCAGGGATAGTGGTCGATGAACCGCGTGAGGCCGACGGCTGCGAGAGCCTCCTCCACGAGCCTCGTCCGCTCCTCCCGCGCCAGCTTCTTGTGGCGAAGCGGCAAGAGGACGTTGTTGCGCACCGTCGACCAGGGCATCAGCGAGCGGTTGTACTCCTGGAACACGACCGCCATCTCCTCCGGGGGCGCGGTCACCGGCTCCCCGTGCAGCAGGACCTCGCCGCGCGTCGGGCGCAGCAGGCCGGCGATGCATTTGAGCAGCGTCGTCTTGCCGCAGCCCGAGGGGCCGACGACGCAGACGAGCTCCCGCTCGGCGATCGAGAACGAGATGCTCCGGAGCGCGTGCGTGACCTTGCTCCCGGAGCCGTACGACTTCGCGACGTCGCGGATCTCGAGCACGGGCCGGCTACTGGGGGGTCGCCGCCCGCCACCCGCGGTGCCATGCGAGCATGCGCCGCTCGGCGAGCAGGTAGGCGAGGTTGAGGACGTAGCCGATGACGCCGATGAGCACGATCGCGGCCCACATCGGCCCGAGCTGGAACGTGTTCTTCGAGATGAGCAGCACGTAGCCGACGCCGCTCGTCGACGAGAAGTACTCGGCGACGACCATGATGATCACGGCGAGCGAGAGGCTGATCCGCATTCCCGCGGAGATCTGCGGGAAGGCGGCGGGCAGCACGATGCGCCGGATCCGCTCGTGGGCCGGGATGCCGTAGGCGCGCGCGGTGTCGACGAGCGTCGGGTCGAGGGCGCGGATCCCGTCGATCGTGTTGAGCAGCACCGGGAAGATGCAGAAGAACGCGATGAACGAGACCTTCTGCAGGTTCCCGATCGAGTGGAGCAGGAGCACCGAGATCGGCAGGAGCGCAGGCGGCGGCATCGCCCGCCAGTACTCGATGTGCGGCATCGCGAACTTCCGGGCCCACAGCGACATCCCGAGCGGGACGCCGATCGCGACGCCGATCGCCGAGCCGATCCCGAACCCGAGCAGGATGCGCATCAGGCTCGGCACGACGTCGCTCCTGAACTGCTCGAAGACCCAGAGGTCGTTGAACTCCTGCACGATCTTCGACGGCGGCGGCCAGAACTGGCTGTCCGCCGAGCGCGCCCACAGCTCCCAGATCACGACGATCGCGATCGGGACGGCGATCTCCGCCGCGACCTTGACCGTCTCGTAGCCGCGCCCCCTCACACCGCCTCCGCACGCTGCGACGGATGCCAGCGCAGGGCCCGGCGCTCGGCCGCCGTGAACAGGACGTGCGTGCAGACCCCGAGCGCGCCGGTGGCGAGCGCGAGGGCGTAGAGCTGGGTCGTGAGACCGTAGGACTGCGCGTAGTTGAGGAGCTTCCCGAGCCCCGGAGTGCCCATGAAGAGCTCCGCGGTGAACGCGAGGATCAGCGCAACCGCCGACGCGATGCGCATCCCGGTGGCGATGTAGGGCACCGCGCTCGGCAGCGTGATGCGCCAGAGGCGCTCGCGCGTCGGCACCCCGAAGGACCGCGCGGTGTCGATGGCCACGGGGTCGACGTCGCGGACGCCGTACATGGTCTGCACGAGAATCGGCCAGAAGGCGCCGAAGGCCGCCAGGAAGACCTCGCTCTCGAGCGTCGGGCCGAGCGTCAGGAAGAGCAGGGGAATGAGCGCCGCAGATGGGATGGGCCGGAGGAACTCGACCGGGACGCGAAAGGCGCGTCCGGCGAGATCGCTGAGGCCGAGCACGAAGCCGATGGGAACCGCGAGCAGCGTCGCGAGCCCGAGCCCGATCGCCCAGCCGCGCGCGGTCTGGAGGAACGCGGCCCAGAAGCTCCCGGTCTGGACGAGGTTCCAGAGCTCACCCATGGTCGCCGTCATCGAGGGCAGGTCCTGCTCGCGGACGAGACCGCTCGCGGAAAAGGCCTGCCAGAAGAGCAGCGCGAACGCGAACGACAGGACGAAGACGAGGGCCCCGGAGAGGCGTGGCCCACCGGTCTCGGAAGCCGCGGGCTCCGGCCCGGACAGGTGTGTGGCCGCCGTCTCCTGTGTCGCCGACGCCATCGGCCGGCTCAGGCCATCCGCCTTGCGGACCCCGAAACCCCGGCTGCGGGGCGCCGCGCGGACGTCAGCACGTCTCCTCCAACGGGTTCAGCACGCGTGACCAACGCTACGTCCGCGTGCGTCTACTTGTCAAGACACCGTCCCGCCATCTGGGACGCTCACGGTTCCCGGTGCCGGGGCGAGACGCGAGGACGCGTGTCTAGGCTCGCGCGGCCTGCAACGCTCGCCAGACGCGCTCGCCGTTCGCCGGCATCTCGACGTGCCGGACGCCGAACGGCGCGAGCGCATCGACGACCGCGCTCTGCACCGCGGGTGTGGAGCCGATCGTGCCCGACTCGCCGATCCCTTTCGCGCCGAGCGCGTTGAGCGGCGTCGGCGTCTCCATCCCGACGACGTCCCACGACGGCAGCTCCGCGGCAGACGCGAACGCGTATCCGAGGAACGACGCAGCCAGCGGGTTGCCCTCCTCGTCGTATGCGAACTCCTCGAAGAGCGCCTGCCCGACGCCGGCCGCGACGCCGCCGTGCACCTGACCCTCGGCGATCAGCGGGTTCACGATGGTGCCCGCGTCGTCGACTGCGACGAGGCGCCGGAGCTCGACCTCGCCGGTCTCGGTGTCGACCTCGACGGCGGCGACGTGGGCCCCGAACGGGAACGTCGGCGCGTCGGCCTTGAAGATCTCGGCGGCACGCAGCTCCGCGAGCCTTCCCTCCGCGGCCGCTGCGGCGGCGAGCTCCTTCCACGCGAGCACCGGCGTCGGCGAGCCGACGACGTGGAAGCCGCCCCGCTCGGCGTCGAGGACGATGTCGTCGGCGCTCGCCTCGAGCTGCTCGGAGGCGAGCACCCGGGCCCGCTCCACGACCACCTCGGCTGCCTGCCGGGCCGCGGCGCCCCCGATCTGGGTCGACTTCGATCCGTACGTGCCCGTGCCCTGCGAGACCTCGTCGGTGTCGCCCTTGATCACGCGGACAGCCTCGACCGGCAGGCCGAGCCGGTCCGCGACGATCATCGCGAACGTCGTCTCGTGGCCCTGCCCATGCGAGAAGGAGCCCGTGCGCAGCACGGCCTCTCCCTCCGGCGTGATCTCGACGTCGCCGAGCTCCGGCTCGACGAGGCCGTTCGTGATCTCCACGTAGACGCTGACACCGATGCCGAGCGCCCGCGTGTCACCGGACTCGCGCCGGCGGCGCTGCTCCTCGCGCAACGCCTCGTAACCTGCCGTCTCGAGCGCGAGGTCCAGCGCGCGCCCGTAGTCGCCCGAGTCGTAGCCGGCACCCGAAGCGGTCGTCAGGGGGAATGCGTCCGGCGGGTAGAGGTTGCGCCGGCGCACCTCGGCCGGGTCGAGACCGAGCTCGGCCGCGAAGAGGTCCATCGCGCGCTCGATCGCCTGCGCGGCTTCGGGTCGCCCCGCGCCGCGGAACGGTCCCGTCGGGGTCGTGTTCGTGACGACGCTGACCGTGTCGGACTCGATCTTCGGGATCGCGTAGACGCCGCTCGACATCAGCGCGGTGAAGCCGGGCAGGATGGCGCCGAGCCCCGGGTAGGCGCCGGCGTCCTGGACGACGCGCAGCCGGTACGCCTGCGCGTCGCCGTCGCGGCTCCCGCCGAGCTCGAACTCGAGCACCGCGGCGCGGCCGTGCTGCATCGCGACCATGTTCTCGCTGCGGCTCTCCGTCCAGCGGACCGGTCGCCCGGTCTTGCGCGCGAGCCACGGGACGATCACGGTCTCGACGCTCAGCCCCTTGGCGCCGAAGCCTCCCCCCACGTCGGGCGCCACGACGCGCACCCCTTCGTCGCCCAGGCCGAGGAAGAGCCCGAGCACGTGGCGGTCGAGGTGCGGCGTCTGCGTCGAGAGCCACAGGTTCATCCGGCCGTCGTCGCCGAGCTCGGCGACGCACCCGCGCGCCTCGAGCGGGCAAGCGGCGAGCCGCTGGCTCACGAGCCGGCCCGAGACGACAACGTCGCAGCTCTCGAACAGCGCCCGGTCGGGGGCCTCGAGCGGATGGCTCGCGCACACGTTCGTTCCAAGCTCCGGATACAGGAGCACGTCCCCGGCGAGCCCCGCTTCGGGGTCGACGACGGCGGGCAGGGGGTCGTAGTCGACGAGCACCAGCTCGGCCGCGTCGGCGCCGGCCGCCCGATCCTCCGTGAGGACGACGGCGACGATGTCCCCGACGAAGCGGACGACGTCGCTCGCGAGGAACGGCCGCACCATCTTGTCGTTGATCCCCGGGATCGGCGGCGGCGGGAAGGCCCCGAGCTCGACGTCCGCCGCGGTGAAGACCTGCGCGCCCGGGACGCTCGCGACGCCCGACGTGTCGATCCCGGCGATGCGGGCATGCGCGACGGGAGACCGGACGAACGTCGCATGGAGCGCGCCCGGAACCTCCTGGTTCTCGACGTAGAGCCCCTCGCCGCGCAGGAAGCGGTCGTCCTCCACGCGGAGGATCCGCTGACCCATCATGCCGCTCACGCCTGAAGCCTCGCACACTCGGGGCCGGCGAGCGACCCCGTCATCGCCCCCAGACCTCGTCGGCGACCTCGACGACGAGGGCCAGCTTCGCCACCTGCTCGTCGTAGCTCAGCGCGTTGCCGTCCACCGTCGACGAGAAACCGCACTGCGGCGAGAGGCAGAGCTGGTCGAGCGGCGCGTGCGCGCTCGCTTCCTCGATCCGCCGGAGGAGGTCGTCCTTCGTCTCGAGCGTCCCGCGCTTCGTCGTCACGAGGCCGAGCACGACCTGCTTCTCTCCGTCCGGGAGGAACCGCAGCGGCTCGAAGCCGCCGGAGCGCGCGTCGTCCCACTCCATGAAGTAGCCGTCGACGTCGAGCTCGGAGAAGAGCGCCTCGGCGACGTGGTCGTACCCACCCTCTGCGACCCACGACGAGCGGAAGTTCCCGCGGCACATGTGCGTCGTGACGCTCATCCCGTCGGGGCGGCCGGCGAGCGCCTCGTTGATGTGCCGGATGTACTCGACGTGCTGCGCGTCCGGGTCGCCGCCGATCGAAGCGACGTACCGGCGCTGCTCGGGGTCGTTCAGGTACGCGAGGCTCGTGTCGTCGAGCTGGAGGTACGTGCAGCCGAGCTCGCCGAGACGGCGTACCTGCTCGCGGTAGGCGGCGGTCAGGTCGCTCCAGAAGCCTTCGAGGTCCGGATAGATGCTCTCGTCGATCGCGGCCCGGCCGCCGCGGTAGTGCACCATGCTCGGGGACGGGATCGTCAGCTTCGGCACGCCGGCTGCCACGTGCTCCGAGAGAAACGCGAAGGCGTCGCCGAAGATCGTCTCGGAGACGCCGACCTTGCCGCCGACGTACGCGAGCGCGGTCATGAACTCGATGTCGCCCTGCTCGTTGTGGAACGAGACCTTGACCTTGTCGTCGGCGGCCGAGATCCCGTCGAGCGCATAGATGAAGTCCATGTGCCAGGAGCCCCGCCGGAACTCGCCGTCGGTGATCCCCCGCAGGCCGACCTCCTCCTGCATGCGGACGGCGTCCGTGATGGCACTGTCCTCGACCGTGCGCAGCTCCTCGCGGGTGATCCGGCCGGCGGCCGCGTCCTCCCGCGCCCGGAGCAGCTCTGGCGGGCGGAGCAGGCTGCCGACATGGTCGGCGCGGAACGGGGGCTTGGTGCGAGCTGCCATGGTCACTCTCCTCGGTCTCGCGGGCTCCGACGAAACCCGAACGTCGGTTTTCCATATTCGCCGCTACGCCTGCCGCAGGCCACGAGGCCCTCCGGCGTTCCGGTCACGAAAGCGGCCTTCCACCGTCGACCGGAAGGACGCCGCCGGTCGTGAAGGTCAGGTCGCGGACGACGGCCAGGATGGCGGCCGCGACCTCCTCGGGCGACGCGAAGCGCCCGAGCGGCGTCCGCGCAAGTTGCTCTTCGCGCCAGGCCGGGTCGAGCGAGCGGATGAACCCCGTGTCGACCACGCCCGGCGAGACCGACACGACGCGGATCGTCGGCGCGAGCGCGCGCCCGAGCGACCGCGTGACGCTGTCGAGCGCGGCCTTCGAGGCGCAGTACGCGACGTTGCTTCCCTGTCCCGTGACCGCCGCGATCGACGACACATTGACGACGACGCCCCCGCCCTGGCACCGGCTCCGCTCGAGAAGCGGCCGCAGCGCACGGACGGCGGCAATCGCACCGCGCACGTTCGTCCGCAGGATCCCGTCGATGAGCTCGTCGTCGAGCGCGTCGAGGTCTGCGTGCGGGACGAAGCGGGTGACGCCCGCGGCGTTGACGAGCACGTCGCAGCCGCCCAGCTCGCGCTCCACAGCTCCGGCCAGTAGCGCGAGCCCGTTGCTGTCCGTGACGTCGGCGGCGAGGGCGAGATGCGGGCCGCCGGGCAGCTCGCCGACCAGCGCCTCCGCCTGCCCGCGCGAGCGGGCGTAACCGACGACGACACGGAATCCGGCCCCGGCGAACGTCCGGCAGACCGCGGTGCCGATGCCTCCCGCACCGCCGGTGACGACGGCCACGGGGCCGCGTGGGCGATCGTTCAGGACGCGCCTCGGTAGCGGCGCACGCGAAGGTCGGCCTGCTCCTTGTGCCCGGCGAAGCCCTCGAGCTCGCAGAGCCGCGAGCAGACCTCACCGATCGCAACCGATGCCTCGTCGGACTCGACGCGCTGGTACGTGCATGTCTTCAGGAACTTTCCGACCCAAAGACCACCGGTATAGCGGGCCGCGCGCATCGTCGGCAGCGTGTGGTTCGTGCCGATCACCTTGTCGCCGTACGCGACGTTCGTCCTCGGGCCGAGGAAGAGCGCGCCGTAGTTCCGCATCCGCTCGAGGAACACCTGCGGGTCGGCGGTCATCACCTGGACGTGCTCGCTCGCGATCCGGTCCGCCTCGGAGACGAGCTCGTCGACCGTTTCGCAGAGGATGATCTCGCCGCATTCCTCCCAAGCCGTCCGCGCGACATCGGCCGTCGGGAGCCATTTCAGCTCGGCCGCGATCGCAGCGGGCACCGACTCCGCGAGCTCCTGCGAGGTGGTGAGGAGGACTGCGGGGCTCGTCGGGCCGTGCTCGGCCTGGCCGAGCAGGTCGACGGCGGCCAGCTCCGGGTCGCAGGTCTCGTCGGCGATGATCAGCGTCTCGGTCGGACCGGCGAGAAGGTCGATCCCGACGCGACCGAAGAGCTGGCGCTTCGCCTCTGCGACATAGGCGTTGCCCGGGCCGACGAGCATGTCTACCGGCTCCAGGGTCTCCGTCCCGAGCGCCATGGCCGCGACCGCCTGCACGCCCCCGAGCACGAGGATCTCGTCCGCGCCGCCGAGGTGCATGGCGGCGACGATCGCCGGATGCGGCGTCCCGCCGACGGGCGGCGCGCACGCGACGATGCGCTCAACCCCGGCCGCCTTCGCCGTGACGACGCTCATGTGCGCCGAGGCGACCATCGGATAGCGGCCCCCCGGGACGTAGCAGCCGACGCTCCCGACCGGGATGTTCCGGTGGCCGAGGAAGACACCGGGCAGCGTCTCGACCTCGACGTCCGTGAGCGCCGCGCGCTGCGCGATCGCGAAGCCCCGGATCTGCTCCTGGGCGAACCGGATGTCGTCGAGCATCGGCTCTGGCACGGAGGCGACGCAGGCCTCGATCTCGCTCCGCGACAAGACGAAGCTGTCGGGGCTCCAGCCGTCGAGAGACGCGGAATGGTGGCGAACGGCCGCGTCTCCCCGCTCGCCGACGTCGGCGAGGATCGCCTCGACGGTCGCGCGCACCTCCGCGCTCGCTTCGGCCTTCGCCTGCTGGCTGCGGCCGGCTTTGAGCGCGCGGATCATGCGGCCTTCATGGAGGCGATCGTCAGGTCGACTCCCGAGCGTCCGCGCCCCACGGGCGGATCCGGGGGGGCGGCGGCTCGCCATGCCCTTCCTGCCACGAGATCACGGGGTTGCGGAGGACGCCGATCCGCTCGATCTCCGCTTCGATCACGTCGCCGGGTTTGAGGTACAGCCGCGCGCGCTCCTCGGGCGACTTGAAGCCGGCCACGCCGGACACCGTGCCCGTCGAGAGCACGTCCCCAGCCGAGTACGTGAGGCCGGAGAAGTTCGAGAGGATCTCGGGGATCGTCACCGACATCCGGCCCGAGTGCGACTCCTGCCGCACCTCGCCGTTGACGCGGAGCTGCATCGCGAGGTCGTGCGGGTCGGGCACCTCGTCCGGGGTCACGATCCACGGCCCGAGCGGGCAGAAGGTGTCGATCGCCTTGCAGAAGCTGAAGACACCCGACTTCATCTCGCCGCGCTGGATGTCGCGCGCCGTGATGTCGTTGAAGATCACGTAGCCGCCGACGTACTCCATAGCTTCCTCCGGCGAGAACCACTTGCCGGGCTTCCGGAGCACGACCGCCAGCTCGAGCTCGTAGTCGAGCTCCTCGGTGAGGTGCTCGGGGTAGACGATCGGCTCGTCGGGGCCGACGATCGCGTCGACGTTCTGGAAGAAGTTGATCCACGGCGCGATCGCGTGCGACCAGTCGACGGTCTTCGACTCCTCCTCGTGCTCGCGAAAGTTGCCCGCTGTGTGGAAGAACTTCTTCGGGACGATCGGCGCGCGCAGCCGCGTCTCCGCGAGCGGAACGCGCTCCCCGGCCTCGTCCGCCCCGCCGCGCTCGAAGTACTCCCGCATCGTCGGCACGTCGAGCACGGCGATCTCCTCGCCGTCCAGCACTCCGACCCGCCTGTCCTCCCCGAACGTCACCAGCTTCATACGGCAGATCCTCCTGTGGCAAGAAACGAGGGCGAGGCTGAAGCCCCGCCCCAAGTCCGGTTGCGCCCGAGGAGGCGGGCTTCAGCCTCGCCCCTCTTCATACGACCCCACACACGCGCATCGCGACTCGCGCGTACACCTCGGCCGTGCGGACGAGCCCGTCGATCTCGAGGTTCTCGCCGAGCTCGACGTCCATCAGCCCCGTCGAGGTGCCGTAGTTCACGGTCGGGACGCCGTAGCGCGTCAGCGCCGACGCGTCCGAGAACCAGCGGGTCACGTCGCGACCGGGCGGCGCCCCGAAGATCTCCTCGTGCACCCCGTCGATCGCTGCGACGAGCTCGTGGCCCTCCTCGATCTCCGCGCCCGGGGCGGTGACGTACACCTCGCCCTCGACGCCGTACTCGGGGAACCGATCGGCGAGGCCGCGCACCATGTCGAGCACCTCGCGCCGGGCGACGGCCATCGGCTTCGTCGGCGGCACGCGCACGTCGAGGAAGAGATCTGCGTGGTGCGGCGTCCGCGAGACGCGCCAGCCGAAGCCGCCCTCGATCGCACCGACGTTGACGATCGCCTTCGCGCCGCGGTAGCTGTTCGCGGGGTCGTCCTCCCAGGTCGGCACCCACTCCATGACCGCCGCGAGCACCTCCTGCTGCCGCAGGATCGCGTTCTCGTCCCGCCGCCCCTCGCTGAACGCCGTGTGGATGAAGTTCCCGTGCACGCGGATCCGCAGCCAGAGCGCGCCGAAGTGGCCGAGGACGACCTTGCCCTCCGTCGGCTCGCCGAGCAGGCACATGTCCGCGACGCCGCCGTGCGAGACGAGGTACCGCGTCCCCGCGGCGTAGCCGCGGTACTCGGCGCCGACCGCGTCGCCCTGCTGCGTCTTCTCGATCTCACCGCTGACGGCCGCGATCAGCACGTCGCCTCGCAGCCCCACACCTGAGTCCTGCAAAGCCCGCACGGCCTCGAGGTAGCAGGCGAGGGCGCCCTTCATGTTCGAGATGCCGAGCCCGTAGAGCCTCCCGTCGCGGACGAAGGCCTCGGGCTGGAACCCCGGAACGCCCGCCAGCCACGGCTCGCGCCCCGAGTACGACGTGTCCATGTGGCCGTTGAACATGAGGCTCTTGCCGCCGCCGGCGCCCTCCCAGATCCCGAGCGCGTTCGCGCGGCCGTCCTCGACCTGCTGCCACTGGCAGCGCAAGCCCATCTCCTCGTAGAGCTCGCGCATGAGCTCGGCCATCGCCTGTTCGCTTCCCGTGAAGCTCCAGGTGCCGACCATGCGGCTCGCCGTGTCGACCAACCGGTCGCGGTCGACTACGACGGTCGCGCGGCTCACGCCTGCTCCAGCTGGAACGTGACGTCGACCTCGGCGACGACGTCGTGCTCGCCGGCCTCGAGCGGCATCGGTGAGATCTCCTGCCGAACCGCGTACATCCGCGGCTCCGGCCCCGGAGCGATGGCGCCGGCCTCCACGACGGAGACGACCGCGCCGACACGTCCTCCGAGCGCGACGGCGTACTCGTCCGCCCGGGAGCGCGCATCTTCCGCGGCCCCCCGCCTCGCCTCGCCATGCGCCGGGTTGTCGTGAGCCACACGCCACGTCGGCCCGTCGATCCGCACCTGGAGCCGTGCTGCGGCCTCGGAGACGAGCCGGCTCGCGAGCTCGGCGTCGCTCACGTGCGCGGCGACGCGAGTCGCGGCCCGGTAGCCGCGGTGCTGCCAGCCGGCATTCGTGTGCTCACCGTGCTCTGCCAGCGAGACCTGCGTCGTCGTCCGCGAACCGGCGGGCACGCCGAGCTCGTCGCACAGCGAGACGACGTCTGCGGCCAGTCGTGTGGCCTCGGCGAACGCCTCGGTCGCGTTCGGGCGAAGCGCCTCGACGCTCAGACCGACGGTCACGTCGTCGGGCTGCGCCGTCGCAGCTCCGGTACCGCGAACCGTGACCGTCGCCATCAGTCGCGGAAGTGTGGCAGCACTTCGCGACCGAAGAGGCGGATCTGCTCGTGGCGGTCCTCGCCCCAGAGCTCGAGCATCACGTGGGTGCAGCCGGAGTCGCGGTACTCCTCGATCGCCGCGATGCAGTCGGCCGGAGTCCCGGCGATCGGCCGGCACTTGTCGAGCAGTGAGTCCGTGACCTTCGCCTTCGCGGCGAGCCGCCCACCCTGCTCCATCGCCTCCGCGACGGGGCGGATCTCGTCCATCTCGATCCCCGCCAGGTCGAGGAGTGTGTCCGCCGCGCCGGCGATGTTCTGCACCTTGTTCGCGAGATACATCCCCGCGATCTCGCGCGCGCCGTCGCGACCCGCGTCCCGGTCGGTGGCGTGAATCGATGCGACGACGGTGCAGCCGATGTCGATGTCTGAGGCGACGTTCTCGCGCGTGTAACGGACGAAGGCCGGCGTCGTGATCGACGGTGTCAGACAGCCGTCGCCGATTTCGCCGGCGAGCGCCTGCATCTTCGGCGCCGTCGCCGCCACGTAGACCGGTGGCACGCCGCGCGGGGTGTGCGCCTCCGGCGAGAGAGCCGGCACGTCGGCGCTCCACGTGTCGCCGTCGTACGAGAAAGCCTCGCCCCCGAGGACGCCCTTCACGATCGTGACCGCGTCGCGCATCGGCCCGAGCGTCTTCTTGGTCTGGCCCTTGATGTTGTTGAGGAAGATCTTCGACGTCCCGAAGCCGAGCAGGAACCGTCCCGGCCCGGCCGCCTCCTGGACGACCCGCGCGTCCATCGCGACCTGCACGGGGTGGCGCGTCCACGGCGAGATGATCCCCCAGCCGATCGCGAGGCGCTTCGTCTCGCGCGCCATCAGCGCCGACACTACGGTCGACGAGCGCGCCTCCATCTGGTGCTTGCGCCACCAGGGATACGCCTCGGCGAGCCACACGGTGTCCATTCCCGCGTCGTCCATCACGCGCGCCGACGCGAGCATCTCGTCGAGCGGCTCCATCGTCAGCTGCATGACGCCGATGCGGAACGGGACGTCTGACATGTCACGGCGACCCTAGCATCGTTCCCCGTCCGACGACAGAGCATCAGGGCCGTCCCGCGCCTGGTTTCCGGGCGACGGCAGCCTCTCTTCCGGCGGCGGCGCGGCCGGGGGCGTTACGGCCCGCGTCTCACGCCGCTCGGCCGCGATCCGTCGGATCCACGCCACACGCCCGTTCCAGACGAGGAGCGACCGCGACTCGACCGGCTCGAGGGTCGAATGGCCTCGCCTCACGATGCGACCTGTTCGGCGACGCGACGCGGCCCCGCGCCGGTGCGCGCGCGGGCCGGTTGCGCGGCGATCTGCCGCGCGACCCGTTCGGCGTCCTTGCCGGTCCCCCCGATCAGCATCGACGTGAACGAGTGCAGGAAGAGCATTCCGACGAAGAAGAGCCCCGGTGTAGAGGCTACGGCGCCGCGGTACTGCACCGGGTAGCCGTCGTCGCCCATCTCGAAGGGAACGTCCATCCACGAGTAGTCGGGCCGGAACCCGGTGCACCAGACGACGTTTCGGACGTCGAGGACACGGCCGTCGTCCAGCACGGGGCGGCCGCCCTCGACGCCGACCGTTCGCGCGAGGGTCCGCTCGACGCCCGCGGCGAGAAGCTCCTTCTTGCGGTAGCGCAGGAGCGGCGCGCCGCCGTGCCGGATGTGCGGGCGCATCTTGCGACCCATAGGCGTGTCCGCCGTGAGGATGTGCGAGCCGGCGAAGAACAGCAGGCGAAAGCCCATGCGCCCGCGGCGCGTGTCGACTCTGGCCGGGATCTGTCCGGTGTCGACGCCGGAGAGAATCGTCTCGTGCCGTGCGGACGCCTCGTGGGCGATGTCCGCCCCCGAGTGGCTCGCGCCGACCACGAGCACTGGGCCGTCCTGCAGCTGAGAGAGGTTGCGGTAGTCGTTCGAGTGGAGCTGCCGGATGCCGCGGCCGAGCTGCGGCGCGAAGCTCGGGACATACGGCTTCTGCATGACGCCGGTGGCCACGACGACGTTGTCGGCCTCGTACCGCTCGTCGCCGGCGAGCAGCACGTAGCGTCCGTTCTCCGTCGTCAGCGTGTCGACGGTGGAACCGGAGCGCACGGGCAGCTCGAAGTGCTCCGCGTACGCCGTGAGGTAGTCCGCCATCTCGCGCGTGGTCGGATACGACGTGCGCTTCGCGGGGAACCGCAGCCCCGGGAGGCCGTCGTGCGAGGCGGGCGAGTAGAGCCGCAGGGAGTCCCAGCGCCGACGCCAGGGGTCGCCGACGCGCTCGCTCGCGTCGAGGATCACGAACGTGCGGCCGTGCTTCTTGAGGTGGTACCCCGTTGCGAGCCCCGCCTGGCCGCCGCCGACGATCACCGTGTCGAAGGATTGCGCTGTCATCTCGGCCTCCTCGTCGTTTCGAACGACGGTAGGCCGCTCGCGCTCCGCGGGCATCGCGCGGATCCACCAACCTGGCCCGTGCGCGCCGTGGTCATTTCGGACCACGCCGATGCGCGTCAGACGAGGTCGTGCTCGAAGGCGAATGCCGTCGCCGCGGCGCGGGACGAGAGCCCGAGCTTCGCGAAGATGTTCTGAAGGTGACGCGCCACCGTGTGCTCGCTGATGACGAGCGACGCGGCGATCTCGCGATTGGTCCTCCCGGCCGCGACGAGACGCAGAACCTCGAGCTCGCGGCCCGAGAGCCCGTGGCGACTCGTCGTCGGCTGGTCGAGGAGTGCGAGATCGGGCCGTGCACCGAGACGCTCGAAGATGCCCCTGGCCGCCTCGTGCTCGAGGACCGCGGCTTCCTCGTCCTCGAGCAGGCGACATGCGTCTCCGACCAGGACGCGCGTCCGCGCTATCTCGTACGGGGCATCGAGCGCGTGCCACACCTCCGTCGCCCTCCGGAGCGAGACGAGTGCCTCCCGCGGCTCGCCCTCGGCGAGGTGAACCGCGCCCCGCGAATGAGCGACGAGCGCGCCGAGCATCGCGCTCTCGTACCCGGTCGCGATCTCCTCGAGCTCGTCGCAGGCACGGCGCGCGGATTCGATGTCCCCCGCCGTCACCATGATCTCGACGAAGGCAGGAAGCAGCCGAGCGCGGTCGAGCGGCGCGGTCGCGGCCGACTCTGCCCGCCGGATCGCCGAGACGGCAGCGTCGGTGCGGCCCTGCGCGAGTCGCAGCTGGGCGAGCCCGGGCTGCGGCTCCCACCCGAACGTGCTCGCCTCTCGGTAGGCATCCGCCGCGCCGGTGAAGTCGCCCTGCAACCGAAGGAGCTCGCCCTGCCGGTAGCGCGCGAGCCCGGCCGCGGGATTGCTCGTCTCGACGAAGCGCTCGCCGGCTCGGCGCGCCTCCTCGAGCGCATCTCGCCACGAGCCGTCGAGCTGGAGGATCTCCGCGCGGTGCACGTAGCAGCGTCCGGTGAACGCGACCATGTCCGGCTGGAGCGCCCACCAGTCCGCGAGCGCCCGCGTCCACTCCCGCGCGCGCCGCACCTCGTACACCTCCTGGCAGGCGAGGATCACGCCGCAGTAGACGATCCCGGTAATGATGGGTGATAGCTCCTCGGCGGTCACGGCCACCATCGCCTCGTCGAGGAGCGCGAGCCCCCCGCGAACCTGACCGCTCTTGATCAGCATGTACCCCTGGGCCTGGATCGCGACCGCAAAGAGATCGCGATCGCCGAACCGCTCGCCCAGGCGGACGGCCTCCGCGGCGATACCGGCCGCCGTGAGGAAATCGCCTGCGGCCTCGCGCTCGAACACGCCGGGGATGGCCAGCCACCCGCGCTCCGCGCACTCGCCCTCTGTCTCCAGGAGCCGGTGGGCTCGGCCGAGCCAGCCGGTCGCCGGACCCATCTGACCCCGCAACGCGAGGTTCATGATCATCCACGCCGCGCAGCGAACGGCGCGCAGGCTCGCCGCGTCGTCGAGATGTCGCTGATGCGCCTGCTCGAGCCACGCGACGCATTCGTCGTCGCGGCCGAGCATGAAGGCCGTCGTGGCGATCAGCTCGAGATCGTCCGCCTGCAGCGGCTCACGCTCGTGGGCGCGAGAGAGAAGGTCGTGCGCAGCGACCCAGGAGCGCCCCGCGTAGGCCTCGCGGCCCCGCTCGAGCTCGTCGACTCGGTCGCACGGGCGGCGCTCCACTGCTCGCCGAACGTTAGCGCGGCAGGAAGCGCTTTTCGCGCGGCGACCTGACCGTCGCAGGCTAGCCGGCGGCGGCCTTCGCCTCCTGCACCTCGTTGTCGAGGGCGGCGAGCACGTTCCCGACCTGCTGGTTGATGATCGGCTGGAGGACCCGCTGGCCCATCGAGCCGACGGGGCCGGCGATCTTGACGTCCGCCTCCCAGCCCATCGAGGTCTTCTCGCCCTCTCCGGAAAGCGTGAACGAGGTCGTCATGTTCATCAGCGCGCCGACGCCCTGGCCCTTCGCGTTGAGTGACGCGAACTCGAGCGGCCGTTCCTCGAGCTTTGTGAAGGCGATCGACATCTTCAGTCCGCCGAGACCGAGCGGAACCTTCACCTTGGCGCTCCAGTGCGTGTCGTCGGCGATCTCGAAGCTCTCGACGCCCGGCATCGTGTTGGCCATCTTCGCGGGATCGTTGATCACGCTCCACACGACCTCGCGGGGTGCGTCGAACTCCTTCGTGCCCTCCAGCTTCACTTCGACACCACCTCCACCTTCTCGCGGGACCGCTCCGGGTGGCGAATCATCTCCCAGACGCGGTGGTACGGGTTGTGGCTCGACGTCACGATCGCCCGCCCGGAGGTCATGAGCGCGTCCTGGAGCGCGGCGCTGACGCAGTGGATCCCTCCGCCGCCGCCCTCGCCCATCCCCTTCGTGCCGAGAGACGTGAACGGCGACGGCGACTCGATCGCGGCCGTCTTGAGCGGCGGCATGTCCAGCGTGTGCGGGACGTGGTAGTCGTAGAAGTTCGGCGTCAGCAGGTTGCCGTCGTCGTCGTAGGCGAACACCTCGAACATCGCCGCGCCGATCGCCTGCGCGGTCGCGCCCATCACCTGGCCCTCGACGATCTTCGGGTTGACCCGCACGCCGCAGTCGTCCACCGCCGCGTAGTCGACGATCTCGTACACGCCGGTCTCCGGATCGACCTCGACGATGCAGGCGTGGATCTGCATCGAGTACGTCAGCGTCAGGTTGCCGAACTTCTTCTCCTTGTCCGGCACGTCGAACTGCGGGCGGAACACGAATCGGGCGTTCATCGGGGGCGGGTCGATCGGGAAGCCGGCGTTGTTCATGTTGGGGATCGCCCCGAGTGCCATGAACGGCAGCGCCGCCTCGTGGTTCTCCTTCATCCGCGCAAAGCCCTCGGCGAGCTCGATGTCGTCGACCGAGCACTGGAAGACCATGGAGGCGAGCGTCCTCATCTGGTGGGCGAGGTCCTCGACCGCGCCCTTCACCGCGCCGAGCCCGGTGACCGCGAACTGGCTCGCGTACGTTCCGGAGAAGCCGGCATGCGAGTTCCAGTAGTCGTCGTGTCCCGCCCGGACCTCGATGATGTCCACGTCGCAGCCCAGGATGTCCGCCGCGATCTGCGACGCGGTCGTCTCGTGGCCCTGCCCCTGGGGAACGGTGCCGAGCGTGACGACGATCTCTCCGAAGAAGTCGAGCTTCGCCGTCGCCACCTCGTTGTTCCCGGAGAACTGGAGCTCCGGGTTCAGTAGCTGGGACTGGCCGAAGTTGTTCGTCCCCGAGTCGAGGGTGGAGCCGATCCCGAAGCCGAGGAGCTTGCCGCGCGACGCAGCGTCCTTGCGGCGCTCCTCGACCGTGTCGTAGCCGATCAGGTCGAGCACGACGTCGAGCGCCCTCGGGTAGTCGCCGGAGTCGTAGACGCACCCGTTCGGCGTCTCGTACGGCATCTGCTCCGGCTGCACGTAGTTCTTCTTGCGCAGCTCGACGCGGTCGAAGCCGAGCTCGTGGGCGACGACGTCGACGATTCTTTCGGTGAACCAGAGCTGCTGCATGCGCGAGTAACCGCGGTTCGGCGAGCAGGGCGCCTTGTTCGTCATCACCTGCGTGAAGTCGAGACGAAGGTTGCGCCAGCCGTACATCCCGGGCGCGACCTGCGACCAGATGACGCCGCCGAGCGGCTCGTAGCGGAGGTACGCGCCCGCGTCGTCGAGCGCCTTCGTCCGGAACGCCGTCATCGTGCCGTCGGCCATCACCGCGACCTCGGTATCGAGGAACCAGCGCTCGTTTCCGTGGGACATCGACTGGTGGAAGTCCGTCCGCCACTCGGTCCACTGCACCGCGCGCCCGAGCTTGCGGGCGAGCAGGCAGAGCGCCACGAGCTGCGGGTGCGTCGTGATCTTGTTCCCGAACGCGCCCCCGATGTCCTGGGTGATCATGCGCAGCTTGTTGGTTCCCACCCGGAGCGCGGGCGCCATCATGATCGCCGCGAAGCCGGGGAACTGGTTGTTGCAGATGAGCGTCCACTGGCCGGTACCGCGGTTGTATTCGACGAGCGCGCCGTTCGTCTCGAGCGGCGTCGAGTTGAAGCGGTCGAAGTGGAGCTCCGAGATCTTGACGACGTGATCGGCCTCCGCGAACGCCTTGTCGACGTCGCCCCACTCCCACACGCCGGAGTAGGAGACGTTTCCACCGCACTCCTCGTGGAGCACCGGGGCGTCGTGCTCGAGGGCCTTGCGGGCGTCGACGACGACGTCGAGCGGCTCGTAGTCGACCATCACGAGCTCCGAGGCGTCGCGGGCAAGCTCGCGCGTCTCGGCCACGACCGCCACGACGGCCTCGCCGAGGTAGCGCACCTTGCCGACGGCGAGCGCGTAGTCCTTGACGTTCGCGCCCGGGCTCGGCCGCGATCTGGAAGAACGGGTCGGTCAGGATCGCGACCTCGTCGCCGGTCAGCGTCCCGTAGACGCCGGGAAGCTCGAGCGCGGCGCTGACGTCGATCGAGGCGATCCGCGCATGCGCGTAGGGGGAGCGGAGGAAGTGGACGTAGCCCATCCCGTGCCGCTTGACGTCGTCGAAGAACGTCCCTTGGCCCTGGACGAGCCTGCGGTCCTCCTTGCGCGGGACATTCTGGCCGACATAGCCCTTCTGGATCGTGGGGGTCGTTGTCGTCTCTGTCTCGGTGGTCGTCATGCGACCCCCTTTCCCGCGGCGACGACGGCCTCGACGATGTTCCAGTACCCGGTGCAGCGGCAGATGTTGCCCTGGAGCGCGACTTTGACGTCCTCCTCGCTCGGGCTCGGGTTCTCGTCGAGAAGCGCGGCAGCGCTCATCAGCATCCCCGGCGTGCAGTAGCCGCACTGGAGCGCGTGGTGATCGGAGAACGACTGCTGGAGCGGTGTCAGCTCCTCGTCACCGAGTCCCTCGACCGTCGTCACGGCCGCGCCGTCCGCCTGGACGGCGAGCACGGCGCAGCTCTTCACGGGCACGCCGTTCAGGTGCACCGTGCACGCGCCGCAGCTCCCCGTGTCGCAGCCGATGTGCGTGCCGGTCAGAGCGAGGTCGTCGCGCAGGAAGTGCACGAGCAGGCGGCGCGTGGGCACCTCGTACTCGTAGGTCGTGCCGTTCACGCTGACTCTCACGACCTTCTCGGAGACCGGCGTCGTGGCCACGTCATCCCCTCGCTTTCTCGGCGGCCTGCAGGACGGCCCGCACGGTCGACGTTTCCGCCAGGCTGCGCCGGTACTCGGCCGACGCGTGAACGTCCGCCGGCGGGTCGAGCGTGTCGCCGAGGCCCTCGACGGCAGACCGGACGGCCGCCTCGTCGACGTCGGTCCCGTCGAGAGCCGACTCGACCGCGGTGGCCCTGTGCGGCACGGCGCCGACGCAGCCGAGCGCGATCCGCCACGTGCCGTCGACGACCGAGGCCGCGGCGTTGGCCACATAGGTGCCGTGCGCGCCGAGCGTCACACCCGCCATGCCGTCGCCCGTGCCTTTCCCGGCCGCGGGAATGCTGATCCTGGTCAGCAGATCCCCCTCCCCGACAGCGGTCTCGAAGACCCCGACGAAGAACTCCTCCGCGGTGACGACGCGCTCGCCGCTGGCACTCCGGATCGTCATGGACGCACCGAGCGCGACGAGGAGCGGGGGGAAGTGGTTCGTCGGGTCGTTCACGCAGATGTTTCCGCCCAGCGTGCCCCGGTTCCGCACCTGGACGTCGGCGACGGTCGCCGCGGTCGCGGCGAGAATCGGCCGGCTGACCTCGACCTCGGACGAGCGCGTGATCGACGCGAGCGTCGCCATCGCGCCGATCTCGAGGGTCGTCCCCGAGACGGTGATCGGGCGGAGGTCGTCGAGATCGGCCAGGTCGACGAGGACGTCGGGCGAGGCGGCCCGTTGCTTCATGACGTTGACGAGCGTCTGTCCGCCTGCGAGAGCACGCGCCCCGTCGTGCTCGGTGAGAAGGGAGACGGCCTCCTCGACGGTGGACGGACGCGCGTACGAAACCTCTCGCAGCAGCATGCGACCGATTCTGTCACAAGGACCCCGGTGACATGTCAATGGAACCGGCGGTGCGTAGAGTTGCCGTATGGCGACGTTCGACGCAGTCCTCGTAGGCTCCGGCATCAACACGCTCACGGCCGCCGCGCTGCTTGCGCGCGAGGGCTGGGGCGTCTGCGTGCTCGAGCGTTCGGACCGCCTCGGCGGCGCGATCCGGACGGAGGCCGACTACACGCTTCCCGGCTTCACGCACGAGGTGCTGAGCTCGTGGCATCCCCTCTTCACCGGATCGGCCGCCTACGCCGAGCTCGGCGACGAGCTCCACCGTCGCGGCCTCGAGTACGTCAACACGGAGCTTCCGACCGCGACGGCGTTTCCGGACGGCCACGCCATGTTCCTCCAGACGACGATGGACGCGAACGCCGCGGAGTTCGACCGTTTCGCGAGCGGGGACGGCTCCGCGTGGCAGCGCCAGTTCGAGGAGTTCATGGCCAACGCCGACCTCTCGTTCGGCGTCCTCGGCACCGAGCTCTGGTCGGCGAGCGGGCTCGGGCTCGGACAGAAGATGCTGCGACGCTTCGGCCGCCACGGCCTGCTCGAGTTCGCAGGCCATGCGCTCTCGACGTGCCGGGACTGGACGACCGGGACGTTCCGCTCACCCGAGGCGCACGGCCTGCTCGCGCCCTGGGTGCTCCACACCGGCCTCGGGCCGGACAACGCCGTCTCCGGCTTCATGACCCAGGTGATCGCGTGCGCGGTGCAACTCGGCGGGATGCCCGTCCCCGTCGGCGGCGGGATCCGGCTCGTCGACGCGCTCGCGGGCATCGTCCGCGACGCGGGCGGCGAGCTGCGGACGGGCGCGGAGGTCGCGCGGATCACGGTCTCCGGCGGCCGGGCGACAGGCGTCGCGCTCGCCGACGGCGACACGGTGAGTGCGACCCGGGCGGTGGTCGCCGGCGTCACGCCGACCCAGCTCTACGGCTCGCTCCTCCGCCCGAGCGACATCGCGTCCGACGTACGCGACGCCACGGCGCGCTACCGGTACGGCCGGGCCGGGATGCAGATCCACCTCGCGCTCGACGAGCTTCCTCGCTGGAAGGGGCCGGACGCCGAGCGGCTCGGGCGCGCCGCGATCGTCCACGTGACCCCGGGGCTCGACGGCGTCTCCCGCGCCGTGAACGAGGCCGAGCGCGGGCTGCTGCCCGCCGAGGCGACGATCGTCGCCGGTCAGCCGTGCGCCGTCGACCCGACCCGTGCGCCCGACGGCAAGTGGATCGTCTGGATCCAGCTCCAGGAGCTCCCGGCCGGGCCGGTTCGCGGTGACGCTGCCGGTGAGCTCGACGTCGGCGACGGCACGTGGACGGAGGAGCTCCGCGAGGCGTACGCCGACCGAATCGTCGCGCGACTCGGCGAATCGATGGAGAACCTCGCCTCCGCCACGCTTGCCCGCAAGGTCCTCTCTCCCGTCGACCTCGAAGCCATGAACTGCAACCTCGTCGCCGGCGACATCTACGCCGGAAGCTGCGCGCTCGACCAGAACCTCCTCTGGCGCCCGTTCGCGTCGGCACCGGGGCACCGGACGACCGTCGAAGACCTGTGGCACGTCGGCGCGAGCACCCACCCCGGGCCTGGCCTGGGCGCGGGCTCGGGCTACCTCGTCGCGAAGGAGCTCACGAAGCCGCCGCTGACGCGCCGCGTGTTTGCAAAGCTTCCAGGACGCTCGTGAATGTGTACGCACACGGTGTCCGACTTCGGTCGGACACCTCCGCCGACGACGACGCATGAAGCTGTCGCTCTCCACCATCTCGACGCTGAATGCGTCCTTCGCAGAGGATGTCGCCGCCTACGCGGCCGCAGGCTTCGACGCGATCGGACTCTGGGAGTTCAAGCTGCCGGACGACGATGCGGCCAACGTCGCGGCGCTACGTGACGCCGGGCTCACGGTGTCGAACTGCATTCCCACGGTGCCGTCGTTCCTGCAGCTCGCGATCCCGGGGATGGAGGGACCGCCTGACCCCGAGGAGCGCATCGATGCGATCTGTCTGTCCATCCGGCGCCTCGCCGCCTACGACCCCGAGTGCGTGCTCTGCCTGAGCGGGCCACTCGGCGCCCGCTCGGAAGCAGAAGGCCGGAAGATCGTCGTCGAGGGGCTCCGGCGCTCCGCGACCGCGGCCCGCGAGGCGGGCGTGCGCCTCGGCTTCGAGCCCATCCACCCCGCCCAACGCGACACCGCGGGGTTCGTGACGTCGCTCGCCGACGCCCTTGCGCTGCTGCACGACGCGAGCGCCGACGACGTCGGGATCATGGCCGACGCCTTCAATCTCGGCCACGAGACCGACGAGGCGCTCGTCGCGGCGGTGGAGCGATTCACGGGTGTCCACGTCGCGGACGAGCTGCCCGAACCCGTCGCCGGCGTCCGCGCCCTGCCCACCGCCGACGGGCGCTGCGCCCAGATAGTCCGGGCGATCCGTGCGGCCGGCTGGGACGGAACGGTTGACGTCGAGATCTTCTCGACGCCGGACGGCTTCTGGGCGCTTCCGCCCGGCGACGCCGCCCGCCGCGCACACGCTGCCGCGTCCTCGCTCTGCTGAGCCGTGGCCGGAGATCCGGCAATAGGAGATTGCAGAGTGCCTCCTGGCGCTCGACAGAGCCGACGACGCGCGCCCGTTCTTCAGGCGGGCGTACGCCGAGCTCGGCGGGGTCGCCCGGCTCCGCGCGGGGGAGCCGGAACGACTCGAGCGCGTTCGCCCGCTGGGCGTGTTCGCAAAGCCCTTGTGTTGAATCACCACTAGTCCACATGCGCTCCGACCTCCCGACCGGCACGGTCACGTTCCTCTTCACCGACATCGAGGGCTCGACGAGGTTGCTTCACGCGCTCGGGCCGGAGGCGTACGCGGAGGCGCTGGCCGAGCACCGTCGTGCGTTGCGGCAGGCTTTCGCCGCCCACGGCGGGGTCGAGGTCGACACGCAGGGCGACGCGTTCTTCGTCGCCTTCCCGACCGCAGGCAAGGCTGTGAATGCGGCTCTCGACGGGCAGAACGCGCTGGCAGTCGGCCCGATCCAAGTACGTATGGGGCTTCACACGGGAACACCGACCCTCACGGCCGAGGGGTACGTGGGGGTGGACGTCCATCGTGGCGCCCGCGTGGGCGGGCTCGCCCATGGAGGTCAGGTTCTGATCACCGACCAGACTCGATCGCTCCTCTCCGCCAGCATGACGGTGAGGGACCTGGGGCAGCATCGCGTCAAGGACTTCGACGGCTTGGTGCGGGTCTTCCAGCTCGGCGACGCGCAGTTCCCGCCACTTCGAACGCCCGGCGCAGCCCACCTTCCGACCCCGGCTACCACCTTCCTCGGCCGTGAGCGCGAGCTCCTCGGGGCGGTTTCCATCTGGTACGAGCGCGAGCCGCGCGTCCTTACCGTCGTCGGGCCGGGTGGCACCGGGAAGACGCGATTCACGCTTGAGCTCGCGCGCCTGCTCGCGGAGGAAGCGGACGGCGGCACGGTCTTCGTTCCGCTGGCGCCACTCCGGGACCCGGCACTGCTGCTGCCCTCCGTGGCCGAGCTGATCGGCGCGGCGGGCGGCGACGCTACGGCCGTGGCGGCGCGTATCGGCGTACGACGCACGCACCTCGTGCTCGACAACGTCGAGCAGCTCCTCCCGGCAGCCGCGCCACAACTGGCCGCTCTCGTCTCGGCCGCGCCGGCCGTACGGCTGCTCGTCACGAGTCGCGAGCCGCTGCGCATCGCCGGTGAGACCGAGCTCGACCTGCCCCCCATGAACGAGACGGACGGCGTAACGCTGTTCCTCGACCGGGCACGCGCAGTGATGCCCGACCTCGCGGAATCCGTGGACGTCCACGAGCTCGTGCGCCGGCTCGACGGTCTCCCCCTGGCCCTCGAGCTTGCGGCCGCCCGTGCAAAGCTGCTCGCTCCCGGCCAGCTGCTCGGTCGTCTCGCGAGACGGCTGGACATCCTGAAGGGCTCGCGCGACGCCGACGACCGCCACGCGACGCTCCGCGCGACGATCGCGTGGAGCCACGACCTCCTCGATCGCGATGAGCAGGAGCTCTTCGCGAAGCTCGCCGTCTTTCGCGGCTCGTTCGCGCTCGAGACCGCCGAACGGGTCTGCGACGCCGACCTCGATACGCTCGCGTCACTCCTCGACAAGAGCCTTCTCCGACGTCGCTTGGACGCGGCGGGGCACCCACGTTTCTGGATGCTCGAGACGATCCGGGAGTTCGCCGCGGAGCAGCTCGAGGCTTCGGACGACGCCCCGCGCGTTCATGAGCGACACGCGGAAGAGATGCTCCGGATCGCGCGCTCCGCCACACTCACGGAGGACGACGACACGCCCTCTGATCTTCCTGTCGCCCTCGCCGAGCTCGACGATCTTCGAGCGGGGCTCGACTGGGCGAGCGTCTCGCATCGAACGCTCGCCCTGGAGCTCGCCGTCGCGCTCGAGAATCTCTGGACGGCGCACGCCCCGCACGAGGGGGTCGAGCGATTCGAGGCGCTGCTCGGACACGCGGACAGCCACCCTGCTGCGCTCCGTGCCCGAGCGCTGCGGGCCTATGCCGGCGCTCTCAGCATGTCCGGGCGTCGCGAGGAGGCCGAGCGGCTGAACGAGGAGAGTCTCGCCGTGTACCGCGAGCTCGGCGACCGGCGGGGAATCGCCAGCCTCACGCATCGCGTGGCGATGAGCGCGTACGGCCTCGGGGACAACGAACGTGCACGCCGCCTGGCCGAGGAGTCCCTCAGGTTGTCTCGCGACACGTTCCCGTTCACCGAGATCCCGAACTACGCCGTGCTGGGGCAGGTCCTCGTCGCCGAGGGCGACGTCGACGATGGGACGGCGCTCGTTCGGCGCGGCGCCGAGCTGGCCCGAGACCTGGGCTGGGACTGGTGGCTCTCCGGACAACTCGGGAACCTCGCCTTTCTCGCGCTCGATCGAGGCGACCTCGCCGAAGCGGAGCGGACGGGACTCGAGGCGCTACGGCTGGAGCGCGACCACGGGAATCGGCACTGGGCCCTCTACAGCCTCACCGCACTTGCTCGGGTGGCCCTCGCCCGCGGAGACCCGGGACACGCGGGTCTCTACTGGGGCGCGGTTGAAGCGGAGGGAGCGCGGTCCCGTCACGGTGCATGGGAGGCGAGCCGGATCGAGCTGGCGGACGCCGTGGCGACCGAGTCGAGCCCGGAGTTCGTTGCCGGCCGAGAGCGCGGGCGCGAGCTCGACTTCTGGGATGCGGCGGCCGTGGCCCTCGAGTCGACTCAGACCGAGCCGTAGAGCTGGAGGATCACCGACACGTACTGCTTCGTGTCGTCGAAGAGACCTCGCTCGCGGACGGCGCGCGCACCCTGGTAGTAGCCGGCGAGCGCGAGCTTCACGTCACCGCCGAACTGGTCGAGCTGCCAGCGAAGGTACCGCACGCCCGCCCGGACGTTCCCGTCGTAGGTCCTCGGAGTCGGCTGCCGTAGGAGGATCGTGTCGACCCACTCCCAGGTCTCGGGAAGGAGCTGCATCACGCCGATCGCGCCGGCGCTCGACGTGACGTCCTCCTGGAAGCCCGACTCCATCCAGGCAAGCGCGCGGGCCAGCTTTGGGTCGACGCCGTAGACCGCCGCCCACTTGTCGAGCGAGCCGCGCACGGTGTCGCGGTCGACCGGAGCGCCGCCGGCGACGAGGCGCGCGCCCTGCGGAAGCGCAAGCCGTTGGCCCGGCACGATCGTCCCCATCAGGGGGATGCCGTTCACCTGGGCGAGCCGCCACGGGCTGACGTGGTAGCGCTGGGAGATGGAGAAGAAGCTCTCGCCGGCCGCGACCGTGTGACGGAGGCTTGGCGCAGGGCTCGGGGACGGGCTTGCCACCGCGACGGTCGCACGACGGCCCGGGATGCGCAGCCGCTGCCCCGGAGCGATGACGCTCGTCAGCGTGAGCCCGTTCGCGTTCGCGAGCACGGGGGCGGGAACGCCGTACCGCTGGGCTATCGCGATGAACCCCTCACCGGGCTGCACGGTGTGCACGAGCGTCGGCGCGGGCGTCGAACGGCGCGTGGGAACCTTCAGCACCGGCGCGGCCCTGCCGGGTACGCGGAGCCGCTGCCCCGGCACGATCGTGCTCCGCAGCGTGAGGCCGTTTGCCCGTGCGAGCGACGCCGGCGTCACGCCGTACTGGCGCGCGATCACGCTGAAGCCCTCCCCCGGTCGCACGCGATGCACGATCGCCGCCCGTGTGGCGATCCTCGCGGATCCGGCTGCCGAGCCGCCCCGCACGAGCGCGCGGAAGGTCTTCGCCCCGGCGACGCCATCCGGTGTCAGCCGCCGGGCTCGCTGGAATCTGACAAGGGCGGCCTTGGTCGCCGCGTCGAATCTCCCATCCACGCGCTTCGCAGGAAGCCCAAACGAGCGGAGGCGGAACTCGAGCGAGGTGACGTCCCAGCCGACGCGCCCGCTCGCGAGCTGCCGCTGGCCGAGGAGCGGCACGCCGAGCTTGCCGAGCTTGCACCGCGTCGCCATCCCGATCTTCCCGGTCGCACGGATGCCGTGCTTGCGCTGGAAGCGGAGCAGCGCATCGCGGGTCTGCGGCCCGGAGATCCCGTCGACCGCGCCCGTGTAGAACCCCTTCGAGCGCAGCGCGACCTGCAGCGCGGCGACGCTCGAGCTCCGAGCGGCCACGGCAGGAGCGGCCGTTGCCATGGCTGCAGCCACGACGGCCAGGATGAGCAGGGTCCGGCGCACGGAACGTCTTCACTTCGCCGCCGGGCTCCGTCTTCCTTCAGCATGTCGGTCATCCGGAACGCGAACTAGTGTTCGTACCATGGATCGCGAGTGGCTGGAACGACGGCTTTCCAACGGCCTGTCTGTGCACGCGATCGCAGCGGACGCGGGGTGCAGCGCCTCATCCGTCGGCTACTGGATCAACCACTTCGGGCTGTGGTCGCCGCAACGAGCCCAGTCGGGACGCGGTGGTCTCGAAGCGGACGAACTTCGTTCGCTCGTCCAACAAGGTTTGTCGGTTCGACAGATGGCCGCTGCCTGTGGTGTCAGCGCCACAACAATTCGCCGCTGGCTTCGCCGACACGACCTTCGAACCAGCCCCTCTCGCTACGCGCGACGGGATGGGCCGAAGCCGCACGAGATTCTGCGCGAGTGCCCAACCCATGGCTGGACGGCATTCCGTCGAGTGGGTCGCGTGGGTGGCTATCGCTGCGCCCGTTGCAGCACCGCCCGCGTCAGCCTACGACGCCGTCGCGTCAGGGAGCTGCTCGTCGCCGAGGCAGGCGGTTCATGCACGCTCTGCGGCTACGACCGGTATTCGGGCGCGCTGCAGTTCCACCACCTCGAGCCGCGCGAGAAACGGTTTCACATCTCGGAGGGCGGGCTCACGCGTTCCCTGGCTCGGCTTCGAGAAGAGGCCGGAAAGTGCTTGCTACTCTGCGCCAACTGCCACGCGGAGGTGGAAGCTGGCATAACGGCCTTGCCACCGCCGCTGCGCAGCATCGATCCGGGGTAGCTCAATGGTAGAGCGCTCGGCTGTTAACCGATAGGTTGTGGGTTCGAGTCCCACCCCCGGAGCTCGTGTCGCCCCGGTGGCCAGGTGCCGCCCGGCGCTTTCGTCTGAGCCACGGGTCGGCGACCATCGCTGTCTCAGGCGAGCTCTGCGAGCTTCGAGTGCAGCTTCGCGAGCTGGGCCTGGAGCTCGGTGACCTTGACGAGGTCGTCGCCCTGCGTCCTGATGTCCCGGCGGAGCTTCTGCTCGTGCAGCCGCAGGATGAGCTGCTTCCCTGCGAGCTCGCCGAGCTCGTCGCGGTCGGCACGGGCGCCAAGCTCGGCGCGCAGCGCGACGAGCTCCTCGTCCTCCTCGGCGCCCGAGACGAGCACCTCGCGAAACCGTCGGTGGAGAGGATCGGCGAAGTGCTCCGGCGTCAGCGCGGCGAGCTCGGGGACGAGCACCGGATGACGGAGGACGGCGGCGAGCAGGTCGCGTTCACGCTGCAGCCCCGCCTCGAGCAGCCGAGGCGTTGACCCGTCCACCGGACGGCGAACGACATTCGACTGGGCGGGAGCCAGCCCCGCCAGCGTCTCCCGCGGAAGGTCGAGCCGGTCGGCGAGCAGCCGCAGCGCCTCCTGGCGCTCGGGCGAGTCCTCGACGTGCGCGAGGATCTCGCGCGCCCGGACGAAGGCTTCCTGCCGGTCGGGCGTTCGCTCGAGCGTAATCCGCACGCGGTAGTGGAGGTAGCTCTCGGCCGAGCCCAGGCGCGCCGCGAACGCGTCCGGCGCGTCGGCGGGATCCTGGCCCTTCGGCAAAACGACGACCCGGACGTCGAACCCCTGCTTGACCGCCAGCTCCATCCCCCGCAGCGTCGCTTCCTGTCCAGCGGCGTCCGCGTCGAAGCACAGATAGAGCCGCTTCGTCAGACGGCCGAGCTCGCGGAGCTGCGCCTCGGTCAGCGCCGTGCCCATCGACGCCACGACGGCCTCCACCCCGGCCTGGCGAAGCGCGATCACGTCGGTGTTCCCCTCCACCACGATCGCGCGATCCTGCTTCGCGATCGCCGGACGCGCGAGGTGGAGCCCGTAGAGAACGTTGCCTTTCTTGAAGAGCTCGCTCTCCGGCGTGTTGACGTACTTGCCCTTGAGGGGATCGTCGTCGTGGAGCCGGCGTGCCTGGAAGCCGATCACGCGCCCCCGGGCGTCTGCCAGCGGGAACATGAGCCGGAACGGGAAGTAGTCGTTGCCGCGCTGGTTCGCAAGCCCGGCGGCGCGGATCTCGTCCGCACCGAAACCGCTCTCGCGCGCCTTCGCGACGAGCCCCTGGCCGCGGGACAGCCCAAGCCGGAACTCCTTCGCAATCTCGTCGCCGAGCCCGCGGCCGGCGAGGTACTCGCGTATCGGGGCGCCGGTCTCGGTCTCCCACAGCGTGCGCTCGAAGTACGAGGTCGCCTGCTCGAGCAGCGCGGTCAGCCGCTCGCGACGCCGTCGGGCGGCATCGGCCCGCGGCGAGCTCTCCTCGTACTCGAGGGTGACCCGGAACCGGTCGCCGAGCCACTCGATCGCCTCCGCGAAGTCGAGATTCTCCGTCTCCTGGACGAAGCGGACGACGTCGCCGCCCTTACCGCAGCCGAAGCAGTAGTAGAGCTTGTCGACGGGATCGACGGAGAAGCTCGGCGTCCGTTCCTCGTGGAAGGGACAGCGTCCCGTGAAGCGCGCGCTCGACGCTCGCCGTAGGGACGTCCGCGCCGAGACGACGTCGACGATGTCCGCCGCGGCCTTGACCTCCGCGACGCTCGCGTCCTTGATGCGCGCCACCGGCGCGACCCTACTCGGCCCCGAGGGCGGCGGCGTACTGGAGCGCGAATCGGTCGGTCATCCCCGCGAGGTAGTCGGTGACGCGCGTCGCGAGCTCCTCGTCGCCCGGGGGCAACCGCTCCGGCTCGGCGACGAGCGCATCGAAGATCGCGCGCACCACGCGCCGCGCGCGCTCGTGCTCCGGCAGCACCTGCGGGCCGAGGTAGACGTGCTCGAACATGAACGAGCGGAGCGAGAGCATCGCGTTCCCTACCTCGTCCCCCTGGACGACGTCGCCGGCGGCCTCGGACGCCTCGACGAGATCGTGGACGAGCGTGTCGATCCGCTCCGAGCCCGTGGCGCCGAGGAGCTCGATCTCGTCGAAGGGAAGGTCGCGCTCGGTCAGGAGCCCGTACCGGAGCGCGTCGTCGATGTCGTGGTTGACGTAGGCGATGCGGTCGACGATGCGAACAATCTTGCCCTCGTGCGTCGCCGGCTCACGCTCGCCCGTGTGAGTGAGGATGCCCTCGCAGACTTCCCGGGTCAGGTTGAGCTGCTGCGCGATGCGGAACGACTGCTCGTTGTGGAGGAAGTGGCCACCGAAGCTCTCGCGGAGCGCCTCGTCGAGCGCCTCCTCGCCGGCATGGCCGAACGGTGTGTGGCCCGTGTCGTGACCGAGCCCGATTGCCTCGACGAGATCCTCGTTCAGCCGGAGGGCGCGCGCGACGACGCGCGAGATCGCCGTCGTCTCGAGCGTGTGGGTCATCCGTGTCCGAAAGTGGTCACCCTGCGGGTCGATGAAGACCTGTGTCTTTCCCTTCAAGCGGCGGAACGGCTTCGAGTGGACGAGCCGGTCGCGGTCGCGCTGGAACGGCGTCCGTACGGAGCACGGCTCCTCGTCGCGTTCCCGACCGCGCGTTTCGTAGGACCGCACCGCGAGCGGCGACAGCGTCACCTCCTCGAGCGCACGCTGCCGCTCGGCGAACGTCTCCGTGATGCGGCCTGCGACTTCCATGGCTCCAGGGTAGTCACCACCCCGGAGCGTTCTTCGTACTCCGCTACCGGTGTCCGACTTCAGTCGGACACCATCCGTCCAGTCGCCTGCGCTGGAGCACTGTGTCGAACTGAAGCCCGACACGTGGCGCCGCGTCAGAACGAGCGCGACTGGCCGCCGTCCACGACGACGCAGCTTCCGACAACCCATGAAGCCCGCGACGAGACGAGGAACGCGACGACGTCGGCGACCTCGTCGACGGTGCCGAACCGGCCCCACGGAAGCTCGCGCGCGACGAAGGCGGCCATCGCCTCGGGATCGTCCCGCACACGCCGCTCCCAGCTGCCGCCGGGGAAGAGCGTCGAGCCTGGAGCGACGCTGAACACGCGGATCCGGTCCTTCGCGAGATCGGACGCCATCGCCTTCGCGAGGCTGATCTCCGCAGCCTTGGCGAGGTTGTAGCTCGGGCTTCCGCCTCCCTCGCGGCCCCAGATCGACGCAATCAGCGCGATCGTGCCTCCGCCTCGCTCCCGGAGCACCGGAAGTGCCGCGCGCGAGACGGCGAGCGCCGGAACGAGATTCCTCCCGAGCACGTCGTCGAGATCTGCGACGTCGAGCTCGTCGATCGTCCGCGCGCCCGAGCCGCCGACGTTGTTGACCACGATGTCGAGCCCGCCGAACGCCTGAACTGCGCCGGCGACGACTGCCATTGCGCCCTCGGGCGTCGTCACGTCGGCGACGATCGCCTGGGCTCGCCCGGGGCCACTGAGCGCCGCGACTGCCGCGCCGAGCGCCTCCTCGCCTCGCGCGCAGAAGACGACGTCGGCACCCTCCTCGATCAGGCGAGTCGCGATGCCCCGGCCGATACCCCGGCTCGAGCCGGTGACGAGTGCGACCTTGCGGGTGAGCCCGAGATCCACGCGGCTAGCCTAGTCGCGTGACGCGGATCCTCCTCGCACGCCACGGCGAGACCGACTGGAACCGCGTCGGCCGCTGGCAGGGCCACGCCGACCCCCCGCTCAACGACGCTGGTCGAACCCAGGCGGCCGAGCTCGCGGAGCGGCTCGCCGGCGACGGGATCGCCGCGATCTACTCGAGCGACTTGATGCGCGCGAGCCAGACTGCTCGTGTCGTCGCCGACCGGCTGGGGCTCGCCGTCGTCGAGGATGCGGGTCTGCGCGAGATCGACGTCGGCTCGTGGTCCGGCCTCACGCGCGCGGAGGTCGAGCAGCGATTCCCCGAGGGGTACGCGCGCTGGCTCGGCGGGGAGATCGGCCACGACGGCGAGACGCGCGAGGAGCTGACGGAGAGGGTCGTCGGCGCCGTCGAGCGGATTGCCGCCGAGCATCCCGAAGGGACGATCCTCGTGGTCACACACGGCGGCGCGATCCGCGCGATCCGTCGCCATGCGTCGGGTGATCCGGGCGACTCGATCGAGAACTGCGGCACGAGCTCGCTCGAGCTGGTCGACGGCGTCCTGACCGTCGCATGACCGACCCGGGACTTCCCACTCTCGTCGTCGTGAGCGGCCCGCCGCGGACGGGCAAGACAACGCTGGCCCACACGGTCGCGAGCGCGCTTCCGTGTCCTGCCGTCTGCAGGGACGAGATCAAGGAGGGCATGGTTCACACGGCGGGCGACGGCTTTCGCGCCGCTGCCGGGGACGCGCTCACGCAGCGCACACTGCCGGTGTTCTTCGACGTCCTCGAGACGCTGGTCACGGCGGGCGTGACGACCGTCGCAGAGGCCGCCTTTCAGGACCGCCTCTGGAGGCACGGGCTCGAGCCCGTCCTCGGCCGGGCTTCGCTCAGGATCGTGCAGTGCCACTGCGATCCGGCCGTAGGCCGCGAGCGTCGACGCCTCGCCGCGGACGGCGGTCAGACGGCCCACGCGACGATCATCGGGGACGAGATCGAGGACTGGCGTCGGGCATACGCCGAGTTCGACCGCGTCTCGCTCCCGTCGCCGTCGCTCGACGTCGACACGACGGACGGCTACCTGCCCGCTATCGAGGCGATCGTCGCGTTCGTGAACCGGCGCTGAACGAGGCTGCAGGAGCTCAAAGTTCCGAAGGCTGCTCAAGACAACGATCGCAAGCACGAACAGCAGAGCGCCGGTTGCAATGAGCGCGATTCTGGGTGCCAGCCACGCCCCTGGAAGCTAGCCGCCGAATGCACGCCGGCGACCAGGGACGCAGGCTACTGACGCTGCAGGAAGCCCAGTGTCGTGCGGTTGAACGTCTCTGGGTCCTCGTGCAGCCCCGCATGCGACAGGTGGTCGAACACCACCAACTCGCTCCCAGCGATCCCGCTCTTGAGCGGCTCCGCGAAGCGCGTGGAGCAGACGAGGTCGCGTGCGCCGAAGGTGATCAGCGCCGGAACGTCGACCTCGCCCAGCGCCGCGCTGGCGTCGTGGGCGAGTACCGCTTCGGTCTGGGCCAGGAACGCGTCGACCGGCTGGGCTGGGCGGCTACGGACGAAGTTCACCAGCGTTTCCACGAACTCCGGCCGCTCCACATACATGTCGGGCGTGAAGCACCACGGGAAGATGGCTTGGATGACGACGTCCGCGACGGTCGGCAGCGTGGTTGCGAGCGTGCGCCACTGCTCGACGACGAGCTTCAGATAGTCGTCGCTGGCGTGCCAGCCGCTGTGCAAGGAGAGTGAGCGGACGCGGGCGGGATGGCGCGCGGCCAGGTGGATGGCAACGGCCGCGCCGAACGACATGCCGGCAACGTGTGCCCGCTCTATGCCGATGGCACCGAGGAAGGCGGCGACCTGGTCGGCATGGCCGTGAGTCGAGTACGGCCCGGGCGGCTTGTCGCTCTCGCCTGTGCCGGGAAGGTCGATGGCGATGCAGCTGAAATGCTCCGTGTAGGCAGGCAGCTGGAACGCCCAGCAGGCATGGTCGGCAGAGAGGTACGGGATCAGCAGAAGCGGCTCGCCCTCTCCCTGCACGTCGTAGTTGATCGTGAGCCCGTCTACGTCGACGTGTGGCATGTTCGCTCCCTCCTCGCGCTTCGCGCGGTGGACTACAGAGCGGGCGCTGCGCGAGCTTCCACAATGACACAGGCGGCGCGCGCCGGCACGACTCTCGCTACGCCAGCCGGCCCGCCTGGAAGGTTGGCGGGGAGCCCGCCGCCGGCGCCTAGATGGCTTTCTCCGTGTCCCGAACGGACAGCGGAAACGGCTACGCTGCCCGCCGTGGAGGACTACACGAGCAAGTACAAGGGTGAGCAGGTCGAGCTGGCACTCTTCGGCGGGGAGTACCAGGAGGGCACGCTCACCGCGTACTGCTCGATCGAGGACGTCCCTCATGTCGAGTTGAACGGGCACATCCTCGTACCGCTCCAGAACGTGGCGAGCCTCCACTGCTCGAGCCGCTGCGACGCGCCGCAGCCGGACTGGCCGCCGCGCGGGCTCGAGGAGCTCGACCGCGAGGACGACCGTCCCGACGACGAGGACGACGAAGGCTGACCGCGACGGCGTGCGCGGGGCGGTCGCACGCAACATCCTCAAGGCCTGGCTCCTGGTCGGGCTGCTCGCAGCGGCGTTCGCCGGAATCGGCTGGCTGCTCGCCGACCTGCGAGGGGCTGTCCTGTTCGCTTTCTGCTCGGTGCTTGCCGCGACCGCCGCGTATGCCGTCGGTGACCGCGCCTTGCTCGGGATGCTCGGGGCGAGGCCGTTCGCGCTCGCCGAGGACCCGCTGCTGCGCTCGACGGTCGATCGGGTCGCCGCGCAGCTCCAGATCGCTCCGCCGAAGCTGCAGCTGATCGACGACACGTTCCCCCGGGCCTTCGTGGTGGGGAGAGGCCCCGGTGGCGCCACGCTCGCGGTCAGCTCCGGTCTCCTGACGGCGTTGCCGCCGCCAGAGGTCGCGGCCGTGGTCGCGCACGAGCTCGCCCACGTCCGGACGCGAGACGTCCTTCCGCAGACCTACGCAGTGCTCCTCTCGACGACGCTGCTCGAGATCAGCCGGATCGGCGGATTCCTCGCGCGGTTCCTGCTCGCCGTGCTCGCACCGATCGGCGCAGCATTCACGCACCTCCTGCTCTCCGCGAAGCGCGAACTGCGGGCAGACGCCATCGCGGCGGGCCTCGTCGACCCGCATGATCTCGCTGACGCCCTGATCCGGCTCGATCGCGCCGCCGAGCTCGTCGAGTTCCACGCCTCACCTGCGACGGAGCCGCTCTACACCGTGAGCCCGTTCGACGACACCGAGCGCGTGACGCGCATGTTCGTCACACATCCGCCGCTTGCCGCACGGGTGTCTCGGCTCCGCAATCTCGGCGACGAGCGTGTCGAAGGACGGTGAGACTCACCGTTCGCGGCCGGAGGCCGGCTTCGCCGGCCGGGAGGCCAACGACGGCCCAGCAGTGACGCAAACGAGGAGGAGGGGGAAGGTGGGGGAACCAGGGGTTCCCCCACCAAAAAACCGGCGGCATCCTACTCTCCCAGGGGCTTGCGCCCCAAGTACCATCGGCGCGAGCGGGCTTGACTTCTCTGTTCGGAATGGGAAGAGGTATTTCCCCGTCGCTATGACCGCCGAAGTGTCAAGGGGCACGCCGACAAGACAGCGCGCGAACCCTCAAAACTCCATAGCAACCCAACGTGTTCAAAATCAAGACCTCGGGCAATTAGTACGGGTCAGCTGAACGCATTGCTGCGCTTGCACCGCCCGCCTATCGACGTGGTGGTCTTCCACGGCCCTTACTCACTCGAAGTGATGGGGAACCTCATCTCGAGGTGGGCTTCCCGCTTAGATGCTTTCAGCGGTTATCCCATCCAGACGTGGCTAATCAGCAGTGCCCTTGGCAGGACAACTGATACACCAGAGGTCTGTTCATCTCGGTCCTCTCGTACTAGAGACGACTCCTCTCAAGTTCCCAACGCCCATGGCGGATAGGGACCGAACTGTCTCACGACGTTCTGAACCCAGCTCGCGTGCCGCTTTAATGGGCGAACAGCCCAACCCTTGGGACCTGCTTCAGCCCCAGGATGCGACGAGCCGACATCGAGGTGCCAAACCCTCCCGTCGATGTGGACTCTTGGGGAGGATAAGCCTGTTATCCCCGGAGTACCTTTTATCCGTTGAGCGACGGCAATTCCACTCTTAACCGCCGGATCACTAAGGCCGACTTTCGTCCCTGCTCGACTTGTCAGTCTCGCAGTCAGGCTCCCTTATGCCTTTGCGCTCTACGCACGATTTCCAACCGTGCTGAGGGAACCATTGCGCGCCTCCGTTACATTTTAGGAGGCGACCGCCCCAGTCAAACTGCCCACCTCACGCTGTTCCCGACCCGGATTACGGCATCGGGTTAGAAGCCCAGAATCCGAAGGGTGGTATCCCAAGGTTGGCTCCACGAGAGCTGACGCCCCCGCTTCAAAGCCTCCCACCTATCCTGGACAGCGAACACCAAACTTCAACGCAAAGCTGCAGTAAAGGTTCACGGGGTCTTTCCGTCCAGCCACGGGTACTCGGCATCTTCACCGAGACTACAATTTCACCGGATCCCTCGTTGAGACAGCGCCCAAGTCGTTACGCCATTCGTGCAGGTCGGAACTTACCCGACAAGGAATTTCGCTACCTTAGGACGGTTATAGTTACCGCCGCCGTTTACCGGGGCTTGGATTCAAAGCTTCGCCCGAAGGCTAACCTCTCCTCGTGACCTTCCGGCACCGGGCAGGCGTCAGCCCCTATACGTCGTCTTGCGACTTAGCAGAGGCCTGTGTTTTTGGTAAACAGTCGCTCGGGCCGTTTCTCTGCGGCCTCCTCGAGCTCCGATCCGCAAGGGATCTTCACCCTACCGAGGCGTCCCTTCTCCCGAAGTTACGGGACCATTTTGCCGAGTTCCTTAACGAGGGTTCTTCCGATCGCCTTGGTATTCTCTACCTGCCCACCTGTGTCGGTTTTGGTACGGGCACGCCCGTTCTCCCTAGACGCTTTTCTTGGAGGCATGGCGTCAGGAACTTCGCCCATTCGGGCTCGGCATCCCGTCTCAGCCTTGATGGGTGACGGATTTCCCTATCACCCGGCCTACGCGGTTACCCCAGGTCGACCATCGCCTGGGTTTCCCTAGCCTACCCCGTCCCGCCTTCGGTCGAGCAAACGGTACGTGGTACAGGAATATCAACCTGTTGTCCATCGCCTACGCCTTTCGGCCTCGGCTTAGGTCCCGACTAACCCTGAGTAGATTAGCTTTACTCAGGAACCCTTGGGCATTCGGCGGAGGAGTTTCTCACTCCTCTTTCGTTACTCATGCCAGCATTCTCACTTCCCATCGCTCCACGTCGGCTTCCGCCTCCGCTTAACCGCAATGGGAACGCTCCCCTACCACTCCAGCCAAAGGCTGAAGTCCGTAGCTTCGGCTCCATGCTTGAGCCCCGTTACATTATCCGCGCCCGATCAC